>NZ_JAZFNF010000006.1:0-553195 GCF_050586165.1 Rhodococcus sp. 24CO | reverse complement strand
CGGGTGCGGTGCCGAGGTGGGGATACTGTTCGGTCCAGCTTCCCGCGGCCGGTTTGGCGAAGTGTGGCACGGTCTACCTCTCGTTCTCATGTTCGTGTTCCGCCGCGATGCCGAAGCGTGAATTGGCTGTGCGCTGCGGCTGGTTCGGCTGGTACAGATTTCTGAAGGATGCACTCTCTCGAATGAGAATGCGATTCTCAACAACGAAATTCAGACTGCCATATGCGAATGTCAGTAGTCAACCGCTATCGCCGGAGTTTGGAGAAATCCCAGCTCACGATGTTCTCGGGAACGAGCTGGAGCCAGCCGTGCCGGCCGTCGTAACTGAAGTTCCCGCCGTCGCCTATGTACTTGTCGGCAAACAGGCGCTCGGGGGTGGTCAATGTGTCGTCCGGTTCCCCGCGGCGAGGTATTTCACCTACCTGGCGAGCCTTTCCTTCCAGCTCAACGCCGCGTAAGCCGAGGAAGTCCGTATCTCCCTCGTCGACGATGACGCTTACCCGGGGATCGAGTTCAAGGTCGGTCCACCGTCTGCTTCGGGTGAGGGAATTGAGCCAGAGTGAAGTTCCGTCCCAGACGAACCACAGGGCACTGACGTGCGGCCTTCCGCTCTGGCCGACTGTTGCCACTCGGCAGATCGGCTGTGTGGAGAGGAATGTATTGCGTTCCTCCTCCGTCATGGCGATGGCGGTTCCACGACGCTGTCCTGACATTTTTCCTCCTGCGAATAGTCAAAGAGAGCTTGATTCTCTAGTATGGAGAATATAATTTCCTAGGAAGTCGTCAATTTGGACGATCCACCGACGAGTACCTGTCGGCTCGGCCTGATTTCTTCGCGTCGACACTTGACGCCCACAGGTTCGGCCCTGCTCGGCGATCGACCTATCGAAAAGGGAGGTTCACCATGACCGCACCAATACCTTTGCGGCCGGGAGGCCAGCTCGCCAGTTCCGTGTGCACTACGCGGGTGATCGTCGTCCGCGCACCTGCAACCGGAAACCCTGTAATCGCCTGTGGGGGCAGCCCAATGGTTCCCGCTGCGCCGGGGAAGGCGGCCGCCTCGACAGTCGCCGATGCTGTCACGCTCATCGGGAAACGCTATGTAGACGCCAATCAGAGCCTCGAAGTGCTGTGCACGTCTTCCGGCGTGGGTGAACTGAGCTGCGACGGCGTTGCCATGACCCTCAAGGCTGCCAACGCGCTCCCCGCCTCCGATTGAACACGTAAACAGCAACGAAAGTCGGTGCGGGGAGTTCGGGCAACCGGGCGCCGCACCGACGAGCCTTCAGGTGATGCACAGCAGAGGAGTCGATTGTGTCCGGCGGTATGAATTTCGAACTGACCGAGGATCAGGAATTGATCCGCAAGTCGGTCGCTGAACTGGTGAAGAAGTTCGACGATCAGTACTGGATGGAGAAGGACCGGGCGCACGAGTTCCCCGTCGAGTTCTACAACGCCATCGCCGAGGGCGGTTGGCTGGGAATGACCATCCCCGAGGAATACGGCGGTCACGGGCTCGGAATCACCGAAGCCACAATACTTCTCGAAGAGGTGGCCAGGTCCGGCGGCGGCATGAACGCCGCCAGCTCGATTCACCTGTCCATCTTCGGCATGCACCCGGTGGTCGTCCACGGATCCGATGAACTCAAAGCACGAACATTGCCGCGTATCGCGTCAGGTGACCTGCACGTCTGCTTCGGAGTGACGGAACCCGGCGCCGGTTTGGACACATCTCGAATCTCGACCTTCGCCAAGCGCGACGGAGACCACTACGTGGTCAACGGACGTAAGGTGTGGATCTCGAAAGCACTTGAATCCGAGAAGATTCTGCTGCTGACGCGCACCGAGCGTTATGACGACGTCAAGAAGAAGACCGACGGAATGACGTTGTTCCTGACCGATCTGGACCGCAGTTGTGTCGACATCCGGCCGATCGCGAAGATGGGCCGAAACGCCGTCACGTCCAACGAGTTGTTCATCGACAATCTGCGGATTCCCGTCGAGGACAGGGTTGGCGAGGAAGGTAAGGGGTTCTCGTACCTCCTGGACGGCTTGAATCCGGAACGCATGCTCATCGCATCCGAGGCGCTCGGCATCGGCCGGGTGGCACTCGAGAAGGCAGTGAAGTACGCCAACGAGCGTGAGGTATTCGGTCGGCCGATCGGCATGAATCAGGGCATTCAGTTTCCGCTTGCGGACGCGCTTGCACATCTTGATGCCGCAGAACTGGTGCTGCGCAAGGCAACCTGGTTGTACGACCAGGGAAATCAGTGCGGTCGCGAAGCCAACACGGCCAAGTATCTGTGTGCCGAGGCTGGTTTTGCCGCTGCGGACCGAGCACTGCAAACTCACGGTGGGATGGGCTATTCCGAGGAATACCACGTCGCCCGCTACTTCCGTGAGGCCCGACTGATGCGGATTGCACCCATCAGCCAGGAAATGATTTTGAACTATCTGGGATCACATACTTTGGGAATGCCGAGGAGCTACTGATGACCGCAACCAATCCGATGTTCGACTTGACGGGACGATCAGCACTGGTCACCGGCGCGGCCGGCGGTATCGGCTCCGCCGTTGCGCGGGCGTTTGCGACGGCCGGAGCGACCGTGCTGGTCACCGACGTCGACGGCGACGCGGCAGCTGCTGTTGCAGAACGTATTACGGCGGCCGGCGGCAAGGCGGACAGTTTTGCCCTCGACGTCAGGGACCGTGCCGCCGCCGACGCTGCAGTGGCGCGTGCCGCCGGTTTCACCGAGGGAAAGCTGCACATCCTGGTAAACAATGCCGGAGTGACCGCGCCCGCGATGTTCAAGGATCTGGCGCAGGATTCGTTCCAGCGGATGCTCGACATCCACCTGCTCGGCGCATTCCATTGCTCGCAGGCAGCTTTGCCGTTCCTGGCTACCGACGGGACGGGGCGAATCATCAACGTGACGTCCTCGGCCGGAATCACCGGAACGCTCGGTCAGGTGAACTACTCGGCCGCGAAGGCCGGGATCATCGGCCTGACCAAGTCGTTGGCTCGGGAACTGGCGCGCAAGAACATCCTGGTCAACGCACTCGCTCCCTTGGCTGCAACGCCGATGACCGAGACCATCCGCACCGACGAGAAGTTCGCTGCCAACATGATGACGCGAATCCCGTTGCGCCGCTGGGCCGAGCCCGAGGAAATCGCAGGTGCCTTTGTGTTCCTGGCATCGAATGCCTCGTCCTTCGTCACCGGGCAGGTGCTGCCGGTGGATGGTGGCATGGTGATGTGATGTCGGATTCGGAGCCTGCCGCGGGCTCCTCTGCTACATCAGGGGGGCCGCTCGCGGGAATTACCGTGGTGACGTTGGAGCAAGCCGTCTCTGCTCCGATGTGTACGCGTACGTTGGCGGATTTCGGTGCCCGCGTGATCAAGGTCGAGAATCCGCAGGGTGGCGATTTTGCGCGAGACTACGACGACGTCGTGAATGGTCTTGCCGCACATTTTGTCTGGGCCAATCGCGGTAAGGAATCGGTCACGCTGAACTTGAAATCCGAGGCCGGGATCGAAACCATGCACAGGCTGTTGGACAAGGCTCACGTGTTGGTGTCGAACTTGGCGCCCGGTGCGATGGCACGACTTCGTCTGTCGGCGAGTGATCTGGCCGAACGGCATCCGGATCTGATCACGGTGGAAATCGACGGCTACGGCGCCGGCGGTCCGCTGTCGCACAAGCGGGCGTACGACCTTCTCGTCCAGGCGGAGTCCGGTGCATGTGCCGTGACCGGACGCCCGGGTGAGCCGGCAAAACCCGGACCGCCCGTCGCCGATATCTCCTCGGGACTGTATGCGGCGCTGTCGATCCTGGCGCTATTGTGCGGTAAGGGGCGTGGAAACGGAGGCGAACTGTCGTCGGTGTCGGTGAGTCTGTTCGACACCATGACGGAGTTGATGGGCTACCCGCTCACGTACACGAAGTACTCGGGGATCGACCAGCAACCGTTGGGGATGAGTTCGCCTGCCGTATCGCCGTACGGTTCGTACGGGACCCGAGACGGGCAGACGGTTGTTCTCGGCACGACAAACGACCGTGAATGGCAGCGACTTGCCCGCGAGATACTGGAGCGTCCCGACCTGGCGGACGACACACGATTTGCCGGCAACTCCGGGAGGGTCCGTCATCGGGACATTCTCGATGAGGCCATCGAATCGTGGTGTGGTCAACACGATCTCGAGCACATTCAGAAGACTGCCGACGCGGCCGGAATCGGAAACTCTCGCTACAACCTCCCTAGTGAAGTGCTCGAGCACCCACAACTGAGTGCTCGTGACCGCTGGCGGCAGGTCGACACATCTGCCGGTCCGATCGAGGCACTGCTGCCGCCGCCGATCATCGCCGGCTTCGATCCGCCGATGGGGGCGGTACCGGGACTCGGTCAGCACACGGATCGTGTTCTCGCGGACTTCGGTTTCACCGGGGACGACATCGCCGAGTTGCGCGGCGGCGGCGCGATCGGACCGGCGTACTGCTGATGGCACACGAGAAAAACACATCGGTGGCGCCCGGACCCGTCCTGCTGAGCGACGACCGCGACGGTGTTCGGACACTGACGCTCAACCGTCCGCACCGTAAGAATGCGATCAACCCGGAACTATGGGCAGCGCTGCGTGATTCGCTGGTATCCCTCGAGACCAACCGCGACGTCCGGGCGTTGGTCATCGAGGGGGCAGGCGGTGCGTTCTGTTCGGGCGCGGATCTGTCGGAAATCGCCGATATCCACCCCATGCACAAGTTGCGCGTCCTCACCGATGTTGCCCTGCTGCTCCACGAACTGCCGATACCGACCGTCGCCAAGGTGTCCGGGGTGGCCGTCGGTGCAGGGTGGAATCTGGCGCTCGGGTGCGACCTGGTGGTGGCCACGCCCGAATCGACGTTTTCGCAGATCTTCTCCAAGCGTGGGTTGTCATTGGACCTCGGCGGATCATGGCTGCTGCCGAAACTTGTCGGTCTGCAACAGGCCAAACGCCTTGTATTGCTCGCCGAGACCATCGGCGCCGAGGAAGCCGAGGCTCTCGGTTTGGTGACCTGGGTTGTGCCGCAATCGGAGATCGACGGATATGCGCGCGAGCTGGCACAGCGTTTGGCGTCAGGACCACCTATCGCACTGGCGCAGAGTAAATCGTTGTTGAACGAAGGCGCCGACCGCACGATGCGGGATGCGCTCGCCAACGAGGCACGCGCGCAGGCAATGAATTTCGGTACCTCCGACGCACCGGAGGCGTACGCCGCGTTCGCGGAGAAACGTGAACCTCGATTTGCCGGCCGCTGGGCCGTGCCGCGAATCGGTAGTTGAACAGAATCAGTTCGGAGAGTGGAGAGACATGCGTGAAGTTGTAATCGCCGAAGCAGTTCGGACTCCGGTGGGTAAGCGCAACGGCGGGTTGTCGAGCGTGCATCCGGCGGACTTGTCCGCAGTGGTCCTCGCTGCCCTGGCCGAGCGCACCGGAATAGATCCCGGCGTCGTCGACGACGTGATCTGGGGTTGCGTCTCCCAGGTCGGCGACCAGTCGAGCAATATCGGCCGCTACTCGGTACTCGCGGCGGGATGGCCCGAGTCCATCCCGGGTACGACGGTCAACCGAGCGTGCGGTTCGAGTCAGCAGGCACTCGATTTTGCGGTGCACGCCGTCATGTCGGGTCAGCAGGATGTTGTTGTCGCGGGTGGCGTCGAGGTCATGAGTCGGGTTCCGCTGGGCGCGGCCAAGGCGTCCGGGCAGCCCTATGGTCCCAAAGTCTTCGAGCGCTATGACAATTTCTCGTTCAATCAGGGATTGTCGGCCGAGGCCATCGCACAGAAGTGGGCTCTCACGCGTACACATCTCGACGAGTTCTCCGCCCTCTCACACGAGCGCGCCGCCGCGGCCCAGGATGACGGCGCTTTCGAAAGCCAGATCGTTTCGGTGACAACCGATTCCGGAGTTGTCTCGATCGACGAAGGTATTCGCCGCGGCACCTCGGTGGAGACTCTCGCGAAGTTGAAGCCTGCATTCGCCGATGACGGAGTCATTCACGCGGGTAACTCGTCGCAGATTTCCGACGGCGCCGCAGCACTGTTGGTGACGACGCCGGAGCGGGCACGCCAGCTCGGATTGACGCCGATCGTTCGCTACTGCGCAGGCGCCGTGACCGGCTCCGATCCGGTGCTCATGCTCACCGGTCCGATTCCGGCGACGGACAAGGTCTTGAAGAAGGCTCGGGTCGACTTGAACGAGGTCGGAGTGTTCGAGGTCAACGAAGCCTTCGCGTCGGTGCCGCTGGCGTGGCTCGCGGAAACCGGTGCGGATCCGGCATTGGTCAACCCCCTCGGCGGCGCGATCGCGCTCGGACATCCGCTCGGTGGTTCCGGAGCGGTTCTGATGACTCGAATGATCCATCACATGCGCTACAACGGAATTCAGTACGGATTGCAAACAATGTGTGAGGGTGGCGGCACCGCAAACGCCACGCTCGTCGAACTGGCTGTGTGAGGAAGAGACAAAATGCGTAGAGAAGTGTTCACTCCCGATCACGAGTCATTCCGTAAGCTCGCCCGCGATTTCATCGAGAAGCACGTTGTCCCCGAGTATCCGTCGTGGGAAAAGGCCGGCCAGATGCCGCGGGCAACTTTCGAACAACTCGGCTCGTTGGGGCTGCTCGGTACCGCAATCCCCGAGGAGTACGGGGGAGCGGGAATGCCCGACTATCGGTACAACGTCATTTTGCAAGAGGAGTCGGCGCGCGCTCTGGTCACCTTGAGTACGGTCCGCACACAACTCGATGTGATCCTTCCGTATTTCCTTGCCTACGCTAACGAAGAGCAGCGATCACGTTGGTTCCCCGGGTTGGCGGCAGGAACACTTCTCTCGGCGATCGCGATGACCGAACCGGGTACCGGTTCCGATCTTGCGGGCGTACGCACCACTGCGGTGCGCGACGGGGACGAGTACGTGATCAACGGTGCCAAGACATTCATCACCGGCGGCTTGCTCGCCGATCTCGTGATCGTTGTCGCGCGCACGTCGACGGATCCGGAGAATCGACGCGCTGGTCTTTCACTGCTGGTAGTCGAGGATGGAATGCCCGGGTTCACTCGCGGGCGTGTTCTCGACAAGATGGGCTGCAAGGTTCAGGACACAGTCGAGTTGTCGTTCGACAATGTGCGAGTGCCTGCTGCTAACAGATTGGGTGACGAAGGCGCCGCGTTCGGTTACCTCGGTCGCAATCTTCCGCAGGAGCGGATGACTGTTGCTGTCGGTTCGGTGGCTCAGGCTCGGGCCGCAGTGACGGCAACTATCGAGTACGTCAAGGAACGCAAGGCTTTCGGGACGCCGGTTGCGTCGTTCCAGAATACGAAGTTCGAATTGGCGGCGATGTCGGCGGAGATCGAGGCCGGGCAGACGATGATCGATCGGGCGGTTCTCGATCTGGTCGACGGCGAGTTGTCGGGTGCTGATGCAGCGCGGGTCAAGTTGTTCTGCACCGAAATGCAAGCGCGCGTGGTCGACCGATGCCTTCAGCTTTTCGGTGGTTACGGCTACATGATGGAGTATCCGATCGCGCGGCTGTACACAGATGCTCGGGTGGCCCGTATTTATGCAGGTACGAGCGAAGTTATGAAGGTGATCATCGCGAAGTCCCTCGGGTTGTAGGCAATTTAGGGTTTTTGCGCTCGCGGCGACACCGAAAAGCGGCAGATTAACTGTGTCCTGTTGCACAACTTAATCTTTGATGAGACGCTTGTCACAGAGCTGAAAACAACCTACTGTGTGTTCAGTAGGTTGCTTTGAGCAGAGGAGTTCGATGTCCGCGCAGCGCCCGTACGCCACTCTTTTAGCAAAGGGCGAAGACCGGAAACAGCTCATCCTTTCCGCTGCTCAGCGACTTCTTGCTCTAAACGGGTGGCGCAGTACGACGCTTGCGCAGATCGCCGGTGAAGCCGGTGTGACGTCGGCTGGACTTTTGCACCACTTCGAGTCCAAAGAACAGTTACTGCATGCCGTGCTCGACGCGCGGGATGCAGATGACGACGCTCATGCTGATCGAACCGGCGATGTCATAGAACAGCTCGAGCAAGTGGGTGCGCGGTTCGAACGCTCGCCTCACTTGATCGGGATGTACTCGGTGCTTCTGATCGAGAGTTTGGATCCGGAAGCCCCGTTGCATGGTCGCCTGCTCGCTCGGCAGCGTGCGGCAATCGACACGATTGCCGCAGGTATTCTGCGCGGTCAACGCGCAGGAAAATACCGCAATGATATTGACCCGGCCGTCAAGGCCGTAGAGATTGTCGCGTTTCTCAACGGAATGGAGACCTCATGGCTGCTCGATCGTTCGATTCCACTGACCGAAATATTCAAGGACTACACGCAATCGCTGACTCGACAGCTCGCGCTCGCCGGCACAGCCTGAGGTACCGTCTGGCAGTCCTCGCTCCGAGCGTTGCCGACGTAGTGCGCCATGCAGGCGGGTGGATGTTCGACCAGGTAATGGCTGGCTGGGACGTCACGGTGATCGTCGAAAAGCACGAGAACACTCGGCCGTTGCAGATCCTCGGGGCAACCACGTTGGATTTGGAGTCCGTGATGGCCTCGCCCAACGGGCCGCGCCCGCAGGCGATTGCTCTGGCTGGTGATCTGTTCGAGTCCAATGCGATGGTGCGTGAAGGATTGCTCGATACCCTCGATCGCGGCATTATCGACGTCACGTTGTGGGGTGACAACGTCCCGAGCGATCTTGCTCATCACTTCGGGCCGAGCTCGCACCAGTTGAGCCGCGCTGCAATGGTTTTCAAGTCACACGCACTCGCGGCCGCATCCAGCTCACCCGATCCTGTCACCGCGACCGAAATGTTTCGTGGGGTCAGTCTGTTCGGCAAGTGTCCGGCAGACGGAGTGAACCTCGTGTCAGTCGGTTAGTGAATTACTTCCCGCGCACAGTCCGGTGCGGGAAGGATCGAGAAGCCACATGCTCCGGGTGTTGATGCGCGTGAACGTGCATCGACAGCCGGAGCATTGTTGTGTAAAGCTTTGTTCGCGTGCCGCTTTGCGGGGATCCCGCAATTCTCTTGCATTACGGGCTCCGGGGTGAGAATATTCTTCTCATGCCAAAGAATCTTGTTCTGGGTGTCGTGCGCGTACGGGTGTCACAGGCGCCGCAGATCGATGTGGCCGCGGAATGAAGGCCGAAGATCTCTTCCATCTCGGGATCGTCACCGAGACCTTCGAGCAGACCAGGGACGAACTGTCGTCGCTGTTCGGGTACGAATGGGGCCCTGAGGTCGGTGGCCCGATCGACGTCACATTGCCGAGCGGTGATGCCACGGTTGACCTGCGATGTGCGTATTCGGTGACCGCTCCGCGCGTGGAAATCGTTCGCGCCGTTCCACAGTCGACGCTGTGGGATGCAAGTAGAGGACAAGGCATCCATCATGTCGGGTACTGGTCCGACGACGTCGCGGCAGACTCCGCAGAACTTGCCGGCCACGGATACGTCACCGAGGCAACACGTCTCGGGCCCGATGGCATACCGTTCTTCTCCTTCCAGCGCAGTCCGTGGGGATTTCGGATCGAACTCGTGAGCAGAACCGCGAAGAGCGGCCTCGAACAGTGCTGGGCGACACCACTCGCGCGGGAACCGGAAGTTGGTGCGAAGTCATGACAACTGTCGGAATTGTGACCGGCGCGGGGCGTGGCATGGGTTTTGCCTGCGCACGGCGTCTGACCGACTCGGTGGACCGTTTGCTGCTGGTCGACCTGGACCCGGAAACCGTGGCGGCAGCAGCAGCTGAACTTTCCGGGACCGGCAGCGCCGTCGTAGAGCCATTTGTTCTCGATGTCACGGACGCAGTCGGGCTTGCTCGTCTAGTCGATCGAGTACGTGAACTCGGAACCTTGCGGTCGGTCGCACATGTCGCCGGAATCTCGCCGACCATGGCCGACTGGCGCAGAATCTTTTCTGTCGATCTTGTGGGTACCGCGTTGCTTGCGGAAGCGTTGCGCCCGCTCGCCACGGTTGGCACGGCAATGGTGTGTTTTGCGTCCATGGCGCCGACACTGGCGTCGCTCGAGCCGGACGCTGCCACCGCTGCGGCATTGGAAGATCCTCTGCGAGAGAACTTTCTGGACGAGATCTACGAAGCGGTCGGGCCCGCGATCGAACACACCGGCGCCGCGTACGCATGGGCGAAATACGGTGTTCAGCGTTTCGTGAAACACGAGGCCGTGCGATTGGGAGCCGTCGGCGCACGCGTGTGCTCGCTGTCGCCCGGACTGATCGACACCCCTCAGGGCCGACAAGAAGCGGAGAACAACGCGCATCTGAGTGCGCTGGTCACGCAGACGCCTCTTGCTCGGACCGGTACGGCTGACGAAGTAGCAGCAGTCGTGTCGTTCCTGCTCTCGGACGACGCCAGCTTCCTCAACGGAACAGATATTCTCGTCGACGGTGGAATCTGCGCCGCGGTGCATACCAGCGGTGGACTGAGTGCGGCTCGTTCGTGACGGGGTATCTTCTTCCGATGGACATGAGTGGTTCGACCACCGAGCCGGCACAAGATCTGGCAACCCGAATCGCTGCGCGGGCCTTGGCAGATCGAGGCGCTGTGTATGCGAGCGAGGTTCGCCGATTGCTTGACGCCGCGTTGGTGGTCATCAGATCGCTGGGAACGAACTCACGTCCTCGGGTCGCCGATATCGTGGCGCAAGCGGGACTGTCCAACGATGTCTTCTATCGGCATTTCAAATCGAAAGATGCACTGGTTTCGGCAATCTTGGAGGATGGCTCGGAGCGTTTGACGACGTATGTTGCGCATCAGATGGACAAGGAGAACACCCCGGAGGGGAAGATTCGGCGGTGGGTCGAGGGCGTCCTTTCCCAGGCCGACGAAGACTCGGCAGCCACTACCCGAGCGGTGCTCTGGAATGCGGGTGGGACGGGCGTCGGCGCAGTATCGGGGCCACCGTCGGCGAGCGGTCCACTGGCGACCCTGCTGCGTGGTCCCCTTGCGGAACTGGGCAGCGCAGCACCGGAGTTCGATGCCACATTGGCGGCACACGCAACAGTCGGAAAGCTCTCCGACTACCTCTGGCAGCGGATTCAGCCTACCGATTCGGATATCGACCGGATCACCGAATTCTGTTTACGCACAATAACGCCCGCCTAGTCGAACTCAATCGGGTCTGAGACTTCGAAGAAACAGTGCTACCGCGGACTGAACATGTCGTTCTTGATCTGCCGGGTCGTGCACAATTCCGAACGAGGCCAGGCGGGCCGGACCGCCGGACGCCATGCCGAGAAAGAGTTCGGCGAGTACGTCTGGTTCCTCGGCGACGATCTCGCCGGCTTCGGCATGCCGCACGAGTAGATCTGTGACCAACTGTTTACGTGGCCAGAATCCCGTTCCGTGCGTCCGACGGGCGATGTCCGGAAAGCGTTCCGCGTAGGTGATCGCGATCTGTTCGAGTTTGATCATGGACGGGTTCAGGGCGCGGCTCAGTGCCGTCCTCGCGATGGTGGTCAACGCGACTTCCAGGTTGTCGAGATCAGGCGCAGGTGGTTCTGGCACAGGCCAATCCGTGCGTTGGACAGCCCAGCCGAGAACCGAGCGGAAGACTGCTTCCTTGGTGGGGAATCGCGTGTACAGCGTTGGTTTGGTAGTGCCGGCCGCGGCA
This sequence comes from Rhodococcus sp. 24CO, assembly GCF_050586165.1. NCBI lineage: Bacteria > Bacillati > Actinomycetota > Actinomycetes > Mycobacteriales > Nocardiaceae > Rhodococcus > Rhodococcus sp. 24CO. The sequence goes on along the minus strand of NZ_JAZFNF010000006.1, from coordinate 541,521 downwards.
GCGATGGCATTCATGGACGTCCCCTCGTATCCATGCTCGAGGAACATGGCGAGGGCGCCTTCGCGTATGGCGTGATCCAGCGCGGTGGCTTGCTCGAGAGTGGGGCGCCCCCCGCGGCTTCGGCGTGCTCCGGCTGCGCCCGGTTCGGACTTGTACGACGTCATGAACATCAGTGTGCCAGTCGAACTCAGCTATAGACAGAAAACTAAACCAATGGGTAAAGTTAATTCCGGGGGCCACATCGACTGGAGGCACAATGTCAGGGACGACCACACAGCGAGATGAGATCGTCGAGCGACTCGACGCGCGATTCCAGGAACTGCGTGAGCAGGTACCGGTACTGAAGCAGCGGGCAGGCGACGAGGGGATCACCGAAATCGCACGCCGCGAGGACATGATTCCGCTGCTGTTTCCGCATACCACGTACAAGAGTTACCCGGAATCGTTGATCGCCAAAGGTCAATGGGCACAGCTTAATCGGTGGCTCGATTCGCTTTCGGCACATCGTGTCGAGGGCGTGGACGTGTCGGACGTCGTCGACGTCGACGGGTATATCGATGCTCTCGAGGCAGTCGGGCACCTGGTGTCGAGTTCGAGCGGGACGAGCGGAAAGAGTTCCTTCCTCAACAAGTCCGTGCGGGATCGCGAAGTGTCCATGCAGAACATGCTGGACTGCCTGACCGACTTGGGAATTCATCGCGACAACTCGTGGCACGTCATACCGGTCGGGCCGGAAACCGGCTTGAGTGGACACAACGCCATGCGCGACCTCATCTACAAGGAGTACGGCCGCCCCGACGGAATCGAACCGCCATCGGGTGCGGGGGCAAGCGGTCACTATGCGTACATGGCGCGTCTGTCCGCCATGCGAAAGGCGATGGCCGACGGGACCGCTGCACCGGACGAGCTCGCTACCCATGAGGCAGCAGCCGCTGCCCGTCAAGCGGAAAACGAACGCCGCCTGCGTCATTGGGCCGAGCAGATCATCGAACACCGCACCGAGAAGATCTTCTTCAATTCTCAGTTCCCGAACCTGTTCCGCCTCACCGAGATTCTGCGAGAACTCGGAATGAAGGAGGGCGACATCACGGGGGAGAATGCAATGACTGCGGGCGGCGGGCTCAAGGGTATGTCGTTGCCGGCCGACTATCAGAACCAGATCTTCCGGATGCTGAATATCGATCCGAGCCGGTTCTTTCACTACTACTCGATGCAAGAGCTGAATATTCGTTTGCCGAAGTGCGTGTCGGGTCGATACCACGTTCCTTCGGAGCTGGTTCTGTTCGTTCTCGACAAGAACGGCGAATCGCTTGCACCGGAGTCGGACGGCAAGGTGGAAGGCCGCGCCGCGTTCTTCGACACCACCGTCGACGGACGTTGGGGCGGAACGATCACCGGAGACAAAATCTCGGTCGAACTCGGTGAATGCTCCTGTGGCCGAACCGGCCCCACGGTTGACGCAGACATCACCCGCTACTCCGATCTGGCAGACGACGACAAGATCACCTGTGCCGGCACCACGGACGCGTACGTCCGCGGATTCCTCGAGGACTGAGAGAAACATTTATGACCACGTCATCAACACTCGCACCGAGCAAGTCCAAGATCCGGGTACCCCACTTCATTCGAGGCAAGCTCGTCTGGGGTGAGGATACCGAGTACCTGTCGCGGGACTTCGGGGTTCCGTTTGTCACGCCCGCTCTGGAACTGAACAGATTATTCGTGCCACGCACCGAACCCGGACCGGCATTCGACGTGCCGGTCACGGACATCATCGACTTCCTGGTCGAGACGGCAAAGCACCTCACGCTCGAGACAAACGAGTACCTGCAGGAATCCCTCGAGATGACCCTTCAGGTCAGCGCGCTGCCCAGGCGAATCATCGAGAACACTTTTGCGCGGCCGGGACAGTTCCTGACGCGGGAGGCGATGGAATACCGTCTTGACCGCACCTTCGGCGATCGCAACCTCCTCGACGGATGGGTGGAACGCACCGACCCCAACGGTCGTGTGAGCCGGGTCCGGGCATTCCCGCCCAGACTCGTGCACATGCTTGCCGGAAACTCGCCGAGCGCCGCCATGACGTCGATCGCCGACGCGGCGCTTGTCAAGGCCGTCAACGTCTTCAAGATGCCCTCGGCCGACCCGTTCACCACAGTGGCGGTACTGCGCACCATGTCCGACATCGAACCAGATCATCCGATCCTGCGCTCGATGTCCGCCGTGTACTGGCGCGGCGGCGACGAGAAGGTCGAGAGCGTGCTCTACCGCTCCCAGTACTTCGACAAGCTTGTGGCGTGGGGTGGTGGCCCCGCCATCGAGAACGCCGCGAAGTACGCCGGTCCTGGCTTCCAGCTGATCTCCTTCGACCCCAAGGTTTCGATGTCCGTCATCGGACGCGAAGCCTTCGAGTCCGAAGAAACCCTCCGTGAGGTAGCGGAGTTGGCAGCGTCCGACGCCACGATCTTCAACCAGGACGCATGCCTTGCGGCGCGTCACATTGCCGTCGAGGGTGACATCGAGCAGGTGGATCGCTTCTGTGCGTTGCTGTGTGAGCGTCTGGGAGTCGACCGCGACTTTGCCGAGGCCGTTGGCCCCAAGACGCCGCGCGATATTCGCGAAGAAGTTGAGGGCATGCGATTCCTCGAGCCCGACTACCGCATCTGGGGCAGCTATGACGGCAGTGGTCTTGTTGTCCGCTCACCGGAACCGGTGGACTTCCACCCGACCAACAAGACGGTCAACGTCGTCCCCATTGCATCGATGGCCGATGCGGCACATTTCGCGACGGTGGCAACACAGACCGTGGGTGTCTACCCGACACACCGCAAGCCTGAGGTTCGAGATCGACTGGCAACAGCGGGAGTTCAGCGTGTGGTGAAGCTGGGTAGCGCGTTGACCGGCAGTATGGGCAGCCCGCACGACGGCATGTACCCGCTGCATCGATTTGTCAACTGGGTAGTGGACGACGATGCCTGAAGCCGGGAGTAGCGCTGGTATGCCTCTGCGAGTGCTCGGTAGATCCGGACTACGTGTCAGTGAAATGTGTCTGGGCGCCATGACGTTCGGAACGGACTGGGGTTTCGGAGCAGACGAGTCCACCTGTCAGGGCATCTACAAGGAGTTCCGCAGTGCCGGTGGCAATTTCATCGATACGGCGAATAACTACACCAACGGTGCGAGCGAGACGATTCTCGGGCGGCTGATCGCTTCCGAGCGCGACGATGTCGTCGTGAGTACCAAGTACACGCTGCCGACGCATCCGGGTGATCCCAATTCGGGTGGAAATCATCGGAAAAGCCTGCGTCGCAGTGTCGAAGAGAGTCTGCGTCGCCTCGGCACCGACTACATCGACTTGTTGTGGGTGCATGCGTGGGATCGGCAGACGCCGGCCGAGGAGACGCTCCGCGGACTCGACGATCTGGTCCGCAGTGGCAAGGTCTTGGCGCTCGGTGTCACCAACACGCCGGCCTGGGTGGTTGCCCGCTCGAATGCAATCGCCGAGCTGCGCGGTTGGAGTGCGTACTGCGCCATGCAGGTCGAATACTCCTTGGTGGCACGAAGTCCCGACCGTGAGCTTCTTCCGATGGCGAGCGAATTGGATGTGGCCGTGTGCGCGTGGAGTCCCTTGGCTCGCGGCTTGCTTGCCGGAAAGGGTGACCCCGAACGACTCTCGCCTGCCGGTCGGGAGGCCCGAACCGCTGCCGGCGACATTGCAGCCGAACTCGGAGTCAGCCCTGCGCAGGTTGCCTTGGCGTGGGTCATACGTCGCGGGCTCATGCCGTCGATCGGCGCGCGGACGGTGGAACAGCTTCGAGACAACCTCGGCGCACTGCATGTGACGCTCGACGAGGGGCAACAGGAGCGTCTCGACGCTGCATCGCGGGTACGACTCGGCTACCCGCACGACTTCCTGAACGAGCGGCGCGCGGTGTTGGAGCCGCAGGAGTTGTAGCGACGCTGCTCAGTTTTGGAAAGCATCGACAAAGAGTCGGCACTTTGTTAGATTCTCAACATAAGAGTCGGCTTATTACGTCATCTTGTAGATGGGAAGTGCGTTGGACAAGCTCGATCATTGGATCGCCGGTAGTGCGGTGATGCCGACCAGTGCCGACTACATGGCTGTTACAGATCCGGCAACCGGATGTGAGGCAAGGCAGCTCGCGTGCGGCAATGCTCACGACGTCGACCTTGCGGTTAAGGCTGCGTCTGCCGCCGAAACGACATGGAAGCAGATACCGGCGCTTGCTCGGGCGCGGTTGTTCGGTGACCTCGCCCGGGCCATGCGCGCCGATTCCGCGGAGTTGGCCCGGTTGGAGATCAGTGAAACCGGTAAGCCGGAGGCCGTGGCGCTGGCTGAAGTCGAGAACTCGGCGACGTACTTCGATTTCTACGGCGGACTGATCGGCATGCCCGCGGGTGACACTCTCGACGTCGCACCGGATCAGCATGTGTACACCCGCCGTGAGGCTTTCGGAGTAATCGGTGTCATCACGCCGTGGAATGTGCCACTGAACCAGGCAGCGAGGGCGTGCGCACCAGCTTTGGCAGCCGGCAACACGGTGGTGGTCAAACCGTCGGAGAGCACGTCGGCGTCGACCGTTCGGTTGGCCCAACTCGCGTCCGAAGTGGGTTTTCCGCCCGGAGTATTCAACGTGGTTCTCGGTACCGGACAGGATGCCGGCGCCGCAGTGGTGGCCCATCCGGATGTGTCCAAGGTGGCGTTTACCGGGTCTGTGGGCACCGGGCGTGCCATCGGGCGTATTGCCGCCGACCGAATCATCCCGGTCACACTGGAATTGGGCGGGAAGTCCGCCAACATCATCTTTGCCGACGCCGATGTGGAGAAGGCGGTCGCAGGTTCGCTGCTCGCATTCACGGCCAATGCCGGCCAGGTGTGTTCAGCCGGAACCAGGCTCCTGGTTCATCGGTCGATCCACGACGAGGTCGTACGCAAATTGGCTGCGGGCGCCGCAGCAGTGCGTCCCGGGCGCGATATCGGCCCGCTCATCACGAGGGCGCAGTTCGAACGGGTGCAGGAATATTTCGAAATCGCGGAATCCGAAGGCGCCCAGGCGGTAACCGGAGGGACCGTGTCTGCGGTGGCGAAGGAGACCGGCGGCTTCTACATCGATCCCACGGTGTACATCGGAGTCGACAACTCGGCTCGGATCGCGCGCGAAGAGATATTCGGACCGGTGGTTCTCGTGCTCGCGTTCGATACCGAAGACGAGGCGATCGAACTGGCCAACGACTCGGATTACGGACTGGTAGCCGGTGTTTGGACCAGCAATGTGTCGCGGGCACTGCGGGTCAGCGAGTGGATCCGAGTTGGTCAGGTGTTTGTCAACACCTGGTCGACCGGATCCGTGCAGACTCCGTTCGGCGGGTGGAAGAACAGCGGTTACGGGCGCGAAAAGGGCGTGGAGGCACTCCATCACTACAGCCAGGTCAAGTGTGTGACCATCAAATTCGAGGGAGATTCACAGTGACACAAGAGAGCCCGCTTGATCTGGCTCACCAGACCGCCTTCGAGGCCGGTTTGGCAGTGCGTAGGGAAGTCCTCGGTGCGGAGTACGTCGATGCGGCTATGACCCGTAATGCCGGGACTGACGGCGAAGAATTGCAGAAGTTCGTGAGCGAGTTCGTGTGGGGCGGTGCATGGACCAGGCCAGGCCTGGACCGACGGAGTCGTTCGCTGATCAATCTCGGAATTCTGATCGCCCTCAGCCAGCCACATGAGTTGTCCGTCCACGTTCGCGTGGGTCTGAGCAACGGCCTGACTCGCACAGAGATCACCGAAGCCGTTATCCACGCCACGGCCTACGTGGGAGTGCCCATGGGCATGGCGGCGATGCGAGTGGTTCAGGAAACCCTGACTGCCGAATTAGGCCCCCTCACCGCGGAGGTCTCCGCATGAGCGTGATTCCGTTGCCGGGCAAAAGTGTCGGCCTGGTCGGGCTGGGTGCGATGGGTGGCCCGATTGCCCGCAACTTCGTCAACTCCGGCCAACAGTTGATCGTCCGTGACGCCGACGCCGCATCGCAGCAACGGTTTCTCGACAGTCATCCGAGCGCCGTGGGCACAACGGATTTCGCGGACTTCGCGAAGTGTGATGTGGTGGTGCTCGTCCTGCCGACCAGTGACATCGTAGATGCCGTGGTTCTCGGTGAGGGGGGACTACTGTCGCAACTGCAGGCAGGTAGCACCATCGTGGACATGGGATCGAGCATTCCGGACCGCACTCAGAAGTTGGCTGAAGCAGCCGCCGAGCAGGGTATTCGAGTGGTCGACGCCCCGGTCAGTGGCGGAGTCGGACGTGCGCTGAAGGCGGATCTTGCCGTGATGGCGGGCGGTGACGCCGATGTGGTCGCAGAGGTTCTGCCGCTCCTGCGTGCTACCGGTACGGCAATCATCCACGTCGGTCCGGTTGGCTCGGGACACGCTGCAAAGGCACTCAACAACCTTCTTGCAGCCAACGGTCTTGTTGCCGCAGCCGAGGCGATGTTGGTGGGCCGCAAATTCGGTATCGATCCGGCGACGCTACTTTCGGTGATCAATGCCAGTAGTGGCCGGAACCAGGCAACGGAGACGAAGTACGAAAAGTTTGTTCTTTCGGGAACATTCGACTCGGGTTTCGCCGCAACTCTGATGCGCAAGGACATCGGTATCGCCTTGGATCTGGCTCGTTCTCAGGACGTATCCACTGTTCTGGGTGACACGCTCGGAAAGATCTGGGAAACCGCTGTCGAAGGCTTGGCTCCGGGGGCGGACCAAACCGAGGTCGTGCGATACCTCGAGGAGCCTGCCCAGGTGTCGCTTCACGATTAGCTCAGTGGGCGTGACGCGAGGCGCGTACCCCTCATTCCATGACACCTCGTCGGGTGCGAAGATGATTCGAATCCAACGGGGTTTCGAATTCAGCGGAGTGAGGTGGTCATGGCTTCATCGCCGCGGCGCGTGGGTGCCGAGAAGTCGAAGACGCGAGATGTTCTGCTGGACAGTGTCGAGAAGATGATGCTGGACACCGGCTACGCCAGCGTGACCTATCGATCGTTGGCAGCTGAGGCCGGTGTGACCGCGAGCCTGGTCCAGTACTACTTTCCCACTCTTGACGACATCTTCCGTGCCGCAATCGCCCGGTACACCGATCGCAACCTCGCGGTATTGCAATCTGCGCTGCAGAAGCGAGCAGAAGATCCTCTCCATGTGTTGTGGGAGTACAGCTGGGATGAAGCCACAAGTGCTCTGATGACGGAGTTCATGGCGCTTGGCAATCACCGTGAGTCAATCCGTGCTGAAATTGCCGAAGTCACCGAACGGGTCCGGCAACTGCAGATGGATGCCGTGGCTCGTAAGTTCGGACCGGATACTCGGCCGGACGGCCGGCTGTCTCACGGCGCAATGGTGTTGCTGATCACCGGGATTCCCAAGTTCCTCAACCTGGAATCGGGTATCGGCGTCGACACTGCGCATGCCGAAGTGGTGGAAGCGCTCGAGGGCTACATCGATTCAGTGGAGCCTCGCGTCACGCAGACTGCACGTACAAAGCGGTCGCGGACGTAAGAAACGGATCGCAACTTTTCTCGAAAATTGGTACGACTGTATAGCAAGTGCGCTACTGTCGTGTAGTGCGCGAGATCGCTTGACGTCAGCCTGCTGACCGAGCGCCAAAAGTACCTCTTCCCAGTATTTTTCGAGAAACGTGCCGATCGAGGAGTTTTTCTTGCCTGCTTCCACACGTCCCATGACATCGACCGTCGGACTGGAGGTCGCAGGTCTCACTGCCGACGATCTCATGAAGTCGGACTCCGCCCGAGAGATTCGGCAACTCCTGGACCGGCATGGGGTCTTGGTGTACCGCGAGATCAACATCGACGACGACGCCCTGTTGGCTCTTAGTCGTGCACTGGGCACCGTCGTCGTGCAATCCACCGGCGAGCACCGCCTCCCGGAGATTCAGACCATCACCATGGACCCGTCCAAGACGAACGCAATCCTCGCGTCGTATCGAGCGGGAAACTTCCACTGGCACATCGACGGTGCCACACAAGTCATTCCGCAGCAGGCGACGCTTCTGACCGCTCGTGAGGTAGATCCGGCCGGCGGCGATACAGAGTTCGCCAGTACGTACGCAGCCTATGACGGCTTGAGCGACGAGGAGAAGGCCGAGCTCGAGTCTCTCGAGGTTGTGCACACTTTTGGGCATGCACAGTCGCTGGCGAATCCGGATCCCGACGAGGCAACCAGGCGAGCCTGGGCGCGGGTTCCAGCGCAGGTTCATCCGTTGGTATGGACGAGAAAGAACGGACGGAAGTCGCTGTTGCTGGGCGCTACCGCGTCCGAAGTTGTCGGCTGGCCGATCGAGCGAAGTCGTGCGTTGTTGGATCGACTGCTCGAGTGGTCCACGCGACCCGAATACGTCCTGCGTCAGGTGTGGCGCAAAGGTGACCTGGTCATCTGGGACAACACCGGAATGCTGCATCGAGCAACGGAGTTCGAGCCCTCGTCTCAGCGGCTCATGCACCGCACGACCTTGGCGGGAGAGGAATCAGTTTGTGGCGGTTGAGGGTCTGTGGTGGTTGGGGTTGGCCACCCGCGTGAACCTCACCGGACCTGCGCATGGGTGTGGGCTTCGCATCGCCTTGACTGGTGATGCGAAGCTCTCACGCGGTGTGTAGTTCCGGCGCAGCCGGTTTTAGTCTCGGTGGACCGGGCCTTGGCGGGTGGTGGAGCGGCGGCGTCGTTGTTTCGGGTCGATCGCCGCTGGTGGGATGAACCAGGGTTTGTGATCATCGCCCATTTTGATTTCCCAGATGCCGCGGAAGCCGCTGGTGCTGTGGATCAATCGGTGGTGGTTGCGGCAGAGGAGGGTGAGGTTGTCCATCACCGTCAGACCGCCGGTTGACCAGGGTTGTATGTGGTGGGCGTCGCACCAGGCGGGTACCGCATCGCAGTTGGGGAAGGCGCAGCCTTTGTCCCGGGCGATCAGTGCCGTCCGCTGTTCTGCTGTGACGAGGCGTTTATGTGGCGTCGCATCGAGCGGTGCGCCCTTACCGTCCATCAACACGGTCGAGAGCATGCAATCGCACGCGAGCATCCGGGTCAGGCTCACACTCAGTGGTCCCATCCACGGCATGTAGCCGACGTCAAGATCCCCGACATCAGGCTCGTCGTCACCCGATGCGACATCGCTGTCAGCTCGCATGGTGGCGCATTCCCGGTGCTCGGCAAGGTCTTTCGCGGTGATATGCACGTTCACATGTGGACGCTGACCACCGTCAACACCGGTGACAGCGTTGTCGAGGTAGCGGCGGATGAGTTCGGTGAAGGCGTCGGCGGTGCGCTTGGCTGCCGATCGCTGATCGGGGGTTCCGTCGGCGGCCGGTTTCGGCATCGACAACTTCGAGAGCGCCGACAACAACATTTCGCCGGTCAACGCGTCGAAATCGCCTTTGATAGCGACTCGACCGTTGAGCGTCGGCGAAATCCGCAAGACGTTGAGGTCGTCGTCCTCGCCGGGTGGTGTGTCGTCGGATTCGAAAATCCGCTCCAAAACCGCAATCGCATACCGCAGCTTAATGGTGGTCGCCTCCACACCGGACGCGGCAGCGAGAAGAGTCTTCATGCAGGACGGTAAAGCAGTCGTAGGCATACCTTTTGGTGGGGATTCGCAGAACGCGACGATTATTGCCGCATGATCGAACGAGAGATCACCGGCCTCGAATTGAGCAGTAATATCCGGGAACGCGCGCAGCGCGGCGCCGAGGGCGGCAATCTTGTTACCGGCCGCGTTCTGCAGCATCGTGTTCGCCGCCAACCATCGGCCCACACCGCGGTAGCAGAGCACCTGCTCATCCGGATTGAGCGCCAACGCGTCGACCGCGGCAACCCGAATCGCTTCCAACCGAAGGATTTCCGCAGACGCCGAGATGGCGACGTCCCGAACGTCGGACGGACGCAGACGCCACAACCTGCCGCGCACACCCACCGCCGAACCGGCTACAACATCCCCCACCGAAACGAAATCACTCACCGTAGTCATCAAGGCCTCCCCACCCTTACGCTCCATTGTACTCGAACAAACATTCGATTCAAGGGGCATTTCGGGCACATTCGGCCGAATAATGTTTCTAGCCAGAATCTTTGAGCAAGCCGAAGCAGTTTCAGGAGCCGTGGTGGCCGGCACGGTGAATCGAGAGTCGATGCTCGTACCGTTCCGACGCATGGACCGTCAACGAGATTTCGACCGGAACTCCGTTGCCGTTCCGGTAGACCCGCTCGATGTGAAGGGCGGGTCTACCCGGTGCGGTGTTCAGAATTTCGGCGATGTCGTCGGATACGAGAATCGCGGTGACGGTTTCTTCAGCCCCGGCAACAGGACCTGCGACGCTACCGACCGAGGCAAGGATGGTTCCGGGAGCGCGGCCCGTCGGGATCAGGTTCTCCGATATCAGTGTTTCGGCGACGTCGGGCGGAAGAATGATCGTGTTGACCGCATACGGCTGATTGTCGATCCAGCGTCGAACCTTCAACTGCGCCACAACAAGACCGTCGAGTTCGAGCTTCTCGGCGTGGACACGGTCGCGTTTGAGTTCGAGAGGCGAGATGACTTCCATCTCCGTGCCCGGCCACTCTTCGAGCTGTTCGATCGAATCGGTGGAGCGGACGGAGCGGCCGGTGCTGGGCTGATCCGTCGGAAATGTTCCCCGGCCGCGGACGCGATACACAAGCCCATCCGCCACAAGCTCCTGAAACGCTCGACGCACCGTTTGCCGGCCGAGGCCGTACTCGGTCATCAGTTCGGTGTCGGTGGGCAGCGGGGTGTCCTTGTCGTACCGGCCGGCGGCGACCGCTTCGGCGAGAGTCAGAGCCAGACGCCGGTACCCCGGTAGATCGGTACTGCCCGACAGGACTGACCCGCCCATCTTGTTCTCCCAGACCATGGTCGATTGACTGCCGATAGTGTCATCGGCAACGCTATCCCATTCGGAAGAACCGACGTGAGTCAGACGCGATTCGGCAGTGCGGCGTTGACCGCGTCGTCGAGGAGTCCGAGATTGCCGTCCAGTTCGGTGACGACCTTTCGGACGACGCCCACGTCCTTGCGCAGGAAATCTCCGACCGAATCTGCGAATGCGGCTGCCGAGCCCTTGGCAGAAACACTGGTCAGTGCACGGCTGTTGGAACTGCCGTAGGGAAGGGCTGCGAGTAGATCGCCCTCATCGATGCCGAGTTGTGTTCCCAGCGCGACAGCTTCGGTGATAAGGCCGATCTGAGCAGCGAACAGGGCATTGTTGACAAGTTTGACCCGCTGCCCGTTGCCGATGGGCCCGACGTAGAGAACCGGGTCGGCGTAGCTTTCCAGGGTCGGCTGGATGCGTGCCAGGGTGTTGGCATCGCCGCCGACAAAGAGGGTCAACCTACCCGCGGCGATATCGTGCGGTCCACCGCTGACCGGTGAGTCCACGACTGAGACACCGAACTGTGCTGCGTGCTCGGTGACGGCTTCAGCTGTACGCGGGCTTCCCGTTGTATGCAACACCAGGGTCGATCCGCGAGGCATCGACGCGAGTAGGTCGCTGCCGAGGCAGATCTCGCGAACCTGCTCGTCCGTGAAGACGCAGATGATCACCATGTCGGTATCGCCGCCGACGTCGGCGAAGGTGGACACGGCCTGTGCACCGGAAGTTTCCAGCGCGGTTTTTGTTGCGGCGGAACGTGCGAACCCGCGAACCTCGTGACCGGCTTCGACGAGGCGACTGACCATCGGTCCGCCCATCCGTCCGGCGCCGATGAAACCGACGCGCGTCATCGGCGGTGATCCATGAGTTCGAGGGTGGCATCAGCTGCGGTCAGGACGACCCCGGTGGGTGCCTGGGCTGTTGCCGCGAGATCTGCAATCAGCCCGACGTCCTTCTGGAGCAATGTGCCTGCATGCTGGGCGATACGCTCGAGTGTTCCACCGGCAGAGACGATCCGGCTCAGCGCGAAGCTGTTTGCCGTGCCGTGCGAGATCACGTCTCCGAGGCGGTTGGGATCAACACCGAGCGACTGGCCGAGCGCAAGCGTGTTCGCGGCTGTAGCCAAGTTTGCGGTGAAGAGGAGATTGTTGAGCAGCTTCGTGATCTGACCGGACCCCAAAGGTCCTAGGTGAACAATAGGATTCGCGTACATCGAGAAGACGGGACGGACACGTTCGAAGTCTTCGTCGCTTCCGCCCACCATCACCAGAAGGCGGCCCTCGGTTGCGGCGATGCCACCGCCACTGACGGGAGCGTCAACGACGGACACTCCTCGAGTAGCTGCTATTTCCCCGAGTTCGCGACAGGTGTCGGGGTGAACCGTGCTGTGCACGGCGATGATTCCACCTGGCTTCATCCCCGATAGGACGCCGTCCTCACCCGTGACAACGTCGAGAACATCGGCGTCGCTGCCGACGCAGATGCATACGAGATCGCTTGCCGCGCCCAGTTCCGCCGCAGATTCGGCGAACTTGGCCGCGGTGTCGGCAAAGGGAACGCGGGCTTCGGGACGCCGTGCCCACAGAGTGGTTTCGTAGCCGGAGTGGACGATTCGCCGTGCCATCGGCGCGCCTTGGCTACCGAGTCCGATGAATCCTACGTGCATCGCTGGTCCTCCTAGAGTGATCATGAAACCTCCTGTAGCTGTGGCCGCCAGAACAAGCCGAGAAGTACGGCGGTGCCGACCGCGCCCACTCCGAGGGCGATACCGCCACCTGCCCACCCGGATAGGTCGATGTTCAGTGCGCCGTCGAGCGATATGCTGCCTGGCCCGAGCATGGCTGCTGCGAGCGCTACCAGCGCGAGCACCATCACATACTCGTAGCCGTCACGAAAGATGAAGAATCCGTTGGGGCGGTGTGCCAGTATCCCGGCAACCAGCATGACCGAGATTACCGCCGCACAGGCAAACGCATTCAGGAATCCGATGATCAGCAAGATGCCGGCACCGACTTCGGTGACTACGCTCATCCAGGCTTGGAATGTGCCGTTACGTAGTCCGAGTCCGCTGAACCAGCGAGCCGTGCCCTCGATCTTTCCGCCACCGACCCAGTGATTGACTCCGTGAGCAATCATGGTCGAGCCCACGGCCAAGCGGATCAGTAGAAGTGCAACATCTGCGGAATTCATGGGGTCACCTTCCGTGGCTCGCGTGCGCGGCCGTGCTGTCGTCTGTTGTCAGGTCTGCGAATTCGGATCGGCCGGCGATGCATTCCTCGACAAACGCCAAGACGCGGAGGTGATATGCAGTCGCGGTATAGCCGAGGCTGAGGTTGTGTCCACCGTCGAACTGCTTGTCCACGACTACTCGAGGTGCAGCGGTGAACAACTCGGCGACGGTGAGCAACGCCTCGGGATCGTTACGCCACACATGCTCGTATTCGCCCGCCGTGAAATGAACGGGAATATGCACGCGTGCAGCGAGATTCGGGAAGTTCTCGCGTGGCCAGCTTCGCACCACGTCACCTTCGTACTTCGGTGTCCGGGATGCGATCGGGAGACCGCCGAACAGTTCTTCCGGGTACAGCCGGCTCGGCTGCCACAGCAACTCACGCACGGCGATCGGATCGGCGTTGCGGGCAGTGACGCCCAGGATTTCCTGTGCAAGGGGCTGTTGCTCTCGGCCCGTGCCGGAGAGTTCGATACCGAGGAAGGCGTCTCCACGATCGTCCGCGGCCAACCTAGTGGCCAATTCGCAGCCGATGGAGTGAGCCAGAACGAATATTCCTGCGCCGCGGTCTAATCCCTCCAGGTGACGCTCGAGCGCCGCATACGTTATGTCGACGCGAACATCGGGGTCGGCCAATTCGGTGGCATGGGGATTCGAGCTGCCGTAACCCGGCCGGTCGAGCGCCAGCACTGTGAATCCGAGGGCTGCCGCGGTGCGCAACAGCGACATTCGGGGGTGTCCGGGGCAGTCGAAGTATGCAGAGTTCGTGGCTCCGCCATGCACAGCCAGAATGACCGCGCGCGGTTCCGGAACCTCGATCAGCCACGCGGACATGGGAATACCGTCGACATCGACGGTTCGGTGAACGGGAGCCGGGCCTGAAGCGATTGTGCCAGTCGAACTGGCGACGGTATTCGTGGTGCTCATGTATCCGTCCTGAAAAATAGCGAGCAGGGTGAGCATCGAAACTTCGCCTTCACGAATGTGTTTCGTGAAGGCGAAGCCTGAAGATCAGATGTGGTAGTCGTACGACTTGAGGTAGCCGCCGCCGTCGACGCGCATCTGCATGCCGGTGACGTAACGAGCTTGCTCCGACGCGAGGAAGAGGACGGTTTCGCTGATGTCCTCGGGCTCGACCCACGGGATCTGCATTGCCTGCTGAACCGGGAAGGACAGCACAGCATCTTCACGGCCCGGGTTCTCGAGGTCGGGGCGGAAGGACTTGTACATCGATTCGTTGTGCAGCATGTCGGTGTTGCAGTTGGTGGGGTGCACAACGTTTGCGCGAATTCCGCGAGGTGCGAGATGCGTCGCCAGCTCGTGCACGTAGTGGGAGAGTGCACGCTTGGAGAACACGTAGGCAACTCCGCCGAGGTCCTTACCCGGTACGTCGACCTTGCTGGTGTCGATCATGGACGCCGTCGAACCGGTGGCGATGATCGAGGCACCCTTGCTCAGGTAGGGCAGCGCTGCCTGGATGGCATTGATGGTGCCGACGAGGTTGGTGTCGACGGTATCGGACCAGGCCGCGATATCCGGTTCGCCGCGCATTCCCGCTACGCCTGCCTGAGCAACAACGATGTCGAGGTGACCCAACTCGGCAACGCCGCGCTCGAGGGCAGCACGCAGCTCGTCGACCTTACGGACGTCGGCCTTGGCGGTGACGATGCGGCGACCGTGCTTCTCGACGAGCCGAGCGGTCTCCTCGAGATCCTCGGGAGTGGCCATCGGGTAGGTAATGGAATCGAAGTCGGCGCAGATGTCGACGGCGATGATGTCGGCGCCCTCCTCGGCCAACCGAGCCGCGTGGCTTCTGCCCTGACCCCGTGCTGCGCCGGTGATGAACGCAACCTTGCCTTCAACGCGTCCCATGGTGAATCCCTTCGTTCGATGTGTTGGGTTGTTCAAACTGGTTGCGCAACAGGTGTATTTGCCGCGCGTTCAGCGGAAGGACTAGGTATTGCGGCCGCCGTTGACGCCGAGGATCTGACCGGTGATGTAGCCGGCCTCTTCGGAGATGAGGAACGCGCAGGCTGCGGCGATGTCTTCCGGTCGGCCGACGCGCCGAACCGGTGTCTTGGCGATGTGGTCTTCGACGGTCCCGCCGAGGAGGCGTTTGCCTTCGGCCGTACGCAGCATCGGGGTGTCGATGAATCCCGGCGGCACGGCGTTGACGGTGATTCCTTCGGGGCCGAGTTCCAGCGCCAAGGACTTGGTGAGTCCGTTGACCGCGGACTTGGACGCGACGTAGTGAGTCATGAACGGCTGCCCGGAATGCGCGCTGGACGACGAAATGTTGACGATGCGCCCCCAGCCGGCTTCGAGCATGTCGGGGAGTGCCGCCTGGCAGCAGTGGAACACGCCGTCGAGGTTGACGTCGAGGACGCGCTTCCAGTCGTCGAACGACAGTTTCGTGAATCGTTGGAATCCGTCGAGTCCGGCTGCGTTCACCAGGATGGTGACGGGACCTAACTCGGTGCGGATCTCCGCCAGAACCTCGTCCAACCGCGCGCGGTCCGTGACATTAGCTGTGTACGAATACTTTTCGTCTGACGGTGTGAGGTCGATCGTGGCTACGTTGTATCCGTCGGCGCGCAGGCGTTCTGCGACAGCACGACCGATACCCGAACTGCCACCGGTGACAACTGCAGTTCGCGTGATCTGAGTACTCACGTTCTCTCCGTTCGCGGATTCGCTCATGCCCACGGCTCATTGCCGAGGATCGTGGTGCGGTGCATCGTTCGCTCCGACTTGGGGTCGTAGGGAAGTGCGCGATGCAGCATTCCGGTGTTGTCCCAGATGACTACGTCGTCGACCTCCCATGTGTGGCTGTAGGAGAAGCGCTCCTGAGTGGTCCATGCGAGCAGTTCGTCGAGGAGCGCCCGGCTTTCGTCAGGCTGCATTCCGACGACGTAGTCAGCCGTTGCACCGAGGACGAGTGACTTGCGTCCGTCGCGGTGTTCCCAGACCAAGGACGATTCATGGGTGGGCAGACGGCGCCAGGATGCAAGCTGCTCGTCAGTGGGGTTCGGCTCGACAAGTCGCTGCGCAGCTTCGAAGCTGTGTACGACGCGAAGATCGTCGTAACGCTTACGTTCCTGCTCCGGCAGATTCTCGTAAGCCGCGTAGGTGCTGGCGAATTCGGTGCCACCGCCAGTCATGGCCACGTGCCGTGCCGTCAGCATCGTCGCCTTGGCCGGCACGTCGTTGGTGGTGTCGTCGATGTGCCAATTGAACGTGCCCCGAAGGTATTCGGCCGACGGGTTCTTGGCCGGGTCGAGCGTGACCTTGAAAATTTCCTTGCCCGCGGGGGCCAATACCGGTCCGAGCTTGCGGCTGAACGCGACCTGAGCCTCGTCGTCGAGGTGCAGACCGCGGATGAGCAGTACCCCGCGCCACTTCAATGCCTCCAGGCATCTCGCAACTACAGCCTCGTCGTCCAAGCTGTCGATGCCGATGACCTCTACGCCCAATGCCGGGCTGAGCGCCTTAGTCTCCATCAGAAGAATCTCCCTTCAATTTATGAGAACCATACTCTCGCTTTCATGATGCCCGCAAGAGTCGAAGAAGGGCAGATCACTCGGGCAGAAGTCCGGCGATCGAGGGAGGTGACTCGCATCTGTGGGGCTATGCGAGAGTCTGTCTGATTGCTACAATTCCCGAAGCGAGAATGCATTATTCTCATTTATGAGAATTACGTATTCAAATCAGAGGGAGGCGAGATGCACTCGATGGACATCAGGAGTGACCTCCTGATTCACCGCGTACCTGCTCTCGCTTGAAGTTCTGAGCGACTTTCACGATTACGGGGAGACTGGCATGTCATACATCGCTTCGATAGGGACGTACCTACCGTGCTGGGGGACGTCGGATTCCCGCGTGCCGGGTGACGACGAGGACGCGATCACTCTCGCGGTCGAGGCCGGCAGAGCGGCGTGTAGCACCAGCTCCTCCGTAGAGCACGTCATTCTGGTGAGCCGGGATCTGCCGCTGCTGGAAAGCAGCAATGCCGCGGTTCTGCTGGCCGGACTCGGGCTCGATCCCGAGCTGGAGGTGGTCGAGCGCCTCGGTGGTGCGCCCGCAACGCTCGACGCCGTCAGCAATGCTCGGCCTCGGACACTGATCATCGGGGTCGACCTCGAACCGGCAGGGGCTGCCGCTGTACTGACCTCGGACCACGGATTGCGCGTCCGCACCGCCGCTCGGGTGTCGCGCAGCCTTCCGGTGCGGACTCGTAACTCCATTGGCGTCGTCCACGATTACGGCGACCCCAGGTTGCTCAAGGAACGCGGATTTGTTGCATCGCTGTCAGCTGCGTGGGTGGATGCACCGGTCGCAGTAGCCGGGGTCGACCACAAGCAAGCCACGACATTGTGTGCGGGTGAGCCGGTTCGGCTACCGACACTCGGTGCGAGTTCGGGTCTGTTTGCCCTTGCTGCCATGGTCGATTCGGGAAGCACAGGATCCCTCGTCGGTGTCGAGCAGGCCAGTCTCTCGGGAGTCCGGGTCGCGGACGGCACTGCTGAGGTACACCGCCGGGAACCCGCGCCGCGTCCCAAAGTGGAAGGCCAGTTCGTGCCAGGCGCCGATATTCCGATTTCGCTGGCAGCCTACGAGCGTGCCTTCGACGCAAAAGTCCGGTGGGAAGCCGGGAAGTACGAGGACAGCGAAGACCTGGACTTTCCCCCTCGCTATCGGGTCGACAACGACGGCACACTGCAGACGGACTACACCTTTGTGCCACTACCACGTACCGGGTCGGTGTATACCGAAGTAACCGTTCATGTTCCGGTTCCCGGACTGAAGACTCCCTACTCCTTGGTGATCGTGGAACTCGACGACGTCGACGTTCGTGCGCTCGTCAAGGTGACCGGCGTCGAACCGGGAACTGTCGATCTCGGCGATCGTGGCCGGATGGTTCTACGGCGGGTGGCGATCCGCTCCGGGGTGCCGGACTACGGATACGCATTCGAACCGGAAACAGCATTTCTGATCGAGCAGGAGGCGGTATGAGAAACGTGGCGATAGTCGGCGCGGGGATGACAACCTTCGCCGAGCACTTCACCCTGGGTATCAAAGACCTGTTGCCCATGGCCTTCTCCGAATGCGCCGCCAGCATCGACAAGGGCTTGGACAAGTCCGATCTGCAGGCAGCCTGGTTCGGTGCGATGGGAACTCCCGACGGATTCCCGTCCGGCATTCTCGCGGACACTCTCGGCCTGGCAGACATCCCGGTAACACGGATCGAAAACTCCTGTGCAACAGGCCATGATGCCGTTCGCAACGCGCTGTTCGGAATCGCGTCGGGGGCCTTCGACGTCGCAGTGGTCGTGGGCGCAGACAAACTCCGTGAGAGTGCGTCGAAGGACATGCTGTGGGAGTGGGAAGCGATGGCCCGCGACATGGCGTGGGATTACCCGCTCGGTCTGGTGGCTCCGGCCGGCTTCGCCCTACATGTGCGTCGCTACCTGCACGAATCGCCCGCGACCCGGGAACATATGGCCATGGTGGCCGTCAAGAATCATCTTCACGGCGTCAACAACCCCAAGGCCTGCAAGCGTTTCGAGATCACCATCGAGGAAGCCCTGAACGCGCCGACCATCGTGACGCCGTTCAGTGCCTACGATTGCGCACCACAGAGTGACGGCGCGGCAGCGTTGGTGCTGGCGGCAGAAGACGTCGTGGAGCGATACACCGATCGTCCGGTCTGGATCCGCGGCGTCGGCCTGGGTCTGGATTCCGTCATGCACCAGCACAAGCGTGACATGACGTCATTCCCTGCCACGGTTCGCGCTGCGAAGCAGGCCTTTTCGATGGCCGGTTTGACCCCGTCCGACGTGGATGTCGCAGAGGTACACGACTTCTTCACCGGCATCGAGTTGATCAGTTACGAGGATCTCGGCTTCGCCGACCGGTTCGAGGGGTTCAAACTCATCGAATCGGGAGCTACCGGAATCGGCGGCTCCATTCCCGTGAATCCGAGTGGAGGTCTGATCGCCAAGGGACACCCGCCGGGAGCGACCGGTGTCGCACAGTGTGTCGAGTTGTTCGAACAGCTGCGCGGTGATGCTGTCAATCAGGTTGACGGTGCCCGGATCGGATTGGCCCACAACGTCGGCGGGCCGACAGCCGTTGCAGCAGTGACCATTTTGGAGGGCCCCAAGGTCTGAAAGAACAGACGGAAATTCTTCGGCAGTGGGCGAGCGTCGAGTGACGCTCTCCCGCTGCTGCCCGGAAGACGACGCGCGAATCACCGGCCTGGTGTGTGAGCGCGTCGTCAATGGTGCTCTTTTGCAGTGCAACTGATAGCTGATCGACCCGTGTCGATAGCTCGTGATTTGCCATAGCCGCCTGTGTTCACACGCCAGGCGGCTGGTTTTGTTGTCGCGACCCGTGCCGGTCGTTTTCACCAGTGGCGCCGAAGACCCCGCAGAACCATTTTCCTTGACACTTTGCCCGATAGTGTCTAGTTTTATGTTCGCTCAGCAAGGTGCCGCTCAGCCGGATTTACTGCGGCAGGGTTTGCCCTTGCACGCCGAGTTCGGGTGGGTTGATCTTCGTTTCGCGCATGTCTCGAGGGGGTAGCAGTGTCCGTGGGTGACGTGACGGGATTTTTGATGGACCGGCGGGGATATTTCCCGATTGCCTTGCAATAGAAACTGATTCATGCATTGGTCGAGATGCAGTCACGCTCCTTACGTTGATTCACCTTGTGAGGGTTGGTGTTTCAGCGTGTTCGATGGGGAAATACTGTAATGCGCACTCGGCGACGAAGGTTCGGTGCGCGCTGTGATCTTGACCTCATTCGACAACTCATGCTAAGAAGGTGCTCAGCATTTTAATGTGAAAGCTGATTTCCGCACAGGTGGGCATCATCTTTTGGGGGCAATGCTCAGTTCGGAAGGTGGCAGATCACTCGGTAGCAGTGACGGCAGGTTCGACGCAATGCGTGCCCACTCTCGTATGCGGCGGCGAACTGAACTTGTGGGCGAACGGAAAGTGGAAGATCCATGGAGATCCCAGATCGAAGTTTTGGCCAGAAGCGTTCTGCATCAAGCGAAATCACCGGTTGGATGCACGGATATACGCGTAGGCATCCCGTTGCCGCACTGGAAACGGTTGGTGGACAATGTGTTCTCGGGCTTCGTGCGATCCAGTACTTGGTGATCGACATCGCGACATTCCGTTTTCCGGTTGCGGAGTTCGTGCGTCAGACGGCCTTCATGGCGTCGGCATCCGCTGTTCCGACTCTGTTTGTCGCTATACCGATCGGCGTGACGTTGTCGATTCAATTCGGCTTGCTCGCCGGACAGGTCGGTGCGACATCGCTGGCCGGCGCTGCCAGTGGCCTCGCGGTAATCAGGCAGGGCGCACCGATGGTTGCTGCCCTGCTCATGGCATCGGCAGCGGGATCTGCGATCTGCGCTGACCTCGGATCTCGCAAGATCCGCGACGAGATCGATGCGTTGGAGGTCATGGGGATTTCCGTGATCCGCAGGCTTGTGGTGCCCAGGCTGGTGGCGGCGATCACGGTTGGTGTTGCACTGACGGGGCTCGTCTGTTTTGTGGGCTTCTTTTCCGGTTACCTGTTCAACACCTTTGTCCAGAACGGCACTCCCGGCAGTTTTGTGTCTACTTTTGCCTCCTTTGCCACTGTCGGTGATTTCTTCCTGACGATGATCAAGGCAGTGCTCTACGGCGCGATCGTGGCAATCGTCGCCTGCCACAAGGGACTTACCACTCGCGGTGGACCCGCCGGCGTTGCCAACTCGGTCAATGCCACGGTGGTGGCGTCGATCTTGCTCCTCATGGTCGTGAACGTGGTCCTGACACAGTTGTACGTGTTGATGTTCCCGCGGACGGGTTTCTAGATGGCATCGCGGTATTACCCGCCGGGTATGAGGTCAGCCGTCAAGGTGGTCACGGCGCAGGCAACAGTTGTCATGCGTCTGGGTCACATGGTCACCTTTCTGGGCCGGGCGCTGGCCGCAGTTCCCTGGACCTTGAGGCATTACCGGAAGGAATTTCTGCGGATTCTCGCCGATGTCACGTGGGGCAACGGATCGATTGTGGTCGGCGGCGGAACTGCGGGTGTGATCGTCGTTCTGGGTGCCGCGGCGGGGGCGATCGTGGGAATCGAAGGCTACAACGCGCTGCATCTGCTGGGTCTGGAGCCGGCGACCGGGATGATCGCGTCCACCGCAACAACAAGGGAACTGGCACCAATCATGGCGTCGTTGGCTTTTGCCGCGCAAGCAGGATGCCGCTTCACAGCGCAATTGGGTGCGATGCGGATCTCGGAGGAGATCGACGCGATGGAAGCGCTGGCGATTCGCCCAATCCCGTATCTCGTGACAACGAGGCTGATGGCATCCGTGGTGGCAGTGGTGCCGCTGTATCTCCTCTGCCTCGCTTTGAACTACCTCGCGGTGAAGGTAGTCATCGGGCTGTCGGGTGGGGTGTCGACAGGTACCTACGAGCACTACTTCCGCTTGGTTCTCAGTGCCACGGACATCGGCTACTCATTGGTGAAAGCTGTTGTGTTCGTGATTATTACCTCAACGATCCAATGCTATTACGGATACTTCGCGTCCGGTGGCCCGCAAGGGGTCGGGACTGCGGCCGGCCGAGCGATGCGAGCCAGCATCTCTGCGATGATCGTCGTCAATCTGCTACTGACAGTGGCATTCTGGGGCATCGGCTCCGGAGCAAGGCTCGGTGGGTAGCTGATGCCGATCCTATTCGAAGCCGACGGCCGAGGCCCCTCTGCGACAACACTGCTCCTGCACGGTGTTGGTGCGCTCGTCGTCGTTGCGCTGCTGATCGCCGGATTGATGGCGAAGATGAACGGAGCCTTCGACAAGGCATTCGAGGTCACAGCGGTTCTTGCCGATGTCGGTGACGGATTACCTGCGCGTTCGGATGTGAAATTTCGAGGTGTGCTGGTGGGAGTGGTGAACAGTGTGGATACGTCGAGCGGCGGCGAGTCGAAGTATGTCGACATCGCGCTGAGACCGGAGTACGCGGCCGGAATTCCGGCAACCGTGACGGCTCGTGTCGTGCCCAGCAACGTCTTCGCTGTGTCGTCCGTTCAGTTGGTCGACAACGGGAGTGGACCGCCGTTGTCACCCCACGCCCAAATCCCGCAGGACGAGAGTCTGTCGACGGTACAGTTGCAGACCGCGCTGACAAAACTCCGTGAAATCGTCTCTGCTACAGCACGTATCGGGACGGATCGCACCCTTGGAATGCTCGCGGCCGTTGCGGCGGCCACCGACCGCCGGGGCGCCGATATCGTCACTGCGGGTGAGCAACTCCGCCGAATTGCAGGCGAGCTCGATGAGCTGACCACACCGAACGGTGAAGCCTCCAGCTTGGGCGCGTTGTCCTCTGCCATCCGCGGTCTCCAAGAAGCTGCTCCGGACCTTCTTGATGCCGTCCACCATTCCGTCGTACCCATGCGGACATTGGCACAGAAGGATGCCGCGTTGACCGCGCTGCTGACTGCCGGTTCGACAACCCTGTCGGAAGTCGGTTCCGTTCTCGACAACAACACGGACAAGATCGTCGATATCACCACACAACTTTCACCAGTTCTCAGCGTAGTTGCCGACGGCAGTACGGAATTCGCGCCCATCGTCACGCGGATGAAAGTCATATCCGACAAGTGGTTCACCGAGTTCTGGCCGGTGGGGCAGCAGAACGCGACGGGAAAATTCCTGTTCCAATTCACACCGCACAAGATGTACACCCGAGCCGATTGTCCCCGCTACGGAGAGTTGGCCGGTCCGAGTTGCGCGACTGCGCCGGAGACCGCCGCGCCACCCGTGGTAGCCGACGGCGTTGCCCAGCAATTCGACTTCGCCCCGACGTCCGGAGGGAATGTCGGTCCGGTCGGAAGTACCCAGGAGAAGGAACTTTTGGGCGATCTTCTGGGAGGCGAATCGACCTCCGCCGATGAGTTCATCCTCGGACCGTTGGCTCGGGGTAACACGGTCCGGGTGACACCCGAGCCAGACGCGCCACTCGAGCCTGGGCAGGGGATCCGATGAGCTATCGCAAACCCTTGATCGGGATCGCCCTATTCCTGTTGATCTCCTGTGGCCTCACGTGGACGGTGTTCGTGACACTGCAACGCGGCGTTCAGGGAGAGACGACATCGTTTACCGCGGTCTTCACCGACGTATCAGGATTGCGCGCCGGCGACGACGTGCGGATGGCTGGTGTTCGGGTGGGGCGCGTCGACTCGGTCAGTCTCGACGGAACGCTTGCCCGGGTGGCGTTTCGGATCGAATCGGACCAAGCGCTGTACGGCAACACCAAAGCCGCGATCACGTATCAGAACATCATCGGACAGCGCTATCTCGGGTTGTCTCTCGGTGAGCAGGGGGAACCTCGAGTTCTGGTGAGTGGAGACGAGATTCCGGTGGAGAACACGGAGCCGTCCTTCGACATCTCGATTCTTCTCAACGGATTCGAACCGTTGTTCAGCGTGCTCGATCCGCAGCAGATCGACAATGTCACAACCGCGATTGTCAGAGCATTGCAGGGGGATTCCGGATCGATCACCACATTGGTATCCGAGACGTCGACTCTTGCCGAGTCCTTTGCCGGCCCGGACAAGATTCTGGGCGACATCATCGTCAATCTGGACGGCATCGTTCACAGCCTCGCAATGCAGAGCACCAACGTCGACACGATGATCACGCAGGCGCGGACAATCTTCGAACAACTGGCAGCCAGGCGCGGAGAAATGGTCGACTCGTTGGATTCGATCGCGCTCGTTGCCGATCAAGTGGCGACGCTGTCGAGCGACGTGGCCCCAGACTTGGGCGAGTTCCTCACTCGGGAGCCGGGTTTCGCTCAGCACTTCCTGGACAACAAGGACACCTTCGGATATTTCGGTTTCAACCTACCGCCGATGTTGAAAGGACTTGCGCGAGCGAGCCAGGACGGAAGCTACATCAACACGTACCTGTGCAATCTCAATGTCACCCTCGTCCCGGCAATCAGTGCCGTGATCCCCGCGATCGTTGCGCAGTCGACGCCCGGTGGTCAGATTACCCAGTCGAAGATTTGCAGGTGAGCGAAGATGAGTAGAGAAACCGCATCGAATTACGCTCGGAGACTGCGTAAGCCGCTCGAGGATCGCAGCGCGTTGGGGATCGGTGTCTTGACGGTGGCAGGCATCGCCGTCGTGATGGTCGTTGCCCTCTGGGTTACTTCCGCAGGAATCGGCAAGGTCACCTACGACGCCGAATTTGCTCAGGCCGCCGGAGTGAGCGCGGGCGACGCGGTCACCATTGCGGGCGTTCCGGTGGGGACAGTCGATGGTGTTCGGCTCGCAGGAGATCACGTTGTCGTGACCATGGCGATCGACGAGGGTGTCTCGCTGGGAGCCGGTACCGCAGCCTCCATCAAGTTGACGACGTTGTTGGGATCGCGCTACGTCGAGATCCGTCCAGGCGGTGACGGTGACATTGCCGATCATCGGATCACGTTGGCCAACACCGAAGTTCCCTACGATCTGCAGCAGACACTGGATAATGCGACCACCACGTTCGAGCAGGTTGATGCCGAGAAGATCGGGCAAACACTTACCACGTTGTCCGATCAACTCGAGGGCACACCTGCGCTCGTACCGCAGGTACTCGCGAACATCGAGAACTTGTCCTCGGTGCTGGCCGAACGGCGTGGACAGATCGGTTCGCTGCTGACCAGCACGAGCGAGGTGACGACTGTCATTCGCGGGCAGCAGAACAGTCTGGGTGAGTTAGTGCGCAACGGCCGTGACGTGTTGGCGGAAATCAATGCCAGACGGGAAGTAATCGATCAACTACTCGTGTCCACCACCGCACTCGTGGACCAACTGCACAACATCGTTGTCAATGACAGTCCGGCAATCGACGAACTGATCACCAATCTGGACGGCCTGCTCCAAAGCCTGAGCAACAATGACGATCTGTTGCGAAACACGTTGGAGATCCTGCCGGTTCCGCTGCGCAACTTCGCGAATACCTCCGGGACCGCAAACGAAGTCGATTTCACGGCGCCCGCCGGACCGTTCATCGATTCGTGGATGTGCGCTGTCAGCGGCCATGCAAACGAGATGAACTTGCCGCCCTATCTGAAGGACTGCAAATGAGATCTCTGCTGTCGATGTCGAAGGTCGCGTTGGTAGTTGTCATCGCTACTGCCGGTTGTTCCGGTATCCGCAGCGCAACCTCGATGGACGATACGATCACCGTCACAGCGCAATTCGACAGTGGCGCAGGCCTGTACGAAGGGAACTCCGTCTCGGTTCTCGGCGTCCCGATCGGTTCGGTGACGGCCATCGTCCCCCGCGGCACCGTTGTGGAAGTAACGATGAGCCTCGACAGTGGAGTCAAGATTCCGGCAACTGCGCAGGCGGTAACGGTGTCGACGTCAGTGTTGACCGACCGTCATGTCGAAATCACTCCGCCCTACCAGGACGGCCCGGTGATGACGGACGGCGAGATCATCCCGATGGACCGAACAAAGACTCCTGTCGAATTCGATCGACTGATCGCCATGGCGGACAAGATAGCTATCGAGTTGCAGGGCGATGGAGATGGTTCCGGCCCGGTTGCCGACCTACTCGGTATCGGGAGCGCGATGGTCGACGGAAACGGGCAAGCCATCAGGTCATCGCTGAGCCAATTGGCGTCCGCGCTGCAACTCGGTAGCGACGGCGGCGCGCAAACACAGAATGCCATCACCACTGTCGTCGACAATCTTGCAGTCTTGACATCCGTTGCCGCGAATAATGATCAAGACATTCGTGAATTCGGTTCAGCCTTGGCGCAAGTGAGTGATCTGCTCGGTGAGGCGGACTTGGGCTCGGGGGACACCGGTACCAAGCTCAACAAAATCCTTGTCGAGGCAGACAGACTTCTCGCGGCCAATCAGGGAACTCTGCAATCGACAGTGACCAATGCAAACACCGTGGTGACCGCATTGGCCGACTATCGTCGTGAGCTGTCTGAATTTCTCACTGTCACCCCGCTTCTGATGGACAACGCTTACAACGCAATCGATCAGGAGAACGGCGGTGCGAGGGTGCACGCTCAGCTGGAAAAGGTCTTTCTCGACGGGCAGTTGGTCAAGGAGATCTGCAATGTCCTCGGCTTGCGCCAGCTTGGCTGCAGCACGGGAACCCTCGAAGATTTCGGCCCGGACTTCGGGATCTCCGGAATGCTCGAAGGCATGGCGGGGTTGCCACGATGACGCCGAGAGGGTGGCGTGTTGTTTCCGCCGGGGCATGCTCCGCCCTGATGCTGTCCACGGCAGCGTGTGGCGTGGGGCTCGAGAGTCTCCCGTTGCCGGCCCCTGGCGTTTCCGGGGATTACTACACGCTGTACGCCGTCTTCGACAATGCACTCAATCTGCCCGCCCAAGCGAAGGTGAAACTCCAAGGCGCAGACATCGGCGAGGTCGAAGCGATGAGAGTGCAGAACTACGAAGCGATAGTCACGATGCGGATCAAGGATGGAATCAGTCTGCCGGTCGGGGCCGGCGCGGAATTGCGGTCGGCGACACCGCTGGGAGACGTGTTTGTCGCAGTGGAACCCCCGCCTGAACCTGCGTCGAATGGTGCTCTTCTGTCCGACGGGGACAGTATTGCGATTGCGTCGACTACGTCTGCGGCGACAATCGAAGAACTCCTCACCACATCGTCGTTCTTGATCAACGGTGGCGTCCTGCGCAACTTGACGAAGGTTGTCAACGGACTCGGAGAAGCGGTCGGCGGACGAGGTGAGGAAATGGCTGACCTGATCGGTGAATCGACCGCTCTGATCGGGACGCTGTCGAGCCGGAGCAACGAGATTCGTGAGACGCTTGGGTCGACCAATCAGCTTCTCGCGACGGTGTCGGAGCAACAATCGTCGATCGACGACGCGATTTCGGCAGCCGGTCCCGCGCTCGGCACTTTGAACGCCAACACTGCGCAGATGCTCGATTTGCTCGCACAGGTGGCTCAGGTAGGTACACAAGTGGGTAAGTTCCCGTCGGTGAGCGGTACCGGTGCAGGCGGAATGGTCGCCGACATCAACACAATCGCTGCGGAGCTCAACGACGCGGCAACCGATCCCAACGCGAGCCTCGCAGCCGTCAACAGGCTTCTGCCGCCACTCCTCAAGATCACCAATTCGACGTCCGCACATGTCAACGCCGATCTGCAACAGCTGGCTATCGGGGCGATTGCGGATCCGAACCATCCCGCTGACCCTGGCAGCCGACTTCCGGATTCGAGCGACTGGGATGCGCTGGTGGGAACGATTACCTACACGCTGCTGCGGTTGCAGGGCCGAGTGCTGGGGACCGGCCGATGAACGAACAGATCCCAGACGACAGGGACCAGATGGGCCCGGCTGCGCGGATTCTGGAGGTCCCCGCGGCGGCTCTGGTCAGCGCCGTCCGTTTCAGTAGTGCTCACCGGCTCACAATGTCGGTGGTCGCACTCGTCGCAACACTGGTTGTCGGCGTGGTGTACCTGACCTTCGGTGTTTTTCACCTGAGTCCGATCAGTTCGAAGATCACAGTGCGAGTGCATTTTTCGATATCCGGCGGCCTGCTGCCGCAGCAGGATGTGATGCTCCGCGGAGTGCCTGTGGGAAAGGTGAATTCGGTCGAGTTGACCGACAGTGGTGTTGTTGCCGTTGCGGAGATCGACGGGGGTGTCGAGATTCCACAGGGCGGTGAAGTGCGTGTGGCGGGACTGTCGATGGCAGGCGAGCAGTACCTGGACTTCAGACCTACCACCGACAGTGGCCCGTTTCTTGTCGACGGATCGGAAATCTCTTCCGATGAAACGTCGACCCCGGTGCCGCTGGCATCCATGCTGGGCAATCTCGACGGCATGCTTTCTCAGATCGATCCTGCCGAACTCGAGATGATCGTCACTGAACTCGGCGTCGGACCGGAAGGACCGAAGAAACTGGCGGCGATACTGGACGGCGGTGCCTTCCTCGTCTCGACCCTCGATTCGGTACTACCGCAGACGACAACCCTTCTGCGTAGCAGCAAGGTTCTGCTCGGCACACTCGGTGATGTCGGCCCTGGGATGCGCAGCACTGCGAGCAACCTGTCGGAACTTCTGCTCGGAGTCGAAGCGAAGGACGCGGGCCTTCGTGAGTTCCTCGACGGTACGCCGTCGACTCTGAATTCGCTTGACGCGCTCATCGCCGACAACTCGCCGACAATGGTTCAGCTCCTCGGCAATCTGACGACGGTTGCCCAGATGGCCTACTTGAACGTTCCTGCGCTGCAAGAGTTCTTCGCCCCGACATATCGTCAAGGCTCCACACTCGAAGCACTCACATCTGTTTTTCACGACGGTGGAATCTGGGCGTTCGTCAACATCTACCCGCGCTATTCGTGTGATTACGATTTGCCACGTCTACCGGCGACGGTTCCGGATTTCCCGGAACCGTACCTGTACACGTATTGCGACAACGAGGATCCGTCGGTGCTCGTCCGCGGCGCTCGGAACGCGCCACGCCAACCAGGTGACGACACCGCCGGTCCGCCTGCCGGTGTAGCGCCTGACGCGCAAGCGTCACCGACACCGATTGGGCCTCAATCGATTCCACTTCCTTACGGAGGTCCTGATCTCGAACAGAGTCCACCGGGGTGAACGCGGAAGAGAAGTTGAAACACAGGAACATCGCTGTAAAGGAGAAGGAATGATGAGCGAACGCGGTTCGGCAACAACAATCGACAAGGCTGCAGATCTGGACCCGGTAGTAGACGAATCCGCATCGGAGGGCGCGAGTGATGTGGGGTCGAGCGATGCCGAGCAGGAGGTTCGTGTTCGCCGACGGGGGAGAGTCGTCGGAATCTCTGTGATCGCAGCCATAAGCGCCGTATCGCTGTCCATGGCAGCAGTTTTCGGATGGAAGCTACACGAAGCGCGGGCTGTCGACTCGGCAGCGGCCGCCGCACTCGATGCGGCGCGCCAGTACGCGGTGACTCTGACCAGTGTGAGTTCGGATTCACTCGATCAGAACTTTGCCGCCGTACTCGACGGAGCCACCGGGGAATTCAAGGACATGTATTCCCAGTCCAGTGAACAGTTGAAGCAACTGCTGGTCGACAACAAGGCGGCAGCTCAGGGAGTTGTGATCGATGCCGGGATCAAATCGGCGACCGCTACGGAAGTTGAGGTCCTGTTGTTCATCGACCAGACCGTCAGCAATACCGTCGCACCTGATCCGCGGATCGACCGTAGTCGAGTTGTGATGACGATGAGCCTGGTGGACGGTCGCTGGCTCGCGGGCAAGGTGGATCTACCGTGACACCGCGAGCGGGGAGCGGGGACGCCACTTGGACGGCCCCGCTCCGCACTCATTCCTGTTCGGAGAGAGCCGCTCTGGGGCATTGTGCAATCGACGTGCGAACTCGGTCTTCGGCATCGTGCGGTACGGGTCCGGTAGTTACTTCCAGTTCTTCGTTGGCATCGAGAGCAAACACTTCCGGCGCGTTTTCCACGCAGAGTGCATTTGCCTCGCACAGATTCTTGTCGACGACGACGCGCATTCGGAGTCCTCCCTGATCGAGTTCACGGCTCGAATCCATGCCGTGTTGCAATGAGTGCGCGAACGAAATTGGTTCCAGTGGATCGGAACGCATGCCCGCGTGAAGGTAAAGTCATCTACCACCTTGGATACTGTACCTTCGCGGAAGAGATTGCAAGCCCCAAAAGGGTTCGGGCTGTGTCTAATTCGTATCGTCCAGCCGTTCGCCTTCGAGTCGAACCAAATACTCCTCGACCAAGGCGAAGGTCTCCGCGTGCCCACCGAAAACGCCGAGTGACTCTTCCATCACGAGTACGCGTGACAAGCTTGTGATCAACACCAGCGCGGCGGCAGGCGGGCAGGTTTTCGGATCGATACCGTACTCCTGCAATACATTTCCCATTGTTTCGAGCTGAGCTGCACGGAATCGCTCGGAGTAGTCGGCGATTTCTGCCCGGATGACTTTCCGATGATTGGCGAGGGCGACAAACTCCATGGTGAAGGCGGTGCCCTCCGCTGCGATACTGAACTCCCACAGCGCCCTCAAAGGTTGCGGTGATTTCAGTAGTTCCGCCTGGCGCTCGAGGCCTTCGGTTGCGCGCCGGCGAAACAGTTCGAGGAACAGATCGTCCATGGTGCGGAAGTAGTAGTACACGAGCGGCGGCTTCAGTCCGGCCTTTTTTGCGATGCGGCGAGAGCTGACCGCCGCGTACCCCTCTTCCAGCATGACTTGTTCTGCGGCGTCGAGGAGGAGTGCTCGATTTTTTGCATCAGGCGCGCCGATTCTGCGTGGCGAAGTCATCCGTGGCTCCCTAAGCGTCAAAGGCTGGTCATGTGAACGGTTCTCGCTACAGCCTAATGCGAAGAAAACTCCGCTAGACCATTGCCTACACCCTAAGCTACGCATATGCTCAGCAATATGTTGATCGACTGATCAGCATTTGCCAGGCGACGTCGACAATTCGGCTCGCCTAGATGCCCGTCGACCCCGACCGTCCCGAGGGTGCGCAGCCTTCCGACACAAGTGTTCTGCCCCAGCCACCAGTGCCCTGATTTCCGACACAGGAGACCCGTAATGACAGAAATCGATCAGGTCGACTTCTTCACCGATCCGTCGATCGTGGACGATCCGTACCCGTACTTCGAATCTCTACGAGCGCAGTGTCCTGTTGTGCGAGAACCACACCACGGTGTTGTTGCCGTGACAGGGTACGACGCAGCCACCGCCGTGTACCGCGACTCCGATGTGTTCTCGTCGTGTGTTTCGGCAACGGGTCCCTTCCCCGGGTTGCCGTTCGAACCCGAGGGAGATGACCTCGGCGCCCTGATCGAGCAGTACCGCGATCATTTTCCGCTGCACGAGCATCTGGTGACCATGGACATGCCACAGCACGCGGCGCACCGGTCGCTGTTGAAACGACTGCTGACTCCCCGGCGGTTGGCGGAGAACGAAGAGTTCATGTGGCGCCTCGCGGATCGCCAGATCGACGAATTCATCGCGCGGGGCTCCTGCAACCTCATGAGCGACTACGCGCAACCGTTTGCGCTGCTTGTCATTGCCGATCTGCTCGGTGTCCCGGAAGAGGACCACCAGGTATTTCGCGTGACGCTCGGCGCGCAACAAGCGGGCTCGATCGACGAGTCCGAGGCCTTCACGAGCAATCCACTCGAGTTCCTGGCAGAGCGATTCACGTCGTACATCGAGGACCGTCGACGGGAACCGCGCGACGATGTTCTGACGGCCATCGCCACAGCCAAATATCCGGACGGCTCGACTCCGGAAGTTGTCGACCTGGTACATGTCGCGTGTTTCTTGTTCGCTGCCGGCCAGGACACGACGGCACGGTTGTTGACCGCGTCATTCCGATTCATCGCCGAGAATCCCGAACTTCAGCAACTGCTTCGTGACGAACCGGAACGTATACCCAACTTCGTCGAGGAGACACTTCGGATGGAGGGTCCTGTCAAGAGCGACTTCCGGCTTGCGAAGAACCCGACAACTGTTGGCGACATTGATGTTCCGGCGGGAACCATCGTCATGATCTTGAACAGCGCGGTCAACCGTGATCCGGAAAGGTTCGAAGATCCCGACACGTTCGACATCGAACGGCAGAATGCGCGCGAGCACTTGGCTTTCGGTCGCGGAATTCACGCGTGCCCCGGTGGCCCTCTGGCACGCGTCGAATCGCGTGTCAGTATCACTCGACTGCTGGATCGGCTGAAGGACATTCGGATTTCCGAGGCCGAGCATGGACCGGCGGCCTCGCGGACGTACGAATACGAGCCGACATACATTCTGCGGGGCCTCAAGGCGCTGCATCTCGACTACACCCCCGCGACGGAATCCTCGTCGACGGATTCCGTGATGACTGAAACCCGTTGACGAACAAGGAGAACAACATGACTTCATCCAACCAGGGGACCTCCGTGACTGACCGTGTTGCGGTGGTGACCGGCGCTGGATCGGGTATCGGGCTGTCTGTGGCCCAGGCTCTTTCGGAGCAGGGTCACCGAGTTGCATTGCTGGACAGAAATATCGACGAAGCGCAACGTGTTGCCGAGAAGTTGAGTGCGGACGGCACCGACGCCATGGCGTACCAAGTGGATGTCACCGATCGCGTTGGTGTCAGGGCCGCCATGGACGCGGTGCGCGGTGAACTCGGCCCGATCTCGATCATCGTCACCAGCGCGGGTGTCGAGACGTTCACACCGGTAACCGAGATCAGTGCGGAGGAGTGGGACCACATCGTCGCGGTCAACCTCACCGGAACCTTCACCTCCATTCAGGCAGTTGTTCCCGACATGATCGAAGCCGGGTGGGGTCGAATCGTCACCATCTCGTCGTCGAGTGCTCAGTCGGGCGCGCCGAACATGGCCCACTACGTAGCGTCGAAAGGTGGCGTCATCGCCTTGACTAAGGCATTGTCCTTCGAGCTTGCGCCGCAGGGGATTACCGTCAACTCGATCCCGCCGTCGATCATCGATACCCCGATGGCCCGTAAGTCCGAAGCGGACGGAGATTTTCCCGGCGTCGACGTCATCGCGAGTATGACGCCGGTTCGTCGTGCCGGGTTGCCCAGTGATGTGGCTGCGGCGTGCGCGTTCCTCTGTACGGACAACGCCGGCTTCATCACGGGACAACTCATCGGTGTCAACGGAGGTTGGTATATGTAAATTGTCCGTTTTCTAGTTTCTTCTCCAGTGGCACAGTACGATTCCGTTCAGAATTCGGCTTACTCGACCCTTGCTCGTCGGAGATCCACCGGCCACGAGGTTCGGTCCGAATCCATCTAGGCGCGCTGCCTCTCCCACCCCGTGGCCTTGGCACCCACGCCGCCGGTGTCCGCCGGTCCCGTCAGCCCTGTATCGGTCGGCCCGTGGGGCCAAGTAACGAGGAGGAACGGTTGAAATTACAGCGAGTACTTGTTGCCGTCGCGGCGACAGCACTTCTTGTCACCGGATGTAGTGGCCGCGAGAGCGGCGGCAGCGAGAACATCGAAGGCGGTGGTGAGGGGGCTACCGCACAGTCTGCATCCGGCGACTTCGGTGATCTCCAGGACGTCTGTCAGCCGGGGGACGCCGAAGGCACAACTGCCCAAGGTGTCACTGCCGACGAGATCGATATCGGAGTTTTCTCGGATATGGGATTCACCAAGAATGCCGAATTCGAGGAAGCCGCAGAAGTTTTCACGTCCTGGTGTAACGACGCCGGAGGTATCAACGGTCGTAAAGTGGTCGCTACCACCCGCGATGCGAAGCTGATGGAGGTTCGTCAGCGAATGGTCGAAGCCTGTCGTGACGACTTTGCTCTCGTCGGCGGCGGCGCAGCGTTGGATGCTCTCGGTGTCAAGGACCGGCTGACGTGTATGTTGCCGAGTTTCCCAGCTCAAGCCGTCCAAGAGCGTTCTGCCGGAGCTGATCTCGAGGTCAGTGCGTCTCCCGCAAAAATCCCGGGGTACGACAATTACAACGGTTTCCGAACCTGGGTGGTGAACGAGGCGTATCCGGATTCGAAGGGTGCGGTCGGGATGATCAACGGCGATTCCGCTGTCACCAAAGCGATTGCGGGCGTTACCGCTGAGACCCTCGAGGCTGCCGGTGCCACGCTGGTCTACAACGAGCTGTATCCGGCGATGGGTGTGTCGGACTGGACTCCGTACGCGCAAGCAATCAAGAGCAAGGGCGTCAAAGGGCTGATCTTCATGGGCGAGTTCGGTCAGCTGGCAAAGCTCGAAGAGGTCCTTACCAACATGGACTACAAGCTCGACTGGATCGATGCGAACAACAACGCCTACAACGCCTCATTCATCGAACTGCTGGGGAAGTCCGCTGACTTCCAGAACAACCTCGTAGATCTCAGCGGCGTGGCACCGTTGGAAAGTGACGAACCTGCGGTGGCGGAGCTCGAGGCTCTGTACGACAAGTACGCACCGAATGCGCAGATCACACTCCCGGCGATGCGCGCGATGTCGTCGTGGTTGCTGTTCGCGAAGTCGGCCGCCAGTTGCGGCGACGAACTCACCCGAGCTTGTCTCTACAAGGCAGCGACCGCTGAGACTGCTTGGACCGGAGGCGGTTTGCATGCCGCTAACGATTTGGCGAGTCCGATCCCCCCGCAGCCGTGCTTCAACGTCGAACAGGCCACGTCGGACGGTTGGCAGGCAGCAGACTTCAATCCTGACAACGGTCTCTACCGTTGCGATATCCCGGCTCGCAAGTTGGTCGCCGACTTCGGCACGCCGATGACACTGGCAGACGTCGGTATGAGCATGGGCGATTTCGAGTAATGGAACAGTTCGTCACCTTCGGGATCGTCGGCCTGAGCACCGCCGCGATCTACGCGATCATCGGCAGCGGCTTGGTGGTTACCTACACGACCACCGGGGTGTTCAACTTCGCGCACGGAGCGACCGGCATGATGGCGGCTTTCTCCTATTGGCAGCTCTGTGTCGGTTGGGGTTGGCCGGTCTGGTTGTCGGTAGCGACCGTACTTCTGGTTCTGGCACCGGCTTTCGGGCTTCTCGTCGAAGTGCTGGTGCGGCCGGTTCAGGCTCTCGGCGAGGCCGAGAAGCTGGTGATGACGATCGCGTTGCTGAGCGGTCTGATCGCGCTCGCGAGATGGATCTGGAATCCGAACAAAGCTCGCTCGCTTCCCAGGTTCTTTGCCGAGCAGAACTCCTTTCACATCGGGTCCGCAACAATCAGTTGGCATCAAGCCTTGACACTGGTGGTGGCGATCGCCGTAGCGGTGTCTCTGCGAATCCTGATGCTGCGCACCCGAACCGGCACGGAAATGCGAGCGACCGTCGATGACCGCGCCTTGGTGGGTCTTACCGGGGCGGATCCGGTACGGGCCAACCGGGTTGCCTGGATACTGGGAACCGTGTTGGCCGCGATCGGCGGTATTCTCATCGCTCCGATGGTTGCGCTCGACGCGACCCAACTGTCACTGGTCATCGTCAGTGCTTATGCCGCAGCGATATTCGGTCGATTGAAGAGCCTGCCCATGACATTTGTCGGTGCAATCGTCGTGGGCTGCATGGAGGCGTATCTCACCGGCTACCTCCCGCAGAATCCGTACCTCCCAGGTCTGCGGCTGGCGGCGCCGGCGATATTGCTGCTGCTCGCGCTGTTGCTCTTTCCACACGGGCGACTTCGGGGACGCGACCGTCACCTCAGTGCCGTTCCGCTACCGAGCGTTCGGGGGACGTTTGCCTTCGCCGGGGTGATCGTCGCGTTCGGCCTCGTCTTGGCCACAGTGCTGGGTGAAGGCGATCTGATCACCTACGGACAGATATTCGCCTTCGGCGTGATCGCGTTGTCCTTCGTTCCACTTGTCGGTTACGCCGGTCAGATTTCGCTTGCACAACTGACCATGGCGGGCGTCGGCGCAATTGCCTGTGCACGCTTGGGCGGAAACGGGCAGTGGTGGGCACTCTTTGCGGTCATGGTCATCGCGGGCATTGTCGGTGCGGTCGTCGCGATCCCCGCGCTTCGGCTCAACGGTGTCTACCTGGCACTCGGGACGGCTGCCATCGCGGCCGTCTT
Organism: Rhodococcus sp. 24CO; assembly: GCF_050586165.1. Taxonomy (NCBI): domain Bacteria; kingdom Bacillati; phylum Actinomycetota; class Actinomycetes; order Mycobacteriales; family Nocardiaceae; genus Rhodococcus; species Rhodococcus sp. 24CO. The sequence goes on along the minus strand of NZ_JAZFNF010000006.1, from coordinate 505,741 downwards.
CGACCGATGGATATTCACGATCCCGTCGTTCGAGGTGTTCGGAGTCGAGATCGTGCTGTTCGACCAGGGCTCAGTGGATTTGGTCGGCCCACGACTGTTCGGATTCGACGTGAATACGCCGGCAGAACTGACGGTGTTCTCCGCGATCTGTCTTGCCCTCGTCACGATCGGCGTGGCCGCGTTGCGCCGGGGACGACTCGGCCGCCGGTTGATTGCGCTGCGCGACAGTGAGGCTGCCTTCGCGACCCTCGGGGGCAGTCTACTGCTGACCAAGATGTTGGTGTTTGCGCTTGCCGCGGGTATTGCGGGTCTTGGTGGGGCGCTGTACGGAATGCAACTGATGTCGGTCACCGCCGAACAGTTCAGTTTTGTTGCAGGGCTGGGTATCTTCCTGATCGCTGTCGTAGGCGGCCTGGGAGTTGTGGGTAACGGGCTCTTCACGGGAACGATGATTGCCGGCCCGCTGAACGCCATCGTGGCATTGTGGCCGGCGGCTGCGAACCTCGTGCAGACGCTACCCGCTGCTGCCGGCCTCGCTTACAGTTCCGGCGCGGTCGACGACGGAGTTGTACCGAGCCTGCGCCGGCGCTGGGAATCGGCGCTCCGGGACCGCTTGGTGATGGCGGTCTTGCTGGGGTGGATTACAGCGCTGTGGGTTTTGCGCCTGAGCGAGGTCGTCAACGGGTATGTACTCGTGGTCGGCGTGGTGATCGGGGCACTGGCCGCCCGCAGTTGGGCCGAAGCGCGGCACCGTCAGGTTCCCGCGGAGCCGGAAATTCCGGTGGAGTGGTGGGGCATATCGCGGCCATGGACCGCCGAGGACGGGGAGGTGCTCAGTCGTGAAGTCGCAGCTCGAAGTTGAGGACATCACGGTGATGTTCGGCGGTCAACGCGCGCTCTCCGGCGTCTCACTGACTGCGGAGCGTGGTCACGTGACCGGACTGATCGGACCGAACGGGGCAGGCAAGAGCACGCTGTTCGACGTCATTTCCGGACTCCGCAAGCCGGCCACGGGAAAGGTGTTTCTCGGCGGCTACGACGTGACCGGAGCTGGTCCGTCCCGGCGCGCGAAACATGGTCTGGCGCGGACGTTTCAACGATTGGAGCTCTTCGGTCGACTCAGCGTCCGCGACAACCTCCTGGTTGCCGCGGAACTGGGGCCGCAGCGACGCAAGGCCGCCTCCGTCGCCGACGACATCATCGATCGACTCGGATTGGATCGGGTTGCCACGACAACCGCGGACTCGTTGTCCACCGGCATGGGTCGCCTCGTCGAGGTGGCCAGAGCGATGGCCGTGAATCCCACCACGCTTCTGCTCGACGAGCCCGCCGCAGGTCAGGACCGCGAAGAAACAGAGCGGTTCTCGGTGATTCTGCGCTCTCTGGCGGAGGAGGGGATGGCTGTCCTGCTTGTCGAACATGACATGGAACTGGTGATGAACGTGTGCGACCAGGTGTATGTACTCGATCTCGGGAAAATCATCTCCGTCGGCCCGCCCGAGCTGATCCGCCGTGACGACGCGGTCCTGGCAGCGTATCTGGGGGGATCATGAATCCGATTCTCGAATTGTGCGGTGTACGAGCCCGTTACGACGAGATCACGGTTCTGCACGGGATCGACCTCAGCGTGGCGCCTGGTCAGATGACTGCCTTGCTAGGGCCCAACGGTGCCGGGAAGACGACCACTCTGCGAGTCGCTGCCGGAGTTCATCCGATCACCTCGGGGCAACTCATGGTCGGCGGGCGCGATGTCAGTGGGATTCGTCCTCGGGATCTGGCCAGATCCGGTGTCTGCCTGATCCCGGAAGGCCGTGGTGTGTTTCCCAACCTGAGCGTCCGGGACAACCTGCTCATGATGACGTTCACGGGTCGCACGCGCGAGGAAATCGAGGAGATCGCGTTTGCTCGGTTTCCGATCCTGGCGCAGCGCGCGTCGCAGACGGCAGGCACGCTGTCAGGCGGTGAGCAACAGATGCTCGCGCTGGCCCGCGGTCTAGCGACGGACCCCGCTGTCCTTCTCCTCGACGAGTTGTCGATGGGGCTCGCGCCGTTGATCGTCGGCCAACTCTACGAGCAGGTCGCCTTGATCGCCAGAGCGGGTGTCGCCGTACTGGTGGTCGAGCAGTTCGCGAATACCGTCCTCGAATTTGCCGATCACGCAGCAGTTCTGGTGCGTGGCCGAATCCAGAAGCAGGGCAGCCCCGACGGCGACCTGCGTTCCGAACTAGCTGCCCTCTACCTTGGGAGTGTCACATGACCGCGACCGAAACCCGCGCCGACCGCTTCACTCGCGAGTTGGCCGAACAGAAGATTCCCGATCCCGCCGGCGGCCGATCCGCCCTCTGGCTGAGGTTGGGACTGGCGCTGATGGTGATCGGCCCGGCCTTGGGCATCGCGTCGTACTTTCTCTCGCACAACACTTCCGATCCCTTGGTGCAGCGCGATGCGATCATTCTTGCCCTCGTCGGGATTTCACTCGGCGTGAGCGGGTCGGCACTGTACATCCGCTATTCCATTACCGGATTCCTCAGGTTCTGGATGGCCAGGCAGTCCTACGACCTGAGCCTGGTGGGAGATCGACTCTCCGAGCGCGATATTCAACCCTGACAGCCGCAACCGCCGTTGTTCCTCGCGGCGGTTCGACCGCGGACGGGTGCGTCCGTGAGCTGGTGAAAGTTTTGCAACCACGGTGTTCCGAAACACCCTGGTGGAAAGCCCAAGATGGGTGGAACCCGTCCACCTGTCGGAGAGGATCCGTCATGCGCAATTCGGTATCTCGTAGAGTAGTGGCAGCCGCCGGTTTTGTTGCCGTCGTGGCCGCCACCGTCACAGGCTGCAGCAGTGATTCCGACAGCGACACTGCAGACACATCGACAACATCGGTAGCAGCCTCGAAGGCTTCGGGCACGTCGTCCGCGGGGACCACCGCAGCCGCTGCGGCCGACGACGCGACGACACAGGAGATCACGGACGTCTTTGTCACCTTCTTCAACGGAACTACTCCGCCCGCCGATCGCGCCGCCCTTGTCGAGAACGGCGACGTGTTCCTGCCGACTCTCGAAGCGCTGACCGCCAATCCGCAGGCCACGGCAACCACGGCAACGGTGCAAGGCGTCGAGGCCACCGGCACGAACGCTGCCGTCAAGTGGACGCTTCTGATGAACGGAGCCCCGGTTCTGCCGGACCAGTCCGGTGAGGCGATCGAGCAGGCCGGTGAGTGGAAGGTATCGGCGGCGACGTTCTGCACGCTGTTGGCTATTCAGGGCGGCGGGGCACCGGTTCCGGGTTGCTGATCGCTCACAACGATGCGACGTCGACGCCGGTAGCTCCGGCGTCGACGTCGCATGATGTACGTGCACCCCGACAGATGTCAGCTCAGGTATCGAACCAGATTCTGTGCGACACAGGCGGGTCGCTCTGACCCTTCGGCGGTGATCGTGACGGTGCGCTCCACTTGGATTCCGCCGTCGATGTCGGTGACGGATGTGAGCTCCACTGTTCCCCGCACCCGGCTGTCCACCAGGACCGGGCTGATGAATCGAACTTTCCCCAGTCCGTAGTTCAGCGCCATGCGGGCGCAACTGACGGCCATGACTCGCTGAACTATCGGTGCCAGCAACGACAGTGTCAGGAATCCGTGTGCGATGGTGGCGCCGTACGGTCCGTCTGCGGCACGATCCGTATCGACGTGTATCCACTGGTCGTCGTCGGTGGCCGCCGCGAAGAGATCGATCCGTTTCTGATCGATCGTGATCCAATCGCTGGTGCCGATGGTTGTCCCGACAGCGGCCCGAATATCGTCGAAGGTGGTGAAATCAGTCTGGTACAAACCGCTCTGGGTGCTCAACCGGCCAGCCTGAGTTCAACGGGGTTCAGTCGCAGATCGCAGATGTACGCGAGTTCTGCCGCGATCTCGGGTGAGAGGTCGCTCTGCTCTCCGACCTCCAGGATGCTGTGGAGGCGACGGAAGAATTGATCAGGCGTGATCCCGAATTGGACAAAAATGTCTTCGGCGGGTCCGCCGTTCCAATGTCGCCACTTCAGGGCGAACGTCAATATCGCATCATGGTCGTTCATTACACGCCTCCTCAATACTTTCGTGAGTTCGGTTATCTCAATTGGTCTTTCATGACTTTGCCAGTCGCATTGAGTGGCAGTGCGTCGAGGAACTCGACAGTGCGAGGAGCTTTGAACCCGGCCATCCGCTCGCGGCTCCAGGAGAGTAGGTCTTGTTCTGTCACTGTATGTTTGGTGACCACAAACGCTTTGCCGACCTGCCCCATTCGTTCGTCGGGAACGCCGATCACGGCAACCTGATCGACTGCCGGGTGTTCGAGGAGGAAACCTTCGATCTCGGCTGGATAGGCGTTGAACCCGCCGACGATGAACATGTCCTTCTTGCGGCCGACGATACTGAGCCGTCCCTCGTCGTCGAGCGTTCCGAGATCGCCGGTGTGCAGCCAACCGTCCGTGTCGATCGCTTCGGCGGTTGCCTGCGGATCGTCAAGGTATCCCTGCATGACGTTGTATCCGCGAATCAGTACCTCGGAATCATCTGCGATTCGCAATTCGATTCCGTCGCATGGCGTACCGACGGTAGTTGCTATCTGCTCGAACGAGTCGCCGGGGCGCGACGCGGTTGCCGTTCCCCCTTCGCTCAAGCCGTAACCCGTCATGATGGTCTGGAACGGAAGTTCCTTTGCGACCCGGCGGATGAGTTCTACCGGAATGTCCGCCGATCCGGTGACCGCGGCACGGAGTGACGACAGATCTCGGGTGTTGGGAGCGGACAGCAGAGACTGGTAGAGCGTCGGCGGTCCCGGGAGCATGGTGATCTTCTCGGTCTCCACCAGTTCCAGCACCTGATCCACGTCGAGAACGGCTACGGGCAGGATGGTGGCGCCGCGAATCAACGACGCGACTACACCCGCTTTGTATCCGAACATGTGGAAGAACGGGTTGACGACCAGGTAGCGATCGCCTTCCCTCAGGTCTGCGAGATCGCACCATTCGGAGAACATCCGCAGTGTCTGGTGATGGTTCATCATGACGCCCTTGGGGCGACCGGTCGTCCCCGACGTGTACATGATGTCGGCGATGTCGTCGCCGCTGATCTCGCACTCGAAAGGTGCACCGCTGGAGAGGAAATCCGACTTCAAGTCGATGACCGGGATGTCATCGGGTGCACTGTACTCGAGGCCCAGGAATCCCTTCTGGACGAGTACGGCTTTGGCTCCGCTCCGTCGGATGATGTCGGCGGCCTCGTCGGCCTTGTACCGCGTGTTGACGGGAACGAGCACTCCGCCGGCGGTCAAAGTGCCGAATGCGGCGATGATCCATTCGGCGGAGTTGGGCGCCCAGATCGCCACTCGATCGCCCTTGTCGACGCCGATCGAGGCCAGAGCGCCCGCGGCCCGGCGGACCCGATCAGCGAGTTCGACGAAGGTGATCCGGACGGGCCCGTCGACGACCGCTTCGGCAGTGCCGAAGCGGTCGGCCGCACTCAGGACCATCTCAGGGATGGTCTGCCACTTCACAGCGAAAGGAGCCCTGCAAGGTTGCCGCCCATGATCTTTGCCTGATCCTTCTCATCCAGGTGCCCGAGCATGTCCGCGAAGTGCCGCGGCTCTGCCAAGCCCTCCGGATGCGGGTAGTCCGAGCCGAAGAGCACTCGGTCGACTCCGACGAGATCGATCAGATCGGTCACGCCCTCCTCGTAGAACGGGCTGACGTGGACCTGGCGCTTGATCGCAGCGACGGGATCCTGCATACCGAAGCCCTCAGGTGCCTTCTTGTATGTATCGGCGAGGCTGTCCAGAAGTGGTCGGAGCCAAGCAGATCCACTCTCGATGACCGCAAGCTTGAGGTCGGGGAAGCGGAACAGTGCGCCGTGGCACACCCACGAAGCGACGGTGTCCTGCACGGGACGCCACTCGTTGACCATGCGGAAGGTGTTGGTCTGGAACGGCAGCATCTCGCCGTCCGTGCCTTCCCATTCGGCGTCGAAGCGGGCGTATCCGCTGTCCGACGAGTGCATGGCGACGAGGAGATCGAGCTCGACAACGCGCTTCCAGAAGGGGTCGAATTCAGGCATCGCAAACGAGCGCGGGCCCTTGAATCCGGGGACGGGTGCGGGCCGCACGAGAATAGCCTTTGCGCCGCGCTCGGCAACCCACTCGAGTTCCTCGAGTGCCTTGTCGAGGATCGGAAGGCTGATCACCGGCGTGGTGAAGATGCGGTCCTTGTAGTTGAACTGCCATGTCTCGTAAAGCCACTCGTTGAGTGCGTGGACTACAGCGTGAATCAGGTCCGGATCGTCACGCATCCGCTCTTCGACCAGGCTGGCGAGGGTCGGGAACATCAGGGTGCGGTCGACGCCCAACTCGTCCATCAGTTCCAGGCGCGGGCCGGGCTCGCTGAAGGCGGGGATTGCCTTCATGGACTTACCGAAGATCTCGCGACGGCTCTTGCCTTCGGGGTTTCCGTTCTTGAAGTACTCCTCCATGGAACCCGGGCGTGCAACGACGCTGAACGTGGGGTTGGGGATGTACTCGCTGATCTGTCCGCGAATGGCGATCTTGGTGCGTCCGTCGACCTCGACGTACTTGATGGCGTCCTTGTACTTCGCCGGGAGGTACTTGGTGAGAGCCTCGGCAGTCTCGTACAGATGGTTGTCTGCGTCGAACAGCGGGTAAGGCAGGTCCTTCGGGGGCATGAGATTCTCCTTTGCGTTTGATGAGAACACTATTCTCTTTTTTGAACGGTCGCAATATCCTGACGGACCAAAAACTTCTGAATCTTGCCGCTGGCCGTCCGGTGGAAGTCATCGACCTGGTGCAATTCCTCCGGCCACTTCTGTTTTGCGACGCCGGCCCGGTCGAAATGGGCACGGAGTTCGTCCATCGTCGGCAAGCTGTGGCCGGGCAGCAGCCGCAGCACTGCGGCAACGTGTTCGCCGAGGCGCTCGTCCGGGGCGGAAACCGCTGCGGCTTCGGCGACTCCCGGCATCGAGAGAAGGATTTCCTCGACCTCGAGGGCGCTCACGTTCTCGCCCCCGCGAATGATGATGTCGGACTTGCGGTCCGTGATCGTGAGATAACCGTCCTCGTCGATTTCGCCGATGTCCCCGGTGTGGTACCAACCCTCGGCGTCGAATGTCGCGTCGGTGAGGCCCTGGTCGGTGTACCCGATGCAGAGATCGGGGCCGCGGCTGAGGATTTCTCCATCCTCGGCAAGCCGGATCTCCGCGCCCTCCATGACATTTCCGTCGGTGAACAACCGCTTGTCCTCGGGGGCCAGGTGGCTCGATCCCGTGATCGACGGATGTTCGGTGCTCCCGTACGAGCGGAAGACGATGATGCCGAAGTCGGCCAGTCTTCTCGTGACCGCTGCAGGCACGGACGAGCCGCCCAGTCCGGCATATTTCATGCAGGTGAGGTGTTCCGGCGTGAACTTCGGGTGATCGAGCAGGCTGGTGAGGAAGTACGTTGCTCCGCCGCCGACGGTGAGTTGATCGCTGGTCATCAACTCCAGCGCCTGTTCCGGATCCCACGCGTCGGTGAGGTTGATCGAGGAGCCGTCGACGACCGGAATGAGAAAGGCGTTGACCATGCCGATGAAGTGGCCGACCGGTGCCGACGTGAGTTGCTTGCCACGGTCTTTCGGATACAAGCCCAAGAGTTGGCGGGTTTCGTGCCCGAGTGTTTGATGGCTGTGGATGACACCCTTGGGGGCGCGTGTCGTGCCGGAGGTGAAAGCGATGAGAACCGCGGACGATGGGTCGGTGTCGATGTTCTCGGCCAGTGGTACGTCGCTGAGCAACTCGTCGAAGTCGCGTCCGACAACGCCGACGATGGGGATGTTCGTGCACAGATCGGGCTGGTACTCGGTGCGTCCGAACTTCTCGGCGGTGATGAAGACCTTCGGCTTGGTCTCGTCGAGTATGTAGGCAACTTCCTTGCGGCCGTAGAAGTGAACGATGGGAACAACCGTCGCACCGAGGAACGTCGACGCCCAGAAGACCGCTGCTGCTTCCATCCAGTTGGGAAGCTGAAAGGCAACAACATCACCCGCGCCGACACCGCGCTCTCGCAGGCCGCCCGCCAACCTACGCGCAACCAGATCTACGTCGGCAAAAGTTCCGGACCACGGACGGACCTTCGAGTGGATGCGGAATTCGGTATCGGGGGCGGCAGTGAGACCTCGGGTGAGCATCGTGCCGATCGTGTCCTGGGTCCACCAGCCCTCCTCGAGGTACCGGGAGGCGAGCGTGGGGGGAATGTGCCGCATATGAGCTCCAATGCAGGTAACCGGGCCGCTCCTAGGCCGAACTGCGGCACGAGACGGGAGCGGTCGAACTGGCTTCTGCCAGTCGTGAATATGTTATTCTCACAAAACAAGAATGCCAATATCGTAACGGAGAACATCTTGGTTATCGTTGAAATGGACGGCGAGTTGGCGATCATCACCATCGACCGTCCACAAGCACGCAATGCCATCGCGCCGCAAACGATGGACCAGTTGGACGAGGCGCTCGACTCGGTTCGCGGAGCCCGCGCCCTGGTGATCACCGGCACCGGTGATCGCGCGTTCGTCTCCGGTGGCGATCTCAAGGAACTGGCCAAACTCCGGACGCTGGAACAGGCGGCGGACATGGCTCGGCGGATGCGGTCGATCTGCGACCGCATCGCACAATTCCCCGGACCCGTCATCGCGGCATTGAACGGGCATGCGCTCGGCGGCGGCGCTGAAGTTGCAGTGGCAGCAGATATTCGAATTGCCGCGCACGACATCAAGATCGGCTTCAACCAGGTAAGCCTCGGAATCATGCCGGCGTGGGGCGGAGCCGAGCGACTTGCCGAACTTGTCGGGCGTGGTAGAGCGTTGATGCTGGCCGGTTCCGGAACTATCATGGGCGCGGCCGACGCGGAATCACTCGGGCTCGTCGATCGCGTTCTGTCCCGGGAATCCTTCGACGAGGGCTGGCGCTCACTGGCGAAGTCTCTTGCCAACGCTCCGGCCGAGAGCATCAAACGGGTGATGTCCGGGGTTGCTCCTCCCGAGGCCATCGACGCGTTTGCACGCTTGTGGATCACGGACGAGCATTGGGCCGCGGCAGACCGGGTTATGAACCGCAACAAGTGAACTGAAATCCTACGAGTGCGTGCGAATCGGTGCCGCACTTTCCGACCACTTACGGACTCCACATGACTTTTGTGATCACTCAACGATGCTGCAACGACACCAGTTGCGTAGCGGTGTGCCCGGTCGACTGCATCCGGCCGCGGCCCGGAGATCCCGGATACACCACGGCTGAGATGCTCTACATCGATCCCGACACGTGCATCGATTGCGGGGCCTGTGTCGACGCGTGTCCGGTGGATGCGATCTACTCCGAATACGATCTCGATGAGTCGATGAGTCGGTACACGGAGATCAATGCGGCGTACTTCGAGAAGAATCCGCTGGACACCGATGACGTTGCCTTCCCAAGTCCGCCGAAACGTCCGTCAGCGGATCTGCCTCGAATACGCGTCGCGATAGTCGGATCCGGTCCCGCAGCGTGCTACTGCGCCGCTGAACTGCTGGCGCGGGGATCAGTGGAGGTCGAGATGTTCGACCGATTGCCCTCGCCCTGGGGGTTGGTGCGCAGTGGAGTTGCGCCCGATCATCAGGAAACCAAGGGCGTCGTCAGTGTTTTCGGACCTTCGCTCAAATCGGAGTCTTTTCAGTTCTACCTCGACGTCGAAGTGGGAAAGCACATTTCGCACGACGAGTTGCTGCGACACCATGACGCCGTGATCTATGCGGTGGGCGCCGCAACCGATCGCAAGCTGGGCATCCCCGGAGAATCATTGCCCGGCAGTCATTCCGCGACGGAGTTCGTGTCCTGGTACAACGGGCACCCGGACTTTTCGGATCGCGAATTCGACCTGTCGGGAGAGCGCGCGGTTATCGTCGGAAACGGTAACGTGGCACTCGATGTCGCGCGAGTTCTCACGTGTGATGTCGACGAACTCGCAAGAACCGACATTGCCGACCACACGCTGGATGCCCTGCGCAACAGCAATATTCGTGAGGTCGTCGTCCTCGGACGACGGGGCCCGCTCCAGGCCGCATACTCCGCCCCGGAATTTCTCGCGCTCGGTCATCTCAACGGTGTCGACGTCGTGATCGACGAGCAGGAAATCGTATTGGACGCGGCAAGCGCGGCAGCACTGGACGATCCCGACTCGCTGCTGTCCGACAAACTCAAGGTTGACCTTGCACGCGAGTACGCACAGAAGCCGGCGGGCGGCGGCAACAAGCGAATCGTATTCCGATACCTCGTTGCGCCCACCGAACTGCAGGGAACCGATCGCGTCGAATCGGTGACGTTGGTGCACAACACACTTGACGACGATCTTGCGGCGTCCGCGACCGAGAAGGTCGAAAGACTGGAAGCGTCGCTCGTTCTGCGGTCGGTTGGATATCGCGGCGAACCTGTTGCCGACGTGCCGTTCGACGAAGTGCGCGGCGTCATCCCTAATCATCAGGGCCGGGTGGACGGCGTGGTCGGCGTCTACACCAGCGGCTGGATCAAGCGGGGTCCGCGGGGAGTGATCGGGACCAATCGCGTCGACGCGAAGGAAACTGTCGCGCAGCTGTTGGCAGACTTCGACGCCGGACGGCTGAACGCGCCTGAACTGGACCGGTCGTCCTTGGTGAAACTGGTGAGGGATCGACAGCCGGACATGATCGACAAGGCAGGGTGGGCGGCCCGGGACGCAGAAGAGAAGGCGGCCGGTAAAGCTGCCGGCCGCCCTCGCATCAAGATCACTGCACGCCGCTGAGCGCAATTACTTTCCGGCACCGAGGACCGACGTGGCGTCGGCGTAGCGCTGCGCTACGTCTTCCCAGTTGATGACGTTCCAGTACGCCTTGACGTAGTCGGCCTTGACGTTCTTGTACTGCAGGTAGAAGGCGTGCTCCCACATGTCGAGCATCAGGAGCGGAACAATGCCGATGCTGATGTTTCCCTGCTGATCGGTGAGCTGCTCAATGATCAGGCGCTGACCGATCGTGTCGTACGCGAGCACGGCCCAGCCGGAGCCCTGCAAGGTGGTTGCGACAGCGGAGAAGTGAGTGACAAACGCATCGAACGAGCCGAAATGTTCGTCGATGGCAGCAGCCAGTTCTCCTTCAGGTCGCTCACCACCGTTGGGGGAGAGGTTCTTCCAGAAGATCGAGTGATTGGTGTGGCCGCCGAGGTGGAAGGCGAGGTTCTTGCTGAGTTGCGGAGCCTTGGCTGTGATCGTGCCGTCTTCTCGCGCCGCGGCCAACTGCTCGATTGCACTGTTTGCGCCCGCGACGTAGGTCGCGTGGTGCTTGCTGTGGTGCAGCTCCATGATCTCGCCTGAGATGTGAGGCTCGAGGGCTGCGTAATCGTAATCGAGCTGGGGCAAGACGTATTCGGTCATTGTGTTGTGCCTTTCGATTGGTGACGAGTCACTGGAGTGAGATGGTGGTACGCCCGGTCGTGGTAGACGAGTGGGGAGAGAACACGCGTCGGCGCGATGACCTCGACAACTTCCGCCGTGACAATGAGCGCCGAACCACAAGCGGTGGCGCCGAGTGGAACCGCGCGGAGAGCATGCGCCGTTCCGCGGAGGAACGGTTCACCGGTCGACAGGAACGCCCAGTCCATGTCCGCGCCGAATCGGACGGAGCCACGCGTGGCAAATGTCTCGGCCAGCTCTACATTCTCGGAATGCGCAAGGTGAACAAGGAAACTGGACGCGGCCGCGATCGCTGCAGCAGATCCACGCAGGGACTGCAGTGAGAATGCGAGTACAGCCGGGTCGGCACTGATCGACGTCACCGACGACGACGTTATCCCGACCGGGCCGTCTGCGCCGGCGGCAGTGATGATGGCGACGCCCGCAGGATGCCGACGGAACGCATCGACAAACGATTCACGGATCGACGGTTCCGATATCGAATCGGTTTGCGATCCAACCAGTTCCGTCGTCACGTGAGAGTTCACCTTCCGCTACTCGGGTAATTCCGCCGATGCACGTGGCCTGTGCTGTATTGACGGTAAAACCTCGAGTGCGCTTGAGATCAAGGTGATGTGACGGGGTTCACCGTCCTAGCTTGGCGGCCAGTCTCTTGATGTATTCGACAACGTCGGTGGGAGCTGCGTCCGGCGTGCCGAACATTGCTTCGGTGACTCCGATGCTCTCCCAGTGAGCGAGCTTGTCCGCCTCCGGTTTTCCGGCGAGGACGGTGATTTCAGGTTCGCCGACCCGACCGGCTTCGGACCAGATCTTGCGAAACAGCTCTACGTTTTCCTCGATTTCCTGCTGGATCGGCGTCGTGATCCAGCCGTCGGCGGACTGTGCGATCCACTTGAAGGTCTTTTCGCTGGCGCCGGCGCCGAGGAGGATGGGTGGACGCGGTTTCTGCACGGGCTTGGGCCATGCCCAACTGGCTCCGTACTTCACGAACTGACCCTCGTACGACGCCTCGTCCTTCGACCAGAGTTCACCCATCGCTTCGAGGTATTCGCGCAGAGCCGTGCGACGCTTGTTCGGGGGTACCCCGTGATCGGCGAGTTCCTCTGCATTCCAGCCGAATCCGACACCGAAGACAACGCGTCCATCTGACAGGTGATCGAGAGACGCGATGGTTTTTGCCAGTGTGATCGGATCGTGCTCGAGGGGGAGTGCCACCGACGTGCCCAGGCGAATGGTGCTGGTGACCGATGCTGCAGTGCCGAGAGCAACCCAGGGGTCGAGGGTTCGCATATAGCGGTCGTCCGGAAGCTCCGCTGATTTGGTCCCCGGATGATCCGACGCCCGCGATGCCGGGATGTGCGTGTGCTCGGGAACGTAGAATGCGTCGAACCCGGCAGCTTCGGCGGCAACGGCCGCATCAGCGGGGCGAATGCCGCGGTCGCTGGTGAACAAGCTGACTCCGTAGCGCACAGGCTTCTCCTTCGGTGGTCCGTGGGAAAAACTGTAACTTGTTGCAGGTCTGCTCGGGGTGGTTTTGGGGTTCGGCCCTACCCTGCTCGTCGGTGGCTACGTGGTCGCGTCGATAATGAGAGGAGAACGTGCAGGACACGAGGAACTAAGGAGTGGTCATGGCAACTGAGGTGGAGTCCGGTGACCTCGTACAGGCAGCCGACCATGCGGGTCCGTGGACGGTAGTCGAAGTCCGGCAGGGTATGGCGTTGCTCGAACACGGTGACGGGCACAGGCTGTCACTACGGACGACCAGTCTGACTGTCGTGCGTAAGGGTGGCGGCAAGAAAATCGCCCCAACCGAAGGTACTTCAGACGAGGGTGTGTCGCCGACTCTGTTCGACTGACATCACGCTGCGTCGAACGGTGCCGCGTATTTGAAGGTGCCGACCTGATCCGGAGTGTGTGCAGACAGGGGGCGAATCTGGAAATGGGCACCCCACTCGACTTCCGGCGATTCGACGCCCACCTTTGTACTGGTCACAAACCCGAACCGTGGGTAGTACTCGGTGCTGCCGAGTAGTGCGAGCAGTGGCACGTCCAGAGCGTCCGCTGCGCCGATGACCGCGTGCATCAATGCAGAGCCGACGCCGGACCGTTGGTTTCCCGGTGCCACTGCCAGCGGGCCCAAGCCCACAGCCTCCACCTTGCCGACCCATCCCCGGGTTCCGATCACGAAGCCGAGGATCTCGCCGTTTGCCTCGGCCACCAGCGATAACTTCGGCAGGTACTCGTCGGAGGCAAAGAGTTGGCGCGTCAGTTCGATCTCGTACGGCGTTTCGCCCGGCGGTGCCTGATCCGCAAATGCCGCGTCGAGAAGTGAGTAGACGGCGTCACGGTCGGACGGGTATTCGCGGCGGATGTACATGAGGTACGAAATTACCCGAGGTGGCTGCCGTCGTGTGTCTCATTATTTCGGAGTTCATCGACTCTTTCGGCGATCTTTCGAAATGCTCTGTAAGCCAATGGCTTTCTTCAAGGAGTCATCGCGACAGCAGTTCGGTAATCGACGTGGGTATCTGACGGTAGCCGCCGAACCTGATGCGTTGGCAACCGTCGAGTTCGGCAAGAACTTGGGTTCCACCGGATCCGTCTGCTCGACGGAGATCGATCGACGCAACTTGCTGCGCGATCAGATCGCACGGTGGGGCGATGGGTGCTGCGGCCGCGGCGAGCATCAGCTCGACACTGTCTGTCGCGGTCAGGCGGATATGCGGGGATTCCTGGCCCAGGTTGTATCGGCATACCTGCAGTCGGTCGACGTCGTCGACGGGTGTGGCCAGCGGGCTGTCGAGAGGTGAGTATCCGGTGTTCTCGGAACGCACTGATCGCTCGACGTCGTCGTGGGTGGTGAGGTCGAACAGCGATCCGATCGAGTCTGTGCAGATTCCCGGATCGTCCGCGGAAACGGCGTCGATCGGGTGCTGCTGACGGCTGACCTCGTGCAAGGCATCCAGCGTTTCGAGGGGTGCGTCGTGGAATCCGCACGGTGACGACGGCCAAGCGGGACGAAATGCGTTACCCGAAGCGTCGACGAACCACAGGCCGACTGGAGCGATTTCCCGTATCGCGCAGTCTGCAGAGATGTTGTCGCGGAACCGGTGGGAGTCGGTTCGGAATGCTTCGACTGCCGCGGAAACGTCGCCTTCGAGGCGAACCGAGTCGATGGTCAACCCACCGGCGGAGTTTTCCCCGCGTTCGCACCGGATGAGCGCGATGGGCTCGAAATCCGATGGTGGATAGCCGGGTTCGGTGGTGCGCGGGATCTGTGAATCCACCTCAGCGAGCCCGCTGAGTGGCGTGGAGATATCGGGCGTAGTGCATTCCGCCTGGTCGACTACCGACGCCACCGCAGGAGTGAACGAGACTTTGTCGCTGCGCACGGAAAAGTACATCGATACCACTGCGAACGCGCTCACCGCGACGATGAACGTGACAGCCAGGAATTTGCGCATTCTCAGACCAGACCGGCGCGTTCGAGGAATGCCTTGGCGGTTACGGCATTCGGAAAAACGGCGCTCGCGGTGATGTGGAGCCCGCTGTCGGAGTTGGCATAGTCCGTGGTGCTGACGGCATCTCGATACTCGATGCGTGCGGCGGCAGTACGCGAACCGTTCTCGGTGATGAGTTCGGGCCGCTCGTTTTCGCGCCAGTCGATGAGCGTCTTACCAGCTTCGGTCTGGTTCACCCAGGTGATGAAGACGATGTTGTAGTCGTTTGAGATGCTCTGAGCGAGAGCTGATCCGGAGCCGACCGTGCAGAGCAGGTACAAGTCGCCGGTCGAGTTGAGTGAGCCCGGCGAGCAGATAACCTCCTCCGCCAGCGCCGGAGGGAACGTACCGATAATGGCTTCGGCACTGTTGTGGGTTCCACCATTCGTAGCGGTGGGTGATCCCGATGCATTGTCGATTTCACGGTTGTCACCGCCGAGTGAGAGGACCGCGGAGACGACTATGCCGATGGTGACGACCCCCGCGAGTACAGACCGAACCAACAACCCGCTTCGCGTCTTCGCTGACAGGGTTGTTGCTACTCGCATTCCGAGTGATGGCATCGCTGCATTATTCATCACGAAGTTCTGGGCGCGAGCACACACAACATATTTGCCGCCCGCCGCAAAGATGATCGGGCATACTCGAGTGACTGGGAGCGAGTCGATCGTGGAGAGGGTGACCGACCATGACAAAGGACGCAGCAGGGGGTTCGCCCTCGGAATTGATCGACGCGAGGATCGAGGAACTCGGTGACTGGCGAGGGGAGATGCTCGCTCGGATCCGGGCCCTGGTCAAGGCAGCAGACCCCGATGTGGTCGAGGAGTGGAAGTGGCGCGGGGTTCCGGTGTGGGAACACGACGGCATTCTCTGCACCGGTGAGACATACAAGAAAGCTGTGAAGGTGACATTCTTCAAGGGGGCGGCATTGGATGACCCGACGGGAATGTTCAACTCCAGCCTCGAAGGCAACACCAGGCGCGCTATCGACTTCAACGAGGGCGACACCATCGACGAGGAGGCCTTCACTGCCCTCATTCATGCCGCGATTGCACTCAATACGGCATAGGCTCTAGCTCAACAGTACTCGGAGCATTCCGCCTATTTCGACAACCGCTGCACGTGATCGCGGGCTGGGACCGAGAACGTTCACGAATCCGTGGATGAATCCGGGATAGCGCCGCGTGACAACGCGAACTCCGTTGTCACGCAGTAGATGTGCGTACAACTCGCCTTCGTCGCGCAGTGGATCGAATCCAGCTGTCACCACAATTGCCGGTGGCAGATCGTTGTGGCTTTGTGCGCGCAACGGAGATACCCACGGGTCCAGGCGATCCGAGTTCTCGCCGAGGAAACTGCGCTCGTAGAAGTTCATGTTTGCTTCGGTGAGGAAGAATCCCTCGCCGAATGTCGTTCGGGACGGCCTTCTCTCGTGAAAATCGGTGGCCGGATAAATCAACAACTGTGCTGCCGGAGACGGATACCCGTCATCGCGGGCCCGGAGCGCAACAACTGCCGACAGGTGCCCACCCGCGCTGTCGCCGCCGACAGCGATGCGAGCGGGGTCGACGGCGAACTCGGCTGCCCGCGAAACAATGTCGAGATACGACGCATAGGCGTCGTGCACTGGTGTGGGGAAAGGGAACTCGGGTGCAAGTCTGTACTCGACGGAGATGACCCTGGCCCCCGACGTTTCGGCTAACAGCCGGCACGGAGCGTCATGTGACTCGAGATCACCCTGAACCCAGCCGCCGCCATGGAAGAACACCAGCAGCGCCCCGGACTCGTGGATGGGCACGTAGAGGCGAGCACGAAGTGGGCCGTCTGCGCCCTGTACAGAGATGCCTTCCGTGCGCGCCGACGCCGGTCGACCGGCCATCAACATCGCCGTCCGAGTCAATTCGGCGCGGGCTGCGGCCAGTACCTGCGGTTCCGACGACAGCGCGGGCCGGGGACGGGCCTTGGCGAGAGTCAACAGCATATGGGCGTCGGCGTCGAGAGTGTGTCCGTCCCTGATCACCGGTGGGCCGGTAATGCGACGTTTCACTGCTGCAGGCAGCGCGAATGCTGCTGCGACCAGGCCTGCTTCGGCGAGGCCCCGCACGGTTCGATCACTGGCGCTGTTCCGGGATTCCGACACGTGGCGCACACTACCAATCATGAGTACTAAGGAACTGTCGATCACGCGGATCGACAACACGCACCTGGTTCGATGTGGGCACGCTAATTGGGTTCTCGTCGAGGAGGGCTCCGATCTCACGCTTATCGACGGTGGGTACCCGGCCAACGGCAGTGATGTGGAACGGTCCATCGAGCAGATCGGTCACAGCATCGGTGACGTGCGCGCCGTGCTTGTCACTCACGCCCATATCGATCACATCGGCGGGATCGCGGACATACTGACCCGCCATGACATTCCGGTGTTGATGGACCCGTTGGAAGTCCCTCATGCGCGACGTGAATACCTGCAACAACTGGGGCCGGTCAAGGTTCCGTTACTGCTGTGGCGCCGGGGCGCGCCGAAGTGGCTGTTCGACGTGATCGGCGCCGGTGCGCTGAAGGGCGCGAAACTGCCTCAGTCACAGGCTTTTGCGGAGGGTGGCGCCCTGGATGTTCCCGGCCGTATTGTGCCGGTTCCCACGCACGGGCATACCGACGGGCACAGCGCCTATCTGATTCCCGGCGCCGGCGTCATAGCTTCGGGTGACGCTCTGGTGACGGGGCATGCGACGTCGAGCCAGACAGGTCCGCAGTTCCTGGTGTGCCCGTTCAATCACCACCGGGCGGCAACGGACGAGGCGTTGGACGCCATTGCGGCAACCCCGGCCGGCGTCATCTTCCCCGGGCACGGACCGGCGTACGAGGGCACGATGACGGCGGCGGTCGAGCAGGCCCGGGCGGGCCGGACGAGGATGCGACCATGACCACTCTTGATACCGTCGACCGCGGTGAGCTGCAAGGATTCCTGCACCGGCCGGATGCCGACCCGATCGCGGCCTTGGCTCTCACCCACGGTGCCGGAAGCAACTGCGACACGGTGCTCCTTCGCGCTGTCGCCGAGGGTTTTGCCGAAGCCGGAGTGCAGGTTCTACGATTCGATCTTGCCTACCGGGTGCGCCGCCCGAAGGGGCCACCGCACCCGTCCCGTGCCGCCGAGGACCGATCGGGAATCGCCGATGTTGTTGCGACACTGCGCAAGGACTACCCGAGCGATGGACCTTTACTTCTCGGTGGGCACTCGTACGGTGGTCGCCAGTCCTCGATGTTGGCGGCCGAGCACCCGGATGTGGTGGATGGGTTGATTCTGCTGTCCTACCCTTTGCATCCGCCGAAGAAGCCGGAGAAACTGCGCACCGAGCACCTTCCTGCATTGACCACCCCCACGGTGGTAGTCCACGGTTCGAAGGACGAATTCGCGACGACGGACGAGATGCAGTCGGCACTTGACTTGATCCCCGCAGCAACGACGTTGGTGGAGTTCGACGGCGCCAAACACGACCTCGGGGTTACCAAGTTTCCCGTGGTCGAACAGACTGTCGCGGCGGCATTCGGACTCTTCGGAATCAGGCCACACTGACGCCGGTTGCTCCTGTCGATGGCACCTGGTGAGATCGAACTATGAGTGCCCAGCAATATCAGCCCAGTGCCCTGTCCGAAGTGACGGTCACCGTCGACGGCGACGACACGATTGTCACCTTCCCGAGAACGTTGCCTTATCCCGTGGATCAGGTGTGGTCTGCGGTGACCGATCCGGAAATGTTGGCCCAGTGGACTCCGTACACGGCTGACCGCAACTTGGGCAGCGTCGGCGACGTGGTGATCGCCATGCTGTCGGAGGACGGCGATCCGGAGATGTCGTTTCCGGCGTCCGTCCGCGTGGTCGACGAAGCTCGTCGGCTCGAACACGAATGGGGCCCGGACGAATTGATCTGGGAGCTCACTCCGGTCGACGGCGGAACCAGGGTGGTTTTGACGCAGCGTTCGCGCGCCGAGGGAATGGCTTCCGCGTTGGCTGCGGGGTGGCACCTGTGTTTCGACGTTCTCGACGGGCTGCTTGCCGGTTCGCCGTTCGGCCCGATCGTGGGAGAAAAGGCACGCGAGTACGGGTGGGACGATCTCAACTCGCGCTACGCCCGTCAGCTGGGGATCGAGGAATCCGAAGTTTGGTAGCGCGTTGATGCCCGCACCATCAGTTCAACCGGAAGTTTCACCGATTCGACACTCCGTCCTGCCATCAGGGAAAGCAGATTCTGCACTCCGGTTGCTCCGATCTTGCGGGCGGGTGATCGCACCGTAGTCAGCGGAACCGGAAGTTGTGAGACCACGGGAATATCGTTGTAGCCCACCAGCGCAAGGTCGTCCGGAATGCTCAGACCCAGATCGCGGGCAACGCCGAGAACGCCGATGGCAATGGTGTCGCTGACCGTGAAGATCGCGTCGGGGCGCGTCGGTGTGCTCAGCAGTTGGGTTGCTGCTCGAACGCCGCCCTCCACCTCGAAATCGGAGGCCACGATCCGGTGCGGCGGTAGTTCCAAGCCTGCTTCGGCGAGTGCGTCGCGGAATCCGGCGACGCGTTCGCGTGAAGTGCTGGCGTGATCCGGCCCCGCGATCACTCCGAGGGCGCGGTAGCCGCAGTCCAGCAGGTGTCTGCCTGCGAGGTATCCGCCGCGGCGGTCGTCGCCGCTGACATAGGGGAGCCCCACGTCGATGTGGCGGTTGAGGAGCAGAACCGGGAGCGAGCGGATGGGGAGTGAACTGACAAAATCGGTGCCGGGCAGGTGGATGCTGCTGAGCATGAGACCGTCGACCTGACGGCTGATCAGGAATTCGACGGCTTTGCGCTGGGCATCAAGATCGTCGGGCGGGCTGGACAGCAGAACCGAATAGCCGGCTGCCGTCGCGGCCTCCTCGATGCCGCCGAACATGGTGGCGACGACGCCGTCGGTGAGTCTCGGCATGACCACACCGATCGTTGTCGTTTTGCGTGTTCGCAGACTTGCTGCCCACAGATTTGGCTGGTAGCCGAGTTCTTCGGCGACCTGGCGCACACGCTGAGCCGAGTCCGACCAGCCGTCGACGGGTTCGGGCTGGCGCAGGACGCGCGATGCCGTCGAGATGTGAACGCCAGCCTTGTCTGCGATCTCACGCAGCGTCGGTGGGCGTCCGCTGCTGCGGGTCGACGGGTTCGGCGACATCAACTCGGGGCTCCTGAGATTCATTTCGGGGATTGACGTAATGCTAGGTCGGTCCTTACTCTAGGTGATGCAAACGATTGCACAATCGTTCTCGCATACCCGATGAAACCCCGTACGTACATCCTTGGAGGCAACGTGAGCACGCCGCAGTCCCTATCCGAACTGTTTTCCATCGACACGCTGCTCGACGCCGAGGAAATCGCGATCCGCGACACGGTGCGCGCGATGGTCGACAGCCGTATCCGTCCGAACATCGGCCAGTGGTTCGAGGACGCGGCACTGCCGGTGCGCGAGTTGGCGCAGGAGCTCGGATCGTTGGGTGTGCTGGGAATGCACCTCGAGGGGTATGGCTGCGCCGGGACGAGTGCCACCGCCTACGGTCTGGCCTGCCAGGAACTCGAAGCCGTCGATTCGGGTATTCGCAGTCTCGTCTCGGTGCAGGGTTCGCTGGCGATGTTCGCGATTCACCACAATGGCAGCGAGGAGCAGAAGGAAGAGTGGCTTCCGCGCATGGCGGCGGGTACGGCCCTCGGCTGCTTCGGTCTCACGGAACCCGACTTCGGTTCCAATCCCGGCGGTATGCGCACCAACGCGAAGCGTGACGGTGACGACTGGATTCTGAACGGCACCAAGATGTGGATCACCAACGGATCCGTCGCAGACGTCGCCGTGGTCTGGGCGCGAACCGAGGACGGTGTGCGCGGATTTGTCGTTCCGACTATCGCTCCCGGGTTCTCAGCTCCCGAAATCAAGAACAAGATGTCGCTGCGTGCGTCCGTTACCTCCGAGCTCGTGCTCGAGGATGTACGACTGCCTGCGTCGGCGATGCTGCCCAAGGCCCGCGGACTGTCCGGTCCGCTCGGTTGCCTCAACGAGGCCAGGTTCGGCATCATCTTCGGCTCGATGGGCGCTGCCCGCGACTGCCTCGAGACCGCAATCGCCTACGCCCGCGATCGACAGGTTTTCGACAAGTCGCTGGCTGCGTACCAGCTCACGCAGGCCAAGATCGCCGACATGGCAGTCGAATTGGGCAAGGGGCAGTTGCTCGCGATTCATCTCGGACGCCTCAAGGACGCCGGGACAGTACGTCCCGAGCAGGTCAGCACCGGCAAGCTGAACAACGTGCGTGAAGCCATCAAGATTGCTCGGCAGTGCCGAACGATCCTGGGCGCCAACGGCATCACGTTGGAGTATCCGGTGATCCGTCACGCCAACAATCTCGAATCGGTGCTCACGTACGAAGGCACCTCCGAGGTTCACCAGTTGGTGATCGGCCGGGCACTGACGGGTGAGGAAGCATTCCGGTGACAACGCCTGGCGCGCTGGACGGGCTGGTGATCGCCGACTTCGGCCGGGTACTCGCCGGACCGTACGCCACGATGATCCTGGCGGATCTTGGTGCCGAGGTGATCAAGATCGAGCGTCCCGGTGTTGGCGACGACACCCGCAGTTGGGGTCCGCCGTGGGTCGGTGAGGAGTCGAGTTACTTTCTCTCCGTGAACCGCAACAAGAAGTCGGTCACATTGGACTTGCGCGACGCTCAGGACCTGGAGGTTGCACAGGACCTGGTGCGCACGGCCGATGTTGTGGTGCAGAACTTCCTTCCCGGGACCATGGACCGGCTCGGATTGGGTTACGACGCTGCGCGGGCGATGAATCCGTCGATCGTGTACTGCTCGATCAGCGGATTCGGTGGAAACAACTCACTGCCGGGATACGACTTGTTGATTCAGGCCGTCGGCGGGTTGATGAGCATCACCGGGCCGGACCCGCGCTCGCCCACCAAGGTCGGGGTAGCGGTGGTGGACGTCATCACCGGACTGCATGCGAGTGTCGGAATCCTTGCCGCGCTGCGTCATCGGGACCGGACTGGTGAAGGTCAACACGTCGAGGTCAATCTGTTGTCCTCATTGCTCTCGGCGCTGGTCAATCAGTCGTCCGGCTACGTTGCCGCCGGGGTGGTTCCGCAAGCGATGGGTAACCGGCACCCCAGTATCGCTCCGTACCAACTGTTCGACACGGCTGATCGGCAGCTTGTCTTGGCGGTGGGAAACGATCGGCAATTCGCTTCTCTGGTAGACGTTCTGGGAATTTCTTCACTGTCGACCGACGTACGTTTTGCAACCAACCGTGATCGGGTTGCGCATCGCGAGGAACTTTGCGACGCAGTGACACTCGCGTTGGCGTCTCACACCGCCGACTTCTGGTTCGAGAACTTGACGGCGCGCGGTGTTCCGTGCGGTCCGCTCAACGATATTGCCGACGCGATGGCGCTTGCCGAACGCTTGAACCTCGATCCGATTGCCACCATCGATGATCCGCGCCGCGCGGCACCGATCCGGCAGGTGGCCAACCCGATTCGGCTCAGCGCCACTCCGGCCACCTACCGGACCGCGCCGCCTCGGCTGGGGGAGGATTCGGCTGTACCCGGTTCGGAAATACCCGAATCGACTACACCCGCAGAACCAGCTTTCCCGTGTTAGCCCCTGCGAAGAGGAGATTGAGGCTGTCACCAAAGGCATCGATGCCGCCGTCGACGATGTGTTCGCGGGCAGTCAACTGACCGCTCTTGATCCACTTCCCGATCTGTTCCTGCGCTTCGGAGTACCGATCGAGATAATCGAAAACCACAAAGCCGGCCATGGTTGCCCGGTTCACGAGGAGCGACAGATAGTGCGACGGGCCCGGCTGCGGCTCGGTGGCGTTGTAGCCGGCAATAGCGCCGCAGATGACAACGCGAGCGCCCAGGCGCAGGCGGGACAGTGCGGCGTCGAGGATTTCACCACCGACATTGTCGAAGTACACGTCGATTCCGTCGGGTGCCGCAGCGCGCAGGGCCTTGTAGACGGATTCGTTCTTGTAGTCGATCGAGACGTCGAACCCGAGTTCGTCGGTGAGCCAGGCGCATTTGTCCGGACCGCCGGCGATGCCGATCACCTTGCAGCCGTGGATCTTTGCTATCTGGCCGACGAGACTGCCAACGGCACCAGCGGCGCCGGAAACGACCACGGTGTCGCCGTCTTTCAGCTTTCCGACCTCGAGGAGGCCGAAATACGCTGTCACACCCGGGAATCCGAGTGCGCCGAGCCAGGTGGGCATGGGTGCGATCGATTCGTCGACGCGCGTGACATCGGTACCGTCGGAGAGTCCGTACTCGGCTGCGCCGAAAGCTCCGGCGACAACATCTCCGACCTTGAAGTCGGGATGTTGCGACTGCGTGATGTGACCGACGCCGTGAGCGCGCATGACGGAACCGAGTTTCACCGGCGGAACATACGACTTGACGTCGTTGAGCCAACCGCGCATCGCGGGGTCGAGCGAGAGATATTCGACCTTGACGACAAACTCGCCCGGCCCGGCTTCGGGAATGTCGGAGTCGACGTATTCCCAGGTGGAAGCGTCAGGGAGTCCCGTCGGGCGGGCGGCGAGGCGTACTTGGCGGTTCGGCATGTGTCCCTCTCGGTAGAACAATTGAACTTGAGACCGGATTCAATATAGGCGATGGTGTGGTTACAGGGGAAGGGCTCCGAAGGGATCGAGACGGGTGGGTTATGTTCAGGAAATGAGCAACACGAGCGTCGAAGAGGCGCAGCGCGCGCCGGAGTGGTTCACGAAGGCGTTGTCTACGCCCGCCGAGACAGGTTCGGTGGATGTCGAGGGTGCAACCGTACGATTCCGCGCCTGGGGACCCGTCGGACCGGGAATCGTGCTGGTTCACGGCGGTGCCGCCCACAGTCGGTGGTGGGATCACATCGGCCCGCAGCTGGCCGCTGATCGCCGAGTTGTCGCGCTCGACCTGACCGGGCACGGAGACAGTGGCACCCGCGAGAGTTACGGGCTGGCGATGTGGGCGCGTGAGATTGTCGAGGCCGCGCGAGCCGGCGGGATCGAGGGAAAGCCGATCCTGGTGGGGCACAGCATGGGCGGGATCATCTCGTTCGTGGCTGCGGATCTCCACGGCGACGAACTGGGTGGTGTTGTCATCATCGATTCGCCGGTGCGGGCATTGACCCCGGAAGAAGAAGCCAGCCGAAAGGAAAACGCCTTCGGTCCGAAGAAGCTCTACCGGACGCGTGAGGACGCGATGGCGCGCTTCCGCTTTGTTCCGGCGCAGGACACCGGATTGCCGTGCATCCGTGACCACGTTGCCGAGACCTCGATGGAAGCCGTCGACGGTGGTTGGTCGTGGAAGTTCGATCCGAGAGTATTTGTGCGCGAGGGTACGGGAAATGTCACCGATCACCGTCCACGTTGCCGCACAGCATATTTCCGAGCGGAGAACGGAATCGTCTCCGAGGAACTGATGGCGGACATCCGAATCCTGTTGGGGCCGGAATCCATCGTCGCGGAGATTCCCGAGGCCGGACACCATGTGATGATCGATCAGCCACTGCAGTTGGTTACCGGAGTGCGGACCGTGCTCGGTGCGTGGGCTGCGGCCGACAGATCGACAGCTCTGATCTAGGCTCGCGCGGCTGCTACGAATCTTTCGATCAACGCGTGGTCCTTGACCCCGCGCGAGGATTCGACGCCACTGGACACGTCGACGCCCCAGGCTCCGGTGGCGTCCAGTGCAGCGCGGACGTTGTCGGGGCCGAGACCGCCGGCCAGAATCCACTGGCCCGCGGGCCTGGACTGCTGCTGCGCCCAATCCCAGGCGATTCCGGAACCGGCGTCGGCTCCGTCGATGAGGAGTTCGTCCTCGCCCAGATCGAGGCTGTAGCCGTCGCGCACCCGGCCGGAGACGACGGCACGAATCACGGTGAGCCCCGCGTCGTGTAGTTGCTTGACCTGCTCAGGTGACTCGAGATCATGGACCTGGACATACGTCAGCCCCGTGGACTCGGCGATCTCGAGGATCTGGTCGATCGGGTTTCCGAGAAACACGCCGACAGCTCTGATGTTGTCGGGGACTCGGGCAATGAGGTCGGTGGCAAGCTCGGTGTCGACTTTGCGGACGCTCTCGGCAAACACAAAACCAATGGCGTCGACGCCGAGCCGGACGGCGAGGTCGACGGTATCGGCGTCGCGGAGGCCACAGATCTTGATGAAAGTCACCTGCTTCAGGGTACTAGCCATGCCCGAGAGCCCCTCGACCGTGGCGAACCCTCGATTACGGCTCTACGCTTTCGACGGGCATAGCTTTCGACGGAGATAGCTTTCGACGGACAGGCAGAGGCATGAAGAGAGGCGACACGTGGACTGGCTCTACCGGACGAGTGTGATCTCCGGGCCTGTGCCTGTGGTCCTGACGATTCTGGGTGTACTCGGTGGAGTGTGGTTGCTCAGCGGGAAGCCTCGGTGGTTCTACCGCTACGCGATCCCGGTGTGCGGTGTTGCCGCGCTGGTGATCATGGTGGCAGCGTGGATTCTGGTGGAGAAGGTTATCGTGCCTTTCCCCGATCCGATTGCGATGTCGATCTACGTGTGGATCGGTTGTGCCGTGTACGGGCTGTTGCTTCTCGGCCCGCGCATCAAAGCCGGGGGCAGTATCGCTAGCGCAGCGCTGTCCGTGGTGGCGGCGCTGATGATGGTGCTTGCGGCCGCGGTACAGATCAACCTCGAATTCTCCTCGTATCCGACGGTGGGAATTGTGTTGGGCCACGACGATTTCGACCGGATCGCGCTCGCGGACGTACCCGGTCCGACCGATCCCGTTGTCACCGGTGATCCCACGGATTCGGTCTGGAAAGCTCCGGAAGACATGCCGAATCGTGGCCGGGTGACGACTCTGCCTGTTCCCGGTACGATTTCGGGATTCACTGCGCGCGACGCCGAGGTGTATCTGCCGCCGTCGTACTTCACGAATCCTCGTCCGCTGCTTCCGGTTCTGGTCCTGATGGCGGGGCAACCCGGGAGCCCGCAGGACTGGCTGCAAGGCGGGAAGATCACCGCCACAATGGATTCCTTTGCCCGCGAGCATGCCGGTCTGTCGCCGATCGTCGTGATGGCCGACGCCACCGGCACACAGTTCGCCAACCCGTTGTGCACCGATTCGCCGGCAGGAAATGTGGCGACGTATCTCGCCAAGGATCTGCCGGCCGCAGTCACCTCGGCATTCCAGGTCGATACCAATCCCCAGGCGTGGGCCATCGGCGGACTTTCGTACGGCGGGACATGCTCGCTCCAGATGGCGACCAATTTCCCGGAAATCTACCCGACGTTCCTGGACTTCTCCGGGCAGGTCGAGCCATCGCTCGGTGATCGGCAACGGACGGTCGATCAGATTTTCGGCGGCGACGAGGCCGCGTTCGAGAAGGTCAATCCGATGGACATCATGGCGAACCGGAAGTTCCCCGATTCTGCCGGGATCGTTGTGGTCGGAACCGACGACAACGACTTCAAGTCCGGGCAGCAGAAGATCTACGACGCAGCCAAGGCAGCGGGAATGAACGTCAAGTATCTGGAACTGCCCGGAGGCCACAGTTTTGTCGTGTGGTCGGCCGCCATGAAGCAGGAATTGGAGTGGCTGTCGCAGCGGATGGGACTGATCGGCTGAGTTTGATCCGTTCAGTTCTACCCCACCAATTGGAACGTGTTCTATATTCGGAGGGAGGCTGCTTTCCCGGCAGCCAACCGTTCAGCGAGTGGAGTGCACGCACATGTACGAGTGGTCCGACACCGACCTGATGTTCCGCGACGCCTTGCGGGGCTTTATCGACAAGGAGGTGCGGCCTCACGTCGACGAACTCGAAAGCGGAGCGCTCCCGCCCTTCGACATCATCCGCAAGCTGTACTCGACCTTCGGTTTGGCCGACATGGCACGCGAGGGCCTCGAGAAGTCACTTGCCCGCGAGCGTGGTGACGCACCGGCAGGTGACGGTGAGAGGGGAAGCGCTTTCAGCGGGGCCGGGAGCATGGGCGTCGTGCTCAACAGTGAACTGGCCGGCGTCAGCCTGGGCCTGGTCGCGTCGCTGGGCGTCAGCCTCGGGCTCGCGGCCGGAACGATCCGCAGCCGCGGCACCCTCGCTCAGAAGGAACGTTGGCTGCCCGGACTGGTCACCTTCGAGACCGTCGGCGCCTGGGCGATCACCGAACCCGACTCGGGATCCGATGCCTTCGGCGGCATGAAATCCTATGTTCGCCGCGACGGCGACGACTACATCCTCAACGGCAACAAGACGTTCATCACCAACGGACCGTACGCCGACGTCACCATCGTCTACGCGAAACTCGACGAAGGTGACTCCTCCGTCGACCGCCGTGATCGCAAGGTGCTCGCGTTCATTCTCGACAAGGGTATGGAAGGGTTCACCCAGAGTCCGCCGTTCAAGAAGATGGGCATGAACTCCTCACCCACCGGCGAGTTGTTCTTCGACAACGTCCGCATCACCAAGGACCGCCTCCTCGGCGAAACCGAAGACAGCGGAAAATCCGACGGAAAGTCCAGTGCCAAGGAAAGTTTTGCCGCCGAACGCATCGGCATTGCGTCCCTGTCCCTCGGAATCATCAACGAATGCCACCGGCTCTGCATCGATTACGCGAAGTCCCGCAAACTGTGGGGCCGCGAAATCGGACAGTTCCAGCTCATCCAACTCAAGCTCGCCGAGATGGAAGTAGCTCGAATCAATGTGCAGAACATGGTCTTCAACGCGATCGAGCGAACCGCAGCCGGCAACAAGGTAACCCTGGCGGAGGCGTCGGCTATGAAGCTGTACTCCTCGCGCGCGGCAACCGAAGTTGCCATGGAGGCCGTCCAGTTGTTCGGCGGAAACGGCTACATGGCCGAGTATCGCGTCGAGCAGTTGGCCCGCGACGCGAAGTCGCTCATGATCTACGCCGGCAGCAATGAAATCCAGGTAACGCACATCGCAAAGGGGCTACTCGGCTAGTGCCGGCGCAGAAACGGAATCAACGACGCTAGTACAGCGTCGGACGCCACGACGGCGCTGGCGTGGTCGGTGCCGTCGATGACAGTCAACGAACAATCCGGGATCAGGGACGCGGCGTGCTCGGTATCGGGCCGCCGCTCCCGGTCCTTAGACCCGACGAACATCAATGTCGGAGTGATCATCTCGCGAAGTACGCTGTCGTCGATACCCGGTTCGACGTCGGACCGTCGCATGTACGCGGCCAGAGCGAGTGGATCGTTGCGACGAAACGCCGCCGCGGTCTGCGGATCAACCGGCTTGCCGCGCCTGGCGCCCCAGCCGTCGAGAAAGCCCTCGATTCCGCCCTGCTCGAGGGCGTCGACGCAGCCCGGGAAGAACAGTGCGTCGAACGCGCCGGTCATGGGCCGGCTGCTCCCACCGCCGACGGTCAACGACCGCACCCGTTCGGAGTGCTCGATGGTCAACGACAGTGTCGCGCGCCCGCCGAACGAATACCCCAGGACGTGGGCGGGTTCGAAAGGTGACTCGGTGTCGAGGATCTCGAGGAGATCGCCGACCACCAGATCCATCGCGTAAGAATCGGACGTGTGGGGCTTCTCGCTGCGACCGTGCCCGCGCATGTCGACCAGGATCATCCGGTACCGATCCTGCAGGGCTTTGACATACCCGAAGCCGCGCCAGATCGAATGCGACAGAGCGCTGCCGTGAACCATCAGCAGGGGGATACCCGTCCCCACGACCTGGTACGAGATCCGGGTACCGTCGACGGGGTTCCTCGCGTCCTGCATCACCGATCCATTATGGACGTGCGAATGGCGTCATTGCCATTCGGGATCGATTTCCTGAATTCCGTTCTCGTCCATCCTGATCCACCGGGTGATGTTGATCTCCCGCAGGAACGGCAGATCGTGGCTGACAACAACGAGTGCACCCCGGAAATCGTGAAGCGCTTGCGTGAGATGGGCAAGGCTGGGGAGATCCAGATTGTTGGTCGGCTCGTCCAGGATCAGGAGCTTGGGTGCGGGCTGCGCGAGAAGGATGGTCGCCAACGCCGCCCGGAGTCGTTCACCGCCGGACAGTGCGGACGCCGTCACGTCGGAATCCGTTCCACGAAAAAGGAATCGAGCCAGTTGGCCACGAATTTCCTCGCTGGTTGCGTGTGGCGCCGCCAGTGCAACATTGTCCGCCACCGACAGATTTTCGTCGAACACGTCCAACCGCTGACGCAGTGCGCGGCAGGGAACAAATGGCTTGTCCTCCACCAGGGCGTCGAGAAGAGTTGTCTTCCCAATTCCGTTGGGTCCCACAATTGCGATCCGTTCCGGACCGGTGACATGCAGCGATACAACCTGGCCGCTGCGCAGCACAGCATCCTCGAGCGTCACTACCTGCTGGCCCGGATGTACCTGTGTATCAGGAAGATCCAATCGTATTTCGCGATCGTCGCGAAGTAACTGCTCCGCATCGGCAAGAGCGGACTTCGCGTCGTCGACCTTGCCGATATGGTTGACCGACAGTTTTCCCGCCGAAACTTCGGCTTTACGCTTGCGGGTCTGCGCCAGGATCGGCGGTAGCCGCTTTTCGTCTTGGATCTTCTGGCCGTATCGCTTACGTCGATCCAGTTTGATTCGCGCCTCGATCAATTCTCGGTTCTGCTTTGCCAGATCGGTTTTGGCGTCGCGAACCGCGGCCAAGGCGTTTTCCTGTTCCGCCGTGGTCACCTCCTGGTACAGGGAGTAGTTGCCGCCGAATGTACGAAGATTTCCGCGACGCAGCTCAACGGTGGATTCCATGCTGTTCAACAACTCCCGGTCGTGGCTCACGACCACGACGGTGCCGGGGAATTGTTGGACGGCGGCGTGAACCCGGGCGCGTGCCAACCGGTCCAGATTGTTGGTCGGCTCGTCCAGTAGCAGTACTTGCGGATTCTTCAGCAGGGCCGCGGTAAGGCCGAGGAGTACCGTCTCGCCGCCGGACAGTGTGCCGACGGTGCGCCCCAAGGCTTCGATGTCAGGTACGACGCGTTCGAGTCCAAGGCGGTGCAGCGTCGAGATGGCGCGTTCTTCGATGTCCCAATTGCCTTCGACCAAGGCGAAGTCCGCTTCGGTACCCTCGCCGCTTTCTATGCGGTACAAGGCAATACGTAGATCACCGATATCCAGGATGTCATCGACTCGAACATTCGGGTCGAGGGTGATGTCCTGGCGCAGGTAGCCGATCTCACCGGAAGCGTGGACGGAACCGGCGTCGGGTGTCAATCGGCCGGCGATCACGCGCAACAGCGTGGACTTCCCGGATCCGTTCAATCCCACCAGACCGACTCGGCCGCTGGGGAACACAAAGCTCAGACCTGCGAAGACAGGCTCGCCGTCTGGCCAGGTGAACGTGAGGTCGGACAGAGACAGAGAGGAATGAGAGTGGGTCATGTGAACTCCAGAGGGTGCGGGGACCACCCGGCTCAGCCGAAACTGATGGGTGTGGATGCCTTCGCGTAATGAACCTCTAGATGAGCAACGGCCCGTTTCCTGTTCTTTGGGGGATGATTCGACGTCGACGCTACTCGATGACCGTTGATGGAGGCAATCGAATTAACGTGTGATGTGCATCGTCAGATCTTCGGTCCCTCCGTTCTCAGATCGTCGACCTTCTTCATCGCGTCCCGCAGTTCTGCGAGCCACTGTTCGCTGTGCTGACCGGCCAGGCGGACTGTCCACTTGAGTGCGTCGGCCCGCGACCTGGCGACACCCGCGTCAACCAACGTGTCGAGTACCTTGCGCTCGGGTTGACGCAACCGCGTCATCACCGGAACCGCGAGATGTGTGAACAGGACTGTCTTTTCGTCGAGTTTCACACCCCATGCCACCTTCCGGCCGTATCGGGCCTCGGCTTCGTCGGCGATGCGCATGCGATCGGCGCGCGTGGTTTCACGGAAGCGAGAGATACGACCTTCCGCTGCCGCGGACCCGCCCTCGACGGGTGGTAGTTCCCCGATCACAACGATCTCCTCGCGGTCCACCTGGACATCGGCCGGGCCGGTGAACCAGGTGTCGGGAAGCCTGCCGGCAAACCAGTCGA
Organism: Rhodococcus sp. 24CO; assembly: GCF_050586165.1. Classification (NCBI taxonomy): domain Bacteria; kingdom Bacillati; phylum Actinomycetota; class Actinomycetes; order Mycobacteriales; family Nocardiaceae; genus Rhodococcus; species Rhodococcus sp. 24CO. The sequence goes on along the minus strand of NZ_JAZFNF010000006.1, from coordinate 474,641 downwards.
CTGCGTCCCCCGCGTCGGGAACCGATGCTTGCTGCCAACCACCCGGGCGTCCGAATCCGCGTTCGCCGGGGCCGTGTGAGTTTTTCATGACGTTCTCCTGAATGTCGTCGGAGCATTTATTGCTCTGATTACATGATTACACCGATAGTCCAGCGTTCGCCACAATTTCGGGCATGATCGAGAAGGTGCGCCCATCGAGAGTTGACATCCGCCGCCCGTTGATCCGAAAAATCACCGTGTTCTCGGTGATGGGAGTAGCCGCCGCGAGCAGTATCGTCGCGTGCAGTAGTGGCCCTGACCAGCCACGATCAGTGGCCGAGCAATTCGCGACTGCCCTCACCGACGACGATGTGTCGGCAGCGGCAAACCTGACTACCGATCCCGCGGCAGCCTCCACCGCGATCACCGCCATGATCGACGGACTGGGGAAGGACGAGGGAACGTTCACAGTTTCCGAGGCCGAGCAATCAGGCGATGACGCCGGCACCTTCACTCTTGATGCGGCCTGGAACTTCGGGGAAGGCCAAGACTGGACGTACTCGACACACGGAAACGCATCGGCCAGTGGCGATCAGTGGTTGATCGAGTGGGATCCGGCATTGCTCGCCCCGGATCTGAGGGCGTCGACCACCGTGCGCTACACACCCACTACCGGTGCACCGCCGTCGGTTCTCGATTCCTCCGGGCAGCCGATCATGGAGCAACAGGTGGTGACGCTGGTCAACCTCGAGCCCACAGCTGATGTCGCGGCCGTTGCGGCGCTCATCTCCCCGGTTGCCCCGACAATCACGGCAGATTCGTTGCGCAGTGACCTCGCCGCGGCTGCCGGAAAGCCGATTACGGCCATCACCCTTCGCGCGGAAGACCTTGCACCCATTGAAGATCGGTTGGCTTCCCTGCCCGGTGTAACGCTTGCCCCACAGGCGAGGTTGCTGTCCGTCGACAAGGCTTTGACGTCGCCGACCTTCACCGGACTGAGCGACCTGTGGCAGGAAGGCCAGGACAAATCCTCGGGGTGGGCAGTGCAGATGGTGAAGGAGAACGGGACGGCCACCACCATCGCCGGACAGGACGGCCCGGTGGCGCCGAACATCGCAACAACAATCGACCGAAACCTTCAACTGGGTGCGGAGAACGCACTCGCCGGGGTGGCCCAGCCTGCTGTGATCGTGGCGCTGCAACCGTCGTCCGGCGCTGTTCTTGCCGTTGCCCAGAACTCGGCCGCCGATGCCCAGGGCCCGATCGCGCTCACGGGTCTGTATCCGCCCGGTTCGACTTTCAAGACCGTGACAACGTCGGCGGCGCTGCAAGCCGGAGTGGCGACACCCGACACGATCCTGCCGTGTCCGGGGACCGAGAACGTCGAGGGACGACAGATTCCCAACGACGACGAATTCGATCTCGGCTCGGTGCCCCTGCACACCGCGTTCGCGCATTCGTGCAACACGACGATGGCGCGCCTAGCCGTCGGTCTGCCCGCGGACGCACTGCACAATGCGGGACTGCAATTCGGATTGGGCATCGACTACGTCACTCCGGGCCTGACGACGGTGACCGGCACTGTGCCGGACGCGAACACTCCGGCCGAACGCGTCGAATCGGCGATCGGGCAGGGAACTGTCACGGCCACGCCGTTCGGGATGGCGTTGGTCGCGGCATCGATCGCACACGGTGAAACGCCGTCCCCGATGCTCGTGAAAGGGCAGCCGGGGGTTGCCGATCAGACCGTGGCGCCCACTCCGGCGGTGGTGACCGAACAGTTGCGGACCATGATGCGTGAGACCGTCACCGGAGGTACCGCGACGACTCTCGTAGACATCGACGGACTGTTGGGCAAGACCGGAACAGCGGAAGTTGACGGCGGTCCCGCGCATGGATGGTTTGTCGGAATCAAGGGAGATCTGGCGTTTGCGGTTTTTATCGCCGGGGCAGACAGCTCCGCTCCTGCGGTGCAGGTCGCAGGTACTTTTCTGCGGTGAAACCTGATTTCGATTGCAGTTCGATGACACCGCCGTGGCTCAACCGTGACACGTTCGTAGGAATCCCGTGCTTGTTACTGCTGTGACAGAAGTGAAGAGTTGCACCAATGGGGCCCGGAGCACAGAAAAGCAGCCGCGGAAAATACGTCATTGCTTCGATAGCTGCTGTTGTCATGACAGTGGCACTCGCGTCGTGCGTCGTCGGGGGAGAGAAGGAAACTGACGCCGCGACGGTCGTCGAAGATTTTGTCACCGCACTCAACAATCACGACGTCGACGGGGCCGCCAATCTCACGTCGTACCCCAATGCCGCACGCGCATCCATTTCGCAGATGTTCGACGGATTGGAAGCACGTTCCACGGACTTCGACGTCGCCCAGGTCATCGACCTCGGAAGTGACTCCGGATTCTTCACCCTCGACGCGGCCTGGAACTTCGGCGAAGGCAAGGACTGGACATACCAGTCGCAAGGTGAGGTCCGAGACCTTTCCGTCGGTTGGCGAGTGTCCTGGGATCCGTCGGTCATCGTCCCCGGCCTCGGCAGCGGACGCAACGTCGACTACACCCGGACCGACGCCGCCCCGCCCAAGGTGGTCGATGCAGGCGGGACTCTGCTCATGAACGAGCAGACCATCAACGCCATCACTCTCGACCCGGCATCCATGCCTGATCCCGTCGACTCGACGCGCCGACTCGCGAAAGTCATCGAACCCGTCGCTCCGCTGGTGACCAGCGAATCGATGCTCGCTGATCTCGCGGCACACCCGGGGCAGTCGATCACCGCAGTGCTCCTGCGCGACCCCGACTATCTGTACCTCGAAAGTGACTTCGCCATCCCCGGAGTTGTGGTGGTGAAGACGCCCAAGCTCATTGCGTCGGATCGCCGGATCAACTCGCCGCTCCTGGACCCGTTGCGTACCGCGTGGCAGGCAAACCGCGACGCCACCGCAGGGTGGGCAGTCAATCTTGTCGACCAAAACGGAGCAGCAGTCAAACAAGCCGGCTTCCAGGGACCTCCAGGCCCCGACGTTGCCGCGACCATGGACTCGCACACGCAACTCGCGGCAATCGAAGCTGTGGTGAGCGCCGGAACGCCCTCGGCGATTGTTGCGATTCGACCTTCGGATGGCGCCATTCTTGCTGCCGCGCAGAATAATCAGGCCATCGAGCAGGGGCCGATCGCCTTCACTGGGCTTCGTCCGGCAGGCGGCGCACTCGACCTCGTCCGATTGGCGTCGTCGATGCAGAACGGCGTCGAGCCGCGCGCCGTGTCCGGCGAGCAGCTGGCCGACACGGCGCGGCAACTCGGTCTGGGCAACGGATTCCACATTCCCAGCCTCGAGCAGCAGACGGCCACGTTTGCGTCGGATGGTTCCGGCGGGAACGAGTCGGTGAACAACATCGTGGCTAATCGGACATCCTCCGGTGCCGGTGAACCTCAGGTCACGCCGTTCGGTATGGCTATGCTCGCGGCGTCCATTGCCCGTGGCAGTGCGCCGACGCCGATGATGGTGTTCGGTCAGCCCGCTACCGCCGATGCCGCGGCGTCAGCGCTGCCCGAGGATGTGACCAACCGACTCCGTGATTCGATGCGCGGCGCGGGTGGCCTGGTCGGATACCCGGATTTGATCGCTGCCGGTGCGGCAAGTGGTGACGATCGCTGGTTCTTCGGATCACGTGGTGACCTGGCTTTTGCTGTCTTCGTCGCTGATGCCGACGGCAATGATCGGGCACAGCAGATGACGGAGAAGTTGTTCCAGGAGCTGGCCAAGCCTGCCGACAAATAATGAGAGCGTGACTTTCAAATATGTAATCGCTATTCTCATCTCTGGAAGAGTATCTGCCAGAGAGGGCGCACTCGGTGACATTGCGATTCATTTACCACTACCCGGAAATAAGCGGTCTGGACGGAGACGTCCTTGATCCAGGGCCGTTGCGGGACGTGGCTGTTACCGCCGAGCGGGCAGGATTCGACACTCTGTCACTCAGCGAGCATCCGATACCCGGCGCAAAATGGCTGGCGTCGGGAGGACATCAGACACTCGATCCGTTTGTCGCCCTCGGCTACGTCGCCGCGGCAACCGAACGACTACGACTGCTGACCTATCTGGCGGTGGCGCCGTACCGAAATCCCTTCTTGCTGGCCAAATCCGCGTCGACCCTCGACAAACTGTCCGGCGGCCGCCTCACCCTCGGACTCGGAACGGGATATCAGAAGAGTGAGTTCTATGCTCTCGGAATCGATTTCGACGAGCGCAACGAACTCTTCGACGAGGCGCTCGACGTGCTCCCGCTGCACTGGAGCGGCGAACCGTTCACCTACCGCGGAAAGCACTTCAGCGCCCTCGACGTCATCGCCCGGCCGAGACCGGTCCAGAATCCGATCCCCATCTGGATTGGCGGCAACTCCAAGCTGACTCGTCGCCGAGTAGCCGAGCGCGCGCAGGGATGGATGCCGATGTCCGGTGGGGCAGAGTTGAGCGCTACCGCCCGAACACCCACTCTCGGATCGGTTGATCAGATCGGTGGCCACATCACCGAACTCCGAAATGCGGCGCTCGCCGCCGGACGCGCCGAGCCCATCGACGTTGTGTACTCCTATCACGGCGACGGGATTCAGACGCCGACAGTCGAATCCGATCGACACCGCGAAGTGTTTGCCGACCTCGAAAAATCAGGCGTCACCGCGGTGGTGGTTTCCGGTCCCATCGACGGGTTGGCCGCCACCGTCGAATTCCTCGAAGCGTTCGGGTCTACGTACCTGTCATGAGCGCACGATGGTTCGAAGATCGAGCCGGGTTCGACGGATGCGTAGCCGTCATCACCGGCGGCGCCGGTGGGCTCGGCAGTGCGATTGCCGCTGATCTTGCCGAGAACGGAGTGCGGCTAGCCGTCGTCGACATCGACGCGGCGGCGGTCGAGCGTCTGCGTCGTGAGTTGGCGGAGGGTGGATGCGACGCCGTCGTACATCATGGTGACGCGCGTGATCCAGACGTGTTGAATGCTCTGTTCGCGGCCGCTCACGAGCGGTGGGGCAGGCTCGACATCCTGGTCAACGTCGTCGGTGGCACCTTCCGAACACCTTTTGCGGAATCGACACCGAAGGGGTGGGACGCGCTTCTGCGCACGAACTTCCACCACGTCCTGCACGCATGCTTCCTCGCAGTGCCGATGATGAAAAGTGGTGGCAGAGGCGGCAGCATCGTCAATGTGACAACCATCGAAGCCCACCGCGCGGCACCTGGTTTTGCCGTCTACTCTGCGGCAAAGGCTGCCGTCGAGCAGTTTTCGCGGACACTGGCCGTCGAACTTGCCCCGGACCGGATTCGTGTGAACAACGTTGCACCGGACTTTGTCCCGACACCAAATCTTGCTCAATTCGGCAGCGGGGACCATTCGATGGCAACCCCGGTGGGTGCTCGGGTGGCCATACCCATGGGACGCGTCGGGCATGTCTCCGACGTGTCGAACAGTGTCGTCTTTCTTGCCTCCGGGCTGTCCACCTTCATCACCGGGACGACACTCCATCCCGACGGCGGAACATTGGCGTCGTCCGGGTGGTTCAACTGGCCTGACACGGGTTGGGCGAACTACGCACCGACCCGGTTTCTGGAGGGGCACGCGTAGACGCGTGGCGCGGGCGAGAATCCGCGCCCGGTAGGTTCATGTGCTGTGAACCTGCTCGATTTCCTCTTTCTTGTCGTAGCGGGATTCTTCAGCGGTCTGGTCGGCTTTGTCACCGGACTGGCGTCCATCGTGTCGTACCCGGCGTTGCTCAGTGTCGGGTTGTCGCCCGTCAGCGCCAATATGACCAACACCGTGGCACTGGTGGCCGTCGGCGTCGGCGCGCTGGCCAACTCGTCGCGCGAAGTTGCCGAGACGGGACCGAAACTTGTTCGCTGGTCTCTGTATTCGGCCGCGGGCGGCATCATCGGTGCGTTGATTCTGTGGCTGGCGCCGGAGGGTTCGTTCGAATCGGTTGTGCCGGCGATGGTTGCGTTTGCGGCGCTGGCATTGCTGCTTCAACCGAAGATTCGTGAACTGTCCGGCGGCGGCGACCGTCCGGGAATCTACTCGGCGGCCCTGTTTGCCGTGGCCGTGTACGGCGGGTATTTCGGTGCGGGTGCCGGCGTCATCTTTCTGGCCGCAACCCTCATCCTCACATCCGAAACGGTGTGGCGGGCCACGATTCTGAAGAGCTTTTTCCTCGGCATCGCGAATCTGGTTGCCGCCCTCATCTTCGCTTTTTCCGGGCAAGTGCACTGGGTGGCCGCGCTGGCCATGGCTCTCGGCGCGTTGGTGGGTGGTTGGTGTGGACCACCCGTCGTGAAGAAAATCCCGCCATCGGTACTGCGGGTGGCAGTAGCGATAGCGGGATTCGCTTTGGCGCTGTGGCTGTGGGTCAAATAGCGTTTACTGCACGCCCTGCATCAGCTTCTTGATCCACGGCGACGCTGCCGCCAGCACCACGCCGATTCCGATCGAAGAGAATCCGATGATCAGGAAGAACGGCTTGCTGTCGTCGATGTCGAAATGACCGGCAAGCGTTCCGGCCATCGACGATCCCAACGCGACGGACAGGAAGAACAACGCGACCATCTGCGTGTGGAAACGCTCCGGCGCAAGTTTGGTTGCGAGCGACAGGCCGACGGGGGAGAGGAACAGTTCCGCAAACGTGAACAGCAGAAGCACTCCCGCCAACCCGAGGAGCGGTGCACTGTTCGGACCGCCGCCGGTGATGGGAATGAAGGCGAGGAAAGCCAAGCCCATGATTCCGGTTCCGATCGCAAACTTGATGGGCGACGACGGCTGGCGTGGGCCGAGTTTGGTCCACATTGCCGCGAACACGCCCGCGAAAACGATGATGAACACGGGGTTGATGGACTGGACCCAGCTCGGCGGGAAGTCCCAGCCGAAGAGGTTGCGGTCCAATAGTTTGTCCGAGATCAGCGGAACCGTCGTGAACTGCTGCTGGAACAGTGACCAGAAGGCGGCGCTGGCGATGAACATCGGGATGAACGCAAACACGCGACTGCGTTCGACCTTCGTGATCTGCTTGCTGGTCAACATCAGAAGGAAATAGCCGACCGATGCGATGACGGTCAGTCCGACCACAACGTCGGACATGTTGTCCGCGGTGATCAAACCGGTGACCGATGCGATGGCGACCACAACGATTGCCGCAACACCGATTCCGATGTACAGGCTGCGCTTGTCCGCTGGGAGCGGGTTGCCGGGTGCAGCGCCGATTCCGTGAAGGTGCTTGCGGCCCAACGTGTACTGGATCAGGCCGAGCGCCATCCCGACGGCCGCAAGAGCAAATCCGGCATGGAATCCCCAGGCGTCCTGCACCGCGCCGGTCAGCAGCGGACCGACCAATCCGCCGATGTTGATGCCCATGTAGAAGATGGAGAAACCGGCGTCGCGACGCTCGTCCGTCGCCGAATACAGATCGCCGACCAACGACGTGGCGTTGGCTTTGAGGCCGCCGCTGCCGAAGGCCACCATGACAAGACCGATACCGACACCCCACAGACCGGGGAACACCGCCAACGCGATGTGGCCGGCCATGACCAGCGACGCACTGTAGAACAGTGTCCGTTCGGAACCGAGAAGGCGGTCGGCCACCCATGCGCCGAGGATCGTGGACAGATACACCGTGCCGCCGTACGCACCGACAATGCTCGTCGCGGCGGCCTGGCTGATACCCAGACCACCGTCGGCGACGGTGTAGTACAGGTAATAAATCAGGATGCCTTGCATCCCGTAGAAGGAGAACCTCTCCCACATTTCCACGCCGAACAGATTGGCCAATGCAAACGGTTGGCCGAAGAAGCCCTTGTCTTCCTTCTCGGTCCGTTCAGCAGGCTCCGTAGTGTTACTCATCCGAAAAGTGTCCTACTTCGTAGCGCAATTCGGGTAGTTCCGGACCGCTCGACACGGTTACGACCTGGCACGGATTTTTGCGATGACCGGAACGAGTGCGCGCCACCCGAGTAGGAAAGCGCCGAGGACAAGTGTGGCGACCACGATGAAACTGAACTGCGTACCTTGACCGCTGAGCACTCGCAGGACCATGCCGATGATGACGGTGGAGAGCCATACGACTATGCCGGTGGGGAGTAGGAGAACGGCGTCGAACTTGTCGCGGTACAGCGCGAACGTGGCAGACCATCCGATCACCAGGCCGGTCAGGAACGGCCAGGATGTCTTCGCCAGTCCGGCGAGCGCATTGGCTTCTTCGTGTGTACGGCGCCCTATCGCGCAGAAGACAATGACAAGAACGGCGTCGATCAGCAGGAATGGAGCGTACTTCTTCACCTGGTCACCATACGACTGTGCGCCTTTTCCGGTAGTTGGCACTACCGGAAAAGGCGCACAGGGGCGAAGCCCTTAAGCCTGCAGACCAGCCTCGATCTCGAGGGTGATGGTGATCTTGTCGCCGACAACTGCTCCGCCGCCTTCGAGGGGCATCTCGATGGAGATGTCGAAGTCCTTGCGGTTGATGACGGTAGTGGCTTCGAATCCGGCAACCGGGCCGTTGCCCATGCCGGGGTTGACGCCGTTGAACTCGAGGTTCATCTCGACCTCGCGGGTGACACCGTGGAGGGTGAAGTCGCCTGCAAGTACGAAGTCGCTGCCCTTGGCACGCACTGCGGTGGACTTGAAGGTAGCCGTCGGGTACTTCTCGACGTCGAAGAAGTCAGCGGACTTGATGTGGCCGTCACGCTGCTCGTTCTTGGTGTTGATGGAGTCGACCGAAATTTCGGCTTCGACGGACGGAGTGCCGTCCTCGGCAACCGTGATGGTGCCCGAGAACTCGTCGAAGGTGCCGCGAACCTTCGACACCATGAGGTGGCGAACCGAGAAGCCGACGGTCGAGTGGACCGTGTCGATAACCCAGGTTCCGGCGGTCAATGCGGGCAATGTGGTGGTAGCGGCGGTCATCGAAGCTCCTTGATAAGTAGTTGAATGTTCAATTGCTTGTAGGTTCAACTATGAACCCCCGAGAATCCTTCCGCAAGTTTGTGTGACTGTCATCACATACGTGGGACGCAGCCGCATAGACGGCATGAAGCGCCGACGCCGTGACGGACTGATGAACAGCCATTCCCCAGTGCTGGACCCCGTTGACCAGTGCTTCTGTGATGGTGACGGCTGAAGTTGCACTGGCAGGGGAATCGGAGTGGATGGGAAGTGAATGCTGAGTGAGGGATAGAACGTCGACTGCAGTGCCGGTCTCGGCCAGGATCCTGGCCAGTGCCTCGACGGGGCCGGACGCACTGGCCTGGGCGCTGATTTCCTTGCCGTCGCGATCCAGGACGACAAACAGATGATCACCATCGGAGCTGTGTTCCACCGAGTAGCGGCGCATTCCTCCGTTGTACCCGTACTCGCGCAGCAGGAGGTTCCACAGCTGGTCGGCGGTTATCTCGAGTCCGGAGCCGTCGGCTTCACGTTGAACGCGCGCCGCAAAATCGATCTGCAGGCGGCGGGGGAGTTCGACGCCGTATTCCGATGCCAACAGGTAGGAGACGCCTCCCTTGCCGGACTGGCTGTTCACCCGGATCACTGCCTGGTAGTCACGACCGACGTCAGCGGGGTCGATCGGCAGATACGGCACTTCCCATGGAGCCTGCGACGGATCGATGCCGAGGATATCGGCACGTTCGTAGTGATGTGCAAATCCCTTCTTGATCGCGTCCTGGTGGGTTCCCGAGAACGCGGTGTACACCAGATCGCCGCCGTACGGGTGGCGCTCGTGCACCGGAATTCTGTTGCAGTACTCCACTGTTCGACGGATTTCGTCGATGTCGGTGAAGTCGATTCTCGGATCGACGCCCTGTGCATGGAGATTGAGTCCGAGCGTCACCAGATCGACATTGCCGGTGCGCTCACCGTTGCCGAACAGGCAGCCTTCGACGCGCTGAGCGCCGGCGAGTACAGCCAGTTCGGCACAGGCCACTCCGGTGCCACGATCGTTGTGTGGATGTACGGACAGGATTACCGAGTCGCGGCGGGCGAGATTGTGGTGCATGTATTCGATCTGGTCCGCGTAGATGTTGGGAGTGGCGATTTCCACTGTGGCAGGGAGGTTGTGGATGACCGGGCGATCTGGGCTCGCGTCCCACAGTTCGCTGAGGCTGTTGCAGAGCTGCAGCGCGTAATCGGGTTCGGTCAGGTTGAAGACCTCGGGTGAGAACTCGAACCGCCATCCGTCGTGGCCGTCGCCGCCGCGAGCGACATCCTCGGCGGCACGAAAGATCATGTCGTGCAGTTCGTCTCGTTCCTTCCCTAGGACCACATCGCGCCAGGTGGGCGCGGTAGCGGTGTACATGTGAACTACCGCGTTCGGCAGTCCGGCGATGGATTGGTAGGTTCGCTCGATCAAATCTGTTCGGGCGGCGGTGAATACAACAATCGTGACATCGTCGGGAACCAGTTCGAGGTTCACCAGGTCTCGGACGAAGTCGAAATCGGTCTGGCTGGCGGACGGGTAGCCGACCTCGATTTCCTTGTAGCCGATCGACACCATCAGTTCGAACATCCGGCGCTTGCGGGCCGGGTCCATCGGTTCGGCGAGGGCCTGGTTGCCGTCGCGCAGATCGACAGGAACCCACAGCGGTGCTTCGGTGGTGCGATTGGCCGGCCAGGTTCGATCGAATGCCGGGATATCGACTCGATCCCACGCGGCGCGATAACGCGCGGACGGCATAGGGGAAGGTTTCTGGTTGTTCCAGGTGGTGCTCTGCTTGTTCCGTGTGGTGCTCATCGGGGGTTCTCCTGCGGGTCTTGGTGAGAGACCGGCCATGGGGGAACCCCGCGGAGGGGTGCCGGTCTTTTCAGGCCCCGCCGCGGCAGTCGAGAAGGAGTCCTCGGTAAGCCATGCGGGCTACACTAGAACGAAATCACTTATCAGACAACCTGAGGAGTTCCCGTGCCGCCGATGGTCGAACGTCGACTACTCACCGATCAAGCTGCTGAGCTCCTGCGGGCGCGCATCGTCGGTGGCGAATGGGCAGTCGGTGACAAACTTCCAGGTGAAACCACTCTGGCGGCGGAATTGGGTATCGGTCGTTCCACGATCCGCGAAGCCGTTCGCACCCTCGCCGGACTCGGAATGCTGGAATCGCGTCAGGGCGCCGGAGTGTTCTTGCGCAGCACAACGCCACCCGATCAGTGGCCTCGGGTTCTCGAATCCGAAGCCATCCTGCATGTCGTCGAAGTACGTAACGCCGTCGAGGTGGAGGCAGCTGGACTGGCAGCCAAGCGACGCGACGATACCGACATCGCAGAGCTCAGACGTGCGCTGGAGGGCAGGGCTGCGGCAGCGAATTCCGGTGACGCGGCCTTTGTCGACGCCGACATCGCAGTGCACCGCGCGGTAGTCGAGGCGGCGCACAATCCGGTTCTGTCGGAGTTGTTCGAAACGTTTGTCCCACGTCTGCGGACTGCGTTGATCGAGCTGATCGGCGTCCTCGATCTCAATCCGCACAGCCAACCCGACGCCGACGAACACCGAATGTTGGTGGACGCCATCGAAGCCGGAGACTCGGAGGCTGCCGTGCGAATCAGCCGTGCCCATCTAGACGACATGGCAGCAGCGCTGCGACGCTAAACGCCGGGTTGTTCGCCGCGTTCGAAGTCGATCGTCATGTCGGCGTCGTCGCGATGCGTCGCTCGGAACGAGATCAGGAAGACGGCCCACCCGACAATCGCTACGAGAACGAAACTCACCATTCGATAGACGAAGACCGACGCGAGCGCTTGTGCGCCGGTTGCCCCCGCGATGGTGAGCGCCGTGATCAGAGCTGCGTCCACGTATCCCAAACCGCCGGGCATCAGGGGAATGCTTCCGACCGCCTTGGCGGCGGTGAACGCGATCAGCAAGCCGGCAAACGAGGGGTGGGCCCCCACAGCCCAGCAGGCAAAGCCGAGACACGCGACGTCGGCGACACGATGGATCGCCGACCATCCGAAAGCGATGACGGTATCAGTGCGGCCGAGTTCCACGGCATCGAGTTGAGTGAGAATTTCGGACCAGCGTGACATTCCGCGCTCTGGATGATTATCGCGAAAGCTGTTGTACCGAGCGAGAACCCAGTGGCCGAGGCGTTCGAGGCTGCCGGGGTTCTGGGCAATATATCGCAAGCCGAGGAAGAGAAGCGCCACGCAGATCATCGAAATGGTCAATGTGACCGGACTGACCTTGGTGCCGAAAGCCAAAGCGCCGGTAACGCCGAGAAGCGCGAGAGTCGCGGCGGCGATGACACCGCACATTGCCAACTGCCATGACGCGACTACCGGCGTCGCGCCCCATTTCCGAGTCTGCTTGTACGTGAATGCGGTGGAGAACACCTGCCCCGCAGGCAATGTGAGTGCCATCGCGGTACTTGCGTAGATCACGGAGAGGTTTTTCAGGTGTCCGGCCACCACGCCGGCAGCATTGAGAAGCCGCCGTTGAACGGATGCGTATCCGCTGAGTGAGAGAGCCTGCGCGGCGATGCACGCCGCAACCCAGCCCCAGTGAATTTCCGTCAGAGCCTGCCAGGACTCGTTGAGTCTCGGCCACAGGATGGCTCCCTCGACGATCAGTAAGGCGATCAGCGCCAACCCGAGAACATACTTCAACCACCAGAAACGCCCACGAACCCGGCCGGGCCCGGCCACCGACGGCGGCGGCCGTCTCAGTCGCCACGGGGACTTTCCAGTCTGTGCCATCGATTCAGACTAACCAATCTGTTCTGGTTCGACCTCGGGATATTTCTGTGGCCAGGCTAGATGAGTGAGCCGCCTGCGCCCACGAAGTTGAACTTGCTCGCCCAGCTCCCACTCGGCCTGCTCTTCCTCGTCCGCAAAATACAGCGCACTAGTCGAGGCCAGGACTCTGCTGGGACGGAACTTCGCGAGCTCCGTCAAGCGCGAAGCCTCGTTCACCGGGTCACCGATCACGGTGTACTCGAAACGCTCCGCGGCACCGATATTTCCCGCGACCGCCAATCCGGCGCTCACACCGATACCGATGTCGAGGCCGGTGATCGCGTCGAGCTTGAACCGCAACTCGCGCGCAGCAGCCAGCGCAGCCGTCGGTGCGTCGGGTCGATCGAGGGGTGCACCAAAAATTGCGAGCGCCGCATCGCCCATGAACTTGTTGACAAAGCCGTGGTGACGGTCGATCACGTCCACGACAATTCGGAAGAATTCGTTGAGCAATTCGACGACCTCGCCAGGCGGACGTTCAGCCGCAGCGCCCGTCGACCCGACCATGTCCACGAACAGAACCGCGACGAAGCGTGTTTCACCGCCCAGTTCCGTACCGAACTGCAATGCGCGTCGAGCCACGTCCTCGCCGACATGTTGGCCGAACAACTGGCGCAGCAGACGACGCTCGTCCGACTCCTTCATCATGCGGTTGAACCCGACCTGCAGACGCCCGATCTCACTGCCGTCGAATACCTCGACACGAACGTCCGTCGCACCGCGCTGGACCCGCTCGATGGCGCGTCGAAGTTGGCGGATGGGATCGGAGATCTGGCTGGCCGTCAGCATCGACAGCGCAAACGCCTGCACGATCGCCATGATCGAGATCAACAAGATCGCCCACGCCAACGAGTTGGGTGAGAACTCGAGATCAGTGGTGAGTTGGGTGGCGCACAGCAAGATGATGCCGGCGACGGGCATGAGCGTGCCCAATCCCCACGTCATCGCCAACCGGGTGCCGACGCCCGGCGCCATGGTCCGATCGAACTCGCCCTCGCTCAGCGCCAGCGCAGCGACGGGACGCAGGATCCGCTCACCGAGCATGTACGTGAACCCGAACGTCGTGGTCGCGGCCATGCAGACGGTGACAATCACTGCGATAGCCAACCCGGGCATCTCGTTGATCGTCAGAATGACGAAGATGATGCCGCCGAGGAACCAGAGAACAAGGTGGACGATGGCTTGGCGCAGCGGCGCATGCAGCGCTGCCATCTGTTCACTGCGCGTCGGCGGACCGCCGCGCAATCTCCACCGGATGACCTTGCGGAGCATCATGGCTGCCGCCGTCAGGCTGACAACACCGGCAAACGCGAGGTAGATGCCGAACACCGCGAAGTTCCGGACATGATCGGCAACGATCGCGTCGGATTCCTCGATGGGGACGCCGTACCGCACAAAGGCAAAGACCAGCACCGCGCCGATCAGGTTGGCCGCGAGCATCGAAACCATATAGATGGGCCATCGACTGCGGATCGTCACCGCTATCGCTCTGTATGAAGCCCGCACAGCGTTCAATTTAGCTGGCCAGGGTCGAAGTACTGGTATGCGCGTCCCATTTGTGTCTGCCCACGGTTGTCGGCTCAGGCGGTTAGGCTCCCGAAGAGAACGCAGGATAAGGGGAATGCGGAGGGGATTCGGCCATGAACGAGTTCGAGAATGAGTTCGAGCGGGAATGAACAAGCCCATCACGTCCGACGCGAAGTCGGTTCATCCCGGCGTTCGGATCGCAGCCGAGTGGTCGTGGCGCCTCATCGTGATCTTTGCCGGCTTGGCGGTCCTCGGATACGTCGTGCTGCGGCTCGAGACCGTGCTGATTCCCGTCGGCTTGGCGCTCCTGGCGTCGGCGCTGCTCATTCCGTTCGTGGATCGGATGCAATCGTGGGGCGTGCCGCGATCAGCTGCCGTTGTAGTGGTGTTGCTCGGTGCCCTCGGCATCGTCGCCGGAATCATGACGTTTGTGGTCGAGCAGTTCATCGACGGTCTTCCAGAGCTCACCGATCAATTTGCTGCCAGCGTCACACAAATCCAGAACTGGTTGACCAGCGGTCCGTTGCATTTCAGTGAGGACCAGATCCGGCAAGCGGGCGATTCCGTCGTCAAATCGGTGCAGTCCAATCGCGAAGAACTGACCAGTGGCGCGCTGACCACCGCGGCGGTTGTCACCGAGATCTTCACCGGCGCGCTGTTGACCTTCTTCACGCTGATCTTCTTCCTGTACGGCGGAGACCAGATCTGGGAGTTCGTCACCCGGATCGTTCCGCGCGATTCACGGCGTCGGATCCGGATCGCGGGCGCTGCCGGCTTCGGTTCACTGATCGGATACGTGCGCGCGACGGTCGCCGTCGCCGCAGCGGACGCCATCGGAATCGGCGCGGGCCTCGCGATTCTTGGTGTCCCGTTGGCGTTGCCCTTGGCATCGCTGGTGTTCATCGGCGCATTCATCCCGATCGTCGGTGCTTTTCTCACGGGTTTTCTCGCTGTACTCGTCGCCCTGGTCACCAAGGGATTCCTGACCGCCCTGATCGTGCTCGGCATCATCATCGGCGTCATGCAGCTCGAAGCACACGTCATGCAGCCGTTGTTGCTCGGCCGCGCCGTCAGGCTCCACCCACTGGCAGTGGTTCTCGCGATCACCGCGGGCATCGTTCTTGCCGGGATAGTCGGCGGTCTCCTTGCGGTACCGATCGTCGCGGTCCTCAATACGGCAATCCGCTCACTGCTCGCCGACGATCCCGACGCCGTGTACGCGCAACTGCTCGTCGAAGATCCGGAGACACCGCTCTATCCTGCGGAACCTGACGAACCACGAACCGAACCGCGCATCGAAAATCCGATCCCACCCGACCAGGCCTCGCGCGATGACTGACCCGACCCGCCGACGCCGATTGCACTACCGGCCCACCGTCCGCGAAGCGTCCGGAATAGACACCGACCCTGACGCACCGCTGTGGCGGGCCGCGCAGGCATTTCGACTGGTCACGCTGGTCTACGCGATCAGCTACCAGTTCGCTTCGGCGTCGGACTACACAAACGCACGGCTGAGTTGGTTCTTCGTCGCGCTCATGGCGGTGTGGTCCGGTGCCTCCGCAGTCATGCTGGCCGCCGAAACGGTCCCACGAAAGTACGTCGTGCTGGCAGATCAGCTGATCGTCATCGCGCTCATGGCGTCGACGAGGCTTGTGTCAGACCACGAGTGGTACCAGAATCACCAGACCCTGCCGACGACGCTGTGGGCCACCAACGCCGTCATCTCGGCAGCGATCCTCGGTGGGCCGTGGCTTGGAATCGCGTCAGGCGTTGTCATCTCCTCGGCCAGCGCGATCATCCGGGACCAGATCAATCTTGATCTCTGGCGCGACGCCACAGCCCCAGTCCTCGTATCGGTCGGCCTGGCACTCGGCCTCGCCACCACCACCGCACGGCGCGCACATCGCCAACTCGAACAAGCCGTGCGCCTCGCCGCAGCCACCGAAGAACGCGAAAGACTCGCCCGTGAAGTAC
Source organism: Rhodococcus sp. 24CO (assembly GCF_050586165.1). Taxonomy (NCBI): domain Bacteria; kingdom Bacillati; phylum Actinomycetota; class Actinomycetes; order Mycobacteriales; family Nocardiaceae; genus Rhodococcus; species Rhodococcus sp. 24CO. The sequence goes on along the minus strand of NZ_JAZFNF010000006.1, from coordinate 458,400 downwards.
ACGACGGAGTTCTCCAAGTTCTTGCGATGGTCCGCAGACGAGGCGCAGCGCTCGGCGGTGAAGCCGCAGAACTCGCAGAACTGGCCGGAGAGCAGGAAGTGGCACTGCGCATGCTCATCTCCGAGCAGGGCTCCGGCGCAACAGCCGACACCGGCGGTCAGAGCGTCGATCTGTGCCCACTGCTCACCACCGGGGCGAGTGCGACGGTATCCGTCTCGACACCCGCCGACCCTGTGATCCTCGAGCGCGACCGCGCCATCGAACTGGCGGCGATCGTCGACAACGCCCTGTCCAACGCGGCCCTCCACGCCGGGCCGGGCGCCAAGGTGTTCGTACTGCTCGAAGACTTACCGGGCGAGGTTATCGTCAGCATTCGCGACGACGGAGTCGGTATCCCCGACGGCCGGTTGGCCGAAGCCGAAGCCGAAGGCCGCATGGGAGTATCGAAGTCCATTCTCGGACGCGTCGCGCTGCTCGGTGGTACCGCGAGCCTGCATACCGGACCGGGGGAGGGCACAGAATGGGAAATCACGGTGCCGAAGGAAAGTAGTGGAAGTGACTGAGCAACAAGGTGTGACCGGGCAACAAGGTGTGACCGGGGTGTCCGTCATGGTGGTCGACGATCACCCGATGTGGCGAGACGGAGTGTCCCGCGACCTCGAAGCAGCCGGATTCATCGTCGCAGCCACCGCAGACGGCGTCGAGCGTGCCCGAAACCGCGCTGCCGCAGTGACACCGGACGTTGTTCTCATGGACATGCACCTCCCCGACGGAAACGGCGCCGACGCAACCGCAGCCGTGCTCGAAGTCTCGCCCCACAGCAAGATCCTTGTGCTGTCGGCGTCGTCGGAACGCGACGACGTACTGGACGCGATCAAGGCGGGAGCGTCCGGTTACCTGGTCAAGAGTGCTTCCGTCGACGAACTCCTGGGAGCCGTACGCGCAACCTACGACGGACAAGCCGTCTTCACCCCTGGCCTCGCCGGACTGGTACTCGGTGAGTACCGACGCATGTCCACAGCCCCCGCCGACGACCGTGCGCCCGAGGTCCCCAAGCTCACCGAACGGGAGACCGAAGTGCTGCGACTGGTCGCGAAAGGACTCAGCGCCAAGCAGATTGCGACCAGGCTCTCGCTGAGCCACCGGACCGTCGAAAACCACGTACAAGCCACGCTGCGCAAACTTCAATTGGCCAACCGTGTCGAGTTGACGCGTTACGCAATCGAGCAGGGCCTGGATTGATACCGGGAAGTCTCGATTAACGCTTATCCTGGAAACCATGGAGGCCAGGAATCTACGCGTATCGGATGCAGAACGAGAGCACGTCGGCGAATTGCTGCAGAAAGCCGTCGGGCAGGGGATGCTCTCACTCGGTGAGTTCACCGAACGTATGGACACCGCGCTGGCTGCAAAGACCAGGGGCGAACTCAACGTCGTACTTGCCGATCTCCCGGGCATCACCTTGATCTCGGACTACGAACCTCCCGCGTATCCCACGTCGGCAGGCCAGCCCGGCTATCAGTATCCCGCACCGGGGTACCAGCAGCCGCCGGTTCATCAGCAGATTCAGTACCCGCAGCCGCAGCCCTATGCCGGACAGAGTGGGGATCCCGCGGCCGGTGCCTACGGCGCAGCCAATGCCGCGATCATCCGCGGACGGATGTCGACAGTGACGCGCAACGGCGCGTGGATTGTTCCGCCGGCCGTTGTGATCGATACTCGAATGTCCAGTGTCACCGTCGATTTCACGCGTGCTGTCATGCAAACGCAGATCGTGCACGTCTCGATCAACGACTATGCAAGCTCGATCTCGCTGATCGTCCCCGAAGAGGCCACGGTGGACATGAATGACATCGAAGCCATTGGTGGCAGCGCTTCCAACAAGGTGCGGTCAGGGCCACAGATGGGTCCCCTTCACGTTGTGGTGCACGGCAAGGTGCGCTTCGGCAGCGTCACCGCAAAGCACCCCTTCGGGACCACCTTCCGCAAATTCCTGGGGTCCTAGATCGCGGTCCTCACCGAAAGCCCCTATGCCGGTCGAGTAGTACTACTCATTCAATCGAGGGCGCACTGGAGCAGGCTCGGTGTATGACCACACCAAGTTCTCCTGCCGTCGATCCGCGACTGGTGACCGCTCTGTCGGACGAATGCGAAAGCATCGGACGGCAGTTGCGCCACATGGGGCAGAACCTGTCGATTCTGCAGACGCAGCTGACCACGATGCGGCCTGCAGCGCCGGCCGCGGCGCCCGTTCAGGTTCCCGCGTACGTTCCCCAACCGGCTCCGCAGCACGTTGCCCCGCAACCGCAGCCGCAGTACCTGCGTCCGCAAAGTCCGCCGATGCAACCGAGTCCACCCAAGCAGCCCACTGTGCCGTGGTGGCAACGTGACGGCATGATCAGCCGACTCCTCGCGATTGCCGGGGTGGCAGTCACCTTGATCGGTGTTGTCATGCTGTTGGTTCTGGCAGCCCAGGCCGGTTTCTTCGGACCACCGCTTCGCGTGATCGGCGGAGCAGCCCTGTCCGGTGCGTTGATCTTCGCCGGGTTCCGGGTGTACGGACGCCCGGGCGGCAGGGTGGGAGCAATCGCGCTGGCGGCCACCGGATTTGCCGGTCTGTACCTCGACGTGATGGCAGCGTCGGTCCTGTACGGCTGGATCGTCTCGCCGGTGTCGATGGTGATTGCCTTCGGTATCGCTGCTGCCGGAGTCTCGGTCGCGGTCAGGTGGAACTCCGAGCCTCTTGCACTGCTGATCGTGCTCGGCGCCGCATTGGCGGCTCCCGCTTTGGCCGGCGCACTGACGTTGTCGCTCATCGGTTTTCTTGTTGCTCTCCAAGTGGCAGGGTTCTCCGCTCAACTCGGTCGCGACTGGAAATATCTCGGCATGGCTCGGACAGCGCCGGTTGCGTTCGTATTGGTCGCAGCAATCATCGCAGTGTCCCTCTTCGATGGAATGCAGGTTGATTCATCGGCATTGACGATCAGTGCTGTTGTTGTCTCCCTGATCGGACTGGGCACAGCAGTTGCCTTGCAGTGGAAGGAATCACCGTCGCGTGACGGTGTTGCGGGCGCCTGGTCGAGTGCAACGTTCATTGTCGCAACGCTCCCACTGCTGGGAGTGAACGTACTCCTCGGTGATCAGGTGGCCGCCCTGCTCTACGGCGTCATGGCTCTGGTGTTCCTGTCCGGTGCTGCGGTCGGCACGGATTTGTCGACTCACCTGCGCATGAGCGTCGCCGGTACCGGCGCTGTGGCTCTGCTGCTGTGCTGTGTTGCCGGATCGCCGCAGTCGTTGACTGCTGCTGTTCTGCTCGCCGTCGCCACCGTCTTCATCGTGGTTGCAGGTTCGACCGGATCACGTTTCGTCTGTGCGCTCGGATCCGTCTTTGCCGCAATCGGATTGATCGGATTCCTGGAATCCGCATCGCCGTCCATGTTGATGACTTCCCGTGCCGCGTCTGCCCATCTCGATGCGCTGACGGCACTCACGAGCCTGACTGCGATCGGCGTGCTCGTGGCATTCGTGTGGGTCATGAGGCGATTGACAGTGGTCTCGGAGAACAACATCGCCGTCGCCTGGGCCATCAGCGGTATGGGTATTCTCTACGCCGCTACCTGCGCACTGGTTGCTTCGGGCATCGAGATATGGGGCGGCACAACAGGATTTGTGTTCGGCCACAGTGCAGCAACGGTGGTGTGGATGTTGGCCGCCACATCCGCACTCGTATTCGGACTCAACAACCGTGAGTACGCACACACGATGCTGGGAACCGGCCTGACGTTGACCTGCGCAGCGCTGGCAAAACTCTTCCTGTTCGATCTGGCCACACTGAGCGGGCTGGTTCGCGGTATCGCGTTCCTGGTGGTCGGGCTACTGCTCCTCCTTGTCGGGACGCGTTATGCACGCGCCTTCGGCAAGGCGGACCAGATCAACTCCGCTTCTGCCGCGCGATGAGCTCGCTGACGCTCACGGCATTACCGTCGTCGGGGCGGTGGCGTCCGCTGGCTGCGTTGCCGGAGGACGGACCGTTGGGCGTGGATTCGGACGCCGCGCCGTTGGTGGCTGCGCCGTTACTGCCTGCGCCGTTGGTCGCTGCACCGTTGGTTGAAGCACCATTGGTGCCGGCACCGTTGGTTGAAGCACCGTTTGTGGCCGCACCGTTTGCTGCTGCACCGTTGGTCGGTGCCGAAGTGTGGACGGCGGGCAATGGCCTCGATGCAGGCTGCGCCTCACCCGGGGTGCGCAGGTCCGACAACCAGCTTTCGATCGGTCGTTCGGTGGGAGCCGGTGTAGCGGGGGAGGTGCGGCGAGCGGTCGGAGCCGGTGTCGGTGTTGCCGTTGGTTCCGGCTTGGCCGCCTTGTACGTCGGGTTGGGGACCGGTGCTTCGATCAGATCCTGCGGCGCACCGGCCGGTCGGTCGGTACTGCGCCGGCGGGGTGTCTCACCGGGCGCGTACGTCTTGGGCGTTGGCGCCTTGACCGACATCTCGCTGAGGGGGATGGGCTCGGTGAGGGGATCGGGTTCGCGCTTGCCCCCGACCGGTGCAGAGGGCGGGAGTACCCGCGACGGCATCGCAGCTTTTGCCTGCGCCGGTCCGGCGATCGCGCCGACGGGCGTTAGCTCTGGGACGTTGACGAGTGCAAGTTCGTTGTCGAGGATCGGCTCGCCCAGGCCGATCTTCTCCTGGATTCGTTTCATCCAGGCCGGAGCCCACCAGCAGTCGTCGCCGAGCAGTTTCATCGTGGCGGGCACGAGGAACATGCGGATGAGGGTGGCGTCGATGACCAGGGCCGCGATCATGCCGTACGAGATGTACTTCATCATCACCAGTTCGGACAGGCCGAACGCGCCGGTCACCACGATGAGGATCAACGCCGCCGCGGTGATGATACGGCCGGTGTGCGCTGTTCCGATGCGGATGGATTCGGTGGTGCTCGCGCCCTGGGCGCGCGCTTCCACCATTCGTGAGAGCAGGAAGACTTCGTAGTCGGTGGAAAGCCCGTAGACGATTGCGATGATCAGCACCAGAACTGGCGACATGATCGGGCCGGGTGTGAAGTTGAGCAGTTCGCTGCCGTGGCCGTCGATGAAGATCCACGTCAAGATGCCCAGCGTCGAACCCAGTCCGAGAGCGCTCATCAGAGCTGCCTTGATCGGCAGGACCAACGATCCGAAGGTCAGGAACATGAGCAGTGTGGTCAGCAAAATGACCGTGACGACCATCAGCGGTAGACGGTCGAGTAGAGCGTCGACGCTGTCCTGCTCGATGGCGGGGGTGCCGCCGACAAGGACTGTCGTGCCTTCCGGCCAGTCCGCGGCGCGGAGGTAGTCGATGGTGGGGCGAGCTTCGTTGCGCTCGGTCAGGCCGGCTTTGAGGACGTTGACGCCGTCCTTGGTAGCCACTTCGGGGGTGAACTTCTCGACCAGGCCCGGTGCGTTGTTGGCGGTCTTCGCGATCTGGCCGAGAGCGGTGTTGTCTGCGCCCTGGATGACCAGACGGACAGGTTCGGTGCGGTTGCCCGGGAAGAGTTCGTCGAACTCGGCCTGAGCTACGCGCGTGGGGCTGTCGGGCGGCAGGTACGTCTCGTTGATGCCACCGAACTTGATACCGGTGAGCGGAATGATCATGAGGAGCAGTGCGGCAACGATCGGAACAGCGACCTTGAGCGGATGCCGCATCACGAACCTGGTGAGGTTGCCCCAGAAGCCGTTCTCGATTTCCTCGTTGGTCTTGGTCTGGCGAAGCCTCTTGAAGGTCAACGCATCGATCCGCTTGCCGAGGATTCCGAGGATGGCAGGCAGGATCGTGACGGACGAAATGGCCGCAAGCATGACAGCCGCGATTGCGCCGTACGCGACGGATTTCAGGAAGCCCTGGGGGAACAGCAGAAGGCCGCCGAGGCTGACGGCAACCATTGTCGCCGAGAACATGACAGTTCGGCCGGCGGTCATGACCGTTCTGCGGACCGCCGTCGGCGTCTCGTGCCCTTCGGCGATTTCTTCACGGAAACGACTGACGATGAACAGTCCGTAGTCGATGGCCAGACCCAGCCCGACCAGGGACACCACCGGCGCGACAAACGCGTTGACTTCGGTGAAATTGGTGATCAGGCGGATGATGCCGTTGGCGCCGATGACGGTCAGGCCGCCCACGATCAGGGGCAGTGCAGCAGCGACGACGCCACCGAACACGAAGAAGAGCAGCACACCGACAGCTGGAATTGCGAGCATTTCCATGCGCTTGATGTCGTTGGCCATCGTGTCGTTCAACGAGTTCGCGACCGGCTGCAGGCCGGCCAACTGCACGTTGACGCCGTCGATGTAGAACTCGCTCTCGACATCGCGGAAGTTGTTGGACACCGCGGTGTCGTTGTCGCCGGCAATGGCCACGCTGGCAACGGCATGTTGCTTTGTCGGGTCCGCCAAGGCGGCGACGGAAAGTCCGTCGCCGACCTTGAAGTAGGAACCGTTGATCTTCATGATCTGATCCGGATTGTCCGAGACCAGTCGTTGCAGGCTGTCGATGACCTTCGCTTGGAACTCGGGGTCGTCGACGGTTTTTCCTTCGGGCGCTGTGTACAGCGCCAGAACGTCGCCGGCGGTGCTACGTCCGAACGTGCCGTCGGCGAGCTTTGCAGCCTCGACCGATTGTGACCCCGGATCGTCCCAGCCGCTCTGGCTGAGATGGTCCTGCAGGCTCATGCCGTACGCGGCAAGCCCGAGGAGTCCCGCCACCATGACAGCGATGACGGTGAAGCGGGCACGATAGACGATGCTTCCCCAGCTGGCGAACACTGATCAACTCCTACTCGGCAACACTTTTTCGCCCGATGAGCAGGGCGGAAAGCGGTCGGAACGGCTGCAACCAGGCGCCCTCGTCGGGCAAAGTATCCAGGCTTACCCGCGGCAGAGGCTCGCGGAAGACACCGGGAATGTCCTCGAGATCGACGAAGTCCAGGATGTCGGACGACACAGCCCAGCTGGCGTGCTCGCGGAATCCGAGTACCTGAACCGGAATGCCGGTCGCTGCGATGTCTTCCAACGGTTCGCGGAATGCTTGACCGTCGGCGGACGCGACCATGATTCCGGCCAGTCCCTCGCCGTACCGCAGAGCGATGTGCTCGAGCATGTCTGAATCGACATCGCTGTCCTCATCGACCTTCGGCTTGGCGAACACCGCAAAACCCACGTTACGCAACGCTTCGACCCAGGGGCGCACAACGTCGGCGCTGCCCGTGGCGATGTTGGTGAAGACCGTTGCTTCGGGTTCGAGGTTGCCGGATTCACGCGCGGAGAGTTCAGCGGTCCGTGACAGCAACCAACGTCCGAGTGCGTCGAATCGTGGCCGGTAGGCAGCGGTAGGTCGGCCGCCGAGGATGGCGCCGAGGCCCATGTCCAGGTTGGGGGCATCCCACACCAGGAGAACCCGCTTGGGGTGGCGGGAGTCACGACCGAGGTCGAGGGGAGATCCTGACGACTCGAGGTCGTCGGATAGCTGTTCGCTGACGCTCATGCTCTGATCTTCCCCCATATAAGCTCGGTAATTGCACTTCCGACCTTATGGGCCTTGTCTTCGAACTTCGTGACGGGGCGCTCGTGAGTCATCGGGGATTCCCAGTCGAGAGCGGTCAAGAGCGGTTCGTCGTTTCCGGTTTCCTCGATCCACTCCGCGTATTCAGCGTGGTCGGTGGCGACGTGGAGGACTCCGCCGGGCTTGAGGCGATTGGCGATCAACGAGAACGTCGGGGACTGCAACAGGCGACGCTTGTGATGGCGAGCCTTGGGCCACGGATCCGGGAAGAACACCCGAACACCCGTCAGTGACTCCGGGGCAACCATGTTCTCGAGTACGTCCATCGCGTCACCGCGCAGAACGCGGACGTTCGGGATCTCTTCGCGTTCGACCTGCTGGAGGAGTTGCGCGAGCCCGGGACGGTAGACCTCGATGGCGATGAGATTGACGTGTGGTTCGGCTTTGGCCATCGCAGCGGTCGCGGTTCCGGTGCCCGATCCGATCTCGATGATCAGTGGGGCATCGCGTCCGAACCAGGTGGTCGCGTCGAGGGGAGTGTCGGACACATCGGCACCGATAAGCGGCCACTGGCGGTCCCAGGACTTCTGCTGTGCGTCGGTCAGCGCACCCCTGCGCGAACGGAAACTTGTCACGCGCGGATGGAGACGGGAACCCTTGGAGTCTTCCGTCTCGCCCGCGTTCGGGGTTGGCAGTGCGTGCTGATCGGCTTCGTTCACGCGTCCATTGTCACGCATGACTGCCGTATAGCGCAGACGGGTCTGAAGTTCGAGTTGAGACTTTCTGGGAAAAATCCGGAGAACGGCCCGCGAAAACGGACAGCTGAACGAGAGATGACCTGCCGGGAACAGCCGTGTCGTCGTAAACCTGACAGAATCTGCCCAGCACGAGGGGGAACGTGGGGTGGGGATGAACACAGGGGAAAATGTGAAGATGTGGGCTCGAATTGTGCCCGCAGTCTCACTCGATGACGCTTGCGCGCCGCCGATGGACGAGTTACGACGGCTTGCATACCGGTTGATGTCGATCGATCAGCACGCCGCGGAGGCGGTGCATTCGATAGTCGGATCGCTGACCGCGCCGTTGCAGGTACTGGTTGCCGGTCGTAGCGGAGTCGGCCGCTCTACGGTGACCACGTTGCTCGAGAGTGATGTCTTCGCGAGCCGCCGCGTCGGCGGAGCGCCGGTGATTCCGACGGAGGCGAGGGCGTTCGACGTGCCCGGCGCGATCGATCCGGATCTGAGCAGTCACTGCGTGGTGGTCGTCGTGGTCGACGCACTCCGAGACGCAGATCGACGCGCGGTCGGCCGAGTGTCCGATCACTGCATTGCCGTTCTGAACAAAGCCGACCACATCGGTGACGGGTGGGAGGATGCGCTCACGCGTGCCGCCGAGATTTCCGGAGAGCTCTCCGCCGTCACAGTTCCTCTGGTCGCGTCGACCGGACAAGGTCGAGAGGCGTTCTTCGGTGAGTTGTCACCGTTACTCGAGATGTGGTGGTGGAGCAGAGTCGACGGAATTCGATCGATACTGGAGCGCGTTGCTGCCGGCGCCGAGGCGGAGGAGGTCGCCGGTGCCCGGGATGAGGTCGAACAGTATCTACGGACCGATTCCGGTCTGATCTTTGCCGCGACGGGTGCGCTGGTGCGTCCGGAACTGCGTGGGTTCGTGGCAAGCGCACCACCTGCGCCCACAACGGTCGAGGAAGCACGCAGATGCGCTCAGTGGTGGGGCGGGCCTACGCAACGTGAACATCCCGCCTGGGCCGACGCGATATCGCTGATCCACCGGGCGTACGTCAGGCGGTGGGTGCTTCTCGGTGGCGAGCGAGAGCGGTCGGAGGTGAGCGCGTGAGTGATGTGGCTTCGGTTCTGCCCGCGGCGATCCATCCTGTGGTTCGGAGATGGAACCCAGCTGGACTCTCCGGTGATGTCGATGTGGCGTGGGCTGATGAATCATCAAGTAATGCAAGTATTTTCGTTCTGGGTCTGCCGCGATGTGGTCGGGAAGACGTTGAAAAGCTCTTGAGCGTGGCGGGCGGATACACGAGCGTCGATCAGGCGAGCGACGCGATCATCGCGCTGCTGGTGGTCGACGCGGCAAGCGTGATCGGGCGGGAAGAGTTGGAACTGCTCGACGAGTCCGGCGTTGGCGGCTTGCCGTTCGTGGTTGTGATGACCAAGACGGAAGTGAGCCAGGACTGGGAATCGGTTCGCGACCGTGATCGGCGCATTCTTGCAGATCACAGTGATATTTACAGTGGGGCGGCAATCATCGTCCTGTCCGAAGGTGGCGGTATCGCACCGTTGTTCCGCGTCGTCGACGCAGTTCGTCGACGTGCCGTATCGCAGCCTGGCGGCGGTGTGATCGCGGAAACCCGACGGATGATCGACCTCGAGATCCGTAACCTGCGTGAGAGCGATCCCGGTGCCGAACTTCGCGCGGAGCGCAGTGAGTTACTCACCGACCGTGACGGTCGACGTAGTGAACGACTTGCTCAGATGAGGACCAGGCTCCAGCGAGCGCGAGCGGAGCTTTCGCAGCAGATCGCGGACACCACTCGAACGACAGTGGCGTCGGCGCGCCTGTGGATCGACGAGTCCACCCGAAGTGAACTCGACAGTTTACCGGCACGGCTGCAACACGAAGTCGAGAGCAACACAGTGGCTTTCGACGCTGCGATCGCCACAGCGGTCGGAATCGGCGAAACGGGTGGAAGCGTCGCGCTCCCACATTTTCCCGGCGATCCGGCAATACGGCCGCGTAGTAACGAAGAGCGCATCACCGTGTTGATCGGTGCGTCGGCGGGGCTCGGCTTGGGGCGGATCGCGGTCATTCCGCTGGAGATGGTGCCGGCCCTGGACATTGCGAGTATTCCGGTAACTCTGGTGCTGGGCGCAACTGCGGCGTGGTGGTTGAGCCGCACGAGAGGCGTTGCGGCAGATCGGGCGCACGCTCGTGCGTGGCTGGCGGAAACGATGGCCACTGTCAGAGCGCAATGGGAGCAGCGCGTGCTGAACCGGCTCCTTGACGCAGAAGTGGATCTCGGCAGCGCGATCCTGGCCGAGAGCCGAGAGCTGGTTGCGTCGGCGCAAGCGCGAATTGCGGAGATCGATGTCGAGCTCCGAGCACTGGGACAGGCACGTTCCGGACAATTGGCCGCCTGTGAACGTGACCTGGCAATTCTGAACGGTGCCGGGGCCTGAACGAGTTGTCCACAGGCTCGGATTTTTGTCGGTGAATGTCGACGGAAATCTGGTAGTACTGATGCATCTCGGTAGGGGTTGCCGGGAGAAGACACCAGCAAGATCAAGCACAGGGGGAAGTAATGGACGGATTTCTGATCACCGCCGACGTCGTCGACATGGGGCGGTTCGACGTGCCGGCAGATCAACTACCGGCAGAGGGCATCGACCCGGCAACCTTCGGGCCGGGTGCGGGGACTGTCGACGTCGGTGATCTGACGACGACATTCGACGCATTCGATCTCGATGGCGACGGGATCGTCGACAGTCGCGTCGTGGCGCCTGACAACGATGCCGCTGCCATCATCGTGGTGTCGGATTTCGATCGTGACGGCGCTGCCGACCGCGTGACGATGGTGGAGTCGGACGGAGACTTCGCGGCGTGGGAATGCCACCGAGACACGCACGGTGCATTGGTGTGGGACCGCATCGATTCTGGCACTGTGTGACACACAAAATCTGGCACTGTGTGACACCGAAAAGAGGCACTGAGTGACGTGCCTAGAGGACTGTTCGCCTTGCGATCCGGGACCGTTTGCCTCTATTCGAAGCCGGGTACGCGGTGTGGATACACCATCTGAATCGTTTCTGTGACATTTCTGACCGCACCCGATTACCTGCAGGTGAACAGCCAGCGTTAACCTCAATACATAGGACACCCGGCGTCCGTGAAATCCACGTGAGTGGATGACGCGGCTGGACCCCGTCGAGAGGGGGACACCGGGATCGACTGGTATCGGGGCGCTGCAGTTCGCATCCGGTGTCACGAGAACCCGGTTCCGGCTCACCCCAGGAGAGTTTGATGACCTCAGCGACCATTCCCGGTCTCAACGGAACTGACGGCACGCCCCCCACGCAGCACAAGGAACTGCTTGCATGGGTGCAAGAGGTTGCCGAACTCACCCAGCCCGCTCGCGTCGTCTTTGCGGACGGCTCGGACGAAGAGTGGGACCGGCTGACCAACAAGCTGGTCGAGGCAGGCACGTTCACGCGCCTCAACGACGAGAAGAAGCCGAACTCGTTCCTCGGTAATTCCGATCCTTCCGATGTGGCTCGCGTCGAATCGCGCACCTACATCTGCTCGAAGGAAGAAATCGACGCAGGCCCCACCAACAACTGGATGGACCCGTCGGAGATGCGCACCCTCATGGGTGACCTGTACCGCGGTTCCATGCGCGGACGCACCATGTACGTCGTGCCGTTCTGCATGGGTCCCCTCGACGCCGAGGATCCGAAGCTGGGTGTCGAGCTCACGGACTCCGAGTACGTCGTCGTCTCCATGCGCGTCATGACCCGCATGGGCAGCAAGGTTCTCGACAAGCTCGGCACCGACGGATTCTTCGTCAAGGCGCTGCACTCGTTGGGCGCTCCGCTCGCCGACGGCGAAGCCGATGTCGCGTGGCCGTGCAACGACACCAAGTACATCACTCACTTCCCCGAGGATCGTGAGATCTGGAGCTTCGGTTCCGGCTACGGCGGAAACGCTCTCCTCGGCAAGAAGTGCTACTCGCTGCGTATCGCTTCGGCAATGGCGCACGACGAGGGCTGGCTGGCCGAGCACATGCTCATCCTCAAGCTGATCTCCCCCGAGGACAAGGCCTACTACATCGCGGCGGCATTCCCGTCTGCGTGTGGCAAGACCAACCTCGCGATGATCCAGCCGACCATCCCCGGATGGCGCGCCGAGACCCTCGGTGACGACATTGCATGGATGCGTTTCGGTGACGACGGACAGCTGTACGCCGTCAACCCCGAATTCGGTTTCTTCGGCGTGGCACCGGGCACCAACTGGTCCTCGAACCCCAACGCGATGCGCACCATCGACCAGGGCAACACCGTGTTCACCAACGTTGCACTGACCGACGACGGCGACGTCTGGTGGGAAGGCCTCGAAGGCGACCCGCAGCACCTGATCGACTGGAAGGGCAACGAGTGGACGCCTGAATCCGGTACGCAGGCCGCTCACCCCAACTCGCGTTACTGCACCCCGATGTCGCAGTGCCCGATCATGGCTCCCGAGTGGGACGACCCGAAGGGCGTGCCGATCTCGGCAATCCTGTTCGGTGGACGTCGTAAGACGACGGTTCCGCTGGTCACCGAGGCCCGCGACTGGCAGCACGGCGTCTTCATGGGTGCCACGGTCGGCTCTGAGCAGACCGCAGCAGCCGAAGGCCAGGTCGGTACGGTTCGCCGCGACCCGATGGCAATGCTTCCGTTCCTCGGCTACAACGTGGGCGACTACTTCCAGCACTGGATCGACCTCGGCAAGTCTGCCGACGAGTCCAAGCTGCCCAAGGTCTTCTACGTGAACTGGTTCCGCCGCGGCGACGACGGACGCTTCCTGTGGCCAGGCTTCGGCGAGAACTCTCGCGTCCTGAAGTGGATCGTCGAGCGTATCGAGCACAAGGCTGCCGGTATCGACACCCCGATCGGCGTCGTTCCCACGGGTTCGGCTCTCGACATCGACGGCTTGGACGTGTCGGACGCCGACATCACCGAGGCCCTCGCTGTGAACATCGACGAGTGGAAGGCCGAGATCCCGCTGATCGAGGAGTGGTTCGACTTCGTCGGCGAGAAGCTGCCCACCGGCATCCGTGACGAGTTCGAAGCTCTGAAGCAGCGCCTGGGCTGAGTCCCTCGCGATTCTGTACTGCGTAACCCGAATGCCGCATCTGATCGAACAGATGCGGCATTCGGCATTCGAGGAGATTATTTTGGTAGTTCTCGGGTTTTTACCGGCCCGGTTGAGCTATAGGACACACCGAATGATGCAATAACGTCATTAACGAAACGACCCGGTCGAGACTGCGGCCACATGGAGGTACGGAAATGACCGGTATTTACAACAACGTCACCGAATTGGTCGGGCGCACCCCGCTGGTGCGACTCAACCGCCTGACCGAGGGTCTGGACGCACAGGTTGTAGTGAAGCTCGAGTTCTACAATCCGGCCAACAGCGTCAAGGACCGGATCGGTGTTGCGATCATCGACGCCGCCGAGAAGTCCGGAGCACTCAAGCCCGGCGGAACCATTGTCGAGGGCACCAGTGGTAACACCGGTATCGCACTTGCCATGGTCGGTGCTGCTCGTGGCTACAAGGTCATCCTGACCATGCCGGAGACGATGTCCACCGAGCGTCGCGTCATGCTGCGTGCGTACGGCGCCGAGATCGTGCTGACCCCGGGCTCCGAGGGCATGGCCGGCGCAGTCGCCAAGGCCAAGGAAATTGTCGAGCAGACTGAAAACGCTGTCTCGGCCAGCCAGTTCGCAAACCCCGCCAACCCGGCCATCCACGAGGTGACGACCGGTGAAGAGGTCTGGGCCGACACTGACGGCGCCGTCGACATCTTCGTTTCCGGTATCGGCACCGGCGGCACCATCACCGGCGTCGGACGCACTCTCAAGAAGTACAAGCCCGAGGTCAAGATCGTCGGCGTCGAGCCCATCGATTCGCCGATCCTCAACGGTGGCCAGCCCGGCCCCCACAAGATCCAGGGAATCGGTGCGAACTTCGTACCCGAGATCCTCGATCGTGAAATCTACGACGAGATCATCGACGTGTCGTTCCCCGATTCCATCGAGGTCGCTCGCGCTCTCGGAACTCAGGAAGGCATCCTGGGTGGCATCTCGTCCGGCGCCATCGTGTGGGCCGCCCTCGAGTTGGCAAAGCGCCCCGAGAATGCGGGCAAACTGATCGTGGCGGTTGTTTGCGACTTCGGTGAGCGTTACATCTCCACCCCGCTGTTCGAACACATCCGGGACTGAGATACGTGAGTATCCTCGGCGTCATTCGCGAGGACCTACAGGCTGCGCGCGGTCAGGATCCTGCCGCGCGCAGCAATGTGGAGAATGCCCTCGTTTACTCAGGGCTGCATGCCATCTGGTCGCATCGGATCGCACACAAGCTGTGGGCTGTGCCCGCTCTGCGCGGTCCGGCCCGGGTGTTGTCGCAGCTGACACGTTTTGCCACGGGCATCGAGATTCATCCCGGCGCGACCATCGGTCGACGGTTTTTCATCGACCACGGCATGGGCGTGGTAATCGGTGAGACGGCTGAAATCGGCAACGACGTCATGCTTTATCACGGTGTCACGCTCGGCGGCCGTTCACTCGAGCAGGTCAAGCGCCATCCGACGCTCGGCGATCGGGTCACCGTGGGTGCGGGTGCCAAGATCCTGGGACCTGTTCTCATCGGCGAAGGTAGTGCTATCGGCGCCAATGCTGTTGTGACGCGTGATGTTCCAGCCGATTCCATTGCAACGGGTATTCCGGCAGTGGCTCGGCCGCGGACCGCCAAGGAGAAGTTGGTGGATCCGAACAGCTACATCGATCCTGCGATGTACATCTGACTCTGTTCTGACGGTGGCCGCCCCTCGTTTCGACGGTGGGCGGCCATCGGCGTCTGTTCAGGCTCGCGTCAGGCGCCACCCGCGGCGCCCCATCAGCGCCGCCGTCAGAGCGCCCAAACCTGCTCCGAGGAATGGGAAACTGGCGAGGATGAACCAATTTCTGGACGCATTCGATTGAGAATCGAAGTAAAGGTTCAGCGACGATTCGTAATCCCGGCTCATCTGCACGTTCGTTAGCGGTGCGTACGCACCCTGATAGACGATGTTGTTGTCGTCCGAACTGGTCATTACGTCGATCAGGACGCCCAACAAGGGAATTCCTCCGACGACAAGACCTAGGACCATCAGTACAACGACCAGTGCGCGCATCGAATGAGCGTATCGCCCAGGTTCGGTTCAGACCGTGATCGACGGTTCTTCCGGCGTCGAGAGCGTCAGGATCGCCCGTACGACGCGTGGGCTCTGCTCGAGTGTGCGCTCGAGGTCGCGCAGTGTGTGGGCTACTCGTGATTCGGCGTAGTCCCCGACGACGTCGATGCTGGCAACCAGGTAGACCTGCCGTGGCCCGAGGTATTCCATGCGCAGGAACGTGATTCGGTTGACGTCGGGTAGCTGTGACAGTGCTTCGATGCCGGCGGCGCGCAAGGTCGGTGACGCTTCCTCGCCGACCAGGAAACGCCGGTTGCGGTCGATCAGGATGATCGCGATGACGCCAAGCAGGATGCCGACGAAGATGGATCCCAGTGCGTCGGGGATCGGTGAACCGGTGATCTGGTGGAGCAGGACGCCGGTAAAGGCGATGATCAAACCGATAAGTGCCGCTGCATCTTCGGCGAACACGGCCCGGGTAGTGGGGTCGGAAGTGTTGAGTGCTTGTGTCAGAACGTCGCTGTTGACGGCTGACGCTTCTGCCCGCAATTGTTTGTAGGCCTGGCGGAACGAGATGCCTTCGAGGATGAACGAGACTCCGAGAACCGCGTAGGCAACTCCGAAATCGGTGGCCGGTTCCGAATGGAAGAGTTCCTGGATTCCGTGCGTGATCGATACTCCGGCACCAAGCGCAAAGAGTCCGAGGGCCGCGAACATCGACCAGATGTACGCTTCGCGGCCGTAACCGAGGGGTTGATCGCGATCGGGCACGCGCTTGGATCGTCGGTTGGCGATCAGGAGCAGGATCTCGTTGCCGGTGTCGGCCCACGAGTGTGTGGCTTCGGCAACCATCGACGCCGATCCGGTGACGATCGCGGCCACTGTTTTTGCTCCGGCGATCAGCGCGTTTGCGGCAAAGGCCAGTACAACGGTGGTGGTGCTCTCGTCGGCCGATGCTTCCGTTTCGGTGGTCACGGAGCTAAGGCTAAGCCCGCTCGGACGGTTATGTCTGGGGAGTGAGCACAGCTTCTGTGAAGTGAGCACCCCTTCCGTCGTGCTGGAAGGGGTGCTCACTGTGCACAACGGGTGCTAACTCAGCTCGTGTATCCGGGCGGCATGAGCACGGACTTGGTTTCGCAGAAGGCTTCGAGGCCCTCAGGTCCGTTCTCGCGGCCGATGCCGGAGTTCTTGTAACCGCCGAACGGTGAACCGGCGTCGAAGGCATACCAGTTGATCGCGTAGGTGCCCGTACGGATCTGCGCCGCGATTTCGAGGCCGTGATCGATGTCGGTGGTCCAGACGGATCCGGCGAGGCCGTAGTCGGAATCGTTGGCGATCTTGACGGCCTCGTCCTCGGAGTCGTACGGAATCACCGAGAGCACGGGTCCGAAGATCTCTTCGCGGGCGATGGTCATGGAGTTGTCGACGTCGGCGAAGATGGTCGGCTCGACGTACCAGCCCTTGTCGAGGCCGGCGGGACGACCGCCACCGAGGACCAGTCGAGCGCCTTCTTCCTTGCCCTTGGCGATGTAGCCCTCGACGCGCTCGCGCTGCTTCTCGGAGATCAGCGGGCCGAGCTGCGCGGCCGGATCGGACGGATCGCCGACGGTCATGTAACCAGCCGCGGTCTTGAGTCCCTCGATGACCTCGTCGTAACGTGAACGGGGAGCGAGGATTCGGGTCTGCGCGACGCACGCCTGACCGGTGTTCATCAGGCCAGACATGACAAGCATCGGCATCCCGGCAGCGAGATCGGCGTCCTCGAGGATGATGGCGGCGGACTTGCCACCGAGTTCGAGGGAGCAGCGCTTGAGGTTCTGTGCGGCGATGGCGCCGATCTTGCGCCCGACCGCACTGGAGCCGGTGAAGGTGATCTTGTCGATGTCAGGATGCGAGACCAGGTATTCGCCGGTCTCGGCGCCGCCGGGAAGCACGGAGATGACGCCGGCGGGAACGCCTGCCTCAGCGAAGATCTCCGCGATCACATGGACCGAGAGCGGTGACTCGGGGGCGGGCTTGAGCAGGACGGTGCAGCCGGCGAGCAGCGCGGGGGCCAGCTTGTTGATCGCGAGGAACAGCGGAACATTCCACGCGAGAACGGCAGCGACAACGCCGACGGGCTCGCGGGTGACCTTGGTCTGCCCGAAGACGCCGGTGCGCTTCTCTTCCCACGCGAACTTGTCGGCCAGTTCGGAGTAGAAACCGAGCGTCGCCATCGACGGGGTCTGCTGCATCATGCCGACCATGGCGGGCGGCTGGCCCATCTCGTTGGAGATGAGCTGGTTGAGATCTGCGCTGCGCTCTTCGAGGAGCTTGGCTGCCTTCGCGAGGATCGCACCGCGCTCGGAAGGGGTCGTCTTGGCCCATGGTCCGTTGTCGAAAGCGTTGCGCGCAGCGGAGACTGCGGCGTCGATGTCTGCCGGAGCGGCGACGGGACAGCTTCCGACGCGCTCCTCCGTTGCCGGTGAGAACACCTCGAGTACCTGGTCGGTGGCGGGGGTTACCCACTCGCCGCCGATGTAGAGCTTGTCGTAGTTCGTCATCACAATCTTTCCTCGGTGTTGTCGGTCTCGCGCTCTGGTGCCATATCGATGAAACTGGTGAAGCCGTAACGCTCGTGGGGTCCGATGGCAGCGACTTCGAAAAGGCCGGTGCCATCGAAGGTCTGATCACCCTCGGTGAGATGGAATTTGCTGAGATTGTCCACGGGCGAGAACATGCGCTGCATCGGTTCGAATTCGTGGACCTTGTGCCGCAGGCCTTGGACAACCAGCTCGCCTTGCCACATGCCGTGGCGCCAGTCCTGTTCGAGGCCGTACCCGGTTCCGATACCGATGTGGTTGGCCAGCAACAGTTCACAGTCGACGGTCAGAACCTCGCCGCTGGGACGATGGAAGGTGAGGGTAGCTCCGGTGACGTCGCGGGTGGCGGGGCAGAAGATCAGGTCGTGCTCGGGCCGGCCGAGCCATTCCGGATCGCGTCCTTCCTCCGGCCAGATTCGCATCGCTTCCTCGACGATGCGACGGCCTTGCTCGTCTTCCTGCATGATGACGGAAATGGTGAACTCGTCGAATTGCATGACGGAGTAGACCCAGAAGAAGTTCTGGATACCGTCGACGGCGCGTCGGCCGGGTGGCTCGGCTTCACCGACCGGGCGCACGCCCCAGGAGCGGTCACGGTTTCCGCGCCAGGTGTCGGGGTCGATCGAGATTCTCTCCCCGTCGACGGTGAGGTGGCCCGTCCACGTTCCGGTCTGCAGGAAGCGGGACGTGTCGAAGGTGACGCGTTCGAGTTGGCGTCGAAAGTGTTTGGGCTCGAGCGCCGCCGGGATGGTGGCGTCGAAGGTGATGTCGAAGGAGAGGTCGTATTCGCTGCCGGGTTCGAGCACGACACGAAGTTTCTGCAGGCCTTCTAAAACCTCGATGCGTAGTGGTCCGACCGTGGTGTCGGTGCGATCGGCGCCGAGGGCTTTCGACATGCGGGCCACGATGTGATGATCGCCGTGGCGCAGGACCGCAAAGCCGTCCATGACACCCAGGTTGGGGTACTGGCCCAGACCGACGATGAGAAATGTGTCGTTGTTGTCGGTGGGGTAGCAGTTGAAGTAGTAGCGGTCGTAGAAGTTTCGGTCCGAGGTGGCGACGTGGCGGACCGGTTCTGCGATCTGGTGAATGGGGTAATCGTCCATCGGCGACAACATGTCAGTTCAACCTCTCCCAGTAGGTGCCGTCGAGCATCGCCGTGAGCGATGCACGGTGCATGATCATGTCGTCGGGGTCTGCGGGTTGCTCGGCTTGGCCGAAAGCTATGGCGCGGGCCTGAATCCGCCACATGATCACGGCCTGGCGCAGCGCGGCGTAGGTAACGTAGAACTCCAGATCATGTGGCGTGTGACCGGTGATGTCCGCGTAGGTTGCCGCGATGTCCGGCAGTCGCAGGAAGTCGGGAAGACCGGGCAGGTTTGCCAAGCCGGCGATGTCCTCGAAGAACCTGTGCAGGAACGCCATCCAGCCCAGGTCCATTTCACGCGGGCCGAGAGTTGCCATTTCCCAGTCGAGTACGGCGACCGGGGCAAAGTCCTGATACATGACGTTGCCGATGCGAGAGTCGCCCCAACAAAGCACTGCCGGTGAATCGTCGGCGGGATTGTGTGCTTCGACCCAGTCGAGGGCACGCTCGATCAGCGGCGACCGGACGCCATCCTTGACGACCCACTCGTAATAGGCACGCTGCTCGGCGATGTGCGCCGAAAATGACTCTCGCGCAGTCGGTCCCGAACCAGGCAGTTGAAGGAAATCGAAGCGCTCGATCGGATTGTCGATGGCGTGCAATTGCGCCAGGACGTCTACCGAGTTCTGCTGGAGAGTCTTTCGCTGCGCCGGGGACGCTTCGGTGACCCACGATCCGAAGTTGTACGGCATGACGTCGGGAGGCACGTCACCGGAGATGCGTTCCATGACGAAGAACGGCGCACCCAACGCGTCCGGGTCGGATTCGGACCAGTACACCGTCGGTACGGGCACGGCGGAATGCTCGTGCACCTGCGCCATGGTGCGGAACTGGGATTCGAGGTCGTAGGTAGGAAACACCGGCATGGTGGTCTCGGCCGGGGCAACACGGGCGACGAGTGGATGATGATCGCCGTCCCAGGTCGCGTCGAAGAGGATGGTTTCGCTGGACATGCCGTTGGCTGCGGGCAGGGTGACATCGGCGACGGTCACGGTTGATCCGGTCGGCACCTTCCCAGCCATCCAGCGTTCCAGGCGTTCGCGGAGGTCTTCGGTATCGCGGAGGGAATCACTTGGTCGGGCGACCTGTGCGTGATGCTCGGCTTCAGTCGAGGAAACATCGGGGCTCACGGTCACCTCCTTCCCGCTTGTGTCACGCGCAATGCCCGCAACGGTGTGAGTCAGAACACTAAAACACGTTACAGAAATTAGGAACAGGTGGCACCCGTTTAGTGGGACTCCCTGCGGATTTCTCGCAGAAGAACGCGTGTCAGATGGCGGCGACGAGCGACAGGAGCCCCGCGCCGGTCAGAGTTCCACGCTCACCCAGTTCGGCGGAGACGATTCGTAGGTCCTCGATGAACGACAAACGGGCATGTCGGGCAGCGGATTCTCGGAGGGGTTTCCACAAGGCTGAGCCGGACTGGGAAAATCCGCCGCCCACCACAGCAAGATTCACATCCAGTAGCGCCGCAGCCGATGCGATGGCAATTCCCAGCGCGGTTCCGGCACGGTGCAGCGCAGCCCGGGCGATTGCGTCGCCGCTGTTGGCGTCGTCGGCAAGTTCGAGGCCGGTGGTGCCGGTCCACCCCTGACTGCGAGCCCAGCGAACCGCAGCCGGGCCACTCGCGACCGTCTCGAGGCAGCCGACGCCACCGCACGAGCAGGGTTCGTCAGTCCCAGGAACAACCAGGTGCCCGATGTGGCCCGCATTTCCCGTACGACCAGGTGCGATGTGTCCGCCCATGACAACTCCGCCGCCGACGCCGGTGGAGACGACCAGACTCAACAGGTCCGGTGTTCCGCGTCCCGCGCCGTGGTGATGTTCGGCCAGGGCGGCGGCGGCCCCGTCCATGGCCAGAGCGGTTCGAGCGCCGGGGAAAATGCTGCGAATCGCGTCCTGCAGGGAGAATCCGCCGGCCCACTCGGAGATGTTGATGGGTGCCACAACACCGCCGGCGGCATCAACCGGGCCGGCGCAGGCGATTCCGACGGCGTCGACCGCACGTCCGTCGGCGACACTCCGAAGTAATGCCGCGCACGCCGCCCACGTATCCGTTTTCGGTGTGGGAACCGTGCGGGGTTCCCGAACGCGCCCGTCCTCGGAAGCCACGCCGGCAGCCATCTTGGTGCCACCGATGTCGAGGGCGACGCGAATCATGTCAACGCTTCTCGAGAACCACAACGAGGTTGCTCACGAGGAATTCGCGAAGGCCGGGAACGCGAACCATCCACCATGCCCAGGACGGGTGATATCGGGGGATCGCGGCGAGTAGTTCGCCTTGGTCTGTTCCGCGGGCCCAGCGCAAGCCGTCGGTGGCACCAACTTTGAACAGGGACTCCCCGTACTTGTTCTTCGGTTCGCGGCCGGTAGTGCGGCGGTACCGCTTGGCTGCGTATTCACCACCGAATGCGTGCCACGGCCCCGTCTCGTGCCCTCCGAAGGGACCCCACCACAGGGTGTAGGAGAGGACCATCAGTCCGCCGGGTTTGGTGACGCGCAGCATTTCCTCCGCCATGAGCCACGGCTCGCTGACGTGTTCCGCCACGTTCGAGGAGAAGCAGATATCGACCGACGAGTCCCGGAACGGCAACGCCAGGCCTGATCCGCGCACCGCACCGCCGACGGTCAAGCCGGCGGCATGCATTTCCGACGGATCGGGTTCGACCGGGATGTAGCGGGCACCGGCAGCTTGGAACACTTCCGCGAAGTAGCCCGGTCCGCCGCCGACGTCGAGGACGGTGAGGCCGTCGAGCGTGTGGCCGGTGTGACCTTCATGCAGGTCGGAGATCAATTCGACGGAATCGCGAGCGAGCGCGCCGTAGAAGATATCCGGCGCGGTCTGCTCGTGGCGGAAGTCGCTGAGCAAGCCGACGGATCGTTTGAGGGTTGCCCGTCGGCCGAAAATGCGGGTCACTGCGGGCTTGGTCACGAGAATCAACTTTAGCGACTGCGAGTTCTTACTCCATGAACACCGTCGATTTTCAATGTGAGGAGCGCGGCAATACGGACGCGGAAACAGTTAGGGTGTTCCGCAGGGTTACCGACCGGTCAGGGTGGGCATCCCCCGCAGGACCACTCGCATCCGCGCCGGTCACCGACGAGCTCTAGGGAGTAACGCACGTGCACGAGGTTCTGTTGCTCTGTTGGCGTGACACCGGGCATCCGCAGGGCGGCGGAAGTGAGCGGTACCTCGAGCAGGTCGGAACCCAGTTGGCGGCGCGCGGAATCAAGGTGACTCTGCGGACGGCGTCGTACCCGGGTGCGTCCGCCACCGAGTATCGAGACGGCATCACCATCAGTCGTTCCGGCGGACGTTTCAGCGTGTACCCGCGGGCACTGGCCGCGATTGCGGCCGGCCGTCTCGGGTTCGGTTCGTTGAAGGGCATTCGCCCCGACGCTGTCGTCGACACGCAGAACGGGATCCCCTTCTTCTCGAAGATGGTGGCCGGTGCGCCGGTCACGCTGCTCGTGCACCATTGCCATCGCGAACAGTGGCCGGTCGCAGGCACACTCGTCGGACGGATCGGGTGGTGGGTGGAATCCCGACTCTCGCCGAAACGGCACAGTGACAACCAGTACTTGACGGTGTCACTGCCCTCGGCGGAGGAACTGGTGGATCTGGGTGTCGAGCGCGATCGAATTGCCGTGGTGCGCAACGGAGCTGATCGCCTTCCGATGGGCGTCGACGCCGGTGGTTCGATCACCCGGGCGAGTCGGCCCACGATGTCGGTGCTCTCGCGGTTGGTGCCGCACAAGCAGATCGAAGACGCTCTCGAAGCGGTTGCGACACTTCGTCCGACGGAGCCCGAACTTCACCTCGACGTCATCGGCGGCGGTTGGTGGGAGCAGAACCTGCGTGATCGCGCAGCCGAACTCGGAATCGGCGACGCGGTGACATTCCACGGGCACGTCGACGAGTCGCGCAAGCATGAATTGTTGGCGCAGTCCTGGATTCACCTCATGCCGTCCCGCAAGGAAGGGTGGGGCCTCGCCGTCATCGAGGCTGCGCAACACGGAGTTCCGACCGTCGGTTACCGCAGTTCCAAGGGGTTGACCGATTCCATCGTCGATGGCGTGACGGGTCTGCTGGTAGGCGGCGAAAGTGTCGGCAACGGCGACGTGGCGGAATTGACGCAGGCTGCAGGCACCCTGCTGCGTGATCACGAATTGCGGACGGTGCTCGGCGAGAAAGCTCGGGTGTGGTCGAGCGAATTCTCGTGGGAGCAAACGGGAACCGGTGTTTTCGAGGTGCTGTCGGCGACGACGGCCGGACGGCGCGTTTCAGGGCTGGTGACGGCGCGCGAGTCGAATTCTGTTCTGGTTCAGTCCGAGCACGAGTAGAGCCACAACGCCCGTCATCACCCAGGCAATGTGGGCGAGCGTGACGATGATCCGTGCGGACGTCGAAGCCTGGTGCAGCGCAACATCTGCCGGTACCCGGTACAACTCGAGGTAGTTGTCTTCAAACACTCTTTCCAGGCTGAGTAGTGCCGCATCGTCGGATCGGCCAGGTGTGTCGAGTTCCACCAGCACCCAGCCAACGCCCAGGGCGGCGAGTTCGGTGCTGCTTCCGCCCGCGAGGAGGAGTTCCTCGACCTGGGCGGCGCGTGTTCCCTCGCCCCCGACAGAGCCGCCGGCCACGATCAGTTCGCCGGTCTGCAGTACGTCGAGGGGAAGAAATCGCGGCGCCGGATCGAGAACCGGAGCATCACCGGTGTAGGAGAAGGCGCGGAACATTCCAGCGGGAAGCACTGCCACATCACCGGTTTCGCCCCGCAGTTGCTCGGCGACAACGGTCCAGGACTGCGGATACTGCACCGGCTTCAGAGCCCCGCCGACGCCCCATGCGAGGTCGGGCAGAGCCATGACCGTCACGACAACGGCGGCGATCGACCAGGTCGGGCGCGCAAGAGTGAAGCGGCGCTGTGCCCACGTCACGCCGGCTGCCGCGGACAGTGCGTAGAACGGTGCGGCAAGCGCCACCCATTTCTGGGAATCGCGGAGCAGGCCTGCGCCGGAGAAGTATTCGACCGACCAGCGCCCAACGCCCAGGCCCCATGGTGTCGCGCCGAGCGCCGGGGCGAGAATCGCGACGAGTGCCAGCAAGCCCAGGGCGGTAATCACAGGATTGCGACGCCGTCGCCACAGCGCGGGAATACCGCCGAGAACAACGATCAGGAGAAATAGCGTCCCAACCACCGCGAAGAGTGTTGTGCGAGAGTCCGGGACGGCAGCCGAGTTCCAGACGCCGCCCAACCCGGCGAGGCTGCCGAGCGTTCCGAGGCCCGGTTCCGCGCGGGCGGCAAAGGCTGCCACACCGGCCGGATCGGAACCGTCGGCGGCGCCGCTCGACAGAAGTGTTGCCGCGAGCCAGGGTGAGGCAGTGATCAGGAAGAGTGCGAAAACGCCGCTGACGCGTCGCGGAACCGACGTTCGCCCGCCGGGGGAGGCCACGACCACCAATGCGATTGTCAATCCCAGGAGCGCGCCGGTAGGTGTCAGACCCGCGAATGCCAGCGATGCGGCCAAGGCCCACCAGGCGCCGGGCTGAGCGCGTCGCACCCCGATGCCCGCGATCACGATCCACGGCAACGCTCCGTACCCGGCCAGCAGGCTCCAATGTCCTTGCAGCAGACGCTCGGCCACGTACGGGTTCCACAGCATCACCGTCGACGCCACTAATTGCGGCCCGAGACCGGCCGTCGGCAGTAGCGCCGCGACCAAGCGGGCAGCGCCCCACCCCGCCAACCACAGTGCGGCGAGGAGTAGCGCCTTCACCACCAACCCGCCGTCGACGACCGTGCTCAATGCGGCGATCAGCGCATCCTGCGGAACTGCGCGGGCGGCGGCGTCGGTGAGTCCGAGCGCGGAGTCGGTGAGGTACGAGCGGGGAGTGCTGACAGCGTCGCGCAGCAGTAGATAACCGGGACCGAGCAGCGGCCCGAGAATCAACAGCGTCAACGCCAGGCTGTACATCGCGGCCACGACGCTGTGGTGTTTCGGCCGCACTGTCATGACGGGCACGATACGTGGTGCATCATTGGTCGCATGGCCCGCCAACCTCTTGATCGTTCCGCTGCGGCCGGGGTCAGTATGGTGTTGGCCGGTTCGATGACGGCAAATGTTGCGTCGTACCTGCTGGCCTGGTTGGCGAGTCGCTGGTTGGGTCCGGCGGGCTACGGAGAATTCGCCAGTCTTCTCGCCGCGCAGTTGGTGCTGGCCGTGCCGGCGTTGGCCCTGCAGACAGTGGTCGCCCGAGAGGCTGTGCGCGGCAAGAGTGCTGACACATTGCGATCACTCGGGTACAGATGCGCAGCGATCGTGGCTGTTCTGGCGGTGGTGCTGACCCCGGCGATGGCGTGGCTACTCGACACCGGAATGGTCGCAGCGTTCTCGGCTCTGGTGACGGCGCCGATGCTGGTGCTGCTGGCGACGGAACAGGGATTGTTGCAGGGGCACGGCCGGTTTGGCGTGCTCAGCGCGGTGTTGGCGGGTGCGGGTGTGATGAAAGTTCTTCCCGCAGTGGCAGTCCTGGCGCTGGGCGGCGCTGCGGCCGCGGCATTGGTGGCGAGCGCGGCCGGAACCGCGGTTCTGGTCGCGGTTGTCCGGGTGCTGGACCGTACGGCGCCGGTGAGCAAGAACGCGACCTCGAGGATCGGTGTTGTCTCGGTGCTCGCGGCCTCCCAGGTTCAGCTCGCCCTGATTGCGTTGTCGTCGCTTGACCTGCTTGTCGTGCGTGTGGTTCTGAGCGAATACGACGCGGGTGTGTACGCACTGGGCGCCGTCGCGACCAAAGCCGCGTTCTGGCTGCCGCAAGCGGTTGGTGTTGTCCTGTACCCGAAGATGGCAAATCCAGCGCAGTCGGCGCAGGCCGTTCGCACAGCTTTGGCTGTGTTGGTGGGAATCGGGGCTGTGCTGGTGCTCGGCGCGGCCCTCGCCGGACCGTTGGTACCGATCCTGGTGGGCGACGCCTACGCCGGGGTGGCACCGATGCTGTGGGCCTTTGCACTGCACGGTGCCGTCCTCGCGGTGCTGCAGTGCGCCCTGCTGTCCGCCATCGCGTCGGAACGCACGAGAGTCGCCGTGCTGGCCTGGATTGGATTGGCCGTCGAAGCCGTCGTGATGCTCCTGTGGGCAACGACGCCGGGGCAGCTGATCGGGACAGCGGTTGTCGTGGCGTCGGCGACAGCTCTGGCGGTCTCTGTTGCCGCTGTGCGCAGCGCGGACCGGGCAAGCGCAAGCTAGCACCCCCACTGCAAAGCGAGCACCCCTGTAGCTAGCACCCCCACTGCAAAGCGAGCACCCCTGTAGCTAGCACCCCCACTGCAAAGCGAGCACCCCTTCCGACTGGCTGGAAGGGGTGCTCGCTTTATACAACCTGTGCCAGGTTCACTGGCGACGTGCTATTCCTTGCGCAGATCCGGGCGCGGGATCACCTGGGTGTCGTCGTTGGTCCAGTCGTGCTCGCCGGGAGCGGGGGTACCTGCTCCGCTCGGAGACTGGCCACCGCCGCCGTGTGCAGGCGCCGGGGTTCCACCCTTGCCGCCGCGTACGCCGAGGAAGATACCGGCGATCAGAGCGATCACGCCGAGGATGCCGGCGATGATCGGAACGGTGCGGCCGACCAGGTTGAGCAGGTCTGTGCCGTCCTTGGCCTGCTGAATCTGGTACTCGATGGTCTCTTCGTCGAACGGCAGCGTGACGTTGAGGACGTCGACGTCGACGGAGTTCTTGTTGCGGCCGTAGTACTGGTGCAGCTGCTCCTGGCCCTTGATGACAACACCGGTCTTGGGCTCGACCCACAGGTCACGGACGTTGGTGTACCAGCGCGTCATCGTGACGGGGGTGGTGCCGCCGGGAACGCCCCAGGTATCGGCAGGCAAGGTGAGCTTGTTCGAGGGGGAGTTGACGACCTTGGAGAGGTCGACGGGCTCGATGGTCTGGTTGAAGTGGTAGACCTTCGTGCCGTTGATCTCGGTCTCTTCGACGAAGTTGATGTCGTAGGTCGCGCGAGCGTTGAGATCGAAGTAGGGGTAGGTCTGCTGCTCCGTGTTGAACGGGAACTTGTACTGCAGACCGTCGCGGGAAACTTCCTCGGCCGGCTGATCAGCTGACGTCTGGATAGTTCCGGCCGGATCGTTGGTCGGCATCGAGCTGACGCGGTCCAGGGTGACGGTGTCCACGGTTGCCGTCAGCAGGCCGCTCTCGCCCTGCTTGTCGGTGCGGATGACGGTCTGGCCGGCCTGGACGGTGATGTCGTCGGCGTTGGACGGTTCCTGCGTCGTGACGTAGCGCTGAGCAACGATCGGGACGTTCTTGTCGACCTGAGCTTTGCCGGCAAGTAGCGCGGCGGAGTTGAGGACGCTGCCGTTACCCGTGGCGATCGTGGTGACCTCGAGGTCGAGCGGCGTCTTCTCCAACTTGCCGACCATGTAGGTGGGAATGAGAACAGCGATGGCCAAGAGGAAGGCGCCGAGACCTACCAGAATGCAAGGAAGTATCCGGCTCGACCCTGAGCGTTCCGCCATGCTGGGACTCCTACCCGTTAGTAGTTTAGACGTGGTGCAACCTGCACAATATGAGTTGTGCTGGCCGTATGGGGTCACAGTAGAACCCATGTGTGGCAGAACACTAACAGTCCAGCGGCCCGGTTTGTCGCATGAGGTGGCGATTTGGCCTCGCATTTTTTTACAGGGCGTCCGGATGGTTTAGGGCGAACGCGTCGCGGTGCACACTTATCCGTGATGATGAGTCCCGTGAATTCTTCCTCAGCCGTCCCGCCGCAGGCCCGTGGCTTCGTTCCGGCCTTGGACGGTATGCGAGGTTTGGCAGCGCTCGGGGTTCTCGTGACCCACGTCGCGTTCCAGACGGGTGAAGCTCAGTCGGGCGCGATCGGCCGGGCTTTCGGACGGCTCGACCTGGCCGTCGCAGTGTTCTTTGCGCTGTCCGGGTTTCTGTTGTGGCGTCCGCATGCGGCCGCTGCCCGCGGAATCGGTCGACCACAGGCCACCGTGCGGTACTGGATATCCCGAGCGACGCGCATTCTGCCCGCGTACTGGGTGGCAGTGACGCTGATTCTCCTGTTCCTGCCAGGTACCGGCGGCGGTTATCAGGTGTGGCTGGCGAACCTCGGCCTGGTGCAGGTCTTTGTTCCGCTCACCCTCACCGAGGGCCTCACTCAGATGTGGAGCCTGTCGGTCGAGGTGATGTTCTATCTGTTGCTGCCGTTGTTCGCGGTTCTGCTGGTACGTCTTCGCGGGAGCAGCGCCAGGTTCCGGATCCCAGTTCTCACCGTTGTCTCGGTGATTGCTCTCAGTTGGGCATTCCTGCCGATTCCCGCGCCGGACTTCATCCATCACGACAATTGGTTGCCGGGATACCTTCCGTGGTTCGGGGTCGGCATGGTGTTGGCCGAACTCGCCGTCGGAGATTCGACGTGGGTGCATCGTCTGGCGCATCGCCGGCTTCTGCTGACCGGCGTGGCGTTGGTGGCGTTTGTACTCTCGTGCACCGACCTCGCCGGCCCGGAGGGATTGGTACGTCCGGAACCTTGGCAGTTCGCCGTCAAGATCGCGCTCGGCGCAATCATCAGCTTTTCGCTGATCGCACCGTTGGTTCTGCGGGACGAGGCGCAGCACCGATTCCTGGCAAGTCCGCTTGCCTTGGCGATCGGTCGCTGGTCGTACGGAATTTTCATCTGGCATCTGGCAGTGCTCAACGCGGTGTTCCCGGTATTCGGCATCGCGCCGTTCTCCGGCAGCTTCTTCTACGTGCTTGCCTTGACACTTGTCCTGAGTGTGGCTGTGGCGTCGGCGAGTTACGCCCTGGTGGAGGAACCTGCGCGTGTGGCAATCAAGCGCTGGGAGAATCGTCGCCACATCGGTGAACCCGCAAAGGGCAACGCTGCCAACCCCGTGACCACCAACGCCAGCAACATCACGAACTGAATCAGGAACGAATCGCCCACGTATCCACCCGGTGCTCGCCACGGTCCCGTCGAAAGAAGCGTGATTCCGGCAATCGCTGCCACTCCGGCGGTGCCGACCAGAATGCGCGCCGTGCGATCCGGGCCGACTGCTCGCACGAGCGCCAGCGCGACGAGTGAGCACGCCACGAAGATTCCGGTTCCCACGACGCCGCCGATCACGGTGGCAGCCACAGCCACGCCCAGCCACCCCGCTACGACGCTGTGCCACGGGCGCGGGGGCTCGGTGGGCTTCGGTACACGCCGCACCGGAATCAGGGCAGCGAGCAACAGTGGGATCAGCAGCACCAGGCCGCCGAAGATGCCCAGGCGGTACCAGCGGTCGCTGGGGAAATCGAGGGTGATCGTTCCGGACGTGCCCGCGGGCACGATCCACCCTTGCTGCCAACCGTTCACCACTACCGGAATCAGTTCGGAACCGTCGGGCGCGGTGGCGATCCAGCCGATGCTGGTGCTTTCCGGATTCACGATCAACTGATCAGACGTCGATGCGGCGACGGCAAGTTCGCGATGGTTTGCTGTCCACGCGCTCGATGTGAGAGCGCTCTGGCTCTGTAGTGGGAGCGGATCGGAGCCAACTGTCGTGAGATCCAGGTTGTCGACGGAGAACGCAGCTCCGGGCTCGACCAACACCTCCGGCCGGCCCGCCGGCAACAGTGCCGTTCCGGTGGGGCCGCAGACACTCGCCGCGATGGGAGCGCCGGTGCGGAGTTCATGCGCCGTGGTGTCGATCGACGTCGGGAACTGTTGCCCGGCAATGGTGATCGTGGGACCGATGCCGCAGGGGACCGTGATCTGACGGTTGTCGAGCGTGTTGTCGGTCTGCACACCGGAATCGGCGACGGTTGCGCCGTCGCCGCCGATCACGCCGACTTCCGCAAACCCGGTGGGCTGCACCTGAGCGAAGCCGAGCGCATTCTGATCGAGAACGGGATCCCAGTCGGTGATGCTCAGGACTATCGTGTCGGTGACAAAGGGGGACAGGGGCACCCGCGTGTCGCCTTGCGGCAACTCGCGAACCTGAGGCCCGTTTCCGAGGTTGACGGCAACACTGGTGGGCGGTGACGGCAGGATTCCGACGCTGGGGGTGATATCGAGTGCTGTCACCAGTGTCGGTTCCGGAAGTGTCAGCGTGAGAGTCGGTTTCGGGCCACCCGGCTCGGTGGTGCTCTGCGGCGCCGACCAGGTTGTCCGAGCGTCGCCGTCGGTGGCGGCAAAGGCTGAACCACGGGTGTCGCCGATGTCGCTCGAGCCTGATGCCATGATGCGGCCGGGAATCGTGAGAAGTGAGTCCAGTTCGCTGCCCTGTCGGGCCCGAACTGTCAGTTCGGCTGTGACAGAGGTATTTTCCGGGACACTCAGAGTGCGCTGGAATCGGTTCGGTTCCTCGGGGATCGCCATGAAGGCGTTGCTGCAGCGAACGCGATCGGCGCTGTCGGCGCAGGAATTTCGGCCCGGAAACTCCTGCGTCAGATTCCAGGAGGACACCGATGCGTCGTTCGGCACCGCAGGCAGCACGGTGTCGAACGTGATGGGCACGAATGTCGGCGCACTACGGTCGGAGAAGTCCTCCACGGACAGTTCGCTGATGCCGAACTGTGTTCCCGCCGAGCCATTTTCGGTGTGTGTTGCCGTCACCCGAACCCAGGGTGTGGTGCCGCCCGGAATCGATACTGCGACGGGTTCACCCGGCCGGTCGACCTTGACAGCCTTCGTTCCGTTGGGGGTGGATATCTCGAGCCACTTGACCGGAGCGCCGATCGCCGCTGCACTGGTTGTCAGATGCAGGAGTCCGCTCGAGATGGGAGTGTCGAAGTCGATCTGCAGCCACTGTCCCAGTGCGCGTTCGATTCCGTTGCTGAACCATCCGGTGCCCGGATCGCCGTCCACCGTTGCAGCCGGGCTACTCGACGGCGATGTTCCGCCCAGTTGGGTGGCGTCGGAGGCGCTACTGGAGACGGTGATCTCGGCGCCGTTCCAACGGCCCTGCACCAGAGGCGTATCGGCGACAGGGTAGTCGGGAACCAGGTTGTACGTGCGTCGCTCGCTGTCCGGTGTCCGCAGAGAAGAACTGTGATTGTCGACCTGACCGAAATCGGTTTCTCGATCACGTGGTGTGTCGGTGACGGTGAGTGCGTCGACCGGCAGTCCGGCCGCAGCGGCGTCGGCGGCAAGAACGACGGGGCCGGTGCCGGGGAGCGTTCCACTTTCATGAAGGCGGAGAAAGGCTTCCGGTCCACCCTGAACCACGGGAACCTGATCGAGATCCACCGAGTACGGGCCGCTGACCGCCGTGCTTCCATCAGGCGGCGTGACCGCGAAGATCTCGATCGGTGAGTAGCCGGGTCGCAGGTCGCTGTCGGCAACCAGCCCTTCGATGGGCTCGGGGTTGTCGTTTTCACCGAACTCGGCGACCTTCGTGATGCCTGGGGAACCGTCGACGGCTTGATGAACGAGGAGCGGGCGGGCTGAGCGTGAGGTGTCGCCGTCGAGGTCGTTGCGCATCACGAGGTAGTGGATGCCTTGGCCGAGCAGAGTCTGCGCGAGACCGGCGGAGGGGCGGCCGTCGGCGATCAGGCGCTGTACGGAATCGAGGGCACGGATGGCGCCGGGCGGGGTCAGGGGGACGGAGTCGCGCACCGCCCACGGTGTGGTGGCCAGTGCCTGCAGCGGCTCGTCTCGGGTCAGTCCCCATACCTGGCTGCCGAACGGCGCTCCGGGGACAACAAGGGCGCGCTCGGCTTCGGAGCCGGGTGCGGTGTTGTCCTCGAGCCACTGCGCGGCTTCGGTCCAGTACGACGGCACCTCGGGGTATGCGCCGCGCGGTGCGAGCTTGCCGGTCCATGCCAAGGCGGTCGAGAGGGTGAGAGCAACCAGGATCAGGGAGGTCAGGGCGACCATCGGTTCGCGTTCGGGATGAGCGAAGGCGCGTCGCCACCTCGGCATCGGAACCGAACCGGGCAAGGGAACTTTTGCGAGGAGATGCGCGAGGCCGAGCACCAACGGCAGACGCACGAGGGGTTCGAGCTTGTGGACATTGCGCAGCGGTGCGCCCGCAGAGTCCAGGAACAGGCGTACTTGATCGGAGATCGGGGAGCTGAGTTCGCCGACGTATCCCGCGGCCAAGCCGGTGATGCCGACAAACAAGATGAGCGTCAAGCGTCCGCGGGCGGGCATCGACCGCATACAGAGTCCGGCAAGTCCGGCGGCGGCGACCAGTCCGGTGGCGACCACGGCCGCCGGTTGGGTCACGAGGACCGCGCCTGCGATGCGTTCGGGTGAGACGAACGGCGTCCAACTGTCCGTGCCGCGCAGGATCTCCGCGAGTGACGCCCATTGCGTCGTGACGCCGGCGGATTCGATGTAGTCGAGGAACGGTGGGCTGACCTTGCCGAGCAGAAGGAGCGGGACGATCCACCACAGGGTGCCCAGTGCGACGAACAGAGCCCACCACGCGGTGAAGGTCAGCCACGCGCGGTTCGGCTTGTGCGAGAGCCACCAGATGACGGCGACGAGGCAGGCGGCTGCAGTAGCGATGGCATTGATCGAGCCCATGAGGGCAACCGCAAGGCCGGATTGGGCGGCCAATTTCCACTGTGCGCGTTTGTGGTAGTCCGGGCTACCGGAAAGGCGCACGGGGCGGAATGCCCAAATCACCGGCAACAAGACCCACGGCGCCAACATCATCGGCAAGGTTTCCGAGGAAATCGATCCGAGAGTTGTCAGAACGCGTGGAGAGAGCGCAAACGCAACTGCAGCGATGACACGAGAACTGCGGCTACCGATACCCAGCGCCTCGGCGACGCGGACGATGCCCCAGAACCCGGCAATCAGCAGCAGCGCCCACCAGATGCGTTGCGTGATCCACGGCGGAATGTGGGCGAGTTCGCCCAACGCAAAGAATGGCCCGTGCGGGAAAAAGTAACCGTAGGCCTGATTTTGCACCTGGCCGAGCGGGGCCTGACTACTCCACTGATGCGAAGCGCGTTCGAGAAAGCCGAACGGGTTCTGCGTCAGGTCGTACTTGGTGTCGGCAGTGATCAGCCCCGGCGACTGGAGAAAGGTGAGAAGAAACGCTACGACGGAGGCGCCGAACAGCCACCGCTTCGACAGAGGCTCTGCCGAAGGCACAACGGTGCCTTCGGCGGAAGAACGGGAACTCGCGAAGCCTGCGCTCTCAGCGGCTGCCGTACTCAACCTGGTTCAGCACGGAAGAATCGGCATTTCCGCTGCGGTCGATGTCGGGACGAGTGTTGTCCGCAGCTACTGCCGTGGCGCCGAAGATGGCAGCAGCGCCCAGAACGACGCCGACGACAGCGCTGGCCACACCGGGGACAAGGAACTTCGTCATCGTGGATCTCCCAATAGGTCGTGTGTCGGTCGTCCGGGACTTACCGGTCCGTACGAACTGTTCGCGTCAAGGTATCACTCGCCACCGAGAATTCGGACGATTGGCCCCGCAGCGGACTGATTAGTTTGTGTCCGAGACGCCCAGCGCCGTGAGCAATGTCCGCAATTTGGTGGTTGTCTCGTCCAATTCGTCCTGTGGGTCCGAATCTGCAACGATCCCGCCTCCCGCGCTCGCCCAGGCAGTTCGACCGTCGGCGCTGATTTCGGCGCATCGGATCGCGACCACCCAATCGCCGTCGCCGGCGTTGTCGCACCACCCCACTGCGCCGCCGTAAAAGCGTCTCGGCTCCTCGGTCTCGCGGATGACGTTCAATGCCGCGCTGGTGGGTGTTCCGCACAGCGCGGGTGTCGGATGGAGCGCGATTGCCAGCTCGAGCGCAGTGGTGGAGTCGCGCAGAACGCCGCGGATCGGGCTGGCCAGGTGCCAGACCTCGTGGGTACTGGTCAATTCTGGTGTCGACGGTATCGACAACTCACTGCACAGCGGACCGAGGACGTCCCGAATCCAGTCGGTGACAAAGGCATGCTCGGCTAGATTCTTCGTCGAACCCAGGAGGTTCTCCCCGGCCGCTCGATCCAGCTGGGATTCGGCTGTCCGACGCGCGGAACCCGCCAGCGGACGGCAGGTCACGACATTTCCGCGTCGGCTCACCAGAACCTCGGGTGTCGCGCCGACAAGAGAGTGGCCTACAAAATCGGTTCCGGCAGCGCTGAGGTCGACGGCAAATGTATTGGCCGCGGGATTGAGCGCAGCCATCCGGGCCGCGAGTGCTGTTGGTGAGATGGGAGATTCGGCACGCAGTTCGACGGTCCGAGCTGAGACCACTTTGCCGAGGTCGCCGTCACGCAGGCGGGTGAGAAGTTTCTCGACCCGTCGAAGATGATCTGCCGACGACGGAATTTCCCGCACCGCACGCGTGTCCGGCAAGTCCACGGAACTGTCCGGCCGCCACGCGCTACCGGTAACGGTTGCCTCGGCCGGTTCGTACAACGCCGTCGCTCCCGACGGGTCGAAGGGGAGAGCCCCGACGATCAGAGTCGCCGAACCTTCCGACAGCGCGTGCGTCGCCGCGCCCGCGTCGTCGAAACTGCGTCGTACGCCGCGGGTGAGCACGCTGTGATCAGGCCGAGAGAGAACAAAACCGTTCATGGTGACTGGAACACTAGTCGCCTGGGACGGACGCTCACTTGCCAGGAGGGACGATCAACACCGGCCGATGACTGTGACGCAGAACATGATCCGCCACGCTGCTCTGCAACAACGAGCGCAAACCGGTAGTGCCGCGAGTGCCGGTGACGATGATGTCGACGTCCAATTCGTCGGCAGTCTCCACGATTGCGGACCAGATGGCCGACCGGCATTCGGCACTACGGCCTTCGACGGTCAAGCCGGAGGCCTCGGCCAGTGCGACGCCTTCCGCGAGAGTTGCCTTGGCATCGGTGTACGCGATGTCCTCGACATCGTCGTCGGGAATCCACTCGGGCTGCATAACACCGGAGAGCCCGGACATCCGGGCGGCTTGGCGAACCATCGGCTCCCAGGCCGTGACGAGAATTGCGCGATTGGCGGACAGGAAACGTCCTGCGTACTCGACGGCACGTCGGGCGTTCTCGGAACCGTCGTACGCGATGAGCATCAGTCCTTGTGGCATCACGACCTCCTCGTCAGCGGGGAATCGGTTCACGTCCAGGTTACCTTCCTGCCGTGCCGGTGAGGGGAGTGTATGGGTACGGAGTCCGATACCGTCGTAGGAATGCGGATCAAGTTTGTGAAAACGGCAACCACTCTTGCCCTGTGTGGTGGATTGGTAGCGGGATGCTCGGGCGACGGCGGGGACGTGGCAGCGCCGTCGACGTCGGCTGCGGCGAGTGTCACGTCCGACATCACGACAACATCGCAGACGTCCACCGCCCTCCCCGCACCTACGGTCTGCGGCAGTGACCTCCTGGCGTCGTTGTCCACCAGGCAGAAACTTGCCCAGCTCCTCAACGTCGGCGTGACCGGTACCGACGACGCGTTGGCAATTGTTGCGAGCGAGCAGATCGGCGGCATCTTTGTCGGCAGCTGGACCGATCAGTCGATGCTGACCAATCGTGAAGTGCCGCAAGTGGCTTCGGCGTCGAAAATTCCGTTGATGGTGACAATCGACGAGGAGGGTGGCCGCGTGTCCCGCGTCGAGGACATTCTCGGACCCGATCCGTCGGCGCGGGAAACTGCCGAGACGATGACAGTGGAACAGACGTACCAGATGGCGCTCGAGCGGGGCCAGGGTCTGAAGGACCTCGGCATCACCGTCAACTACGCACCGGACGTCGATGTCAGCTCGCAGCCTGATAATTCGGTAATCGGTGACCGCTCGTACTCGGATGATCCTGCAACAGTGATCGCCTACGCCGGTGCGTACGCCCAGGGAATGCGCGACGCCGGAATCTTCCCGGTGATCAAACATTTCCCCGGACACGGTAGCGCGTCCGGCGATTCGCACACCGGCGCGGTGACGACGCCTCCTCTGGAAGAACTGATGAACTCGGATCTTGTTCCGTTCCGGGAGTTGGTGAACACCGGGGTCGGTGTCATGATCGGTCACCTCGAGGTTCCGGGTCTGACAGAACCGGGTGTCCCGGCAAGTATCAGTCCGGCCGCGGTGTCGTTGCTTCGCGACGGAGTGGGTTACGGCGCAGCGCCGTTCACAGGGCCGATCTTCACCGACGACCTCAGCGGTATGCAGGCGATTACCGACCGATACGATATTGCCGACGCGGTGCAGGCTGCATTGGTGGCAGGCGTGGACCAGGCGTTGTGGCTCACCACCGATGACGTACCGCGGGTGCTCGATCAGCTCGAAGGCGCCGTTGCGTCGGGTGTGTTGCCGCAGGCCCGCGTGGATCAGGCCGTGGTGACGGTCGCGCAGGCGAAGGGCGCTCTTACCTGCTGAGACGCTAGTGCGATTCGACGCCGGATCTTACCGTAGAGTAAGATAGACACTTACCCTGTGGTTGGAGGATACATGGCCGGTGGCACGAAGAGACTGCCACGCGCGGTACGCGAGCAGCAGATGCTCGACGCGGCAGTGGACGTGTTCTCCGACAGAGGTTTTCACGAAACCTCGATGGACGCCATTGCGGCCAAAGCAGAGATTTCCAAGCCGATGCTGTACCTGTACTACGGCTCCAAGGAAGAACTGTTTGCCGCGTGCATCCATCGTGAAGGTCTGCGATTTGTCGAAGCCTTGGCTCCTGCAGGTGCACCTGATCTGTCGCCACGCGAGCAATTGCGTGCCGCTCTCGAAGGTTTCCTCGGATTTGTGGGGGCCAACCGAAAGTCGTGGATGGTGCTCTACCGTCAGGCCGTCGGACAGCAGGCTTTTGCGGGCACCGTGCAGACGAGTCGCGATCGATTGATCGAACTGACAGCGCACCTGCTCGAGTCCAGCACCAAGGATCCGGATGCGTCTCACGACTTCGGGATCATCGCAATCGCCTTGGTCGGTGCAGGTGAGGCTGTGGCCGACCGCGTTGCCGGCGGAGAAATCGAAGTAGACGAGGCAGCCGATCTCCTCGAGTCCTTGGCATGGCGCGGACTGTCGGGCAAGAAGAAGTCCGAATAGTCCCCACCCGCATCGAGCGAACGTACCTTTCAGCGCCTTGGATGCGCCGAAAGGTACGTTCGCTCAAACGGGGTGGGTGAAAACCAGACTCAGCGCAGCGTCGCCGTGACGTGCGGGTAGCCCTTCTTCGGGTGCAGTAGCGCCAGATCCCAACCGTTGTCGACGCGATCGGCGTACGCGTTCAGTGTTGCCGGCAGGAGAATCGGCTTACCGAATCGCACGCTGTACGTGACCTTGTCGGCCACATCCCCTTCGACGGTCCGCAGCAGTGCCGCGGCGCTCCACATTCCGTGAGCGATGGTCTTCGGGAATCCGAAAGCCTTGGCGCCCAGGGACGAGACGTGGATGGGGTTCCGGTCCCCGGAAATGGATGCGTACTTGCTGATCGTGGTCTGGTCGACGCGGATGGTGGTCATCGGCGTCGGCGGAACCTCGTCGGCCTTCGGTTCCGGTCGGGTTTCGCCGGACAGGGAGGTCTTCTGCTGATTGAGGAACGACGACGTTTGACGCCACACCAGTTCCCGCCCCACCCGAATTTCGGTGATCACGTCGATCAGCAGACCCTTGCGATGCTCGCGCAGGTTCTCGGCGTGCACCGAGAGATCAAGCGGTTCGCTCACGGAGATGGGGCGCAGTGATTCGATGACATTCTCGGCGTGCACGGAACCGACTGCGGGGAAGGGGAATTCCTTCGACACCATCAATTTCATCACCGTCGGGAATGCCAACGTGAATGGGTAGGTGATCGGCAGTGAATCACCGAATCGCAGGCCGGTGACTCGGCAGTAGGCCGCCAGATTGTCGGTGTCGACCTTCAGTCCGGTGAGGGTGATTTTCTGCTGCGGCACCGAGCGCGAGTCCGACTTGTTCCACGGCATCAACCCGAGCACTGCGCGGGAGTAGATGTCGAGGGTTTTGGGTTGCTCGGTGAGTGCGACGGTCTTGGTTGCCATCATGCTCCCAGGAGGCTCTGGCCGCACACGCGAACAACCTGTCCCGTAACGGCATTGGATGCCGGGCTGGCGAAGTAGGCGACAGTCTCGGCAACGTCGACGGTCTCGCCGCCCTGCAGTAGGGAGCTCATGCGGCGGCCGGCTTCGCGGGTCGCGAAGGGGATGGCTGCGGTCATGGCAGTTTCGATGAAGCCGGGTGCCACCGCGTTGATGGTGATGTTCTTCTTTGCCAGGACCGGAGCTTCGGCGTGGACGAGGCCGATGACGCCGGCCTTGGAGGTTCCGTAGTTGGTCTGGCCGCGGTTGCCGGCGATACCGGCGATGGAGGACACGTCGACGACGCGTCCGCCTTCCTTGAGTGCGCCCTTCGCGACGAGGTGCTCGGTGATCTTCTGCGGTGCAAGAAGATTGACGCCGATAACCATGTTCCAGCGGCCTTCGTCCATGTTGGCGAGGGTTTTGTCGCGGGTGATTCCGGCGTTGTGGACGATGATGTCGGCGCCGCCGTGACGCTCGAGCAGATGCGCCGCGAGGACCTCGGCTGCGTCGTCTGCTGTGACGTCGAGTGCGAGGGAGGTTCCGCCGACCTTGTTGGCGGTGGCCGAAAGTGCTTCTCCCGCAGCGGGGATGTCGGCGCAGACCACGTGCGCGCCGTCGCGGGCCAGGACCTCGGCGATGGTGGCGCCGATGCCGCGGGCTGCGCCGGTCACGACTGCTACCTTGCCGTCGAGCGGCTTGTCCCAGTTGGCCGGCGCAACGGAATCTTCGTCTCCGACGACGATGACCTGGCCGTCGACAAATGCGGACTTGGCCGAAAGCAGGAAGCGCAGAGTCGATTCGACGCCCGAGAGGCCGGTGGATGCCTTGGGGGAAACGTAGACCAGCTGCGCGGTGGAGCCGCGCTTGATCTCCTTGCCGACGCTGCGGGTGAAGCCTTCGAGGGCTCGCTGCGCGACATGCTCGTCGACGCTCGACGTCTCTTCGGGCGTCGTGCCCAGCACAACAACGCGAGCGCACGATGCGAGGTTGCGGATCACGGGCTGGAAGAACTCGAACAGCTGCTCGAGTTCGGTGACCTGCGTGATTCCGGTGGCGTCGAATACCAGTGCGCCGAAGGTCGTGTCGTGGGCCTGCGCGGCGGGGTAATCGGAGAGCAAGACGCGCAGCGGTTCTACGAGTCGGCCTTTACCGCCGATGAGGACCGGTCCGGCCAACGGCGGTTCTCCGGCTTTGTAGCGGCGCAGGTTCTCGGGCCTGGGCAGGCCTGCCTTCGACGCAATGAATGCGCCGGGGCCGGACGAGAGGAACTGTGAATAGAGGTCGGGAGCTCCCTTGCTGGCTGCCACGGTCCTACCTTCTGTCGTGTTTCGGTGTGCCTTGCGCCGTGTATCCGAATCGGATGTGGCGATAGACAAGTAACTTACTACTGAGTAAGAATAGTCTTCAACAGGTAATCGCACCATCCTTGGAGACGCAAGTGACCAGCAAAGCCCGTTCGAACACACAATCCGCAGCCAAAACGACGCCGGCCGCAAAGCCTGCAGGTCAGCGCCGCCGCGTTGCCATCGTCGGTGGCAATCGAATTCCTTTCGCCCGTTCGGACAAGGCCTACGCGCAGGCGTCCAATCAGGACATGTTCACGGCCACGCTCGACGGATTGGTGAGCCGTTTCAACCTGCAGGGTGAGCAACTCGGCCTGGTGGTCGGTGGCGCGGTGCTCAAGCACAGCCGTGATTTCAATCTCATCCGTGAGTCGGTTCTCGGGAGTGCGCTGAGCCCGTACACACCCGCGTACGACCTTCAGCAGGCCTGTGGCACCGGCCTGCAGTCGATCGTCGCAGTCGGCGACGCCATCTCGGCCGGCCGTATCGATTCCGGCATCGGCGGCGGTACGGACACCACGTCCGACGCTCCGATCGGCGTCAACGATCAGGCACGCGAGTTCCTGCTCTCCCTCAATCGCGCGAAGTCGACGGGCGACCGCATCAAGCTTCTCGGCAACGTCCGCGCGGGCATGCTCGGCCTCGAAATTCCGCGCAACGGCGAGCCTCGCACCGGCAAGTCGATGGGTGACCACGCTGCGATCACCGCCAAGGAATTCGGCGTGAAGCGCGAGGACCAGGACGAACTTGCCGCTGCCAGCCACAAGAACATGGCGGCTGCCTACGACCGCGGTTTCTTCGACGACCTCGTCACCCCGTTCCTCGGCCTGACCCGCGACGACAACCTCCGTCCCGGTTCGACCGTCGAGAAACTGTCGACGCTCAAGCCCGTATTCGGCACCAAGCTCGGCGACGCCACCATGACGGCAGGCAACTCGACACCTCTCACCGACGGTGCGTCGGCGGTGCTCCTCTCGACCGACGAGTGGGCAGCCGAGCGCAACCTCCCCGTCCTCGCGCATCTCGTCGACTCGGAGACAGCTGCCGTCGATTACGTCCACGGCAAGGACGGCCTGCTGATGGCGCCGACGTACGCGATCCCGCGCCTGTTGGCCCGCAACGGACTCACCTTGCAGGACTTCGACTACTACGAAATCCACGAGGCATTTGCCTCTGTTGTTCTCGCGACACTGCAGGCTTTCGAGTCCGACGAGTACTGCAAGGAACGCCTGGGCCTCGACGGCGCATTGGGCTCGATCGATCGCAGCAAACTCAACGTCAACGGTTCGTCTTTGGCCGCCGGACACCCGTTTGCTGCGACTGGCGGACGCATTGTGGCGACTCTCGCAAAAATGCTTGCGGAGAAGGGTTCAGGGCGCGGTCTTATCTCGATTTGTGCAGCGGGCGGACAGGGCGTCACCGCAATCATCGAGCGGTAGTCCCGTGACTGGCAATTGCTGCGCTCACCTGCGGTAACAGTCGGTCTGGGGTGGTGAAGAAGGAGATCCGGTCGCGAGGGGTGACCGGATCTCCTTTTCTTTTTCGGACAAATTTCTGTGGCCGTGTAACGCTGACGGATAGCTACCGATATTCAAGACAGCCCCGTGCTGCTGCCTGACCCCCGACCTGGCAGCAACGCGGGGCTCTTGTATGTCCAGATATCCTGTTGAGTAGTGCTGGGTACGCGCCGCAGCCCCGGTCGATGCAGCGAGGAGTCAAACGAGTGAGTGACGCAGACGGTTCACCCCCGGAGAAAAACAACGGTGTGGACGGCTCCGAAGCTCCCGAGTTCTCCCCGTCGGTTCCGGAAGGATCAGTGCCGGATCAAGCAGAGCCGGATCAAGCGGAGCCGGATCAAGCAACACCGGAGGAACCAGTCCTCGACGAGCCGGCTCCGGATGAATCGGCCAACGAGATCACGACCGTCATTCCGGTAGTTCCAGCTAACTCCGAGATTCCGACTGGCCCGGCTGTTCCAGCCACTGCGGCTGTTCCAACCCACGCTGAAGTTCCCGCCGGTGCAGCGGAGCCGACCCAACAGTTCGAACCGGTTCTGCCGGCAGTAGCGCCCGAGCCTGTGGCAGTTGATCAGCCGGCGTCGAAGAAGTGGGTCAAGCCCGCTCTGATTGTCGGCGGGATTTTTGCGGTCGCAGTTCTTGCCTACGGGGTGGACGTGTTCACGTCGTCCGGAAACACGCCTCGGGGAACTCAGGTTGCCGGGATCGACATCGGTAACCGCTCGCCGGCCGACGCGGAGACAGTCCTGCGCGCGGAGTTGGCTCCGAAGCTTGTCGAACCCGTCCCGGTGAGGGCGGACGATGTGGAGTCCACGATCATTCCCGCGTCGGCTGGTATCGACGTGGACTGGTCGGCGACGTTGGCGGGCGTGAATGAGCAACCGCTCAATCCGATCACCCGGATCACCTCGTTCTTCAGCTCGCGTGAGGTGCCGGTGGTGTCGACGGTCGATCAGGCGGCATTGGACG
Organism: Rhodococcus sp. 24CO; assembly: GCF_050586165.1. Lineage (NCBI taxonomy): Bacteria > Bacillati > Actinomycetota > Actinomycetes > Mycobacteriales > Nocardiaceae > Rhodococcus > Rhodococcus sp. 24CO. The sequence continues at coordinate 416,346 of NZ_JAZFNF010000006.1, read as the reverse complement.
CGTCGATGACGGTTGTCGCGGCTACCAGTGATCGCGCGCCGGTCGAAGGTGCTGTTGTCATTTCCGGTGGTGAAGCATCTGGTGTGTCGCCGGTGGTGGGCCGCGCCCTCGATCTGCCGGGTGCGGCAGCAACATTCAGTGACGAGTGGTCCTCGGGCGATGTTGTCGACCTACCCGTGGAAGACACCCCCGTTACGGTGACGCAGGCCGGTGTCGATCGTGCGTTGCAGGACGTTGCTCAGCCCGCTGTGTCCGGCGAGGTTGTGGTCAACGGCCGCGACGGCAAGGAAGCGACCATCGGCGTCGACCAGATCGGCGAGATTCTGACGTTTGCTCCCGACGGTTCGGGCGGACTGGCACCGCAGTACAACACCGAAGCTGCCGTGAAGATCTTGGCGCCGCAATTGGTATCGACGGAGGTTGCACCGAAGGACGCGTCGATCACGCTGGCCGGCGGTGCACCGACTGTGGTTCCGGGTGTAGTCGGCGACCTGATCAACTGGCCGGAAACCGTGAAGGATCTCCCGGTTCTGCTCGCCAGCACGGGTTCTCGGGCAACTCCGGCGGTGTACGCGGCGGTTCCACCGGCACTCACCACCGAGGGAGCCGAGGCGCTCGGCATCAAGGAAGTGATCGGTGAGTTCACCACTGGCGGCTTCGAGTACGCGTCCGGCGTGAACATCGCGTTGGCGGCGTCGGTGCTCGACGGTGCGATAGTCAAACCGGGAGAAACGTTCTCGTTCAACGAGTACACCGGACCGCGCGGCGCTGCCCAGGGGTACGTGGAATCGGGAATCATCAACAACGGTCGACCGGACAAAGCCGTCGGCGGCGGCATCAGCCAGCTGGCGACGACGCTTTACAACGCAACGTACTTCGCCGGAATGGAAGACGTCGCGCACACCGAGCACAGTTATTACATCTCGCGGTACCCGGAGGCCCGTGAGGCCACGATCTTCGACGGCGCGATCGACCTGCAGTTCCGCAACCCGTCGAAGACCGGTGTGATGATCCAGACGATCACGACGTCATCGAATGTGACAGTGAAGATCTGGGGAACGAAGGCCGTCGACGTGGAGTCGATCACCGGTCCTCGTACGTCTCCCACAACGCCCGATACCGTGGTCCTACCCAAGGGCGACGGATGTATCGCGTCCAGTGGCGCGCCCGGCTTCACGGCGAGTGATACCCGTGTGATCACCGATCACGCCACCGGCGCGGAGATTTCCTCGAATACTCGCACCGTGAAATACGATCCGGTTCCGATCGTGAAGTGCGAGTAGGAAACTACTACTTGCCGACCAGTGGGCCGAGTGTGCGCCCGGCTAGGTCGACGATTCCCGGCTCGTTGCCGTTGGTGATGAGGTTGATGACCACTCCGTCGATCCCGTGGTCGAGGATGCGCGTCTGAACCTGCTCGGCGACGTCGTCGGGGTTGCCGACGAAGTGACGTTCTGTGGCCTTGGCGACCACGTCGTCCGGCGCTGTGGTGATGTCGAGCCCGCGCTCGGCAAGGAATGTTCGCTGATGCGCGCGAGCCTTGTCGCCATCCTCGTCGATCATCATGAACGTGAGGAAGCTGGTTTCGAGGGTGGTGCGGTCGCGTCCTTCTTCGTCGCATCGGGCTGCGAGGGCGTCCATCTTGCGTGGCAGTTCGGACGGGTCACAGATGATGTTGAGGTGGTCGGCGAAGCGCGCGGCGAGGGCAAACGTCTTCTTCTCGCCGCCGCCACCGAGCAGGATCGGCAGGTCGTCGCGGACGCGGGGCTCGTTGATGGCCTCCTTGACGTGGTACCAGGTGCCGTCGAAGGTAGGCCGTTTGCCGCGGAGCATCGGTTCGATGATCTGCAGGGCCTCGTCGAGTTTCTGGAACCGCTCGGTGAAGGTGCCGAACTCGTAGCCGAAGGAATCGTGTTCGAGTTCGAACCAGCCCGCTCCGATGCCGAGGATGGCGCGACCACCGCTCACCACATCGAGTGTGGTGACAGTCTTGGCGAGCATCGGCGGGTTTCGGTACGTATTGCCGGTGACGAGGGCGGACAGCTGGATGGTGTCGGTGGCCGTCGCCAGTCCGGAGAGCGCTGAATACGCCTCGAGCATGGGTGCATCGGGGTCTCCGATGCCGGGCAGTTGGTAGAAGTGGTCCATCACGAACGCGGTGTCGAAGCCGGCGGCTTCGGCTTCCCGAGCTTGCGCGATGACGGTGGGGAAGAGGTCCTTGACCGGGCCACCGTAGCTGAAATTGGGCATTTGGTATCCGAGGCGAGTACTCACTCGTTCGACGCTACTCGTTAGGCCGCCTACATGAACTGCGAAAAGACTACGAAAACTTCAGTAGGTTAGCCTTGCCTGGTGCATGCCGAGACGATGACTGCCAGATGGAACGCCGTCTGCGGCGATACTCCCGAGGCGGTTGCTGTGCGTACCCGTGATCGTGAGTTCACGTTTGCGCAGGCGCACGCGCTCTCGACAGCATGGGCACGCGCATTGGTCGATTGTGAACCGGACACATCGCGTGCGATAGCGCTCGAGCCCGGCGCCGGTGCGGAATCTGTTGTCGCTGCGCTAGCGGTAATCGCTTCCGGACATCCGCTGATCATGCTTGATCCTCTACTGCCCGAGCAACGACGCACACATATCCTCTCACTGACCGGCGCACTGCGCGTCGACGTGCCGATGCTGACCGAACTCCCGCCGGCTTCGCACGTCACGCTGCCCGAGCCGAATGTGCAGGACACGGCGATTATCGTGTTCACGTCCGGTTCGACGGGGCAGCCGAAGGGCGTTCTGCACAGTCACGAGAATTGGATAAACCAGGCCTTCGAAGCGAAGGAAGCGCTCGAGATCGGACCGGGTGATCGCGTCGGAATGCTGCTGCCGATGAGTTTCGGCGCCGGACTGGACGTGATCGTGATGTCGCTGCTCAACGGCGCCGGCCTGTACTACTGGGATCCGCGTACCGAGTCGACAACCGGGCTGGCCGAGTGGTTGTCCGAGTGCGGCGTCAGCACTGCGCATTGCACTCCGTCGTTCCTGAGATCCTGGCTACCGGAGCTCACCTCCGTAGACACTCCGGCTCTGTCCTCGCTACGCGTGCTGACAACCTGCGGCGAGTCGATTCACAGCTCTGATGTGTCAGCTCTGCGGCCACACTTACGACCGGATGCGTTGTACTGCAGCTGGTCCGGATCTTCCGAGACCGGGCACCTCGCCTTCAATCCGTACCCGAGTGACCGAGAGCTTCCAGGCGGTGTGGTTCCGGTCGGCCGTCCTGCGGCCAACAAGGACGTTCTGATTCTCGATGCGGATCAGAACCCCGTCGAGGTCGGGTGCATTGGCGAAATTTACGTTGTATCAAGGTATTTGGCTAACGGCTACTACGGCAAAGATCAGTCGGGGGCGTCGAAATTCGTGGTGCAGCCCGACGGTTCGACGCGCTACCGGATGGGAGATCTCGGACGCTTCGACGAGAACGGTGATCTGCATCTTTCCGGTCGTAGCGACGACGCGGTGAAGATCCGTGGCTACCTTGTCGAACCTGCCGAAGTGGAAGCGGCGTTGCGCTCCCTCGAATGGGTATCCGACGCGGTCGTTGTAGCGGACAAGGCTGTGCCGCAACCGATTCTGATCGGCTATGTAGCAGTCGGTGGATCGGAGTGGACGCCGTCTGCCGCCGAGGTGCGCAGCGCGCTTGGGCAGCGAATCCCGACGTGGATGGTGCCACGCGATATCGTGATTCTTGCGGCTTTGCCTCGCAACGAACGGGGAAAGGTGGATCGCGCCGGCCTTCCTCCCGTGCCGATGCGCGGCGAACCGGTCCCGTTGCGCGGCCCCACCGAGACGCTCCTCTCGTTCATCTGGCAACCGATTCTCGGTATCGAGGCGGTTGGACGAGACGAGGATTTCACTGCGCTCGGTGGTGATTCGCTTGCTGCGGCAAAGATGCTCGGCGAAGTGGCTGAACAGTTCTACGTTCAGATCTCGTCGGCTGAGTTCGCGCAGGCGCCGACCATCGAGGGTTTGGCAAAACTGGTCGATTCCGCGGGCCGTCGTCGTTCGCCGCTTTCGGATTCCTCGTTGGTACCGCTGCGAACCGACGGCAGCGAACCTGCGCTCTTCCTGGTTGCCGGTGGCGGAGCACCCGCCGCGGTCTTTGCTCACCTCGTTCGGGAAATGCGCAGCGGCGTAACGGTATACGGAATCCAATCTCACGGACTCGAGCACCGCGGTCGCGCGGATCGGACGATTGCCGCCGCTGCCGCCCGAGCCCTGCGTTCCATTCGAACGGTGCAATCACACGGTCCGTATCGGCTGGGGGGATACTCTTTCGGCGGATTTGTCGCTCTCGAAATCGCGTCGCTACTCGAGCGCGAGGGCGAGCATGTCGACATAGTGGTGCTGCTGGATGCGGTGCTCGACGGCGACGTGGCAGCGAAGGTGGGAGCGCTCGGTGGCGCGCGCCTGCCGATCAGTAGGGGAGCAAAGTCCCGCACTGCGGCCGCACTGCCGCAGCGTGAGACACCGCAGGAGTACGTGCCGCAGAACGTGTTTGCTCGACTGTGGAGCAAGGTGTTGATGAATTCGTTGGTCGCGACTGCAGGCTTGTTCCGTCTGCGGGCGTCGGCGCAATGGATCGTCTACTACGAGCTGAGCCGGCGCATGCTGGCCAAGTACGAGCCGAGCCGGCACGTCGGCCGCGTTCAGGTGATCACCGCATCCGAACCGGGTGACATCGGGGACAGAGACGTGGCCGCCGAGGCGAAGCTATGGGCAGTCCTCGCGCCGAACGACCTGCACATCGAGAGTGTTCCCGGTGATCATCAGTCAATTCTGCGGCAGCCGTTTGTCATTCGCACGGCGGCGGTGGTGGACGCAGCTGTATCCGGCCGACAAGGCGCGAGCAATCTGGGGAACGAGAAGTCATGACAACCGCGGCTGTGGTCAGCAGTTTCAATCCGGCGGAAGGTTTGCTCGACACGTGCAGGGCTGTGCGTGAGCAGGTCGATGTTGTTGTCGTCGTGGACGACGGGTCTACCAAGGACGTGTCCGCCGTTCTCGGGCAGTGCCGTGCTGCGGGCTACGAAGTGATCGAGTTGGGCACCAATCGTGGGATTGCGCACGCCATCAATCGCGGCATCGAGCGTGCGTTGGCCGGTGGCGCTGACCACGTTCTGACGCTGGACCAGGACACGGTTCTTTCGGCTGGATATCTGCGTCGCATGTATGAGCATCTCGAGTTGGCTCGGTCGCTCGGTCTGGATCGAACGATACTGGCTACCAGCACGATCAACGGCGAGGTGGCTCCGTTCTGGCATGCGGAACGGGGACTGACGCTGGCCTTCGAGCCCATCCAGTCCGGCATGTTGTTGCCCCGGGAAGTGCTCGAGCAGGTCGGACTGTTCGAGGAAGAACTGTTCATCGATTGTGTCGAGACGGAGTTCTATCTGCGGGCGCGCGCCCAGGGCGTTCATTCCTTGATAACGCCGGGTACCGATATCGAGCACGGCTTCGGGTCGCCGACCACATGGATTCCGCCGAGACCACTGCGCTTGGTGCTCGGATCGCGGCGTGGCGGGTTTTCGTTCACCGAAGATGCGCCGTTCCGGCACTACTACATCGCCCGAAACCGCGCGATCATGTATGCGCGGTACTGGCGAACGGAACCGCTGTGGTGCATGGTTTCTGTGGCCAAGGACGTGCTCAGCCGTGGACGGGCAATGCTTTTCGGCACCGAGAGAATGGCCCGAACGTATCTGACTGTGCGCGGATTCTGGGGCGCAGCTCGCGGTGAACGAGGAAAGGTCCCCGGCGCTGTGTTGCGCCGTGCGGCAGTTCTGTCGAGATCTCGCTCGTGAGCGCACCGAAGAAACCCGAGTCGGTGGCCGTGATCATTCCGGTCCGCAACGGACTCGCGACAATCGACGTTCAACTCGCTGCGTTGGCGGCACAGGACTACTCGGGTTCCTTCGAGGTGATCGTTGCCGACAACGGTTCCACCGACGGGCTTGCCGAGTATCTCACCGGGCATCCGAGAGCTGAGGAGTTGGCACTGCGGCGGGTTGATGCCTCGGATCGCCCTGGCGCCGCACACGCTCGCAATGTCGCCGCGCGTGGTACCGTCGCAGATTTTCTGGCGTTCTGCGACGGCGACGATCGGGTGCATTCGAACTGGCTGTCGGAGTTGGTCAGGGTGGCGGCCGAACACGATGCGGTAACCGGCACTGCCGAAATCGAGTCGATCAACAGCGAATTGGTGCAGTCGTGGCGGCAGATGCCGGATCGCCACGAGGGTTATTCGTTGTACCGATTCCTGCCGGTTGGCCTCAGTGGAAGCTTCGGGATCTGGCGAGAGGCATTCGAGCGTGTCGGCGGCTGGGACGAAACCTTCACCAGGGGCGGCGAAGACAGCGACATGTGTCTGCGGATCCAGTTGGCGGGCATGTCCTTCGGTCACGCCCCCGACGCGCAGATCGCCTATCGGCAGCGCGACACGCTAGCTGGGATCTGGCAGCAATCGGTGATGTGCGGTGAGGGCGATGTTCGGTTGTACGCCGAGTACCGTGCGTACGGGATGCCCAGGCGCAGCCAGCTCGCGCTGGCAGACACTGTTGCCTATCTGATCTTGCGTAACCCGCTACTGCCACAGTTCATCTCGCGGGTACCCACCGGACGTTGGCTCTTCCATGCCGGGAATCTGTGGGGACGAATTGTCGGAAGTGTGCGCCACCGCGTGTATTACCTCTGAGCTACTTGCGGGACGCTTTGCGGTAACCGATGACGGCAGGACGCAGAAACACCGCGAGGATGCCGACGGACCACGCACAGGTCAGGAACATCGGGCGGGCGATCTCGCCGTTCACGGCGAGGCCACGGATGGCATCGACTGCGCAGCTGAGTGGTTGGTACTCCACGATGGGCTGGAGCCACGTCGGGTAGGCGTCCACCGGGACGAATCCGGAGTTGAAGAACATCAGCAGATTGGTCGTGATCGCGATCCATTCGGTGATGGTCGACTTGTTCGTCAGCAGCGTGATCGCGGTGACCATGATCGAGAACGAGATGCCGAAGAGCACTGCGACGCCCAGCATTCCGAGCAGACCCGGTATCCCGGTCTCGATTCGGAAGCCGATGAACGTTCCGACGACGAAGATCAGCACCGTGGTGACGAGGATCCGCACGACCTCGGCGCACAGACGCCCGAGCAGTGCCGACGATCGATGCACCGGCATCGTCCAGAACTTGTGGAGCATTCCGCCCGCCAGCTCGCGGCGCAGGCCGATTCCGCTGACGGAGGCACCGGCCATGGCTCCCACCAACGCAACCATCGGGACCATTCCGTACGAACTGCTCACTCCGGTTCGTTCGGAGATCGATTCGCCCAGTACGAGTCGGAACATCAACACCATGAGCGCGGGATACAACAGCGACTGCGCCAAAGTGACCGGATCGCGTGACCACTTGATCAGGATTCGCTTGCACTGCTGTCCGCTCTGGACCGACAACGCGCGTAGTGAGGTCTCGTGATGGGCTTGATCACGCGGGCGAAAACTGAAGGGCGTCGCCGCGGTGTTCGACGGCGGTGCCGATGGGGTGGATGCTTCCGTCGCTGTGGAATCGGTCATGATCGACGTGCCCCTGCCCATAGTGCCAACGGAACGAATACGGCAGCCAACCCCGCTGCCCACAACAACGCCGGCGCCAGAGTTGGCCAGGTGAGTGTTCCGGTTGCCATGTCACGCATGGCAGCAGAGAAATGCGAGATCGGCTGGTTGCGAGCGAATGGTCGCGCCCATTCGGGAAAGCCGGATTCGGGGACAAAGCCGGTGGACAGCATGCCGAGAATCATCTGTGGCAGAACCAACGCCTGCCCGGATGCCTCCGGACTTTTCGAGAGCAATCCGATGGCGTCGGCGCCGAGCGAGAGAACGAGGCTGAACATCAAGGCAAACGCGCAGAAGTACAGGATATTTGCACTTGGACCGACAAATCGGAAGCCGAGTACGTAGCCGTAGACGATCGAGGCGAATAGCGAGAGCGCCGAGCGCACCAGAGCGACGCTCATTCGCGCCGCCAGCGGGGTAAGGGGTCCGACCGGCATTGTCTGCAGTCGCTTACTCATACCTCGAACGGAGTCCATCGCCGAGCGTTGGGCTGCTGAGAGCGCGGTGAACGTCATTGCCTGCAGAACGATGATCGGCATGAGGAACTGTGCGTAGTCGAGACCGCGGTCCTCCATGACGATCCGCAGCGGCAGGTAGAAACCCAGAGCGAACACCAAAGGCGCGACAACAGCCGAGACGAATTCGCCTTCCGCCACCATCGATCGCAGTGATCGCTCGGTCAGGGTGAGCCATTGGGGGAGAAACGCCGGCCGGATGGGTGTGCGGGCGACGAATTCGGTTTCGGGAACTCGCAGTTCGGATCGATCAACCACGGTTGCTGTTTTCGTGATCGGTCAGCGTCATGAACACATCGTCGAGTGAGGGCTTTCGCAATCCGATGTCGGCGAGTCGAATACCGGCGTGACGGGTGCGAGCGATGACTTCGGCCATCAGGTCGACTCCTGACTCGGCAGGAATGGACAGCGCGGCGGCAGCCGTCGACGGATCGAACTCGTAAGCCGGGGGAAGTAGATCTCCCAGCAGTTCGACGATGGCGGGTATCGCGCCCGGATCGACCGGCACGATTTCGCAATAGCGATCACCGATCTCGGCTTTGAGGCTGTCCGAAGTGCCTTCGGCGATGACGCGTCCCTTGTCGATCACGATGATGTTGTCGCTGAGAACGTCGGCTTCTTCGAGATATTGGGTGGTGAGGAGAGTGGTGATCCCGAGATCTTTGAGTGAGCCGATGAGCGACCACAAACCTTGGCGACTGCGCGGATCGAGGCCTGTGGTGGGTTCGTCGAGAAAGACCACCAAGGGTTCTACGACAAGTCCGCAGGCGATGTCGAGTCGTCGGCGCATGCCACCCGAGTATCCGTCGACCGTGCGCACGCCGGCTTCGGTGAGTTCGAATCGTTCGAGTAAATCGTCCGCACGTAGTTTTGCGGTGCGGCGACCGAGCCCCATCATTCTGCCGAAGAACATCAGGTTCTCGCGGCCGGTCAGAGTCGGGTCGATGGCTGCGTATTGGCCGGTCATCATGATCAGCCCCCGCACCTGAGCGGCATCTGCCACGACGTCGAAGCCGGCGACGGTGGCGCGTCCGGAATCCGGGGTGAGCAGTGTGGACAGGACGTCGACGGTCGTGGTCTTGCCTGCGCCGTTGGGGCCGAGTATCCCGAGGATGCTGCCCCGTTCGACTTCGAAGGAGATTCCACGGAGCGCTTCGACGTCGCCGAATGACTTGGTGATGCCCTCGACGACGACGGCTTTGGGCTCTTCGGGCATTTGCTCTCCATGCGCTGTCGGTGGTTCGAACCGACCTAGCACTTTGTCGATATCGGGTGAGTCCGGTGGCGTGCCGGCTCGCCGTGAACGAGCGTACAGACCAGGTTTCGCGTGGCGTCCATCGAGTTGAGGCGATGTCACCTGATCTGTGCCAATCGCCACCGCGTCGATTCGTGAACGAAGCTATAGGTTAGCCTAAGCTTTTCTGCTTGGGTGTACAGCGAGTTTCGCGGATGCGTGAATTGGGGATGACGAGCGATGTCGGTAGTTGTTGGTGGCGCTCGAGATTTCTCGAATCTGCCGGCCGGGGCGTTCGAGCTGTCCGCAGCGCAGAAGAGTATCTGGTTCGCACAACATGCGGCCGGCTCCGTTCCGATCACGATTGCTCAGTACGTCGCGATCGACGGGGATCTCGACGCTGATCTGCTCACCGAGGCAGCCAGACACACCGCTCGTGAACTCGGAACGGCGATGATTCGTTTTGTCGCGGCTGAGCCGGTGCCGTACCAAGTCGTCGACGACACCCAGCGTGACGAACTGATCAGACTCGACTTGCGTTCCGAATCCGATCCCGAGGGCGCCGCTCAGGAGTGGATGCAGGGCGAGTACAGCAGGCCCATCGACATCGTTCGGGATCGATCGATCGAGGTGGCGCTGATTCGTGTCGCCGATCGCAGGCACTTCCTGTACGCCCGCATCCATCACATCGCGCTCGACGGTTTTGGCGCCAAGACACTTGTCGACAGAGTTGCCGAGCGCTACACGGCGGCGGTGGCCGGTGGTGAACCCAGGCCGAGCAAGGCGGTGTCGTTGCCGGAAATCGTCTCCGACGAACAACGGTACCGGCAGTCGAGCAGATTCCAGCTGGACGCGAAGCACTGGGCACAGCGGCTACGCGACCTACCCGATCCGATCAGTCTGGCCGATAGAACCGGGAAGCTCGACACCCACTCGGTGGTGGTCAGCGGAGCATTGCCCGCGGAGACGGCCACCACGATCGACAGTGCAGCAGTGCGTCTGAGGGCCACGTTTTCATCGATAGCCGTCGCATCCACTGCGCTCTACTTCGCAAAGATGACCGGCAGCTCCGATGTCGTACTGAGCTTGCCGGTCTCGTCGCGAGTGAGTGCTTTGTTGCGCAACTCCGGCGGGATGGTCTCCAACGTCGTTCCGATCCGATTGTCGGTTACCGCAACAACAACGGTTGCCGATCTGGTGGCGGATGCGTCGCTGGAACTGACGGGTGCACTCCGTCATCAGCGGTACCGATTCGAAGATATGAGGCGGGACGCAGCCGATCGAGGGGAGATTCAATCCTCGGGCCGGCGTGGGCTTTTCGGACCTGCCGTCAATATCATGATGTTCGGCAACGAACTCACTTTCGGATCGATGACCGGACGACTGCACATTCTGTCGACCGGGCCGGTCGAGGACCTGTCGATCAACGTCTATCCCAGCGTCGCGGACCAGGAATCGCGCGTGGACTTCGAGGCCAATCCCTCGCTGTACAGCCGAGCTGAACTCGCGAATCACCACAGTCGCTTCCTGCAGCTATTGGACCGATTTGTCAATGCGCCCAGTGATCGTCGCGTCGCCGAGATTTCGCTTGTCAGCGATCACGATCGGCGTGACCTGGTGCCCGCGTACGGTCGACCCGCTCCGGAACCCACTCTCATGCAGACTGTCCTCACGGCTGCCGTCAGCCGTCATCCGGACAGCCCGGCGATAGTTCACGGGGACGAGGTTCTGACCTACCGAGAAGTCGGCGCCCGCGCGAACAAGCTCACCCGGATGCTGCTGGCCCGCGGTGTCGGGCCGGGAAGCTTTGTGCCAGTGGTGCTGCCGAGGGGGCCGCGACTGGTTGTCGCAGAACTGGCAGTGCTCCAGTCGGGAGGCGCATTCGTCCCCGTCGATCCGGAACTTCCGACGGCCAGGATCGAAGCGACGATCGCAGATTGTGGCGCTGCCGTGGTGATCGCAGCAGGTCGGAACTGGTCGTACCACCCGGTCACTGTGGATTTCGACGACGAGGCCGCGCGATCCGAATTCGCTTCCACCTCAGCGGCTCCGATCACCGACACTGAGCGTCCTCGCGTTCGGATCAGCGATGTGGCATACCTGATCTACACCTCCGGTTCGACTGGAAAGCCCAAAGGTGTGGCGATCACCCATTCCGGGATCGCGTCGTTCGCGGCCGAGCAACAGCATCGGTACGGTGTGAAACCGCACTCTCGCACATTGCAATTCGCGTCTCCCGGATTCGACGCATCCATCCTCGAGCTGATTCTTGCATTCGGAGCCGGGGCGGCAATGGTGATTGCACCCCCGTATCTCTACGGCGGTGAACAGCTCACCGATTTCCTGCGTGCCGAGCGAATCACCCACGCGTTCTTGACGCCTTCCGCGCTGGCCTCGGTGGAGCCCGATCAACTCCCGGATCTTGCTGTGGTCATCGTCGGTGGTGAAGCGTGTCCGCCGGAACTGGCAGCAAAATGGGCGCGCGGGCGCGCGATGTTCAACGCGTACGGACCGACCGAGTCGACAATCATGGCAACGGTTGCCGGACCGTTGGATCCTGGCGCACCCGTAGATATCGGTTATCCGATCACCGGCACGTCAGTGGTGGTGCTCGACAAGTTCTTGCAGCCGGTTCCTCGTGGCGTCACCGGTGAGCTGTATGTCAGTGGCAGGGGACTAGCCCGTGGTTACCACCGGAGACTATCCCTGACTGCCGCACATTTTGTGGCAAACCCACTGGCAGCCAACGGGTCCCGGATCTATCGGACCGGGGACCTGGTGCAGTGGACACCAGAAGGCACGTTGCGTTATCTCGGGCGCGCCGACTTTCAGGTGAAAATCCGTGGTTTTCGCATCGAGTTGGGTGAGATCGACGCTGCGCTCACCAGCCACCGAGACGTGGAGTCGGCAATCACGATCACCTACGAAGGTGGGCCGTCCGGTGATTCCGCGTCACTGGTCTCGTATCTGCTTCCCGTCCCCGGCCGGGAGATCGACACTGCCGGTGTCCTCGCGCATGTGCAACCACCCCTGGCGTCGCACATGATTCCCGCTGCGCTCATGGTGATCGATCGGATACCTCTCACCTCGGCCGGAAAGCTCGATCGGGCGACTCTGCCTGCGCCCGTGTGGAACCGCGCCCCGTACGTCGAACCCGCACCAGGTCTCGAAGCATTGGTTGCTGCCACCTATTCCGAGACAACCGGCGCCGACACTGTCGGCGCGCACGACGAATTTTTTGCCTTGGGTGGAAACTCGCTGACGGCTACTCGGGTGGCGAGTGTGCTCGGACGAGTGATCGGTACCACTGTCTCGGTGCGATCGATCTTCGAAGCGCCGTCGGTGCGTGCGCTCGCCGGCAAGCTCGCCGATCTCTCGCCGGAGTCCGGCCGACCGCCACTACGGCACATGGCTCGAACCAGCACTATCGGTGTCTCGCCCGCACAACACCGCATGTGGTTTCTCAATCAGTTCGACACCGACTCAGCGGCATACAACATCCCGGTGGCAGTTCGACTGTCGGGCGAACTCGATCATGCGGCTCTTGCCGGTGCATTCGGAGACGTGGTCGATCGACACGAGATACTGCGCACAAGCTATCCGGATTCACCGGACGGACCGATTCAGAGCATCGCACAGATCAGCGACCAAGCGATGGACGTACCGTTGCAGGAGATCTCACGGGAGGATCTGGCCGGCGAACTCGAACGCTTCGCGCGCCGAGGATTTGACGTTTCGACCGAGATTCCTTTTCGTGCAGCCTTGTTCAAGGTCGGGCCGAGCGAGCATGTGCTGATCCTCGTCATCCACCACATCAGTGCCGACGGATCCTCGACGGCGCCCCTGGCGCGCGATATCGCCCAGGCGTACCTGGCTCGGCTGGAGAACCGAGATCCAGGCTTCGAACCGTTGCCGGTTCAGTACGCGGATTACACTCTCTGGCACCGAGAATTGATGGGCAGCGAACTCGATCCGCATTCGTTGTCGAGGACGCAGACCGAGTACTGGTCACGGCAACTCGACGGCCTTCCCGTTCGGTTGGATCTGCCCACCGACCGAACGCGCCCAGCGCTCGCGTCGACCAGCGGGCAGGCGTACTCCGGCTCGATCGACGCCGATCTGTTCGCGCGGGTCTCGGCGCTGGCAGTACGCTCCGGTGCAACGGCTTTCATGGTCATGCATGCGGCATTGGCCGTGCTGCTGGCCAGACTCAGTGCCACGTCCGACATCTCGGTGGGCACTCCGGTTGCAGGACGCGGCGATCCGGCTCTCGACGATCTTGTCGGCATGTTCGTCGGAACGGTGGTCTTACGTACCAAGGTGTATGCGCACGAGACGTTCTCGGCGCTTCTCGACCAGGTTCGAGACGTCGACCTCGGGGCGTTCGCGAATGCCGACATACCGTTCGAGCGTTTGGTGGAACTACTCAACCCGGAGCGGTCGGCCGCACATCATCCACTTTTCCAAGTTGGATTCTCCTACCAGAATCTCAATTCCGGATCGTTGGTGCTCGACGGTCTCGACGCCGAGATCATCGATCTGCCGCTTGGCATTTCGAAGTTCGACCTGCACTTGACGTTGTCCGAGAAGACCAGCCCGACTGCGCCGACCGAGGTGCACATGCAGTGGGACTATGCCGACGCACTGTTCGACGAAGAAACGGTTGCCCGGTTCTCTCACAAGTTCGTGCACATCCTGGAAGCAGTAGTCGCGCAGTCGGATCGGGTGATCGGCGATATCGATCTGACCACCGATCGATCGACGGCCGTAATCGGTGCGCTCAACAACACGCGCCATGCACTACCGCACGCGACCCTTGCCAACCTGCTTTCCGCTCAGGTGGGCGCCACTCCCGACGCGATTGCTCTTGTCACCGACACGATGTCGATGTCGTACGCCGAGTTCGCTTCCCAGGTCGAAAACCTGGCCAGGACGCTGATCGCGAGGGGGATCGGAACCGAGGATCGTGTTGCCGTTGCCATCGAGCGTTCGCCGGCCATGATGGTGGCACTGTGCGCGGTTCTGCAATCGGGTGCCGCGTACGTACCGGTCGACCCGAGTGCTCCCGCCGAGCGGATTGGGCGGATACTGTCTTCCGCGTCGCCCGTCGTGATGCTGACCGTAGAAGCGGCCCGTAGCCAGTGTGAGGCTGCAACTCGAGTCAGCCCGGTCGACGTGTTCGTGGTGGATCGCCAAGGCGTGCCGGCCGCGTTGCCGGGTCCGATCACGGACCGAGACAGGATTCGCCCACTGCGACCGGACAACACGGCGTACGTGATCTACACGTCGGGATCGACGGGAATGCCGAAGGGCGTCGCGGTTTCGCACTCGGCGGTAGTGAATCAACTTCTCTGGAAGCAGGACCGGTACTCGCTCGGCGGCACCGACACGGTACTTCAGAAGACACCGATCACATTCGACCTGTCGGTGTGGGAACTGTTCTGGCCGTTGACCAGCGGCGCGCGGCTGGCGCTCGCGCGGCCGGACGGACATCGTGATCCGGAGTATGTCGCCACGGCGATGCGTGACTTCGAGGTTACGACAGCACATTTTGTTCCCTCGTTACTCGATGCATTTCTCGAATCCGGTGGCGTAGTGGATCAGCCGTCACTGCGCCGTGTTCTGTGCATCGGTGAAGCGTTGCGTCCGCACACTGTTGGGGAACTTCGACGCACTCTCGACGTCGAGATTCACAACCTCTACGGACCGACCGAGGCGGCCGTGAGCGTCACAGCGTTCGACTGCGACGACGTCCAGAGCGCCACCGTCCCGATCGGCACACCGGTGTGGAATACACAGCTGCTGGTGCTGGATTCGCGTCTGAAGCAGGTCCCGCTCGGTGTTCCCGGCGAGTTGTATCTCGGCGGTGCACAGTTGGCGTCGTGGTACGAGGGTCGGGCGGATCTGACCGCCGAACGATTTGTGGCCGGACCGTGGTCCGGAGACGGACGTCGGATGTACCGCACCGGTGACCTGGTTCGCCATCGTAAGGACGGCGTGCTGGAGTACCTGGGCCGTAACGATTCCCAGATCAAACTGCGGGGCCAGCGCATCGAACTTGGGGAGATCGAAGCGGCGCTCGGCCGAGATCGGCGTGTGCGTGCGGGTGCGGTAATCGTCCACGAGTGGCGGTCGGCTCCGGAATCGGCGTCCTTGGTGGCGTACATAGTTCCCGCCGAGGGGGAGACCTTCGACGGATCAGCCGTTCTTGCCGATCTCAAGGGCGTGCTGCCCGGATACATGGTGCCCACTGTTCTCGAGGTTCTCGACTCGATCCCACTGAATGCTAACGGCAAACTCGATCGGCGGGCATTGCCGGAACCGACTCCGGTGCTTCGTGAGTACCGCTCGCCGCAAGGGCACGTCGAACAGCGGGTTGCCGAGGTCATCGAGGAGATCCTCGGGATCGAGAACGTCGGACGAGCCGACAATTTCTTCGAGATCGGTGGAAACTCACTGATCGCAACGAGGGTGACACACAAGCTGACTGGAGTGTTCTCCCGGGAGGTTCCGATCCGGGCGCTTTTCGAGGCTCCGACCGTTGCCGAGTTGGCCCACTGGGTCGAGAGTGCGCCCCGAAGCTCGGCCGCCCTCGGTGCGCCGCCGCTACCGCCGCCGTCGCGCCCGGACATCGTGCCGCTGTCCGTAGCGCAGGAACGTATGTGGTTTCTCGGCCAACTCGATCCGCAGTCACCGCTGTACAACCTACCGGTTGCCCTCGGTCTCGACGGCGATCTCGATCCGTCGGCCTTGGCGACCGCGATGTCGGACATCGTCGACCGGCACGAGGTACTGCGGACCCGCTACCCGGAGTTCGATGGTGTTGCCCGCCAGCATGTTCTCGAGGCACCGTCGTGGATTTTGCCGCCGGCAGTCGACGTCGAACCGGAGAACGTGGGCGAGCTGATCGCGGAACTCGCCGGTCGGGGCTTCGATCTGACCAGCGAGGTACCGATCCGCGGAGGTCTGCTCCGGATCGGTGACCACGCGCACGTTCTCGTGCTTGTGGTGCATCATATTTCGGCGGACGGTCTGTCGATGGGCCCCTTGATCCGTGACCTGATGATTGCGTACTCGGCACGGGCCAAGGGCAACGCGCCGGCTTGGTCACCACTTCCGTTGCAGTATGCAGATTTTGCACTCTGGCAGCGGAGCCTGCTATCCGATACCGCGGGCGCTGCCGGGCGCTTCGACGGGCAACTCGAATACTGGCAGTCGACGTTGGCCGAACTACCAGCGGTGCTTGACCTACCGACAGATCGGCCCCGCGGCCAGGTGCGCTCTGCCGAGGGCGACACGGTGCGGTTCCAGGTGAGCGGTGACGTGCACCAAATGTTGCGAGGGTTCGCTCGTTCGCGCCGAACAACTCTGTTTGCCGTAGTCCATTCCGTCATCGCGGTACTCTTGGCCCGGTTGTCCGGTCAGGGCGACGTTGCAGTCGGTACACCGGTTGCCGGACGTACCCACGAGTCGGTGGACAACCTCGTCGGAATGTTTGTCGGCACAGTGGTACTGCGTACTGCCGTCGATCCCGACCTCTCGTTCGACGACCTCGTGGCGCAGGTGAGCCGTTCGGACATCGAGGCAATGAGTAACAGTGATGTTCCGTTCGAACAGGTTGTGGCCGCACTCGATCCACCGCGTTCCGGTTCATTTCACCCGCTTTTCCAGGTAATGCTGGCCTTCCAGGATGCGGTTCCCACAGAGATCGAGCTGGCCGGGGTGAGAGCGCGTCCCATCCCGATCGATCTACCGGTGTCGCGTTTCGATCTGCATCTGACTGTTGCGACAGATCCGGATCCGGAGCAGGCGCTGGACGTCCTGCTGACCTACGCCGTTGATATCTTCGACCGGGTGACGGCAGTGTCCATTGCGGAACGATTCACCGGGATGCTTGCGGCGTTGGTCGCCGATCCCGCCGCCGGCATCGGCGCGGCGGATATTCTCGGGCGCACCGAGCGCGAGCTGATCCTCGACAATTGGGGGAGTGGGCCCAAAACTGTTGTCGCAGCGCCCGGCACGTACTCCGACTTGCTTGCCGAGCGAGCTGCGGCGAGCAGCGACGCCGTGGCGTTGAGATCGGCGGATCAGGTACTGACCGAAGACGAATTCCGATCTCGGGTGAACAGATTGGCCCGGCTGCTGATCGATCACGGAATTGGTCCGGAAAAGATAGTGGCACTGGAACTTCCGCGCGGAATCGACCTTGTCGTGTCGGTGCACGCCGTGCTCGCTGCGGGCGGGGCCTATCTACCGTTGGATCCCGGACTGCCTCGCCCGAGGATCGACGCGATGATGTCAGCTGCCGGTGCAACTCTGACGATCACCGAGGCGGTACTGGCTGAATTCGACACTGCGCATTACTCGTCCGATCCGATCGAGGATCGCGACCGCAGACGCCCGCTGCTCGGTGGACATCCGGCCTACGTGATCTTCACGTCTGGTTCCACGGGTGAGCCCAAGGGCGTGGAGGTGTCACATGAGAGTCTGGTCAACCGTCTGACGTGGATGAGAGATGATTACTCCCTCAGCCGAGACGACGTATTCCTGCTCAAGACGCCGGCGACGTTCGACGTGTCGGTGTGGGAGTTGTTGCTGCCTGCGGTGATCGGGGCAACGCTGGTGATCGCATCGCCGGATGGCCACCGCGATCCGCGCTATCTGGGGGAGTTGATCGATCGGTCACAGGTGACGGTGGTTCATTTCGTTCCCTCGATGCTGGATGCATTTGTCGGCTCTCATGCCGAGAGCGCACCCATGTTCAAGAGCCTGCGCGTCGTATTCACCAGCGGCGAGGCACTGTCACTGACGAGTGCTGCCGCACTTCACCGTTTGGCGCAGGTTGAGATGCACAACCTGTACGGCCCCACCGAGGCCGCTGTGGACGTCACTGCAGTCGAGGTGCCTCGCTCGGTGGCTCTGGACGGGCCGGAGATCTCGATAGGCTCCCCGGTACGCGGCACCGTTGTTTACGTACTGGATTCGCGATTGAATCCTGTCCCTGCCGGCGTGCGGGGAGAGTTGTATCTGGCGGGCATTCAGTTGGCGCGAGGCTATATCGGGCGGAGCGATCTCTCAGCCGGTCGCTTCGTCGCGAACCCGTTCGTCCCGGGTACGAGGATGTACCGAACAGGCGACGTGGTCGCGTGGCGCGCTGATGGGACTCTCGAGTATCTGGGGCGCAGTGACTTTCAGGTGAAGCTGCGCGGTCAGCGACTGGAACTGGGGGACATCGAGGCAGCCTTTGTCGGACTGCCGGGTGTTGCCGGTGCGGTGGCAACGGTGTACGAAAATCCGGCGACCGGTGCCGAAATCGCTGCCTACGTTGTGCTTACGGGTGGCATCGTTCCCGACACGGCACAACTCCTGGCGGATGTGCGGCAGACTTTGCCTGCGTACATGGTGCCCAGCTCCGTCACCGTGCTGAGCGAACTCCCGCTCGGTTCTACCGGCAAGCTCGATCGCCGAGCGCTGCCGATGCCGGAACGGCCGATCGACCGAGTGGTTCTCGCACCGCGAAACGCGGACGAAGCCGAGATCGCCGAGGTGTTCCGCGCCGTGCTGGGCCTCGACGAGGTGAGCGTCGACCGGGACTTCTTCGATCTCGGCGGAAATTCGCTGGTGGCCAATCGCATAATCGGTGAGGTCAACGCCCGGATGGGCGCTGATCTCCGATTGCGCGATATTTTCGACAATCCGACAGTGGCCGGGCTGGCAGATGCACTCGCGCAGTTGCCTCGCCGCGTCGAGGAGTCCGCGCGTCTGGGGGAGCTGGCTCGTCCGGAGCGGCTGCCGCTCTCGCCGGCTCAACAGAGAATGTGGGTTCTGAACCGACTCGATCCCACGTCGGCTGCCTACAACATCGCCGGGGCAGTAACGGTGAACAACGAACTGGACGCCGCGGCACTTGTTGCGGCGGTGGGCGATCTGGTGATCCGGCACGAGGTTTTGCGTACGGTGTATGTCGAGAGCGTCGACGGCGCTGCGCAGGTCGTCCAGGAGGCGGATGCGCCAGGTACCGACAGTGCGGCAGTCACTTTCGAGGACATGAGCGACACCGGTTCCGAACAGCGCACCGCGCGGATTCGTGAGTTGATCTCGGGCAGCTTCGATATCACAGCTCGTGGGCCGTTGCGGGTGTACTGCCTCCGTGTGGGTGCACATCACCACACACTCGTTCTGGTGCTGCATCATATTGCCGGAGACGGTGCGTCGATACCGATCCTGTTGCGGGAACTGGTGCAGGCGTACGTTGCTCGAGTTTCGGGAGACAGCCCGCAGTGGGCTCCACTGGTGCACCAGTATGCCGACTACGTGTTGTGGAATCGTGCGGCTGTCGGTGACCCACGTGATCCGCAGTCGGTTGCGGGGCAACAACTTGCATACTGGCGAGAAGTGCTTACCGACGCTCCGGCCCTGCTCGAACTTCCCTGGGACAGGCCACGAACCGATCAGCCCACTCAGCGCGGAGCGCGGGTCAGTTGCACTCTGGCGCCGGCTGTCGGCCAAGGTTTGGCAGATCTCGCCCGAGCGCAGCAGGTTTCGATGTTCATGGTCGTGCACGCCGGTGTGGTGGCCTTGCTGTCCCAAGTGGGTTCGGGTTCGGACATCGTTGTGGGGACGCCGGTTTCGGGCCGAAACAATCCACTTTTGGCCGATACGATCGGCATGTTCGTGGGAACGGTGGCGTTGCGTACGGCCGTTGATCCCGCTGCCTCGTTCGACGAGTTGCTGGCCGTGGTGCGCGCACAAGATCTTGCAGCGCTGGCACATGCAGACGTCGCGTTCGAGCACGTCGTGGAGGCCGTCGGAGTGTTGCCGATGCGGAGTCATCACCCGGTGTTCCAGAGCACGGTCACGGTCGCCGAATCGGCTGCGGACCTGGTGCAGGCAGCGGTCGGCGATCTTGGCGGCGTCGAGGTTGAAACTATCGACACCGGTTCGGTTCGCTTCGACCTCGAGTGGAGCGCAACGTCAACGCCGGCTGTTTCGGGTGAACCTTCCGGACTGGATCTCGAGTTGGCCTATGCCACAGACCTGTTCGACGAATCGACGGCTCAGAGCCTGGTAGATCGGCTCGCACGCGTGTTGAGCGTGGTTGCGGCCGACGCAACAATTGCCGTGCGTTCGATCGATCTGCGACTTGCCGCGGATCAGTTACCTGAGGCCGTGCCGTTCGATGGAACGCGGTTGACGTTGCCCGAGATCCTGGGGCGCGGGGTTTCGCTCGGCACGACGGCACTGATCGATCCTGATCGGGGTGGCCGGTTGTCCTACGCCGAGTTGGACCGAGCATCGAATATTCTGGCGCGCACATTGATTCGACGCGGTTTCGGTCCGGAATCCGTTGTCGCGATTTGTTTACCCCGCTCGTTCGACTACGTGATTGCGGTGTGGGCAGTAGCAAAGACCGGGGCCGCGTTCCTTCCCGTCGATCCCAATTACCCGGCCGATCGCATCGTGCACATGCTCGCGGATTCGGGTACGTCGCTGGTCATAGGGTCTGACCTGGAACGGGTATTGCCGGCGAATCTTTCGGCTCGGATCGAGGTGGTGGACCTCGGTGATCTGCGGAGCCGGAGTGAGCCGGACGGTGCCCCGATCGTGGACAGCGACCGACGCTCCCCGATCCGTTTGTCCAACGTCGCATATCTGATCTACACGTCAGGATCGACCGGCACGCCGAAGGCAGTAACTGTCACTCACGGTGGCCTGTCCGCATTTGTGGAGGCGCAGAAGCAATACGGAGTCGATGCCCGGTCGCGCACCATGCAATTCGCGTCGACGAGCTTCGATGCCTCGGTTCTCGAGTTGCTCTTGGCGTTCGGTGTGGGCGCGGCGATGGTTGTCGTCCCCGCCGATATGTACGGCGGCGCGGAGCTGACGCAGCTCCTTCGTGAACAGCACGTCACTCACGCTTTTGTGACCCCGTCCGCGTTGGAGTCGATGGATGCGCGACAGCTACCGGAACTGTCGGTGGTCATCGTCGGCGGTGACCAATGCTCCGAGGCTCTGGTTCGGACGTGGGGCGACGGGCGACGGATGTACAACGCGTACGGGCCCACCGAATCCACGGTGATGGCAACACAATGTGGTCCGATGGATCCGTCAGCACCGGTGTCGATCGGCGTTCCGGTGGTGGGTACGACGGCCGTGGCGCGTGGGGACGGGCTTGTGCCGGTTCCACCGGGTGTCGAGGGTGAGCTGTATCTGTCAGGCGCCGCGTTGGCCAGGGGTTATCACGGCAAACCAGGTCTAACGGCGTCGCGCTTCGTCGCGGACCCGGACGGTGCTCCGGGTTCTCGCACCTATCGAACGGGCGACCGGGTACGTCTGACGGGTTCCGGTACCGCTACCCGAGCGTTCCGCTACTGCGGGCGCGGCGACGATCAGGTGAAGATCCGGGGGTACCGGATCGAATTGGGTGAGGTGGAGTCGGCCGTAGCGACCTATCCGAATGTCGCTGCTGCGGTAGCGATCGCCTACCGTGGTCCGCAATCGGCCGAACCGGTTCTGGTGGCGTACGTGCTCGCTCACCGAGGTGTCGAGATTGCCGTTGCAGGATTGCGTGCGCACCTCGCGGCACATCTGCCGACGTACATGCGTCCGGCATCGATCACGTTCATCGATTCGCTGCCTGTGACGCCGGCAGGAAAATTGGATCGACAAGCCCTGCCCGAACCTGTTTTCGAGCAACGTGTGTACGCGGCGCCGCGAACCGATGACGAAGTGGCGCTGGCCGGCATCTTCGAAACAGTGACGGGCTCGGCAACTGTGGGTATTCACGACGGTTTCTTCGAGATCGGCGGCAATTCCTTGCTTGCTACTCGAGTGGTGGCTCGTGCCAACGAGGCATTCGACGCAGGATTGAGTGTGCGTGACCTTTTCGACGCACCCACGGTGGCGGAGTTGGCAACACGAATCACTCGAGGTGCTTCGACGCGTCCACCGCTACGCGCGCTCGCACGCCCCGAACGCGTCCCGTTGTCGCTTGCCCAGCAGAGGATGTGGTTCCTCAATCGTTTCGATCCGACGTCGGCTACGGAGAATATTCCGATTGTGCTGCGTGTGGCCGGTGACCTTGACGTCGTAGCGCTCGGGTCGGCGATCACGGACGTCGTGACGCGACACGAGGTGCTGCGGACGGTGTACCCGGATGCAGTGGCCGGTCCGTATCAGGACGTGCTGCCGCCATTATCGCTCGACACGCAGTTGCAAGCCGAGTGGACTGCGGAAACTTCTCTGCACGAGCGGATTCTGGCGTCGGCGAGAACACCTTTCGACGTCACCGCGAGGGTTCCGATCCATGTCGACCTGCTCCGGGTGGGTGACCGGGACACGGAGGCGGTTCCTGTCTATGTACTGGTGCTGGTGGTTCACCACATCAGCGCCGACGGCTATTCGATGGCGCAGTTGGCGGCAGACACCATGACCGCGTATGCAGCTCGAATCAGCGGCTCCGCACCTACCTGGGCGCCACTCGAGATCCAGTACGCCGACTTCGCGATCTGGCAGCGCACGGTGCTCGGTGACGAGAAGGAATCGGGTTCGGTTGCTGCGCAACAACTCGGCTACTGGCGCAGGCAGCTGAGCGGTGCCCCGGAAGTGCTCGAGCTTCCCTTTGATCGTCCTCGGCCTCCGCGGCAGTCGTTTGTAGGTGCCAGATATCAGTTCGAGGTGAACGCAGAACTGCACACTTCGCTGCGCGAGCTTGCCGCAGACCGAGGCGTCACGGTATTCATGCTCATGCACACCGCTTTGGCGGTGCTGCTCGGGCGACTTGCCGGCACCGACGACGTCACTATCGGAACTCCCGTCGCCGGGCGCGGCGAGCAGGCTCTTGATCCGGTGGTCGGTATGTTCGTCAATACCCTTGCACTGCGGACTGTTTTACCGCCGTCGACGAGTTTTGCCGATGCGGTCGACGTCGTGCGAGAAGTGGATCTCGGTGCCTTCGCCAATGCGGATATCCCCTTCGAACGGCTTGTGGAGGTACTGGAACCGACGAGGACACAGGCTCATCATCCCCTGTTCCAGGTCGCACTCTCGTTCCAGAATCTGGGTGATATGACCTTTGCCTTGCCGGGACTGGAGGTGTCCGTCGTCGATCCGGATATCGAACTGGCGGAATTCGATCTCCATCTGACTCTGGTTCCCGGGGCCGACGGCGAATCCGGCCCGATGGCGGCGCAAATCGTGTATGCCACCGATCTTTTCGATTCCGGTACCATCGCCGATTTTGCCGATCGCTACCTGAGGATCATCGGCTCCGTTGTCGGTTCGGTGGGACTCGCGTGCGGAGATATCCCGCTGCTGTCGACTTCGGATCATTGCCGCATCGACGGGATTGCCAGCGGTGGAACGGGATTGGTGCGCGGAGCTGCGACACTTGCTTCCGAGTTTCACGCTCAGGTCAGCATCAGCCCGGACGCACCCGCGGTCACCGCCGGCGATGAAACGCTGAGTTACGCGCAGGTGCAACAGCGGGTGTCCGCGCTGGCGCGTCATCTCGTCGAGCTGGGAGTCGGTCCGGAAACTACGGTGGCAGTGGCTGTTCGGCGTTCGATCGACCAGGTGATCGCGATGTACGCGGTGATCGAGGCCGGCGGTGCCTACGTACCGGTGGAACTCGAACAGCCGACGGAGCGAATTGCGCTCGTGCTGGACACGGCAGCACCCAGCGTGGTGGTGACCGCAGGTGGTGCGGACAGCGTGAGTAGTGGAAATTGGACGGAGGTCGACCTTCATACACTCGACCTGAGCGGCTATTCCGTAGGTGCGATGACCGACGCCGAACGCCGAGTGCCGCTGCGTAGTGACCACCCGGCGTACGTGATTTTCACGTCCGGGTCGACGGGTGTACCCAAGGGCGTCGTGGTGTCTCATGCCGCGGTGGTCAATCAGTTGCGTGTGATGCAACAGGAATACCCGATGGACGCGTCGAGTGCTGTGCTCGTCAAGACTTCGGCTGGCTTCGATCTGTCGATCTGGGAGTACTGGTGGGCGCTGCACGTCGGTGCCAGACTCGTGCTGGCACCGCAGGACTCGCAATTCGAACCCGAGGTGTTGCTGTCGATTATCGAGAAGGAATCGATCACCGACGTACATCTTGTTCCCTCGATGCTGCTGATGCTCACCGCAGCGGCCGAAACCGGATTCCCCGAATGCGTGCGGAATGTACTGTGCATCGGTGAGGAACTGCCGGTATCACTTGCAACGAGATTCGGCGCGATATCGGCCGCGAGCCTGCACAATCTCTACGGCCCCACCGAGGTAGCGGTCAGCGCCACTCGGCATCGGGTGTCCGGCGCCGACACCCGCTCGATACCTATCGGCCTGCCCGAGCCGGGTGTGTCTGCGTACGTTCTGGATTCGCGACTGCACCACGTTCCTGACGGAGTCGCGGGCGAGCTCTACCTGTCGGGGATTCAGTTGGCACGTGGATACCTGGGTCGTTCGGCGCTCACCGCCGAGCGCTTCGTGGCCGATCCGTTCGGTGCTCCGGGCGGTCGGCTCTACCGCACGGGCGATCTTGTCAGTCGTCGCCGCGACGGCTCACTGACTTATCTGGGCCGGATCGACCTGCAGCTCAAGCTCCGGGGATTCCGCATCGAGTTGGGGGAGATCGAGTCCGCCCTGGCCGCCTGTCCCGGCGTTGGAGAAGCGGTGGTGAGCGTCCACTCGCCGAACAGTGCCGACGCGCGACTCGTCGCCTACGTGACCTCGCCGAGTTCGGATCTGTTCGATCTCGAGGAGCTGGACAAACACCTTCGGTCCCGGCTGCCGGGATACATGGTTCCTTCCGTCGTCGAGGTGCTCGAGCAGTTGCCGCACAATGCAAACGGTAAAATCGACCGCGGCGGTCTGCCCGAGCCTCGAATCCGGCAGCGGGAGTTCGTCGCCCCCACGAATGCAACGGAACGATTGGTTGCCAGCACGGTTGCCGAAGTGCTCGAACTCGAGAGCATCAGCATGAATGACAACTTCTTCCAGATCGGCGGAAACTCTTTGCTGGCAACACGAGTGGTTGCACGGCTGCGAGAGTCCGGTTCGGCAGAGATCGCGGTCCGGTCAATCTTCGACGCGCAGACTGTCGCCGAACTGGCGGTTCTCGTCGGCGCCGCGGCGAGCAGTGCCGACCGTGGACCTGAGTTGGTGAGGCGTTCGGCGGGCGCGGTAATACCCCTGGCGCCTGCGCAGGAGCGGATCTGGGCGGCCAATCGCGCCCAGCAGAGCAGTGATTGGAACGTGCCGATCGCGTTGCGTCTACGGGGCAAGATCGACCACACGGTGCTGGCAGCTGCCGCTACCGATCTCTTGACCCGCCACGAATCGCTCCGCACGATCTATCCGCCGACACCGGACGGACCCGTTCAGGTTGTCGTGCCGGTGGCCGACATCTCCCTGGATCTGCAGCCGAAGCAGGTGTCGGAGTCCGAGTTGGCTGCGGTGCTGCACGGGTTCCTCTGGTCCGACTTCGACGTGACCACCGATCTTCCGTTCCGAATGCAAGTGCTGCAGTTGGGCGCCGAGGAGTTTGTTCTCGCCATCGTTGTGCACCACATTTCCGCGGACGGGTATTCGATGGGGCCGCTGACGCGTGATGTACTGATCGCGTATGCCTCACGTAGTGCCGGCCTCGAACCCGCGTGGCAGGAATTGCCGGTTCAGTTCGGTGACTATTCGGTCTGGAAGCACAAGATTCTGGGTTCGGTGCACGCTCCGGACAGTGAACTGAATCGACAGATTCGACACTGGCAGAACGTTGTCGGCCGGGAGCCGCGTCCGATGCTTCGACTTGATCATCCCAGGCCGCCGGTGTGGCAGACGGCGGGCGAGACCGTCGAGTTCGGCGTCGATTCGCAGTTGCATGCTGATTTGACGGCGTACGCGCACGACCGTGGCGTCAGTCTGTTCATGATTCTCCAAGCCGCGTTTGCCGTTCAACTGAGCGCCCTCGCCGAGAATCCCGACGTTCGGGTAGCGACAGCAAACGCCGGTCGTGGCGATCGACTTCTCGACGACATGGTGGGTAACTTCGCCGAAGACGTACTCATGCGGATACACGTCGAAAGGGGACTCGCGTTCGATGATGTTGTCGAGCAGGTTCGTTCGTCATTGCTCGATGGTTTGGCTCATCCCGACATCTCGGGTCCGCGGTTGATCGAGGCGCTGGGCTTGCCGGAGTCGGAGTCGATGAATGTGCTTTTCCCCGCGACGCTGATCCTCCAACGTGCCGAAGCCGGAATCGACATCGACGCCCAGGGGCTGTCGGTTCGATCCGAGCCATTCTCGAACTGTGTGGCGAAGCATGAATTGGAATACGCGATTACCGAACACTTCTCGGATAACGTGCCGAGTGGTCTGACGGGAGCTTTGATCTATCCGGTGGCGCTACTGCGTCGCAGCAGTGCCGAACAGATTGTGCGGGACTACCTCCGGATAGTGGAGTCGGTACTCTCGGCCGAAGGTCGTACTGTCGAGGAATTGGGGAGACAACTCACATGAGTAGCCATGTGGGGAGAAATTCGGCAAGGTCGGCAGGTACAGCGGAATCCGTCTCGGTAGTGATCGCGGCCTTCCACGCACTGCCGCTCCTCGACGAGCAATTGCACGCACTCGCAGGTCAGGACTTCGACGGCAGTTTCGAAGTGGTGATCAGTGACAACGCGGGCGAGTCTGCGCTGCGCAAGCATGTGGAGGAGCATCCGCTTCGCGATCAACTGGCACTTCGCTGGGTAGATTCCTCGGCGGTGCCGGGAACGTCGTCCGCGCGCAACGTCGGTACGCGGGCGAGCCGGTATCCGTTTGTGGCGTATTGCGATCAGGACGATCGCGTTCATCCCGGGTGGCTCACCGCTATGGCGTCGGCGTCGGCGTCCTTCGATCTTGTTGGTGGTCCATTGGAAAAACACACCCTGAACGACCCGGTTGTGGCACGTTGGCGCGCGCTACCGGAACCCGACGAACTTCAAGTGCTCGGTCGCTTCCTGCCGATCACCTTCGGCTGCAACCTCGGCATCTGGCGCGAGGTATTCGACGATATCGGGGGCTGGGACGAGAGCTATCCGGCAGCCGGCAGCGATGTCGAGTTCTGTTGGCGCGCCCAGGTAGAGGGCTACACCCTGGGAAACAGCCCCGAAGCGATTGTCTCCTACCGCTTTCGGACGGGTATGCGCGAGTCGTGGCGTCAGGTGGTGAGTTATGCCGAGGAAGAAGCCAGAGTGGCGCGGCAGTACGACGCTCCTGGCCGCGCCTGGTACTGGCCGCTCTTGCATGCCAGTGTGGTCGTGGTATTGCTGCCGGTATGGCCTTGGGCGTGGTCACGTAGTCGCCGGGGCGAATGGGTATGGACCACCGGCAATCTGGTGGGGCGGATCAAAGGCAGTTTCAAGTACCGCATCCTCTATCTCTGACTTCAGAGGTAGTAGACACGGTTTTCGATGCTGCCACGGGTGCGTCCGTAGAGATTGGCCAGGTGGAAAAGCCACATTCCCGTGGTGTTTCTTCGGATTTTCCTCGGGATCAAGGGATTTCGGAAGACGACGTAGGCAATCGTGTCAGCCAGCGCAATGGGCGATCGGCGAGGCATTCCGTGGTTGCGGAAACTCGCGTAGAGCTTGGCATCGGCACGTCCGCCCGCCACGTTCTGTCGCCAGTGTTCGAGGTACGAGTCACGCAGGCGGTAAGCGGTCACGGCGTCGGTGGCCTGTCCGAGAGTGAAGCCCCGCAATTGAAGTCGAACGCAGAACTCGAAGTCTTCACCGGAACCGGTGAATTCCTCGTCCCATCCACCGAGCTCGTCGATGAGGGACCGCGGCGCGGCAAAACTGCAGCCTGCAGTGACAGGGAGAAATCCGGGGATGCTCGGCAATGTGCCGCTTGTCGGAAGTGGGCGCCAGGAGGCGACGGCAGCAGAGTTGATCGACGCCGTTTCGAGTGTGCCGCCCACCGCGTCGAAGCGTGTGCACGCGTCGACCATTGCGCTGAGCCAGCCGGGGTGGACGCGGTCGTCGGCGTCCGCGAATGCGATCAGCTCACCTTTGGACTGTGCCACACCGACATTGCGGGCGTGCGCCGCTCCAGGCTTGTCGCTGCTGTCGATCAGCCGCAGAGCGAGGGCTGTCGCGTGGGGATGGTCTTCCAGGTGCCGAGAAAGACCGTCGGTCGAGCCGTTGTCGCTGACGATCACCTCGAAGCGGCCCGCGTAATCCTGTGCGGCCAGAGCGTCCAGCTGTTCGTCGATCAGTTCGACGGCGTTGTACGCGGGTATGACAACCGACACCAAGTCCGGGAGTGGGCTGGGCATCTGACCTCCGAATAGTGGGGACCCGAGCAGGTAGAACCCGAGCGCGCCTCCACTCTATTCGGTTGCCGCGAACTTCTGGGCTGTCAGAAAAGATGGCCGCTCAGAGAAGCTCGTCCGCCTTGTCGAGTAGGGCGGCGCGTTTCTGGTGGCGTTTTACAGCCAGGACGGCAGCTGTGAGCCCGATGAGCGCACCTACTCCAACGCCGGCCCAGGTCGCGATTCCCTCGCCCGGCCGAGCCATCAGTTGTGCGACGACGCCGATCAGTGCGATCAAGTAGACGGACCCGGCAACGAGGACTCGGGGGTCGAGACCCTTCATGCTCGCGTAGACATCGACATCGTGGGCCTGTGCGTACCGCAGCACCACCATCGAACAGGCAAACCACCCGATGATCAGTCCGAATGAAATCCACGCGCCGGTTCGCCCGGCAACCCACGGAAGAATCGCCGCTGCAATCAAGGCGATCCAGTAGGCCAGCTGGAACCCGACCGCTGAGGCTTCGTTCCACACGTCGCGTTGGCGCTCGTCCTTGTAGAAGTCGTCGTCCAGATCGCCGACGAACCGCAGTGCCTTCATCATCGTGCTCATACTGTCTCCTCGGCATGTTCCGGTAGCGGGAAGAGTGTTTCGACGGTGGTCCCCAGCGCTTCGGCCAGGCGTATTGCCAGGTAGACGCTGGGTGCGTAGTCGCCGCGTTCGATGGAGACAATGCTCTGCCGACTCACCTGCCCAGCTGTGGCCAGCTGCGCCTGGGTGAGCCCAACGAGGCGTCGGTGCTCACGCACTCGGTTGTCTCCCGCTCTTTCGACCATAGAAAAAGTAAAGGACACTTGTCATTCAATGTCAAGTAGACTTGTCACAATTGGCGGCGCTACACCTCGATCGGCGGATGCAGTCTGTCCATCGTCCACTGTCGGTTGCGCCGGGCGGCAAGTGAACTGGCGGTCAGCGATGCGATCAGCACCCCGCTGAGCACCGCTATGGACACCCAGAGCCTCGAGTCGATTCCGCCTACCGTGAGCTGGCGTAAACCGTTGACGGCGTAGGTCATCGGGTCGAACGGGTGAATGATCTGGAAGGGTTTGGCCGTGGTTTCCACGGGATAGATTCCGCCGGCCGAGACCAGTTGCAACATGAGGAACGCCAGGGTGACAACGCGTCCGACGGACACGCCGAATATCGCGTTGAAGGCTTGGATCAGTGCCATGTAGGTGGCCGTGATGAGTATGAGGAATCCGATGGTGCCCGCGATATGCGTGGCATGCAGTCCCACCCCGAAGTGCACCACCACGTACATGACGATCACCTGGCAGACGCCGATCAGCAGTGCCGGCCAATACGACGCCAACACAACGCGCAGTGCTCCCAGTCCGTTGGCGATCGGTCGATTCTGCAGTGGTTTGAGCAGCATCCACGTGATGATGCCGCCCACGAACAGTGCAAGGGGCAGGAAGAACGGGGCGAAACCGGTGCCGAAGGTGGCGGCTCGGTTCTTGTAGGTTTCCTGCAGTTCGACCGGGCTGGAGAGCGTTTGCGCTGCCGCGGTGCGCTGCTCGTCGGTCCAACTCGGCACCTGCCCGGACCCTTCGGTGAGCTTGGTGGCGAGTTCGGACGCGCCGGCCTGCAACTTCGGGGTTCCCTCGGCGAGTTGAGCGGCGCCGGAGGAGAGTTCGATGCTGCCGTCTGTGAGCTGAACGAGACCGCTGCTCAAGCTCTGGGCTCCGGCATTGACCTGCTGGCCGCCGTCGCGTAGCTGCACGAGTCCGCTGCGCAGTTCGCCGCCGCCACCAACCGCCGCGCTCAGGCCGGCGCGGAAGGTGCTCGACGGATCGCCGAGTTGATAGGCGAGTTGCTGTGCGCCGCTTTTGAGCTCGGCCAGTTGCCCCATCGTGGATTCGCCGAAGCCTTGGGTGCGGAGCAGGTCCTGGGCGGGTACCAATGCGTTGGCGATCTGTTGGGAAACCGGATCGGGATTCAGGCGCAGTGCCGCGACGGCTTGGCTGACCAACTGTGTTGCCTGAGCTTGTGTGTCGCCCAGGGCATTGAGGGTGTCGACAACCTGGGTGACACCACCGCTGAGTTCTGTTGCGCCGTTGCCCAGTTGACCGGCACCCACATCGAGTTGCCCCAATCCGTCGGTGAGCGCCAGGATTCCACCGGTTGCGGTGTCGATTCCCGTCGAGAGTTGCGCAGTACCGTCGGCAAGGGTGGCGGCGCCGTCGCGGGCAGTCACCATGTTGTCCGCCAAGGTCTTCGAGCCGCTGGCAAGTTGGGCTGCGCCGTCGTTTGCGGTTGTCATGCCGGCGGAGAGTTGTTGCGCTCCGTCAGCGGCCTGTTTCAGCCCGGCGCCCGCGTCGGTGAGTCCCAGCAGCACGGTCTCGACGGATTGTGCGCCGATCGTGGCGCCCACCTGGTTGAGGATCTGCTGGGCGGCGTTTTGGCCGATGATCGTGGCCAGGTAGTTGTTCACGTCGTTGAAGGCGAACTGCAACTGGGCTTTATGTGGATTGTCTGATGTGGGCGACGCGACAGCTTCACTGAAATTCTCGGGCAACGTCAGCGAGAAGTAGTATGTACCGTCCGAAACGCCCTGCGCTGCTTCGGCGGGGGAGACGAGGTGCAGGTCCAGTTCGCCGGAGTCGAGTAGGGCTTGGCTCACCTGGTCACCCGCGTTGAGTTCTTTCCCTTGAACCATGGCGCCACGATCGATGTTGACCAGCGCGACCGGAACTTTGTTGACTTCGCCGAACGGATTCCAGAACGCCCACAAGTACATTGCGCCGTACAGCAGTGGCATGAGGATGATGGTGACGAGTGCGATTCGGGGCATGACTCCCCGGGAGAACCGCTTGAGTTCGGTTCCGAGTGACATTCCTGCAAGCATCGCCGCTACCTCGCGCCTTCTTGATCGGGATAGGTGACATCGTCGCGCAGAGTGAGCACGTCGACCGGTGACCCTTCGGGCAGCGGATTCACCGTGGAGCAGATGACGGTCTGATATCGCCCCAGGTCGGCGAGTCGCTCCACCAGGTAGGCGCGCTCGTCATCGCGTCGTACCTGTTCGAGGTCGTCGATGACAAGCACCGCGGTCTTCTTCGTGTTCGCGACGGCGATCCGCAGCAAGGTGGCTTCGAGTTCACCGAGATCGCTGACGTACTGACCGAGGCGCGGTAGTGGGTGATCGCCGAACACCGGCCCGCAGACGGCGGCGAGTTGCTCGTCACCGGCGCGGCCGATCAATTTGTACCATGGTGCGTCCCAACGGATCTGCTCCGTGACGAGGTCGCGAACGGTGACTGACTGCGCCAGTTCGTCGATGTCCTCGAAACCGGCGATGGAACAGATGTCGAAGATGTCGCGTGGGCGGGTACGTCCGAATACGCTCAGCGATCCGGAACTGGGCTTCAATCGCCCGCTCAGTGCCAGGAGAAGTGAGGTGCGTCCGGATCCGGCCGAGCCTTCGATGACGGTGACGCCGCCGGCTCCGATGTCGAGGTCGACTGGGCCGAATACCGGGCCCCACGGGCCGTCGAGGCGCAACCCGCGCGCTGTTACTGCTGTCTCGCGTGTGTACTCGGGCTGAGATTCGTACGCCTCGTGCAGAGCGGCCACGGCGATCACCTTTTCGGGTTGGAGTCGGCAGTGCTGTTTCAGCCAACCACAGACAACCCGAACCGGTGCGCCAAGTGTGCGGCCGATCGTGAAGAGAGCTGAAACGGGTCCGGCCGCTGAGGGAAAACCCTCAGCGGCCGGACCCGTCAGTCGATCAGAATGCAGCTTCGTCGATCTCCATGATGTCGTTCTCCGTGTTGGCGATGATCTCGCGCGACGCGGTGAGCTCGGGCAGTACGTTCTTGGCGAAGAAGGACGCGATGGCGACCTTGCCCTCGTAGAACGCCTTGTCCTTGTCGGAAGCGCCGTTGTCCAGCGCTGCGATAGCGATCTCCGACTGGCGCAGCAGCTGCCAGCCGATGATCAGGTCGCCGACAGCCATCAGGAAGCGCACCGAGCCGAGGCCGACCTTGTACAGCTCGGAAGGCTGCTCCTGGGCGCCCATGAGGAACCCGGTGAGGGTTGCCGCCATGGTCTGGACGTCTTCGAGTGCGGTAGCGAGCAGTGCGCGCTCCGCCTTGAGACGACCGTTGCCAGCTTCGCTGTCGATGAACGTCTTGATCTGTCCGGCAATGTGAGCGAGGGCGACACCACGGTCACGAGCGATCTTGCGGAAGAAGAAGTCCTGCGCCTGGATGGCGGTAGTTCCTTCGTACAGCGAGTCGATCTTGGAGTCGCGGATGTACTGCTCGATCGGGTAGTCCTGCAGGAATCCCGAGCCGCCGAGGGTCTGGAGGCTGTCTGTCAGGTACTGGTACGCGCGCTCGGAGCCGACGCCCTTGACGATGGGGAGCATGAGGTCGTTGACGCGGAACGCGGTGTCCTTGTCGGCGCCCGAGACGTGCTTGGCGACGATCTCGTCCTGGTGGGCCGCGGTGTAGAGGTACACCGCACGCAGGCCTTCGGCGTATGCCTTCTGCATCGCGAGGCTACGACGCACGTCGGGGTGGTGCGTGATGGTGACGCGGGGTGCGGCCTTGTTGGTCATCTGGGTGAGATCGGCACCCTGGACGCGCTGCTTTGCGTAGTCGAGGGCGTTGAGGTAGCCGGTGGAGAGGGTGGAGATAGCCTTGGTGCCCACCATCATTCGAGCGTGCTCGATGACGTCGAACATCTGCGCGATGCCGTTGTGAACCTCGCCGACCAGCCAGCCCTGTGCGGGGACGCCGTGGCCACCGAAGGTGAGCTCACACGTGGTGGATGCCTTGAGGCCCATCTTGTGCTCGACGTTGGTGACGAAGACGCCGTTGCGGTCGCCGAGTTCGTTGGTCTCGAAGTTGAAGTGCGTCTTCGGGACGAAGAACAGGCTCAGACCCTTGGTGCCGGGGCCGGCACCTTCGGGGCGAGCGAGGACGAGGTGGAAGATGTTCTCGAACAGATCATCCGAGGTTGCGGACGTGATGAAGCGCTTGACACCTTCGATGTGCCAGGAGCCGTCGTCCTGCTTGATCGCCTTGGTGCGGCCGGCGCCGACGTCGGAGCCGGCGTCGGGCTCGGTGAGGACCATGGTGGCCCCCCATCCGCGTTCGACAGCAGTGGCTGCCCAGCTCTTCTGCTCTTCGGTGCCGTTGTTGAACAGCACGTCGGCGAAGGAGGGTCCGGCCTGGTACATGAATGCGGCCGGCTGCGCGCCGAGGAGCATTTCGGCGATCGCCCACACGACCGTGCGGGGGACGGGTACGCCGCCTACTTCCTCACTCAGTCCCATGCGGAACCACTCGGCGTCCCACATGGTGCGGAAGGACTTCTTGAAGGACTCGGGAAGCGTCGCCTCGTGGGTCTCCGGGTCGAAGACAGGCGGGTTACGGTCGGCCTCGGCGAAGGACTCGGCGAGCGGTCCCTCGGCCAGTCGTGCGACCTCGGCCAGCATGCTGCGGACGGTGTCGGCATCGAGATCGCCCCAAGCGCCTTCGCTCAGTGGCTTTTCCAGTCCGAGTACCTCGAAGAGGTTGAACTCGAGGTCCCGAACGTTGCTCTTGTAATGGCCCATGTCTGCTTCTCCCAGTGAGGTGGTGCGGTCCAGCACTCCTAGTACCGCCCGAAGTTTATTACTCGTCGGTAACTTAATACATGTTACTAGTCGTTCTTTGAACTGCCAACAACAAATTTCCTGCCGATGACAAGAGCGTCGATCGCGATTCCCGTTTCGGTGTGTCTGTGTGGGTTTCCGGCGATCTCAAAACTGAGCTGGTTTCCGAATTCTTCCATCAAATCCTCTGGTGTGTAGAGGATTTCGGGATTCT
Source organism: Rhodococcus sp. 24CO (assembly GCF_050586165.1). Classification (NCBI taxonomy): domain Bacteria; kingdom Bacillati; phylum Actinomycetota; class Actinomycetes; order Mycobacteriales; family Nocardiaceae; genus Rhodococcus; species Rhodococcus sp. 24CO. The sequence continues at coordinate 381,771 of NZ_JAZFNF010000006.1, read as the reverse complement.
GTGGTCCGCCGATGCCGTAATCGACATTGCTTCGGTCGTGACCCAAAATCATGAGGATTCCGTCAGGTTTCAGAGAATTTATGGCACGGTTCACAACCATCGTGCGCTGTGGTGCCGGCAGATGGAGGTACAGAACGAGCGCAAGATCGTAGTTGTGGCCGTAATCGACCGTGGTGACGTCACCGCAGCGGTAGTCCAGTCGATCGACCACGGAGCGCGGGGATCGGGAGGCGATCGTGCGGGCCTTGTCGATTGCGACGGCCGAGTAGTCGATGCCGGTCACTTCCCAGCCTCGTGTTGCCAGCCACAACGCGTTGCGGCCCTCGCCGCAGGCCAGGTCCAATGCCTGGCCGTGGGGGAGGGCCGTCGCGTATTCCACCAGAAGCTCGTTCGGGGGAGTGCCCCAGACGAGTTCCGATCGTTCGTACTTCTTGTCCCAGTCGGCCGCGTCCATAAGTGACGACGGTAGTGGCACTCAGTTCTTGTGCAGTGCGGCCCACGTCGGGACGGCGATCGACAGGAATCCCAAGGCGGCAGTGACGGCAACTATCGATCCGTAGACCACCGGCGAGACGGTGGGTACCGGCGTGCCGGAGACGGCCATCGCGATTCCCATCAGCGGAGGTACGGCGATCAGTGTCCCGACCACGATGGCGATACCGACCACCATGACGGATTCGATTCGCATCATTGCGCGAACCTGATCAGTCCGAGCGCCCACCAGTTGCAGGAGTGAAAACTCGCGCGAGCGTTTGGCAGTGGCCGCGACCAAGGTGTTCACGACAGCGACAGCCAGATAACCGAGCAGAACCAGGACCGCGAGGATGCTCACCCAGGACTGCATGCGACGCTCGTCGGCGCCGGCGGCCCCGAACTGGTCCTGGTTCATTGCAGAGATAGAGGAGAAGGACTGCAGTGACTGCTGAACTTCGTTGATGCGTCCGGGTTCGGTGTGCACCAGAATTGTGTCGATCAGTGCGTCGGTGGAGTGCGTCCGCAGCGTGTCGACCGGCAGAGTGACGTCGCCGAAACCGAGTCCACGACCGTACGTCGCGACTACCAGCGGATGTATTACCGTTCCGTCGCCGAGATGGAGATCGACGCGACTGCCGACGCGGGCACCGAGGGCGAAGGCGCCGTCGCTGCTCACAGCAACGGTGTCGGCGGTCAGATCGGCCACATCTCCTTCCACGATGTCGAGGTCGAGAGTGGACGCGGCGTGGGCGGCGTCGATTCCTTGCGCGGAGATCGGGGTGACCGCCGCACCGGCCTCGTCCCCGCTCGTCACCGGCAGGACCTGACTGCGGACGACGGGGTTGGCGGCGCTCACCCCCGGAATTGCCCTGACGGAATCGAGGAGTGCGGGCGCGATGCCGGCCGGAGCGCCGACGATCAGATCTGCGGTCACTCCCTTGATCGACTGATCGGTTGCCTCCGCGGCGACGGTGGACTGGCTGAAGAACTGCACGCAGCCCAGGGCGATGGCCAGCGCCAGCGGCACGATGGCGGAGGAGAGCCGGCGCGAATGAGATTCGGCATTTGCGGCAGCCAGAACTCGCGACGCTCGGCTGCTACGACGCAGTGGCCCGCCGACGGCCCGGATGATGGCGCGCACCAGCAGTGGACCAAGCAAGGCGACGGAGAAGATCAGCAGCAGTGCGCTACTGCCCGCTCCGGCAGCTGCAGCCTCGCCGGGCAGGAACGCCGGTAGTACGGACGTAGTCAGACCGAGTACGCCGAGCACGACGCCGGTGACAATCCGCCCTCGACTCAATTCGGCTGGGCCGCGCTCGGATTCGCGCAGCGCCTCGGTAGGTTCGAGTTTTGCCGGGCGCCGGGCAGCCACCGCCGCTGCGCCCCGCGCCGTCAGAATGCAGATGACAAATGCGCCCACAGCGGGAATCGGGCTGTACACCAAGGCAAAATCGGGAGGGATGACGCCCGCACTCGCGAACTGCGCGCCCAGAACTTCCGCAAGCAGGAATCCGGGGATCAGCCCGAGCGCGGCTGCGGCGGTGGAGACGAGGAGCACCTCGCGTCCGATCATCGTGTGAATCTGGCGCGTGGTGGCCCCGATTGCCCGCAGCAGGGCAAACTCCCGACGGCGTGCGTTGATCGAGAGTGAGAGCGTGCTGGACACGACAAACATGGCGACCATCAAAGCGAGACCCGCAAACGATGCGCAGACCACGATCAACTGGGTTCGCGCAGCGCCGGCGTCGAGGAATTCGACGCCACCGCGCGAGGTGCCGGTCGAGACCTCAGCGCCGGTGTCGGCCAGCACCTCGCGGGCAAGAGCGGCCGCATTCACACCTGCGGGCGTGATCACACCGACCGCGGTGACCGAATTCCCGTGCGGCCACAACCGTTCAGCCTCCTGGTCGTTCAGGAAGACGAGTGCCGGACGGTCGGGTGATGCGTCCGAAGCCGAATCAGCTGTGCCGACAACGGTGTACTCGTCCTCGATCCCGCCGTGCGCCAGAGTGATTCGATCACCGACGGCAGCGCCGGTGGTGGCGACAACTTCGCTGTGATTCTGCGGTGCGCGTCCGCCGGTCAGTGAATATGGCACCAATTGCGCTGTGCGCCAAGGATGTGCGTCGAGTACGACGCCGTCGCCGGTGCTGACGGGGACGGAGATGTCGGGAATAACGGTGGCATCGAGTGCGTCGAGCTTGTGGACCACATCGCCGTCGAGCAGAACACGCTCGGCAAAGGGCTGATCGGCGTCTTCCTTGACCACCAGTGCCTGCGGCGCACTGATGACGGCGTCGGCTCCGGCGTAGAGGTGCGGCGAGACTCCGCCTCGCACTCCCGTTTCCAGCAGAATCCCCAACGCGCAGGTGAGGAGGGCAGCGCAGAACACGGATACGAAGACGGCGATGAAGCCGGAGCGATGTGCCCTCAGATGGGCAACGGTATGAGTTTTCACGGTCACCAGTCCCCGAGGTGCGTCATGCGCTCGGCTACCTGCGCCGGAGTGGGCCGGTCGAGGTGCCCGACCAGTTTTCCGTCGGCCAGAAACAGCACCCGGTCGGCATACGACGCGGCAACAGGATCGTGGGTGACCATGACAACGGTCTGATCGAACTCGGCAGCGGTATGGCGCAGAAGTTCCAATACCTGCTTCGCGCTGCGCGAGTCGAGCGCGCCGGTGGGTTCGTCGGCAAAAAGCGCGTCGGGTCGGGTGATGAGTGCTCGGGCGATGGCAACTCGTTGTTGTTGTCCGCCGGACAGTTCGGCAGGTGCACGATTGCGCAACGCGCCGAGTCCGACTGCCTCCAGAACGAAAGTCAGGTAGTTCTTGTCGGCGGTGCGTCCGGCGAGGAGTAGGGGGAGTGTGATGTTCTGTTGCACGGTCAGCGCGCCGAGCAGGTTGTACGCCTGGAAGACAAAACCGACATGGTCGCGTCGGAAGATGCTGCGGGCCTTCGGCTTCAGTCGTGAAATGTCGGTGCCGCCGAGCCAGGTCGATCCGCTGGTCGGGCTGTCGAGACCGGCAGCGCAGTGCAGGAAGGTGCTCTTGCCGGAACCGGACGGACCCATGACCGCGGTGAACGTGCTGCGGGGCAGGGTGAGGCTGACGTTGTCGAGAGCGGTGACGCCGCCGCCTTTGCCGTAGTCCTTGCTGACTCCCTCGAGCCGGACGGCGGGAGCGGTCACCGTCGGTGCCGGAGGATTGAGGACCGCGTGTCGATTCTTCATGAAATAGACGCTATGGAGATTCGGTGCGTCCCGACATCCTGCAGAGTCCCGAATAGATGGTGTAGCCAGCTGTAGTGGATCTGCGCGGTGAGTGCGGCATGCTGGGACGGTGAAGCAGAGGTTTCGGGCAGTGCGCTACGTACTTGTCGAGGGTTGCGCCGGCGTGGTGTCCCTGGCTTTGGTGATCGCGGGCATGGTCCTGCTCTCGTTGTCGGTGCTGATCGTGGGGTGGGTGCTGGTTCCGTCCTACGTGCGCGTGTTGCGATGGTGGGCGGATCTTGCCCGTGCTCGTTCGGCTCGCTACTCGGGTTCTGCTGTTCCCCATCACTATCCGCCCATGCCGGCCAACCCGGGAATCGGGGATCTCCGTCGGTTGCTCACCGACCGGTCGACGCGACGCGACGGCGGCTGGTTGGTTCTCCATGCAATGGGAGCACCCGTCGCCGCACTTCTCACCGTCGCGTTGCCACTGGGCGCCCTCAATACCTTTGCGGTTCCGTTCTATTGGCAGGCCATGCCCGCCGACGAGCCGGTGTCCAATCTTTATCCCGTGACGTCGTGGTGGGGCGCGGCCGGCATGCCCGTCGTCGGTGCCCTGTATTTGTTGTTGGCGTGGTGGCTGATTCCGGCGATGGCGCGGTGGCTCTCACTGTTGGCGTCGTCTCTGCTGGCGAAGGATGCCCGGGCAGATTTGTCGCGGCGGGTGAGCGAGTTGACCGCAAGTCGTGCGGCGGCGTTGGACGCACACTCGGCAGAACTCAAACGCATCGAGCGGGACTTGCACGACGGTGCCCAGAACCGTCTGGTGGCGGTGGTGATGATGCTCGGAATGGCCGAGCGGGCACTGTCGAACAATCCGGATCAGGCGCTTCCACAGGTGCACCGGGCGCAGGCAGCGGCAACGGAAGCACTGAGCGAGCTACGGGCGCTCGTTCACGACATCTACCCGCCGATTCTCGACGAACTCGGTCTGGACGGTGCGGTGTCCGCTCTTGCGGGACGTTCAACCGTGCCCTGTGTGCTCGAAATCGAGAACCTACGACGCGCTCCGGCCGCAGTGGAGGCCGCCGCCTACTTCGTGGTGGCCGAGGCACTGACCAATGTCGCCAAACACAGTGGCGCACACGCTGTCACCGTGCGAGCGTCCACGAAATCCGATCCTGAGACCATGACAATCGACGTTCTCGACAACGGGCACGGCGGCGCGAGCGAACGTTTCGGGGGCGGTCTCGCCGGGATCAGGCGTCGGGTCGAAGCATTCGAGGGAACTGTGGTCCTGGACAGTCCGGCCGGTGGGCCGACAACGATGAAGGTGGAACTGCCGTGCGGATTCTGATTGCCGAGGACGACGCGTTGCTGCGTGAGGGACTGGCGCTGCTGTTGCGCGGGGAGGGCTACGAGGTTGTTGCGGTGCCCGACGCGGACCAGTTCCTGTCGGTGTTCGAGGACATCGCTCCCGACGCCGGCGTCCTGGACGTGCGGATGCCGCCCACGTTCACCAACGAGGGTCTGCGGGCCGCGATAGAGGTTCGCAAGATACGGCCAGGCTTTCCCGTTCTGGTGCTTTCCGCGTACGTGGAGGATCGCTACGCCGGTGAGCTCCTCGCGGGCGGCGCTGGAGGTGTCGGATACCTCCTGAAGGAACGTGTCGGCAAGGTCGCCGAATTTGTCGACGCGCTCGAGCGGGTGATCGGCGGCGGAACTGTCATGGACCCCGAGGTGGTATCCCAACTGATGAGCCGTCGGCGCGCCGACGATCCCATTCGCGCACTCACTCCGCGGGAATCGGAAGTGCTCGGCTTAATGGCAGAAGGGTTGGGAAATCAGGAAATCGCGCAGAAACTGGTTGTGAGCGACACTGCTGTGAGCAAGCACATAGGAAATATCTTCGCGAAGCTCGGCCTGTCGACTTCCCAAAGCGGGCATCGTCGGGTTCTGGCTGTTCTAGCCCATTTGCGGGCTTGATCGAACATCTGGACGGCAGACGCGCGAGAAGCGTAATGTGAGCCAGCCTCATGTTGTTGTCGTAACCTAACGGTGACCTGAGAGGCGTGGGCGTATGTCCGCTACGTAACGTGTGATCTCGGAAACGAGTAATGCACCTGAAGCAACGAGGAGATCGATCAATGGGTAAGCCGATTGCCAGTGTGGCCGGAGGTCGGCAGTCCGTCCTTCTCGGGCTCGGCGTTCACCGCCCTGAGCGGGTTGTGACCAACGACGAGATCTGCGAGACGATCGATTCCACCGACGAGTGGATTCAGACGCGCACAGGCATCAAGTCTCGCCGCTTTGCCGGCGACGGCGAAGGCGTCGTCGCGATGTCTCTCGGTGCCGCCCGCGGCGCTCTGGCTGCCAGTGGCATCGCTCCCGAGCAGATCGGCGCTGTCATCATCGCCACCTCCACCTACGACCTGCAGACACCGCAGGCCGCATCGGTGATCGCTCACGAACTCGGTATGAACGGTCCGGCCGCATTCGACCTGGCTGCCGGCTGTGCCGGATTCAGCACCGCACTCGGCGTTGCCAACGACCTGATCCGCGGCGGAACCGCCGACTACGCGCTTGTGGTCGGCGTCGACCGCATGAGTGACACCACCGAGCCCACCGACCGCAGTGTGCGCTTCATCTTCGGCGACGGCGCCGGTGCCGTCATCGTCGGTGTCAGTGACACCGTGGGAATCGGTCCCGTCGAGTGGGGTTCGGACGGAAGCCAGTCCGACGCCATCAAGCAGGAGCCGAGCTGGCTCGAGTTCATCGAGAAGCCCGAAGGCGCTCGTCCGTGGATCAAGATGGCCGGTACGGCCGTATTCCGTTGGGCTGCTTTCGAAATGGGCAAGGTTGCCACGCGCACGCTCGAGAAGTCGGGTCTGACCATCGACGACATCGACGCGTTTGTGCCGCACCAGGCCAACCAGCGCATCAACGAGGTCATCGCTCGCAGCATGAAGCTGCCCGAAGGATTCCCGGTCTCCAACGACATTGCCGAGACGGGCAACACGTCCGCTGCTTCGGTTCCGCTGGCCATGGAGCAGATGCTCCGCGACGGCCAGGTCAAGCCGGGCGACAAGGCCCTGTTGGTCGGCTTCGGTGCCGGACTGTCCTACGCCGGCCAGGTTGTCATCCTGCCGCCGCTCGGAACCGATCCGAACGCCTGATCTTCTTCACAGACGAGAGCCCGCGAACCGAACAGGTTCGCGGGCTCTCGTTCGTTCGGTACGGCTTGGTTCGGCTCAGCGAGTCGGCGACGACAGTAGCGGGATCAGTAGTTCGTCCGGTGTGAGTGCGCCATGCTGACCGGGCAGCCCGGCCAAACCTGATTCCACTGAGCGGCGCACCACAGCAACATCGTCGGTGGCGATGGCGATGACGTCGCCGATCCGCCCGTGAAACGCGGAATGTACTGAGGGGCCGAATAACCCGGCGACAATGCCCTCGGCCCGGGTGCCGATCCACATCCGGTCACCGAGTTCGGCGCGCCAACGCGCGGCCACGTCGGCCGCCGCGCCTTCACGGGTGTGGATGTGCCGACAGCGTGGTTCGCCGGCGAGCGCCAGTACGTCCTTGGACAGCACCGGCGAGTTGTCGTAGTCGATCTTGTTTGCGTCGGTGATCTCGACCATTCCGTGGTCGGCGGTCACGATCAGAGTCACGTCCGGACCAAGGGCAGCGGCGAGTTGTTCGACAACACGATCGACGAGTGAGAGTTGCTGGAGCCACGGCTCCGATTCAGGTCCGTACACATGCCCGAGGGCGTCGATCTCGCTGATGTAGCAATACGTGAAGGTGCGCTCCGCGGATTTGGCGACGGCAACCGTGCGAGCCACCAGATCGCCGTACGCCTGAATGCCGGCAAAAGCTGCCCCGCGCATGCCCGCGCGAGTAAGTCCGCTGCCGTCGAACTTGGACGGGACAACCGTCGTCACGGTGATGCCTGCGGCCTGCGCCCGGTCGAACGTCGTGGCTTCCGGTTGGAGGACCTCGGGGACTATCGAATCGGCGTACGACTCCTTTTTCCCGGTGGGATGCCACCCGAGCCAGTTGAACACCGCATCGGCTTCTTCGACGTACGACTGATAGCCGGTGATGCCGTGCGCGCCCGACGGGAGGCCGGTTCCCAAAGACACGATGCTGGTGGCCGTCGTGGTGGGAAATCCGGCACGGATCGGGGAGCCGACCCAAGAGTTCAGATACGGAGCATGCTCGGCATTGCGCGCCAGGAGATTAGCCCCCATGCCGTCGACCAGCAGAATCACCGTTCGTTTGCTGGGGGGCAGATTCAGTCGATTGGGCTCGCCGGCAACTCCCAGCGAGGCGAGAATTGACGGCGCAAGCGTCGACAGTGTCGGTTGCGAGTACACATCGAGGAGAGGTGCGGGGGCGGGCATCCCATGAGATTAGGCGGTGAACGCCCAAAACTGCACACCTTCTGGGCATGCGTTCAAATAGGGGCTCCGCCCCCGTGCGCCTTTTGGGTAGTCGGCGCTACCGGAAAGGCGCACAGGGACACAGGCCCTCAGCCCACGATGGTCGAGATACGGAACGCCGCCCCTAGCGGATCTGCGACACCAGCCAGACGCCCGAACGGGGTGTCCTCAGGGGCCGCGATGACGCTGCCACCGAACTCGACGACCTTCGCGACTGCGGCATCGGTGTCGTCGGCGCCGAAGTACACCTGCCAGAAGGACGGCACCTCTGTCGGCAGGAACGAACTGGCATCCATGACACCGGCAACGGCAGAGCCGCCCAGCTTGGCCTGTGAATAGCGGAACTCGTCCGTGTCACCCATCGACTCGAACTGCCAGCCGAACACATCCGCGTAGAACGGCAGCGCGGCCGTGTAATTCTTCGACATCGTCTCGTGCCATACCGGAGCGCCGGGCACTCCGACCAACCCGAATCCCTCATGCTGATCGGGCTGCCAGATTCCGATCACCGCGCCGGCCGGATCGCCGATAATCGCCATGCTCCCCTGATCGCCGACCTGCATGGACGGCATCATGATCGTGCCGCCGGCAGCCTCGGCTTCGGCGGCGGAGGCTGCCGCGTCGGAAGAGGAGATGTAGGTGGTCCAGATGTTGCCGTACGGATTGCCCTCCTGCTGGGGGCCGAGACCGGCGATGGGTTGCCCGTCCTTGCTGAAGATGGCGTATCCGCCGTACTGCGGATCGTCGTTGCGCTCGACCTGCCAGCCGAACACGTTGGTGTAGAAGTTCTTCGCGACCTCGGTGTCCGAACTGGTGAGGTCGATCCAACAGGGAGTTCCGTCGAGCATGAGTTCCTCCTGGGCGTCGTTGTGGTAGCCGACGCTACCGAAAAGGCTCACGGGGCCGCAGGCCCTTCAAGGAGTCGGGCACGCACCTCCGCATCCGTTGCACAGTCGATCGCCGTCCACGCCAGTCCCAACGCGCCGTCCAGGACGGCTTTGTCGCCGGTCTCGGAGCGGCAGTACGCAGTGAACTCGGGCTGGTGGTTGCCGGCGCCGTTGCATTCGATCCCGATGATGGGATGGATGGTCGGGATACGGTGCGAGACATTGCCCATGTCGGTTGACCCGGCCGCCGGACCGTTGTAGTCGAAGAACGTGCGACCGAGCGCCTCGAGGTTCTCCTGGTACAGGACGCTCAACTGCTGATCCCACCGTGACTCCGCGTACGCGGGCGACGGCGACGTCATCGCGATGTCGCAACCGGTCGCGATGGCACCGGCGGTGAAACACTGCTCCACCTTGGGCTGGGCTGCCTCGACGCCGCCCAGCGTTTCGGCTCGGACGGCGTACGTCCCGTGGGAGCTGCCGGGAATGACATTGGGTGCGACTCCGGCGTCGCTGACGTAACCGTGAACTTGAACGTCCTTCGGAAGATGCTGTCGTAGTAGGCCGATGCTCACCTGGGCGACGGTGAACGCGTCGGCTGCGTTGACGGCGCCGACGGCAAACGACGCGTGCGAGGACACTCCGGTGTACTCGACGTCGAGGTGCGAGATGGCAAGCATGTTGGGGGCGCGCAGGTCTCCCGCGCCGGGGTGCACCATCATGGCGCAATGCAGTGAATCGAAGATGCCCTCCTCGAGCATGACGACCTTTCCGCCGCCGCCCTCTTCGGCCGGAGTGCCGAAGACGGCCACGGTGATTCCCAGTTCGTCGGCCAACGGTGCGAGGAGCAATCCTGCGGTCACGGCGGCAGAGGCGATGATGTTGTGCCCACAGGCATGTCCGATATCGGGGAGCGCGTCGTACTCGGCAAACAGACCGATCACGAGTTCGCCGTTGCCGTACGTAGCGGCGAGGGCGGTCGGGAGTCCGGCAACACCACGCTCGACCGCAAAACCGGCGCCCTCGAGCATGTCCGCGACGGCGGCCGACGCGTTGTACTCGGCAAACGCGAGTTCGGGATCTTCGTGGATCTGGTGACTCAGTGCCAGTGCGGCATCGGAGATGGTGTCGAGGTGCTTGGCCGCGCGATCTTTTGTCGTCATTGTCTGAGAGTGCGTTCGCGCCGGGATTTGCGGACCGTAATGCAGTATTTATGCACTAGTTTATTTCGTCATGCAGGATTCGATAGTTTTGGACGAGATCGATCTGCGAATCGTCCACGCGATGCAGGTACAGCCGCGCGCATCGTGGGCGTTGATCGGCAACGTTGTCGGGGTTGACCCGGTGACCGCTGCGCGTCGGTGGAGATCTCTCACCGACTCGGGCACTGCCTGGATAGCGGCGTACCCGGCCGCCGACGCGGGATCGGTGTTGGCATTCCTCGACGTTCGGTGCGAACCTCGATCACGCAGGCAGATCGTCGATCGACTCGTGGCGCACGCGCATGTGATGAGCGTGAACGTTCACTCGGGTGGTTGCGCAGTCATGGCAGAAGCGCTGTTTGTCAGCACAGATGCGCTGGCTCGATACGTACTCGACGATCTGCAACTCGAGGACGGGGTGACCGACGTCGTGGTGCACCCTGTCACCAGGGTATTCACCGAGGGAAGTCGTTGGCGGCTGGGCACTCTCGAACCCTCCGGCGTTCGGACGCTGCGTGAATCCGGGGTGGCGCCGCCGCCGCTCGGGCGCCGACATCCGTTGGACCGGGCAACGGTCGCCGTGATCGACGTTCTCGGACGCAGACCGCGCGTGTCGGTGACCGAACTTGCTCATGAACTCGAGATCAGCACCTCGACGGCTCGTCGACGGCTGGGCCGGGCCCTGTCGCAGCACACCCTGTTGCGTTGTGAATTGGCGAGATCCGCGACGGGGCGGCCGATTCGGGTACTGCTGACGGCTCGGATTCCCATACTCGATGCGGAGCGTGCGGCGCGAATCCTGCGGGCCCGGACGGAGATTCGTCTTGTTGCCACCGTCGCAGGCTCGAACAATCTTTTCTTTGCCGGGTGGTTTCGCGCACTGCCTGACCTTGCGGCACTCGAAGCGGACTTGGCTGCCCGGGCGCCGACGCTCGAGGTGGTGGACCGTCGAGTCGTCCTGAACACACCAAAACTGATGGGGCACTTGCTCGATCGGGACGGCAGATCCACCGGTGTGGTTCCGGTGAGTGTCAGATCGTGATCAGTCTCGTGTGCGAGAGCCATGCCAGGACATGACGGTTGAACTCGTCCGGCAATTCCAGCTGGGGAGTGTGCCCGGTGTCGCCGAGGATGATCGTGGTCCAGTGTGGATGTGCTGCGGCGGCAGCTCGTGCCGCAGCCACCGAGACGAGGCGATCGCGCTCGCCGTGCAGGAGAAGCGTGGGAGCACTGATGTCGCGCAATGCTTTTCGATACTTCTGTGGACGGGCCAACACGGTGAGCAGCGATCGTGCGGCTTGCAGGAAGTCTGCGTCCTGAGTGGCAAAGCCGCGCCTGATCTTCGCCAGGGCGGCGCCTGCTGCAACCACCTCGGAGTCGGCGCGGGCGGGGTCTACGAAACAGAGGTTGGTCATCTGCGTGGCCAACTGCTCGTCCGTCATCGTCCGTCGGCCAAGGCTCATTGCCTGTTCCCCCACATAGGGCAGCGCGTACACGAGGAATTGGGCAGCGATGACGGGATCGGGGATCCGAATCGGAAGAGGCAGCGCAGGGTCGACCAGCACCAGGCCGGCCACCGAATCAGGGCGGGCGGCGGTAGCGAGGGCAGATACCATTCCGCCCATCGAGTTGCCGAACAGAATTACCGGTTTCCCGACAACCGTGTCGATAAACCGGTTCAGAAGTGCGGCATTTGCCTGAATGTGTGTCGTGCGACCGTGAGCCTGGGTGAGGCCGAAGCCAGGCAGATCCACCGCGTAGACACGTGTGTGTTTCGCCAGAGTGGGCGCCACCCGGACCCAGTTCAAATGTGAGCCGCCGAGTCCGTGGACCAGGACGATGGGCGTCGAGTCTTCGGGGCCCCCGAAATCGACCCCCTCGGGTCCCCCGAAATCGACCCCCTCGGGTCCCCCGAAATCGACCCCCTCGGGTCCCCCGAAATCTACCCAGTGCATGTCCCCGTCGAGGTCGGCGATGTTGCTGATCCCGCCCCATGGGGCACTGAGCGCAGTGTCGACGGCTTCCATAGCGGAACGAGACGAAGTCATCTGTCCAGAATGCACCGTATTTGTCGATCGTGTGAGTGCTCTGTGCCGTCGATCACGCTGCGCCTTGTCGTGTCGCTGTGGATGATGGTCTATTGGACTGTGGCAGAGCCAGTTTCGCACTTGTCCGATTTGTTCGATCTCGTTCGGGTGCTTGTCACCGCAGGTGCTGTGTCAGGCATACTGGCAGCCATGTGGTGGATGGTCGGGTTAATCATTCTGACTGTTCTGAGCCTGTCGTCCGCTTTGGTGGCATTTGTATTTCACCGATCAACGGCTGAGGACAGGACATTGCTGGGTGATCGTAGTAAAAGCACAGCCGAACGGCCCTGAATCGGTAATCGATCCAGGGCCGCCCATAGTTCTGTCATCCCCAGCGGGACTGTCCACCGTCGAGTGGGATTGTTGCACCGGTCAGGTAGCCGGCGTCGGGTCCGACGAGGAATGCGACGGCAGTGCCGATGTCGTTTTCGCAGTCGCCGATGCGGCGCATCGGAATGCTGGCCACAAAGGCCGCTGCTTCCTCGGGGCGAGCCTCGGCCCAGCGCTGCAAGCCGGGCGACGAGGCGTGTGGCGCGACAGCAAGGACACGAATCCCGTCCACACCCCACTCGCAGGCTGCTGCTCGCGTGAGCGCACGCACGGACTCCTTGACGGCTGCGTACCCGCCGTAGCCGCTGGCGTCCCAACGAACGGCCACCGAGCTGACCATGTTGATGATCGCGCCGCCGCCACGGGCCTTCATCGACGGGTAGCACGCCTGCATCGTGCGCAGTGTTGCCACGGGCCCGGACTCGAGTCCGGCAGCCAGCTTCTCGGGTGTCAGGTCCAGAATGTTGCCCAAGGGATTCAGGCTCGCGTTGTTGACGAGGATGTCGACTCCACCGAACAGTTCGACGGTTCGGTCAACCGCTGCGGTGATGGAGTCTCCGTCGCTGACATCAGCGAGCACGGGCTCGGCCCGGCCACCACGATCGGTGATTTCCTTGCAGGTGTCGACAAGCTTCGATTCGGTGCGACCGACAACGGCAATGGACGCACCTTCCTTGGCCAGGGCAAATGCGACTCCCTGCCCAACACCTTGGCCAGCGCCTGTGATAAGCGCCACTTTTCCGTCCAATTTGCCCACTGTTGTTCTCCTGCTCGTCATTTAGCGGTACCCGAATGGTTGCCTCCTTCGCGCAGTATTTCTCCTGGCTTCTTACTGGTCGGGATGTGATCTGTATCCCACTCAGCGGAACCGCTTTTAATATCGGCCGTCTTACAGCTAGTGTGAGCGCGGTTACACACCCGGCGTGGGGCTCACGCACACATTCCATGATGAGGAGATTGAAATGCCAACCACAGGTAGCATTGACGCCGATACCGCTAAGTTGCTCGGCGACCTGGCTAAGTACGCTTCGCCCATCGCAGGCCTCATCGGCGGCGTCGGCGCGATCCTCGGCCTCGCCGGACTGATCAACGCCGGCACCGGCTCCTGATCTGTCGCTGATCTACATCTCCGGCCCGCGAACTGGCAACAGGTCGCGGGCCGGAGGTCTATCTGTAGTTCCAATACCTGTGTCTTGCAGACACATTCATCGTGTGTGAGATGCCTGCGGAACTTCCAGACTTTCGGCAGTGTCAGGCCTCGGGTAGTTCCTGTTCGGTGTTAGGTCGAGAACGGCCTCGCTACCGCGGTAGTGGCGAAACCAGAAGAGTGAGCGGTGCGGTGTGATGCGGGTGTCGTCCCCCGTGGTCTTCCAGTACCAGTGAATGTCGGCGTCGAGAACTTCCGACAGGCGAACAATATTCTTGCAGCCGTACTCTTGCAGGCCTTGGCATGTGAGGTCTCGCAGTTCGCGTGGTTCCCCGCCGCTGGTCCAGCGTGATTCGTAGACCAGTGCGTCGAGTTGGATGCGGTGGCAGTCCTGTTCCGATGCAGCGTGCAGTAGGTCGTCCCAGTCCAATCCCGGTGCGTGCTGGAGGTATTCGTCGGCGTCGATGAAGGCGCTCCAGGCAACAGAGGTGCGGAATCGCGTGACGTAGTCGACGTATGCCTCGACCTGGCCGTGCACTATCCGGCCTTCCGTATCCCGGGGTTGCCATTCGACGACCGTGACGGGGAGGCCCTGCAGTTCGCGGCGAAATGCCGCTTGAACGTCACTGTCGGACAGTGTTTCGGTAAACGTGCCGTAGGAGTTTCCGCGCTTGTCGATACTTCTCCCATGCCACCGATGCAGGCTGAATGCACTGCTTCGCCGCGACGATCCAACGGAACCGGTGTTGTCGTACAGCACGACGTCCCATCCCTGTTCGATGTGGTGCACGCACCAATCGCGGATGAAGGGCAGGTGTTCGCGGGGGAGGAGAACAGCGACAACGGTGCGGGACTTGCCGGTGGTCATGTGGACACGATAATGCGCGGGCGCATCCCCTGCGCGCCAATCATTGACATAATTGTGTTTCTGTCTCATAGTCGAGGCATGACGTCGTCTGTGTCACACCTGCCGCAGTTTGTTCCGTCGACCGGGGAATCCTGGCGATCACCTTGGGCGATGTACGACGCCTTGCGTGAACACGACCCCGTGCATCACGTCCTCCCCGAGGTCCCCGGGGAGGACTATTGGGTTCTCACCCGCCATGAGGACGTCTACAACGCAGCGCGGGATTACCAGACGTACTCGTCCGCCAAGGGTCTGACCACCGTTTACGGCGAGCTGGAACAGATAGGCATGCAGGACAATCCACCGTTTGTGATGCAGGATCCGCCAGCTCAGTCGGAGTTCCGCCGCATGGTGTCCAAAGGATTTACTCCCCGTCAGGTGTCTGCCGTCGAACCGATGGTTCGGGATTTTGTCGTCGAGCGCATCGAGGCCTTGAAAGCGCGCGACAGCGGTGACATAGTCGTCGAACTTTTCAAGCCACTACCGTCGATGGTTGTTGCGCACTACCTGGGAGTCCCGGAATCCGATCGCGACCAGTTCGACGGGTGGACGGAGGCGATCGTTGCTGCCAATTCTGCCGGGGGTGCGCTTGCCGCAGCAACAACGGCGCAGGCCGCGACAGGTGAATTGATGATGTACTTCGCGTCGTTGGTCGAGCGACGCAAGGTGGAACCGGGCGACGACACGATTTCACACCTCCTGGCGGCAGGCCTCGGGGCGGATGGTGACATCAGCGGTTTGCTGTCGATCCTCGGATTTGCATTCACGATGGTGGCAGGCGGAAACGACACCACAACAGGGATGTTGGGCGGTTCGGTGGCGATGCTGACCGAGCGAGTCGACCAGCGTCAGCTTCTGATCGACGATCCGGAACTGATCACCGACGCGGTCGAGGAACTGTTGCGACTCACGTCGCCAGTGCAGGGTCTTGCTCGAACCGTCACCCGCGATGTGAGCTTGGGCGGCAAGACTATTCCGGCGGGACGCAAGGTGCTGTTGATGTACGGAGCAGCTAATCGTGACCCGTCGAAGTACGGCCCGGATGCCGGTGAACTTGATGTGCTGCGTAAACCGCAGAAGATCTTGACGTTCAGTCACGGCGCACATCACTGTCTGGGCGCGTCGGCGGCTCGTATGCAAGCGCGAGTTGCGTTGGAAGAGTTGCTGGCTCGCATTCCCGACTTCCGTGTTGATGTCGACGCAATGACGTACGCGCCGGGAAACTACGTCCGCCGTCCGCTGACGGCTCCGCTGTCGGTGAACGCGTCGTGAGCAGCGACTGGCTGGGGGACGGCCGGGCCCTTGCCGCTGCCGAGAAGATTCTCGACAGTGCGGCAGTGTTGTTTGTCGACAAGGGCGTCGGTGCGGTGGGAATGGCTGAGATAGCCTCTGCTGCAGGCTGTTCCCGCGCAACTCTGTACCGCTATTTCGAGAATCGGCAGGCCCTGCACGTTGCATTTGTTCACCGTGAAGCGCGAAAGCTGGGAGCCGCCATTGCCGCGACCGTTGCGCCGATCGCCGATCCGCGGGAGCGACTCGAAGCGGCGATCCTCTCGGCCGTGTCCGCGGTGCGCAGTACCCCGACGCTGGCAGCGTGGTTTCTGCCAGGGGATGCGAGTCTGTCTGGTGAGCTGGCGAATTCGTCGGAGGTCATCAACGGCTTGGGAGCCGCGTTCCTCGGCAGCAGTGCCGACGGGGCTCACGCGAAGTGGACGGTACGAGTCATTCTCTCGCTCCTCATGGTGCCTGGCGTCGACGCACGTGACGAGCGGGAGCTCGTGAAGACGTTTGTTGCAGGCGTCCTGATTCACACCTAGGGAAGCACATTCAGTTGCGGCATTGAATTTCTCGCGCCGCCCTGTTGCCGGTCAGTGCCGCACCCAGGATCGCGACCGTCACCGCGGCAAACACCACTGCCGCCGCCGCGGCAGAAGCAGCCGTCCCGAATCCGACAGTGATGCCGATGCCGAGCTGAACAGCAAAGCCGGCCAGCGCAATCCATGTTGCTCGCCGCAGTCCTGGGCGGGCAGCTCGATGGGCCTGTTGCCAGGCTTCGGGGCTCGACATCGTTGCTTTGGTGCGTATCCCCATCACGGAGTTCGGCTCGTCGCCGGGAAACTTCGCGATCAGCGATGCAACGACCACCAGGGTTATCGTGCCGATGGACAGCCCGAGTACAGCGCCGACCAGATCCTGAGGTTCAGACATACATCTACGCTCACTCGAAGCGTGACGGGTCCCCGCCGCCGACGCGTACAACCTCCGGTGCACCGGAGGAGAAGTCGACGACAGTTGTCGGTTCGGTGCCACAATCGCCCGAGTCGATTACGGCGTCGAGATGGTTGTCCAGCTCTTCCTTGATCAGCCAACCATCCGTCATGGGTTCTTCTGCGCCGGGAAGGATCAGGGTGCTCGAGAGCAGTGGCTCACCGAGTTCGTGGAGTAGGGCCCGTACTACCGGATGGTTGGGGATTCGCACGCCGACGGTTTTCTTCTTCGGATGTGCGAGGCGCCGCGGAACTTCCTTGGTCGCGGGCAGGATGAACGTGTATTGCCCTGGTGTGGCAGCTTTTACCGCGCGAAACGCGGCGTTGTTGACATGCACGAAGTGGCCGAGCTGTGAGAAGTCCGCGCACACCAAGGTGAAATGGTGATCGGAGCGCAGTGCCCTGATGTCACGAATCCGGTCAACGCCACCGTGGTTGTCCATCCGGCTACCCAGGGCGTAGCAGGAATCTGTCGGGTATGCGATGAGGGCATCGTCCCGAAGCATTGCGACGATCTGGCTGATCGCACGCGGCTGCGGGTCGTGCGGGTGGACATCGAAGTATCTGGCCATGTGTCCAGCCTAGTTCAGGGACGCAGTTGTGCCGGGAACTCTGCCGAAATCGGTGCTGCGAGCACCGCAGTCAACTCCTCGGCGTAGGCAAGCTGTTTGCGCAGGTGGTTGCAGCTGTCCTCGGCGCGCGTATGGCAGGCCGAGATGAATTCGGTTGCCGTGGTCCGCGATAGGGGATCAGCGGCGTCGTCGGCCAGGATCGACAAGGATTCGAGAAGTTGTTTCATCTCGTCCAGGGTGAATCCGAGTGGCTTCATCCGCCGAATCACGAGCAGGCGTTCGACGTCGGATTCGGTGTAGAGCCGGAAGCCCCCGCCGCTGCGCTCGGACGGTGTCACCAACCCGACATCGTCGTAGTGGCGAATGGTTTTGATCGACAATTCGGTGCGCTCGGCAACCTGACCGATTCTCATGGGCTTGTTTTCCATGTCAGTGACCTGCTCCCATCCGGCCGGACAAGTGGACGTGGCGCTCCGCGGATGCCGCGTCCAGGCCGACGATCTCGACGTTCTTGCCACGAGCTGCATATTTCGTGGTGATCGCGTCCAGCGTAGCGACGGTGGACGCGTCCCAGATGTGGGCACCGGAGAGATCGATGATTACGTTCTGCGGGTCACCGGCGTAGTCGAACTGGTATATCAGGTCATTGCTCGACGCGAAGAACAGTTCGCCGCGCACCGCGTAGACCCGCGTGTTCTCGTCGGGATGCGCAACGTCGACCACCTCGGTCAGATGTGCGACGCGTCGGGCAAATATCACCATGGCGGTGATGACTCCGACGATGACGCCGTACGCGAGGTTTTCCGTCGCTACCGTAACGGCGACGGTCACGAGCATGACGGTGGTCTCGCCAAGAGGCATGCGCCGCAGAGTTTTAGGATTGATGCTGTGCCAATCGAGGGTGCCGACGGACACCATGATCATGACTGCGACCAGAACGGCCATGGGGATCAAGGCCACCACATCGCCGAGGCCGACCACCAGGATCAGCAGGAACACTCCGGCCAGAAAGGTGGAAATACGGGTGCGTGCTCCCGAGACCTTGACGTTGATCATTGTCTGTCCGATCATCGCGCAACCGCCCATGCCGCCGAAGATTCCGGTGACGATGTTGGCGACTCCCTGCCCCCATCCCTCGCGAGTCTTGTTCGAGTGGGTATCGGTGATGTCGTCGACAAGCTTTGCGGTCATCAATGATTCGAGAAGTCCGACCAATGCCATGGCCAGAGCAAATGGCGCGATGATCGAGAGCGTGTGCATCGTCAGTGGGACGTCGGGGAACATCAGCGTCGGCAGGCTCGACGGAAGTTCGCCCTCGTCACCGACATTGGGCACGTCGAACGAGAAGACGGCGGTTACCGCGGTCAGCACGACGATGGCCACCAGCGGCGCCGGGACAGCGGTGGTCAGCTTGGGGAGAAATATCAGAATCAGCATGGCGCACACCAGAAGTGGATAGACCAGCCACGGCACACCGATCAGATGAGGAATTTGGGTGATGAAGATCAGGATCGCGAGTGCGTTGACAAATCCCACCATCACGCTGCGCGGAATGAACCGCATCAGTTTTGCCACACCGAGCACACTCAGCACGATTTGCAGGACTCCGGCCAGCAGGACAGTGGCAATGAGGTAGTCGATGCCGTAATCGCGGGTCAGGGGCGCTACCACCAGCGCAACCGCGCCTGTGGCTGCCGAGATCATCGCCGGACGGCCACCGACAATCGCGATGGTGACGGCCATGGTGAACGACGCGAACAGACCCACCCGCGGATCCACGCCGGCGATGATCGAGAACGAAATCGCCTCGGGGATAAGCACCAAGGCAACAACGAGGCCGCCGAGCACTTCGGTTTTGAGGCGCCGGGGCGAGCGCAGCGCAGACCGTACGGTGCCGTCGTCGGTGGTCGTGTCGAGTGTGGTTGCAGCCATCAGGGTTCCGTCCTTACGAGATCGTCAGACCCTACCCTCCCGGGAGGGGAGAGTGTAAATCTGCTCGTCAGGGGGCGGGCTGCCGTGCGAGTATCGAACGATGAGCAAGGGAACCGTCTCGATCTGGAACGGCGAGCAGGGTTGGGGCGTGATCGAGTCCGCTGATACCCCTGGCGGCTGCTGGGCCTTCTTCTCCCATATATGGGCCGATGCGATGCCTGAGCTGAAGCCCGGCCATTCGCGCACAATCCGTGGCGGATACAGGGAACTGTTTGTCGGTGAAACCGTCGACTTCACCTGGGAGATCACGGAGCAGGACGGCTACTCCTACCGCGCGATCAGCGTCACGCCGCAGCGGGAGCATCCTCAGTGGACGATCGAGGACACACCTGGCTGAGCGTTACTTCTCGCAGGCCACGCCGTCACCGTCGCCGTCGAGGTGGGCGCCGTAGCCGGGGTCACCGATACGTACGGGAGCTGCGCCCGCAGCTTTGGCCGCTGCGCAGTTCTTGAACGGCGTGGTCACCGCCCCTGCCGGAGCCGAGGTGACGACAGGCTTGGACGTGACGAGGGGCGGCGAAGTGACAGGTGGCTGCGTCGGAGCAGTTCCCGTGCAGTCCTGAAGGATTCCGGCGATGGTGTCGTGTTCGGCCTGCGTCACCCACAGCCCGTACGCGGCTTTCACTTCGACCTGCGCGGCGACGTACTGGCAGCGGTAGCCCCGGTTGGGCGGCAGCCACGACGAGGCGTCGGAATCGGATTTCTGTTGGTTGGCCGGACCGTCGACGGCTCGCAGGTTGCGCGGGTCGTTGGCGAGGTTGGTGCGCGTCCGAGTGTCGAGTTGTTGAGCGCCCTTCTGCCAGGCGTCGGACAGCGCTACGACGTGGTCGATCTGGACTGCCGACGACGTGTCCTGACCGCGGGTGAAGGCAATCGTGGTGTTGGTGTACTGATCATTGAGCGTTCCGGTCTGCACCGAGCACCGGTTGCCGTCCTTGTACGTAAGGGCGGTCAGATCGCGGGCCAGGATGTCGTTACGGGTGTCGCAGCCGTTGTGACCGAACTCGACGTCGACATCGTCGGTCCAGGCTGTGCCGAACAACGCGCGGTCGTATCCGGTTTTGGGGGCGCGTCCCTTGATCGGAATCTGCGCCAACAGTGCGGAAGCGGCGGATACAGCTGCATTGTCGCTCGTGAGCGCCGACGAGCTGCTGGTGACACCGGAGCCGATACCTGAACCGAGACTGCCGGTTTCGGTTTCGGCGGCTGACGAGCTGGAGCACCCGCCGAGGATCAGTGCGGCAACGAAGCCGATCGAAACAGCAGCGGTGCTGCGCCTGCTTATTGCCGTGCGTGACATGTGTCGAGAGCTCATTTCTGTGGAGAGACGAACTACAAGTATGTCATTCGCGACATTTCGGCCTGAAGCGGACGAAGTGGACCGAAACAGACCGAGCGAACGCGCCTTTCATCGCCTTGGATGCGCCGAAAGGTACGTTCGCTCGGAAAATGGGCACTGGCTGGAGCGCCGAAGCAACCGCGCCGAAGCAACCGCGCCGAAGCAACACAAAGGCCCGGAAGTCGGTGTCGACTTCCGGGCCGGTGGAACGAGTAGGTCAGATCTCGATCTTGGGAGTCTGCTCGCCCAGCTTGTGACGAGCCAGTGCCAGGTTCGCGCGCGTGCGTTCGAGGACGAGGTACACGAAGAGTGTGGACATTCCGGGCGTCTCGATCACGCGGATGAGATGGTACTGGGTGGTCAGGGTGATCAGGATGTCTTCGAGGGTGTCGGTAATTCCCAGGTTACTCATCGTGCGGAGCTTTGCGCGCACAACTTCGGAGTTTCCGGCACCGGCGTATTCGAGGCTGAAGGACGGGTTTCCGGACATGCCGAGAACCATGCCGCTGTCGGCGTCGACGACGGCTGCACCTGTGGCGCCGTCGATACGCATCAGTTCGCCGAGGACCTTGTCGATGTTGCTCATTGCTTCTCCTTTGTGGGGTGCGGGGTAGGGCGCAGGCGAGCGCTGCGACTCCAATTGATGCTTCGGCGGCGAAGTCATCGGTACATTCTTCGGCGGGGCTTGGGGGCGGGTTGGATCCAGCGCACGAGAGGTTTTTCCCACTTGTGAATTTTGCGGAATAGGTCGGTAATGTGCAGATAGAGGCGTATTTATTGTTTCGGCCTCACCGATGCGATCGGCGGTCAACCACTCGCCGGAGGAACCGGAAAGATGCGGCGGAACCACTGTCGTCGGGTCGAGCGGCGGCGGCTGTAGTTGCGGATAAACCGGGGACGTCAGTGGCCGTTTGTACGGGATAGGTTGGCCCTCCGAATCGGAAACGTTCGAGAACCACACGGCATACCCGGGGTCTTCGCGATCGAGGCTCTGCTCACGATCGTCGTCCTCTTCTCGGGATCCGCGCCTACGAAACAGTCCCACAAGCCTCTACCCCTTTTGAGACGAATCTCTTTAACGGTGTCTCCCGCTCGAATCGAGCAGGAGACTGCGGAAACCCACCCCTAGTTACCTTGCAGCTATATAAGGCTATCACGGTGTCGCGATCGGGGCCGGGGCTCTGCGGCTCGGCTGCCGGGTCAGCTCTGGCATTCTGAAGAGATGAAGAAAACGATTGTCGGGTTCATCGGAGCCTGTTCATTGATAGCGCTGGTGGCCTGCGGTTCCGACGGCGGGACGCCGACCGAAGTGGGGACTCTGACGTCCACCACGTCGGCGACCGATTCAGATGTCGCCACCGCTCCCGAGGGCACCGCAGTAGCGGGGCTTCCTCGCACGTACGAGCAAGCCTGCAACGACGTTCTCAAGTTCCTCGACGGATACCAGCAGGCAATCGACGAATCAGGCGACGACATCGGACTGACCCGTGAGTCGCTGGCGAACGACATGCTGACATCGGTGCAGGCTTACCCGGAATGGTCGACTCTGTCCGCCGACGAGCAGGCCGAGGTGACGCGCGGATTCGACGCTGCGGTCGCAGGAAGCTGCTGAAGGCAACCCTCAGACGACCGTCAGAACAGTGATTCCTGAATTGCGACGCCTGGCGAGTCGAAGTTGCCCACCGTGACGGTACGCCCGACCAGGGCCGAGATATCTGCGACAAAGCGAGGAGATTCCGGGTCGGTATCGGTACGAAACAGTGCCACCGGCCCGGTCAGTCCTTCGAGATACAGAGAGTGCTCACCCGACTCGAAGGAATGGGGATACGTCAGCGCCGGGGTGGCGTCGAAAACGATCTGCGAGCAGGCCGGTGGTGTCCAGACCTCGGGCTGTTCGAAAATCTCGATGCCCTCGATCCCGGATCCGATGTAGGACAACTCTTCTCGGTTCGAGACGATGAACTGCTGCAACTCGTTACACAACGCGGCGGTGTCGATTCTGTTCGTCAGTGCTTCGAGTTTGCGTGATGTGCGGATCGCCTGGCTCAGGTGAAACTGCCTCGACACGTCGGCTTCGAGAGTGCGAATGTTGTAACCATCCGTCGAACCGGCGACGTACACGGCCGCTGCGGCGCCTTGCTCCGCGACGCGCGGGTACTTACGAAACTGCGACGCCGTCCCCACCTTCATCCGGCCACCCGCGAAGATGTCGATGTACAGCCATTGTGGCTGGGTGAGGTAGGTGCGCACATTCGGGTGAATGTGCGCACCGTTCACGTGAGCCTGGTGGACGCTTGTGAACCCTTCGCGATTTCTGCACCGGTCACATTGGCGTCCGCTGGTCACCTTCGCGCCCCGATCACACGGAAGGTAACCGGGTCCGTCGGCCGTCATGTCACGCCACCCGAGGCACCGCCGTCCTCGTCGCTCGTCCACAGAAAAACGGAATACCGACGTGTGGGTGAGAAACGTGGTGTCGCCGGTTGTGTCGTCGACGAGGCGGATACGCGGAGCTGCCGGATCCGACCATTCGATACCGCGCACGAGCAAGGTCATGATGGAAGTGCCGGTTCCTTTTCTCGGAAGTATCAGGAACCACCGATGTTAGTGCGTCAGCTGCCGGGCAACCCGGGGTAGTAGGTGCCTGCCGACCAACCGCCGTCGACGGCCAGCTCGGCTCCGGACATGTAACTTGCGTCGTCGCTGGCAGCGAAGGCGGTTACCCGGGCGACCTCGTCGGGGAGCCCGATTCGCCGCAGCGGAACCTGACCGTACGGCTTCTGCAGGTCGTCGCCCGTACGGCCCATCGGGTTGCCCAGCTGGGTGTCGACGCCACCGGGATGTACCGAGCAGACGCGGATGCCCGACGGTCCGAGTTCGAGTGCCTGAGTTTTGGTGAGTCCACGGACCGCCCATTTGCTGGCGGTGTACGCGCTCAGACCGTTGACGCCGCGCAGTCCGTCGACGGACGAAATGTTGACGATCACGCCACGCGCGGCTTTCTTCATGACGGGAACAACGCTCTTGGCCCCCAGCATTGCGCCGATGACGTTGACAGAGAACAGCTTCTCGACGGCCTCGACGTCGATGTCCTCGACAGCGGCAAAGGCAAGCATGCCCGCATTGTTGATCAGGACGTCCACGGTGCCGAACTGGGAAGTAGTGGCTTCGACGAGGCTCACCCAATCGGACTCACTGCTGACATCGAGATGATGGAAGACACCGCCGATATCGGCAGCGACTGCGGCGCCCTTCTCGTCGAGTACGTCGCCGATGACCACCGTCGCGCCTTCTGCTGCGAGGAGTCGGGCGGTTGCTTCTCCCATTCCCTGAGAACCGCCGGTGACGATGACTACCTTGCCTACAAATCTGTTCATGCCCCGATTCTGTGGTGGCAGCGCCGGCGCCGTATCGGGCAGTCCCGCTGGTTGGAAATGTCCCGATGACATGCGACTGACCTCGGGCCTGCTTGTGATCGCCTAGGCTCGTGGCATGGCTATTGTCTGGACAGTTCCGCGTGGTATCAGCCCCACCCTGCTCGTAGCACCGTTGATCAAGGAGTTTCTCGCCGAGGGCGAAGGCACCCTCGAGTCGAGACTGAGCGCGGTCGGCATTGTGTGCGCCTCGCTCGAGAAGCAGGTCGGTCGCACGTTCACGTCGATCAGTTCGGCGTCGGCAGCCATCTTTTCGGGCGCCGCAGCATCGACAAGTGTGCCCGATGCGCTTCGGCTCGCGGTGATGCGGACGCTGTCCACCGAGGTGCTCGTCCGTAAGCCGGCTCCGCAACCGTTCTCCGAGAAGGTCGGAAAGCGCTTGGGAGAGTATGTGTTCGCGTTGCGTGACCCGCGTAACAATCAGGTGTTCCATGTCGGCCACGGCACCGGAAACCAGGTATTCGCTTCGGTTTTCGAGGCGCTGGGTGAACTCGACAACCTCGAAGGCGCCTCCGGGTCAGCGGATACACCCGGAGTGACCGCTGCAAAAATTTCACGTATTCGCGAGATCTACGACGCCGGTTCGGCAGTCGAGCACTACGTTCTCATTCGCAGCGTAGCCGGTGCGGATGCAAGCGGCACGGCAGACGCCGTGGTCAGCGGCATCGTGGAGACACTTCGGATCAGCGAGGCGGGCGAGAACCTGACCAACCTTGCTGGTGAGGTCACGGACAAGGATCTGCGGGCAACCCGCGTCGAGGAAATCGCCCTTCGCTATTCCGCAGATCCGGCACCAGAATTACCGACACCCAGTGTGGTGCTGCATGTTCCGGGTTCTGCTCGCGCCGGTGCCACCGCAGAAGAGATCTACGAACTCGCCCGCCAGGAATGGGCGGCCGGCGCCGCAGTGCGTGCCGAAGTCGGGATTCCTGTACTCGTCTTCGCGGACAGCATCATTCGTGGTGCTTTCCGAGCGCAGTCATGGGAGGTGTCCACTCGTAACGCCGACGGCAGCATGTTGTGGCGCTTCACCGGCGACGTCGACGACGAGCTGGCGGCCAAGTACGTCGGCACCGAAATCACTCCGCACAACGTCGGACTCAAGAAGTGGCCGGTCAGCGGTTGGGTGACACGACTGACCACCGCTCGCCCCGGTGCGGCGATGCCAGGTCCGCGTAAGAAGTAAGACGAGGTTGGGCTCCGGAGTTTTCGGAGCCCAACTGCGTCTATTTCAGTAGTCCACTGCCGAGGTAGTCGTTGTCCTCGCATCCGGGCGGAATGAGGTAGACGGCCGAACCGATCGGCGTTGTCCACTCGTTGAGTGCGTCGAAGTCACTCAGCCGCTGCTGAACCGGCAGATACTGCGCCGCGATGTCCCGCTGGTACGCCGCGAAGATCAGCCCGGAGTTGGACGTCTCCTCGCCTTCCGGGGGATCGTCGTAGTTGTAGGCACGACGGAAGAACTGCTCCCCTTCGTGGCGTCGATGGGAACGCGCGATGTGTGATCCCGGCGGAATGGCCGGTATTCCGAACCTGTCGGTAGCGGTGAAATCAGCCTCGTCGAACTCGTTGGTGCCGGTCAACGGCGCGCCGTTCGACAACGTGCGACCCATCGTGAGTTCACGCGCCGGTCGATCGAGTTCGTCCCAGGTATCCATTTCCATGCGAATTCTCCGAAGCACCAACGACGTTCCCCCGGCTAACCATGGCTGATCGGCGCCGTCGCTCCACACGAGGGAGTTGAAATCCGTGGTTCCCGGCGCCGGGTTGACGGTACCGTCGACCTGGCCCATGAGGTTGCGCATAGTTGTTCCCTCGGGCGTGGTTCCCCGTGCGTTGCGAAACCCCTTCTGTGTCCACCGAATTGAGGTAAGGGAGCGGACGTTCTTGGTCAGTACCCGTACCGCATGTGCCACGGTGACGGGATCGTCGCTGCAGATCTGGAGGAGAAGATCCGTTGCGCCCCAGCGATCTTCGAGTCGGTCGATCGGGTAGCTCGGTAGCGGAGCGCACCAGCCTGGTGCCCGATCCCGTAACCCCAGAGTGGTGAACAGTCCGGGTCCGTAACCCACGGTGATCGTCAGCCGCGACGGATCAACCGCCAGTTCCTTCTCGGTATCGGCAAGAGCGGGCATTCCCGCAGTGAGGCGGGCAGCGTCGGCTGTCCACATCTTCATGATTCCGATGACGGCGGCCCGGTCGACTCCTGGTCGCAGATCGAAGCCGACAAAGGTGGCGTGTGCTTGCGGCGGGGTGCTGACGCCTCCCTGGTGAACGCCGTGGAACGGAACAACGGCTTTACCCGGAGACTGTTCGTCGGCCTGCGCCAGAGTTGCTGCACCCCACGTTGTTCCCGCGACAGCAAGCGCGGCGGCGCCACCTCCGAGGAGACGCCGCCGGCTCAGTCGCAGGTTGCTGTTCTCAGCCACCGTGATTGGGATCGTAGTTCTCCTGGTTACCGGAGAAGTCGCGGATCTGGGCTGTGAAGGTGGAACTGGAACCGTCGTCGTAGATCAGGGTGACGTCGGTTTCGGCGCCGGGGAGGAGCGGGCCGGCGAGTTCCATGAACATCAGGTGATCGCCGCCTGGCGCAAGGCTGGCGGAACTGTTCGCGGGAACCCGAAAACCACCGTCCTTGGGGCGCATTGTCATTGTCCCGGCGTCGCCGGTCACAACTTCGTGCAGTTCGACGCGAGGGGACGCGGGGCTGGTGGCCGAGACGACCCGTACGTCTTTGCCACTGGAATTGACCAGTTCGGCAAAGGCCGCGCTCATGCCGTCCGGCGCGGCTTTGACCCATTGATCCTCGATCGTGATGGATTGTGCCGCTTCGGTGTCCTTGCCGGAATCCGATGAACAACCGGCCAGCGTCATAGCCGCCGCCAACGCGGCAGCGGTGAAAAGTGTGGTGCGAACAGACATGTGTATCTCCGTAGTTCAAGTATCAGGTGGTTGTGCGGCGTCGGAGTGCCGCGACGGAAAGGTCGATCAGGAGGAAGGCGATCAGGCTGATGCCGAGCAGCGGAACGAACCAGCCGATCAGGGCGCTAGCGGCGATCAGGGCAACGATGCTGATCGGGGAGAGTTTTCGGATGCCACCGCGCGCAGGTGCTCGGCCCATCGCCCAGTCGGATCCACGGATCGGTCGTCGACGCCACCACATGATGTAGCCGCGAATGACAATGCTCGCCAGCGCTACGGCCAGTGCTGCGAGCGCGATCTGATTGGTGAGACCGAAGAGAAGTCCCATGTGCAGCTGGATTCCCCAGGCCGAGAGTTTTGCCGCGAGAGGCCAATCCGCGAACCACAGCTCGTCGGTGACCTTGTGCGTTGCTCCGTCGATTGCAATGGTGTTGTTGCTCATCACCCAGGGCTGTCGCGTCTGGGCGACGGTGAAAGCGGTTTGTGCATCAGCTGGAATCGACACCTCGACCGGGCCGGTGATGCCGTGATATCTGGCAATGCCGAGGACCGCGTCGACCCGCCCGACGTTGGTGTCCGTCAGAGTCCCGGTGGCGATCGGGGCCATGTCGTGACCGTCGTGCCCGCCGGAACGCTGCGCGGGAGCGTCGCCAAGTGTCTTGACCACCGACGGGGTGGTCCAACTCAGTGCAGTTCTCACGCTGCTGACGTTCTCACCGGCGTATGTGGACCACGTGAGCCCGGTTGCCGAGAGAAACACCAGCGCCACTGCGATCCAGATGCCGACAACTCCGTGCCAGTTCAGGGTTCGGTTACGCCCGGCGGCCGTTCGATCCATGGTGAGCAGACGGGCGTTGCGAGAGGTTCGGTACCGGCGGAACCAGAGGTAGACACCGCCGAGGGCAACCACCCACATCCACGACGCGGCCAGTTCGCTGTACAGGCGTCCTGGTTCGCCGAGATGAAGGTTGCGGTGGAGTTGGGAAATCCAGGTTCGAACCGGCAGTGAACCGCTACTGCCGTACACCGTCAACTCGCCGACCGGTTGAGCGAGCACCGGGTCGACAAAAACCGCGAGTCTTTCGGACTCTCCGAGAGACGGATCGGTGAACAGAACCCGGGTGGTTTTGCCGTCGGCAGTGGAGGGACGGACAGCCGAGACCGTCAGGTCCGGGCGGTACTGCTGAGCGGAGCGGATTTGATCGTTCAGCGACGTTATCTGTCCCGTGCTGTCGGTTTGTAGGTAGTCGCTGTAGACAAATTTCTCGATGGTGGGTGCCACCGCGTAGAGGCCACCGCTCAACGTCGCGATGAGGATGAACGGTCCGATGAGAATTCCGGCGTAGAAGTGCAGGCGCAGGATCAGTGGTCTGGCGCCGCCTGCCTTCTTTTTCGGAGGGGAACTGTCGTTGGAAGCGTGCGGCTGCGCGCGCTCCATTTCGGGTGCGGACATGCGTGTACTCGATCCCGCTGTGCGCCTATATCAACCGCGGGCGGCCGAAAAAGACGCACAGCAATGGGGCGCACGGGATTTCGTGCGCAAAGAGGAAAGGGAAAGTGAGTTACACGAATGCCGGCGGGCCGCGAGTGCCCAGACCGGAGGTGAGGAGTTGCCGGAGAACAACTTTGGCGCGGTAGCGAGTGCGCGCGGTGAGGTGTGGGTGCTGCGGCGCCCAGGGCCGCAGCAGGACGGCAACGATTGATGCGACCGTGGATGCCGCAACGACGTAGCCGCGTTCGGCGCCGTGGATTGCCGCCGCGCAGACTCCGACCGCGGCGATATGAGCTGCGAGCATCGGGAGCGACGGAACAACGCCGTGCTGGTGGTCCGAGGCAATGGTCAGTGTTATGTGGCCGATTGCCTGCCCGGCAGCAAGCATGAGAGCCAAGGCCACGGTGGGCGATCGACGGATATCGATGGACGCAACGACAGCGCCGACGCTCGCGCAGGCGAGGAGCAACAGAACCACCGCACTTTGCGACGGCGCCATGCCACCGCCGCCGAGTGCGTGGGCGGCGAGGGATACCGCTCCGGACGTGCCGCCGACACAGGCGCCGCGCAACTGCGCGACATCAGCGAGGCGGGAGGTCATAGGTGCAAAGGATACAGGCACCTACTACCACGGTTAGTAGGTGCGCCGAAGTTGGACATTTGTTCGGTTGGGAAGCCGTCGGCTTTGCCCACGCTTTGCGGCTGTGTATTTCGGATGCGTTCCGGCGCAATACGTACCGGACAACAGGTATGCCGGCTGATTTGCTGGAGGATCGGGAGTTTCGAGGACCAAAGTCATCGAACTGTGTTGTGTAACAAATCGGCCCGCCTTTGCGGTATCAACGATGGGCCAAGGCGCCCGCACAGTGATAGCGTCGCGACGTGTGATGTCCGAATTGATTCGACCTTGACCTAGGAAAACGGTGCACAGCGATAACAATGGCTCGAATGGTGGATTCCCGCAGAACGGTTCCGGAACGACCGACACGGATGATCTGCTGAGTGGCTCCGAGAATTCCTACGCGAATTCGGTTCGAACCGTTACCTTTACACCGCAGTTCGAAGTTCCGCAGAGTGACGAGGTTCCGCAGAGCGACGGGGTTCCGGTCAAACCGCTTCCGAGTCAACGGATGCGGCAAGCGCGACGCGATGAGCCGACCGATTTCCGAACGTCGACGCCGCAAGCGATGACCTCCGTCGACGATCTGGATATCATCAAGCGCGCCAAGCGTCCGCCCGAACATGGTTTCGGTGCTCTGCTGTTCAAGCTTTCGGGTGGGCGGATCAACACCGGGCAGTCGGCGGTAGAACTCGAACATCAGGCGCTGGTCCGTCGTGCTAATCGGACGGTGCGCGGCGTCTACAAGATCGCCTTCATCTCGCTCAAAGGTGGGGTAGGGAAGACGACGGCGGCAAAGACCGTCGGCTCCACGTTTGCGTCGATCCGTGGTGATCGGATTGTTGCGATCGACGCCAATCCGGACCTCGGTACCCTCGCCGATCGGGAACGTCGCGAGCATCACTTGACGGTTCGTGATCTGTTGGCAGACAGTAATATTCGTACGTACAGTGATGTGCGGTACTACACGTCACAAGGTGACAGCCGGTTGGAAATCCTTGCCAGCGAAGCGGATCCGGAAACATCGGAGTCGTTCAACGAGCAGGACTACCTCGACACACTGCGCATCCTCGAAGTGCACTACAACATTCTCATCACCGACTGTGGCACCGGCATCATGCACTCGGCGATGTACGGAATCCTCGACGAGGCTGACGCATTGGTGGTAGTCAGTCCGACGGCTCAGGACGGAGCGCGCAGCGCAGCCGCCACGTTGAGTTGGCTGACCAAACACGGTTACGGCGACCTGGTGAGCAGGTCGGTGGTTGCGATCAACGCCACGCGGCCCGGATCGTCGTCGCTCGATCTCGACCAACTCGAGGAAGTGTTTGCGCAGCGCGGAGTTCGGGCGGTGTGCACCCTCCCGTACGACGATCATCTGGGGGAGGGCGGGCCCATAGATCTGAAGTTGTTGAACAAACGCACTGCGCGCGCCTATCTCGAGTTGGTCGCCGCTATCGCGGACGGCTTCCCGGATTCGCAGGGTCGGCATGCGTCACGGTGACGGAGAACTTCACGGATGTCGCAATATCGCTCCGTATCCGTCTGCGAGGGTGAGACGTTCGTCTACCTGGATCAGTTCGGCCCCGGTTCGGATCGCCAGATAGGGGAGTAGTCGGTTCGCGGGCGCAAAGTGCGAATTACTTGATACTTCTTTGTCATCGGGATCGGTGAAGAGCAGAGTTTCGACCTTGCCCTGTTCCAGTGCGTCGAGCACGCGGGCAGTGCCGTCGACCGACAGTTCGGTGTCGCGCCCCTGCCCGGCCATGAAACGCTCGGTTTCGGTGTCCATGCGCCGCAACCGTTCGGTATCGATGAGTTCGCGTATGGCCTTGGCTACTTCTGCCGCAGAAGAACCTGCTGCGCGTGATCCGCGCTCGATCTCCACAGTGCGCAGTGATGACGGAAGGTGCTGCGCGAAGGCGGTGCGCGACTGAACTT
Source organism: Rhodococcus sp. 24CO (assembly GCF_050586165.1). NCBI lineage: Bacteria > Bacillati > Actinomycetota > Actinomycetes > Mycobacteriales > Nocardiaceae > Rhodococcus > Rhodococcus sp. 24CO. Next base: position 350,504 of record NZ_JAZFNF010000006.1, on the reverse strand, counting down.
CACCGATGATCAGCACCAATTGCAGCTTGTGTTCGCGGGCCAGTGCGGCGGTGCGAGTTGCGGCTTGGGCCAAGTTCTTTCGTACGTTCTCCTGCGCCAGGGATTGAGTGTCGATGTAGCGGTCGGGGCCACCAACTCGAGCTTTGTGTACGGGGAACCCGTCGCCGTCCACGGATTCGCTGTAGACGTCTCGCCCGCGCGCGTCGCGCACACACAGATCGGCGCCGGTGTGATCGACCTTGGCGAGGAGAAACGGCTCGGTGTCGTGTCCGTGTGCAACGAGCGGAATCAGATAGGGCAGCGAACCAACCGTCACGATGGTCGACGCCGTGGGTTCGAGCAGGATGTCGTCGACCATGACGGCATCGGGCGTTATCACCAGCGCGCGTCCGGCCCGGCCGGAAATTCCGTGATGATTGTCCTTCACGCTGTCGAACTGTTCGATCAATGCATCTGGTGCTCCCTGTTTGGACAATTGATTGTGCATCGAACGCCACTCCAACTCGAAGCGCTCACGTGAGTTTTCACGATTGCGGACGTCCTCGAAGTACACCGAGGCAAACGGTCCTTCGCTCGAACCGACCTTCTTCAGTCGCGCAGCATGCATGGCGACTCCTCTCCGTAGTAATCGTCTCCGTAGTAGTCGTCGAATCTCGTTGCTCGACTCTTCGAACGCGTACCCGCTCGAGGTTGATTCGACACGAGGGCTGGGTATCCAATCCGATTGGCCGCAGATTCAACTGAGGTTCCAGTGAAGGGAGCAGGCCATGTCGGCGCGGCGCCGCAACACAGCGATGGATACCGAGAAACGGTGGTCGGATCCGGAAGAGTTCCGTAAGGCAGTGACCTTCACGGGTGTGGTGACCGGACTCGCGCTTGCGGTGCTGTGTTCGCTCTTCCTGGTCGACAGGTCGTCTGGACTCGGTACCCTCGCCTTCGCGCCGGCCGCTGTCTTCCTGGCCGGTGGGCTGATTGCCTTTGCGCAGACATATCGGGTGTGGAAACGGGGTGGGGTGTGGCCCATTTGGCAAGGGGCAGGGTGGGGCCTGATGGTGTTGATGCTGATCACTTCCGGTTTCGGGGCGGATGCCTACGGCCCACCGCAATGAACTTCCTATTCGACTCGCACATTTGTTCGATTCTTGCTAGTGTTGCTCCCCGTGGGGATGGTGCAGAGGGAAGCCTGCACCACCCCCACGCTAGAACCCGGTGCCTGGCGCTGACTGCCTTCAGCGTCAGGCACCGCCTTTGGACAGCCGTCAGGCACCGCCTCTGGGTGGCCGAGGTACTCGTCAGGAACTAGGTTGCGGCAGAGTGCAATCCGTAACTTTGGGGTTGACGCCGAAGTAGTTCAGAGGCCCAGCCACCACGGTCAAGGCGATGGTGCCTACGCCGGCGCAGTTGGACGGAGAGTTGCTGTAGTAGCCTCGCTGGCCGGCCGCGATGGCACCGACAACAAGCCAGATCAAAACGATCAAAGTCACGATTCGTCGCATGGAACCGCTCGATTCCTCAGCTGTGTGGCGCGGGGACTATCGAAATACCCGGCCAGGAGGGGTATGAAACGCAAGTGAGCTGGGTATCCCAAGGCAGAGTGCCGTCACTTCGCGTGTACATGTGTCGGGCTTGTCGTCGAAAGAGACTGCCATGATTATTCTCGGAATTATCCTGCTGCTGATCGGATTTCTCTTGAATATTCCGATTCTGTGGACAATCGGCGTTGTCCTCTTGGTGATCGGGCTGATCTTGTTCGTGCTGGGCTCGACAGGACGGGCGGTCGGTGGCCGACGGCACTGGTACTGATCTGGATCTACTGATCTGGATCTCCGTCTGATCCGATTTGCGGGACTTGATCGATCTTAGCTGGGATATTCGCCAGATCGAGGACAGGCCCCACACCCTGTGGGAGTGCAGGACCTGTCTCCGATTGGTCTTGCCAACATCTCCATGAGCGTCAACGAGTCCCAGCACGCCGGAGCATGCGTCGAAAACAATACGGCGCATCGGACGTGTTTGCCAGTGATTTACGGAGAAAATATTTCTGAGTTCATACTTTGGGATTTTGGTCCCGGAAGTGAGGTTTGCACCTTAGAGGCGCCAGGTTTATCCACCGATCGCAGTGGAGACTCTACGGCCGAAGCCGGATTTGGACCGGTCGGACGGGAGCCGGTTCGATGGATCTACTGTTGAAAGGGAAGACCGCGATTGTCACCGGTGCCGGTAAGGGTATCGGTCTCGCGATCACCCAGGCGTTGGTCGAAGAGGGTGCCCATGTGATCGCGGGTTCACGAACACGTACGGCAGACATCGAGAAACTCGAGACCGGCGACGGCGTCACGTTCCTCGCCGTCGACTTGGCGAGTGCGGACGGCCCGCCGGCCTTGGCTACCGCGGCCGCAGAGCGCGGCAATATCGACATACTGATCAACAACGTGGGCGCGGTGACGCCGCGGACCGAGGGATTTCTCAGCGTCACGGACGGCGACTGGGACGCGTCGCTGCGCGTGACGTTCATGTCCGCGGTGAGGATGATCCGGGCTGCTCTGCCGTCGATGACGGCCGGCGGTGGGAGCATCGTGACGGTCAGCTCAGTGAATGCGTTTCTTCCGGATCCAGCGGTGATCGACTACAGTGCGGCAAAAGCCGCTTTGAGCAACCTGTGCAAATCGCTGTCGAAAGAGTTGGCCCCGCACGGTATCCGGGTGAACACGGTGAGCCCGGGACCAGTGCGGACGGCGTTGTGGCTCGGATCGGACGGGGTAGCGTCGACGCTCGCCGGGGTCGCCGGACTCAGCGCCCAAGACATCGTGGACAGTGCAGCCGCCGGCTCGGAGACGGGCAGATTCACGTACCCGGAAGAAGTCGCGGACCTGGTGGTATTTCTTGCCGGAGGCCGCGCCGCAAACATCACGGGCGCGGATTTTGTGATCGACGGTGGCTTGATCAAGACGCTCTGAGTTGGCGCTACTTCGTGGCCGTCAGATAACCCGAGCGCTTCGACAAATCGGCGAGTTCCGGTGGCAGTTCCGGGATCGGTTGGCCGTACTCGTTGGCCAGTTCAAGGGTGTCGCGGCACTGAACCGACCAACCGCGGTCGGTCAACCACTGCTTGGGGTCGGCGCGCTGGTCGTCGTAGAACAATGCCGACAAGTCCAAGCCGCCGAATGGATCTTTCTTGAAGTACTTTGCTCTGATGTCGGCGAATCGCTTGCCGTCCATTCCGGATGGGAAGTAGTTCAAAGCAAGTCGACTTCCCGGCGCCGAGAGTTCGTCGATTCTCTCGAACAATGCGTCATGTGCGGGGCCGGGAAGATAGGCCAAAAGTCCCTCTGCCGACCACGACGACGGCCTGGCGCGATCGAACCCTGACGCTTCGAGAGCGGCGGGCCAGTTTTCTCGCAGATCGACAGCCACCGTGTGACGGTCCGCTTTCGGTTCCGCTCCATGTTCGGCGAGCACCTGATCTTTGAATTCCAGTACCCGCGGCTGATCGACTTCGAAAACCGCGGTGCCGGTAGGCCAGTTCAGTCGATAGGCCCGTGCATCCAATCCTGCTGCCAGGATGACTGATTGGGCGACTCCTGATCTGGCGGCGTCAAGAAAGAACTCGTCGAAGAATTTGCTTCTGATGCCCATGCCGATGCCCATGAACCCGGACAGCGGTAGGTCTTCCAAGGATGACGGGTTGTCCAGTAGTGCGGTGAAGTGTGGTTCGCCCGCGGCCGCGACAAACCACGGCGCGTAGGAATCTTCGATCAGGGCGTCGGGGCGACGTGATTCAAGTGCGCGAAACGCGGCCACCCCCAGCGCAGTCAGGCCGACGCTGCTGACAATGTCCCAGGTATCGCCGTCGTTGCGCACCTTTTTGATCCTACGCTCGTCGTGGTTTCCAATTCGAGTGTCGGTATTTTCGTTGCAGTTCAAGGGGTTCGGTCTGCTTCGAGATTGCAAGGTGTTGATCATGAGTTTGATCGTTTGCCTCGATATCGACGACACCGCGGTTGTGCTCGGGCGGACAAGCGCTCAGGTGCTGCTGGAACAACATCGGGCGCTGGCGACACCGAGCACCGTTGCCGCGGCCGCAGCGAGTTGAGCTAGGTCAGCGAGCGGCGAGCATCCGACGCAGATCCTTACGGCTGGTTTTGCCGACGCCGGTCTCCGGGAATTCTTCGAGCACCTGCACTCGGTCGGGGATCTTCCAACTCGCCAGGCCGCGCTCGCGAACAAAGGACCGGATCTGGGCTGTTTTCGGCGGACTCGACGGATCTGAGGCAAGGAGGAAGGCGCACGTGCGCTCACCGAGATATTCGTCGGGAATGGCAACAACTATCGCGTCGCGTACCGCGGGGTGGGCGAGGAGGTGTTCTTCGAGTTCTTCGGCGGATACTTTCTCGCCGCCGCGGTTGATTCGGTCGACCGCACGCCCGCATACGGTGATGTTGCCGTTCGGATCAACCCGAACCACGTCGCCGGTGCGGTACCACCCGTCGGCGGTGAAGGAACGCGCATTGGCTGCGGGATTGTCGTAATAACCACGAATTGTGTACGGGCCCTTGGTAAGTAGCTGACCTTCGGTGCCTGCGGGTACGTCGTTGTCGTTGTCGTCGACCACCCGGATCTGGTCGAAGGGGGACATGGGGCGGCCCTGCGTGGTGAGGACGACGTCGAGGGGATCTTCGTCGCGGGTGTAACAGACCAGACCCTCGGCCATCCCGAACACCTGCTGCAGTCGTGCGCCCAACGCGGGGCCGATGCGGGCTGCCAACTCGTCGGGGCAGCGAGCGCCGCCGACCAGTACGGATGTCAGAGTCGAGAGGTCATGTGAGTGGCCACGTTCGGCTGTTTCGGTCCACAACCGGGCGAGCGGCGGAACGAGTCCCGTCATCGTCACTCCGGCGCGTTCGATCATCGCGAAGGCCGTCGTCGGGCTCGGGGACGGGGTCAACGCCACAGTTCCGCCGGCGGCGAGAGCTCCTAGGATTCCCGGGGAGCTCATCGGGAAGTTATGGGCTACCGGCAATGTCGCGAGATAGACCGTCGATGTTGTGACACCGCAGATCTCATTGCTGCGCAGCACGCTGTAGAGGTAGTCGTCGTGAGTGCGGGGGATCAGTTTGGGGATGCCGGTGCTGCCGCCGGACAGCTGCAGAAACGCCACGGATCCCGGGTTTGCGGCGGCGAATGCGCGTGGTGCGGCGCTCACCGCGTCGAAGTTCACCGTGCCGGCTGGAGCGTCCGATCCGGGATCTGGCAGGCACACAACGGTATTCAAGGTCGGGGTCGATGAAGCGACCTCGAGTGCCAGGGTGCCGTGGTCGAACCCGTCGATGTGGTGTGAGGTGATGACGGCAACGGCGCGCGAGGCGCCGGCCAGTGCGGTCAATTCCGAGGAGCGATGCGCGGGGAGGCAGAACACGGGTACTGCGCCGATCCGGAAAAGCGCGAAGACCACGGCGACGAACTCGGCCTGGTTGGGCAGTTGGACCATCACCGGATGTTGGGCGGTGATGCCGAGGTCGGCGAGTCCGGCAGCGAGGGCGTCCACGTGGGCGTCGAGCTCGGCGTACGTCCATGTCTGCTCGGCGTCGACGACTGCGACGGAGTGGGCATGTGCAGACACGCTCTCACGCAGAATCTGGTCGAATGTCTTTCCGGCCCAGACTCCTTCACTGCGGTATCGGGCGGCGTCGTCTGCAGGCCACGGGGTGAAGGAGAGCTGAGGTGGTGACACTTCGGAAAGCATGTCTTCCTTCACTGGTGGTGGCCCGGCGGCGTGAACAATTTCGATAAGGATAGCCTAGGCTCATGGATGTGAAGGGTGTGACTGGGCGATCTGTCGTGATTACCGGTGCCGGCGGCGGTATCGGCGCGGCAACGGCGGCACTGTTCGAAGAGGCCGGAGCCACGGTCGCTCGGTGGGACCTTGCAGCTCCGACGGTACCGGGTGGCGGATTTGCGCTCGCGGTCGACGTGACGGATCGTCAGTCCGTCGAGCAGGCATTTGCCGCCACAACCGACGCGATCGGAACGGTGTCGGTGCTCGTGCACACGGCAGGCGTTCTGCGGGCAGGTTCCGCGCTGACCGAGGACAACGACGACTGGGATGCGTGCATGGCCGTCAACGCCACGGGAACCATGAACGTCGCCCGCGAAGCGGCTCGCCGCTTTGTTGCCGCCGGTTGTGGCGTAATCACCGCAGTGGGGTCCAACGCGGCATCGACCCCGCGCACGAACATGGCTGCCTACGGTGCGTCGAAGGCCGCGGCAACCGCCTACCTGCGGAGCCTCGGTCTCGAGATCGCGCCGCACGGAATCCGCTGCAACATCATTTCACCGGGATCGACGGACACGCCCATGCTGCGCGGAATGTGGGACGGTACAGACCGATCTGCCGGGGTGATCGCCGGTGACGCCGACGCCTATCGCCTCGGGATTCCGCTCGGCCGGCTCGCGCAACCGGGTGACATCGCCGCCACGGCGTTGTTCCTCAGCTCGGACGCGGCCAGGCACATCACGATGCACGACCTCCGCGTCGACGGCGGCGCCACGCTCGACATGTGAAGTCCCCTACACACAACCGATCGAACCGAATAGGAGCGCCCGATGGCCATCCCCCCCATTGCCGGCTATGTTCTGCCCCGCCGTGACGAGGTATCCGCTGACCGCGTCGCCTGGCAGCTCGACCCGTCGCGCTGCGCGCTTTTGATCCACGACATGCAGCGTTACTTCATCGACGCCTACAACACCGGTGAGGAGCCCATCAACACCGCAACCGCAAACATGGTGGCGATTCGTGACGCGTGTGTTCGGGCCGGGATTCCGGTTGTCTACACGATGCAGCCGGGCGATCAGCATCCGTCCAGGCGGGGCATCCTGGCCGATTTCTGGGGCGAAGGTATGACAACCGGCCGCGATACGGAGGTGATCGACGCGCTCACTCCCGGAGAGTCCGACATCGAGGTGACGAAGTGGCGATACTCGGCATTCCAGCGCACGGATTTGCGTCAGCTCCTCGCCCGTGTCGGCCGCGATCAGTTGATCGTGACCGGCGTGTACGCGCATATGGGTTGCATGCTCAGCGCGGCCGAGGCGTTCATGAGTGACGTCGAGCCGTTCATGGTCTCGGACGCGACTGCCGATTTCTCGCGTGACGAGCATCTGATGGGATTGGAATACGTCGCCAAGCGTTGTGGCCGGGTGTTCACCGCGGCCGACGTACTGGGCGCGATCAGCGTGGACGAATCCGTCGCAGAGCTCAGTGGAGTGTAAGACCGTGAACCGCATCATGCTTTCCGGGAAGATCCACCGTGCCACCGTCACTCAGGCGGATCTGCACTACGTCGGATCCGTGACCATCGACCAAGACCTGATGGAAGCTGCCGACCTGCTCGAAGGTGAGCAGGTGCACATCGTCGACATCGACAACGGTGCACGCCTCGAGACCTACGCCATCACCGGCGAACGAGGTTCCGGGGTGATCGGCATCAACGGCGCTGCGGCACATCTGATCTCGCCCGGGCACTTGGTGATCATCATGTCGTACCGCCACGTCGACGACCGTGAGGCGAAGTCGCTGGTACCACGGGTCGTCCACGTCGACACGAAGAACGTGATTGTGGAACTGGGCTCGGACCCGGCGCAGCCGGTGCCCGGAGCCCGGGACCAGCTCGCCTCACGCTGACCGCGACCGATCAGGCGTGCTCGCGGCGGCGGTGTTCGAGCGACTCCACCGCTTTGTCGCGCAGCGTGCGAACTCGGGCGAGGGGGCCGTCGCCGACCTGCACCCGCCAGTAGCCGGATGCATCGAGAAGATCTTTGGTTACTCCGAGTTGTTTTGCCGTCGCGCGTAATTCGCGAACGATGGATGCCTCACCAGCGATCCACATCCAGCCGGCGCCGGTGCTGGGACCGAGAGTACGGGCAGCATCCGCCAAAAGGCGGGCGTCCGAGGCGCCCTCGCGGCGGTGCACCCACGTGACGCCGGGGAGTTCGCGCTGTTCCTCGGCGGGACCGTCGACGAGCACCGCAACGTACAGCGGCACCGAACCGTCGTGTTCCTCGACGTAACGGGCGATCGCAGGTAGTGCAGTTTCGTCGCCGGCAAGCAGCCACCAGTCGGCGCCGACGGGCGGAATGGTCGACACCTTCGGGCCGGCCAGATGCAGGGTGTCACCGGGCTGTGCGTTGCGCGCCCAGTTGCCGGCAATTCCGTGGCCGTGAAGTACGAAGTCGAGATCGAGTTCGCCGGCCTCGGCGTCGAAGCGGCGCACCGTGTAGGAGCGGGCTACCGGCGCCGGGCGCTTCGGCCAGTGCAGATGGCCGTCATGCTGCTCGGGCAGCACCGGAGCCGCTGCGCCCGCCTCGGGGAGGAAGATCTTCACGTAGTCGTCGGCACCCTCGGTACGGAACTCGGCGACGGTGAATTCGCCGGACTGGAAGGTGCCCAGTTGCTCGCCCCCGACCGTGATTCGGCGCATGCGCGGTGTGACCTCGACAGTTCGGAGGACCGTCAGCTCTCGCAGGACGATCGGCAGGTCGAGCCGTCGGGACGGGGTGGTAACCGGCATGAGCGAATTCCTCTCGCGAATGGACCTATCTATACCCAGGGTGTCAGATGACGCCCACTCGCTCTCCAGTAGGGTAGGTAACCCTAACCCTTGGTGCGTTCGAAAGAGCGATCAGGGCATGCAGGACTGCGAGGAGATCCAGTGGTGTCGAAGAAGCGTCTGGCGTTGACGGCTGCGCAGGCAGGGATGTGGTTCGCGCAACAACTCGACCCGCAGAACCCCACTTTTGTCACCGGTCAATGCATCGAGATCGTCGGCCCGCTCGACCCGTCCGTCCTCGCGCGCGCGGTGGATCGTGTGGTCGCGGAAACCCCGTCGCTCATGGCGAAGTTCGGCACGGACTCCGGCGAGGTGTATCAGGAACTCGGCGCCTGGGAGTACCCCGGAACCGACGTTGTCGCACGTGAGAGCTTTGAGGTCGCGCTCACAGAGATGCGCCGACAGCTCCGCGTGCCCCTCGATCCGTCGGCCGGACCGGGATGCGTTGTCACCGTTTTTGCGCTCGGGCCGTCGCACCACGCGTTGTTCTTCCGTGTCCACCACACGTTGATCGACGTCTACGGGTACAGCTTGCTCGGCCGCAGGATCGCCGCCGTTCACAATGCCGTGGCTCGGGGCAAGGAACCGCCGGCCAGCCGCTTCGACTCGCTCGAGTTGATCCTCGACCAGGACACCGCTCGCGCGGATTCCGACGCTCAGAGCCTCGATCGGGACTTCTGGTCGGCCGAACTGCTCGGCGCCCAGGAGTCGGTGAGTCTCTCGCGGATCGCAAGCCCGCCCGCGTCGTCCGTTGCACGGACGCTTCAGTCCCACACCACGCTGATCTCCGCGGCATCGGCAGAGCGCATCACTGCCGCGGGACGCGTTGTCGAGGGCAGTTGGGCCGACGTAGTCACGGCCGCAGTGGCGGCGTACCTGGCACGCTCGACTGGCAGCCTCGACGTGACGCTCGGATTCCCGTCGATGAACCGTATGGGCACCGTTGCCGCCAAAGTTCTGACCACCGCGGTCAACGTCCTGCCGCTGCGCGTCGCGGTCGACCCGAATTCCAGTCTCATCGACCTCGCTGCGGGCGTCCGCGCGGCGGTCAAGCGCACGGCCCCGCATGCCGCGTATCGCTCCGAGGCTGTTCATCGTGACCTGCGACTGCCCGCGAGTAGCGCCGGCCCCGTCGGCCCGACGGTCAACATCAAGCCGTTCGGCGACACCCTGCGATTCGACGGGGCCGCTGCCACCGTCCATTCACTGGCCCGCGGTCCGGTACACGACATCGCTTTCATCGTGCGTCGTCTCGACGAGACCGGCGAGCTCGAGATTCAGATCGACGCCGACGCAGATCGATACACGGACCTGGAGCTCGCGCGTCACGCATCAGCTCTCACCAGGCTGCTCGAATCCGTCACCGCTGAGGGCACGGGGGCCGCGATCGCCCAGGTGTCGCTACTCCAACCGGAATCTCTGCAGATCCTCGCCGAATGGGGAGGGTGGGCAACAGGTTTCGATGACGATTGCCCGGACGTCCTGGATCTTTTCGACGCTCAGGTTGACGAGCACGGTGACAATCTTGCCCTGGTTGCCGGCACTGAACGGCTGAGCTATGCCGAATTGGCTGCGCGCGTCGACGCTTTGGCAGCCGAGCTGTTCTCTCGGGGCGCCGGCCCGGAGTCGCTGGTCGCGCTGGCTCTGCCACGAGATGCGTCGGCCGTGGTTGCGCTCCTCGCGGTGCTGCGTTGCGGCGGCGCGTACATTCCGCTCGACCCGCAGTTCCCCGCATCGCGGCTCGAGTACATGCTTGACGACGCTCGGCCGGCGATACTGCTGACCACCTCGGGCTTCACCGATCGGATCGTGGTCCCGGCCGGAACTGCCGTCGCAACACTGGCCGGCAGCGAGATCGGTTGGTCGGCAGCAGAATTCAGTGCGGACAGTGCGGCGCGCGTGGCGCCGGCCAACACCGCCTACGTCATCTACACCTCCGGTTCCACGGGAAACCCCAAGGGAGTCATGCTGGACCGCCGCGCCCTGGCACGGTTTGTCCGTTCGGCCACGGATCTCACGAGTATCGACGCGCACACCCGGTTGCTCGCTGTGACCACGCTGTCCTTCGACATTGCCGTCCTCGAACTGTTTGTCCCGCTCACCGCGGGCGGCGCAGTGATCCTTGCCGACGAGAATCAGGCCAAGGAACCGGCAGCCATCGCGGCACTGATGAGTTCGGAGTCCGTCACCGCGGTGCAGGCCACTCCCTCGCAGTGGGGGACGGTGCTCGAGCACGGCGGAACCGATCTGGCTGGCGTCGACGTCCTGGTGGGCGGTGAAGCCTTGCCCACCCGCACGGCGCAACAGCTGAGCGAGCTGGCACGGTCGGTGCAGAACATGTACGGACCCACCGAGGCCACGGTGTGGTGCACCAGCACCCCGGTGTTGCCGAACATCGAATGGACAGGGTCGATCGGCCGGCCCTTCGCGGGAACCGCCGCAGTGGTTCTGGATCGCTATCTGCAACCGGTCAACGTTGGTGCGATCGGCGAACTGTACGTTGCGGGAACACAACTCGCACGCGGCTACCGTGGTCGACCCGACCTGACGGCCACCCGATTTGTGGCTGACCCGTTCGGCCGCGGCCGGATGTACCGAACCGGCGACCTGGTGCGGTGGACCGAATCCGGTCAGCTCGAATACCTCGGCCGCGGCGACGATCAGGTGAAGGTGCGTGGGCACCGCATCGAACTCGGCGAGATCGAGACCGTGGCAGGGGAGTTCGACACGATTGGTGCTTGCGTCGCGGTCGCCCGAAGTGACGACAGTGGCACCGTTCATCTGGTCGGCTACGTCACGGCTGCCCCGGGCGCGCTTGTCGACCTCGCGGCGCTACGAACATTCATTGCCGATCGTCTTCCGGCGTACATGGTGCCGTCGGCGATTGTTGTGATGGACGAGTTCCCACTCACCCCTAACCTCAAGATCGACCGGAAGGCGCTGCCGGCGCCGGACTTCGGGGATGCGGACACGGGTCGTTCGGCTGAGACCGCTGCAGAGATCGCGCTGTCCGGCATGTTTGCCGATCTGCTCGGGCTCACCGTGGTGGGTGTCGACGCGGATTTCTTCACGCTCGGTGGCACGTCGCTCTCCGCTACCCGGCTCGTGGCCCGTCTCAAATCCGCACTCGGAGTGGAATTGTCGCTGCGCGACGTCTTCGACACGCCGACGGTAGCAGGACTGGCCGTCCGAGTGGAATCCGCTGCGCCGGCTCGTCCTGCCATTGTTGCGCACGAGCGGACGGACGTTGTGCCGCTGTCGTCGGCGCAGCAGTCCCTGTGGTTTGTACACCAGACGCAGGGTCCATCCGCTACCTACAACATTCCGTTTGCGCTGCATCTGCGCGGCGAAGTGGATGCGGCAGCGCTCGAACGCGCTGTTGCCGCAGTTGTCGCCCGACACGAGGTGTTACGCACCGTTGTCGTCGACATCGACGGAGTGGGTTTCGGTCGGGTACTCGACGCGGCGCCGGAGTTCACGGTCAGTGAGGTCCCCGAGGAGGAGTTGCAGTCCGCGCTGCTGACTGCGGCCTGCGTGCCGTTCGATCTCGAACATGACATTCCGGTACGGGCTCACCTGGTGCAGTCGAATGCCGAGTCCGCAGTGCTGCTGTTGGTTATTCACCACATCGCGGGTGACGAGTGGTCGGCCGGACCGATGCTCACCGATCTGGCAGCGGTGTACAACGGGGAGCAGTTGCCGGCCCAGCAGCCTCGAATTCAATACTCGGACTTCGCGATCTGGCAGCGCGAGTGCGCAGAAGATTCCGACCTGCGCGCGTCCACCGACCGGCAGCTCACGTACTGGCGCGACCTTTTCTCCGGTTCCCCCGAGGAATTGCAGCTGCCGTACGACCGTGCTCGCCCTGCTGTGCCGACGTGGCGCGGCGGCGAGGTCTGGACACACACCGGCGCGCCGGTGGCGGACGGATTGCGATCCGTGACCGAGAAGTCGGGCGCGACGATGTTCATGCTGGCGCAGGCAGCGGTCGCCGTTCTACTGTCGAAACTCGGTGCCGGTGAGGACATCACGCTCGGTGCCCCGATCGCAGGCCGGGTGGACGGCAGCCTCGAGGATACTGTCGGATTTTTTGTCAATACGGTGGCGCAACGGGTCGATCTGAGCGGACGCCCCTCGCTGACCGAGGTGCTCTCGCGTGTGCGACGTGGCGCCCTGGACGGGTTTGCGCACCAGGACGTAGCATTCGAGCAGGTCGTCGACGTGGTGGGCGTGACGCGATCTCTCGCCCGACATCCCTTGTTCCAGACGATGGTTCAGCATCGCACGCCGCACTCGGTACCCAGCTTCACCGGACTCGAGGTCAGCCCGTCGTACGTTTCCACGGGCACCGCCAAGTTCGATCTGACCTTCGAGTTCGTAGAGCTCGCCGACGGACTCGACGTGCGGATCGAGTACGCGGAGGATCTTTTCGATCGGGCGACGGCAGAGTCCATCGCGGTTCGGTTGCGCGCGGTCCTCGAGCATTTTGCCACCGACGCGGATGCCGGCCTGCAGAGCGTGGACGTGCTGTTGCCGGCCGAACGACATGCACAGTCGGTCGTAGGTCACACAACCCGTCTGCTGCCCGAACTGCTGGACGACGCGGAACATGAGTTCGCCGATCGAGTGGCCCTGATCTGTGGACCGGACGAGTACACGTACCGAGAGCTCGCTGATCGTTCGAACAGGTTGGCGCGGTTACTGATCCAGCGTGGCATCGGCACCGACGTGGTGGTGGGCATCGCCGTCGGACGGAGCATCGAGTGTGTTGTTGCGCTCCGCGCCGTGATTGCCGCGGGCGCGGCGTACCTGCCGATCGATCCGTCGTACCCGCGTGCGCGAATCGAGTACATGCTTGCCGATGCCGATCCGGCGCTGGTGATCGTCGACGCCGATACCGCGCAGTGGATTCGGCCGGACTCGGACGATGCGACTATCGCCGAACTCGAGGCTGCCGCTGCTGAGCTTCGCGGTGATCGGGTGGGCCGGGTCGTGTCGCCTGCCGCCGCCGCGTACGTCGTCTACACCTCCGGTTCCACCGGTCAGCCCAAGGGTGTGATGGGAACTGCAGGCGCACTGGCTAATCGCCTGGTCTGGCAGCGTGATCTGGTGCGCGCCGACGGGTGGGCGGATGTGCGGTTGGCAAAGAGTTCGATGAGTTTCATCGACGGTTCCACCGAACTGTTGGCAGGGCTACTGGCCGGTGCCCGGTTGGTTCTCGCAGCTGACGCGGAGTCTCGTGATGCCGGGGCGCTCGCGGATCTGATCGACCGACATGGCGTGCGCCAGCTCACCGCGGTGCCGAGCCTGGCTGCCGCGCTGGCGCAGTTCCGAGAAGAATCGGCACACCGGGTCTCGAGTTGGTTCCTCAGTGGTGAACCGCTCACGCGCGCGGTGATCGACATGTTCGACGAGAAGAACACACGAGTGATCAACTCGTACGGATCCTCCGAGGTTGCCGGTGATGTGACCTTCTGGACGGCAACACCTTCCGCCAACCGAGTGCTGATCGGCGCTCCCGTTCCCGGAGTGGGTGCGCGGTTACTCGACGCATACCTGTGTCCGGTGCCGGACGGGGTGACGGGTGAACTGTATGTCGAGGGCGTCCAGGTTGCCCGCGGTTACCTCGGCCGACCGGAGTTGACCGCAGCCCGGTTTGTCGCGGATCCGTTGGGCAGCGGTGGACGGTTGTTCCGCACCGGAGATCTGGTGCGTCGCACTCGGTCCGGCGAACTCGACTTCGTTTCTCGCGCCGACGCTCAGATGAGTCTGCACGGATTCCGGATCGAACCCGGCGAGGTGGAGGCGGCGTTGGCTTCCCATCCGTCCGTCGAACGTGCACTGGTTGTGGTGCGCGCGAGCGCGGCGGGGTCAGATCAGCTTGTCGGGTACGCGGTTCGCGCACCAGGCGCCGACATGCCAGACGACTCCGAGTTGCGGGTGCATCTTCGAGATCTGCTGCCCGACTACATGATTCCTGCAGTATTTGTCGTTCTCGACGGCTTTCCCGTGCTGCCGAACGGCAAGGTCGACCGCGACGCGCTTCCCGCACCGGTACGCAGCGAGGGACGGCGCGAGCCGGCAACCGAACTGGAGCGGATCTACTGCGAGCTGCTCGCCGAGCTCCTCGGCATCACTACCGTCGGCCCCGACGAGGATTTCTTTGCTCTCGGCGGCAACTCGTTGCTCGCCACTCGATTGGCGTCGGCGATCCGCGCTCGCACCGGTCACGACGTGACGATCCGCGAGGTGTTCGATCTACGTACCCCCGCCGAACTGGCTCGGGCAGCACAGATCGGGAAGGTCAGGCGACCTGAACTGGTTCGCCGGGATCACGGGACGACCGTGCCGATGTCTGCCGCGCAGGGACGCCTGTGGTTCCTGTTCCAGCTCGAGGGCCCCAGCTCCACCTACAACATCCCGTACACCATGCATCTGCAGGGTTCGGTGGATCTGGATGCGTTGCGAGGCGCGCTGGCGCACGTTCTGAGCCAACACGAAACACTACGCACCGTGTTCACCGCTGAGTCCGGTGACGGCGAGTCTGGGCACATCGGGTATCAGCGAGTGCTTCCGATCGCGGACGTCGAGCTTGACCTCGCCATTCTCGACGTGCTTCCAGCCGAGCTGGAGTCGACACTTTCGCGGGAAGCCGCCTACACCTTCGACATCGCGCACGAACTTCCCGTGCGCGCTGTTCTCCTGCGCACCGGTACCGACGACGCGCACCTGATGGTGTTGGTGCATCACATCGCAGCCGACGAATGGTCCGCGCGTCCACTGGTTTCCGATCTGACTCGGGCGTACTCACACCTCGTGTCCGGCGCAGCGGCGATGCCCGACGCTCTGCCGGTGCAGTACCGAGACTTCAGCGCGTGGCAACCCGAAGTCCTCGGCGAGGCAAGCGACCCCGAATCCGTGCTGGCCGGTCAGCTCGAGTATTGGACCGGTGTGCTTGCCGGGCAGTCCGAAGAGCTTGCGCTACCTCGTGATCGGGCGCGCCCTGCAGTGTCGACGTACCGGGGATCTGCGGTCGCGTTCGAACTCGAGCCGGAAGTACGGGCTTCATTGGCGGCAATCGCCGCTGCCGGTGGAGCAACGATGTTCATGCTCACGCACGCCGCAGTTGCAGTCCTGCTGTCCGAACTCGGAGCCGGGGACGACATCGTCGTCGGTTCACCTGTTGCCGGGCGCTCCGATGCCGCGCTCGAGCGGGTGGTGGGCTTTTTTGTCAACACCCTGGTGCTGCGTACCGATTTGTCGGGAGACCCGACCTTCGCACAGTTCCTGGAGCGAGTTCGCGCCATTGACCTCGATGCCTATGCGCATCAGGATGTTCCATTCGAGCAGTTGGTCGAGGCGATGGCCCCGGCCCGTTCCCTGTCCCGCCAGCCCCTGTTCCAGATACTGGTGCAGTACCGCGATGCCGTGGACCGGATCGAGATGGCGGGCCTCGAGGCGAGTCCGGTATTCCTCGAAACCGGAACGGCCAAGTTCGACTTGACGTTCGACCTCGCGGAATCCGCCGACGGCGGGATCCGTGGTCGCATCGAGTACGCCACTGATCTGTTCGATCGGGGCACGGTGGACGCATTTGCCGGGCGATTGGTTCAGGTGCTGCGGCAGTGTGCGGCAAACCCGGAACTACGGTTATCCCAGCTTGATCCGATGACTCCGGCGGACCGGACAGCGATCGCGATATCCGAGCCGGGCCGTATTGTACCGCTTGACAATTCGCTGACCTTGCCGGGCATGTTCGCTCGCCAGGTCGCGCTCACACCCGGCGCCGTCGCCATGATTGTCGACGAGAGCGGCGAGTCGCTGACCTACACCGAATTGAACGGGCGAGTCGAGCGTCTCGCCGCGACACTTCGAGGTGTGGTGCCGACGGGTGGCGTTGTCGCGGTGGCGGTACGGCGCAGTGCCGCACTGGTAGTGACGTTGCTGGCTATCCACCGCGTGGGTGCCGCCTATCTTCCGCTCGACGACAGCTACCCGGTGGATCGGCTCGAGTACATGCTCGCGGACGCACGGCCGTCGTTGCTGGTGGTAGGCCCGGGTATCGAACCGCTGACCGGTCCCGCTCCGATACTCGAGATCGACGAGGGCGGCACTGCAACAACACAATCGGATGTGGCCACAGCCGTGGGTGCGGTTGTCCATCCCGACAGTGCTGCGTACCTGCTCTACACGTCCGGATCAACTGGGCGGCCGAAGGGCGTTCTGGTCAGCCATCGCGCCGTGGTCAACCGACTGTCGTGGATGCAGGACGAATACCACCTCGGCAGCGACGACCGTGTGCTGCAGAAGACACCGGCCGGGTTCGACGTGTCCGTGTGGGAGTTCTTCTGGCCCTTGATCACCGGGGCAACACTGGTGGTGGCTGCGCCGGAGGGGCATCGCGATCCGCGCTACCTGCGCGACGTCATCAAACGACGTTCTGTCACCACAGCACACTTTGTGCCGTCGATGCTTGCTGCTTTCCTCGATCACGTTGCCGTGGAAACGGGCCCGCGCCCGCAGTTGTCTCGGGTGCTGTGCAGCGGCGAAGCGCTCACCCCTGATCATCGGGATCGGTTCCACGCGTTGGTCGATGCGGAATTGCACAACCTGTACGGACCCACCGAGGCAGCGGTGGACGTGACGGCGTCGCGCATCGTTCCCGCGCTGGACACGAACTGGGTGACAATCGGGCGTCCACTATGGAATACCCGCGTACTTGTTCTGGACGCCCGGTTACGGCGCGTTGCACCGGGAGTTGCGGGGGAGTTGTACCTCGGCGGTGTGCAGTTGGCGCGCGGCTACCACGACCGGGCGTCATTGACGTCGGAGCGGTTTGTCGCCGATCCGTTCGGAGAGAGCGGCGAACGGCTCTACCGCACCGGCGATCTGGTGCGGTGGCGCGAGCACGGCGACGCAGGCCTCGCTCTCGAATACCTCGGCCGCACGGACGGTCAGGTCAAGCTGCGTGGACTTCGCGTCGAACTGGGCGAAATCGAGAACGTGCTCACGTCGCATCCGACGGTGGCTCAGTGCGCTGTCGTGGCGCGAGGCGGTCAGATCCACGGGTATGTCGTCCCGGTTCCGGATGCGACGGTTGCCGCGGCCGAGCTTGCCGCTTTTGCGTCGACGCTGTTGCCGGACTACATGGTTCCGACGGCAATGGTTGTACTCGACGCGTTGCCGCTGACGCCGAACGGGAAACTGGATCGTCGGGCTCTGCCGGAGCCGGTTGCTCCCGACGAGTCCGAACGGCGGGCGCCGCAGGGCCCAGAAGAGACAGCGATGTGCGAGTTGTTCGCAGAGGCTCTGCGCGTCGACACAGTGGGTGCAGATGACGATTTCTTCATGCTCGGCGGCGACAGCATCATCTCGATTCAGGTCGTGAACGCTGCCGGTCGGCGCGGAATTACATTCGGGCCCAAGGAGATATTCCAATGGCGCACACCCGCCGCGCTGGCCAAGGTCGTGGATTTCGGCGCGCCAGGCGAGGTTGAGACCGCCAACACCGGGCCGGTGGATCCGAGCGATGTGACGGGTTCGTTGGCATTGACACCGTTGGTGCACCGCGCCCGCGAATCCGGAGTCTCGCCAGCAGGGCTTGGTACCGCGCTGTCTGTCTCGACTCCCGTAGGAACCAGGGCGAGCGACGTCGAGCAAGCCATGTCGGCACTGCTGCAGGCGCACGATGCGTTGCGGCTGCGACTGACGAGGGTTGCGTCGGTCTTGTGGTCCCTCGAGACCGTCGCTGATGCGGCTGCAGTTGTGCAGCATGTCGAGTGCAGTGACCTCGGCGATACCGATCTTGCCTTGCGGGCAGCGACAGAGGCCACGGCGCTGATTGCCGAACTCGATCTCGAAGACGGCCGGACCGTGACGGCACGCTGGCTCGATGCCGGAGAATCCCGCAGCGGAATCCTGGTTGTTGCCGTGCATGCGTTGGCGGCAGATCCGGCGTCGGCTGCGGTGGTGCGAGCGGACCTCGAGTCGATGTGGCGTGCGCGTGCGAGCGGCGGCGTGATGTCACTTCGCCGTCCCGCCGCGACCGCGCACGGGTGCGCGGAGCGTTTCAACGAGTTGGCGCAGGATCCGGCGTTGATGGGTGAACTGACGCACTGGTCGCAGGTCCTGGCACCGGGCGCCGAGTTGCGCCCGGGAGCGCCCGCGGTTCTCACGGGTGGCCCGAGGGGGACATATCGGGCGACGGTGGACGCGCGACTGGAAGGCGATGTGGAAACGGCTGCGCTGGCCGCCCTCACCTACGGGTTGGCGAGGTGGCGAGCCGCGCCGGCTGAGTTGACCGTCGAACTCGAGCGTGACGCTCGCATTGCCGGTTCGGACGAACCGGACCCGTTGGCGACCGTGGGTCCCTTTGCTGTCGGGGTGCCGGTTCGGTTGCCGGCACTGCCCGTCTCGGTCACTCCAGAAGATGCGATGGCGGCCGCGGAGGCCGCTCTGGGCGTCGTACCAGGCGGTATAGGCACGGGCTACGGCATGTTGCGGTACCTCAATGCACAGAGTGCTCCGGTCTTTGCGATGTGGGGACGGCCGGAAGTGAGTGTCCGGGTGATCCGAGATGTCGAGAGTCGGGGTGTGGGAAATTTCGGCGACGAGCGCCGCGTTGACCCGCGTGTTCTCGACGTGACGGTCTACGCCTCAGGCGACGGGCGACTCGTGGAAATCCGGCTCGATTACGACGCGACTGTCTTCGGCGAAGGCGATGCACGAGCGATTGCCGCAGAGTTCGGGCAGGTCGAATTGAGCGCCGTTCCGTAGTTTGGATAGGCTAACCAGCAGTTTGTCCACGCTGGTGAGCCAACGGTGGATCTTGAAGTCTTGGAGAAAAATACAGTGCAGTCGGCATTTCCGGTGACAGCGGCCCAACGCAGCATCTATTTCGGGCACCAGTTGGACTCGGTGGGACACCTCTACAACACCGGTATCTACACCGAGACACTTGGTGAGGTCGATATCGATCGAGTGGTCGAGGCCTGCCGATCTGTGCTGGATCAGGCCGAGACATTGCATGTGAACTTCGACGTGGATGCTCGCGGCGCTCTGGTGCAGATTGCGCGCGAGAGCCGCGACTGGGACTTGCCCGTCATCGACTTCCGCGCCGAGGCCGACCCGCGAGAGGCGTCGCTGCGGTGGATGCGCGAGCGGATGGAATCGCCGGTGGATCTGGCGACCGACCTGCTCTTCACCTTTGCCGTGCACCTCATCGACGGTGACACGATGCGGCTTTACCAGCAGTACCACCACATCATCAACGACGGCTACGGCATCGCTCTGGTTCTGAACAAAATCATGCGTGCGTACGTCGAGGGCACCGCACCGGATTTGAGCGCAGAATGGGCGCTGGCACGGTTCGTCGAGACCGATGTCGAGTACACCTCCGGCACCACGATCGACGACGATCGGGACTACTGGATTGCCGAGTTGGGCGATCTTCCGACGTCGCCGCGCTTGATCACCGTCGACCACCCACCGGCGCCCGGCGTCACGAGTGTGACGCTCACGCTCGACCTCGAACGCCGTCAGCGACTCGAGGAGTACGGCAAAGCGCACGGACTGCGCTTGTCCTGGCTGGTGATTGCGCTGCTCGGCGGCTATGTCGCGCGAGCAACCGGCACCACCGACGTAGTGCTGAGCCTGCCGACCACGGCTCGCGGAACGCGTGAATTGCGGGCTGTGCCCGGCATGGTGGCCAGCGTGCTTCCGATGCGCATCGACGTCGGAGAGCAGGCCAGACTCGCGGACATCGCAACGAGCGCCGAGCAGAAGATGTGGAAACTGCTCAAGCACGGCCGTTATCGGGGTGAGGCGATCGGCCGCGAGTTGGCTGCCAGGAACCCGGATTGGCGGCCCCCGGGCATCGGCATCAACATCATGCCCAACTCGACCTCCCGTTTCACTATCGGCCGAGAATCCAACGTGGAGATGCTTGCATCCGGGCCGGTCGGTGAACTCGAGTTCATCGTGTTGCTGCACAAGTCGGGCCAACCGATCGAGATCGGGCTTCGCAGTCACCCGGACAATGCGCAGCGCTGCAACGAGATTGCCGACAGTCTCGGAGATTTCGTCGACTCGTTCCTCGAGGCAGTCGACGAGTCCGTGTGGTCGTACGACGTCGACGGACTGGACGTCGTGGCTGCGGATCGTCCGCACGACGAAGACGGCGCGGGACCACTGACCTTGCTGCCGAGTCTCGCTGCCCGCCGTGACAACGGACTGCCGGTTGCCGGCACTCTACGTGAGCACCGTATTGCCGCTCCTGCGAATCTGACCCGGGAGCAATTGGTCGACGCGGTCGAGGCGATTGTCACCCATCACCACGGGTTGCGAGCGACTCTTACTGCACCCGTGCCGGTGCTGTGGATGCTTGCAGTTGCCGAACCTGATGCGGTGCAGGCGGATTCACTGGTTGGTGATGATGTCGTTCCGGACCCCGCAACCGGTCGAGGGCTGTGTGTTTCCTGGTCCGCCGATGGCGACCTGATCCTCACTGCCGCAGCAGGTTTGATCGACAACGTATCCTGGCAGGTTGTCACGGAGGACTTTGCCACCGCGCTCCGGGCGGTGTCCAAGGGGCGCAAGGTTGTCCTGCCACCCGTGCCCACGTCACTGAAGGCGCATGCCCGACGGTTTGCCGAGGAAGCGACATCGCCGACCCGTCTGGCCGAGTTGGTCACCTGGACGTCGGTGCTGGCGCCGGGTGCAAATCTTGTAGTGGCAGCCGACACCGCGGGTGCTCCGGCAGCCCGGACGGAGCTGCTGACGCCGTCTGAATACGCCACTGCAACAACGCGAGTGCCGAGCCTGGTCAAGGGCGAGCCTGCCGACGTGTGGGCTGCGGCCACAGCGCTCGCAGTCTCCCGTTGGACGCGGCGCGTCGACGGTAGTGACGAACTCACCGTCGACGTGTGGCGCGACGGACGTCAGCCGTGGGCAGCCGGCGACGACGTCGACCTGAGCCGTACCGTCGGGCCGCTGGGTTACACGTCTCCGGTTCGGTTGGTGCTGACCGGCGATGCGCACAGTGCTCTGCGATCGGCCAAGGAACGGGCAAGGGCCGCAGGTGGTTCCGGTTGGCCGCTGCTGCGCTACGCAAACGTTCAGGCCGGCCCTGCGCTGGCAGCCTTGCCGACGCCTCAGGTGCTGGTGCGCACTGGCGGCGACCGTATCGGTCGATACGCCCTCGACATCGCTGTGCATGCCGACCGGTCCGGCGGTGCCAGTGTGGAGTTTGCTTCCGACTTCGGTGTCGACGAGGCGGAATTGGAGACCCTGGCGGGCTTGTGGCGAGATGCGCTGCGTGAGTTGGTGGCTTTGGCGGAGGGCGGTGCGACGTCCGGGCTCACTCCGTCCGATCTGCGTCACATCACACTCACGCAGAGCGAGATCGAACTCGTCGAATCCGTCAGCGACGTGGTGATCGAGGACATCTGGCCCCTCTCGCCATTGCAGCGCGGACTGTTCTTCCAATCGGTGTTCGATTCCGGCCGGGACATCTACACGGCACAGTTCTCACTGGATTTCGGCCATCGCATCGATGTGGCTCGGATGCGCGGCGCTGCGGCATCGCTTCTGGACGAGAATCCCACGGTCCGAGCCGGATTCACCAATGCCGGTCTGGGAGACCCGGTTCAGTTCATCGGAACCGGACTCGAAGTTCCTTTTGTCGAAGCCGACCTGTCGATGCTCTCGCCCACCGAGCAGAAGGCCGGCGCCGACGAGTTGGCGGCCGCCGACCGCGCACGTCCGTTCGACCTCACCGCACCACCGTTGTGGCGCATGCTGCTCATCCACCTCGGCGACGGCATCGACCGCCTGGTGATCAACCGTGAGTTCATCTTGTGGGACGGCTGGTCGGGCGCACTGTTCGTCGACCAACTGTTGGCCCGCTACTCCGGTGATCCCGTACCAGCCGCCGGCGCCCAGTTCACCGACTATCTGACGTGGCTCGACTCCCGTGACCCGGACGTCGCAGCACAGGCGTGGCGTCAGAACTTCGAGGGTTTCGAGAACCCGACGCTGATCGCCGCCGGTGCCAAGGGCGGCGCCCCGGTGGTGCCCACCCGTATCGAGTCCTACGTGGACGCGGAACTGACCGAGGCACTGCGTGAGCAGGCCAGGCGCAGCGGAGTGACGCTGAATGCGTTGATGAATGCGGTCATGGGACTACTTCTGTCTGCGGAATCGGGCCGCACCGACGTGGTGTTCGGTTCGACCGTGGCGGGTCGGCCTACCGAGATTGCCGGACTCGAGAGTGTGCTCGGCATGTTCCTCAACACCGTGCCCGTGCGAGTGACGCTGGTGCCAGGGGAAACCGTGTCGCAGTTGCTTCGACGGATGCAGGACGAGTACGTCGAGCGAATGGAATGCGAGTACCTCGGACTCGGAGAAATTCAGCGGGCAACGGGGCACACCGAACTGTTCGACACCTTGTTCGTGTTGCAGAATTTCAAGAACGCGACCGAGATGGCGGCGCAGTCGGCGCGCCACGACATCGTTGCCGAGGACAGCCTCGACCACACGCATTACCCGCTGGCCGTGGTGGTCTCGCCTGGTGAGCAACTGCACGTCAAGATCGATTACCGTCACGACATCGTGGATGCCACGCGCGCTCACGCCTTGCACGAGCGCTTCATTACCTTGCTCGAAACGGTTGCACGCGACGGTGACCGGTTGGTCGCAGCCGTTCCCGCCCTCACCCCGACCGAATTGGGGCGTGCGGCGTTGTCCTGGGACGCGCCGCTGCCCGTTGTCGAAGACGTCACGATCGCCGAGATGCTCATCGAGCGGGCCGCAACCATTCCAGGCGAGGTCGCACTGGTATTCGGTGACGAGCGGGTCACGTATCAGGAATTGGCGGGCCGAGTGGAAGCGCTTGCTCGCCAACTGATCATTCGCGGCGGCGGTCCGGAATCGGTAGTAGCGCTTGGACTCCCGCGCACCGTCGATATGGTGGTTGCACTGTTTGCGGTGCTCCGTGCCGGTGCGGCGTACCTGCCGCTCGAACTCGACCAGCCGGACGACCGCCTCGAGACGGTGATCGAGGATGCCGATCCGGTTCTGTTCGTGACCAATGCGGCTGCGGCGACCCGATTGAACCTCCCCGCTGATCGTTCGATTCTTCTTGGTGGAAACAATGATTGGGACAACAGCCCGCTGACTGCAGCGGAGCTCTGTGCGTTTGTACCGGGCCGCGCCGGGCGCCTCGATCACCCCGCCTACGTCATCTACACCTCCGGTTCGACCGGTAAGCCCAAGGGCGTTCTCACTCCGTACCGCGGCCTGACGAACATGCAGCGCAACCATCAGGAAAAGATCTTCGAGCCGGTGGTGGCTGCCGAGGGTGGGCGTCGACTTCGGGTGGCGCACACCGTCTCCTTCGCTTTCGACATGTCGTGGGAAGAGCTGCTTTGGCTCGTTGAGGGCCACGAGGTGCACATCTGCGACGAGGACCTGCGCCGCGACGCGAATGCTCTGGTCGACTACTGCGACCGTCAGCAGATCGACGTTGTCAACGTGACACCCACCTACGCGACGGCTTTGCTGGCCGAGGGATTGCTCGACCGGGAACGGATCGACGCCAACCGCACCGGGCACCGCCCGCCGTTGGTGCTGCTCGGTGGCGAAGCAGTTCCGGACTCGGTCTGGAACCGCTTGCGAGACAGCGACGGAACGCTCGGCTACAACCTGTACGGGCCGACCGAGTACACGATCAACACTCTCGGCGCCGGCACGGACGACAGCGTTACACCCACTGTCGGAACCCCGATCCGTGCGACCAGGGGCTACATCCTGGACGCGTGGCTGCGTCCCGTCGTCTACGGAGTTGCCGGCGAGTTGTACATCGCCGGTGTCGGATTGGCGCGCGGCTACCTGGGGCGCACCGACCTCACCGCCGACCGCTTTGTTGCCGATCCGTTCGGCGGCGACCGCATGTACCGCACCGGCGACTTCGTCCGGTTGCGGCGCGACGGAAACCTCGACTACCTCGGTCGTATCGACGACCAGGTAAAGATTCGTGGTTACCGCGTCGAGTTGCACGAGGTCGAATCAGCCGTCGAATCACACCCTCTGGCTGCGTCCGCAGCTGTGATTGCCGTGGAAGACCCGCTGGTCCCGGGAATGAAACGTCTTGCCGGATACATGGTGACGACGGATGATTCGGACCAGGACATCACCGCCACGGTGCTCGCGTACCTGCGGGCAAAGCTGCCCGACTACATGGTGCCCAGCACTCTGCAGATCATCGACGCGATCCCCATGACAGTGAACGGCAAGCTCGACGCCAAGGCTCTCCCGATGCCGGAGGTTCGCACCGGGACTGCGTCGCGGCCGCCGAAGAACGCAACGGAACAGGCGCTGTGCGACGTCTTCGCAGACCTGCTGGAACTCGATTCGGTCGGTGCCGAGGACGACTTCTTCGAACTCGGTGGGCATTCGATGATCGCGATGCGTGTGGTCTCGCGGGTGCGTGCGGAGTTCGACGTGCAGTTGACGATTCGGGATCTCTTCGAGGCCCGCACGCCGGCGCTGATTGCCGAACTGCTCCCGAGTGCGGCAAGCGCACAACCGTCGATTGTCGTGGGCAACCGGCCCGAGTTCGTGCCGCTGTCCGCAGCGCAGGAACGACTCTGGATGCTCGCACAGCTTCAGGACGACAGCCTGAGTTACCACTATGCGCACGTGGCCCGGTTGGACGGCGCGCTGGACGAGGCCGCGTTGGCAGCGGCATTGCAGGACGTCGTGGATCGCCACGAAACCCTCCGTACCGTCATCGGACTTGTCGACGGGAATCCGTACCAGCAGATCGTGGATGTCTCGGATGCGACCCGTCTCGAGATTGTTGCCGCCGATGCGGAGACCGCGCAGGGTGTGGTGATCGAGCGGCTGACGGCCAACTTCGATCTCCGCACCGACGTACCGCTGCGTGTCACACTGGTGCGAATCACACCTACCGAATACATCATCGTGTTGGTGCTGCATCACATCGCGACCGACGAATGGTCGGACGCACCGTTGCTCGGTGATCTCACCCGTGCCTACCTGTCCCGGACGCAGGGACAGGTTCCGGAGTGGGAGCCGCTGCCCGTGCAGTACGCGGATTACTCACTGTGGCAACACGATCTACTCTCTGGCGACCTGTCGGATCGCCAGCTCGGATTCTGGCGTGATCACCTGGCCGGACTCCCGGACGAGATAGTCCTGCCGACCAACCGTCTGCGCCCCGCTCAGCCCACTGGCACTGCAGGCAACGTCCAGATCGCCCTGGGCTCCGAAGTGGTGCAGAAACTGCGCGGCATTGCCGACGACCATCGCGGCACGATGTTCATGGTCCTGCACGCGGCTACAGCAGCGGTGCTCTCGCGTCTGGGCGGAGGCAACGATATTGCCGTTGGTAGCCCGGTATCCGGTCGCTCCGACAGCGCGCTCGACAACCTGGTCGGGTTCTTTGTCAACACCGTTGTGCTGCGCACCGACCTGTCGGGAGATCCGACGTTCGGTGAGCTGGTGGACCGGACGCGCGACGCCGACCTCAGTGCGATGGACCATCAGGACATCCCGTTCCAGCGGGTGGTCGAGGAGTTGGCGCCCCCACGCGTCGAAGGCCGCAATCCGCTGTTCCAGGTGATGGTGAGCTATCTCCAACGCGCCGGCGTTCTCCCGGATTTCCTCGGGGTGCCCACTCGCTGGGAGCAATTGACCAACGTGCGTGCGAAGTTCGATCTCAACGTCACATTTGTCGACGCGCCGGATACCGGTGAAGTGACCGTCATCGCCGAGTACGCCGAAGACCTCTTCGACCGGGAGCGGGTGGCGATGATCCTCGCCACCCTGTCACGATTTGTCGATCAGGTTGCGGCCGCCCCGTCCTCGCGGGTCGGGGCTGTCGAACTGGTGGACGCTGACGAGCGGGCGCACCGCCTCGCGGTAGGCGTCGGACCCCGCGCCGCCATTGAATCCGTGACCCTCGGTGAC
The DNA here is from genome assembly GCF_050586165.1 of Rhodococcus sp. 24CO. Classification (NCBI taxonomy): domain Bacteria; kingdom Bacillati; phylum Actinomycetota; class Actinomycetes; order Mycobacteriales; family Nocardiaceae; genus Rhodococcus; species Rhodococcus sp. 24CO. The sequence continues at coordinate 323,907 of NZ_JAZFNF010000006.1, read as the reverse complement.
CTTCTGTCGCGGCAGGCGGCGTTGTCGCCTACAGCAACAGCACTGTCGGCGTTCGGCGAGCAGATCGACTACGCCCAGCTCGAGGCGCGCTCGAACCGTTTGGCCCGCTTGCTGATCGAAGACGGCGCTGGTCCTGGTGACGTGGTGGCCGTTGCGGTTCCGCGTTCGGCAGATCTGATTGTGGCAATCCACGCGGTCGTGAAATCCGGTGCGGCGTACCTGCCGATCGACACGGGGTTGCCGGCGTCGCGTATCGAGTACATGCTCGGTGACGCTCGGCCGGTGCGTGTGCTCGCAACCAGTGCCGTAACCCTGCCAGTTGGTGTTGCCCGTACCGATGTCGACGCACCGGTAGTGCAGACCCGGTTGCAGGCGCTCAGTGGTGACGCGGTGACCAAGCGTCGGAGCGCCCTGACCGCGGCTCACCCGGTGTATCTCATCTACACCTCCGGTTCCACCGGAAACCCCAAGGGTGTGTTGGTTTCCCACGAGTCCGTGGTCAACCGATTGGCCTGGGTGCAGGCGGAGTCGCCGGTGCTGCCAACTGACCGCGTGGTCCTCAAGACACCGACCACCTTCGACGTCTCGGTCTGGGAGTTGTTCTGGCCCAGCATGAACGGTGCAACCACCGTGATTGCGGGCCCGGATACGCACCGGGATCCGGTAGCGTTGGTGCAGTTGCTGCGCGAGAACGACGTGACCATCGCGCACTTCGTTCCGGCCATGCTCGAAGAGGCACTCACCGAACAGATGTCCGCCGTGACGTCGTTGCGCCGCGTCGTGTGCAGCGGTGAGGCACTGCAGAACCGAACCGTCGCACGATTTGCTGCCGCGCTACCGGGCGTGCGACTCGACAATCTGTACGGGCCGACCGAGGCTGCCGTCGAGGTCACTCTTGCCGCAGACCTTGCTCGTGACCTGAGCATCGACCCCGCCGGATCCTCCTTGATCGGTGGTCCAGGATCGAACGTGGAACTCTACGTTCTGGATTCGAGCTTGCAGCCGACTCCGGCCGGTGTGGCAGGCGAGCTGTACATCGGCGGAGTGCAGGTGGCGTACGGCTACCTGGGGCGGTCCGCGCTGACTGCTGATCGATTTGTGGCCGATCCCTACGGCGGGCATGGTTCGCGGCTCTACCGGACTGGTGACCTGGTTCGTTGGACCGAGAATGGAACCATCGAGTTCCTCGGGCGCTTGGACGACCAGGTCAAAATTCGTGGTTTGCGCATCGAACTGGGTGAGGTCGAGACAATCCTCGAGGGACATCCCGACGTGACGCGGGCGGTCGCCGCGGTGCATCGAAACCCCGAGGGCGAGGCTGTACTCGTCGGCTACGTCATGACGGCCGCCGGTGCAGTGGTTGACGCGACCACGTTGCGTAACGCTCTGAACGGCACGGTTCCCGATTACCTGATCCCGGCAATCGTGATCACGGTCGACGAGTTCCCGGTCAGTTTCAACGGAAAGCTGGACCGAAAGGCGCTACCGCGCCCCAGCTTCGAGAGCGCTGTGTCCGCGCGGGAACCGCGTACGGACTTCGAACGCCAGGTGTGCGAGGTGTTTGCGTCGGCGCTCGGGCTGGAAACGGTGGGAATCGACGACGATTTCTTCTCGCTCGGCGGCCACTCGTTGACGGCCATTCGTCTGGTCAATGCATTGCGCAGTGAACTGGGTGTCGAGCTTGCCGTCCGTAGCGTGTTCGAGGCGCCAACGGTCGCGCAGTTGGCTGTACTTGCTGCCGACGCCGTAAGCAGCACTTCGTCGACGCTCGGACGTCGGGAGCGTCCGGAACGAGTGCCGGTCTCGTTTGCCCAGCGGCGGATGTGGATCCTCGAACAGTTGGGCGTGGACGGCGGCGCGTACAACGTGCCGATCTCGTGGCGCGTGGCGGCCTCGGTGGACGTTGCCGCGCTGGCGGCGGCAGTCCAGGACGTGGTGCTCAGGCACGAAGCGCTCCGCACGGTGTTCCATTCAGTGCACGGCGAGCCGTACCAGGTGGTTGTGCCGCCCCACGATATCGACGTTCAGGTACACCGGCACACGGTGTCGGCGGACGAGGTCACCGAACGGGTTGCGCACGCCTCGCGTTACAGCTTCGACCTCGAACATGAGATACCCGTGCGGGTTTCGGTGTTCGAGTTCGACAAGGCGGGGGAGACACACACCGTCGTCCTCCTGCTGATCCATCACATTGCGACGGACGAATGGTCTACCCGCGCGTTGCTGGGTGACCTGATGTCGGCCTATGCGCTGCGCCAGCTCGGCCAGGCCCCGGACTGGGCACCGTTGCCGGTTCAGTACGCCGACTACACACTGTGGCAGCGGGAGATTCTCGGAGACCTCGAAGATCCGGAAAGTCTTGCCACTGCGCAGGAGATCTACTGGCGCAAGAACCTTGCGGGCTTGCCGGAAGAGTTGTCACTGCCCTTCGACCGGACGCGGCCTGCCCGGACGAGCTACGCCGGTGGCGCTGTGTACCTGGCCTGGGAACCCGAAGTGGTTGTGGGACTGCGAGCGTTGGCCCGAGAGCACAACGTGAGCATGTTCATGCTGGCGCAGGCGGCAGTGGCGGTGCTTCTGCACAAGTCCGGTGCGGGCGTGGATATTCCGCTGGGAACTCCGGTTTCCGGCCGCGGGGATGCGCAACTCGAGGACCTGGTCGGGTTCTTCCTCAACACGGTGGTGCTCCGTACCGACCTGTCGGGCAACCCGACGCTCGCAGAACTGTTGAACCGAATCCGTGACAGCGATCTCGGTGCTTTCGAGCATCAGGACCTGCCGTTCGAGCAGGTAGTCGACTCAGTGCTGGGCGGCGGCGAGCGGTCTCGGTCGATGCACCCGCTGTTCCAGACCATGATCGTCTATTTGACGGAGCCCAACCCGGCCGAAAGCCTGGGCGCGGCAATGACGCCGGAGCCTATCGAGGTAGCGACCGCCAAGTTCGACCTGTCGTTCGACTTTGTCGAGTACGCGGGTACCGACACTGTGGTCGGCATGATCGAGTACAGCTCGGAACTCTTCGACCGCAGCACAGTCCAGAGGTTGGCTGACGGGCTGGCGCAGGTGCTGAAGGAGTTCACGGCGCTGTCCGCGGAGCGCACGTTGTCCGAGATCGAGGCTGTTCCGGCTGCGGATCAGGAACTGATCGAGGCTGCGTGGGGCGTCAATCCGATTGTGGTGCCGACGCTTACGGCGGCGGATCTGTTCGACGACGCCGTGGCTCGTCACACCGACGAGACCGCACTGCTCGCCGGCGATGTGTCCTGGACATTCGGGGAACTCGGGGCGCGGGTCAACCGGATGGCGCGCGTGCTGATCGGGCAGGGCGTCGGCCCCGAGACGGTGGTGGCGTTGATGCTGCCGCGCTCAGCGGAGAGCGTCGTAGCGATTCTCGCGGTACTCGCTGCCGGTGGCGCCTACGTCGCGTGTGATCCCGACGCTCCGGCAGGCCGATTGAATGCGATCTTCGAAACCGTCTCGCCTGCAGTCACTCTGACAGTAGGTGCGTTCGCCGACCGGATACCCGCATCACTGGTGCTGGCGATGGACAGCCTGGAGTTCGATGAACTGTCCTCAACGCCGGTCACCAACGCGGATCGACTCGCACCGCTGCATGCGGATCATCCGGCGTACATCGTGTTCACCTCCGGATCGACCGGTGTACCGAAAGCCGTACTCGCGCCGCATCGTGGCCTGGTGACGCTGTTCCACAGCCACCGGGCAGATCTCTACGTGCCGACGCAGGGACGCGCGCAGCGTGATCGACTGCGAGTGGGACACGCGTGGTCGTTTGCCTTCGACGCGTCGTGGCAGCCCCAGTTATGGCTGTTCGACGGCCACGCCCTGTGCGTTGTCGACGAGACGACGCAGCGGGATCCGCGCCGCATGGCCCTGCAAGCGCGCGAGCAGGAATGGGACTTCGTCGAAGTGACACCGTCGCACCTGACGCAGCTGATCGACAACGGCCTGCTGGACGGGACTCGAGTGCCCGCATCACTGGGCTTCGGCGGTGAAGCCGTCTCGCAGCCGCTGTGGAATCTGTTGCGTGAGAAAGACGGAGTTGAGGCGTACAACCTGTACGGCCCGAGCGAAAGTACCGTCGACGCGCTGATTGCGCGGGTGTCGGACAGCGCGTCACCGGTCGCGGGTCGGCCCGTCGGCAATACGCGTGCTCGTATTCTCGACGAGTGGTTGCGCCCCGTTCCGGTCGGCGTCGAAGGCGAGCTGTACCTGTCCGGTGACGGTGTGGTGCGCGGGTACCTCGGTGCACGCGCACGAACTGCGGAAAGGTTTGTGGCCGATCCGTTCGCCCCAGACGGAACCCGGATGTACCGCACGGGCGACCGAGCCAAGTGGACGGCGTCGGGGCACATTCAGTACCGCGGTCGCAGCGACGACCAGGTGAAGGTTCGTGGTTACCGCATCGAACCCGCGGAGATCGAGGCCGCGCTGCTTGCCACCGAAGGAATCGGTGCCGCACTGGTATTGGTCCGCGAGGATATCGGGGCCCGTGCACTCGTGGCCTACGTCGTGGCGGACGGGACCGAACCCGACAGTGCGGGCTTGCTGCGGTCCGTGAGCGCTGTGTTGCCGGACTACATGGTCCCGTCTGTATTTGTGGTTCTCGACGAGATCCCGACGTTGCCGAACGGCAAGATCGATCGAGCGGCATTGCCGCGTCCGGAGATCTCGCCAGTCGGGGAGTACCGCGAGCCGGTGACAGAGATCGAGAAAATTCTGTGCCAGGTGGTGGCGGATCATGTCGGGCTTGATCAGGTGGGACTCGGCGACGACATTTTTGCGCTCGGCTGTGACAGCATCGGCGTGATGGCAGTGATGAGCAGACTGCGTGAGGCGGGCTGCGAGGTTGAGGCCGCTCAGGTCTTTGCCGCCGGTTCGTTGGGCGAACTGGCACAAGAAATAACCCCCGTGCGCCTTTCCGGTAGCTAGGGCAACCACAAAGGCGCACGGGGCGAAGCCCCTACTAACCACGAAGGAAGCGGAATGAACACTCGATGGAATCGCAGGATCGGTGCAGCGCTGGCCGCGGCAACTGTTCTGCTCGGTGTCACGGCGTGCGGGTCGGATTCCGACACCACGGACTCCGGCAAGACCACCTCGGCGAGCGCCGACGCCGGCCAGTACCCGGTGACGGTGTCCGGCAAGTTCGGTGAGACGACCATCGAGTCCGCCCCGACCCGCGCGATGCCTCTTTCCCCGCAGGACGCAGACATTCTGCTCTCGCTCGGGGTCACGCCGATCGCGATTCCGGTGGATGCACAGAACCGTGCCGCTACCGGCGGCTCCGGAGTGTGGCCGTGGCAGGTAGAGGCATTCGGCGGAGAGACACCCGAAACCCTCGACATGGAAACGGGTGCCGGATCGATCACCGAGCAGTTGGCTGTGCTCGAGCCCGACATCATTGTCTCCACCGGTTTCTGGGGACTCGACCAGTCTGCGTACGACCAGCTGAGCAAGCAGTTCCCGGTGGTCCACTTCGACACGAAGGCCAACGGCGAGCCGTGGCAGGACTCGACTCGTAAAGTTGCTGCCGCACTCGGTATCCCGGCCAAGGCAGAAGAGGTGATCGCGGCTGCCGAAGCGGATCTGGCCAAGGCACGCGCAGATAACCCGACGATCGCGGGCAAGACGTACAACGCGATCATCGGCGACACCGGCGGACAGTTGTCGGTGCTGGCCTCCGACGAGCGCGGCATCGGCCAGTTCCTCACCTCGCTCGGGTTGGTCCTGAGCCCGTATGCCACCACACTTCCCGTCGACGCGGACGGCCGCGGCATCCTGTCCTACGAGAATGTCGGAGACATGAACGCGGACGTGCTGTTTGTCGTCTCACCGACCGGAGACCTGGGTTACCTCACGAAGTTCGAGGGCTGGAACGCGTTGCCTGCCGTGCAGGACGGCGCTGTGGTGTCGCTGGCCCGTAACACCGGTCTACCCAACGCCGTCGGATTCCCGTCGGCGCTCTCGCTCGGCTGGGCTACCGACCAGGTCATGCCGATCATCTCCGACGCGGTCGCGAAGGGCGCAGCGGGCTAGCGATGAGCGAACACGGAGTGCTACTCGACTTGCGGCCGTTGCGCGAAAGTGCCGCGTTCCGGCGAGTTTTCATTGCCCGTACCATCTCGATCTTCGGTATCGGGATGCTGATGGTCGGTGTGCCGATCCAGATGTACGCGCTTACGGAATCGTCCTTCATGGTCGGTCTCGTGGCAGCCGTCGAAGGTGGTGCGTCCATCGGCGGCATGGTGGTCGGCGGAGTTCTTGCCGATAAGTACGACCGGAAGACCCTGATTCTGTTTGCGCGCACAGTATCCGGGTTGACGTTTGTCGGGTTGGCAGTCAACGCGATGCTCGAGAATCCGTCGACGGTGGCAATCTTTGTGCTTGCCGTTGTCAACGGGCTGATCGGTTCGATCAGTATCGCAGCGCTTTTTGCCGTTATCCCCAGTCTTATCCCCAAAGACCAATTGGTGGGTGTCGGCGCGCTCAACGTGCTCAGTGCGCGGGCGGGCGCCGTGATTTCTCCGGCACTCGGCGGATTGTTGATCGCGGCAACGTCGGTGGCCTGGAACTACTGGGTTGCGGCCGCCGGAACCGTGATCACGATCGTGCTTCTCTCGGGATTGCCGTCCATGATGCCACCCGAGCACGGGCACGAGTCCGGGCACGGCGAACCGCCGGTGTCCGTGACGGGCTTCATTTTCGGGCACCGCGTGGTTGGCGGTGTCATGGCAGTCGGTGTGATCGCGATGCTCGGCAGCGGTGTCCTCGTTCTGGTTCCCGGGTTCGTCGACGAACGGTTCACGGGTGACTCCCGCGCGGTGGGCATGTTGTACGCGGCCGGCGCCATCGGTGCGGTGCTGGCTACCGTCACCAGCGGTTGGCTTGGCCGCCTTGCACATCCGGGCCGAGTGCTGATGACGGCACTGGTAGCGGCGTTTGCCGTGCAAGCCCTGGTCGGATTGGCCACGGGACTGGTGGTGGCTGTTCTCCTGCTGGTCGTGGTGGGTGCCGTCACATCTGTTCAAGAAGTGCTCCGGTACTCGATCATCCAGACCCACACACCGACAGCACTGTTGGGCCGTGTCAATGGATTGTGGGCGGCACAGGAAGTTGCCGGACTCTCGGTGGGTGCGTTGATTGCCGGTGCATTCGGCGCAGCGTTCCTGCCGTCGACGGCTGTTGTCGTCTACAGCCTGACCCTCGGCGGCGTCGCCCTACTGTCGACGGTGGTGCTGGGGTCACTGCGGCGAGTAACCGGCGGAACTCCAGATCTAGACACAGGCGGGGACAACGATCCGTTGCCCTCGACAGAACTCGAAAAGGAACACCGATGACTACAGTATTCACCCGCGAACGCATCATCTCCGATCTTGCCGAGGTCCTCGACCTCCCCGTTGACGAGTTGACCGAAGACGTGAGCCTGATCGATCTGGGCTTGGATTCGGTGCGGCTGATGTCGTTGGTCGAGCGCTGGCGATTCGAGGGCGCAGCAATCGATTTCGTGGATCTCGCGTCGGATCCGCAGGTGGGTGCCTGGCTCGAGGTAATGGGTGCCGAATAGCGGCGCGGTCGACCCCGAGTCCACCACGAGTTCTGTGACCGGAGCCCGCCGAGTTGTCGGGCGGGCGGCATACCTCGCCGGAGTTGCCGCGGTAGCTGTGGCGGCGCTGGGTGTGATTGCTTTCTACGTCGGCCCCGAGTCGAACACATTGATCATCGCTTCGTCGTTTGTTCCGTTGATGCTCGGTGTCGGTCTGCTGGGCTTGGTGGTGCTGGCAGTAACGCGATCCTGGCGGACCCTCGCAGCGGGCATTGTCGTTGTGTTGGCGGGTGCTTTCACCCAAGCACCACTGTTCGTCTCGAATACGCCGGACACGGTTGCCGGCGATGGAATCCGGGTGATGCAGGCGAATATTCGCCTGGGTGAGGCTGATCCGGAAGCGTTGGTCGAGCAGGTCCGCTCGCACTCGATCGACGTACTCACCATTCAGGAATTGACGGATTCAGCGGTGCGGCAACTGGACACGCATGGTCTGGCGGCGTTGCTGCCGTACCGGTTTGTCGAGCCGAGGGACGGCGGCGGTGGTACCGGAATCTACAGTCGCTTCCCGCTCACCGAGCAGGAGTCGTTGGGCCGCTTCGCTATGTCCAATCTCGTGGCAACAGCCGATATCGGCGACGGCCGCAGCGTGACGTTGGCTTCGGTGCACCCGATGCCGCCGTACCCGTCGCCGGCCTGGATGTGGGCGTCGGAGATGGGCAAGTTGAACGGACTGCTGCACGAACAGGCAGCGGACGGCAACCCGATGATTGTGGGCGGCGACTTCAACTCGACATACTCGCACAGTCGTTTTCGTGCGATCCTGACCGACGGTTTCACCGATGCCGCGGAGCAGACGGGTGCGGGGTTCGTGATGACTTATCCCGCTGACGCGTGGTATCCGGCGCTGATCGGCATCGACCACATCGTGACGAACAGAGCGACGGTAACGGAGTTCGAGCGCATCGAGATAGAGGGTTCGGACCACCATGGTCTGGTGGCGACGGTGACACCCCATTTTGACGGAACCTAGGTTATCCTAACTTCCTGTTGGTGTTTTCTATCGAGAGACCTGAGTGATCGGTGAACCGTAGCCCTGCTGGTGTGAGTGTGGTTGTGCCGGTGTATCAGTGCTTGCCGTACGTGGAGAGCTGCCTTCGTTCCGTGCTCGAGCAGACCCGTCCGGTTGCGCAGATCGTCCTGGTGGACGATCGCGGTGGTGACGAGTCCATGGCGTGTGCGGAGTCGTACTTGCGTTCGCGTGGTGTCGATTTCACGTCCGTGGTCCACGAGCGCAACGAGGGCTTGGGGCGCGCACGCAATTCCGGCCTGAGTGCCGTGACCGAGGACCTCGTGTGGTTCCTCGACAGTGACGACGAGGCGGCACCCGATTTCGTAGAGCGACTCGAGTCGGCATTGATCACCGCGTCGGCCGACTTCGCCTGCACCAGAACAACTCGCGTCGACGAATCCGGTGCGGCAATCCAGATCGACGAGGCGCCGTTCGACGCGATGGTGGTGTCTGGCAGAGAATTTGCGCGACGCCTCATTCTCGGGGACGCAAAAGCCTACGCGTGCACCAAGCTCTTCCGCCGTGAGTTGCTGGGGGAGCGCCCGTGGGACGAGGGGCAGGGATACGAGGACATGGCGCCCGTACTGCGAATGTCGTTGGCTGCCGAGCGAGTTGCCTTGGTGGAAGAGCCGTTGTACCGGTATCTCTACCGTGAGGGCTCGATCAGTACCTCGCTCACCCCGCGCACGCTGGACCTGTTCAAAGTCGAACGCGATATCGACGGCGAGCTGGATGCCCATCGACTGAGCGCACAGTGGCGCAACGAGATACGTGCCTTCCGCTACCGCGAGGTGCTGACGTCCGTCGCTCACGTGGCCATGCGTGCCCGCCATGCGTCACCGACGCGGCCCGAACTCTACGATGAGGCGATAACCCGGGTGCGTCGCTCGATTTCGACGGACGACGTGATTCCGCTGGTACGCACAGGTCACCGCCGCGAGGCTGTGTTCGCGGTGATGGTGAAGTACACCCCCGGTCTGTACTCTGCGATTCTGAGGCACCGATGAGCGCGCCACTGGTCACCGTCCTGATCCCTGCCTACAACGCCGGCCCCTACCTGCGCGAGGCGCTCGATTCGGTTCTTACACAGGATTTCCGCGACTTCGAACTACTGGTGATCGACGACGGGTCCACCGACAACACGGACGCAGTGCTCGCCTCGGTCGCAGATCCGCGACTGCGGGTAATACGCCAAGACAACACCGGACTGGTCGGCGCTTTGAACCGAGGCCTCGCGGAAGCGCGGGGCGAGTTCCTGGCGCGGATGGATGCTGACGACAGGATGGGCGTCGGCCGGTTGTCCGCCCAGTTGGCAGTGTTGACGGCGGATGCGTCGATAGTGTCGTGCGGTACCGATTACGAACTGTTCGGGGCGATGACGGGCCGGGTTCGGATGCCGCGCTCGGATGCGGCATGCCGCCAGAGGTTGCTACTCGGCAGTTGCCACTGCGGCGCATCGGTCATGATCCGCAAGCCCATCCTGGACCGCAGTGGTCTCGAGTTCCGGACGGAATTCGCTCACGCGGAGGACTACCGGATGTTCGCGGAACTCTCGCAGTTCGGTCGTCTCGCCAACGTGGCGATGATCGGATACGAGTACCGGATCTATCCCCACCAGGTCAGTGCCGTGCACGGGTCGCAGCAGCGGATTGCGCACCAGCGGATCGCTCGCGAGTATGCGGAGTCGATTGGCGTGCGCCCGCTTTCGGGCGAGGCGCTGACTGCGCTGCTGTGGCCGCAGGTACCGTCGGGACCGTTGCCCGTGGCGGTGGTGCGGGCGTTGACGGACATCGCGCGCCCGGCTGCCTCGGTGGTGATACGACGCCCGGGCGTCGAGACCGTCCGGTTCACCGGACGTAAGATAGTCGAGACGCTCGCGAAAGTGCGAGCAGCGCACTAAGTTCTTGCAGAATCCAGCACGTCAGGTTCCGGAATCTCGAGGTCCGGAGTGTCGAGGTGACGAGGGTCGGATTTCGTGACATCCGGGGTAGCCGAGAAGTCGACTACCGCACGGCGCAGTGGCACCGCGATCACCGCGATGGCGACCAACTGAGCGCTCAGCGTTGCCAGTCCGGCTCCGATCAGGCCCAGCCGGGGAATCAAGACCAGTGCCAGCGATACCGTGGTGACGACGATGACGCACTGGACCGCCAACATAAGCCGGAGTCGTCGCAAGATCTGGGCGAGAAGGAAATAGACCACGACAACAGCTCCGGCTATCGAATCGAGCGCCATGACGAGGACGAGTGTTGTTGCCGCGTGGAAGTAGTCGGGGCTGATCACGTACAAAACCAGTGGTCCGCCGATCGCCAGCCCCGCAGCAGATACCGCGGTCACCACGGCGAGCATGCGCAACAACCGCCTCAGCAGGGCTTTCCGGTCGGCATCTGGCGACGAGGCTTCGACGATGAACGACGAACCGACTCCGCTACGGAGTAGTCCCACTGCCGAGCACATGGTCCAGGCCACGTTGAAATAGGCGTTCTGTTCGGTGCCCAACTGCGACACCACGATCAGTGGCAGTACAAGGGGCGTTACCGTGAGCACAAGCGTCATCGTGAAGAAGACGCCCTGGAATGCCCACAGTTCGCGCACCGGTGGCAGATCAGGCGCGATTGTCGTCCGTCCGCGCACACCGGTGCGCAGAATGTGAACCAGCGCAACCGCGGTGACGCCAAACGCCAGCACGCCCCAAGACCCGGTGAGAGCCAGAGTAGATCCCGTGCCCGCCAGGGCAACGATCGGAACGATCTTGAGCACCGACAGTGCAATGTTCTTGGCCGCAACACTCTTCGCCAGTCGCAGACCCGTCAGGATCGGGTCGGTCAGAGCGTAGATCGCCAGAGTCATCACCAACATCGGGAAGACGACGCGCTCGGTGGTGTTGGTGAAGAGGCGTTCATTGGTCGGATTGACGAGCAGGAAACCGCAACCGAGAAGAACGGCCACGGTGGCGGTCAGAGCCAACCCGCCCAGGACCAGACGCGTCGAGGCGCGTCCGGCGACCGGAAGGAAGCGTTGATACGCGCCGCCGAGAGACAGACAGGACACCGATGCGAGCATCGTTGCCGTGCTGATGACCGCCGACGCTCGGCCGACTTCAGCCGTGGTGAAGAAGCGTTCTGCCACTGCCCAGTACACCAGCCCGAGTGCACCTGTTGCCACGGACGAGAGCATCAGCGCAGCGGCGTTGGACTCGAGTCCCGCGCTCAGGCGGCGGGTGGGCAGGCGGCTCATCGCGGAGAATCCGGGTTCACTGCAAAAGCATCGATCAGTGCCGTCGAGGTCTCGTCGACCTTGCGGGCGAACAGCGCCGGTGACGTACGCAGTGTCGGTTCGTCGTCGATTCCGAATACCCGCGGACTCAGCGCAGTTCGATCCGACCAGTCGATGTGATGTAGGGCGTGTACCGGGTCGGCGATGAATGCGTCGACGTCGGCGCACTGCTCCACGTCCTGAACGATCCGACTCGCGTGCGGCGCGGCTTTGAGGATCGAGTGGAAGACAATCTCGTCGGAACACAATGTGTGCCGATGGAAGTCGAGCCACCGCGGATGTTCCGCGATAAATCCGGTGACCTGGTCCACAGCGCCGGCGGTCAGTGCCCACCAAGCCGATCCCTGGTACAACTCGACAGTCGGATCCACCTTCCGAGGGATACGCCCGGACAGTCTCGCGCGAAGCGGCAACCTGTCGTCCGGGAAGTGGCGACGGTCCACCTGATGAGTTCGACGGGCACCGGGGCCGGTCAGGCGCCAGTCAACTCGAATGAACTCGGTGGAACTCTGCCAGGCCGTCAGTACCTCGTCGATCGGCGCGATCAACAGATCGGAACCCGATAGCAAGGCGTATCGCTGATACTTGTTACCGGAGGATCGTGCACGCTCGATCAAACGCAGAATCACGCGGACGATGCTCAGTCCACCCCAATTCACGGAAGAGCGTTCGCGCAGATAACTCACCCGGCCACCTTCCGGCACCACGGCCTCGAACGATGCGAGATCAGCTTTTGCGTCGATGTGGACGTAGATATCGATGGATGGATGGTGCAGTGAATCCACGAGTGCGGCAAAGACTTCTGGCTGGTGATGTGCAATGATCAAAACTGCTGCGCGAAAGCTCATTTCAATGCCTCGCGCACCAGTGCGGCAGTGCGCGCGACATACGGCGGTCGGAGCATACCGACATGATCGCCGGACACACGCTCCACCGAAACAACCTGGGGTGCAACTCGAGTCCACCACGCGGGGTCATCCGGGTTGTCTTCTGCCATGACTACCGATACTGTGCCTCCCCACGGCTGCAGTCGGTGCATGAGCGCGACGCGTCGACCCAGATCGTGGAAGAGATCCCACTGAATCTGTGCCGGGTACTGCCATAGTCCTGCGGTCAGCAGCATGGCGCGAGTCTTCCACAGTGTGCGGCGATCGGTGGGAGCCGCAGGTTCGGAAACCGGGATCGACTGATTGCCCGAATCCGGCTCACTGCGTGAGTGATCGAGTGTTCCTGAACCCAGCGGCCCACTCAGGATCGTGTCGAGGCAGATCACCGCGTTGACGGTTTCGCCCTCGGCTTCGAGTAGGCGGGCGACATCCATTGCGATCACACCGCCGAGTGAGTGTCCGACAAAGGTGTACGGGCCGTGCGGTTGTACCCGGCGGATCTCGCGTAGGTAGCGCTTCGCCGCTGAGCGCACCGTCCAATCGGGGAATCCGCGGCCTTCGAGTCCGTGGGCCTGGAGACCGTGCACCGTCCATCGGGGCCCGAGTTCCCTTGCCAGCGGCAGCAACGCCAACGCGGTGGAACCGGCTCCGGCAAAGGCGAAGATCGGGTCTCCGGTGCCGCCGGTCTGCAACGGCACCAGCACGCGGGTGCGCAGCGCTGTACCTGCAGAGGACTGTTCGAGATGTGCGGAAAACTGGTGCAGGGTAGGGAAGTTGGCCAAGGTTGCCGACGACAGTTCTGCGCTGAACGTCGCGGCGGCACGGGTGAGCATCTGCTGAGTCTGCAGAGAATCGCCCCCGAGAGAGACGAAGTCGTCGTCACGGCCGATCTGCTCGATCCCGAGGATTTCGGACCACAGTGCTGCCAGTTCGGACTCGACACCCACAGCGGGGGGAATCACGGCGGGCCTGGGTGACGGTGCAGGTAGAGCGCCACGGTCCACCTTGCCGCGCTCGTTGCGCGGTAGGGCTGGAAGCAGCATCAGGTTGGCAGGAATCATCCAGTCAGGCAGAGTCTTTCGGAGATCTCGTCGCAGGTCTGCCGCGGACGGCGCGCGCGTAGTGGGATCTACGGCAACGTATCCGACCAGCACGGCACCCGAGTCTGTTTGCCGAGCCAGCACAACGGCATCCTCGACAGCAGGTAGGCGTCGCAGTGCCGACTCCACTTCCGACGGCTCAACCAGGTAGCCGCGCACCTTGACGGCGTCGTCGCTCCGGCCGACCAGGTGGAGCAGTCCGTGCTGGTCGAATCGGCCCAGATCGCCCATCCGGAACGATCGTGTGCCGTCTGCGGCCTGGCCGAACTTCGTGAGGTCTGCCGTAGCGGTGCCGTCTCGCTCGACAAAATAGCCTTCGGAAAGATGGGGCGATTCGACGACGATTTCCCCGACCTCACCCGGCGCGGCATCGGTGCCGTCGGGGCCGAGCAACCGAACCACCTTGTTGGCGGCAACTACGCCGACGGGAAGTACCCGGTCGGGAACCTCGCGGCCAGGGGGGAATTCGTTGAACGCGAGATTGCCGGTCTCGGAGGAACCCGACAGATTGCAGTACGACGCAGTCGGGCTGAGCAGTGTGCGGAGCCTGGTCACGTCATCGCCGTGCACGGCCTCACCGCACGTGGTGACCAAGCGGAGACCGGTCAGTGTGGTGGTGCCGGCGCACACCTTCATGACTGCGCGCAGCAGTGAAGGGGTGGCGTGCAGCGTGGTAAGCATGTGGCTCGAAATCCACTGCGGGACTTCTTCGATACCTACTTCGCGGGGATCGAGGAAGTGCAGTTCGCCGCCGTTGAGTAGTGCGCTGAACACGACGTCGAGTCCGCCGCCGAAGCTGATCGGCAACGCCATTCCCAACCGATCGCCCGAACCGATGCCGAGCGTGGCGTGAAAATCCGCCGCCTGGTTGAGCCACAGGCGGTGACCCTGGCGGACCGCCTTCGGCATGCCGGTGGAACCGGAAGTGAAAAGCAGTACTGCGCAGTCGCTCTCGCTGACAACCGGCAGCGGCTGTTCGGGGTGTCGGGGCAATGCAGCCAACGCGGCCGGGGTAAATCGAGCAGCTCCCGAGCGCGTGAGAATGCTGTGGCGCCGATCCTCGGGCAGTTGCGAATCGAGTAGCACCAGTGGATGTCCCGAGAGAAGCACGGAGACAAGCGCGACAACGCAGTCGAGGCTGCAGGTGGTGTCGAGGGCAACGGGGCGCCGATCGCTACCGAGATGCCCGTCACCGAGATGACCGATCAGGGCCCGAGCGTGTGCGTCTGCCAGCGAGTGAAGGTCCCGATAATTCAGACTGCTACCGCCGCAGACCACCGCGATGTTGTCAGGCACTGCGGTTGCAACGGATTCGAACCGTTCCCGCACGGAGGACCACGGAACCGAGAATGGTTCGTGTCCGCGAGGGGGAAGGAAAGTCTCGATCGTCGAAATATCAGACACCGGCAGTTGCTCCGAACGCAGCTGTCACGCCGAGCCTGGGGAAAAGCAGTTCGGCCGCGATTTCGGCCTCGCGGATCAGTGGCCACCCGGACAGGATCCAGATGTCGATGCCCACACTCTCGCTCAGCTCGAGCATGCGCGCGGCCACGTTGTCTGCGCTGCCCACAAGATAATTGCCCGTGCCCTTACCGGCGACGTCGAATGGCGGCTCGGCGCCGGACCAGGTGGTCAGTCCGGCAGCCATGTTCGGTGCGAATTCGAGTTCGGCGCGCGAGGGCAGACGCCCGGCTCGCAGAGCGTCGATCCGGGCCTGTACCTGAGCGTCGTCCGAGGTGAGTTCCGCCAACGGTGGGAACCCGAAGCTGGTCAGATTGCGGTCCGCGGTGCTGAGCACCGATTCCGGTGAAGTCTGGGACAGCTGCCATTCGAACCGCTCCCAGGCTTCCTCTTCCGTTTCCCTGACAATGACGCTGGCCAATACTCCGAACTTCAGTTCGCGGCCCTTGTCGGCGGCTGCCTTCCTGACTTTCGTGAACAGCGTCGACATCGCGTCAGCCGGGCTCATGAACATGAGGTAGGCATCGAGAACCTCTGCCGCGTGCGAGATTCCGGCGGGGGATGCCCCGGTACCCCAGACCGGAACCCCGTCAGGCTGACGGGGTCCGGCGATGGCCGGCTTGTACCGCGGACCGAGCTCGAAGTGTTCACCCGAGAATGCCTGCGCCTCATCGAGATAGAGCCGCTTGAACAGCGGCCAGTACTCCTCGGACACGCCGTAGCGTTCGTCCTTGGAGTGAAATCGTCCGTACCGCGCCAACACCGGATCGGCGCCGTTGACCTGGTTGTAGATCAACCGGCCGCCGGAATACTGGTCGAAGACCTGTGCCTCCTCGGCAAGCAACGCCGGCGGTTTGACTCCGGGATACTCGGGTACGACAAAGCGCAGCCGTTCGGTATCTGCGACAAGCGAAATCGGCTCGCGGGCCGTTGTCAACGCGCCGTAGTAGCCGAGTCGGTCGAGAGTGCGCGCCTGCTCACGCAGAGCGGCAAACGACGGCTCGAACCGGTGCCGCGGATCCCACGGCACCTCGCCGTCGTTTGCTCCGATGTACCAGAGGATCTCGGGAACGGACATATTTCCTAGCGCTCGTCGCAGAATTCGGTGATCGGCAGACCGACGTGGCGCGCCTCGGTGGGAACGTAGCCGAGCAGCTTGTCGCCCGGTTCCAGTTCGGTGACGTTGTTGACGCTGCCACCGGGTCCGAGCAGACGCACGTGCCAGTCGTCCTGTGCAATGACGTTGACGTTCTTGCCGTTCGGGGCAACTGCGGTGATCGAGATCAGCGGGCGCTTCTCGATCTTGACGCGGCCGATGCGTACTTCACGAACACTGCCGTCGGAACGGACCGCGAGGATCGGATGGCCGGCCTGAAGTTCGCTGACGTAGCGCGTGCGGTTGTCCGGGCCGAGGACGTAGGAGTGCACTGCGCCGGCATTCCAGCGGAAGGGACGCGTCGGCATGTACGGCAACGGGTGGGTCTCGCTGCAGGAGAGGAACATTCCGGTGGAGAACGAACCGATCAGGCAGCCTTCGTCCTTCTCGAGCAACGAGCAGGTGTCGATGCAGGCGCGATCGCCCATGCCGATGTGCTCGACCTTGGTGACAACAAGCTCGGAGAGTTCCATCGCTTCGATCTGGTGATCGACGATGCGCGCGATGCGGACGACGTCGTCGGCGCTACGGGGTGCGAGCAGTAGTCCGTCCGAGCCGTGCTCGAGGACCAGCTTCACGATTTCGGCGTCTTCGACGTCGGTGACCGTGGTGACCGTGCGTCCGCCGGAGTTCTCGGCTGCGGCGATGACGATCTCGAGGGGGATCTTGGTGGGGTCGGTGAACGTGAGGAGCGTCCACGGCACCTCACGAACGACCTCGCACGCCAACTGCAGAGTCGGTGCGTCGGAAACGACAACGTGGACGCCACGGTCAGGGGTGTGGCCGATGTTGGGGGACAACGCGTCCGCGCGGTCGGCGACCACGACGAGGTCAACTCCGTCGTACGGGAAGTCCTCTGCCAGTGGAGCGTCGACGCTCAGGATGCGGCGCACGGTCGGGGGAAGGCCGTCGAAGGTCTCGATCTTGTCCGAGAGGATGCCGTCGATGCGATGGTGCAATGCGGCTTGCACAATTGCCGGCAGCAAGCTCTGCTCGACCGAACGGACGTCGAGCCAGGCGAAGTGGCCTTCGCGGCTGATCGGTGTCCGTCGACTGTCCGTGCCGGCCCCCGTCGCCGGGAGGATCTGGTCGGTGACGATAGTGCTGTCCATGGTTGGACACGTTCCCTTCGTTGGTTGAACAAGCGCGCGTGCGTGCGAGGTGGTGAAAACTGAAGATCAGGCAATCTCGAGTTCGGACCGGGACGCCGATTCCTGGGGGGAGTGCATCATCCGGGCCAGTGCAGAGGCCACCGCGTACGGATTGCGTGCCTCGAATACATTACGGCCGAAGCTCAACCCGGCAACACCTGAGCTCAGTATCTCGGCGCCGAGCGCGAGTGCGTGCGCGTCGACGTCTTCGAGGGGCGGGCCGCCCGCGACGCAGATGGGCAGCGGGCAGGACTCGGCAACCTCACGCATGGATTCGGGGGTGCCGCTGTAGTCGAGCTTGACCAGGTCTGCACCGAGATCGGTGGCGATAGCCGCCAGGTGCTTCAGTTCCGCCGTGTCCGACGGGAGATCGCCACGCAGGGGACCGCGCGCATACATCATGGCCAGCAAGGGAACTCCGAGTGTTTCGCATTCATGGGAGACCTTGCCGAAATCCTGGAGCTGCTCGCGTTCGGTGGACGATCCGATATTGACGTGCACGCTGACCGCGTCGGCGCCGATGCGTAGCGCGTCCTCGACGCCGCCGACAAGCACCTTTCCGTCGAGATCCATGCTGCGGGTGGTCCCGGCAGAGAGATGGACGATCAATCCCATGCGCGCGAAGTGGGCCGGGTCGACGTGTTTGGCGCGGCCGCGATGGAGAACTACGGCATTGGTGCCGGCCTGTGCCAGAGTGCGGACCAACGAGTTTGCATGGTCGGCCTTGCCGAGCGGCCCGATGGTGACCGAGTGGTCGAGCGGTACGACGAGAGTGCGCCCGGTAGCGTAATCGCTGATCCGGGAGAGTCGGATGGACTTACCGCCCGAGGACTGCGACTTCGCATAGTTGGGTGATGTGAACACCGAGGTTCTCCAATCGGGCATCGAACGTGCGGCTGACGTTCTCGAGTGCCTCCGCAATATTAGGGTAGGCTACACAAATGGATTCAAGCGGGGTAGAGGTAGCACTGCGATCTACACCACAAATACCCTCGGTAGCACCGCAAATGCGGCGTATGCGTCGCGACGCCGACGTGATGTCGAGTGCGGAAATGCACTCGTATCTCCGCAGAGTTGCATTGCCCGACGATAGCCTGACCAGTCCCGTCGATGCGTCCTTGTTGCGACGCATCGCCGACGCTCAGTTGTCCCGAATCCCGTTCGAGAATCTCGACATTCACCGCAAACGCCCGGTCGAGGTCTCGGTAGCCGCAATCGAGGAGAAGCTGCTCGGACGTGAGCGAGGTGGCATCTGCTACGAACTCAACGGCCTACTCGCCCGCGCACTGCGCACCGTCGGATTCGATGCACAGCTGGTCGGCGCAGCCGTCGTCACGCCGAACGGGCCGGGGCTCCCACTGGGCCACGTCGCGATCGTTGTCGGATTCGCAGGCGAGACGTGGTTGGTCGATGTCGGGTTCGGCGGCGACGCGATAGTGCACCCGATCGACGCCGGCGCAGTCGTCGGATGGGACGTGCGTTTTCCCTCCGGCGCCTCGTACCTGACAGACGCGACCACGAGGCCACTCGCAGATTTCGCGGCAATGGCGTGGTGGCACAGCACCTCCCCGCTGGCCCGCTTCACCAGCGGAATCGTGTGCTCCCTGACCGAGGGCAGCGTTCGAAAGACACTCTCCTGCAGGCCTGATGAGCAGTACCAGCTAGCCGTTACGGACGGAGTAGACCGCAGTGCCCGCGACCTGGACGGAGACGAAGCGCTTGCCGTGCTGGCCGCGGAGTTCGGCATCCGGTTGCCCGAACTTCCGCGGCCGGTTCGATTCTGAAATACCTGATCCGGTAACTGCTGTTATGTCGGGAACTGCTGTTATGCCGGAAACTGCCAGGGACTGGGGAAGGGTAGGCCCAGGTAGACCTCGCCCAGGGCGGACTGCTCGTGCTCCGACTCCACCCACCTGGTCAGGCGAGCGCGTCGCAGCTGCCAATCCAATGGATCTGCGGACAGCGAGTGCAGGGTTTCGGTGAGCATTGCGGAGAAGTGCTGTGCCTTCCAGATACGTGGAAGGCACGTGCTCGAATACGCGTCGAGGTACTCACGCTCCCCGGTCAGGTAATGCGCACCGAGCGCATAGGACAGCGTGACGGCATCGGACACTGCAAGATTGAGACCCTTTGCGCCGGTGGGGGGAACGATGTGGGCGGCGTCGCCGAGTAGGAAAAGCCTTCCGTGTTGCATGGTTTCGCACACGTACGAGCGCAGCGGGGCCAGTGATTTGTCGAAGATCTCGCCGCGCTCGAGTACCGGGAAATCGTCGCTGGCACTGCGGAGTGTCAGCTCGTCCCAGATGCGTTCGTCAGACCAGTCGCTCAGATCGGTGTCCGCGGGAACCTGCAGGTACTGGCGGGTGATGTTCGGCCCGCGCATGCTGTGCACCGAGATGCCGTTCTCGTGTGCGCAGTACATGCCCTCGGGGGTGGTTGGGGCGGTGTGCGCCAGGATGCCGAGCCACGCAACGGGATAGGTCCTCTCGAACTCTCGGACCGTGTCGGCGGGAAGGTGAGCGCGGCTCACCCCGTGGAATCCGTCGCAGCCGGCGACGAAGTCCGCGGTGATCTCGATCAGTCCGTCCGGCGTCTCGACCTGCAGGCGGGCGCCGTCGGTGGTGGTGTCGATCGAACGTACCGAGGCCTCGAAGAGAAGAGGCTCACCGCCCCCGACCCGGTCCGCAACGAGGTCGGCAACCAGCTTCTGCTGCGGATAGACGGTGGCGTGTCCGCCGACGAGCCTGGTGAAGTCGAGATGATGTGTGGTTCGGTCGAATCGAACATAGAACCCGTTGTGCACCATGCCTTCGCGCGTGATTCCGTCGCCCACGCCGATTTCGTGCATGAGATCGACGGTGGGTTGTTCGAGGATGCCGGCTCGGGTTCGTGTCTCGATGTACGTGCGGTCGTGACGCTCGAGGACGATGGAGGAAATACCCTGGCGGTGAAGCAGCGCAGCGAGAGTCAGTCCGGCAGGTCCGGCACCGATGATCGCAACCTGAGTGTGCACGTGTAAGTTCCTTTGTTTGTCTTCGAGCGTATTCGTTGGCGCAATACCGGATCACCAGCGTCGCGGCCACCGGATATTATGTGACTGTCGACACACAAGCCCTCTAGGGCTTTGCTAAGGCTTGCCTATCTTCTACTCTAGGGCATGCAGTTCGACGAACTGCAGGACCTCCCGAATCCAGTTCTTGGAGAGGGACATTGTCTGGGTGTGAGCCAGTGGCCAACACATTCTCCAGGCATCGGACTGTCAATATGAGTGGAGACGATCGTCGTGAGTACTTCGATACCGACAGGTGGCCCGGCCGCCGACATCACCGGAGCGACACCGTCCGAACCGGAATCCGGCAAGGGTGGAAACCGTCCGACCGTCTCCGTCATCGTCCCGGCCATGAACGAGGCAAAGAATTTGCCGTTCGTTGCGTCGCGGATGCCTACGGATATCGATCAGATTGTCTTCGTCGACGGCCATTCCACTGACGACACCGTAGCTGTGGCCCGTGAATTGTGGCCGGATGCAACATTTGTCGTGCAGACCCGTTCCGGTAAGGGCAACGCCCTGGCCTGTGGATTCGAGGCATCGACCGGCGACATCATCGTCACCATCGACGCCGACGGGTCGACCGACCCCGCTGAGATTCCCTTCTTCGTCGAGGCTCTGGTCGGCGGGGCAGACCTCGCCAAAGGAAGCCGTTTTGTCGGCCGCGGTGGAAGTTCCGACATCACCGGATTACGCAACTTCGGCAACAAGGGCCTCAACGGCTTGGTCAACCTCATCTTCCGAACAAAGTTCTCCGACCTCTGCTACGGCTACAACGCCTTCTGGCGCAAGCACATCCCGCTGCTCGAACTGGCGCCGGTCGAGTACCAGCGCGCGCAGTGGGGCGACGGTTTCGAGATCGAGACCGTCATCAACGTCCGTCTTGCGACGAGTGGTCTCAACATCGTCGAGGTCGGCAGCTTCGAGGGTCCCCGGATCCACGGACGCAGTAACCTCAACGCCTACAGCGACGGCATGCGAGTGCTGCGCACCATCGGTCAGGAATGGCAGCACTGGCGCGAGACCAAGACAATCCAGAAGAAGACAGCACAGGCTGACGTCCGCGAACTGACACTGTGACCGCCCCCTCCGGCGACACCGTCATATCGCCGGGGGCGGCAATCGCAGGTGACCCGAGTATGGAGGGTCCCAGTACTGGGGGTTCCAGCACGAACGGCCACAGCCTCGAGCGAAACAGTCTGGCGCTCACCGTCTCAGCGCTCTTGACGGGTGTTGTGGGTCTTGTCTACTGGGCAATCCTCGGACGCCTGTACCCGGCGCGTGAGGTCGGTGCTGCCGCGGCGGTGATCACCACGGCCACGATGCTCTCGGCCTTTGGCAACTTCGGTATCGGCGGACTCTTCGAACGCTTCCTTCCGCTTGCCGGGCAGCGCTCCAAGTCGATGGTCGGGGCGGGCTTTGCCGTTGGTGCGGTGGGCGGTCTTCTCCTGGGCGGCGGATTCCTGCTGTTGGGACCGACGTCGGAGATGTTCCTCCATCCGTTCGAATACTGGCTCTTTCCGGTGGTCGTGGTGGTGTTCTCCACTTTTGCCATGCTCGACCACACCGCGGTGGCATTCCGCGAAGCCGGTTGGGCCGCAGGGAAGAACGTCGCGCACGCGATTGTAAAACTGGTGCTTGCCGCAGCATTGGCGTTTACCGCTTCACACCTCGCCATCATCTGGACGTGGACGATACCGGCGCTGATCGCCGCGCTTGTCCTGGGCGTGATGGTTGCTCGGCGGCTACGCACTCCCGACCACCAGAGCGCGCCGTCGCAGTTGCCGCCTCGCCGGGAGATCGGCAATTACCTGGCCGGTTCCTACGGTATTTACGTGGTCAGTGCCCTTGCACCACTGCTACTCCCGTTGATCGTCGTATCGCGCATGGGCGCCGACGCCAACGCGTATTTTGCAATCTCCTGGTCCCTGGTTACCGCCGTACTGGTCTTGATGACCATGCTGATGGGGCCGTATGTTGCCGCATCGGCCAGTAGTGATCCGACGCGCCTGTACGGTCTGACCCTTCGATTCTTTGCGATACTCGGTGCTGTCGCGTTGAGTGGTGTTCTGCTGTTTGCCGTAATCGCGCCGGTGATGTTGGAGATCGTCGGTAAGCCGTACGCGGAGCAGGGAACTCCGCTGCTCCGCCTTGCTGCGATTGCGCTCATTCCCGCGACAGTAGTGGCCGCGTATACCGCGGTTGCCCGCGTGCGTCGCCGCTTGCGGCTTGCCGTGGCAGTGCAGATCTGCAATGCAGCACTGATTCTCGGACTCAGTCTGGCATTGATCGACGAGCACGGACTTGTCGCGTTGGGCTGGGCGTACATCGTGGCTGAGTCTGTGTCTGCCGTGATCCTTGTTGTGCCACTTACCCGTGCGGTTCTCGCAATGCGGAGCGAATCTCAGTCTGTGAACTGAATGGCATCCGGTGACGGATCGTAGTAACCGGATTTCTGCATCTTCTCCAACGCGTCGAAGTCTGCCGCATACACAGTGACCCAGTCCACCTGTACGGCAACGTTGTCCGGGCGCTGCTCCGACGCGTCGGAGCACGGCGCCATGCCCCAGTCCTCACGACGTTCGCACGCTCCGGCCTCGGCTTGCAGGCCGAGCCACATGGGGACGTCCGGAACCATTGTCTCCGAATGTGCTTCGGCCCAGACTTTGCCGTCGAGCAGGTAGCGGACGATGCCCGGTCCCCACTCAACTCCGACGGTGTGCCACTCGGAGAAATCTCCGCCCGTGGATACACCTTTTTTGTCGTTGCTGCCTTTGTCGTCGACCCAGTGCAGGAAGGCGGACATCTCGTCGCGGGTGCCGCTGACGCTTTCCGCGAAATCGATTTCCGGTGGCCACTTCTCGTTCTGCGGCCAGAGCAGCATGTGGTACGAGATGTCGTCACTGTTGTCGGCGCGCATGCGAATCTCCCACCGTCCGTACTGCTGGGTGACCGGATAATTCGACACCCCTCCGGTGATCCATCCCGAATCGGTTCGTTGCGAATTCAGGTGGAGCAGACCGTTGTCGACCTGAACCATCGACGCATCCCACGTGCTGTTCGGATTGCCGCCCGGCTGGCCGCTGTAGGTGCCCCAGTCGGAACCGAGATCACAATCGTCGAAATCATCGCTGAAGATCTGCTTCCAACCCTGCAGGTCACCTCGAGGAAGTGACGCGCCACCAGGTGCGGATTCGGGCGCGCAAGGGTTTTCGGCCGGCGAATCGGTCGCGATCGTGCACGAGGTACACGACGCGATGAGGGCGAGCGCCGCGATAGCTCCGGCAGTGCGTTGCCGTCGACGGCTCATACAGCCATTGCGATCAGTCGTACGAAAGTCAATGTCGCGGCGGTGATCACACAGACGGCGAGCGCAAGGCTGATCAGTTGGGCGGCGTGTCCGCGGCCGATGCTGCCGGTGGCAGGGACCTCGCGTTCACGCAGGATCACACCGGCGACCAGGAGAACGCCGGCGGCAAGGTAGAAGAAGATCGCAACACTCATGGGGACTCGAATTCGATAGCGGGTGCGTCGACCCGGCGCAGGATCGTGATGCTCGGCTTTTCGATCATCGGGACGTAGAGGCCGCTGTCGATGATAGCGGCCAGTTCGGCGTCGAGATACTCCTGCGTCATGCCCTGCTGCAACAACGCCATTCCGATGCCCTGGCTCGTGACGTACACGTACATCGGGTTACGGGCGAGAGCGCAACCGCTGAGGTCGTTGGCGCAGTCGTAGCTGTCGACGAACATCATTCGCGGCCCGAGCGGGTCCAGGGTCCGTCGCACACCGTTCGTGTGAGACGCGTGGCTCCACGTCATGATCGTGGTCGACGGTGGAACCGCGGCAATGAACTGGTCCGATACCGTGACCTGATCGGTTGTCGACGCTTCGAATGCAGTGTTCAGTCCGCGGTTTGTGGTCAAGAGCAAACCGAGCGAGACCAACGCCAAGGTTGCGGCGGCGGCCCGAACCCCGTGGGACGGTCGTGTCCTGCGCGGCCGCGTGTGATTCGCCGACGAGACCGGGTTGAGTGCCTTGCCGATCTGGTTGCCGGCATGAGCGAGGGCGACGGCGGCAAAGGGAGCCAGGACCGGAGAGGCGAGAACGAAGCAACGGATGATCATCTCGCCGCCGTAGCTTTGCAGCAGGACAAGCGAGAACGGTGCTGCGGCAACGGCTCCTGCCACGAGCCATGTTCGTCGATGGCGCGAGAGCACCCAGCCCGCAAAGGCAATGAGCGCGAGTAGCCCGGATGCGCCCATACGTAAGTACTGCATCTGCTGGTACGTGGGATCGCCGGTGATTCGCTCGCCTACACCGCGGCCCACCGAATTGCCGACCTGCCCGATCTCACTGAAGATCGACTGGAGGTGGCCGATCCAGAAGTCGGTGGCACCGTAGCTGAACCACGCAGCGAACACGAGACCCGCTGCCAGCCACAGGGTCCGGTAGCGCGTTGCTCCGAACAGCGAGAACGATGCCAGGACGACGATGACCAGGATCGGGGTGATCTGGTGACTGACGGTGGTGGCGACGATGAGGAGCAGCAATACCGCGCCCACCGCGAGTGTGCGGAGTGAATCGAAACCGGGAACGAACCCGGGCGTGCGCCGGGGCGCGGAGACGATGAATCGGCCGATCCCGGAACCGATTACCGGAAGCGGTGAGCGTCGAAGCTGCCACAACAGCGTCGCGAGGATGGTGGTGTAGAAGATCGTCGCGACAGCCTGCGGTGCGAAGTAATCCTGCTGATACCAGTTGAAGAGCTGGTAGATCACCACTGACAGCCAGGCGAGCCGAACGCGACCGGTGATGGCAATCGCGATGGCGTACAGCGGAAACGCCAGAAGTGCACCCATGTACAGCGGCGCCCACAGAAGCAGCACGGTCGCGTCGGGTACATCGGCGACAGTGATCAGATGTGCCCCGGCGGAGAAGAATCCGGCCCAACTGAATCGCGCGTCGATCGAGTTGGGGAGGGTGCCGCTCTGGGCAAGAATGTTGATGAAACCGCGATGCACGAACGCGACCGGCACGGTGGTCTCGCCGGTGGCGACCGGCACGAGCATCGTGGTGTAGACGATCAGCATGGCGGTGTTAGCCGCCATCAACACATGGTCGATCAGGCGTTGACGCAGCGTGTACACGATTGTGCCGCAGAGCGTCAGCAGCCCGAGTACGTAGATCGGGCCGATCTCGGCAACGATGCCGAAGTGGCCGGCCGCAGCGACATCCAACCTCGCAGCGGCGACCACGAACAGAACGAGGGCGATCAGCAGCGCACCGAAACCGTAGGCTCGGCTCCGGTCGAAGCTCAGAATTCGCTGACGTTCACTGCTCGGCAGTCGGTAGTTCGGCGGCACTGTGCGCGCGGCGCCGGCGCAGAGTGCAAGTGCGAGTAGGGCCAAGATGAACTGAGTGCGAAGTGGACTCCACCACTGCGCCACTATCGTCAGCTGACTGGCGAGGATGGTGACGGCCAAAGACACCGACACGATCAGGGCAGCGGAGAGTGCGCGGCCTGGAATGCGCAGCGCAACAACAACGGGCAGTCCGGGAACCAGTGTCATACCGGCAAGCGCGATCAGCAGGCGGATCGGCGCGGGCACGAAGTCGGCGATGTCGGTTGCCACGGCGAGGTTGAGCACGAACATGGCAACCGCAACTGCCACGCCGATTCTCAGGCAGATACGGGGATTCCACCCGTAGTGGGGGAGCGGTGACGCAGGCTTACCCGGTCGGAGATCGATGATGTCTGTGTCGGTGTCTATTTCGGTGCTCATCGCCCGGCACCGACCCGGCGCGCGTTCAGATGGCTACGAACGAAGAGGACCGGACCGGCCAGGTAACCCAGGGCTTCGAGGATTCGCAGGTGCAGCGGCCAGTCGGACGGGAAGTCGATGTTCTTCGTCGACGTCGGCGAGATCAGCATGTGGATACCCCGCGGGATGCGCGTGAGGATCGGCCGCGGTGATCCGGACAGGACGAACTTGGTCAACGACGCGGCCATACCGGTGCCGTAGCCGTAACTCTGCACTCGAAGTTCCGGCATGTTGTCACGGTGGTAGTGCCGCACAACGGCATTCGGATTGTAGGCAATTGCCCAACCGTCGAGGAGTGCTGCGCGGAACGCGTCGAGGTCCTCACCGCCGTGGGTGGGGGTGCCAGTGCCGAGGCGCTCGTCGAATCCGCCGATCGAGTGCAGAGCGGTCGAGCGGAACGCCATGTTGTTGCCTGAACCGCACTCGCCCGCTGTGTAAGGGAAGAACGGACCGTGGGGACCGTACTCGCCGAGAGTGTCGTCGGTGCCGAGCGCAGTCTCCTTGCGAGAGTTCATCGCCCAGAGCGTTGCTACCTCACCCTTGTCGAAGACCTTTGCCTCCTCGAACCAGGCTTGTTCCCTGGTGTTGGATTCGGTGCCGAGCACCCGGCCGGTCACGACTCCGACAGAACTGGTGTTGTCGGCACGGAAGCTGGTGACAATGCCCGAGATCCACCCGGAATCGGGGACTGCGTCGTCGTCGGTGAAGGCGACGATCCGGCCCCTGGCGCTCTGATGTCCCTTGTTTCGGGCTGCCGAGACTCCGGGAATGGGTTGTTCCAGGACCGACAGGCGGGGGTCGTCGATGTCGGCCAGAATCCGCGCGGCCTCATTTCGGTGGGGACGGTTGTCGACTACCAGCAATTCGATATTGCGATGATCCTGAGCCAGCACGGTACGTACGGTGTTGAGCAACGAATCGCGACCGACGGTGGGAATCACGACGGTGATCAACTCGTCGGTGGCGACGGGGGCTTCGGCCGGTTTTTCCACTGGTTCTTGCACTTCCGACTCGATGACACGACGAGGGCCTTGGCGAATGGTCGCGAGCGCAGTAGCTGTTGCCGTGACAAACAATCCGAGGATCATGACAAGAATTCGGGACACCGCGCTGATGCCGTCGCCCGTTACCGCACCGCGCAGATAGCGGAGAATCCCGGTGCTCAGGGTGCGGACGACAAAACTGCGTTCAGCGGCGAGCCCGGCCTTTCCACCCACCATCTCGGACAGCACAGCCTTGGAGCGGCCCTCGTGGCGGCAGCGACTGACGAAGTAGCGCAGAGTGCTACGAGGGCGGGGAACGAAGTGGTCGACGGCAAACGTCTCGATTCGCACAACCTTGGATCCCGGGAACTGCTGTCGCAGTTCGATTCCCATGAGGGTTTCCTCGCAACCGGCCGGCACTGTTCCGACACGGCCCAGGCGATCGGAGAAACCACCGATCTTCTGCAATTCGGCACGACGGACAGCCATCGCGGCGCCGATCGGATTGCGGATCTCGGCGCCGTCGGCGGCAAGTCCGCGGTAGTCGCAGCCCACCACCCACCCGAACTCGTCCGGGAACCATGACGGTGAGGCTCCCGCCTCCCATGTGGCATGTACCGCACCGCCGACGGCGATAACGGACGCGTCGGTGAAGGCACTACGGACGCTGTCCAGTGATCCAGGGCGGAGCGCGGCGTCGTCGTCGACGAAGACGACTAATTCAGTCCGCGCTGCCTCGGCGCCGGTGTTGCGGGCGCCGGACAAGCCGGGGGTCGCCGCGTTGGGGATCACGGTGACGCCCGTCGGGAAGGCGGAAACCAGATCGGTGCGGAGTGCGTCGTTGTGGTCCACGATCACAATCAGTTCGTCCACGTCTGGGCGGAGCTGTGCCTGGGCGCTGCGAATGCCGGTGGACAGCTGTTCCAAACGATCGTGGGTGTAGCAGCAGATCAGTACGGTGATCCCGGGGATCAGGTGGGTCTGCGCTGTCAAGACGTACTCCGACGGGTTCTAGGCGGGGTGCAACACCACCCGGGAAGGGCAGCCTTACCTATATTATCGGACTGTCATGGTCGCGGGGTGCATCGGGTCAGGCAACCGAGGACAGAAAGGCAAAGGGATCGGTGGCTGCGCACTCCAGGGCTGCCGCCACCAAAGCCTGCGGAAACACGTTTCCGTGGAACGACGCCGTCGTCGCGAGCGCACCTTCCACGATTGCCCACGTGAGCGTTATGCCCTCTGGACCGACGGGGTCGTTGTGCGCCGAGTAGAACGGTGACGCGTCGGTGAGCCACGGGACCTGACCCTGTCGCGGCACCGGACCGATGCTCGAAAACAGCAGCTGGGCGCGGGGAGTTTGTGGTCGGCTGATCGGATATGCGCGGGAATTGTTGATTCGCAACCCGATTCGAGTCCGCATCGTGTTCAGGGCGAGGTTCGCAACGGGCCGACCCGTTGCCACCGCCTCGGACGTGACCTCGTGGATGCGGCCGGGCGTCGGGTTCGCCCCCAGATCGAATTCGAGTCCGGAGACGAAGTTTCCCAAAGGAACTCGACCTGCCGGAAGGTAGCGTCGGGCATCGAGGGTCACCGTTGCAACGGGGTTGATCGTGAGTCCGGCGTCGGCCAGCGCACGGTGGAGCACCGCGGCGGTCAGGGCATACATCGACACCGACGGAAGATTGTGGTCCCGCCACGCACGCAAGGACGTGACGATGTCGGGAGCAGTGGTGACCACGGCAGCAGTGCGGGCGGGCGTCCACGGTTCCACCGGTCCGGACTGCGCAGGACGCGGCGTCCGATCGAGTGACCGGCGCAGCGCCCAGCCGCGCCGTGGATCCGAACCGTAGGTGCGCAGCGCCGCAGTGGTGATCCCCGAGCGCGAGGCACGCGACGGACGCCACACCTGAGGATCGGCGGGGTCGATCATGCCGAGGATGACCTCGTTCATCATGAGCGTCAGAGCGACTTCGCCGAGACCGTGGTTGTGGTCGGTGCGGAGATAGTTCCCGGCCACTGTGACGGTTGTGGGGCGGTCCTCTCGCGAGACGTTCGACGCCGTATCGAGCAGGTCCATCGGGGAGGTCGGCGGATCGAGCCGAACTACTTCGGGGGCACACGATTCGGGATCGAATGTCCACCGATTGCCGTGCGCTGACGGTCTGAGTCCGAGGCGCGTGTGTGGCCCGGCTTCGGCCATCGTGCGAAGTCGAGCGGCAATGGTGGCGTCGTCAGGAAGATGTACGGGACCGATGACGGACGTGATCCGCGTACGGCTGTGCATCACGTCCAGATGGCTGACGCGAAGAGATGCTTTGGGGGATGGCGGCATTTTTCAGACGAGCGTCGACGGTGCTGTATCGGATGACGGTGTTATGTCGGAAGACGGTGTTTCAGGTGTCCGGAAGTAGTCGACGGTGCGGGCGATCCCCTCCGACAGCGATACCAACGGGGTCCATCCCAATTCCGTGCGTGCCAGTGCAGCGTCGAGCGCGGACCGGCGAACATCCCCGAGTCGCTCTGGCATCCAGGTGGGTTCCGCCGCGACGCCGGTGGCGTGCGCAAGCAGTGCGTGTAGTTCTCGGTCGGACGTCTCCACTCCGGTTCCGATATTGAAGCGTTGCCCCGAGCCTGCGGTGCCCGATGCTGCGATCAGCGCCGTCACCACGTCCTCGACGAAGACGTAGTCCCGCGTATTGCCGCCGTCACCGAACAGGAACGTGTCTCCGCCGGAAAGCATTTCGCGGGCAAAAATTGCGACGACGCCAGCCTCACCGTGGGGATCCTGGCGGGGGCCGTACACGTTGGACGGGGCGATGTGCGAGCAATCCAGGCCGTGGAGTTGCCGGAAGCAGTTGAGGTAGTTCTCGGCGCTGACCTTGCTGCACGCGTAGGGCGAGAGCGGGTTGACCGGTGCGTGCTCGGAGACGGGTAGGTGTTCCGGTGACCCGTAGATGGAACCGCCGGAAGACATGAACACGATCTTGCGAGCTTGTGCCGCGATCGCCGCAGATCCGATTTTCACAGTGCCGAGGATATTTGCGTCGGCGTCGTTGATCGGGTCGGCGACGCTGTGCCGCACATCGATTTGCGCTGCCAGATGGAAAACCACTTCGGGGGCGAACGTCTCGAACAGCGGGCCGATTCTGTCGTCCCGGATGTCGAGAACTTCGAGGTCGACATCTGCTGTCGCGAGCGCCGCGTCGAGGTTGTCTACCCGACCGCGGCTCAGGTCGTCTATGACGAGCACTTGGTGACCGTCCTTGCGCAGGCGATCCACAAGCGTCGAGCCGATGAATCCGGCTCCTCCGGTAACCGCGGTGCGCACAGGTTTGCCTTCCCTTACTTTTGATGACTTTGGGGAGTCTAGGCAATCGTGTCCGAAAACGGGAATCTACGCCCATTGGGCTGGTCGAGGCACGGCTTTGTACCTCGACCAGCTGTCAGGAACTTGTTACGCGCCGTCCCATGCGTGCACGGTCACCCAGTCGACGAGGAAATTGCCGCCGCCGAGAGCCGGGTAGAGGCTGGACTCGAGCTGGAGCTGCCAACGCATCGCGGTATCCGGAATTCCCCGCGTGGACTCGAGCAGGACCTTGTCGTCGAGCATGAATCGAACAACCGACGGCGTCCACTCGATCGTGACAACACGCCAATCCGCGTAGGTAGAGGTGTCGACATCGGAGAGCGCCTGGGAGTTCGCATCCGCGCCCTCCTCGGCGTAGTGATGGAAGCCGTAGATCGGTCCCGTCAGCGGGCCCTCCGGGAAGTTGATCTCGCCTTCTTCCGGCCATCCTTCGGAGTCCGGCCACAGCAGCATCGCCAACCGGTAACCGGTGATCGCCGGATGGCTGACCTTGACTCGCGCCGAGTAGCGTCCGTAGACCTGGGCCTGGCTGCCGCCGTTGATGACTGGGGACATGTTGGCTCCGGCGCGGCGGCCGTCGACGTCATGGAGGTAATAGTCGAGCACTCCGTCGTGGGCACTGACTACTTCGTCTGCGCGGTAAGGGTTCTTGTTGTACGTGTCGAGGTAGCACTCGGGGTACGTCCGCCAGCGCGTGTTCTCGGTTCCGGTGTAGACGATCTTGCCGGGGTTGTTGCACTCGTCGTTTGCGAAGCTGCCGATCGGAGCATCGGTAGTGAAGTCGTCGACAAAGATCTCACGCCACCCGGGCAACGCTGCTCGGGGTGCTGCTTGCGTCCCGCTGACGCCCCCACCGGACGAGCCGGCCGAGCCGGTGAGTTGCGCTTGAGCGGTCGAGGGCAAGAGGATTCCGAGCACAGTCGCGGCGACCAGAGCCGCAGCGGCAGTGGTGCGGCGGCGAGACCGCTGGGTGGACAAACGCATCTGACTTCTCCAAAAGGGTTGAATGAGCGGCACGACGCACGGGTCGAACGACCAGTTTGCCGATCGCAGACCGTGGGTACTTTACTTACTCTTGGTCAGGAATGGGCACCTACCTCGAGCGCCTGCGTGTTCTGGGAAACACCGAGGCAGCGTCGGCTGCACTCAGAAGACTCTCAGAAACGTTGCGTAGGTTGGGTTTCGGCTCGTTGACGCCTCTGGGATGTTGACGTGACGGATGCTGCAGATATTTCGCAGCGAAGAAATACGAAAGCCGCCGGTACCCCATGGGGTACCGGCGGCTTTCGTAATGTGTCGGTGTCGGTTCAGTGAGCCGCTGCGGGTTCCGCGGGTACGTAGTCGGGAACGTCGCGGGCCGGGTTACGGAACTTCGGCAGGAACGCTGCCAGGAAAAGTGCGATGAGGGCCGATCCCGCGGCCAGGGCCATGATGACGCGGAACGCGTTCTCGGTCGGCAGCGTGGAGTCGCCGAGAGTCATTGTCATCTGAGCCAGGACGACACCGGCGATTGCGCTGGCAAACGATGTGCCGAGTGCGCGCATCAGGGTGTTCAAGCTGTTGGCCGCGCCGGTTTCCGAGGCGGGAACAGCACCCATGATGAGGGCAGGCATCGCGCCGTAAGCCATGCCCGTTCCTGCGCCGATGATGAGGGCGATCATGACGAGTTGCCAGATGGAGTGCAGCGCGAAGATGCCGATGAGATATCCGATCGCAACGACGACTGCGCCGATCATGAGTGTGATCTTGGGGCCGTGGGAGTTGGTGATCTTCGAGGAGACTGGCGCGATGAGCATCATGATGATGCCGGATGGGGCCATGACCAGACCGGCGATGAGCATCGACCCGCCGAGCCCGAAGCCGGTGGCTTCCGGCAGTTGGACAACCTGGGGGAACACCATGCTGGAGGCGAACATCGCGAATCCGAAGACGACGGAAGCGAGGTTGGTCAGTAGTACTTGGCGACGTGCTGACACACGTAGGTTGACCAGTGGCTTGGGGTTACGGAGTTCCCACCAGGCGAAGACGGCGAATGCGATGGCAGCAGCAGCGAGCATCGAGAGTGTGAGTGCGCTCGCCCATCCCCAGGAATTGCCCTTGGAAATCGCCAGGAGCAGGGTGATGAGTGCGACGGAGAGTGTGAGGGCTCCGACGAAGTCGAATTTGCCGCCGGTGCGGACAGTCGATTCAGGCACGATGACCAGGATCAGACCCGTCACGATGGCACCGAGGACTGCCGAGGCCCAGAACAGAACGTGCCAGTTGGCGTATTCGGCGATCATTGCTGCGATCGGAAGTCCCAGTGCACCACCGACTCCCATGGCTGCGCTCATCATCGCTACAGCGCCGGCCAGCTTCTTGGGCGGAAGCACGTCACGCATGATGCTGATACCTAGAGGGATGACACCCGCGGCGAGTCCCTGGAGGACGCGTCCAAAGACAAGTGGGACAACGCTCGAACTCATTGCACCCACAATCGAGCCGACCACCAGAAGTGCCAGGCTGATCAGGAGTAGGCGGCGTTTGCCGAACATGTCGCCCAACCGGCCCATCGTCGGGACGGCAACGGCTGAAGCGAGGAGGGTGGCGGTCACTACCCAGGCTGTGTCCGAGGCGGACGCGTTCAGGTATTCCGGAAGGTGCGGAATGATCGGGATGACCAGCGTCTGCATCAGCGAGACCACGATGCCGGCAAATGCCAGAATTGCAACTACGGCAGTAGTTGACGGCGGTGCGGCCTTACTGGGTTCAGAAGTGGATATCGACATTGGGAAGCTCCATCGGAGAAAAGTAAAGAAGTCTTGAATTAAGTCAACTGATTGAATAAAGTTAAAGCAGCTGACTGACTTCGCGCAAGCGCTGCGAGGTCGATGGTGATCAATGTCTCGGTGCGCACATAGTGCCGAGCACCTGACTGTGGCGGTAGATGTGGCAGCAAGAACTGAAGAAGTGATCAGCGATTCGGGCACGCAGGCGGGCTCTCCTCGTTCCGCTGCAACCCGCGAGCGGATACTCGACGTCGCGGAGCGACTGTTTGCCGAGCACGGGGTTTTTGCTGTCTCGAATCGTCAGGTGAGTGAGGCCGCTGGGCAGGGCAACAACGCCGCAGTCGGATATCACTTCGGTACAAAAACCGATCTACTCCGTGCGATCGTGAACAAACATGCCATTCCGATCGAGCAGAAGCGCAAGGAGTTGCTGGCAGACGTCGAAGGGTCTACAGATCTCCGTGACTGGATCACCTGCCTGGTTCGGGCGTCCACCGATCATTACAACGAATTGACCGGACCCACGTGGTATGCGCGGTTCAGCGTTCAATTGATGGCCGATCCCACCCTGCGTGCCGTTGTGTACGAGAACGTTTCGTCCTCGGAACTCTTGCAGAAGATGCTCGGCGCACTCACTGCTTGTCTGCCCGACATGCCGGACGACGTTCGTCGCGCCCGAGGCGAGATGGCACGGTACGTGATGCTGAACATGTGTGCCGAACGCGAAAGGATCCTTGCCGGCGACGAACCTGTAGACGTCTCGAACTGGGATGATTTCACGACAGATATCGTCGACGCGCTCGTCGGGCTCTGGAGTGCGCCGGTGACGCGCTGAAAGCCAAGGCCCGGTCCACCGAGACTGAATCCGGCTGCGCCGGAAGTAAATACCGCGCCTAAGCTTCGCATCACCAGTAAAAGACGATGCGAAGCCCCCACGCATGTGCCAAGAATCCGAGCAAGGGTTTAGGGCCGGATGAGCAGGGCTACCCGTAAAGCTCAGGTTGCCACTACGCGTAGGAGGAGCAGGTTGTGACCGCCGACGGACCCCAACCGCCTCGCCAACCGAGTTCAGCCGATTTTGATGCGCTGTATCGCGGCGACTTCGATGCTTTTGCGAGCAATACGGAGTTGCCGGACGCCGCACAGCGCAACGAACTCGACTTCGACCGAGTGCCGTGGGATATCGGCGAAGCACAACCGGTGGTCCGGAAACTCGAAGCCGACGGCCAGCTAGCGAGTGAAGTCCTTGACATTGGTTGTGGGCTGGGTGAAAACGCTCTGTTTCTTGCTGACCGTGGATACCGGGTGTGTGCACTCGACGCCTCACCTACAGCGATTGGAATCGCGCGCGAACGGGCCAGTCTGCGGGGACTCGAGAAGGCAGTCGATTTTGATGTAGCCGACGCCATGACGCTTGATGGGTACGACAATCGGTTCACGACTGTTCTCGACAGCGCGCTGTACCACTGTTTCCCGGAAGATCAGCGCCAACCGTATGCCGAGGCGGTGCTACGAACCTGCCGGCCCCAAGCTCGGCTCCATCTGGTGTGCTTCTCGGACGAGGTTCCAGAGGAATTCCCTGGTCCTTATCGCATCAGTGAGGACAATCTGCGTCGAACGCTGACCGACGCCGGTTGGATCGTCCGGCATCTGGAACGTACCACTTACACCACGGCATTTACTCGCGGAGAGTTTGCACGCCAAGCTAACTCGCCTCTGGCTGCAATCGTCGAACGACTGGGCTTCGATTCCCGTGACAGGCTTCTTGCTCCGGCGTAGCTGGCAACTGCCGAACGCCCCTGACCGCATTCGCCGGAAAGAAAGTGGCCCGAGGGGGTCGAGATCAATGTTGAGGTCTTTGGGCTTCAGATCAAAAAGCTCGCGCAACTCTTCCATCTTCGCCTCGAGCAACATCCGCGTGGTACCGATGCGTTCGATCCGCGCGTCGGTCAGGTCGCCGACATCGTCCGGTGACACTGCTTGTGTTGCGCACAAATCCGACCGCACCGCGTCGTAGGGGCCGTCGGGGTGCGGTGTGAATTTGCGGCGCCGGTAGATCACAGCAGGGAAGGCCGTACCGGACGGTTGTCTCAGTGGCGTCGACGCGTTGCCTCGCGTTCGATCGACACACATCCATCTGTGGAAATCGTCGTAAAACTCTCAAATCGCAACGTGGAAACCGCTATTGACGTCGGTGAATCCGCAGTCTAGATTAATCGAATCAAATTCGATTAATGCATGGAGGTGCGGTAAGTGGAGGCCGAACTACTTTTTGTCGGAGGCACGATACGCACGGGGGACTCAGTCCGGACGGTCAGCGACGCGCTTGCTGTGGCCGGCGGTCGCGTGGTTGGCCTGGGGGAGGAGGCTCGTGCGTTGAAGTCGGCTCGCACCGAGGTGGTCGACTTGGCGGGTGGCGCACTATTGCCGTCGTTCGGCGACGGCCATGTGCACCCGTTGATGGGTGGCCTGGAAATGCGTGGTGCCAAGATTCGTGACTGCGGCAGTATCGACGAGGTCTTGCGGGAGGTGCGTCGCTGGGCGGATGAAAACCCTGACGCCGAGTGCATCTTCGGTGAGGGCGTGTCGCCCACCCTTGCTCCGGGCGGTCGGTTCGATGCGCGCTGGCTCGACGGTGTTGTCGAGGACAGGCCCGTCGTCTTGCGCACGATGGACTATCACACCGCATGGGTCAACAGCGCTGCGCTGCGAAGCGCCGGGTTGACGCGGGATACCCCGGATCCGGTCGGCGGCGAGATCGTGCGAACGTCCGACGGTGAGTTGCTCGGGACCTTACGTGAATGGGGAGCGATCAACCCGGTACTGGCATTATTGCCCGCGGTTACCCTCGATGCGGGAGTTGATTCGCTTGCGAAAGCATCGAAAATGCTTGCCGCAGCGGGTATCACCTGGGTGCAGGACGCGTGGACCGAACTAGGCGATGTCGAGATCTGGCTGGCCACCGCTGAAAGTGCGCGCTTGTCCACCCGAGTAAATCTTGCATTCCGAGCTACCCCTGAGAGTTGGCAGGGCGACCTGCCGGCATTTGTCGAGGCTCGGCAGAAGGTTGTGGAACGGGGCGGCGACGCAGTCAAGGCAGGAACGGTGAAGTTCTTTGCCGACGGTGTCATCGAGGCCGGAACAGCAGCGCTCCTCGCGCCGTACACGGATTGCCCGCATTCCCACGGAATCAGCAATTGGACAGCCGATGAACTCGGTCGAGCTGCCGCTGCCGTGGACCGGTTGGGCTTT
The DNA here is from genome assembly GCF_050586165.1 of Rhodococcus sp. 24CO. NCBI lineage: Bacteria > Bacillati > Actinomycetota > Actinomycetes > Mycobacteriales > Nocardiaceae > Rhodococcus > Rhodococcus sp. 24CO. The sequence goes on along the minus strand of NZ_JAZFNF010000006.1, from coordinate 286,996 downwards.
CAGATTCATATCCATGCCATCGGCGATGCAGGTGTACGCATGGCCCTCGATGCAATCGAATACGTCGATCGATGCAACGGCCCGCGTGATAGACGCGCCACTATCGCGCATCTTCAATTGGTAGATGGCGACGACCTGGACCGATTCACGTCATTGGGAGTGATCGCCAACTTTCAGCCGCTATGGGCTCAGCTCGACCCGCTGATGACGGAATTGACTATCCCGCGGATCGGCGCCGACCGTGGTGACCGGCAATATCGCATCGGAACCCTCGCTGAGCGCGGCGCGCGGGTGGCATTCGGCAGCGACTGGCCCATTACCGCCTTTGAGCCGATCAAGGGAATTGCCACCGCGATTCACCGCCAGACGCCCGCTGGTATCCCGACTGAGGGATGGCTACCAGGCGAACGCGTCGGCCTCGATTGGGCCCTGGCAACATACTCGGCGGGCGTCGCCTATCAAGGATTCGAAGAGGACATGTGGGGTTGCCTTCGGCCGGGAATGCGAGCCGACATGATCCAGCTTCCCGTCGATCCCGGCCAACTTGGCTCCGCTAAGGAGCTCAGCGACTTGGTTGTATCCCGAACGTGGTTGGGAGGCAGACAAGTTCACTGAGCACTGCTTGTCACTGAGCACTGCTTGTCGTTGCGGATGCCTGGATCTGCAACAGCTGCTCACGAGGAGGATGCTGGGCGCGCCGATGCCTCGTGCAATTCCTCGAGGAGACGTCGAAAGCCCGACAGCAGAGCCCTCCAACCGAGTTCGAAGGCTTGCTCAGCCCTCGCTTGTCCCGTCGGAGCTGCAGCAAGCGCCCTTGTCAGAGCGTCGTCGGGTGTTGTCGAGTCCGCTTCGATCATGACCTCAGGTGCCGCTGCATCCAGTGCGGCGCCGAGGAGAAAGTTCTCAGCAGCGGTGATGACCGCCAAGATGTGGTCGTCTGGGAATCCGGCTTTCCGGAGGCCTTCTGCGGGAGCGTAGTAGACCGATAGCGACGTCGGATCACGCACCGTCTCCGTAGCGAGGAGGCGGATGGAGGTGGGGTGTCGACTGAACGCGGATCGATACGATCGAGCCCACGCAGTAAAGGCGTCGTCCCAGGTCAGGCGCTCGAACGCTGACCCATCGATTTCTCGTACGACGCGGTTTCGAACCAGTTCCACCACGGCCGCGCGGCCCTTTGCATGGTGATAGATGGATGACACCTGCACATTCAGGTGTTTTGCAAGATCAGGCATTTTGAAGTCGCCGTCACGATCGACGAGCGCGAGCGCTGCCTCCGCAATTCGTTCGCGGTCCAGACGTGCGATACGCGGTCTTCCCATCGTCCCCCACCTCTCAGAATCGAAGTTCATTCGATTATGCCCTTGTGGCGCCGGTCACAACGATCTACCATAATCGAAACTGATTCGATTAATTCTGGTTGCACCCATATCTGCCTGTTCCGGATAGTCGCCCCCTTGCCCTGACTGGAGAAGTTGCTCATGAAGAAAACTGCACCCGAACCCGCTCTGAAGCTGGAAGGAGGCGTCCTCGGCACCGCCGGCATCGTCTTCTTTGTCGTGGCGGCGGCGGCGCCATTACTGGTGATGGCAGGGGTTGCGCCTCTGGCCTTGAACATTGCAGGCATCGGGGCCCCTGGCGGATACATTTTGGCCGGGCTCGCATTGGGAGTGTTCGCAATCGGCTTCACTGCGATGAGCAAGTACATCCACAATGCAGGCGCCTTCTACGCCTATATCTCAGTCGGGCTTGGCCCTCGGTGGGGCTTGGCCGCAGCGGTGCTTGCGCTTGTGTCCTACAACTCCCTCGAGATCGGAATCTTCGGGGCCCTAGGCTATTTCGCGCAGTCAACTATGGCGGACTTGGTTGGGCTGGATCTGCCGTGGGGAGTGTGGTCGTTACTCGGGGTTGCTTTGGTGTGGTTCCTCGGATCTCGATCGGTACATCTCGGCGCTCGGTTCCTGATCCTGTTGCTGACCGCGGAGACGGGGATTCTGGTGCTGCTCGCAGCCGCCGTTCTTTTTCAAGGCGGTGCCGTGGGAATTGATCTGGACTCCTTTGCTCCATCCAATGTGTTCAGTCCCGGTCTCGGCGGCGTGTTGACCCTGGCCTTTGCTGCGTTCATCGGATTCGAAGCGACTGCCCTGTACCGGGAAGAAGCAAAAGATCCCGCTCGGACGGTTCCGCGGGCGACATACATCGCGGTGGCATTCCTGGGTCTCTTCTACGCCTTCATGGTGTGGATCATCATCCAGGCGTACGGACCGGATCAGGCGCTCGAGCTAGCGGCTTCCGATCCCGCCGGTATGTACTTCAACGCCATCGAGCACTACGTCGGAGGTTGGGCGAGCACCCTCATGGAACTGTTGATCATCACGAGCATTCTCGCCAGCCTGCTCGCGTTCCACAATGCAATCACCCGCTACGTCTTTGCGCTTTCGCGCGAACGTGTATTGCCCCAGTTCCTGGGCAAACTACACCCGGTCTACAAGTCCCCCTACGTGGCCAGCGCGGTACAGAGTCTCCTGGCGATGGTGATAATCGTTGTGTTCGTCGTTGTCGGCGCCGACCCTTACCTCGAACTCCTGCTGTGGGTGAACTCGCCCGGTATCGTCGGCATCGTCGTGCTTCAGGTCATGGCAGCCGCGGCAGTTATCGCATTCTTCTGGAACGATCGTCGCGGGCATTCGGTCTGGAGGGTGCTCATAGCTCCTGTATCCGCTCTTCTGATGTTGACCTACGCAACGTATTTGATTGTGGACCAGATGGAGCTGATTACTGCCGCTGGAACTGCAGTGAACGTGGTGCTCGTCGCCGTTACGCCTGTGAGCCTGGCTGTCGGTTGGCTTCTCGGTATCCGGCTTTCACGACGCGATCCGGCGCAACTCTCCCGGTTGGGTACCACTGACGTCGACGCCGAACCGTCGACGGAGTCTGACGGCGTGAGCAATTCTTCCACCTCGCCTGGTCAAGTAACGTAGAGCCGCCCGAGCAGTTGTTGCCGAGCAATTGTCTCCGAGCAATTGTCAAGGGCGGCAGAGTCTCTGCCGAGTTGTCCCAGGGCGCAATGTTCGGCTGCCGCGAGCAGAAGGAGCGTACGAACCATGATCCTCCCGAAGGTCCGGGATCCGCGTTTCGTGACGATCCGTCGTGGTGGGACTCTCACAGATTCCGATCACCATCTCCTCGCTCTCTGGGCGGCATCGTGCGCCGAGCACGTCCTTCATCTTTTCGAGTCGGTTCAGCCGCTGGATCCGCGGCCGCGTGAGGCGATCGAGGGTGCGCGAGCCTGGGTGCGGGGCGAGGTCACCATGATGCAAGCTCGCGCTGCGGGCGGTCATGCAATGGGTGCGGCTCGGGACCTGCGTGGGCCGGCGCGACATGCTGCGTACGCTGCCGGTCAGGCCGGGGCCGTCGCACATGTCGCCGCGCACGAACTTGGTGCTGCTGCTTACGCGATCAAGGCCGCACGCGCTGCTGCGACGGCAGACGAGGAGGCTACGGGCCGACTCGAGTGCCAGTGGCAGCGCGACCAGCTCCCAGCGGCAATTCGCGAGCTGGTACTCGACGACCAGCGGCTGCGGAACGACATCTGCTGGTCGGTGTTCGACTGATGAGGTACCGGCCTTGCGTTCCGCGCTTTCTCGTGTCACCCTCGATAACTATGACTACAGGAAAGGCCGACACCGCCACCATCGCGTGAGCGCCGCGCCGATGTACTCGGTGTCTCGACACCGAGCGCCATTCACCAACAACGTTGATGCTGTGCGGAACGCGTGGCTCGAACACGGCCTCTGCACACGCCCCTCCGACCGCGACACTGCAGAATGGGCTGTCGCGCAACTGTATCGGCGATCAGGATTTCCGGAACCGGAGTTCCTCTGGGTTCCGTCGCCCCCAGCTGGATCAGATTTGATTGTGGCCGAAGGCTTGTCGATGTCGTTGGACAGCAACCGACTTCGCTGCGCTTCCGCCCGCATTGCGAGCATGTTTTCGCACTCACGCAGCCGTATGGATGCGCACATCGAGCGTCGAAGATCAGACTGGCCGAACGAACGCTGGGGGATCGACACTGCACGCACTCAGTCTCCCGAGGACGCAGTTCGTCTAGGAATCAGCCCCGATCGGATCCTGAGAGCAGCTGTCTGGGACTCGTTGCACACCACGCTATTCGACGGGGTTGCGGCTGCGATACGGACGATGTCGACTCCCTTCCCTGGAAGCGTGACGTGGTACGGACAGCAGGAAGCTCATCGAATCGCCTACTACGATGCATACCGTCGATGCGGTCTTACTTCTTTCCATTCCGACGATGACGAACTACTCGACATTCACACCGCTCTGGCTGGTGCAACCGGATGGTGGTGGGCGTTCGACACCGTATGTGTCATGTCGGAAAGACCCACCGTCCTGCATACCGAACCCACACCGGGCCGAGTGCACAACGAACGTCGGTTGCATGATTCAGATTCTCCAGCAATTGAATTCGGCGACGGGCACGGCGTCTATGTTCAGCACGGGACGATTGTTCCCAGCTGGGTAGTTCTCGATCCGACGGCCGAACACATTGCGGACGAACGGAATGTCGAGATCCGCCGCTGTGCGATCGAGCGCATCGGATGGGACACCTACATCGATACGGCTGGACTCGCACTGGTCGACCAAACTGATGATCCCGGCAATGCCGGCCACACGCTACAACTCTATGCATCGCCCGACGGCTGGGGACGTAGTGGTCGAATCCTGCTTGCAGTCAACGGCTCTCCTGAACGCGACGGACGGCGTCGTCGTTACGGGCTCTACGTCCCCGGATGGTTCTCGTCAGCTCTTGACGCTGCAGGCTGGACCTACGGCATAGCCGGCGCCGACTACGCCCGACTCGTTCGTCGAACCTGACCCGGCCCTGAATACCAATTCCGAAAACTAGTTTCCGAACATCAAACTACGAACTCCCAGGTGACTCATATGAATTCGACCATGACTTTGTCCGCGCTCACTGCCCTCACGGGCCTCGATGTCTTCGACTATCTCGACCGAGAAGTATCCATACCCGTCGTCGACGGCTTACAAGCACAAGGTGATCTCATCGTGCTCCCGTATTCGCTTGCCGCCGACATCGTCACGCCCGCAGCGTGGACGAGGTCGGTGAACGTACCACTCTCCGGACTGGAGTTGCTGCGCAGTGCGGCGGGTGGAAACCCGCACAGCCTGGTCGCCGATGAAGGGGTGTGCACGTGGTCGTCGCCGGTGAGAGATTCCCGGGGTCTTGCTCTGGGCATCCTCGACGCCCACGTAACTGCCTACCTCATCCACCCAGAGCATGGCGCCACTGGTATCGCGCCAGGCCGCTATGTCATCGGACGGCAGCGAGAGCGGGGCGCCGGACGGGCGATCAACGGGATGCAACTCGTCGCAGATTGACGCTCCGGACCTCGTCCGAGCAAGCTGAGGTCAGTGACATTCGAGGATGTCCGTGACCACTCGATGGTGGAGAAGGGAACTGTGACCATGAAACTGACGACCATCACTAATGTTTCCCTCGACGGCGTTATGCAGGGGCTCGGCGGGGCGGATGAAGACCGCAGAGGCGGATTCGAGCGTGGCGGATGGGCCCTGCCACTGTTCGGCAAAGACATCGAGGGCACGACGTTCGTCAAGAACGTCTACCAACGAGCCGACGCCTTCCTGTTCGGCCGGCGGACTTACGAGATCTTCGCCGGATACTGGGGCGTGATGGAAGATTCGGGTAACCCCATCGCCACGGCATTGAACACGCGGCCCAAGTACGTGGCATCGACCACGCTCACCGAACCGGGTTGGGCGAATACGACCGTTCTCTCCGGCGACCTTGCGACGGCTATCCGCGAGCTGAAAGCCAAGCCTGGGGGTGAGTTGCAGGTACACGGCAGCGGCAACCTCGTTCGCTGGCTGTTCGACAACAAGCTCGTCGACGAGATCACCCTGCTCATCTACCCCATGGTGATCGGCCAGGGTACGCGGCTATTCCCCGAGTCGGGACCGGATATCGCACTGGACCTGGTCGACTCGCGAGTTACTCCGAAGGGCGTGACAATTCAGGTTTACCAGCCCACCGGGCGACCGGAGTATGCCACCCCTATCGCCGACTGAAGCACGCTCCATAGGTGTTGAAGCGTCAGTTGCCGTCGTGAAACATGCGGGCGCGGAGAACATCAACGCCATCACCTTCGAGATCGTCAAGCACCGATTCCCTCCCAACCATTGCGAGGGCCAGCGCCTCTGCTCGCCCGTGGACTTCTGGTCCAGTGCCGCGCTCCCAGGGTAGATCGGATGCAGTGAACCGGAGTCCTTTGGTGAATCGACGCGGCTGTGCAAACGGATCGGGTCGATCGAGGACGAGTCGTAGACGCTCCGGATCGATCGTTCGAGGTAACCCGAGCGGTCGCCGGATGTCCTGCTGGTGCACAACGTGGTCGGACAGGGTGAGGCGTGGGGCATATCGTGCGAACCAACTCGTGGTCGCCGAAGCCGCGAGGCGATCGACGAGGATGTCGGTCGGCAGGTTGTTCTGAGCGGCTACGTAGTGCTCGTTGACACGGCTAGCGGATCGATTGTGCAGCGCTGCAAGAAAATAGCGAGGCATCGTGACGGAATCCATCGACACGTGTATCGCGACGTCGCGCACCGACCAGTTTCCGCAGAGCGACGGCATCGACCATTGGTCAGGGCTCAACGTCTCGAGTAGTGTGACCAACTCCCGCCGTTCAGCGAGGATGTGAGCCTTTACGTTCATCTCCGCACGGTAGCTTGATCTCTAGGATTATGGCGACGAAGACATGTTTTGGCGCGGGACATGCGTGTGGGCTTCGCATCGTCTGGCTGGTGATGCGAAGCTCTCACACGGTATGCAGTTCCGGCAGCGCCGGATTCAGTCTCGGTGGACTGGGCCTTGCCGGGTGGTGGAGCGGCGGGGTCGTTGTTTCGGGTCGATCGCAGCTGGTGGGATGAACCAGGGTTTGTGATCATCGCCCATTTTGATTTCCCAGATGCCGCGGAACCCGCTGGTGCTGTGGATCAATCGGTGGTGGTTCCGGCAGAGGAGGGTGAGGTTGTCCATCACCGTCAAGCCTCCGGTTGACCAGGGTTTTATGTGGTGGGCGTCGCACCAGGCCGGTACGGCATCGCAGTTGGGGAAGGCGCAGCCTTTGTCCCGAGCGATCAGCGCGGTGCGTTGTTCCGGTGTGACGAGGCGTTTGTGCGGCGTCGCATCCAGCGGTGCGCCGTTGCCGTCCATCAGAACGGTCGAGAGCATGCAGTCACAGGCGAGCATCCGGGTCAGGCTCACACTGAGCGGCCCCATCCACGGCATGTACCCGACGTCAAGATCCTCGACGTCAAGATCCTCGAAATCAGGCGCGTCGTCATTCGATGCGACATCGCTGTCAGCTCGCATGGTGGCGCATTCGCGATGCTCGGCAAGGTCTTTCGCGGTGATGTGCACATTCACATGCGGACGCTGACCACCATCGACACCGGTAACAGCATTATCGAGATACCGTCGGATCAATTCCGTGAAAGCGTCGGCGGTGCGCTTGGCTGCCGAGCGCTGATCCGGAGTTCCGTCAGCAGCCGGTTTCGGCATCGACAGACCTGAGAGCGCCGACAACAACATTTCACCGGTGAGTGCGTCGAAATCACCTTTGATGGCGACCCGACCGTTGAGCGTCGGCGAAATCCGCAAGACGTTGAGATCATCGTCCTCGCCTGGTGGTGTGTCGTCGGATTCGAAGATCCGCTCCAGAACCGCAATCGCATAGCGAAGTTTGATGGTGGTGGCCTCCACACCGGACGCCGCAGCGAGAAGAGTCTTCATGCAGGACGGTAAAGCAGTCGTAGGCATACCTTTTGGTGGTGATTCGCAGAACGCGACGATTATTGCCGCATGATCGAACGAGAGATCGCCGGCCTCGAATTGAGCAGTAATGTCCGGGAATGCCCGCAGTGCGGCACCGAGAGCGGCAATCTTGTTACCGGCCGCGTTCTGCAGCATCGTGTTCGCCGCCAACCAGCGACCAACACCGCGGTAGCACAGCACCTGCTCATCAGGATTTAGCGCCAACTCATCTACTGCGGCAACCCGAATCGCCTCCAGCCGAAGGATTTCCGCAGAAACGGAAACTGCAACATCCCGAACCTCGGCCGGTCGCAATCGCCACAACCTGCCCCGCACACCCGTCGCGGAACCAGCGACAACATCCCCCACCGAAACAAAATCGTTCACCGTAGTCATCAAGGCCTCCCCACCCTTGACCCAATTATACTCGAACGTCTATTCGAATCAATAGGCATATCGGGCACATTCGATTTGTATCGAGTGCGGCTCGGGAACTCGAGTAAGGCTGCAGGGGAATAGGTTTGAGATTCGGTCAGATCAGAATGTCGGTTGCTCGGTGGTTTTGGTCTACGCCTTCGAAAAAAGCCACGGTGCCAGTCGAGTTATTGATTCGAAACGGAGCGATAGCTTGGTAGGCGTCCGATGTATACCAGTGTTGGGCCGCAGCGGACGTGGGGAATCGGAGGATGATGAGATCACCTGACCAGTGTCCCTCGCGGACGTCAGGCAAGCCTCCGTGGATGATGAAGCGGCCATCGAACGGTGTGAGGGTGCTGTCGATGCGTTGGAGGTATTCGGTGATGTCGTCTCCCATGGCGACGTTGTTGAGGATGCCAACTACGTAGCTTTCACTCATGTCTGGTTCCTGCCTCTCGGAGGAGTGCGTGTATGACTAATCGGTTGTCTCTCAGTAACGTTCAGCTAGATTCGCTCTGGAATCGAGTGTTGCAGGAGCAGCGGGGATGCGTCGATTACCTCAGGGGTAATGTGCTGTCCTACGTATGAGTGTGTCGCCGTGTTCGTCAGTGATGCGTCAGGTCCTGCAATCCGGCGACACGAAGGAGATCGAGCTTGGCTGCGTCGGCGGATCCGGGTGCGACTGTGTAGACGACGATCCGCAGGTCGCCGCTACCGGGCGCGCTGAGAACGTCGCAGTCCACCGTGATGTCGCCAACGGTTGGGGTGTGCACGGTCTTTCGGCTGGACCGGTGCAGGGCTACGTGTGCTTGCTCCCAATGCGCTGCAAACTCATCGGATTCGGAGAGGAGACGGTCGACGAGGTCCCTGAGCGGTGCGTCGTCGGGGTAGCGCCCCACTGCGGATCTCAGGTCCGACACAAGGTCCGCTCTGAATTCGTCTTCTCCGATAGTGATATGAGTGACGGCGGTATGAGTGGCACGTGTGTTCTTCTCGGAGAAGACTCGCCAGACGAGGTTGTGCTGAAACCCGGCCAGCAGTGAGGGGTCACCGAGTAGCGCTGCCCAGAGCGGATTCCACAACAGGAGGTCATGCGCGGCGCTGAAGACACCGACCGGCACGTCGCCGAGACGGTCCACGATCCGCTGGACGCTCGGACCCACGTGTCGCGGCAATGAGGCAGGTGTCGGAATCGCGACTCCGGCGACTCGGTACAGATGGTCGCGTTCTTCGTCGGTCAGGCGCAATGCCCGCGCAAGCGCGCCGAGCAGTTGCGCGGAGGGATTGGTTGCCCGGCCCTGCTCGAGCCGCACAACGTAGTCGACGCTGACTCCGGCGAGCATCGCGAGCTCCTCCCGCCGCAGCCCTCTGGCGCGTCGACCCGTACCTGGTGGCAAACCGACGTGCTCAGGCTGCACACGGTCACGCCACGCGCGCAGCACACTCGCGAACTCGTCCATGACCTCATCCTGCTCGCTGTGGGCGCGCAGTGGGTAGTACTGCTGGTCCCACCGTCGATCGGTGCCTGGTGTGCGCACCAAAATTGAGCGAGCGTTGTGGACATGACTACGACACTTATTTCAGGAGCCAACCGCAGCCTCGGACTGGAGACCGCGCGACGGCTCATCGACGCCGGCCACACCGTTTACGCCGGGATGCGGGACCTGGCTTCAGCTGCGGAGGTGCAGAACCTCGGCGCTCACCCCGTCCAACTCGACGTCACGGATCAGCGCTGCATCGAGGCTGCGCTCGCCCAGTTGCCCGAGCTCGACGTTCTGGTAAACAACGCCGGTGTCCTCGGCGGGTCTTTCGGCGTCGATGACCTGGACGCCGACGCCATGCAGGAAGTATTCGACACGAATGTGCTTGGCGTCGTGCGTCTTACACAGGCGGCGCTTCCGCTGTTGCGACGCTCGTCGAACCCGGTAATCGTCAATGTCGCCTCCGGAGTCGGCTTCGCCCGCTCGCTGGCCACCCCCGGTACCGATGAGCACTTTGTGCGCGCCGTGCCGTACGCGAGCTCGAAGGCGGCTGTGATCGCTTTGACTCTGCAATACGCGAAGAACCTGCCGGAATTCCGGGTCAATGCCAGCGATCCGGGCTACACCAGTACCGACTTCAACGGCCACAGCGGACATCAGACCATCACCGAAGGCACTGATGCGACGGTGATGCTGGCCAAACTAGGCGCCGATGGACCCACCGGAAATTTCTTCAACCGCGCCGGCAGGATCGACTACTGAACTATCGCCGTTGAGTGCCCGACGGTTGGGCGCCTTGCTCGCTGCGAGCGAGGCGATTTCGGGCTACACAGCAGAGAACCGGCCCAGGTGCGACGGGCCGGTCCTCGCTTGCCTACCGATCACGAAGACGCTCAGTCCGGGAATACGGCGGTCCAGTCGTTTTCGATGCTTACTGTGGTCCAACCCCGGGCACCTGCGAGTTCGAAGGCCTGCTCGGCGCCCTCCCGATAGCCGAACTCGCGACGTGAATCATCGTGCTGTACAAGCAGTTGCAACGACGGGAGATCCGCTCGCTCCGAGAACTGCAACATCGGGATATCGCCGTTGCTGTTCCCGGCGGAGAGGAGGGGCCGCCTTCCGACACGGCTCCAGATTCGAACTGGTTTCTCGGTTCCGTCGACCAACACGTCCAATGCGGGTTTATGGACGAGTGTGCCGCCGCGCCCGTCGGCTTTCCATGCCAGCGACGCACTGCTGCCGATAACTCGCTGACGGGGAACCCCGTACACGTCCAGGCTGATCGGCCGCATGAAGTCACGCCCACCGCCGGAGACAATGTAGTTGTGGAACTCGTTCGCCTCGAGGTACCGGAGTAGCTCGATCATCGGCACGTAGCCACACGTCAGATAGGTGCGGCCCAGGGTGGGATGGTCTGTCGTGCGCAAGAATTGGTCGGCCAGGGCCTCGAACTTTTCCACGGTGATGTCGGCGTACGCCATCAGAACTCCTTTCGCGAACACCTTCACCCCGCTGTCGTCGCCGCGGTAGTGATCGGTGATGACAGCGGTGAGCCAGGCGTAGTCGCGGGTGGCGGCTGCGAGCCAGGGTTGGCGGGTGCGCAGTGCCGGATCCTCCTCAGTCATGGCCACGAGGCGGCGCAGGATGAAGTCGAGCTGAATGGGCATCGGTTTCTCGCACCACAGCGTTCCGTCGTTGTCGAACACCGCGATTCGCTCCTCGGCGGGGACGGCGCCCGGCCCGCCTGCATCTGTCACTCGCCCGACGAATTCCAGGATTGCTTGCTTGCTAGGACCGTCCCGCCAACTAGGGAGCGGATCGCCGATCTGTCCTTCGGTGTCCAGATCGGATCGAACTTGTTCGGCCATAACCTGATTCCTCCTCGATGTTGCCACCACACGACGGTCCTGTTATTCGCGGGAAAGCATGGCCGCGGCTTCGCGTTCGAGGTCGACGTAGGGTTCTCCACTGACGTCTACGACGATCCGGTTCAGGGTGCCGCCGGTGAATGCCCACGGTGCGGTGCCCGGGTAGTCGTCGGTGACAGGTTCCCCGATGGCGCGGCCGGCGCTTAGTCCTTCGCCTGCGATGCTGAACTTGCCTGGCTGAGTTCGGATTCGGCCCTCGCCGACCTTCCGATCTCCATAGAACAGCCCGAGGGTGCCATGGGCGGTTCCTGGTGGATCCTCGCCGTCCTTGTCGAATGTGGCGGCCAGGATGAGGTTCTCGCCGGTCGGCAGGTCCTCGGTTGCGACGATCCGTTGCTGTTCGCTGCCGAGGAAGTTGTAGACGTAGTGCAGCCGGTTGTCCTTGACATAGAAGGCGTGGCCACCGAAGCGACTGCCATGCGAGAAGAGCACCCCGGATGCCCCGGGGTTCGGGAGATCGACCAACGCCCCGATCGAGTAGGAGCGGTTGCGAATGTTGACGGCAACCGACTCGGGGACCTCGGCGCCACCCGCCCGGTAGATGTAGCGGTTGCGCGGCGCCGCGAGCTGCGGGCGAGGCGTGGTGAGTATCTCGACTGCCGAGCGGTCGTCGAGCGGAAAGGCGTGGTTGGCGCCGGCCTCGTGGAACCACAGGCCGACCAGTTCGGCGAGCCTGCCGGGCTCCTCGGCGGCGAGGTCGTGCAGCTCGGATCGGTCGATCTGGGTGTGGTAAAGCTCCCAGGTGTCCTCGGGGAACCGGGCCCAGCCGCTGATTGCCGGGTGGGTGGTGACGGCCTTCCAGCCGTCGTGCCAGATACCGCGGGTGCCGAGCATCGAATAGAACTGGGTGTGTTTGGCTGTCGGGATGGTGGCCGCGTCGAAGCTGTAGCGCATGCTCACACCTTGCAATGGATGCTGGGTGTAACCCTTCACGGTGTCTGGCAGTTCGAGGCCGAGACAGTCCAGCACGGTCGGGACCAGATCGATGGCGTGGTGGTATTGGTCGCGAGTTTCTCCTCGGGCGGCGATCCCGGCCGGCCACGAGATGATGCACGGGTCGCAGGTTCCGCCGTTGAACGAATAGCGCTTCCACATCTTGAATGGGGCGTTGAAGCCCATCGCCCACCCGTTCGGGTAATGGTTATACGTCTTGGTGCTGCCGAGTTCGCCTAGCATGGAGAGGTTTTCGGCCAGATCGTCCGGTACGCCGTTGGCAATCTTGTTCTCGTTGACCGAGCCGTTCGGACCGCCCTCGCCACTGGCACCGTTGTCGGAGACCAGCATGATGATGGTGTTGTCGAGTTGCTCGATCTGTTCGAGGTAGCTCAGCAGCCGGCCGATCTGGTTGTCGCAGTGCGACAGGAAGCCTGCATAGACCTCTGCCATCCGGGCGAACAGTCGCTTCTCGTCCGTCGCGAGGGTATCCCAGGGGCGCGTGAAATCCAGAGGCGGGAATGGCTGCCCGTCTGGGCCGGTGCGCGTGTCGGGGGTGCCGATGGGATTGAGTGTCGGTAGTTCGGTGTCGGCAGGGACCAGGCCCATTTCTCTCTGCCGTGCCAGGATCTGCTCGCGCATCGCCTCGTAGCCGTCGTCGAAACGGCCCCGATAGCGGTCTGCCCACTCGCGCGGCACCTGGTGTGGAGCGTGCGCACACCCCGGGGCGTAGTAGAGGAAAACCGGCCGTTCGGGCGCGATCGCCTTGACGTCGTCGAAGTACTGAATAGCTTTGTCGGTGATGTCGACGCTGAAGTGGTAGCCCTCCTCCGGAGTGGCCGGTTGCTGCACGGGGTGGTTGTCGTGGATCAGGTCGGGATACCACTGGTTGGTCTCGGCGCCGAGGAATCCGTAGAAGCGGTCGAATCCGCGGCCGATCGGCCAATTATGTTTGGTGGAAGCGAGATTCATCTCGTCCTCGGCGCACAGGTGCCACTTGCCGACCATCGCCGTGCTGAAACCCTGCTCGACGAGGACCTCGGCGAGGGTGGCGCACTGCGGTGGAATGTGCCCGTTTGCACTCGGGAATCCGATGGCCGCTTCGCTGATGCAGGCCATTCCGTTGGTTGTGTGATTACGGCCCGTCAGTAGGCAGGACCGGGTCGGCGAGCACAAGGCTGTGGTGTGCCACTGCCCATAGCGCAGGCCGCGTGCAGCGATCTTGTCGATGTTCGGCGTATCAATCGGTCCGCCGTAACAGCCGAGTGCACCGAATCCAACATCGTCGAGGACGATGTACAGCACGTTTGGTGAGCCTGCCGGTGCTTTAGGTTGCTCGTACGGGGCCCAGTCCGGGATGGAGTCTCGTATGTCGAGGTTGACTACGCCCCTGAATGTCTTGGCCATTGTCTGCTCCTCATGTCGGGGTTCCCCCCACCCATCAACTACATCACCATCACCGCGGCGTGGCCAGGGCTTGCAATCTCCTGCTACTCGAACAACGCGGTGCAAGCCCTCCACGAGTCGTGAGGAGCGACCCGGGTCGGTGGTGGATGCATTGAGAACGCAACGAGAGGAGCGTTCGTTTATGACGATTTATATTGGGCTGCATGTGAATTGATTGAGTCGACCGATCGATAGCTGCCGCGAACCTGATGTAGTCGAATAGTCACAAGCATGTGGCCGCTACAAATTTTGGGTCAGGTACTCTGCTGCCGATTCTATTCGTCTGTGCGGCGGTAGATTTGCGATGCACCCGCAACTCCGGGCTTGCGTAACAGTCGACGGTTGACCGCACGGGCGGCAGTTCCGGACACCGTTCGCGGGAAGGGGCGTCCGGGGTGCTGAGTCGGAATTCCGGGTCAATGCCAGCGATCCGGGCTACACCAGTACCGACTTCAACGGCCACAGCGGACATCAGACCATCACCGAAGGCACTGATGGGACGGTGATGCTGGCCCAACTAGGCGCCGATGGACCCACCGGAAAGTTCTTCAACCGCGCCGGCAATATCGACTACTGAATACGGCGGTCCAGTCGTTTTCGATGCTTACTGTGGTCCAACCCCGGGCATCTGCGAGTTCGAAGGCCTGCTCGGCGCCCTCCCGATAGTCGATCTCGCGACGTGAATCATCGTGCTGTACAAGCAGTTGGAGCGATGGGTGATCTGCTCGCTCCGAGAACTGCAACATCGGGATATCGCCGTTGCTGTTCCCGGCGGCGAGGAGGGGCAGCCTTCCGACGCGGCTCCAGATTCGGACCGGCTTCTCCCGGCCGTCGACCAACACGGCGAGCCTACCGGGCCGTCTCGGCGCGGGACCGTGCCGGCGCACTTGTTCGCCTACCAACTCGAATACGGCGTCATTGCGAGGTTGGGATGGTCCAACATCGACGACGCGGTACTGTGCCATCAATGCGACTTCGCCGGCTGCACCAACCCGGCACACATGCAGTTGGGAACCAATCGCAGCAACCGCAGCGAATACGAGCTCCGGCGACGCAACATCGCCAGCCCCCTCGCCGACGTTCGAGGACCCGCGGGTCGCACTCGCGCCATCGCTGCCGCGATCCGTATCGGGATCGAACAGAACGTAGGAACCGACTGCATCGAAGAGCGCATCGCTGCGGCCGAGGCTGCAGGATGTCCGCTCTCACTCTGGTAGCGACGCGGCCACTCGATATCGGCGACGCCCATTCACTTTGAACCTATTTTGTTGCAGTGCAACATATTTCATCGACAGGAGGACATGATATGTGTTAGCGGCAGGTTCAGCATCGGAATTCAGCTACACAATTCGGATGTTTCGGTCGTTTCCGTGGCGCAAGCCCAGTTGACCAGACCTCTCTGTTCAAGCGGAGCTATCAGTTGCCGTCGCTCGCAACTGATTGCGGATCATGTGCTTGACGAGCATGGCGACGTCAGCGCGATCGACAGCTGACGGCTCGACGATGTATTGGATGAGTGCTCCACGCAGCAATCCTTCGACGACAGTTGCCAGTGTGTATGGGTCGCTGTGTGGTTCGACCTGGTCGTCGTCGAGTGCTTCACTGATCCAGCCGGCGACCAGGTTTCGGAAGACGGTGTTGTGTTCGGCCACCGATGGTCTGAGTCCTGGTGACGAGGTGACCGACTCCATGATGATGATGTACATCGCTCGGATGGTGCTGCCGGAATCTACGTCGCCGAGCAGATAGTTGTCGACAAGCTGGTCGATCGCCTCGAGGCCTCGGAAGTTTTCACCAACAAGGGTCGACTGGACTCGTTCACGGATGGTGGCGACAACCGCAATCATGATTTGTTCTTTGGTACCGAAGTGGAAGGTCACCAACCCTCGACTCAGACCTGCGCGGCGACCGATTTCTATCAGTGTGGTGCCGGAGTAACCGTTGGTGCCGAGAAGTTCAATCGCTGCTTTGATGAGCTTGGCGCGGGACTCTTCTTTCCGGTCGGACTGTGAACGTCGTCCCGGGACCTGCTGCATGGCCGGATCTATCTGGCTGATGGTCTTCCCCCGTGGTGACATGCGAGAAGTATAAGCTAGCTGGCCGACAAATCCTCTAAGTCGTAGCCCGTCTGTGATCAGAATGATGCGGGTACGAGTCACGGTGTGGTCGAAGGGTCATCGTTTCGATGGACGAGGCCGAGTTGGGAATCAACGTCTGCGGAAATAGGGGCACCTGGCAATCCGGGTGCCCCTACCTCTATGGCCGGGGACGTTAAGCGGTCTGGTTCTGTACGGTGTTGGGCGCCAGATCATTCCGGACGTCGGACTGCCGGATGAGTTGGCTCACCACGATCACCAGCACACCACATGCTGCGAAGAACATCCACACCTTGTCATAGTTGGCCGCGTTGGGAATCGACGTCTTCGGGATGTACGAGGAGGTCAGCAGTGCGGCCGCGATGGCGGGGCCGAGCGAACCCAAGGCGGTCGCGACGATGCGGGCGGCGCCAGTGACCATTCCCGTCTCGCCTGGTCGCGCGGCTCGCAGGTATGCCGAGGCGCCGGCCGTCACGGTGAGCGCGTACGCAGTCCCGAACAGGAACAACATGACCAGGTACTTCCACACGGCCGCGTCGGTGACGGAGAACCAGCCGAAGTTCAGGATAGAGAGCAGTCCGCCGAGTGCAGCGGTGGGACGCACCCCGATTCGTTCGACGACCGAGCCGACTACCAGTCCACCGAACGCCATCATGAATCCGACAGGCAGTAGAGAGAGCCCCACCTGGAAGGGGGTCATTCCGAAGCCGTACCCGGCCTTCTCCGGAGTCTGAAGGTACTGCGTAGCTGTCAGTACGGTCGCAACTCCCATGAAAGTGGTCATAGCGCAGACGACGAACGCGGGCCAGACTTCGCGCCGCATGATCACTGACAAGTCGATGATCGGCGCGGCAGTCCGACGCTCCCAGACCACCCAGATTGCCAGCAGTGCTGTGCCGCTGACGAGACAGGCGATGATCTTTGAGGAGGTCCATCCCCACTTGTTTCCCTCGGCGAGGCCGAGAACGAGTGCGGTGAGGGCCACCGCGAGGATGACGGAGCCCACGTAGTCGATCGTGCATTTCACTCGGGTTGGGTTGTCGGGCAGCGCAAAGCGAAGCAGTACTACCACGACGAGGGACAGGATGGTGATGGCCAACATCGCGGTGCGGACCGAACCGCCGACCTCCATGATGACGCCGCCCATCAGGAATGAGACGACCAACCCGCCTCCGATTATGGCGGTCATGAATCCAGCGCTTTCGTTGATCTCTTCCTGTGTCTCGGCCTGTAGGCGCAGGTACGAGTAGAGCAGCGGGATGCAGGCGACGCCGCCACCGATAATGGCTCGACCAACAAGGAAGCCGGTGGGCCCGGGAGACAACAAACAGATGACATTGCCCGCCGCGGCGGCCGCGATGCTGATGATCAGCAGGCGCCGAACGCCGAACATGTCGCCCAATCGGCACATCACCGGGACGAGCCCTGCAGCCGTGAGTCCGGGAAGAGCTGCCATCCAGGCGACTTGGGTGGGACTGAGGCCGTACTCGAGGCTCAACTCCCGGAGGAGCGGAAGGATGGCGAAGGTCTCGCTGTCGGCCGAGAGGATGACAAGAGCGCCGACGAGATACATCGTGGCCTTTGGCGACATCCCGAACAGGCCGGATTTGGCGGCCTGCGTCGTGGGTCGCTCAGTCGAATTGAGATTCACAGACGTTTGCTTTCGTGGTGTGCACCGCGACGTGTTCGCCGGAACTACCCGTAGAGCCACGAGCGGATGCTGACGGAGGTGCGGGAAGTGCCCGTTTCGGGCGGGTCTGTCCTGGTGGGAGGACGGAGGGCTGCGCAGAGACCGTGGGGGTTGCGGTACGAACTGCACCAAAGTCGATCGTGACGTCCTCTTCTGGTCGAACGCGCGTGTGGGAGGAGGTGCAGTACAGCCGATTGTGTCGGTCGTCACAAACTAGCGCACATGTTAGTTGGTTGACAAGCAACTAGAAGATCTTGACACTGAGAACAACGCGTCGTCGCCGAAAGAAGCGCTCCGTGTGCTCGAAGGAAGTCGAACCCATCTACATACTTGATGGCTGACTAACAAGTATGTAGCATGGATCACGAATCGTGTGCCGGCGAGGTGCACATGCAAGGAGGAAATTGTGGGAACAGACTCGGCCCCTCTAGTTCTGACCGAGAAGGTCGGTGAGTACATCACCGTCATCACCATCAACCGGCCGGAGCGTCGCAACGCTGTCGATGGCGCCACGGCCCGCGCCATGGAAGCCGCGATCGATTCTTTCGAGGAAGACAGCGAGTCGCGAGTAGCGATCCTCCGGGGCGCCGGCTCGGCATTCTCGGCCGGCCAGGATCTCAAGGCTGCCGCGGTGGGCGACTTCGGGGCAACCGAACGGCGCGGCGGCTTCGGTGTCTCGAAGGTGCGGCCGACGAAGCCGCTGATCGCCGCTGTCGAGGGACATGCGCTGGCAGGCGGATTCGAACTGTGCCTGGCGTGCGATCTCGTGGTGGCATCCACCGACACCACGATGGGCATTCCGGAGGCAGCGAAAGCGCTGGTCGCGTTGGGTGGTGGTTTGTTCCGCCTGCCCAAGCGCATTCCGTACCACATTGCAATGGAATTGGCGTTGACGGGCGAAGCCCGGCCTGCGGAGTACTTCGCCCGGTGGGGATTGGTGAACTACGTGGTTCCGCGTGAAGAGGTGTTCGCGACGGCAGTCGAACTCGCCGGAAAGATCGTCAAATCGGGGCCTCTCGCGGTGCAGGCAAGCACGGAGATCGTGCGCCGCGCCTTCGACTGGACCGACGAGGACGCGTGGAAGCAGCAGCATGTGTACGCCGATCCGGCTATCAACTCCGAAGACACGCAGGAAGGCATCCGAGCTTTCATCGAGAAGCGGGAGCCCGTATGGAAGGGACGCTAGACCGTGTCGACTTTTGTTCCCACAATCACCTCCGACGTCCTCGAGGGAAAGGTCGCACTGATCACCGGCGGGGCGCAGGGTATCGGTAGAGCTACCGCTCAGACCCTCGCAGCCAACGGCGCCACGGTGTGCATCGCCGATGTCGACCCTGATCGCGCGCAGGAAGCCCAGAGTGCGATCGGTGGCGACACCACCATATTTACCGACGACCTGACCGACCCGGCTGTCCCGGACGCACTGATCGAGCACGTGTTCAACTGGCACGGCGGGATCGACATCATCGTCAACGGTGCCGGCTACTTCTGGGATGCACCGGTGCACAAGATGACCGACGAGCAGTTTCAGGCGATGCTCGACATCCACCTCCTTGCACCGTTTCGAATTCTGCGGGCCGCGGCCCCTCATTTCCGGGACTCGGCGGCAGTGGGCGCGAGTGCACGGAAAGTGGTGAATGTGTCGTCCTTGGCGGCGTCGTTCGGTCCCTTGGGTGCCGGCAACTACGCGGCAGCAAAGGCTGGCCTGATCGGGTTGACGAAAACCCTGGCATCGGAATGGGGTCGGTACAACGTCACGGTCAACGCCGTGGCGTTC
The DNA here is from genome assembly GCF_050586165.1 of Rhodococcus sp. 24CO. Classification (NCBI taxonomy): domain Bacteria; kingdom Bacillati; phylum Actinomycetota; class Actinomycetes; order Mycobacteriales; family Nocardiaceae; genus Rhodococcus; species Rhodococcus sp. 24CO. The sequence continues at coordinate 267,355 of NZ_JAZFNF010000006.1, read as the reverse complement.
GGGATCATCCAGACACGTTTCGGTGCGCCCGAGTCGGCTCGGGAGACCATCAAGGCCGGCGGACGCGAGATCCCCTTGGGCGTGCCGGACAAGACCCTCGAGAAGCTCGGCCTCGACACCACCGGTGCAACGGACATCTTCGCGCCTCAGCCTCTACCCGCTGCCGCATTGGGGCGAACGGGAACCATTCAGGAAGCGGCAGACGCGATCTTCTGGTTGGCGTCACCGCTCTCCGACTATGTCACCGGACAGGTGATCGCCGTCAGTGGTGGATCCCGCGGTGGATTCAACTGACACACCTCATCTGGCGCTTACAGCCCCGAGCAGAAGGAGAACCCAATGACCACCAGTGAAAGAAGAAGCAGTATCTCGTTCGCTCCCGATGACGCGAACTTGGTGTGTGCTGTCGAGGAGGACAGGACCCTCACCTGGGGAGAACTCGACGACCGGTCGAACCGACTGGCAGCATCCCTCAGCGACCGGGGAGTCGGTCCCGGCGACTTCGTCGCCATCCGAATCAGAACCAGACTCGAATGGCCTGTCGTGTCCTTGGCGATCGCGAAGGTCGGCGCCGCAGCCGTTGCCGTGAACTTCAAGCTCACGCCGCCCGAGGCGACCTACATTCTCAGCGACTGCAATGTGTGCGCTGCCATCATCGACGACGACGACCCGAGCGCCCTCGTCGCCGCTTGGTCCGATCTGAACCTCGCCACAATCGTCACTCTCGACACTCGGGTGGAGGGGGCCGATTTCTACGAAGACCTCATCTCCACCGGAAGCCCGGAACCGCGGCCCGCCGCGGAATTCGCGCCGACCATCATCTACTCCTCCGGCACCACCGGCGCCCCGAAGGGAGCGCCGATCGGAGGATTTCAGAGCACACCTGATCCGACGACGCTCATGGAGTACGGCCAGTCGGTGCACTTCGACGGTAAGGCCTCCGCCGCTCCTGGCGGTGTCCTGTTGATGAGTCTGCCGATGCACCACAGTGCAGGCCCGAGCTTCACCCGCGTGACGTTGCAGGGAGGCGGGCTCGTCGTCTTTCAGCGGCGATTCGATGCCGAATCGGCGCTGCGTCTCATCGAACAACATCGGATCACCCACTGGGTCGCCGTTCCGACGATGCTGCAGCGAATCTTGTCTCTACCCGAGGAGACGCTGACTCGACACGACGTGTCCAGCGTCCAGTTCATTGGCGGTGGCGCCGCACCGTTCGGTGCTCACATCAAGGAGAGGGCGATCGATCTGTTCGGCGAGGTCCTCTACGAGCTTTACGGATGTACCGAGGCCGGGATGCTCACCGGGGCAACGCCAAGCGATCTGCGTGAGCGACCGGCTTCCAGTGGGCGGCCGTTCCGGCACGTCGACCTGAAGATCGTCGACGAGGACGGAACCGAGGTTCCGACAGGCACCACCGGTGAGATCGTCGTCAAAACCCCGGTGGTGATCAGCGGCTACATCGGGCGAGGTCCGCTCGGACCGGACGCGTTGCTTCCCGGCGGCTTCTACCGCACGGGCGATGTGGGTCACATCGACGAGGACGGCTACCTGTACATCTACGACCGGGTCAGCGACATGGTGATCGCCGGCGGCGTGAACATCTACCCCGCCGAGATCGAGGCGGTTCTCAATGCTCATCCCGACGTCGTGATGGCAGCGGTGGTGGGCGTCCCGCACGAGGAGTTGGGGGAGCAGCCCGTTGCCGCGATCCAACCTCGGGAGGGTTCGACCGTGACAGCCGAGGACCTATTGAGCTACTGCGACGGGCGACTCGCAAAGTACAAGTGGCCCCGTCAATTTCACTTCATCAACGAGATGCCCATCAGTCCGATGGGCAAGCTCCTCAAGCGAGAACTTCGAAAGGAACTGCTGTGAGCACAACAGAATTGCTGGACCTGTCGGGACGAGTGGCACTGGTGACAGGCGCTGGTCAAGGAGTGGGGCGTCAGATCGCCGCCACTCTCGCCGAGTACGGCGCAAGCGTCATCGTCAACGACTTCGATCTCGATCGCGCCAAGCAGGTTGCGGACGAAATCTCCACCGGTAACCGGGTCGCGGTGGCTGCTCAGGCCGATGTCGGTGATTTCGAGCAGGTCAACCGCATGTTCTCGGACCACGGCCTGGGGCCGGTGTCGATCGTGGTGAACAACGCGGGCAATGGCGGCGCGGGTCCCGCACCAACACGGCAGCTGCCGTTCTGGGAGCAGGACCCCTCGGACTGGGAGCGGTTTTTCCACGTCAATCTGGATGGCGTTCTGAACGTCACTCGATGCGGGATCGCCCAGATGGTCCCGAACGGGTGGGGCCGAGTGATCACGATCATTTCCGATGCCGGTCGTGTGGGTGAGACCAACGGCATGGAGGTGTACTCGGGCGCCAAAGCAGGCGCCGCCGGTTTCACTCGAGCAATGGCTCGTCTCGGTGGCCGATATGGCATCACCGCGAACTGCATCGCACTCGGCGCTACCCGGACACCGGCGACCGAATCCCGGATGCAGAACGAGGAGTTCGCCAAGAAAGTGCTGTCCAACTACATCGTTCGCCGCTTCGGGGAGCCCTCGGATATCGCCAACGCGGCACTGTTCCTGTCCTCGGATGCGTCGAGCTACATCACCGGCCAGACCATTCCGGTCAACGGTGGTTACTCACTCGCCTTGTAGGCGCTGTTTACGAAAGTGATTCTGATGACCAATAATTCAGCCGAGCCATTGCTGTACAGCGTCGACGAGGGCGGTACCCCGACTCTCGCCGGCGTACGTGACAGCAGCGGATTCATCTCGTATCCCCCGCAGGCCGCAGGTTCTCTACTCAACGGTGACCACGGCACACAACTGCACACTGTGCCACTGTCCGGCCGTGGCCGGATCCACGCGACCGCAACCGTGCGGTTCCATACCAGTCCCGACATTGATACCCCGTTCACCGTCGCCTCCATCGTGCTCGACGAGGGCCCCCTGGTTCGCGGCATCCTCGATGTCGTCGACAGCGGCCGGATCGGCGAGTCGGTTGTTGCCACCACCACGGCAATTCGTCGAGGGGACGAGGACCTCTACGAATTGCGCTTCCACGTCGAGAAGGGCGCCGGATCATGACCAAACACCTCAAAGAACTGCGGCCGGTCTACGTGATCGGCGTCGGACGGCACCGGTTCCAGGCACCGAGCGCCACCCCATACATCGACCTCGGATTGACGGCGATCCGCCGCGCACTCGCAGATGCCGGGCTGTCCTGGGCACAGGTCGAAAGCACGTACACCGGAACCGCCCTGCTCGGCATGGCCACCTCACGTCCGATGCTGCGATATCTCGGTGTCAACGGCGCTCCGATGACTCAGGTCGAGAACGCTTCGGCATCCGGTTCGTCAGCGTTCCGGCTGGCCTGCCTGGACGTCGCCAGCGGCATCAGCGACGTCTCGCTCGCGATGGGAGTCGACAAGCTGAACATGGTAGGTCGCGCAGAGCGTGACACCGGGATTCCCGAGCTTTCCGCAGACCGTGTCGCCCCCTTCACCCATTTCGCGCTGTTGGCGGACGAGTACATGCACACCTACGGTGCCACCGCGGAGCAGATCGCTGCGGTCGCGGTGAAGAACTTCTCCAACGCTGCGCTCAACCCGTACGCCCAGCGTCAGAAGGCGTACACGCTCGAGGAAGTTCTGGGCGGCCCGGCCATTTCCGGTATCTTCACCAAACTGCAGTGCTGCCCCGTCGGTGAGGGCGCGGCAGCCGCCCTTGTGGTCTCCGAAGACGCGATCGATCGGCTACAGCTCGACCGCACGCGAGCAGTGCGCGTTCTGGCTTCGGTGCAGCGCAGTGAACAGCTCTACGGCGCAAAGAGTTTCGATGCGGAACTGACACGTGAGACCACTCACCTCGCGTACGAGCAGGCCGGCATCACCCCCGAAGACGTCGACCTCGTCGAATTGCACGATGCCTTCACCATCGAGGAGTTGCAGTACGTCGAGGCGATGGGTCTCGCCGAGGAGGGCCAAGCGGTCAAGGCTCTGGCCGCCGGCGAGTTCGATCGCGGCGGCCGCGTCGCCGTGAACACCTCCGGTGGTCTACTGGGAGCCGGGCACCCGGTCGGCCCGACCGGGATCGGGCAGATCGCAGAGATCACCGAGCAGATTCGTGGCGATGCGGGCGCCCGCCAGCACGCCGGCGCCCGCACTGGTCTCGCACACATGGTCGGCCTCGGCGCCGTCTGCGTCGTCCACGTCCTGCAGGGTGACGGCAACAAGCCCTCCTAGACCCGCCAGCACCGCGACGCCTGGCCGAGCATTTCCGCGAGGCGATGCGTCGCGGTGCTGCACCTCCAGGAGGCGGGTCACCGACGTACAACCGCTCGGCGAGTACTGGAGCTCGACGGGCGACCCGACTCGCACACCACATCGAGAAAGAACTGACAATGACCAATGCTGTGATCGTTGATGCGGTGCGTCTTGCATCCGGTAAGGGAAAGCCCGGCGGCGCCCTGTCCGGCACCCATCCCGTCGAACTGCTCGCCCATGTGCTGCGCACCATCGTCGACCGCAATGATCTCGACCCGGCACTTGTCGACGATGTGATCGGGGGCTGTGTCTCCCAAGTCGGTGAGCAAGCCCTGAACATCTCGCGCACCGCGCTCCTGTCCGCCGGTTTCCCGGACTCTGTGCCCGCCACCACTATCGACCGCCAGTGCGGGTCGAGCCAGCAGGCGGCGCACTTCGCCGCGCAAGGCGTCATCGCCGGGGCCTACGACATCGTGATCGCCTGCGGCGTCGAGTCGATGAGCCGCATCCCGATGGGCACCACCACCCTCGGCAAGGACACCGGCGGCCCGGGCATCGCCGCCCGCTACCCTGAGGGCCTCGTCAACCAGGGCATTTCCGCGGAACTGATCGCCACGAAGTGGAAGCTCGACCGCGACACCCTCGATACGTTCTCCGCGCAGTCACACCGGCGCGCCGCGGCTGCGCACACCGCCGGCGCCTTCGACAAAGAAATCGTGCCCATCGCCGTCCGCAGCGGCGAGGGCAACATCATCGCTCACACAGTGGACGAAACGGTACGCGCGGGTACCACCGTCGAGGGGTTGAGCAACCTCGCCTCCTCGTTCCACACGAACACCTACGCCAGCCGATTTCCTGACCTGGATTGGCGCATCACCCCGGGCAACTCATCGCCGTTCACCGACGGCGCCTCCGCTGTCCTGATCATGAGCGAGACGGCCGCCAGCAAACTGGGACTGACCGCGCGGGCGCGGTTCCACTCGTTCGCCGTCGCCGCCGACGACCCGATCTTCATGCTGACCGCCCCGATCCCAGCCACCCACAAGATCCTCGCCCGGGCTGGCCTCAGCATCGAGGACATCGACGCCTACGAGGTCAACGAGGCATTCGCATCCGTGCCGCTGGCATGGGCGCACGAGTTCAATGCAGACCCCACGAAGCTGAACCCGCGCGGCGGTGCCATCGCCCTGGGCCATGCCCTCGGCTCCTCCGGTACCCGCCTGCTCACCACCCTGGTCAACCAGCTCGAAGCCACTGGTGGCCGCTACGGCCTACAGACCATGTGCGAGGGCGCGGGCATGGCCAACGCCACCATCATCGAACGCCTCTGAGCCACAGTATGTTTAGAAGGGAACACTCATGATCGTCAATGACAGCGTCGCCGTCGTCACCGGTGGCGCGTCCGGCCTCGGTCTCGCCACCACCAAAGCCCTCCTCGCCGACGGTGCCCAGGTCGTCATCATCGACCTGCCGTCGTCGAACGGTGAGACCATCGCGGAAGAACTCGGCGACCGCGCCCGCTTCGCCGCCGCCGACGTCACCGACGAGTCCGCCGTCGCCGCAGCCCTCGATGTCGCGGAGTCGCTCGGCCCGCTGCGTGTCGCCGTCAACTGCGCCGGCATCGGACCGGCAGCGAAAACGGTGAGCAGCAAAGGAGCCTTCCCACTCGATCTCTTCACCAAGGTCGTCAACGTCAACCTCGTCGGCACCTTCAACGTTCTACGTCTTGCCGCCGAGCGCATTTCGAAGACGGAGCCGATCGACGGCGAGCGCGGCGTCATCGTCAACACCGCCTCGGTCGCCGCGTTCGACGGCCAGATCGGCCAGGCCGCGTACTCCGCATCCAAGGGCGGCGTCGTCGGGATGACCCTGCCGATCGCGCGGGACCTCGCGTCGCTGCTGATCCGCGTGAACACCATCGCCCCGGGCCTGTTCAAGACCCCGCTGCTCGCATCACTGCCCGAGGAAGCTCAGAAGTCCCTCGGCGGGCAGGTGCCGCATCCGTCGCGTCTCGGCGACCCAGCCGAGTACGGCGCCTTGGTCGCGCACATCGTGTCGAACCCGATGCTCAACGGTGAGACCATCCGTCTCGACGGCGCCATCCGCATGGCCCCGCGCTGAATTCATCTCTCTCACACAGGACATCATGAAACGCTCGATTTACGACCAGGACCACGAGGACTTCCGCAGCAGCGTCAAGGCCTTCATCGCCAAACACATCACCCCGAACATCGAACGGTGGGATTCGGAAGGGTTCATCGACCGTGACGCCTGGAAGGCGGCCGGTGAAGCAGGACTGCTCGGGATCTCCGTGCCTGGTGAGTACGGCGGCGGCGGAATACCCGATTTCCGGTTCCGGATGGTCCAGATGGAGGAGTTCGCTGCCGTCGGCGCCAACTCGTTCAACGCCGGCACCAGTGTCCAGGACGATCTGGTCATTCCGTACCTGGTCGATCTCGGAACACATGAGCAGAAGCAGCGTTGGTTGCCGTCGTTGTGTGATGGCACGGCCATCGGCGCTATGGCGATGACCGAACCGGGCGCCGGAAGCGATCTCCAGGGCATTCGAACCACTGCCACACGTGATGGTGACGATTGGGTACTGCAGGGCTCGAAGATCTTCATCACCAACGGAATCGCGGCGGACGTGGTGATCGTCTTGGCCAAGACCACCCATGGTGCAGGCTCCCGCGGCATGAGCCTGTTCCTCGTGCCGACGACCGCGCCCGGGTTCCGGCGCGGGCGCAAACTCGAGAAACTGGGGCTGCGCAGCAATGACACTGCCGAACTGTTCTTCGATGATCTGCGACTGCCCGCCGACAGTCTTCTCGGTCACGAGGGCAAGGGTTTCGTTCATGTGATGGAACGGCTTCCGCGTGAGCGCATGTCCATCGCTGCCACCGCTGTGGCTGCTGCGGCGGCAGCGTTCGAGTGGACACGGACGTACTGTTTCGAGCGACACGCGTTCGGCCAGCCCATCGGTAACTTCCAGGCCACGCGATTCACCTTGGCCGAGATCGCGACCGACCTCGAGGCGGGTACCTCGCTTCTCGACCGCGCCACCGTATTGCTCAACGCCGGTGAGCTTTCCGCCGTCGACGCAGCACAGGCCAAGTACTGGCTCTCGGACATGCACAACAAAATCGTGGACCGCTGCCTGCAGTTGCACGGCGGATACGGCTACATGCTCGAATACCCGATCGCCAAGGCGTATGCCGATGCCCGCATCCTGCCGATCTACGGCGGTACCAACGAGATCATGAAAGAGATCATCGGCCGAGACATCGCACACCGCGCAACCCATTGACGTCCTACCGCAAAGATCTGAGGACCGCTGTGTCAGAACCCTATTCACCAAACAGCACACTGCTGGACCTCACCGGCGGTGCTGGCCGGCTCGCTGTAGAGTTGTGGGACAACCCTGACGACCACAGCACGCTCATCCTGCTCTCCCACGGAGGCGCACAGACTCGCCACTCTTGGCGACGCACCGCCGAGCGCCTCTACTCCGACGGATGGACTGTTTCCACCTTCGATGCCCGCGGTCACGGCGACAGCGGATGGTCGGAGTCGGGAAACTACAACTTCACAGACCTCGCTGACGACGTGGTCGATATCATCGACCAGCTCAACCGGGTGCTCAGCTCCGCTCAGGATCAGCCGCCGACACCCCGCAAAGTCATTCTCGTCGGCGCATCCATGGGCGGAGCAGCGGGCCTCATCGCGCAGGCACGAAACCCACATCTGGCGACGGCTCTGGTCCTGGTCGATGTCACCCCCCGGGTCGAACTCGAAGGACTCGAACGAATTCTCCAGTTCGTCACGGCCGCTCCCGACGGCTTCGACAACCTGGAGCAGGTAGCGGCCGCGGTCACCGCCTACAACCCGACCCGACCCACCCCGCCGCGGATCGAAGGCCTGCGCAAAAACCTGCGCACCCGCGACGGACGCCTGCACTGGCACTGGGATCCGAAGTTCTTCTCCGGCGGTAAGGAAGGTGACGACATCGACCTCGCCCAACAGCTCGAACAAGCCGCCGCAGCCATCACCACACCAACCCTGCTCATCCGCGGATCCCGCTCCGACATCGTCACCGACGAAGGCGTGAACACGCTCCGACGGCTCATGCCGCACGCGCAGGTCAGCACTGTGCTCGGCGCCGCCCACATGGTCGCTGGAGACGACAACGACCAATTCACAACAGAACTCGGGGAATTCCTGCGCCAGCACAGTCGGCAGGAAGAACAAAAGTAGCGCCGCAGCGCACCACGACCACGGCTCGCCCTGTCGGAGAAGGAGATCCATCAGTGACCACGACCACCACGGCTTCGTCCAGCGAACAAGGCCCGGGAAGCCCAGGAGTGACCCTCACAATTGACGGTCGCACCGCGATTGTGCAGCTCAACCGGCCCAGAAAGCTCAACGCGCTCAACGTAGAGATGCTTGAGGCCCTCGTGACCGCGGGCCAGTCGCTCATGGCTCAGCCAGAGGTTGCTGCAGTGCTGCTCTGTGGCGCCGGGCGCAGCTTCTGCGCCGGACTCGACCTACAACAGATCGAGCAGATGCGTGCCGGAACCGCCGACGCGGTGCAGCTCGGCGATCGGCTAGGAGCAGCACGAGCCTTGGCGCAGAAAGCAGTTCATGTGTGGTCAATGGTGCCGGTACCAGTAGTAGCCGCAGTCCAAGGTGTTGCATTCGGCGGAGGACTCCAGCTCGCATTGGGTGCGGACATCAGGGTCGTTGCACCCGACGCCCGGCTTGCCGCCTTGGAAATCCAATGGGGTCTGGTACCTGACATGGCCGGCACACAACTGCTGCCTGAGCTGGTGGGCCGCGATGTCGCCAAGGACATGATCTTCACCGGCCGCGAAGTGTCCGGGACTGAGGCCCGCGACCTCGGCTTGGCAACTCGCATCGCGATCGATCCTGTTGCTGCCGGAATTGAACTCGTAGAGCAGCTGGCATCCCGAAGCCGCACCGCCTTGAGTCATGCAAAACGTCTAATCGACGCCGCCGGCCGGGTCGAGCTGGCGATCGGCCTCGACGCCGAGCAGGTCGCTATCGCGGAACTGATCGGCTCAGAAGAACAAAGCCGCATCGTCACCGACCGGCTCAGCCGAGTGCACCGACGCTAACCCCGTCCGTGGTCGGCTCGACGCCGGCAGGACCACGATCAGCAGGGATCGGTAAACCGCCTGGAATTCGAATCCCTCATCGCGGCAACCCTTTACCGGGCGGCCGCGTCGACACGCCAGCCCTTACCGATGGGGGCATGACTCATCCAAACCAGCTCTCGCGCCTCTGCCTGACCACTGTTCCTTCACTTTGTTCTGCCACTTGCTCGGGTATCTACCCACGGCGCTGCGTACCCGGGTGCTAGTGTCTTCGTCCACTCCGAAGCTTCCTGCGATCCGCATTAGCCGCTGATATGCCTCGGGCTGCCGTTTATCCAATACCAGGCTCTGACGACCTTCCGGGCATGTCACTACCTATCTGACATCGTTTGGTAGGGGCATACTTTTCGGTGCGGACTGCTGGCGATTATGCCGATCTTCGACCATTATCCTGGTCAGCGCTTCATTAGTCTCGAACTTGCGTGAGGGGTCGCTGCCGGGCTGATTGGTTCGCCGGTTATGTTTCACGGTCCGATTCTGTGGGTGGCGCACTGCGGCGGAATGTGCCCGTTTGCACTCGGGAATCCGATGGCCGCTTCGCTGATGCAGGCCATTCCGTTGGTTGTGTGATTACGGCCCGTCAGTAGGTAGGACCGAGTCGGCGAGCACAGGGCTGTGGGTGTGCCACTGCCCATAGAGGGCGATGTACAGCACGTTCGGTGAGTCTGACGGTGCTTTAGGTTGCTCGTACGGGGCCCAGTCCGGGATGGAGTCTCGTATGTCGAGGTTGACTACGCCCCTGAATGTCTTGGCCATTGTCTGCTCCTCATGTCGGGGTTCCCCCCACCCATCAACTACATCACCATCACCGCGGCGTGGCCAGGGCTTGCAATCTCCTGCTACTCGAACAACGCGGTGCAAGCCCTCCACGAGTCGTGAGGAGCGACCCGGGTCGGTGGTGGATGCATTGAGAACGCAACGAGAGGAGCGTTCGTTTATGACGATTTATATTGGGCTGCATGTGAATTGATTGAGTCGACCGATCGATAGCTGCCGCGAACCTGATGTAGTCGAATAGTCACAAGCATGTGGCCGCTACAAATTTTGGGTCAGGTACTCTGCTGCCGATTCTATTCGTCTGTGCGGCGGTAGATTTGCGATGCACCCGCAACTCCGGGCTTGCGTAACAGTCGACGGTTGACCGCACGGGCGGCAGTTCCGGACACCGTTCGCGGGAAGGGGCGTCCGGGGTGCTGAGTCGTGATCGGGGCCGACAAGGGGCGTGCCGTCCAGTTCGTGGGCCATGGTGTCGCCGTGAAGTCCGTAGGTTCATCGAAATTCTGGGCCGTGCCACTTCGGGCACCGAAAGAGTGCGAATTGACAAGTTCTTGGCGGCGACGTCGACCTGGAGTGAGCCGTCGACGAGAGACAGCACCAATGTGTCGATCTCCTCGAGCAGTGTGGCCGACCCGCTGTCGCACGCGTCGCAGGCGCAGTCGGGAATCGACGCCAAGCACACAGCTGGGTCGCCTGCGCTGATCGACACGTTGAACGGATGATTGCTGTCCACCGGTGAGTGCGTCGTCAATACCAGTGGAATGGCGCCGCTACTCGCAGGTTGGAGAACGGTGTCTGCTCCGCCGGAATCGAAGGGGCGGAGCGCCCACCGTACGGGTGATGCTTCTTGCGCCCAGCCTCGGTCGAGGAGAACCTTTGTCCATGCCTGTGCTCTGGCGACCACGATCAGGTACTTCTCCGGATTGGAGGCACGCTCGTAGGCCGCCTCGTCCGGATCGAGGCCATCCTCATATGGGTTCGGCCATCCGGGAGTCTGCGCGCCGGTGACCGCGAATGCCGCATCGACGTCGACGAGCAGTTCGCAGATCTCATGCGAGAGCACCGAAGTATTTCCGCCCCAACCGGATTCGTGCACGCTGCGGACGGCCTCGTTGTAACGCTCCCACCACGACTTTGCCGGATCTATAGCCACCCGAGGGACACTACCCGTCATCGGGTAGCTCATTCTCGACTGAGGGCGTGGCCAGTCAATGGTGCCAGGTACTTTGGTCTTCGATGAGTTGGGCGGCAGAGTTCAGGAACCGACGCTCGGTGCAGCCGTGACCGTTCCGGAATCGCCGAATATCGGTGCGGCGATACCCGTGGCCTCGGGGTCGACTTCGGCGATGGTGACGCTGTACTGGACTGCTCGATCTCTGCTCACTCGGCGAGATGCTCGACTCAGTTGCCTGCTCGCGCAAGCAAATCGCGAGCGGGCGCGCTTCCGTCGAGTAAGCGGGTGGTGCGCTGCTTGATCTTCCACTCGCCCGAGATCTTCACGAGATCGAACCGGTTCGCCGCGACACGCCAGACACGGAACGAATCTTCGCCTTCGTTGCGGCGTAGCAATTGAGAATGGCCCGTCGCAGTAGCCTTGTCGCCGTCGACGACGATGTTGAGCGGGGCGAGAATATGGCCGCAACCGGTATTGATGTAGTCCTGGTGGGGTGTGGTGCGGACCATCTCGGCGATCTCGGCTCGACCGTTCAGAGTGCGAATATCGATGTCGTACACGGCATCCTCGGTCCACATAGCCCCGACTTTGTCCGCCTCTCCGGCATCGACGGCGGGACCGTACGCCGTGACGAGTTTCTGGATTGCAATCTCGTCTTCGAGTATTTGCACTCGTTCGATGAGTGAGTGGACCAGCGCGGTGATATCGGTCATCGGATCTCCTTGGTGTGGTTAGGTGTTGCAGCCGACCTCGGGTAGAACATGCACGTATGGCAACGAATTCGATGTTGCGTTCCGGACAGTAGCAAGGCAGAGCGAAACTGCGCTGCGGATGTCGGAGACCGGGATGGGGTCGGAGTCGACGACTGTTCCCGACAAGTATTTGCCCATCTACGTCCCGGTGAATGGACTACGCAACGCCGAGCAGCCGAGTTCGGTGTACTTCAGAGCTATCCACCTGGTAGGGAACATCATTGAGAGCCACGAGTGGTCCCACCTGCAGATAGAGCTGGGCGCCTGACCAATGTGATTGATCAGGCGCCCAGATTGTTGTGGCACAACGCGTATCTCGACCATCGGACACGGAGAAATCGTCGTAACACGGGCAGCGCTCGAGCTGCCCGATCGTCCTATGCGGAGCTAACCCTCACCTAGGACTGCGAGTCTGCGGCGATTCCGTGTCGGAGGCGGGTGATCTCGTTGCGTGCTTCGACAACTTCGGGACTGTCGAGGCCCTTGCTGACAGCGAGGTCCCCACACAGATCCAACGCAGCGCGAACGATGTGACGTCGTTGGCGGCGCTCCGCGCGGGTCTGTGCGGCTTTGACGTAAGCGCGCTGTTGTCGCCACCCACCGGCAGCAGTCACTTCGTCATCGGTCAATACTCCGGATTCGATTTCCGGAGCGAGAACATCACGGACGAAATGGGATTCGCGTGGGTGGGCCCAGACAAACGCGATCCACAGCGCTGTCAATGCGAAGATGACGTCGCCGATCATGATGACCACCACGATGGATTTGTTGCCGCCGGCGAGTGCCAGCATCGAGTCCCATACGCCGTGAATCAGAATCGGGGCCACGATCAACGCCAACCCGCGTCCGATTCTGCGAGGTTGGGCCGGTGTGCCGATCAGATAGATAACTCCGGCACAGAATAGTGCGGTGAAGAGAGGATGCGAAACGATGTCGGAGTATGTGCGAAGCGCAATAGAACCGATCAGCCCGTCGGTTTGGTGGGCACCGAAGCCTTGTGTCGCACCGACAACCGAGTACAAGAAGTCTTCGCTGGTTTGAAATCCCAAGCCGATGAACGCGCCGAGTAGAAGTCCGTCGGTTGCGGTGCGGACCAGTCGCGGCGCAAGCGCGAGGAGAACAACAATGCCGATGCCTTTCGCGGTTTCCTCCACTAGCGGTGCCGAGAGTCCGGCTTGCCAATCCTGCGCCCATACCTGCCCGACAAGTTTCGAGTAGAGCGAGCCGAGTGCAGTGTTACCGGAGATCGCGATGGTGAACGTCGCTGCGGTGGCGCCCCAGACGAAGCCGGTGAGCACCAATCCCACGGGTTGGCGTTCGTACCGGTCGACGTGCCGGAACCACCATGTCCACACCGCAGCGCTGATGACGCCGACGAGGCCGGCGACAAGAAGTGCTTGCCCGAAGTATCCCGAATAGGGCGCGAACATCTGCCAGGCTTTGACCACGCCGACGCCGCACATCCACAGGTATATCCAGAACACGACGTTGCGCGGCTGGATAAACCGGAATTTCTCGCCCCACGCCGTCGCCTCTAGTGCTTGGGAGCGGTTCTCGAGCAGGTCGGCGCTCACTTGATGTCTCCCTCGGTGGTGCCGAATGACGAGATCATATCGGCGATTTCTTGACTGCGACTTGCGATCTGGTCGGGCGGACCGACCACCTGCACCCGAATTCCCTTGTCGCCAACGACAAACGTCGTCATCGATCCCGCGGCGCGGGGTGTATCGAAGCGAATCTGGACGCCGGTCAAACCACCGTCGGTGGTGACGGGCTGCGGTGCGCCGGACATGGCGAGTACCGAGCTTCCGTTTGTCGCGACACTCACAGCGTCGACCTGTGAGAGAAGTTCGTCGGCGGTGCCGGTGAAGTCGTCAGCGTCGACGAGGAAACTCACGCTGCTGCCGGTCAGTTCCACCCGCGGCACGGAATCGGACGCGCCGCGTTGGTCGATGCGGAAGCCGCTGTCGATATTCCAGCCCTCGGGCACAGTGAACGACACGGACTCGGTCACCGCCAGGCGCTCGCCGGCAACGGTCGGATCTTCCGACGACACAGCAGAATCGATGGCCGGCATGATCACAACCCACAGTAGCCATACGGCCAGGATTGCGACTGCGTGCGGAAACACGCGAGTGTCGAACCCGAGGAAGCGGTGATCGACTGGTGGCCGTCGTCGATGCGTTCTGTGTTCATGTTTCGACGGGATACTCCCGGTAATGCTCAAAATTCCTCGTTCCAATTGTGCCGAAATGTGTATTGACTATCCCAGAAAATTGGACCGACGGTGGGTGCGGAGTGCGTGCCGTCACCAGCCACCCATCGACACGGCGGCAACGTGGACAGTCCGGGGCATGTGATCTGGCAAGCGGCCATTCTTCATTTCCGCTGTGGCGGTTCCGGTGTCGACTGGCTCACCGATTCCGTCGCATCTGGCGTGAGTGGACGCGAGCCTTGACGACGTGGTCCTTGACACAGCGTCAGTCGCGGCGTTTGACTGAGACGCGCGCTCGTGTTGAAACGCCCGATGGTGTTCTGGGAGGTCGTCGCATGCATGGCACAGGTTTAACGAGTATGCAGGGCATAGGTTTAACGAGTCCGGGACATCGATGCGGAGTGCGAGCCCGCCGCAAGGGCATCTCGGTGCTGGCACTGGTCGGAGCCTGCCTCGTTGCTCTGGCAGTTCCCCAGACAGCCAGTAGCGAACCGGCCGCAGAGACCGTCGACACCGGGTTCGCGATCCCGTTTTCCGGGGCCCCTGGCTACGAGCACCTGGCACCGACGCAGATGACCAGCCCCGGTCAGCTGAACCAGCCACTCGGTCAACAAGCGGCAGACGAGATTGCCGCCCAGATCGGGCTGGACAGTGAGGATGCGTTGTCGGAGCAGCAATATCACGACCTCGTCACGGGTGGCGGGGTCGGCGGCAGTCTCGAAGCTGCCGAGGTGATCGATGCATGCGCCTGGATCCTCACCAATACGAACGGGCGTCCCCTCTATTCCATCGTCGACGGCAATGCGACGCCGTCGGTTCTGGCCAGCTACGGGCTCTACGTGAATACCAGTGGGCTGCTGGAGAGTCCGGCCAACGCGGACGCGCCGACGAGGCAGGTGAACTCCTTGATCGCTCCTGGCGGTTTTGTGGGCACCTGGATGAGAAACAACGGTGCAACACGCACTCTGGTTGCGCTCTATCAGTCGGCCTACACGGTGCAAGCGGTCTATGGCTTTGCCTCGCAGCAGATTTCGGGCACAGCTCAACTGGTGACCAATACCAAGGGCGGTGCGAGCTCGAAGGTGGGTATGTCGATGGCGCCGCCGCTCTGGATAGTGAACTTTGCGCTGCTCTACATATTGAAGCCCTCCCTGGCGGCGGCGATGCCTGCCCAGTGGGCTCCTATTCCTTCTGCCGTCGCCGACGCGATAACGTCCAGCCCCACCGGCCAGGTTCCTTTCAGTGACTATGCGTCCTATTTCGAGTGATTCGACTTTCGTACTGCCCAGCCATTCAGTGGGAAGCGGTCACGGGGTAATAGCAGGATGCTGCAGCGAAAGAGATGGTGGCGATCGTCAGCGCCGACGCAGCGGTCGTCCACCCGTCGAGTCTTGTGACGGACAGCGCTGTCATGATGATCATTGCCGTCACCAGCGCTGTCGTGGTTGCGAATGCAAGCCTCCAGCTCGTCGGCGCCGAGGCTCGGGAGTTGTGTTCTCCGATCGCAAGGACACCTTTTCCGGTCAGAATCGCTGCAATTCCCAGTAGTGCGCCAGCGGGAAGAGAGCATAGCGATCCGAGGAGTACCGCTCTGAGAATGCTCCCGACATCACGGGGGTCTGCGAATTGCAGCGCGAGGTAGCTTCCGTATCCGGCACCCGTGATCAGCGGCCACGCCATTGCTTGGGTTCGCCAGGAAACGCCGGAACGGGCCATGCCCTGACAATATCGCGGGGCAACTCGGTTCGCGCAGCAGATGAGGTAGTCCGGCTGACGGGCTAGGAGCTAGGTCTGACCTGTGCCGGAAATATGCTCGCGATTCCGGATAGCGTTGCGACGCCCAGTCGCGCTCAGGATTCGACCGTCACCTTGACGACCTCGTCGTCGCCGTTGAATCGGACCGCCGGCCAGTATCCGTCCATGAAGTGTGAACCGCACGTATCTGTCAGATCCAGGACGACGTCGTTGTCGGGAAATACCTCTACGGCATCGAGTGTCAGGTCCCGTTGTGCGTCGTCGAGTTCTTCTGTGGACGGGGCGTCCTCGCTGAACTCGAGGACGACCGCTCGAACAGCTAGATGATGGAGGAATTGGAGCTGATCGAAGACGTGGTGCAGGCGGGGGAGCATGCCGCGTACGGAGTCGGGGTCGACAGAGTGGGCAATGAATCCGACTGCCCGCCCGTCGATGTTGCGGGTCAGACTGAAGTAGTTGTCGTCCAATCGCACGCCATCGGACAAGATGTGATGCCCGCGGACAAAAGTGCCGAGCGTTTCGTCGACGATTGCGAAGCCGGAGTGTGTCGTCACGAGATCAGCTTAGGGTGCCGGTGTAGCCGTGGGGCCGACCGATTCGGTACCCAGCCCGCCGGTAGGGATGCGGGTGGAATCGGCGCCGCCGGCACCTTAATTCGAAATTGGCGGACTCGGGGTTTCCCGGATGAAACGCAGGTAGTGAACCTCTACGCTACCGCCATGGACTTGATCGTCTGGATTATCGCGACGCCGATTCTTGCCGCAGCACTCGCGGTCGCCATGCGACGAACGCTGGGGGCGAAAGTCGGGTGGCCGCGGACACTGGTGGTCTCGGTGACAGCGCTCTCGGTGGGTGTTTCGCTGGCGAGCTACGTCGCAACGCTCGCCGGAATTGCGAGCCCGGACGGTCGACTACTGGTGAGCGAGGGAATTGCGCTCACCTTCTTCGGAGTCGCCGCGCTCTGGGTTTTCGCGGCTTGCCTGGCTGCATTGGTCTTCCTTGAAGTTGTCATTCCTACGGGGTCCGTACCAGGTGTGCCAGAAGCACTGCGGCGCAGCCGAAAATCGTGGCGCCGAACAAAGCGGTACGCCCAGATCATGGGGATCGTCGCGCGAGCTGGAGGTGGGTCGGCTCTCCGTGCAGGACCGTCCGCACCTCAGTTCGGGGACGCGCTGGTGGAAGTTATCAACCGGTGCGGCGTCACTTTCGTCAAGTTGGGACAGATCCTCGGCACACGAGACGACCTGGTACCACCAGGGCTGGCTCGCGCTCTCTCGACGCTCCAAAGTTCGGCACGGCCGGCTGATCCCGACCGCATTGCACAGCTGCTGGCATCGGAACTCGGCGACACCCCCGAAGAGGTTTTTGCGTCGTTCGACGAGGAACCATTCGCCGCCGCCTCTGTCGCACAGGTACATTCCGCGCGCACCAACGAAGGCGTGGATGTGGTGGTGAAGGTTCAACGACCCGAGGCGAGCTCACAAGTGAGCGTGGATTGCGATATCTTCCTTCGCGTTTCGTCCCTCGCGGAAACCCGTTTTCCTTGGGCGCGCGATATCGGCGCTCACCGACTTGCCGGCGGGCTCGTCACGTCGCTGCTCGAAGAGCTCGACTACCGTACCGAGGCCGCGAACACCGCCGCGATTGCTGCCACCATGGTGAACCGCCCGGATGTAGTCGTTCCACACATCTATCCCGATTTCAGTAGCGGACGGGTGGTCGTGATGGAACGGCTTCACGGCACACCGCTCTCCGACGGTGAAGCAGCGCTCATCGACGTCGACCACGGCACCCGCAGCAAAATTGCCACCGAACTGCTTGCGTCACTGCTCGACGGGATCTTTGTCCACGGGGTGTTCCACGCCGACCTGCACCCCGGCAACATCATGATCCTTCGCGACGGTCGGGTAGGGCTACTCGACTTCGGCGCAGTGGGCGTGCTGGACGGGGAGACACGGATACTGTTCGCCGTACTCCTGAACGCTGCTCTGGCAGGCGACCCGGTGGCAACCGTCGACGCGATGCTGATGGCATTCGACGTACCCGCCGATGTGGAACGCGGAGCGCTGCGACACCAGGTGGGCCGCGAGATCACCCTGCTCAGTGTTCAACCCAATGTTTCCATGGCATCGTTCGCGCGCATGTTCACCGTGCTTCGAGATCATCGAATAGGAGTGCCGGGAGACGTCGCGGCAGCTTTCCGTTCACTCGCGTCATTGGAGCGCGCACTGCGGCTGCTGGATCCACACATCGACCTCGTCGCCGCGGTTCGCGCCGAAGTTCCCCGACTGTTGGCTCAGGTCGCCAGCCCGGCAGCGGCCGCGCAGGCGATTCTGTCGACGACGGCGGTCACAACCGCGGTAGTGCGGCGTCTTCCCGGTCAGCTCGACCAGATCGCAACCTCTCTCGCGTCGGGAAGCTTCACTCTCCGCACCCGTTCTGTCGCTCACCCCGACGACAGGCGATGGCTCCGACGGTCGGCGAACAACGCTCTGGGAATGGGGGCTGGAGTTGCCGCGCTGCTTGTCGCGGCGATTCTGCTGTTCGTACCCGGCGGCCCGCAGCTCACACCTCAGTTGTCAGGCTATGCACTCGCCAGTGCGGTCTTAGGCTTCGCCGGGGTCGTTCTGTGTATGCGGACCGTGTTCCGCATGTTCACCCTTGACGACAGGTAATGAAAACCTTGCTTTCCGGGTGACGTCGCCCAATTTCCCCGCAAGAGGGAAATGCGTTGCGACGGAGTCAGTCCGGTGCCTGGTCGTCGGGATCGGTTTGCGTCGTGCGTTTACGTTCGGCTGCGTTGCCCGGCACCGCTGCAGCCTCGCGCTCGGCGGAGATACGTTCTTCTAGACCGTCCACCAATTCGGATAATTCACGGTCACGTTTGGTGGGCGTGGCTACCTCGCCGGATGAATGTTCGTCAGCAGGATTATTCGACTGTGACTCGTTGTCGGGATTGGTCTCGTCGGGATTGGTCGTCGTCTCGTCATCGAACTGTGCGCTCAACGTCATCGCCTCCTTGGTCTCTGCCCGCGACTGTACGACTCCTACGACGCGCGGGCATCGGTGCTGGTCGGTGCGGGCGCGACGGGGGTCGGGTTTTGCCGCCGACGGAACTCTACGACACATCCGAGGATTGTTCCTGCAGACTGGGTACGTCCGCGCGCCAGCTTTATACACCTTCGAGGCAGTCTCACTGATCGGAATGGAAAAGTTGTATCAAGAGTCACATTGTTACCGTTTTCGAGCGATATCGACCCAAGAGGAGCATGAATGCGGACAACGGTGAAACCAACTAGACCGCTGGCAGGCTATGTCGAACGTCGATACGAACGGTCCCGACCGGTTTGGCTCATACTGACCGTGCTGATCACGGTCGAGGTGATCAGCGCATTCGAGACGTCGATGATGTACGCGGCGCTGCCGACTTTCGCCGAGATCTTCGACGCCGACGCGTCGGCTGTGGGATGGTCCGTCACCGCGTTCCTGCTGGTCGCGGCATCCTCTGCTGCGGTATGCGGCAGGCTCGGCGATATGTACGGCCGCGAACGCGTGTTGATGGTCGTGCTGGCATTCGCCGCCGTCGGCTCGATTGTGAGCATGGCAGTTGGAACGCTGGAGGGCATCATTATCGGCCGTGCCATTCAGGGCGTCGCAGGTGCGATTCTGCCGCTGTGCATCGGTTTGGCCCGCGAGCATCTGCCCGTGGAGAAGGTGGCGATGGCTGTTGCGCTGATCGCGGGATCTGCCATTGCCGCCGGTGCGGCGTCGCTGGTCGTTGCGGGTGTGATCATCGATCTCGGCGATTGGCGGTACATCTTTGTCGTCACTGCCGCCTACGCCGTCGTCTGCATCATCCTGGTTGAAGTTGTATTGCCGTGGCGCCGTCGGACCTACCATCGACAGCCTGTTGATTTCGCTGGAGCAGTGGCACTAGCCGTCGCAGTGGCGTCTATCTTGTTGGGGCTCACGCAAGGAAAGTCGTGGGGCTGGGACGATCTTCGGGTACTCAGCCTCCTGCTCGTCGGCGCCGTCGTCCTTGCCTGGTGGGTGAGGTGGGAGTTGAACTGCGCATCCCCAATTGTCAACTTGCGCTTGCTTGCTGAACGCAACATCGCTTTGACCATGCTGAGCACGATCGCTCTCGGGCTCGGTCCGATCGGTGTGGTCACCATGCTCATTCCGATCATCATGCAATCTCCGAAAACCTCACCGTTCGGGCTCGGGCTTTCACCCACCACCGCCGGTCTCCTGTCGTTCATCGGCGCGATGGTCGGCATGTTGTTCACACCGCTCGCAGGCAAATTGGCAGCGTCGGTTGGCGCGCGCACCGCGTTGCTGATTGGAACCGCATTGTTCCTCGGGGCATGTTCCGGTTTTCTCGTATTCCACGGTTCAGTGGTCGGAATGACAATGCTGATCGTCGTCGTCTCGATAGCAACGGCATTTGCATACACGGCGTTGTCGAATCTCCTCGTGGAATTCGTTCCCGAACACAGCACCAGCGAGACTGTCGGTAGTCAGTCGGTTGTGCGAACTGCAGCGATGGCCGTCGGAACGTCGATTACGACAGTTCTGCTCGCATCTCTCGTGGTTCCCGGCACGTCCACACCGACAGTTGCCGCGCTCGGTGCTGTCTGCGCGATGCTCGTGGCCATGTGTGTCGTCACGATCATTCTTGCTCTCGGGATCAGGTACGAAAAGCGCTGACATGCACGTCATGATTCGGCTGTGACGGCCGCAATGCACCAACAATCCGCGTAAAAAATCCCGCTGACTGGGCATCCGGACCATCTTGCCCCGCGCCTGCCCTAGCGTTCTACCTCGATAAACCACGTGAAGGGATTTGTTTAATGGCTAAGAATCAGGCACCCCCCGCGACACGGGCCGACGACATCACAGTCGACCTGCTGGTAATCGGGTCCGGTACCGGCATGGCTGCCGCCCTCACCGCAAACGAGCTCGGCTTGTCCACGCTGATCGTGGAGAAGACGCAGTACGTGGGCGGTTCGACGGCGCGGTCCGGTGGGGCGTTCTGGATGCCTGCCAACCCGGTACTTGCAGCTGCCAATGCGGGCGACACCGTTGAGCGCGCGAAGACGTATGTGCGTGCGGTAGTCGGTGATACGGCACCAGCCGAACGTGGCGAGGCATTCGTCGACAATGGTGGCGCCACGATCGACATGCTCTCCCGCACGACGCCCATGAAGTTCTTCTGGGCCAAGGAATACTCCGACTACCACCCCGAACTGCCCGGCGGTAGCGCTGCCGGCCGCACCTGCGAGTGCCAGCCGTTCGACGCTTCGGTGCTGGGAGAGGAACGCGGCCGCCTGCGCCCCGGCTTGATGGAAGCCGGGCTGCCGATGCCGGTGACCGGCGCGGACTACAAGTGGATGAACCTGATGGCGAAGAAGCCGACCAAGGCTTTTCCGCGCATCATCCGCCGCTTGTCTCAGGGCGTTTTCGGTAAGTACGTCCTCAAGCGTGAATACATCGCAGGTGGTCAGGCGCTCGCCGCCGGCCTGTTTGCAGGTGTGGTTCAGGCAGGTATTCCGGTGTGGACGGAAACGTCGTTGGTTCGGCTGATCACCGAAGGTGACCGCGTAACCGGTGCAGTAGTCGTGCAAGACGGACGTGAGGTAACCGTGACGGCCCGGCGCGGCGTCGTGCTGGCCGCCGGCGGCTTCGATCACAACATGGAGTGGCGCCACAAGTACCAGTCGGAGAGCCTCGGTGAGCACGAGAGCCTCGGCGCCGAAGGCAACACCGGCGAGGCAATCGAAGTCGCGCAGGAACTGGGCGCAGACATCGGCTTGATGGACCAGTCGTGGTGGTTCCCGGCGGTCGCGAGCATCAAGGGGAGACCACCGATGGTGATGCTCGCCGAGCGTGCACTGCCTGGCTCGTTCATCGTCGACCACACCGGTCGACGCTTCGTGAACGAGGCCACCGACTACATGACGTTCGGTCAGTGCGTGCTCGACCGGGAGAAGGCGGGCGACCCCGCAGAATCCATGTGGATCGTCTTCGACCAGGAGTACCGCAACAGCTACGTGTTCGCCGGTGGCATCTTCCCGCGCCAGCCCCTTCCGCCGTCGTTCTTCGAGGAGGGTATCGCGCATCAGGCGAGCAACCCGACCGAACTCGCCCGTAAGGCCGGTCTGCCTGAGGATGCGTTCGCTGAGGCGTTCCAGAAGTTCAACGACGCCGCAGCGGCCGGTAGTGACGGCGAATTCGGCCGCGGTGGAAGCGCATACGACCGCTACTACGGCGACCCGACAGTGTCCCCGAACCCGAACCTGAGGCCGCTCGACAAGAACGCCCTCTACGCGGTGAAGATGACATTGAGTGACCTCGGCACATGCGGCGGCGTGCGCGCCGACGCCCACGCCCGAGTCCTCCGCGAGGACGGCAGCTCCATCGACGGGCTGTACGCGATCGGCAACACCGCCGCGAATGCGTTCGGCCACTCCTACCCGGGCGCGGGCGCGACGATCGGCCAGGGACTGGTTTACGGCTACATCGCAGCGCATCATGCAGCGAAGCGGTAACTCAACCAAGCAATAGGATCCACCGAACGGGAGATCAGCGCACGTTTCCGATGCCGGAACGTGCCCTGGTCTCCCGTTCGGCGTGCAGGGCTCCACGCACCGTCATCTTCTTGATTATTGCTTCGATTATTGCTTTTGGCAGACGCCTGATTGGGTACGTATGTGGTGGTCCAGTGCCCTCACCGATTTCGGCAGCACCGACAAGGCTCGCATTCGTCAGGCAATCTTCACCGGTGACGACCGAAACGGAAAGCGTCTGTACCTCTGCCATACATACATACGGATCGGAAGGGCAACCTTTGCCCTCCGCTCCGGTCGAGGAGATGAATCACATGTCATCATCTACCCACGCACCGATGCACACTCACCCTGACATCATTGCACTGCGCGAGCGCTACGATCAGGCCGCCGAACAACCAACCGCCCAAGTCGTCGAGGGGCTGATGTTGTTGTCCGGACTGTACGCAGCGGCGTCCGCGTGGATCATCGGCTTCACGGCTCAAACCAACCTCAGTGTCACCAACTTGATCTGTGGTGCTGCGATCGGGTTGCTTGCGGTGGCATTCGGATCCGCTTACGGCCGCACCCACGGCATGACATTCGTTGCACCGCTACTCGGGATTTGGCTGATCGTCTCGCCTTGGATCGTTGCGGGTGTCGATACCAGCACTTCCATGATCTGGTCCAATGTGGTTGTGGGAGCACTTGTCTGCGTTCTAGGTCTCGCCACAGCTGCACTGGGTATGGGGCGCGGTCTTCAGCGACGTGAACCGAAACCGCAGTGACTGCCGATACGGGTAGCCGGCTTGGGTATTGATCGTCACCCGAGCCGGGCGCGGCCTTTCCGGCTACCTCGGTAGGCATTCAGGCACGCGGCCGTAAGCCCTCCTCCAGGTGTGATGTGGTGTTCCGGCAGGCGTCGCGAGTACACATCTGACCTTCTCGCCGGCCATCAAGCTGTTCGTTCGAGCACAATCTGTCCATAGCGATGGACGACCGCAC
Source organism: Rhodococcus sp. 24CO (assembly GCF_050586165.1). Taxonomy (NCBI): domain Bacteria; kingdom Bacillati; phylum Actinomycetota; class Actinomycetes; order Mycobacteriales; family Nocardiaceae; genus Rhodococcus; species Rhodococcus sp. 24CO. The sequence continues at coordinate 243,685 of NZ_JAZFNF010000006.1, read as the reverse complement.
GTTGCACCCCGGAAGGCGGATATTCTTGGTGCACAGTCTGATTGGTGGGTAGGTTGGTCTCACGGTCGCTGGTTATGTGCCACCGACGTCGTCGCAGAACGTGGCGACGCCGGGGTCGGTGGACCCGCACCCGAGCAGCGCTTCCTGCCGGAGTCGGTCGGGTTGGTTACAGCCGCCCATGCAGACGCAGGCGTCGTCTTCGGACTCATCCTCGCGCGCCACCAAAGTACTTCTCGCCCTACGAACCCGACAACTTCATGCGGTGATTGCCTGTTGCCGAGACGATTCGGTGATGACCGCCGGGATCGCACAGGATGAACACAATTAAGGAAATCGTGTGGGCAGGCCTACGGAAGGTGCATCAGCTGCCTCGCAAGAGTGAAGAGTCGGCGACCTAGCCTGATGACGGGGATTCCCAGAGGAATCAGGATAACCGTCACGCACAGTACGGCACCGACAAGCCACACCACGGTCGCAAGCATTCCGAGCACTGCGCCGAGCACAGCCGTGACGACCCCCAGGAGCGCGTCGAACAAACCACGGAGCACACGCATGATGACCTCCTGTCTCCAGTCTCCGCTTCTCCGGACCTGGACGCACTGTCGCCGCAGGTTCTTTTGTCAGCCAACTGGATTGGACACGATCTCGCTGCGAAGCCAACCCAATCGCGTATGTAAGCACGCACCTTCGAGCGGTCGGGCCGTCGTCATTCGCTCGTGTCGCGAGATTCTCCCCTCTGGCCCACCGTTCTGGGTTCATTGCTTCGATCTACGGTGTTGACCTGCAACGGAATGCGGCGTTGACTGGGCATTACTGTGTGGCCGGGAGGCCAGCATGATCATCGTCTTCATGTACGTTCCGGCGGAGGCGCCTGGCGAAACCCGTTCGACCGACGATCATCGAGCAGAAAGAACCGCCATGAGCATCGTGAAGAGAATCAGGCACAAGGCAGAAACCGCCGAGGGTGTCATCAAGAAGACCGTGGGCAAGAGCTTGGGAAACGAAAAGATGGAGGCCGAGGGAAGGTCTGAACAGGCCAAAGGCCAGGCAAAACAAACCGGCGACAAGCTCAAACAGGCGGGGCGAAAGTTCAGGGACGCCTTCAAACATTGACCCATCGCCACCAGTGCAGTGGGGAGGGGATCAGTTCAAGCCCTCGTGGCTCGGCAGGGCGACTACCCCGACGCGACGATCGAAATCGCGACAAACGCGACGAGTGCAACGGAGAGATGCAGCGGTTGCTCGCTCCGCCTCCACATCGTCAGAAAACGTTCGCTGCCCGCATGTGACTGCTCTCGAAGCGGCCGACACCCCGCCGCACAGCGATACGGGATATCAATCCTGTCGTGGGTGCAAGGCCTCGTTCATGTTCTCCACCCCGCGCGCATGCGTCGACAGGTCCGCCCGTGCGGTACGCATCGTGGTGCCGCGACTTCGCGATCCTGACCCTGTGAAGTCCTCATCCGACCTCGATACATCGCGGTCGCGATCCTCCTGAGACGCTTCGAACTCCTCCCTGTCCAACTGAGTGCGGAGCAAGGAGTCGGATTTCGGGGTATTTCGCATAGGAGCATTGTTCCAGACGTCACTGGAAAATTTCTGTAGCGACGAGGGTAGACATTTCGTTGAAGCCGTTGTAGGTTATCTCTTGCAAGGAAGAACGAATCAAGAAGTGCGGGAGAAATGAACTACCCGCAAGCGGTACCGCAGGGCAGGGTCGCGTCGAGGCCGTTGGTTGTGTTGTCAGTGTGTACGACCTCGGCAGCCCCTTGAGAGCGGCTACCGGACAGCACGATTGGGTCCGGGAGCTCGAAAGAGTGCAGTTGTGTAATGGAAGTTCAACCCCGACCCCCGGCGGCCTCTACGGCGCCGGGGGTCCCGTCCGTTGACAGAAAGAGGCCACTCATTCCGGCTGAACCCCCGCACAGTGCACTGTCCGACAGGTTCGACGACGAGGACTATCCGGCCTACAGCATGGGCCAGGCCGCAGATATCCTCGGCGTCAGGCAAGCTTTCCTGCGCAGTCTCGACGCCGCTAAGCTCCTCGCCCCGCAACGGTCCGAGGGAGGGCATCGGCGTTACTCTCGCTACCAACTCCGGATCGCCGCGCGCGCTCATGAGCTTGTCGCCAATGGCACGGCTCTGGACTCGGCGTGCCGCATCATCATCCTCGAAGATCAACTTGCCGAAGCGCGTCGTATCAATGCCGAACTCCAGCAAGCCCGCCATGGGGAGAACGACGCCGGCACCTCGCCCGAATGACACCGCGCGGGACTGCCGCCGATCAGCGGTTACCGGTCGCTCACGTGGATGTGTTCACGCCCACTCCGCAACAGCTTTTGTGTCGAGGTCGGGAGCGTTGCGCTGCCGTCGATTCGTCCTTTGTCTCCGTCCTCTGACGTTCATCCACGCATTCCGTCACGTTGGTGCCGGGTTTCAGGAATTGTGGGATGGGTAACAGTGGGGAAGGTGTGTTGAAAAATAGGAGTGACATGGATCCAGTTGTTTGGACGGAATCCGACGAACGAGAGTCCTGGTGGCGTGAAGTTCTGGGAATCGACAGATGCGGACAGGAGTAAGCGATCGCGGGCATGGTCTAGCGTTCGCCACGTAGCACCCGACATTGAGTAGGAGACCGCTCGTGAATCGGTGCGTCGGCATCCCAGTCGTAAGAGATAAGTGCAGTTGACGGCATTATTCGAGAAAAATCCGATTGTCCGCTCTGGTTCTCACATAACAGTGTGACGCGCATCGACGCAGCTGAAAACGGGTACCGAAACAGGTAATTCAACCGGTGTGGGTAGGTACCCCCTTGCCCCGCTGAATTAGCAATAAAACCAAACAGCGGGTTTCTACCGGCGTCTTGGCTGATATCCGAACCCGGGGAACTCGCCGCGCTTCCCTGTGAGTGCAGTCTTTCAAGCGGTCTTTCAAAGGGCATGCGTTGCTCACCGCGAGTGGCATCTGCACCCCGGCGCCGCCAGCCGATGCCATTCGAATTGATTTGTCATGCATCGGATTTGGGTCGTCCTGCGAACAAGTCCGGCTGACGGATCTCGGGGTATCGGATTGGTGTCACAGTGGGCCGGAGCAGTGGTGAAACCCTCCGGGCACTGCGGATCTCTATCACCTCGATCTGCCTTGAAATCGTGCCCAGTTCAGGGAGATGAGCGCTCATTGATCGGGCCTCGAGTCGCGATATCGACCGGTCGGGTCGAAACCACCAAGTCAGGTATGCGCCTGGGTAATTCAGCCGTCGCAAGCAGCTTCTGGAAGCGGCATCGTATGGAGTGCTTCCGTCCGCAACGCAAGGATCTGCATGTTTCACCCCCTGATTCCCGACAACTTGGGTAGACACCCGCCACCCGTTGAGCAGTCTTCGAAGAGCTATCGGTTCGGTGAGGTAGCTTCGAAGCCCCCGACGCAGGATCGGGTCCACTGCCGTTTCGCTGTGGATCCAAGTTCGGTCGGGGCTGTCGCCAGCAGATAGCGAGTGTCATCGGACCCACCGTCCTCCCGCGCGGTTTCGCGGCGCAGCGGCGTCTACGGGCCGAGCGCACCACCGACTGACGGTTCCGTCGTGGCTCCAGAGTTTGGGGAGATCCTCGAGCTCATCGGCTGCTGGACGTTCGCTTGATACCCACGTGTCCGTGGTCGTGAGAGTCCTAAGTGCACTTCTCGCCATGGCGCGTCCCTAAAAGTTCATCCCAACGGGGTTGGTGCTGAAAGCCACGCGGCTCAGCACGCACTGAGTGCCGCCTGCATGCACCTGCTCCGACCACATCAGTCAAGGAAAAAATGAGTAAGCACAACAAACGCAAGACCTCCACCACAATTCGATTCATCGCCGTAACTGCAGGAGTTGGCTCTCTCGTCGGCGCCGGGGCAGTGGTGAATGCCGGTATGGCCGGTGCACAAAGCTGGTCGGCGAGCTGTAACTGGGAGTGGCCGGTAAATGGCTCGCTCTCGCAGGGTTACCACGGAGGGCACGACGGCGTCGACTTCGCCGTTAACGTCGGCACGGTGCTCCATGCGCCTACGTCGGGCACGATCTCTGTTGCCGGACCGAACGATCCGGGTGGATACGGCACGTACATCCAGTTGGAAGCCGATTCGGGCGAGCAGATCCAGATGGGTCACCTCTCCGAAACGTGGGTCGGTGTCGGACAGCGCGTTGCGGTCGGCGACCAGATCGGCGCAACGGGCAACACCGGTAGCTCCACCGGCCCACATTTGCATCTCCGCATTCACAGTGGTGGGGCCATCGATCCGATGTCCTTCCTGAGTTCGGTCGGCGCGTGTGACACCGGCGCGAGCGTTGCACCTGCACCTGCACCTGAACCCGAACTTGCGCCTGCACCCGCACCAGAACCGGAACCCGAACTCGCGGCTGCGCCTGCACCGGAACTCGCGCCTGCCCCGGAACTCGCGCCTGCCCCGGAACCCGTGCCCGCTGCGGACCCGGCTCCGGTTGTCGAGTCTGAGGTATCCGAACCCGCACCGGTAGAAAGCATTCCGGAGGCTCCCGTATCAGGCGAGTCGGTGGTTGTTGCAACCGGCGATACTTTGTTCGGCATCGGTGCAGAACGAGGCCTCACCTGGCAGGCGGTGTGGGACATGAACCCACAGATCGTTGATCCTGACCAGATCTTCGTTGGTGACGTAATCAACCTGTAAGTCCATCGCGTCCATCTGGTTCAGCAGCTAGGCGAATTCAGAGTTCCAGTTGGTGCGCGTGAGTGCTGCAGCCGGGCCGTACATTACGGCCCGGCTGCTGTCGTGCTCGGCGGCGAAACGTAGTTCGGATATTGCTGAAATCGGAGATCACTTGATCAAGTGCGCCCGTGCACCCGGGTGTCACGACCATTTCTGCAATTCCAATTCATGCGGGGAATTATTCCTTCTCCCTGCAGGTCGGCCCCGGTTGGTGACATTGCCGAAACGGTACGTCGTTTGACGGGCGTTGTGGCAGCGTGTCACTGTGCCTACTTATCACGACTATTTATGGCTTCAGCCGTACTTGGACAAGCAATTCGCCTTCGGATACTGCGCTGCTGTCATCCCCGGTCGCTCTCCGGTAGAGGTATTGAGTCTTCTTGGTGCCGAGAGTTCGCAATCGGACTTGGACATGCACTCGGAGGCAGTCGGCGTTGCCGAGGTCAGCGAAGTGGAACTAGATCTCGTGGAGCATGCCGTCGCAGGCGGATTCGGAGGTGTGCACGTGGTCGCGGTTGCAGCGATAGACGGCGACAACACGTTGTTAATCCAACTCAACGGTGGGTCTTTCGCAGTCACCGAAGCGCTGATGCGGCCGCTACTACCCGAACACGAGGTGGTAGCACACTATCTCGGTGTGAATGCCGACAGTCAGTTCATCTGGTGGTTGAACGGCGAACGGGTTGCGCACTTCGAACTGTTCGGATCGGGCCCGGTGATCGGGGACGCGCGAGTGGTGGATCTGATCTGGGAAGTCGGCGGAATCGGGATCGATGACGACGCACAAAACGAACCGGGCGAGCACGCCGTGCAAGGCGCTTTTGCTTTGGCCGAGCGGATCACGGGTCTAGCTGCGACCGCCGAATTGTTTGAGGCAGGACCATTTACGGTCGCGGTTGTACCCGCCGAGGGGCGGACCCTCCGGGTGGATCGTCCCGCTGCCTCGATGCAGAACCCGCCCTCGAGGTGGCGCCAGGTAGCGCGACGCTACAAGGCTGCGGAGCGGATTCCGCTGCACGGAATGATTTCCAAGGAGAGGCCTTCTGGCGGTCGCCCCAGTGCGCAACTCGAATTCTGGTTCAAACCTCGATCCTGCATTCAACTAGCTGACGACGGCGGGGTGCTCTTTCTTCAGAATCGGCAGAAACAGACATGGTTCCGCACCGACACTGTGCTCGAACGACGAAGTGGTGGTTACAGTCTCGATATTCACGTCACGCAACTTCTCCAGATACACAGAGCCTGGCCGGATTCCCGATTCGCCGACCTCCTTCCACCAGATATGGCAGGCCGTGCAGTGGAGATTAATGGGCGCAGTGCGTGGGAATTCGAGATGCCGCCGGACTGGGCCGGTCTTGATTCCACTGTTGCGTTCGACGCGGAAACTGGAATTCCGTTGCGGTGGAAGAACAAAACCTGCACACATGAGATATCGGACCTGGAAACCGGCATCGACCTGGATGACCACTTTTTCACTGGTCCGTGACAGCACCTGTTGCTGAGTGCGGAGGAGAGGTACGTGCACCGCATCCGGCGAGCAATGAACAACTGGACCGGTGCCGATCTGGTCCTGGTCGGCACCGGTGCGTCGAACTTCCCGAATCGTTTGTAGCCCTGCTCTATTGGGTTGTCATTTGCCCGCTGACTCGCGTCCTTGGATGGCCGAGACCACAAGATTGCTCTTGGGTAAACTCGTTCCGGACTGTACAGCGTCGGCCCACTCGGATGTAGTCGTGACCGCTGCGAAGTTCGATTGCAGAAGCACCATGAGTGTCTCGTGCAGTGACCGAGCAGATACCTGCCCAGCCTCGTTTGCCAAATGGATCGCCCCACTGGCGTCGGAAAGAATCTCTGCGGAGAACCCGAGAGCCTCGGCCTCCACGGCGGTGCCGAGGTCGCAGTTGTTGGTCATATAGCCGACGATCGTGATGGTGTCGATGTCTTTCGCACGCAGCCATTCCGCCATATCTGTGCCGGCGAATATGCTTGCGAATTGCTTGTGCACCCGCTTGGTTGCCGGATCGATGTGCCCTTCGAGGTCCGGGTGAAGTGACCATCCGGGCGTTCCTTCGACAAAGACCGGGGCGCCTTCGGGCATCTGGTGCTGAACGACGACGACGGGCACGTCGCTGGCACCGGCAATCTTGACGGCACTGAGGATGTTGGCCAGCGATTCTTCACGCGGCGGGTACTGGATCTGCAGAGGCCCGTCGAAGTACTCCTGCTGGACATCGACGATGATAAGGGCGCGGCGGGGTGTAGTCACAGTTCATCACTCCTGATGGCAGTTCGGATTCAGTTCCGGATCGGCTATCCGGATGATCGTCTTCCATTCTTCGGTAGGTTTGTACCCATCCGTGAGTGGCACGGGTGCATACTTTCGATGATTTTGCGCCATGTTGAGGAGGTCCGATGCGAATCGCCGTGTACGCGTTTGACGACGTCACGATGTTTCATCTTGCAGCACCGTTGATGGTGTTCGGTGAGTTAGGTCGTCTCGGACTTGCACCCGACTGGGAAACCCGGCTTTGGTCCGACCGAGCGGGCACGATTCGAACCACCGAGGGGTACTCGATCGGAGAGGTTGCGGGGCTGCGGACGCTCGACTGGGCCGACATCGTGATCATTCCCTCATGGCCGCTATCACTTTCGCCGATCAGCAAGCTCTTGCGAGCCGAACTTTCCCGGGCCCACTCCCGCGGAACGCCGATCGTAGGGCTGTGCCTCGGCGCTTTTGCTCTCGCTGACGCCGGGCTCCTCGACGGTCGCTCGGCTGTCACGCACTGGGACATGATGCCCACACTTGCCGAACGCCACCCCAGCATCCGTTTGGACGAATCGGTGCTCTACATCGACCATGGCGACGTCATGACGTCCGCGGGGACGGTGTCTTCGGTCGATGCATGTCTGCATCTGGTACGGAAACACCTCGGATCCGCAGTGGCCACCCGCGTCGCGCGAAACCTCGTTGTTGCACCGCATCGAGAGGGTGGACAGGCTCAGTACATCGAGAGACCACTTGCGGAATCTGCCGGCGACACAGCTGTTGCAGACGTGCTGGAATGGGCGCTCGGTCGGCTTGACGAACCGCTTTCCGTCGACCGCCTTGCGGCTGAGGCACGGATGAGTCGGCGAAACTTCATCCGGCAGTTCCGTCTTGCTACGGGAACAACACCGGCCCGGTGGGTTCTCGAGCAAAGACTGGGCGAGGCTCGAGTTCTCCTGGAGACGACAGACTGGAGCATCGATGCCATTGCGGTCGCTTGTGGGTTCGGGAGCGCTGTCACCTTCCGGCAGAACTTCGTGACCGCGTTCGCAACCACTCCTTCCTCGTACCGGAAGCAGTTCGCTGACCACTCTGCCACCAGTCGTGTCACCGCCACCGCAATGTCGGTTGGACAAAAAGGGTAAACACGCTGTTGGAGGCAGTTTCGGTCCCGACGCGCGCTGGTGCCCAGCACGCTCGATTTTCGGAACGAGACCGATCCCTCGGTCGAGCAGACCGAGCGTCGGGGAAAGTGCGCACGTAAACGCGCCGAGGCTGCACTCGTAAAGGGTTCGTGCAAAGAAGATCGAATTGGCACACTGTATTTGTTGAAGAATAGGTCAGGCCACCGTCGGGCGGCCTGACCTATTGAGGGAGGAATTGGCGGTCAGTGCGCGAATGCCTTCTTCGCAGGTCTGTCGGCGGCGCTGTTTCTGAGTTGTTGGACGACTTCGTTGATCGCGGTTACCAGTTTGTATGCGAGGTCTTGACTGAAGCCTTCGCGTAATACGATGCGCAGTACGGCGACGTCCTCGGCGTCTGCGGGCATCGTGTAGGCGGGAACTTGGAAGCCGCGTGCTCGCAGTTCGTGGGAGATGTCGAAGACGGTGAAGCCTGGGTCGTCGACGACTTCGAAGGATAAGACCGGGATGGCGGTGCCGTCGGTGATGATGTGCATGTTGTCGATTTTCGAGAGCGCCGCGGACAGCATCAGTGCGGTGTCACGTAGAGATTCCATGATCTGGGTGTAACCGGCTACACCGAGGCGGATGAAGTTGTAATACTGCCCGACGACCTGATTACCTGATCGGGAGAAGTTCAGGGTGAAGGTCGGCATGTCTCCGCCAAGATAGTTGACGCGGAACACCAGATCTTCCGGTAGGTATTCCTTCGAGCGCCAGACCACGAACCCGATGCCCGGATAGGTCATGCCGTACTTGTGTCCGCTGACGTTGATCGATACAACACGTGGAATCTTGAAGTCCCACTTCAGTTCCGGGTGCAGGAATGGGACCACGAAACCACCACTTGCTGCGTCGACATGCAGTGGTACGTCTGGGCCGCCGTTAGCTGCGATGTCGTCGAGTGCTGCGGCGATCTCGGCAACGGGTTCGAGTTCGCCGGTAAAAGTGGTGCCGAGAATCGCGACCACACCGATGGTGTTCTCGTCGACAGCGTCGCGGACCTGTTCGGGTGTGATCACGTAGCGGCCCTTGGCCATGGGAAGGTATTTCGGTTCGACGTCGAAGTAACGGCAGAATTTTTCCCACACGACCTGGACGTTGCTACCGAGGATGAGATTCGGTTTCGTAGCGTCTTTGCCTTCCTGCTCGCGGCGTTGACGCCATCGCCACTTGAGGGCGAGTCCACCGAGCATGACGGCCTCGGAGGAGCCGACGGTGGAGACCCCGGTCGCGGAGGCAGGGTCGGATGTCAGTCCTTCTGCGTGGAAGAGGTCGGCAACCATGTTGACGCAACGAGTTTCGATTTCCGCTGTTGCTGGATATTCGTCCTTGTCGATCATGTTCTTGTCGAACGTTTCGGCCATCAGACGATCAGCCTGAGGGTCCATCCACGTGGTGACGAAAGTGGCGAGATTCAGTCGTGAACTACCGTCGAGCATCAACTCGTCGTGGATGAACCGGTATGCCGCTTCGGGATCGGATTCGGCTTTGGGTAGTCGTAGCGCGGGAATTGGATCCGTGCCGAGCCTTCCGGTGTACGCAGGTGCGAGGGTTTCGGTGGGAGCTGCAAAAATATCTGACATCTTTCTCCTCCAATAGTCGAACGAGCGATTACGGACCAGTCGAACGAGCGATTACGGACCAGTCGGACAGTCGAGTATCAAGTCGGATGTTGTTGTTTCACAGTAATTTACACTTCGATCGATGGGTACAGACGCTCCATCGTGTAGCGGCGGTTGCGGCGTACCGAGAGTGCGCTGATGGTCATCGAGACGAGCAGAATGCCGGAAAGAACGGCGATTGCTGTCCAGAGTCGCGAATCGACGTGTTCGGCGGTGATGAGTTGCCGGAGTCCGTTGACGGTATACGTCATCGGGTCGAAGGGATGGATGTATTGAAATGGGGTAGCTGTGGTGGGCACCGGGTAGATGCCGCCGGCGGAGACCAGTTGCAGCATCAGGAAGGCCAATGTCACCACGCGGCCGACTGCAACTCCGAAGAGAGCATTGAACATCTGAATCATCGCCAGGTAGGTCGCCGAGACGAGCATCAGGAACAGGATCGTTCCGGGAACGTGTTTGACGTCCAGGCCCACTCCGATGTGTACCACTGCGTACATCGTGATCACTTGGAGGATGCCGATGAGCAGTGCCGGCCAGTACGACGCAAGAACTGTTCGATACAGGCCAAGATTACTGACAATTGCGCGGGATTGTAACGGGGTCAACAGCATCCAGGTGATAATGCAGCCGACGAACAGGGCCAAAGAGAGGAAGAACGGCGCGAATCCCGTACCGAACGTGGGCGCCTCGTTCGTGTAGTCCTGCTTGAGTGCGACTGGAGTGGACAGGGTGTCCGCGGTAGCGGTGCGCTGATCGTCAGTCCAGCTGGGTACTTGCCCAGCGCCCTTGGCGAGGGCGTCTGCCAGTTCATCCGAGCCCGATTGCAGTTCCACCATCCCCGAAGCGAGCTGATCGGCTCCGCTTGCAAGCGCGATACTGCCATCGGTCAACTGGATCAGTCCAGAGTTCAAAGTCGTGGCTCCGGAACTGAGCTGGTCGGCACCGTCGCGTAGTTGCCGCACGTCTGAAGCGAGTCCACCGTTTTGCAGGAGTGCGAGTCCGGATTGCAGGGGACTGGTTGGATCCGTCAACTGGTATTCGAGTGCGCGTGCATCACCGCTGAGCCGATTGATTTCTGCTTGTAGTGCGGCAGTGTCACTTTGAGGTTGTGCTGCGGTGAGTGGGGTGAGTGCTGCAACGGCCTGTTGGGCGAGAGGATCGGTGCTGGGCCCGAGAAGGTCGAGCACCCGCTGGACCGCTGGGGAGATGGTCACTTGCGGCGGTTGGGGGAGGCGATCGCCGAGAGCAGTGAGCGACTGCCTCAGCTGCGCCGCTTGGGCTCCGAGGTTGGGCACGTTGCCGGAGTCGAGGGCGTTGAGCAACGGGTCGGCGACACCGTCGATCGCCGTGGCGAGTTGCCCGGCGCCGGCTGCGAGCTGCGCAGACCCATCGCGTGCGGTGACCATGTTGGTGGAGAGCTCGTCGGCACCGGAGCTGAGTTGATCCGCTCCGGCCTTTGCTGTGTCGATACCCGCTGCGAGGGTCTTCGCTCCGTCGGCAGCCTGGCCCAGGCCCGAACCGGCGGTCTGCAGACCTGTCAGGACTTGGCCGACGCCTTGGGCCCCGATGGTCGAGTTGACCTGGTTGATGACCTGTTCAGACGCGTCCTGCCCGATGATGGTGGCCAGATAGTTATTGGCGTCGTTGAAGGTGAAGGTGAGATCGGCCTTTTCGGGGTTGTCGCCGTTGGGTGACTCGACAGCGTCGCTGAAGTTCTCCGGCAACGTGATCGTGAAATAGTACTTGCCGCTGGAGAGTCCGGCTTGGGCTTCCTGCTCCGAGACCTCTGTCAAATCAAGTTGTCCGGAGGCAATGAGCGATTTGACGACTTGATCGCCGGCGTCGACTTGTTGGCCCGTCGATGTTCGCCCCGAGTCGTTATTGACAATCGCTGCGGGGATCTTGTTCACCTCGCCGAACGGATTCCAGAAGGCCCACAAGTACATTGCGCCATACAGCAGCGGTAACAAGATGATGGTGACGATCGCGATCCGGGGCAGGGTGCCGCGGGAGTAGCGTTTGACATCACTGCCCAGAGAAATACCTGCGAGCATCAGTCACCTTCCTTCGGTCATGACGCCGATATCGCCGGCCCCGAGCAGTCCGTGCATGTTCACCACTGTGTGGACCCCGGTATCTGGCGGAAGGGCGTTGACGTCTGCGGTGATCACCGACTGGTGCTCGCCGAGTGCAACAAGCCGTTGCAGCAAGGCGGCTCGCTCGAGGTCGTCGGCGATTTTGTCGATGCGCCCCACAACGAGCAACGGCGGACGTCTGGTGTTCGCGACGGCGATCCGCAACAACAATTGTTGGATTTCCGGGAGGTCGTCGACGAAGGCGTTGAGCGGTGGTAGTTCGATGTCACCGAACGTGTCCGCACACATGTTCGCGACTTCCACCTCGCTCACGCGGGGAACGAATTTGTACCACGGCGAATCCCATCGCAGTTGTTCGGTCACCATGTCACGCACGGTCACCGACGGTCGGACCTCGTCGAGTTCGTTCAGACATGCGATCGCCGAGATGGCCAAGATTCGTCTCGGATTGTCGTAGCCGAGTACCGCTAATGTCCCCGCAGACAATCGCATTCGTCCACACAGTGCCATCAGCAGGGCGGTTCGCGCGGCGCCGGCTTGCGCAGACAGCACCGTCACACCGCCTGCGTCGATATCCATGTCGAGTGGACCGAACACGTGGCCCCACGGTCCGTGTAATTCGATGCCCCGAGCGGAGACCAATGTCCCCGCCGATGTGGCGGCGGGTAATTGCCAACTCTCTGAACTGGTTTCAACCAATTTGAGGCCTCCCGACCTTGGTGCGGCACGGCGGCGCGGAGCTACACGAGAGGTCCCCGGTGGGTTCGTCTCGTGGAGGATCACGCATCGACGAGAGATGTCACAAAGTGTCTTTCACTACCTGGCCGTTCTTGACGATGACTCTTAGACTCTTGCCTGGATCTGCGAGCAGGTTGAGGTCCTCGAGCGGATTTCCGTCGACGAGAAGGACATCCGCCCACGCGCCCTCGGCTATTACTCCGAGGGGTGCCTGCCTGTAGGGATCCCGCTCGCCGGCAAGCCGGAAGAGTTCGGCATTTCCGGAGGTGAGCATCCGAAGGGCGTCGGCATTGCTGTAATGATCGCCGAGTCGGGCGGCCATTTCGCTCTGCCGCGGCGCGAGCTGCGGTTCGAGTAAAAGGTCTGTGCCCCAAGCTGTTTTGACACCGTGTTTGCGAGCCCAGCTGTACACATCATCTGTGCCGGTGCAGATTTCACGATCTTTTTCCGCGCGACCGGGATCCGGATAATGGTGATCTCCCAGCGCGAAGGGTTGCATCGAAAGCCAAATGTCCTTCTCGGCCATCAGCGCGATCGTTTCCTCGTCGGCGAGATGGCCGTGTTCGATGGATTTCACACCGGCATCGATCGCGCGGCGAATGCCGGTGACGTTGTAGACGTGGGTAGCGACGTAGGTTCCGTAGTCGGTGGCAGCATGCACTGCCGCGCGCAGTTCGGGATCGGTGAACTGGACAGTGTAGAGAGGGTCGTACATCGACGCTGCGCCGCCGCCGACCATCATCTTGATCTGTGAGGCACCCTTTTTGAGTTGTTCGCGAACCGCAGCCAGTACCCGCTCCGGACCGTCTGCGACGCGCATGAAGCCGATTTCTTCGGCGCGAGACTGCTTTCCGCCCAAAGCGGTGGGGCATTCGTAGACGAATCCGAAGTCGCCGTGCCCGCTGGTCTGCGAAATAGCGGCCTGGGAGGGATAGATTCGAGGTCCCTCGAACAGTCCTCGGTCGATGACCGATTTGATGCTGCTGGTGTCGCCGGCCATGTCCCGGACCGTGGTGAACCCGCGGTGGAGCATGTTCTTTGCCTCGGCGAGGCCATTGAGCGCGATGTGCGCTTCGCTTCCCGTCACCATGTCCATGTATGAATTAGCGTTGCCGACCAGATGCACGTGAGCATCGCTCATGCCCGGCATCAAGACTCGATTTTGACCGTCGATGACGGTGGTCTCTCGACTCGGGTCGTCTCCGATTGGGGATTGCGAGACTCCCGCAATCGTTTCTCCGTCAATCAGAACGTCACCCGAAACTACTGTCGCAGAGACGCCGTCGAAGATACGAACATTGCGGAACAGTAAACGATGTCCAGCTTTTGAAGGGGCTGTCATAACTCGCACGCTAACAGTGAAATTCGGACATTGAGGGCAAACAACGAAAAATCACCCTATTGATTCGGTAACGATCAGACCTGGCGAATCGATCCGGAGACGCAGTCGTGGCCGGGGTGTATGCGCAAAATCTCGGATCCACGAAATAATATGTCGGAGTTGAACTACACTGCGGCGCATGCTGATTCACCCGACATTACGGATGCAGTCCTGGGGCTTCGTGATCGGATCGACCCTCTTCGCGCTCGGTTCGGCACCCTTCCTTTCGTCGCTCTTCGGTGCCGCCCTCGCGAACGTCTTCTTTTTCGCCGGGTCCTGGTTTTTCACCGGCGCCGCGTTTATCCAGTTGATACTCAGTGGATCGGCCACTACTTCCGACTCCGGTAAGCCGGCAATCCGTGCCGTGTGGTTATCGGCAGCAGTGCAGCTTCTCGGCACGATATTGTTCAACATCAGTACCGGATCAGCTCTGCACAACCTCAACGTGCAAGGAGAAATGCACCTCGTCTGGAATCCCAACGCGGAGGGCTCTATCGCATTCCTCGTTTCGAGCGGTCTTGCTGTGCTTATCCTGTGGCGCGCGAAGACGTACTGGGCGCCGCGATCGAAGGAATGGCAAAGCGTCTGGCTCAACACATTCGGATCCATTGCTTTCGGCATATCTGCCGTCGGATCGTTCATACTTCGTGACGGAAATACACTTGATCCCAACATGGCCAATATCGGCACCTTCGTCGGTGCGTTGTTCTTCCTGTTCGCCTCCGCGGTATTCCTGGGAAAAAGCACCCGGCCAGTGTCAGCCATGGCAGAAGCGGTCTGAGTGCACCAGTTTCATCATCGTGAGGAAACAGCGGTGCGTAAGTGAGGAATCGTGAGACACAATCGATCAAGGTTTATAGCGCGATATGATCGCGCGAATACCGGCGGTTATGTGCGTTGTCCATATCGTGCAGGCGCACATAACCACCGATGATTCGGGTACCGATCAGGACGGTAGGGCGAGGAACTTCAAAGGCGCGGTCTCATCGAAGCGGCCGGTGACATTTCCGGCCAGCCCACCCTCGAGAGCGGTGTCGCCGATCAGGTCGAGCTTGCCGGCGGGAGCGCCCTCCTCGAAGTTCAATTCACTCAACTCGACCCAGACGACATTGGGTCGAGTTGTCGACTCGAAGACGTATCGCTTGTTGGTGAGGTCGGAGACGGTCTGCCAAATCGTCTGGGACGCGTTCGGCTTGTCGGGATCTGGGATGCGGAACGGTTGCGCGGTGTTACGGATGACGCTGAACATGCCGGCGATTGCCTCGAGTTGGCTCTTGGGTTCGGGAAGGCGTCCGACGTAATACGCTGCGCGCGCGAACCTATCGGAGGCCACTGTGGTGCCGGGAAGAGGCCTGTCTCCACCGAACCCTTGGACCTGCTTCAATAGTTCGATCTGCTTGTCGTAGGTGGGGGAGTTGGTCATCACACGGTAGTCACGGCTGTGCCACACGCTGGGCTTTCCGTCGATGTACTCGATGACTACGGAGTCGCCGTTCGCATCGTCCAACGCGAGGTGCACCGCGGGTACTTCACCGGTGCTCGGGTCTCCCGGTGGGACGACTTGGACACTGGTGTCCTCGATCCAGGACACTGCTTCGTCGACGGTTGCGAAGTTGTCGAGGAAGTACTGCATCCAGACCGCCATGCTCAAGGCGGGTTTGCTCTTGTCGTGCTTGCCGTACGTCGATTCGGAGAGCCAGAGTATGTGCCCGGCGAGGCCAACTTCGTTCATCCCGTCGACGGTCATCATGTCGTACGCGCCTGCCACGACGCTGCCGTATCGGGCTACCCAGGACAGTTGGCCGCCGACGCCGTCGTCTCGTTTGATCCCCCGAGGCATAACCCACAGGTTCGTGCCGGTATCTCGGTGGTAGTCCATGTTTCGACCGACGAGAACCGCTCCGCCGGGTTCATTCCAGATGACGCGAGTGCACATACTTTCACCTTTCCTGGATCAGATGTGGGACGAATCAACTGCTCAGGCAATGGTTATTGGAATGCCCTCCGAATATGGCGCACGAGGTCCGCAACTCGGCAGGCGAGCGTACGATTCATCTGCGCCGGGGATCGGCGCGGTCCAAGAATTGCCGGTCTGACAAAGGGTGCGAAAGAAGATATGCAAAGGCAACTCCTCTTTGATTTGTATCACGGGTCACGTGTTTGCGTGGGCATACGGCGCATTGGCCAGGGGTGAAATCGGGGGTGAATTTAGCGATTTCGTGCGTGATGTCACGCGCGATGTGGGCGACCGCGCGTGCAGTGAGTGGTCGATTCGGTCGGTAGCGCAAAGGTAGTGACCAGGACGGTTGGCAAAGTCTAATAATTCGCCCTAATCGACCATTTCACCGCGTCCCGCGTGTTAGATTTCGATTGTTCCAATCTTTGTCGTGCGCCCGATGAGTCCGGTTCGGATTTTCGGGCAAGTTCCTGTGACCGTGCCGCCCAGTCGTCCCTCATGGACGTGGATGCCTGGATCAATTCCCCAGCGGTCGGCGAACCTTGACCGCGAGCAGTCTCACGCACGCATCCTTGCAGATCGATTACTCACCGACTGTGGCGACGAAAGGTACCTCCGATGAGTCCGGACACCCAGATTGCTTCCGCCACATCGTTACTCACCCCGCGTGAGCGCGACCACGATCCAACTGTTCTGGGTATCCGTGCGGTCACCACTCTGGCTCACACTCGTTGTGATTCTCCTGCTCGGCTGGATCGCCGGTCTGCTCACCACCCGCCGCAAAAAGCCCACCAACTGAATTCGCAAACGAGTGGCTGCCGGTGGGCGGGATCGGCTGTCGCGGAATGGGCCTCGCGGCTGCGATGTGTAGGCGAAGAAATTCGGCAAACATTGATTCTCTCGAAATCTACAGAAGGTGAAACGATGTGTACCAGAGTAATGTGGCCTGATGCCGCAGGAGCCGTTCTCGTCGGCCGTAACATGGATTATCACCGCGATACCGGGACAAATCTGTGGTTACTTCCCCGGGGGATTGAACGCAACGACGGCGTTGGCGGTTCCCTCAGTTGGACAGCCGAATACGGCAGCGTCGTGGCTGGCGCGTTCGATATGATGTCGGTGGACGGTATGAACGAGGCGGGACTGGCGGGCCATATCTTATGGCTCGCGGAATCGGACTACGGTAGTCACGACACATCGAGGCCAAGTCTGAGCATGGCGATTTGGCTGCAGTACTTCCTGGACAACTTCGCCACCGTTGCGGATGCCGCCGCCTGGATTGTCGAGTCCGATGTTCAGGTTGTACCGCTGGGCGATCCGGCGACCGGCGAGGTGCCCGCCGTTCACCTCGCGTTGGATGACGCGACCGGCGATTCGGCGATCATCGAGTATCTCGACGGCAAGGCGACCGTCTGGCACGACCGTGAATATCTCGTGATGACCAATTCCCCGTCTTTCGACAAGCAGATCGAACTTCTCAAGGAGGTCGACGGCTTCGGTGGCACCAAGCCGCTGCCGGGGACCACGCTTGCGGCCGACCGGTTCGCCCGTGCTGCGTATTACGTGGGCCGGCTGCCTGAGCCGAAGAGCGAGGTCGAGGCGGTCGCGGGAATATTCAGCGTCATCCGCAATGCTGCGCAACCATTCCGCATCCCTGATCCAGACAAACCCTATGCCTCGCAGACGATTTGGCAGACCGTCTCCGATCTGACCAATAAGCGGTACGTCTTCGACTCGACCACGCGACCCAATGTGGTGTGGGTGGACTTCGACAAGCTGGACTTCAGCGAGGGCGCGCCGGCAGGCAAGCTCGACCTGATGGGCGACACATCCCTCGAAGGCGGACTCGCCGGCAACGTCTCTCGCCGCTTCGAGGAAACGCCGCCAATGCAATTTCTGACTCTGCCGGCCTGATCGACAGCAGCAGGCTCACCGTGCATGGGTGGTCACGCTCACCGCCGGTTATGCCACCGCCGCGACATCACCGATCCCCGAGGGGTGCACATATGGATACTGCGGATCAGTTGCCATCCGTTCCTGTGGTAACCGAGCGTGCGGTCGACGCTCAACTCAGGGCGAGTTGGTTGCCGCTCGTGCTCGTGTGCTGCACCGGTTTGGTCTCGGTATTCAACGCCACGGTGTTGCCAATGGCAATCAGTGGGATCGTCGACGGGTTGGACACCACGATCTCAAACGTGCAGTTGGCCATCGTCGCGTACGGTGTGTTCGTCGCAGCCTTCACGATCACGGGCGGCAAGATCAGCGGGGTGCTGGGTGCTAGAAACACTCAGCTGCTCGGCTTGGGAATCTACGCCGTCGGCATGCTGTCTTGCGTTCTGGCACAGAATGTCTCGGTTCTGATCGCGGGTGAGGCGATCGCCGGACTCGGCGGTGCTCTTCTTGTGCCCAACGCGCTGGCGATTCTCGGTCAGACATATTCCGGTACGCAGCGCACCGTTGCGGTCTCGGTCCTGGCAGGTACAACCGGAATCGGCGCGGCGCTCGCTTTGCTGGTCGGTGGATTCCTCGTGCAGGCCTGGGGTTGGAGAGCACCCTTCGTACTGCTGCTCGTCGTCATTGCAGGAACGAGCGTCGTCGCGTCCCGTCTACGGCTTCCCCGGACTACGTTCCGAGGGACCATCGACAAGACCAGTATCGCGCTTTCGGCCGTGGGCGTGCTGATGTTGGTCGCCGCCATCAATCAGATCGGATCGTGGGGGCTTGTCCTCGCTGCCGAGGGCGCTCCCGTGAGTGTGCTCGGCCTCTCGCCCGTGCTCGCGTTGTTATTGATCGGCGGCCTGGTGCTCCACACGTTCGTCGCGCGCCAACACGAGTTGCAGGACGCTGACAGGACACCCCTGCTTGCCCCTCAGGTGTTCGGGTCAGGGCTCAACCGCGCGTGCCTGAGTGGGCTGGTCGCGGTGAACCTGTTGATGGCCGGCGTGAGCTACCTGCTGCCGCTTTATACGCAGATGGTGCTGGGCAAGAGCCCGCTGGGAACGGCACTGATGCTGATACCGATCTCCCTTGCCGCACTCGCCTCCGCGGCTGCCACACCAGTTCTGATGCGATTGATAGCGTGCCGTTGGCTGTTGACTGCAGCCCACGTGCTGGCTGCCGCGTCGGTGATACTGCTGGCAATGACCATCTCCAACCAATGGTCAGGTGTGTGGACCTTGATCAGTGAGGTCGCCTTGGGCCTCGGTATCGGAGTGGGGCTGAGTGCGGGCAGTGCACTGCTCATGGAGACCAGCCCACCGTCGCTCTCCGGAGAGATCGGCAGCGCTCGGGGAATGGCGAACTTTCTCGGCCTGTGCACGGGTACCGCCGTCGCCGGGGCCGTGCTGATGTCCGTGCTTGCGCAGTCCGCCTCGGTCCGTGTCGCCGACGGATCGGATCTACTGTCGGGCAGCAGAATTGAAGTAACAACCAGTTCGGTTAGCTTCGTCGAAAACGACGACCTTCGCAGCCGCCTTGCCGGAATGGACTTGTCCTCGGCCCAGCTCGACCGTGCGGTCGAGATCAATGTCGAATCCAGGTTGGTTGCGCTGCGCGCGAGCCTCTGCGTGCTCGGTTTGGCGGTGCTACTCCCGATCGTGACGTTCCGGAATCTACCAGCCCGGCGGGAATTGGATTGATTTGTCGCCGACTCGATGCGTGCCCCGGAGCATCGCACGAGTCTATTGATGCGCGACCCCGATATGCAGCGTACGCAGCAGAAGGCTCTCGAATGCCACTTGCGCTCTTAATCTTTCGCTGATGGATGCGGTGGAACGGTGGGTGCAGTTCGGCTACTACGACGGCATGATGCCTGCTTCGATCTACGCACGCGGCACCATGCGCGCTTGGTTGTGGTGAGTCGGAATGCCCTCATGGTTGATGTCGGGGCTGCCATGGAGTCGAAGGAGCGTTCTTTGGCTCTTCGGCAGCCACGACCAGTTTCCGAGTATCTCGGCGATACGATTGAGACCGTGAAGAGGTCCGAGATCAGCGCTCTGCGCCGCCGTTGGTCCAGCGAGGACGTCGAGAATCTACGGGCACAGTTGCTCAATCAGTCGCGGATCGTGAAGCCACCTCACACGCTCACTTCTCGATGGCCGGCGACCCATGACGGGCTGGTGGATCTGCGTGGTCTGACGGTGGATACCTGGGGTTTTGATATCAGATTCCTTACGCTGGAACGTATCGATCTGAGTTTCGCGCGGGGTGCATTCACTGTCTTCGAGACCGAACTGTTCGACTGCCGTTTCGATTTCGCCGCATTGACCGGCCAACCACGCTTGAGCCGCCGATTCGAGCGATGCAGTTTCCGCGGCGCCACCCTCTCTCGCGTGGCGCTCGGGCCGAATGTCGTCGATTGCGATTTCACCGGGGCAAAAGCTCAGGGACTCCGCTCCGTGCCCAATACCGTGTTCGAACGGTGCACATTTGACGACTCGGACCTCACGGGTGCGCAGTTCTCCGACACGTCGTTCATCGATTGCACCTTCGATGCGACGCGCTTTTCCGTATCCACGAGTTTCGTACGGTGCGTGTTCACACGCACCGTCATCGAGTTCTCCCCGGCGCGAGTCTCGCGAACGGCTCGAGACGGCTCTGAGGTGCCGGACCAGTGGGAAGGTGAAGCTGAAGCAACCGTCACTCTGGAGCAGTACGCCGGACGCTACGCCCGAGCAATCGCCGCTGGGGATGAGGACGTGATGGCCCTGAATCCTGAAAAACAGGACCAGCCACCTTGATAGCCTCAGTGGTCTCGCGGGTTCGGAATCCTCCGCTACACACCTCCTTGCCACGGAGAACTCGCTGATGTTGATACCGGCGGGAGCGGCCCCTGTGTGACGTGCGAGCGGGTTTCGTGTTAGCGGATCACCAGGTCATGGTCGGTGGCGCTGAGGGTAATTGCCGCAATGTGGTTGCCGCGCATCCAGTCCCGCACGAACGCGTCCAGCGTGGGGTCCGATTCCCGAGTCGCGTATGAGTCCGCGGGGATTTCGATTGCGCCGACGAGGTGGCGTGGGTTGGCGTCGAGGCCGGGCCCGCGGGGTGTCATTCGGAGACCGTCGGCGGTATGCAGGATGACCGGAATGCAGGTGCCGTCCGGTGCAGTCACGGTTGCGGTCCGGGTAGTGGCGACCGGGTCGAAGTGGTCCACGTCCAACCGGTAGCCAGAGGGTTGTGCGTGCTGGCCGATCGCGTCGAGCATGCGCGGGTCCACCACCGTGTACGGAAATCCGATGTCGATCAATGTCTGACCGTCGATGGCTCCGTTGCGGGCGGGCAGGGATGTGGACAGGTCCCAGGGGGCGGCGGGGGCCAGGGTATCGGTCGAGCGGTCTGTCGGCGCATTCTCGATCGGCGAGCCGAGGAGGTCCGCGCCCGTCGGCGTGAACTCCCACATGCCGCCTACGAGATCCTTGTGCCAGAAACCGGATTCGGTGCCGTTGCGGCCCTCCACGCGCAACTCGCGCCGATTCGGGCCGGGGCCGAGGGAGTGCACACTGATCGCGGATGTGATTTCGCCGGGAATCTTGGGTTGGAGCACCCAGTCCGGCGCCGGTAGTTGGATCGCAGCGGTGCTGCGGTCGAGTGTTTCGGCAACGAGATTGGGTGCGGACGGCTTACCCGACTGGTCGTCCCAGCTGTAGCGGAAGAAGATCGAGTCCGATCCCGACGAGTCGAAATCAAATGTGCGGGTGTACATGTCGCCGTACTTGTTCATCACGAAGGTGGTCGATCCGGCCGCCGACAACGAGTCGGCCTGGAACCGCCCGCCGAGCGGTCCGCCGATCTCGTAGCTGTCGTCGTTGGGTAGCCACGGGTCCGCGTACGTGATGCGGCTGCCGTCCCCGGTCAACGCTGGGAGCATGGTCATCTTGCCAAATCCGACGAAGTGGATTCGTCCGGCGATGTCGGTGAAAGTTTGGTTGTCCCACGGCGACGACACGCTCAGCGCCCACCCGTTCGGCCGGTCTCCTGGTAGTTGGCGGCCGGGGGCGCTCCACAGGGGTGCGCCCCACGCGGAGGTCCAGTTCCACACCAGCGGGTGCTGGGACGCATTGTCCATCGTGTAGATCCAGCCGTTGTCGTCGACCGCGACGAGTTCGTCGTCGTCTACCGATATCCCGACCAGGCGGCCGCGCAGGCACTCGGGCATCGGTACGAATCGCCAGGGCTCGGCGGTAGGCGCGTCGGCTTCCCGGGGTCGGGTGAGCAGGTCGTGGCCGACAAGCGCGAAGTCCCAGAATCGGTTGAATTGCGTGGTCGGCGTGCGAACCTCGACGGACGTGGGGGCGGTCGAGCCGGTGAACGTCGGCAGTTCGGCCAGCCCGACTCGGCCTCCGCTCGAGGGTGCGCCAGGCGGCAGCTGGGCGGTTCCGAACGGTACGCAGCTCGCCGGTCCGGTCGCGGCGGGTGCGGCCGCGGCGAGGGGAGTGGGCCACAACAAGCCTACGGAGAAGAGGACGCCGACACACAGCAGTCGCGATCGATTCTGGTGCGAAACTCCGCTGGTGTCGTTCACCGCCTGATTGTCGCACGATTCGACGCGTCGACTTTGTTGCTGGTGAGGACGGTCCAACCGTGTCGGTATTGCTCGTGCCCGAGTAACGAACTGGCTCTCCGCAGCTTCGTTCACTGGTGTTCAACGGTGTCACGTCGTCTCGATACTGTCTCCTCGTTCGAGTCGAATCGCTCGAGGCCGCAGAGATCATCCTTTTGGGATGAATCACGGTGCGCCCGAATCGGCGACGATGTGGGGAACGTCAACGTGCCATGCGAGATGAGGAGATGTTCGCTGATGTCGATTGCTTCAGATGGTAGTGCCATCGATCGCGGGATCCACAGACGCGCCGTCGAGGCAGCAGTGTGGGGGATGGCCGCGGTGAACTACGAGGTCATGCGCACGGAGATGTCGCCGTCAGGTGCGAACGAGTTTCTTTTCTGGTCAGGCCTTTTGGACTGGAAGAACCAAACGTTGACCCCAAACCCGGATCTGATCTACTACATGGCGTTCATCGATCCGGGACGGGACGGACCGATCGTCATCGACATTCCGCCGGGATCCGGCGAGCACGTACTCAACGGAAGCATCTGCAATGTCTGGCAGGTGCCGCTCGAAGATGTCGGAAAGTTCGGTGCCGACGAGGGTCGCGGCGCTCGTTATCTCGTCCTGCCGCCTGCCTACGACGGCGAAGTTCCGGAAGGATATGTTGTGCTGCAATCGGATACGAATCGAGTGTACGCTTTGCTGCGGTCGGTGCTTCCGGACCCGACCCAGGCTGCCCTCGACTCGGGATTGGAGTACTGCAACAGAATCGGCATCTACCCGCTTGCCGAGGCGGACAATCCGACAGAGACTCCGAGACGGGACCTACACGGCCAGTTGGTCGACACGCGGATTCCGTATGACATCCGATTCTGGGAAGCGCTGGACCGCACAATTCAGGCGGAACCATGGCTTCCACGCGATCGAGCCTTCGCGGAAATGTTGAAGGCGATCGGGATCGAGCGGGGTCGGCCATTCGCGCCGTCGGCGCAGCGGATCGCGTTGCTGGAGAGCGCGATCCAGGAAGCGCACGAGTGGTTGAGAGAATTGTACGAGCACGAACCGCCGTTCTTCGACGGCCGCCAGTGGTTCTTTCCCGCCGGGCGCGATTTCGTAGAGGGACAGAATCGTAACTTTGCGAACGGCGACGTCTACCCCTATACCGACCGCGCTGTGATTTACCACATGGCATTCATCGGTCTCAAACGATTGGGAATCGGACAGTTCTACCTGGTGAACGTTCGCGATCGCGCAGGCAATCTCTTTCGCTCCGACCGCACGTATCGGCTGCGTGTACCGGCCGGGGTGCCGGTGTCCCAATACTGGTCCGTCACAATGTATGACGGAACGGAACACACCTTCATCCGTCACGCGACGAAGTTCTCGGTGTCCTCTCAAACCCCAGGCGTGAGATTCAACGAAGACGGATCCCTTGACGCATACTTCGGGCCACGGGTCATCCCTGGACTGGAGTCGAATTTCATCGCAACTGGAGACTCGGACACGTTCGAGCTGATGTTCCGCTTCTATGGCGTCGGATCCGAAGTCATGGCGAAAGAATGGAAGTTGGACGATGTCGATCTGATCGACATCGACGAACTCGGAGCTTCTCAGGACCTGCAGAGGTGAACGTTGCGAGTCTTGTCGTGAGAGAGGTATGAGCGATGGGATCATCGCCGCTGTCGTCGTGGGGCAGTTCGCCTACTCGTGAGGCGATTGTGCGTTTTATCGAGACCGCTACCTGCGGGGCGAACGCTGTGCCGGTTGCAGATCGGGTAGCTGTGTTCGACAACGACGGGACATTGTGGCCCGAAAAACCCATGCCGGTTCAGGTGCATTTCATCGTCGAGCAGTGGCGCGTGCAGGCTGCATCCAGCACCGCACTTGCCGAGATCGAGCCATACCGCAGCGCGCTCGACGGCGATTACGGCTGGCTGGCACAGGCGTTGGAGAAACATGCTGGGGGAGATGACACCGATCTGCGGATCGCAATTGGGGCGATCACTCACGCGTCCGACTGTCTCAGTGTCACCGACTATGCGGCATCCGTTGCTGAATTCATCCGTACTGCACAGCATCCGACCTTGCATCGGCCATACCCGCTGACTGCGTACCAGCCGATGGTCGAGTTGCTCCGTTTTCTGGCGGACAACAGCTTCAGCTGCTACATCGTCTCCGGCGGCGACCGCGATTTCATGCGTCCTATCGTCGAACAATGCTATGGAATTCCGCCTGAACGCGTCATTGGTTCAGCCCTCGGATTGAGATACGACAACACCATTGGCGATGTGCGGTATGGATCGTCATTTGAGTTCATGGACGATGGTCCTGAGAAACCGGCACGTATTTGGAGCAGGATTGGACGACGGCCACTGTTCGCGGCGGGTAATTCCGACGGCGACGCGCAGATGCTCGACTATGCGCTGGCCGGGAACCCACCGGGATTTGGACTTGTCGTCCACCACGACGATTCCACCCGCAATGACACGCCCTACGACACCGGCGCACACACGGTCCTCGGTGAGGCGGCCAGTCGCGGCTACACAGTGGCGAGCGTCCAACACGACTGGGACACAATCTTCGCGCCTGCCGGCCCCCGCCACATCCGACCGGGGTAGTTCACCGGGTCAGCTGGTCGGCTTCTCGGTAGGCGTCATCGCGGTCAGTAGCGCGAGGAAGTTCCGGAATGCGGCGGGCATATCTACCTCGTCCGGCGCCAAGAGCCACTGGATCTGGATGCCGTCGATGACCGCGATGAGCAGTGGTGCAGCTTGCTCAGGTGTGAGCCCGCCGGCCAATCGGTCACCGAGTTCGGCACGTAGCAATGTGGCCATGCCCTCGCGCACGGACGCATAGCGCTCGGTGAAGAACTCACGCGCTGGGTGCTGCCCGGTCGCGCTCTCGGCGGCGAGTGCGGTGAAGGTCTGGACGACTCCTGGCCGGTCGGCATTGAATTCCACGATTTGTTCGAGGTGGGACAGTCGCACATCCGTCGAGTTCGCGAGAAGGGCTGCGGCGTCCCATCGGTCGCGAGCGTCGAGCACTCCGATCAGGAGGTGTTCCTTGCTGGGAAAGTGGTGCAGCAGTCCGGGTTGCGTCAGGCCGACGCGTTCGGCGACAGCAGCGAGAGTGGTGCCACGGTATCCGCGCTCCGCGATCTCGGCCATCGTCGCGTCGAGAATGGCCTCGCGCCGGGCCTCGGCCTTGACCGCCCGGCCACCCCGCTGTCGCTCAGTCATGCAGTGAGCCTATCGACGGAAGCGTTTCTCATCGCGCCTGGGTGAGGAGGACGGCCATCAGTCCTGCCTGCTGACTCTGAGCCGCCATGATGTCCGGCCGCGATCCCGCACCGCAGTCAGCCGGATCAGCGACGCTCCGGCTGACATCGTGCGACTCGATGACCACCCCTGCAGTGTCTGTTCGGGGTTCAGCGGAACTGACCACGGGCCAGAGCACTGCCAAGGCGGCAGCCCCGGCGATGACGCGAAAGGTATTCAAGGACTTCAATTTTGCGCCTCGATGCGCAGGGTGAGCGGGCAGTTGGCCGACGAGGCGCCGACGTGAAGATCGTACGAACCGGGTCGGGAGCACCAATGCCCGCGCTGCTCGTCCCAGATCTCGAATGCACGATGCGGCAGAGTGATTGTTGCCGTTGTGGTTTCGCCGGCGTCTGCCACTACGCTCGCGAAGCCGGCAAGCTCGCGGGCGGGTCTGGACGGGTCGATGTCGACGGCAGCAAGATACACCTGCACAACCTCGCGTCCCTGCCTCGATCCAGTGTTGCGGATGCGAACCGAGACGGTGTCGCCTTCCCGATCGACGCTCTCGTATTCCCACGTGGTGTAGCCGAGGCCGTGCCCGAACGCGAATGCGGGTGAGACATCTGTTCGGTCCCAGGCGCGGTAGCCAATGAACAGGCCCTCGGCGTACGTGAGCTTGCCGTCGACGGGTGTCACATCCGTGACCGGGCAATCCGCAAGTGTTGCGGGCCAAGTGGTCGGCAGTCGGCCGCCTGGCTCAGTCAGTCCGACCAAGACATCGGCCAGTGCGGCGCCGGCTTCCTGGCCAGGGAACCAACTCAGTAGTACCGCCGCGACGTCGCCTCGCCAGGGCATCTCCACTGGCGAACCCGAGTTCACGACAACGACAGTTCGTGGGTTTGCGGCGGCCACGCGGGAGACCAACTCGTCTTGGCGCCCCGGCAGATTCAGTGTGCTGCGGTCGAAGCCCTCGGACTCGACCTGGTCAGTTGTCGCGACGACAACAACGGCTACGTCCGCCGCCTTCGCTGCCTCGACGGCGTCGGCCACCAGTTCTTCCGGGTCTCGTTGCGGCTCCCGGTGTCCCAGACTGAAACTGAGGATGTCGATCGGCGAGCCCTCCATCTTGGTCGGAGTGTGCTTCAGGACTACTTCGACGGGTTCTCCGGCCGTCAGTTCGACGGAGCCGCGGTCCTTCGGAGCACCGAAGAACAGCTCGAATGGATCGAAGCTTTCCATTGGCTGGTCACCGTCGAACAGAGTCTCACCGCCGACAGTCAAGGTGAAAGTGCCGAGTCCCTTGGTGCCGAAGCGATGCGCGCCACTCTCGCTCGGCGTGAAGGTGCCGAGAAGTTCGACGGTATGCAGCGCCTGAAAGTCGAGGCCTTCCGGGAGGATTCCCATCCACGTGATCATCCCGTTGGGCAGGTCGAGTTCTCGAAGCAGCGTTCCCGCGGCGTCGTAGCATCGGGCGCGTAAATCGAATCCTCTTTCGGCCGTGCCCATCTGGTCGGTCAGCGTTGTGCCGATGCTGTAGCTGAGTGCGCCGTCGGGTAGCGCTGCCGTCAGTCCGTCGAGAGGGGACACGACGGACTCGGGAAAGACCATTGCGGAGCCGCCGCCGAGGACGCGGGCGTCGTGGGCAGCCAGTCCGATCAGTGCGACGGTGGTAGTGCTCGGGTCGATCGGCAGAATCGTCTCACCGCCGACGGGAGCATTGCGGGTCAGTACAAATGACCGTCCGGCGATCTCGTGAGCCAGCGCGCGGCCGTCCACCGGCGCAGGGAACTCGGTCACAGCAGGATTGGCGCCCTCGAGGAGACCCGCGCGCGCCGTGAGCAGTAGGACTCGGCGCACCGCGTCGTCGACTACCGACTCGTCGACCTCGTCCTTCCTGACCGCGTCGGCCAGTAGCTCTCCGTAGACGGAGCGGGGGCCGGGCATCGCGATGTCGAGGCCACCCAGAATGGCGCCCAGCGTCGAGCGCGTTCCCATCCAGTCGGAGACCACACAACCGTCAAATCCCCACTCGCCCCGCAATACTCCGTTCAGAAGCTCGTTGTGCTCGCTCATAGTGGTGCCGTTGACGCTGTTGTACGCGGACATGATTGCCCAGGGTCGGGAGTTCTTGACGATGTCCTCGAAGGGCGCGAGGTAGATCTCGCGCAGCGCATTCGGGGAGACGATGTTGTCGACTGACATGCGTTCCGTCTCCGCGTCATTGGCTACAAAATGCTTGACGGTGGCGCCGACGCCACCGGACTGCACCCCGCGGACGTAGCCGGAACCGATTGCGCCGGTGAGCAAAGGGTCCTCGGAGTAAGTCTCGAAGTGTCGGCCACCGACCGGGGTACGGTGCATGTTCACAGTCGGAGCGAGCAACAGGTGCACGCCCTTGCGGCGGGCCTCCTGTGCGAGCAGAACTCCCGCACGCGCGACCAGGTCAGGATCCCAGGTCGCCGCCATGGCGGTGGGCGACGGCAGCAGGATCGACGGATCGTCCGGTCCCCAGAAGACTCCTCGCACGCCTACCGGTCCGTCGGACATCACCAGTGACCCGAGGCCGATTTGCGGGAGGGCAGGCAGGGTCCACATGTCTTGGCCCTGGAGGAGTTGGGCCTTCGCATCCAGGTCGAGCTTGGCGAGTGCTGATTCGACGGCCTCGTGAGTTGCTTCGTCGTGCAATGTGTACTCCTTCGCCATGGTGCGGGTCGGTCACCCTTCCGATGGAAACTGATCGTGCCATCAAACTTAATTATTGATAGGTGTTGTTATGTAAACGTTATAATACGAGAATGATGACGCCGAAGGTGCTTCTCCGGCAAGCAAACTCGAAACTGTAACGATTAGATGACAAAGCCTAATTTTGATTAGGTCTCGTCGTTAGGGTGCGTCACATGAAAAGTCTGATGAGCAAGAGCGTCGTGCTCCTCGCCGCTGCAACTCTGGTTCTGCTGGGATCCGCCGGCACAGCGCAGGCGGGTGGAACAAGTGAGCCTGTCGCGAACGGCAGCACCGTCGACGCCACGTACTCCGAGCGAGGTCCGTGGGAGGTGACCAGTCAGCAAGGTTTCGGTTGTTGCGACTCCTCCGGCAGCAAGTTCGACGTCTGGTACCCCACTGACCTGGGATCGAATGGAGATCGACACCCGATCATCACTTGGGGTGACGGGACGTGGGCACACCCCTTCCAGTACGACTATCTGCTCTCCCATCTGGCGTCGTGGGGTTTCGTGGTGATCGCGGCCGATAACACCAATACCGGCACGGGTCAGGAAATGCTGGAGGCAGTGGATTTCCTCCGGCATGAGGACAGCGGTCCGTCGAGCATCTTCTATCAGACCCTGGATACCGGCAACGTTGGTGCGATGGGGCACTCCCAGGGGGCGGTCGGTGCCCTCAACGCGGCGATCAGTGCCGGCGGCGAACTGAAAACCGCTGTCCCCATTGAGCTTCCGGGGCAGTACATGTGTGGCCTGCCCAAAGCGGATGCGGCGATGAACGTCTGCACCGACCCGCGGGCGCTGACCACGGGTTCCGTTCTGTACGTCAACGGCTCCAACAGCCCGATCTCGCAGTCCGCGCAGCCGTTGCCGTGGGACCTGATCGGAGCGCAGTCCGCGGAGGGCTATTTCGGTGCCACTCCGGACTCTGTGGAGAAGGTGCGCGCGACTCTGAACGGCCCGAACCACAACGACATTCAGGGGCAACCAGGCTGCCCTGCAAACGATCCGGGCTGCGTCAGCGGGGTGCAGGGGTTCCTCGGTGTTCTCACTGCCTGGAACATGGACAAATTGCGCGGAGACGCGCAGGCGCACAGTGCCTTCATCTCCGGCTCCGGTGAGCTGTTCAGTCTGCCGGCGTGGAGCAACCAGGCGAGCAACATCATCGGCTGACGCCGACAACCTGCACGAGCAAGAATCAGGGAGTGGCAGCTGCGGTGATATGGCTCAACACGCACAGCCAGCGGCCATTCCGTAGAACGAAGACGTCGGTAGTCCACTCGTCGGCCTCGAATTGCTGGCCGCGGTAGTGCGCAGTGTTCGTCAACCGCGCTGTCAGAACCGCGGTGTCACCATAAGTGCGGACTCTGGCGTCGGTAACGCGGTCGAACGTCGAGTGGGTGAGCTCGCCAGACCGGACAATGGACAGGAATTGTTCTTTTGAAGTGATGCCCGAGTCGGACACGATCACCCAGTCATCCGTCATGAATCTGCCGATTCGTTCGGCGTCGTTCGAGACGATCGCCTTGGACCACTGCTCGTGGATTGCGAGTATCTCCGTCAGCGCACCATCACCCGTGCCTGTTGGGGCGTCCTTGTTCATCATCGCTCCTCGGCTCGTTTAAGTGATCGTGGCCGTTACGGCGTTGCGCGGCGCAGCGTCGCCCAGGCTCCGGCGATGCACGCGATTGCCACGACCAGCGGTAGAAGCGTCATCGGCACCACTCGGGGGACATCGACAAACCACGAACCGATCGCCGGCCACCAGCGAGCCCAGGTGATCACGATCACTGACAGGCCGAGCGTGCCGAGGAGTCCGGTGAGGGAAGCCAGCAGACCGGTGATCCTCCAGCGCTGGTAGATCGCGCCTGTCAACATTGCGACCGAACTGGTCAGTAGCAGCGTTGCGAACAGTGAAAGCAACTGCACGGCCGTGCTGTCGGTGAAATAGCGTGCGATGCCGAACATGCGCATATGTACACCCCAGCCGTCGGTAGCGGATTCCACCACTGACAGCAGCTGCAGCACGATCGCGAAGACTGCCGACTGCGCCAGCGCCATCACCGTTGTGGCGGTGAAGAACTCGCGGCGAGTCACGCTCAGTCCGAGCGCGAACGGGAATGTCTGGGCCATCGACTGGAGGTAGAACGCGAGCACGAAACCGTAGACGGAGAACACACTGCCGGTGAAGCCCTCGCCCTGCTCGTTCCCGACGATCGCGTAGATGGTGAAGCTGATCAGGAACGAAACCAACAGGATGCCGACCGGCCAGGCGATCAGCAGCGGCCAGGCGACTGTATGCAGTCGGAGGACGGAGCCGATCCGGGACCGGGTGGGCGCCTTCGGGATCGTGCGCGGTTGTGTCGCTGCGATGCTCATGCGGTGGTCTCCCTGCGCTGTGTGGTGGTCGCGATGACAAGTTCCTGCAAAGATGCCGGCTCCAGTTCGACCCCAGCCTCCCGTAATAGGTTCCGCGAGGTATCGGTCACGTCGGCCTGCACAGTGATGCGGGCGTGGGTGCCGAGCGTCTCACGGTGCAGAACCGTGCCGGTCGCGGCAAAAGCATCTACGGCAGCGAGGGGGCCGGTTGCCACTACTGCGCGGCTGCGCAGTGTGTCCGCGTCCTCGTCGAGCACGATTCGGCCGTGGTCGACGACGATCACGTGCTCGAGCAGATTTGCCACCTCGTCGATCAGGTGAGTCGAAAGCACCACGGTACGTGGATGTTCGGCGTAGTCGGCAAGCAGACGGTCGTAAAATAGTTGGCGCGCAACGGCATCGAGACCGAGATATGGTTCGTCGAAGAGCGTCAGCGGTGCGCGGGATGCGAGCCCGATTACTACCCCCAGTGCCGACCGCATGCCGCGCGACAGCTTCTTCACCTTGCGGCCCAGAGGAAGCTGGAAGTCGCCGAGCAGCGTCTCGGCGAACGTGTGGTCCCAGTTCGGCAGCAGATGGCCCGCGGCGACGAGTACGTGCTTGACCCGGAGGTCTTCGGGGTAGGTCTGGCTTTCCTTGACAAAGCACACGTTCATCAAGACGTCGGCATTTTCGAACGGGGTGTCGCCGAATACCTCGACGTCGCCGCTGGTGTGCAGGTCCTGCCCGGTCAGAATTTGCATGATCGTCGTCTTGCCTGCGCCGTTACGGCCGAGCAGGCCGTAGATCTTGTTGCGCTCGATCTTGAACGAGACGTCTGAGAGAGCATCGACATCCCCGTATCTCCTGCTCACCGCGCGCATCGAGGCGACGAGTTCGGATTCGGTGAAACGCCTGACATCGGACTCTGCCGTCGTAATGCTTGCGTTCATCGGGCCACCTTCCTGTCGTCCAACATGGATTTGAGTTCTTCGAGGGGAATCTGGAGACGTTCGGCCTCCGCCACGAGCGGCTCGATGTACTGACGCGAGAACGCTTCTCGGCGTCTGAACCTGAGCGCGTCGCGCGCACCGAGAGTGACGAACATTCCGATTCCTCGCTTCTTGTAGAGGATCCCCTCGGCTACAAGCTGATTGAGGCCCTTGGCTGCCGTCGCCGGGTTGATCCGGTGGAACGCCGCAAGTTCGTTGGTCGAGGGCACCTGCTCGTCTTCCGGCAGTGAGCCGTCGATGATCGAGCTTTCGATCTGCTCGGCGATCTGCTGGAACAGTGGTCGTCCGTCGTCGATCACGATGACCGGCTCCCGGGGCACACAGGTTCGTTACTCATGTAATGAACCATAGAACTTAGTGAGGGGTGTTGGCAACCCCGGTGACGTCGTGCCCGTTCAGGTGTGGCCTGAGAATTCCTGCAGCATCGGCTCGTTCAGTGATGTGAATGAGGTGAGCTGGAACTCACCTCGAATGTCGAGCCAGGATCGACACGCCAGCCCGTACCGCATCCCAGTCGGTGTTCACTTGGTGCGCCATCGCTTGCGACAGCAGGGTTCGCCGCTCGGCCTGTTCCCGGATCAGGCCGGGGATGTCGACGTCAGTCATCGGGGGAACGCCGGTCGCGGCGATCCTGTCCACCCGCCGCTGCATGTCTTCGAGAAGTTGGTCGTCGAAATCCGTTACTGCGGAGATAAATTCATCAGTAGTGACCGATGCCCGGCCCGATAGCGGCGCAGTGAACGCGACTTCGCCGTCGGGGTCGACAGGGAACCGCCAGCCCACGTTGACGGTGTCTACCGGCGTCGGCGTGCGCCACCACTGTAGTTCGGGTCCGAAACGTAGATAACCCGTGTCGACGCTTCGATCACCGTAGGCAGCGATGGCCGCCTCGATCAGCTCGTCGTCCAGGAACTCTGCGTTGTCGATGTCATCGAAGTCGATGGACCAGCCGGCGGTCACGAAATCCACCAGATCACTCGGCACCGGTTCCAGGATGTGGGGCAACGCTTGCAGCATGTCTTCCCAGAGGCGGACCACGTAGTAGTTCGCCCACGGGGGGACCGGTCGGCCGTGGGCGGGGAAGCGCCTGGCCGTGGTTTGCTCGGTATAACGCAACAACTCGACTCCACCCACCTCGAGGCAGTACCAGCCCTCGGTGAGTCCGAACCAGTGCAGGTTCCGGTTCTCTCCCCACGGTTCGACCTCGTCCACCGGTACCAGCTCGAACTGGAAACGCATCATGGCTCGATGTAACCCTATCGCCGCATTCGCCGTCCACAGACTTTCGCGCGAGAGTAGCTGCGAATCTCGTCGTTGACACGTATGAATCGACAGAAACAAGCAGCGGGGCAGAGGAGTTCGTCCAGTATCGCTTTCCGAGGGCCAACCACGCTGCGTGCAATGGCCCGTGGAGAATCGCTGCAACCAACGTGACGAACACAATCGCCCCGAGTCGCACACACGGGCTCGATGCGTCGTACCGCCGTGGCGCGACGGGGCGAGGTCGTGTGGAGACTGCGGTAGCAGGGGCGTATGCGTCGGTATTGGTTTCTACTGCGGCTCCCGCTCATGTGTCGAGTTCTGTTCCAGACGGACGAGTTCGACCGTTGTCTCAGGCAATTCGTTGTGGCAGCGTGCGAATCGGAACGCCATTGTGCCTTCGCTGTGCCCGAGCGTCTCCAACCAGGTCGCGCCAGGAATCGTGGGATCATTGTGCGCCAAAACTAATTCGATCCGCCCGGTTTCGTCAGCTTCGGTATCGAAGCTGGTGGCGTAGACGCGGTTGCCGAAGCGCCATTCGAGGGACTCCATCCAGTAGTTCATCGGGACGAAGCTCCAGTACGCTCCCGTAGGTGGTGTGAACGAGATACTTAGCGCATACCCCTCCGGCACCGACCAGTAGCCGTTCATGTATTTGTGTCCGACCGGGGTGAAGATGTCGCCCGAATCGTGCATGGGGCTGAGGGTGTTGAACTTCTCGGTCTTGTTTTTCTCCACCCACTGTGCCCAAGTTCGGGTGTTGAACCACGCGAACTGCGCGGCGCGCTCTAGTCCGGTGGCCAAGGTCTCGGCGGTGATGGGAGGTGGATTTACGGGCCCGCCGATTCTTTGAATGGACAATGGTCGCGGCTTGTCGACGCGAGGATCACGGAGATATCGCCTAACCGAAAGGGAGTTGGCGTCTGCATCGAGTTTCACCCCGTTGCGTCCTTCATGGCCGGCGGCAACTGTGAGTGTGAAGCTGCCGTCCGTCGTGGTGTCGATCTCGGCTTCTGTGATCGCATCGATGAGACGTCGCGGCGTTTGGTTGGCGCCGCTCAAATCGCCTGAGTAGACGGTGAACTCGATGAGTTCCGTCTCGGCCATGCTTCCCGTGACGATGTACTGGTACTTCGACGACACGGCGCTCGAGTCGTACAGCTGAGCAGGGCTGTCTCCCGCGAACTTTCGCACTCCTGCTCGGGTCTTCTGCTGGAAGTCCGGGTAGGCGGGGTCGGTGTACTCGATGAATTGCTCGATCCCGATCGTCAGGTATCGCAGGAACAGTCGGTTGCCCTCGGCGGCGTCGATGGCATGGTCGGGCATCGGCAGTTGCGCGAGTTTTTCGGGGAAGTCCCTGATCATGTCGGCGAGATACGTGAATGCTTCTGCAGGAACGCTAGCCTGCCCAGGCAGCGTCATGATGCAGTCCGGTGTGGGGCGTGCGGCGAGGCGCAATTACCGAACATCGAAGCCGGCATTGTGCTGTTGGCCTCCAACCGGATCACTCCTTCCAGGCTTCGTCGAAGAACATGATGCCGTCGATGCTCTGCTGGAGGCCGTGGACGTTCTTGTTCCACACGTCCAGTGTGGGGACATTGCCCCAAATCTGCCAGGGGACAGTGTCGGTGGCGCGTTGCTGGATCTCGGCGAGGACGGCTTTCTTGTCCTCGTCGGTGGTAGCGACTCCGAGTTGATCGAGTAGGACATCCATCTGGGCATCCGAGTAACCGGTGGCGTTGTTACGGCCACCCGTCTTGAGACTGGCATACAGGCGTTCAAATGGATCGGCTTCGGACAGGCTGAGCGCGCCGGTCCCCATATCGTAGTCGTGATCCACCAAGACGCGTTTAGTGACGTCGCTTGCGCTGGTGACATATTCGATCTGGATGTCGAATCCGACCGCATTGAGCATTGCCTGCACAGCAAGGGCTGTTGCCTGTGAGGACGGTTCCTGGATGGAGAGGAAGGTGACCTTGCCGTCGAAGCCGTCCGCCTTGGCCGCATCGAGCAGTTCCTTGGCCTTGGCCGGATCCACACCGGTCGGTGCGACATCGTTGTGCCAGCGCGAGGTGTCCTGGAAGATCACCTGTCCGGGAAGGCCCTTGCCGTTGTTGACACGGGTATTGAGCGTCTCCGGGTCGATCGCCAATGCCATTGCCTGCCGAACTCGCAGATCCGCGCCGGGACGCCCCGGAGCCATGTTCACGTTCGCAAGGTAACCGAGCGACGGGATGTCGATGAAGCCCGGGTTACCGTTCTCGATCAGATCGAGCATCGGGGCGAGCGTACGCATATATGCAGCATCGATGCCACCGGTCTTGAGAGCCTCAGCGGTGGGCTGGGCTCCGACGATGCTGATGAGCTTGAGCTTGTCGAGATTAGGTGCACCGCCGTAGTAGTCAGGGCGCGCTGCGAGCAACAGTTCCTCGTTGGGATTGAACTTTTCGAGTGTGAATGCACCGGCGCCGATGGGCGTGAACTGATCACCGCGTTGCGCGGACGGGGCGACGATCATGCCGGGCCCCGTGGCCAGCATCGCCTGTATACCGGTCCACGGGTCGACGAGGTTGAAGACAACCGTCGACGCGTCCGGGGTGTCCATCGAGGCAACCTTGGCTGCCCACAGGCTCGACTGCGGCCCCTTATTCGTGAGGTACCGGTTGATGCTCCCCGTGACGGCAGCGGCGTCGAAAGGTGATCCGTCGCTGAAGGTTACGCCATTCCTGAGCTTCAATGTCCAGGTCTTGCTGTCGGTGCTGGGCTCGAGAGATTGTGCCAACTGCGGAACGAACGTCTTCTCGATGGGGTCGTATCGCACCAGTGAGTCGTAGATTGCTCCGAGTTCACTTCCACCGGCGGCTCCGGCGGCCTGAGACTTCGCCGGATCAAGTGTCGTCACCGCGGAGAAACCGCTGAACGTCAATGTTCCACCCTTGTTGGGCGTGCCGGGCTCTAGTTGTTCGTTGACCATGCCGATCTCGAGCGCGGAACCCGATTCTGCGGATTCCCCTGCACCGCCGTTCGATTCGTTGTTTGCGCACGACGCCAGAAACATACTTGCGGTGATCGCCAGCGTAGCCGCGGTCAATCTGCGCGGACGACGAAGGGAGCTACGAGTCATTGGGACGCCTCCAAGTGGAAGAATGAGTGAAATCTTCAGCGAAGATTCCCTATTGTGTGACGTGCATCATGATGAAGGTTGAGTTGTCCCGCTCATCGGAACCTGGCGGACGGCAGGGTTCTGTTGCGAGCAAGCGAATTTCGAGTTGCACTCGTGTTCGGCCGTGAGACAGGTTCTATCGCCGGCTGCAGTCATTGGTTCATACATTCCTGTAGCTGTGCCCGCACGACAAGTCGATTCGAGTGAGTTGATCAAGGCGATCGATCCGATCGACTCGTTTTCAGTAATCTACAAGTGCGTTACTCGGTGTATCGACGCAAGAAGCTGC
This sequence comes from Rhodococcus sp. 24CO, assembly GCF_050586165.1. Taxonomy (NCBI): domain Bacteria; kingdom Bacillati; phylum Actinomycetota; class Actinomycetes; order Mycobacteriales; family Nocardiaceae; genus Rhodococcus; species Rhodococcus sp. 24CO. Next base: position 207,115 of record NZ_JAZFNF010000006.1, on the reverse strand, counting down.
AGGCTCTGAAGGTCTGCTGGTGTTTACGTTGCTGTGCGGTGATGAAGGAAGTACGTGCCGGTAGACGCTCTCTGAGTTGATCCAGGTTGACAACTTCGGAGCACCGGATGGCCAACTCAACGGGAGCGTTGGCTGGAAGGGACTGCCAACGGATTGCGATCATTCCCGAGTTATGACCTTCGGGGTCGAGCCAATTGTAGGCGCCCGGATCCTCACGGGAGATGACAAATGAGTACGTACCATTTGGATTAGCCTCTGCCTGAATGGTATTCAAGCTACTTGTTCGGTCGATGTACTCGTAAGCCACTCCCCACGGGTCGGAAAGTTGGATGCCGAGGGACGCAGCACCGAGTGGATCGAGGGTGACAACCAACGCTTCTCCATCCTTCACGTCAAACCATCCCCCCGTCGACAGTCCACGACCTGCGGGACGACGACGCGCCGGACGCACGTAATTTGCTGCCTCGGTATAGAAGTACTGGTTGAAGTAGTCGAGCCAGAACGGTGCCATTTGTGTCAGCAACTCCACCGAACGTGTAGTCAGCTGTTCCAAGCTCCGCGGCTCGCGAGCCGCAGGACCTGCAGTGCGTACCAGTTCTAGTTGGACAACATTCTCCGTTGACCAGTCGTTGAGGAGGTCCCGGATGATCAGGAACGAATCCTGCTCTGCGGGGATCTGGATGTGGTTGGTCCGCCTGTTGGCGGGGTGGGCGTCTAGTGTGATGACGAAGGATCCGTCCGCTTCGACCGTGATGTCGTCGCTGTGCAGGCCTGTGAGTTGTATGCCGCCTTCGGCGGTGAGGGCGGTGGTCCCAGGGATGGCGGCGCGCATCTCGAAGTGCTGCTCGGTCGGTCTAGGGTGGTTGATCTTTCCGCGGATTTCGTATGTCGAGGATCCCGATACCGCTGTGTGCCGGTAAACGTTGTCCGGGTTCTCGATTCCGAAACCGGACCTCGGGGAACTCAGTCCTTGAAACTCGTGTGGAGCGGTTACGCCCCACATGAGCATCGGGTTTTCCGGGTCCGAGCAGATAGCATATTGGGTCACCGCGGTGGCAAGGGAATGCGCAGCCCTGCTGATCGTCGTTTTTCCTGTCGGTGTCGACCCCTGTGGGTCCGCCTCGTAGAGCATCTCGACACGTCGTATCGCAGTGCGGTAGGTGTCTGTTTCCAGAATGTATCGGGTCAGTTCTTCACCGTCACGTTGAGGTGGAGTTGCAAGGGTGCCAACATAATTGACGCCGGTCGAGGTTTCGATACGTTCCATCTGGTATTCACTCCTCCTAGCTGGTACCTGAGGCGAAGACGGCGGATCTGTTGCAGCTCAGCCGCTACCAGGTGCCGCTTCGTGTATTTCGAAAGAACCTTACGGAGAACGGTGATTCAAGGTTTATCGTGTGCACGATCCCCGATCCAGGCCGCGGAAGGTGGCACCCATCTCGAGACGCATCGGAACAAGTTCCGACGGAACTGTCGTTTTCACTGTAGTTGCTGAAATCGGCCGTGCTCGCAGGAACCGCCTACAGGTCCCTGTGAACGGAAATTCTCTGTTGCTCGTTCAGGACTTGTCAACGCGGAGAATGTAATTCGGACGATTTCAGCGGCGCGGGAGACGTCTCAAGGCGGTGTTGCGGGTCGTCTACGGGCAACTGTCGGGGCAGGGATTAAGAAAAGTAGTTGCAGACGATGCGGGTTGTCGCACCAGCACTTGAAAGATTGTGTGCGCTTCGAACGGAGGGCAGATCGTTGTCAGGCGAAGGTTCCTTCAAACAAGGGTTCCGACGCTCCGTCCGGACGGTAGAAGGGTCGCCCTCCTTCGACCGTGCAGCGGCGCATCAGCCGGTACTGAGGGTAGTGATCCGAAAGCGCGCGGTGATTCGTGCAGCGCTCATCCCAAATCGCGACGTCGCCCGCTCGCCAACGCCACCGAACTGCATAATTCGGATTATTGACGAGATTTTTCAGGTAACCAAGAAGCGCATCGCTCTCCGGTCTGTGCATGCCCACAAGGTGATCGATGAAGGAGCTCAGGAACAAGGCTTGACGCCCAGTCTCTTCGTGGGTACGGACGAACGGAAGAATCGCGCCCTGAAGATTCTGCCGGATTACCTGCTCAGATTCATCTCCGTACATGGCCACATTTGCCTGAATAAAGTGGTCGGAGGGCTTATGCAATGCGCGCAAGTCCTGGCATACTCGCTTCATTTCGTCGGACAGGCTGTCGTAGACGGCGTACAGACTGGCCCAGAGGGTATCGCCTCCCACTGCGGGGATGTCGAGCGCGTAGAGGATGGCCAGGTTAGGTGGCTCCGGCCAGTAGGTGAGATCGGTATGGAATCCGTCTGCAAGAGGCGGCTTTTTCGCGTTGTTTTCGACGGAATGTAAGACTGTTTCGTCGCCGTGGAGTTTCGCTACCGGGTTAGCCATCGGAGTGCCCCACCGATTTGCGAGGGCGACGTGATCCGCTTCCGACAAGTTTTGATCGCGGAGAAAGATCACGTGATGCTTCAGTAAGGTCTGGTGCAGTTCGTCGAACTCATCCTCGCTGAGGGCGTTGAGGCTGACTCCTTCTACGAGTGCTCCAATGTTGGCACTTAGTGGTGTGATGCGCATGCGCCGGCTCTCGTGTACATCGGGGGCTTGAGAATCGACGGCAAGATTAGATGAATCCATTTCTTTACCTTTCTTGGGGATCGGCCGAATTTAGGTGCTGAATTACAGCGTCCGCGTCTGGTGATACTTGCGGTTGACAAGAAATTGGATCACTCTGGCGCGCATTCCTTTTCGTGGCGATGCGCATCGGTACACAGGTCATTGCCGGCGTCCCCTCTGCGGCAAGCCAGGCAGTGACCAAGTCTGTAGTGTCGGCGCCCTTCAGGCACGTTGTGTGGTGTTGTCCTGCAGGTGGAGGCCATGGCCACGGGGAAATCATAAGTCAACTACCAAATGTTAGTCAACTACCATTTTTTAGATCACTCACCAACCGTGCCGCTGGTCCGTGAAATGGGCTGATGTCTATCTGCGACGCCGAGTGTGTGGCAGGTCCTGCGCAGTCCACCGTACGCTGAGACCACTATGGGTCTACGAGAACGCAAGAAGCTTGCAACGCGGCATCGCCTTGTCGATGTCGCCTTAGAGCGGTTCGCTGAAAACGGTTACGACGTAACCACGGTCGAGGAAATCGCCAACGACGCCGAGGTGTCGGTAACGACCTTCTTTCGCTACTTTCGGTCGAAGGAAGAGGTCCTCTTCGTCGACGCCGAATGGACTGTCCCTGACTTCTGCGCCGCGCTCGAGGCGCGACCGACGCACGAGGCGGATCTTGAAGCGATCCACCAGGTATTACGCATATTTCGTGTTCGGGAAGTGCACGGCGATGAGCGAGCGCGCCGCCTGCGTCAGCACCGCGTGGTTGCTGACACTCCCGTGTTGCGTGGGCGCGCCCACTTGGTCGCTCAACGATGGCAGCGCGAGGTCGCAGCTGTCCTGGAGAAACGCCCAGTTACCTACCCTGGCCGGAACGTCCGACTCACTGCTGCTATTGCGTTCGCTATCGTGAGCTTTGCCGACGACGAGTGGTGCGCGCATGAGGGATCCGTCAACTGGCTCACCATCCTCGACGAAGCCTTCGACTCCCACACGGCACTGACCCAGAGCGAACCCGCCAAATGACTTCGCGTTGCGCCGGATTGGGAACGAAATCGTCGAGTGAGGCCAGCGTAAGGGCCTCACCAACTGTGCGGTATCGGAACCATATTGACTATCAACATGTTCGAACGATCGAGTGGCATCTTGTCCCCCCTGGGATGGAGGCATGGAAGCGTATCGGTGCCCGCACGGATTTCTGTTGAACCTGAAGTGACATCTCTGCTCGAGAAATGGCGTCGTCGGTAACCCCTGAGTTCGGTAGGCCGGCTGCTGAGTGAAAGCTCGATCCAGCGTTCTCGCCAACAGTTCGGCGAAGGAACCTTGTAAGTAGGCGCAGGAGCCGTGTCGATCTACCGGTGACCACCAGGTAGCGAGGGCAGGCCAAGGTGACCCGCCACAAACTCGCAGATGAAAACTCGCCGATGAATTAGCGCGGTCTCCCAGGTCAGTATCAGAGTACGAGCGCCATTGTTTACGTCGAGAGGTACAAACTCATGTCGATCGATCATGTTCTCGCTGTTGTCCCCGTTCGAGACCTCGCAGAGGCAGTGCAGTGGTACTCGAGTCTGTTCGGACGCGGGCCTGACAATCGTCCGATGGTGAACTTGGCAGAGTGGCGTGTGACTGACGCCGGATGGGTACAGGTCACGGTGGACACTCGCCGCGCGGGTCAGGCGCTGCTCAACTTTGCCGTGGACGACCTCATGACGCACCGCGAGGCAGTCGGGCTGCGAGGACTGACGTTGGATGCGGTGGTGGATGCAAACAAAGGCGTGCAGCTGTCGAGTATCAGCGACCCTGACGGCAACACCCTGACGTTCATCGGCGGGTTCCGGATCCACTACTGACCGGAACTACGCCTCATGTAACGGTTCGTAGTGTTCAGCTGTCGGGAACGGGACTTGGAAGTGGTGCAACAGTGCTCGCTACTTCTCGTACTCGGTTGACTGACGAAAAGTACTTTCGGTGTGGGCCTCGTGGGTGTCCTGTTCGACGAGGCCGGTGTCCGTTGGGCGCGCTCCACACGGTAGGCGAGCGTCAACGTCCAACATTCCGGCATCGTCGAGATCACTGACCTCGCATCGCCGCATGGGGTTTCGAGCTTCCCGATCGATCCGGTTTCTTTTGTAGCAGTGCATGTTCGAGCATCATGAGTGTGGCGTGGCTGACGATCTCCCGCTCTGGTCCGACCGAAATTGCTCCCCGGAACGATGGGCCCCCACCACCCGAATTTGGCGATATGACGGCAGTTCGGGCATGGCGCGAGAAAACCCATGCTGGACATAAACAAGTCCCACGACTTAGAGTTCAGTCCAACGACTGAAAGGTGAGTACAGGGATGGAAAATCTAGGTGAGGAAGCTGTATACGCGGTGATGACGACTCGGCCGGCCGAGGTCGGTTCGGCGTTCGACAAGGCAAACCAAGACTTCGTATTCGGCGAGATCTGGTCTCGTCCCGGATTGAGCCGGCGAAACAGGCGTTGGGTCACACTGACCTGCGTTGGGGCCGCTGTTGCGCCTCGCGCCATTGACGATCAGGTCTATGCCGCGCTGAACAGCGGTGACATGACCGTCGACGAGATGCTCGAGTTTGTCTTGCATTTCGCTGTGTACAACGGTTGGCCCAAAGCTTCACATCTCGAAGGCGTCGTTCGCCGCCAGTGGGCCCGTATAGAGAAGGACCGAGGTCTCGAGCGTTCCCCAATTGAACCTGCGAGCAATGACACTCTCGGGCTCAATGATTGGGACGATCGGATCGAACGTGGTGTAAAAGAATTCATGGACGTCAATCTGATCGACGCTCCATCGCCCGATACTCCCTATATTCACGCCGGGATCTTGAACTTCGTCTTTGGACACGTCTGGCAGCGCCCGGGTTTGACGAGGCGGGATCGACGGTTCATCACTGTTGCATCCGTGGCGGTGAACGATGCAGTGACGCCGCTGCAATCACATGTCGGCTCGGCCTTGGAATCGGGCGATATCACCAAGTCGGAGATGGATGAAGTAGTTCTCCAGCTATCCGCATACTCGGGATTTGCCAAAGGTGAAGCCCTACAGACGACTGCCGACGAAGCATGGGATCGACTGAGCCTGGCCCGGACTGCCGTTGGCGGCGTCCGACATGAGAGCGCCTAGTACGTCGCCAGAAATTACATTCGAAAAGTTGATGAATAAAGGAGAACTTCGAACATGTCAGGATTAGAAGGCCGCGTCGCTTTTATCACCGGAGCCGGGCGGGGACAGGGCCGAGCGCATGCGATACGACTCGCCCGTGAAGGCGTCGACATCATTGGCGTTGATATCTGCGAGAACGTGGACTCGATGACCTATCCGAATGCCAGCGAAGCTGACCTCGAAGAGACAGTGCGGTTGGTGGAGAAGGAATCTCGGCGCATGGTCGGCCTGAAAGCTGACGTGCGGAACTATCGACAACTCACTGCCGCCTTCGAGGAGGGGTACGAACAGTTCGGTCGCGTCGACATTGTTATTGCCAATGCAGGCATCATCCGGATGGGGGCAGAATCGGAGGATTTTCTGGCGGACTGGAACGATGTCATCGACACCAATCTGACCGGGGTTTATCACACGGTGCGAGCGGCGCTGCCTGCCATGCGCGAGGCTGCGCGCGGCGGGTCGATCGTCATCACCAGTTCGACTGCCGGTCTCAAAGCTTCCTCGTCGTTGTCAGCCAGCGGCAATGCGTACGCGTCTGCCAAACGTGGCGTTGTGGCTCTGATGCAGGGTTTGGCAGCACATCTCGCCCCGGAATGGATTCGGGTCAACACCATCCATCCCACCGGAGTAGCCAGCGGGATGACCCAGAATGCCGCGATGGACGCCCTCATGGCGCATGCCGCTGCCGGCGGCTCGAACTCGATCTCCGGGATGCAAAACGCTTTACCGCTGCAAATGCTCGAGTGTGAAGACGTCGCCAATGCTGTCGCATATCTCGTTTCCGATGAAGCCAAATTCATCACCGGCATCCAATGGCCACTCGACGCCGGATTCATGATCCGCTGACAGTCATTCGAGACAAGGAAGTTCTATGACTGCAACATATGGTGCTGCAACCGTTTTCGATGAACTTCCCAGCGGACTTCTCATCGGCAGTGACTGGGTTTCGGGCTCCTCGGGTGGATCGTACGAGCACGTGTATCCGGCAAGCGGCCGACGGAACGCAACGATCGAGATCGCCGGCGAAGTCGAAATCGACCGTGCAGTGAAGTCTGCGTGGGAGGCTCATCGTGAGTGGATCGCGTACACGCCTGAGCGTCGTCGCGACCTTTTGTTCGACCTCGCCGACGCGGTGAAAGCTGACGTCGATCGTCTCGCGCGGCTCAACGTGCATGACTTCGGTGTTCCGATAATGATGAGTGCCGGGCACATCGGATTGGCTGAAAAGTTCATCCGGTACTACGCCGGATACGTCGACAAGGCCCACGGATCGAGTACCCCCGTGTCCAACAAGTTCGACGTCAACCTGATCGAACGCGAGCCCTACGGAGTAGTCGGCATCATCGCACCCTGGAATGGGCCGATGGTGGTCGTCGGACTCAACGTTGCTCCTGCCCTCGCCGCCGGAAACGCAGTCGTACTCAAACCTTCCGAACTCTCCCCATTCACATCACTGCGATTCGGCGAACTCTGTCTCGAGGTAGGTCTACCACCCGGTTTGGTCAATGTGCTGCCATCCGGACCCGAAGGCGGTGCCGCGCTCGTCCGCCATCGCGGGATCAGCAAGATCCACTTCACAGGCGGAGGTGACACCGCAAAAAAGATCATCGCCGAAGCTGCTGCCAATCTCACCCCGGTGGCCACCGAACTGGGTGGCAAATCCGCCAACATCGTCTTCGCTGACGCCGATCTGGATGCGGCGGCAAAACTGTCGGCGTTTCAAGGTCCACTGGGACAGGCCGGTCAGAGCTGTGCGTGTGGTAGTCGAATCCTTGTGCAGGACTCCGTCTACGACGCGTTCATCGAGAAATTTCTCGCTGTGGTGCAGTCGGTGAAAATCGGAGAACCTTTCGATCCAAGCGTCGTAGTCGGGCCAGTGGTAAGTCAGGTGGCGGCGGATCGCATCCTCGAGACCATTGATCGGGCATCAACCGAGGAGATGGGTGAACTCATCGCCGGTGGCAAACGACTCGGTGGAGACCTGGCAGACGGCTTCTTCATAGAACCCACCGTCTTCACCGACGTCGACAATCACTCACCGTTGGCCCGGATCGAAACATTCGGCCCAGTCGTCTCGATAATGCGATTCACCGACGAAGCACAGGCCGTGGGCATCGCGAACGACACCGTTTTCGGACTCAACGCCTACATTCAAACCAACGACCTCACACGCGCACATCGAGTTGCGCGTCAGCTCGAAGCAGGTTCGGTTTGGGTCAATCGCAACAGCGATATCTCACCCCAAAGTCCTTACGGCGGTTATAAACAGAGTGGTACAGGTAGAGCAGGGGGACTCGAGGGTCTCCACGAGTTTCAGCAAGTGAAGAACATTCGTATCGGAATGTCGTGATCGAGAATCGCCGTAGTTTCCCTTCGAGTACCTCGCCACATGCTCGGTGGTTTCGTCCTTCTGTGCCGCGCTTGTCGGGTGTGGGGACGCCACGTGCCGCATCCCGCCTTGAGGCCGGGCATCGAAGCCTAAGTCTTTGGACTTAGGCTTCGATGATGGTTACATTAGGTGTGCCAAAATATGCCCCTGCAGCCGTAAACCTGTCGGCCAAACAGCAGCTGATTCTCACTGCTGAGCGACTCTATGCTCTGCATGGCTTCGATGGTGTGCCGCTGAGGCACATCGGAACTGCGGCAGGTATGGCCAACAAGTCCGCTGTGCAATACCACTTCGGAAGCAAAGAGGGCTTGATACAAGCCATCCTGGCGTACCGGGTCGAAGAACTGACACGGAGGCGAGCAATTCTCGGCGCGCGCTCTTCTGCAACGGACCTGAGAAGTGTCCTCGAAGCGCATCAGTTGCCTTTGATGGAACTCGCTGAGGACGAAGACTGCTACTACTTGCCGTTTCTCGAGCAACTCATTCGGGTGGTGCATCCTCTTGACGACCTACCCGAGGGGTCTCGAGACTCTGAACGTGTCTACTACGAGCGAGTCGGCGCTCTTCTCGGACACATTCCACAAGCGTTGCGCGAGATCAGAATTCACCAAGCGTCCGGAATGTGCTTACACACAAGTGCCGACCGCCACCGTCAACGTTTGCTCGGCGCCCCCGTTGCGTCATATGCCGTGTATGTCAGTCAACTCCTCGACACGCTCGTAGCCATGCTTACGACTCCACCCTCGACGGAAACGCTTGCAGCACTTGGATAACCTCACAATCGCGATCCCTCTCGCGATCAGCGAGTCACAGAAGCGGGCGGCCGATCGGTCCCAGCTGTCTCGTTGTGCTGCGAGGCCTGATAGCCAGTGGTCAGCAAGTAGACGGTGCGATCAATTGTCGGCATGATGTCGCTGATCGCGATCTGGTTTTCGCGGCACCGACCTACGAGTCCGTAGACGACGGCCGAAAGTATCGACTGCAGTTCTGTGACGAATTCAGGGTCTACGTCGGACATGACTGATCTGCCGATGCGTATGACGGGGTCGAAGCTGTCCATGCCGAGGTCACGGTCGCCGACGACGGTCCGTACTTGAAAGTACGCAAAGAGCATCGTCGGGTGCTTTTCCCAAGGTTCGAATATCGACCCCATCACCCGCATTATGGCCGGGTGCAGGGGCTCATTCGGGCCGCGCGTGTGATTGACGAGCCCGGAGTGGTTCTCCATCATCCACCGTTCGATGGCAGCAGCGATCAATTCTTCTCGAGTGGCATACCGTTTGTAGATAGTCGACAGCGACGTGCGGGCACGACGCGCGACTTCGCGGAGTTGCACCGCGTCGTACCCTTCGTCCTCGAGGAAGTCGATGACGGTGTCGAGAAGTGGGTCTCGTGTGAGCTCCGGACCGCCCGCAAGATCTACGTTCTCCATTTTGTGAATTCCCTTGCCTTGTCTGGATAACCAGGTTATCGTAGCGCTTAGTAACTCAGTTACTTACCTCACATCCTACGGTGGTCGCACGGAAAATGTCCGCGCCGTCGGCAATCGGCGAGACCACCGCTGTTCGAGTTCGAATTCACTATGCGGAGCACCCAATGACTGGTTCCCCAAAGCGCGTACATATCGATCGCGGCATGTGCGAGGCGCACGCGCTGTGTGTCGAGATCGCGCCCGAGATCTTCGACCTCGTCGACGATGACGTCGCAAGCTGCAACGAGAATCCTCCGGAAGCGTTGTGGCCCAAAGCGCTGGCCGCGGTCAGTGCTTGCCCGCGCCAGGCCATCAGCATCGTGGACGAATTGCCTGCCACTTCACCCGAAAGGTCAGTGATCCGATGACCGATCTAGCATCAGTCGACTATTTCTCCGACGGAGAGATCGCACAAGATCCCTTCGAATACTTCGACTACCTTCGAGGACAGAATCCGGTTTTTCGTGAACCGCACTACGGCGTGGTGGCAGTCACCGGACATCAAGAGGTGATCGAGGGATTCAAGAACACCGACGCGCTGTCGGCCGTCAACGCGATCGGCGGGCCGTTTCCTCCGCTGCCGTTCGAACCCGAGGGTGACGACATCACCGCCCAGATCGAAGCGCACCGTCACCATTTCCCGATCTTCGAGCACATAGTTGTGATGGATCCACCTGAGCACACGCGAGCTCGATCGCTACTGGGACGGCTCCTTACCCCAAAGCGCCTGCAAGAGAACGAACAGTATCTGTGGGACTTGGCTGATTGTCAGCTCGACGAATTCATCGATAACGGGGACTGCGAGTTTCTGGGTGAGTACGCTAAACCTTTTGCTACGCTGGCAATTACGGACCTGCTTGGCGTTCCGTCAGAAGATCGGGCGGAGTTCCGCCGGATGCTGGGCGCCGGGAAGCCACCCGGTAACCACGTCGGAGCGCTCAACCATGATCCTGTCGGGATCAACCCGCTGGAATACCTGGAGGAGCGCTTCAGCGGTTACGTGACCGAAAGGCGTCGCGAACCCCGCAACGACATTCTCAGCGGTCTGGCGTCGGCCAAGTATCCGGACGGATCAACACCTGAAATCCTGGAAATCGTCCGGCCTGCAACGTTCCTGTTCGCCGCCGGTCAGGAGACTGTGACGAAGCTGCTCAGTTCGGCGTTACGAGTACTTGCCGAACGCCCTGAACTCCAGCAAACTCTGCGTGAGGATCGCAGTCTGATCCGCCCATTCATGGAGGAATCACTTCGTTTCGACAGTCCGACGAAGGTGGACTTCCGCCTCGCCCGCAAGTCCACCAGAATCGGCGATCTCGACATCCCCGCCGGAACTGTCGTCATGCTGGGTCTCGCCGCCGCCAACCGTGATCCGCGAAAGTTCGATAATCCGAGTGAGTTTCGGCTCGATCGGAAGAACTCACACGACCACATCGCGTTCGGTCGTGGGCTGCACACCTGCGCCGGTGCACCGCTCGCCCGAGTGGAGGCCTACGTCACCTTGAACCGTCTGCTCGACCGGATGAGCGACATCACCATCAGCGAACGCGCACATGGCCCGGCGGGCAACCGTCGATACGTATACGAGCCCACCTTCCTGCTGCGCGGGCTCATGGAACTCAACATCGAGTTCAACCCGATCCGAAAGCCGTAATTCGTCGCACAACAGCATCGGGCGATTGCTCGATGTCCCAACCGAGAGAGGCAATTTCATGGCAGGCAGAGTAGAGGGCAAGGTCGCGTTCGTTACCGGCGCGGCACGTGGTCAGGGACGCAGTCATGCGGTGCGACTGGCACAAGAAGGCGCGGACATCATTGCCATCGACATCTGCGGACCGATCAGACCGAACGCCCAGATAGCCCCGTCTGAGCCGGCCGATATGGCCGAAACCGCAGACCTGATCAAAGGACTCAACCGTCGCATCGTGACGGCGGAGGTCGACGTCCGCGATTTCGACGCCCTCAAGGCTGCGGTGGACAGCGGCGTCGAGCAATTGGGCCGTCTCGACATCATCGTTGCTAACGCCGGAATCGGAACCGGTGGCCCTACCCTTGACCAGACCAGTGAACTGGACTGGCAAGAGATGATGGACATCAATCTCTCCGGTGTGTGGAAGTCGGTGAAGGCCGGTATTCCGCACTTGATCGAGGGCGGTCGCGGCGGGTCGATCATTCTGACCAGTTCGATGGGAGGTCTGAAGGGATACGCCCACATGGGTCCGTACATCGCCGCGAAACACGGTGTGGTCGGGCTGATGCGTACGTTCGCAGTCGAACTGGGAGAGCACTTCATCCGTGTCAACTCCATTCATCCCACAAACGTGAATACACCGATGTTCATGAATGAGGGAACGATGAAGATGTTCCGTCCCGACCTCGAGAGCCCCGGACCGGAGGATCTGAAGGCCGCCGCGCAGTTCATGCACGTACTGCCGATCGGCTGGGTGGAGCCCGAGGACGTCAGCAATGCTGTGCTGTTCCTGTCCTCCGACGAATCCCGTTACGTCACAGGACTTCCTCTCACCATCGATGCCGGTAGCAACCTCAAGTAGCAGTGACATTCCGCTTTACGTTTCGGTACCGGGTTGTGCACTCCACTCCGTGCGGGCCCGGTACCGACAGCGATGACAGAAAGCCACCTGGCACGTCGCGATTAACCGCGGCGTGTGCCGCCAAAGAGCGTCCACACCCACGGGCAACACTGTCGACCCGTATCACCTGAATTCGTCGCAGTATCAATGCTGCTCGGTCGGCCGGAATATATTGCCGCTTCCTGCGCTTCCTTGCCTTCCCGAGGAAGCCGGCTTCATCACCGGATCAATCCTCCCCTCTCAGCAGCGGAACTCTCACTTACGCACGTGCCATGTCAAGGAATGCACGGTGATCTGTCGATTGCGTCAGTTGACCGCCTTGACCAAATGTAGGAGACCTGTGAAACCACAACGAACACTCGCTGCCTTCCTCGCCGTGGTGGCGGTAGCGGCAGCCGTCACCGGATGCAGTGGCCGAAGTTCGAGCGAGAGTCCGGGTGAGGGCGCCGACGATGGCGGAACGAGCGCTGCGGCCGCCTCCAGCGACTTCGGCGACCTTCGAGGCGTGTGTCAGCCTGGCGATGTCAAGGGCGCACCGGCCCAAGGCGTCACCGCGGAGGAAATTTCTGTCGGAGTCTTCTCCGACATGGGTTTCAACAAGAACACGGAATTTGCCGACGCGGCAGAGGTTTTCACGTCGTGGTGTAACGATGCGGGCGGCATCAACGGTCGCCGGATTGTGGCCAACATCCGCGATTCGAAACTGATGGAAGTTCGTCAGCGAATGATCGAAGCCTGTCGTGACGACTTTGCTCTCGTCGGCGGCGGCGCAGCGTTGGATGCTCTCGGTGTCAAGGACCGGCTGACATGTATGTTGCCGAGTTTCCCCGCGCAGGCTGTCCAGTCACGGTCTGCCGGCGCAGACCTGGAGGTGAGTGCGTCACCGACCATGGTTCCCGGTTACGACAATTACAACGGTTTTCGGACCTGGATCGCTGACGAGGCCTACCCGGACTCGAAAGCCGCCGTCGGGATCATCAACGGTGATTCGGCGGTTACCAAGGCAATTGGTGCCTTGACCGCAGAAACACTCGCAGCGACCGGTGCAACGCTCATCTACGACGAGCTCTATCCAGCTATGGGTGTCTCGGACTGGACTCCATACGCTCAGGCGATCAAGAGCAAGGGCGTCAAGGGTCTGATCTTCATGGGCGACTTCAATCAGTTGGCCAAGCTCGAAGAGGTCCTCACCAGCATGAACTACAAGCTCGACTGGATCGATGCCAACAACAATGCGTATAACGCCTCGTTCATCGAATTGTTGGGGAAGTCCGCGGACTTCCAGAACAATCTCGTATCTCTCAGCGGGGTAGCGCCATTGGAGAGTGACGAGCCAGCGGTGGCGGAGCTCAAGGCTATGTACCAGAAGTACGCCCCGGACGCGCAGATCACACTTCCGTCGATGCTCGCCATGTCGTCGTGGTTGCTGTTCGCGAAGTCGGCCGCCAGTTGCGGTGACGATCTCACCCGCTCGTGCCTTTACAACGCAGCTGTCGCCGAAACTGCCTGGACCGGGGGAGGTTTGCATGTCGCTAACGATTTGGCGAATCCTATCCCGCCGCAGCCGTGCTTCAACGTCGAGCGAGCGACATCTGACGGATGGGAGGCAGCTGATTTCAATCCCGACAACGGTCTCTACCGTTGCGATATCCCCGCTCGTAAATTGACGGCTGACTTCGGGACGCCGATGACCCTGGCCGAAGTCGGTAAAAGCATCGGCGATTTCGAATAATGGAACAGTTCATCTCCTTTGGGATCGTCGGGCTGAGCACCGCCGCGATCTACGCGATCATCGGCAGCGGATTGGTGGTTACCTACACGACCACCGGCGTGTTCAACTTCGCACACGGCGCGACGGGCATGATTGCGGCTTTCTCCTATTGGCAGCTCAGCGTCGGTTGGGGTTGGCCGGTGTGGCTGTCGGTAGCGACCGTACTTCTGGTTCTGGCACCAGCTTTCGGGCTCCTAGTCGAACTGTTGGTGCGGCCGGTCCAAGCCCTTGGTGAGGCCGAGAAGCTGGTGATGACGATCGCCTTGCTGAGCGGTCTGATTGCGCTCGCGAGGTGGATCTGGAGTCCGAACAAGGCACGCACGCTTCCCAAGTTCTTTGCCGAGCAAGACTCTTTTCAGATCGGTGCTGCGACGATCAGTTGGCACCAGGCAATCACCATGCTGGTAGCGGTCGTCGTCGCGGCGGGGTTGCGAATATTGATGCTGCGCACTCGAACCGGAACCGAAATGCGAGCGACGGTCGACGACCGTGCCTTGGTGGGTCTGACCGGGGCAGACCCGGTTCGCGCCAACCGGGTTGCCTGGGTTCTGGGGACGGTATTGGCGGCAATCGGCGGCATTCTCATCGCTCCGATGGTCGCCCTCGATGCGACCCAACTGTCACTCGTGATCGTCAGTGCTTATGCCGCAGCGATATTCGGACGGTTGAAGAGCTTGCCGATGACTTTTGTCGGCGCGATCGTCGTCGGGTGCATGGAAAGCTACCTCACCGGTTACCTACCGCAGAGTCCGTACCTTCCCGGGCTGCGACTCGCTGCGCCGGCAATTCTGTTGCTGCTCGCGCTGTTGCTGTTTCCGCACGGGCGACTTCGGGGACGCGACCGTCACCTCAGTCAAGTTCCGCTACCGACAGTTCGCGGCACAATCGCCTTCGCAGGAGTTATCGTCGCGTTCGGACTCATTCTGGCCACCGTACTGGGGGAGGGTGATCTGATCACCTACGGACAGATATTCGCATTCGGCGTCATCGCGTTGTCCTTCGTTCCGTTAGTCGGTTACGCCGGTCAGATCTCGCTCGCACAGCTCACGATGGCGGGGGTCGGGGCGATCGTCTGTGCACGCTTGGGCGGAAATGGGCAATGGTGGGCACTTTTGGCGGTGATGGTCATCGCGGGCATTGTCGGTGCGGTGATCGCAGTGCCGGCGCTGCGACTCTCAGGGGTGTACCTGGCGCTCGGGACGGCGGCAATCGCGGCCATCTTCGACCGATGGATCTTCACGTTGCCGTCTTTCGAGGTGTTCGGCACGGAGATCACACTGTTTGATCAGGGTTCAGTGGAATTGGTAGGCCCGCGACTGTTCGGATTCGCGATCGACACCCCGGCAGAACTGACGGTGTTCTCAGCAGTGTGTCTGGCGCTCGTCACACTGGGCGTGGCAATGCTCCGACGAGGACGTCTCGGCCGACGATTGATTGCACTGCGCGACAGCGAGGCAGCGTTTGCGACATTGGGAGGCAGCTTGCTGCTGACGAAAATGCTGGTCTTTGCGCTGTCAGCCGGCATTGCCGGTCTCGGTGGGGCGCTGTACGGAATGCAACTGATGTCGATCTCGGCGGAGCAGTTCAGTTTTGTTGCCGGACTGGGTATTTTCCTGATCGCCGTCGTCGGTGGGCTCGGTGTGGTCGGAAACGGACTCTTCACCGGAACGATGATCGCCGGTCCTCTCAATGCAATTGTGGCGTTGTGGCCGGCGGCCGCCAACCTCGTGCAGACGCTGCCCGCTGCTGCCGGCTTGGCATACAGTTCCGGCGCCGTCGACGACGGACTGGTACCCAGTCTGCGTCGGCGTTGGGAGCCCGCACTTCGGGACCCCGTCGTGATGGCTGCCTTGCTCGGTTGGATTGGGGCGCTGTGGATTCTGCGACTCGTCGATGTCGTGAACGGGTACGTGCTGATCATCGGGGCGGTGGCCGGAATTCTCGCAGCCCGAAGTTGGGGTGTATCGAGGCAACGGGATGCTCCGGCGCAGCGGGAGATTCCGGTGGAGTGGTGGGGCCTGGAGCGCCCCTGGACTACGGAAGACGAGGAGGTGCTCGATCGTGCCATCGCAGCTCGAAGTTGAGGACATCACGGTCACATTCGGCGGCCACCACGCACTCACCGACGTTTCGCTGACCGCCGAACAAGGCAACATCACCGGCCTCATCGGACCCAACGGTGCCGGAAAGAGCACCCTGTTCGACGTCATATCCGGACTCCGTAGGCCAGCCACGGGAAGTGTGTTCCTCGATGGCTGCGACGTGACCCGAGCCGGACCGTCTCGGCGCGCCAAACACGGCCTGGCACGGACGTTCCAACGCCTCGAACTCTTCGGTCGTCTCAGCGTCAGAGATAACCTCCTCGTTGCCGCCGAAATTGGGCCGCAACGACGCAACGCGACAGCCGTTGTCGACGACATCATCGATCGACTGGGATTGGCTGCGGTGGCCGCCGTCACCGCCGACTCGCTGTCGACCGGCATGGGACGACTCGTCGAGGTGGCGAGGGCAATGGCAGTGCACCCGTCCGTCATTCTTCTCGACGAACCGGCTGCCGGGCAGGACCCCGAGGAGACACAACGGTTCTCGGTGCTGCTGCGATCACTGGCGGATCAGGGAACAGCGGTTTTGTTGGTCGAACATGACATGGAATTGGTGATGAGCGTGTGCGATCAGGTGTATGTGCTCGATCTCGGGAAGATCATCTCGGTCGGCCCACCCGAGATGATCCGGCGCGATGACGCCGTTCTGGCAGCGTATCTGGGGGAATCATGAGTCCCGTTCTCGAACTACGCGGCGTCCGCGCGGGTTACGACGATATCGCTGTCCTGCACGGCATCGATCTTGCAGTCGAGCCAGGGCAAGTAGTGGCTTTGCTCGGTCCGAACGGTGCAGGCAAGACCACCACGCTGCGCATCATCTCCGGTGTCCATCCGATCACCTCAGGACAGCTCCTGTTCTGTGACAGAGACATGACCGGAGTATCACCGCGGGAATTGGCGCGCGCGGGTGTATGTCTCATCCCCGAGGGGCGCGGCGTATTCCCCAATCTGTCTGTCCGGGACAATCTGTCGATGATGACCTTCACCGGTCGCTCTCGTGACGAGATCGAAGAGGTCGCATTCACTCGTTTTCCCATCCTCGCGGAACGAGCTTCACAAATTGCCGGAACGCTGTCCGGTGGCGAGCAGCAGATGCTCGCTCTCTCTCGCGGCTTGGCCACCGAACCAGCTGTGCTTCTGCTCGACGAATTGTCCATGGGACTAGCGCCTTTGATCGTCGGCCAACTCTACGAGGAGGTCGCCGAGATAGCGAGGCAAGGTGTCGCCGTGATACTCGTCGAACAGTTCGCGAACGCCGTACTCGAATTCGCTGACCATGCTGCAGTTCTCGTTCGAGGTCGGATCGAAAAGCAGGGCCACCCGGACGACGGACTGCGCACCGAACTTGCCACCCTCTACCTAGGGAGTTCTACATGACCACGACTGAAACACGCGCAGAGCGCTTTTCCCGCGAGCTTGCCGATTTGAAGATTCCCGACCCGTCCGCGGGCCGGTCCAGTCTCTGGCTGCGACTCGGAATCGCGCTGATGGTGCTGGGTCCGGCGTTGGGAGTGGGGGCTTATCTTCTGTCACACAACACATCTGATCCGCTTGTTCAACGCGACGCCATCATTGTCGCTGTGATCGGAATAGCCGTAGGAATCAACGGAGCTGCTATCTTCCTGCGGTATTCACTGACCAATTTCCTGAGATTCTGGATGGCTCGCCAATCTTACGATTTGGCACTTGCAACGAGACTTCCCTCCCTCGACGGAGAACAGTCGTGACCTTCTGACACGCCAGGAGTTCGAAACATGTGGTGGCGGAACCGTTCCGTCCACCGGAAAGGATTCACCATGCGTAAATCTGTAATCGGTCGAGCCCTGATCGTCGGCGCCTTCATCGTCACTACATTCGCGACGGGCTGTAGCAGCTCCGATGACAGTTCGAGCGAGACCACCTCATCAGCCAAGGCGACAAGTTCTTCGGCGCCGGCAGCCGCGACAGCCAGCGCTGTGGCGTCCGCTGCGGCGACCAAAGAAATCACGGACGCGTACATCACCTTCTTCAATGGAACTACCGCACCTGCCGCGCGTGCCGCCCTGCTCGAGAACGGCGATGTATTTCTTCCAGCGCTCGAAGCGATGGCCGCTGATCCGCAGTCGATGGCAACTACTGCCACCGTGGAAGGCGTCACCGCAGCCGGCGCCGACAACGCCTCTGTCAAATGGACACTCGTAATGGGTGGTACTCCCGTACTCCCCGACCAGTCCGGTGAGGCAGTACAGGACGCTGGTACCTGGAAGGTCTCCGCAACGACGTACTGCACCTTGATGGCTATCCAGGGGAGCGGGGCCACCGTTCCCGGTTGCTAGTGCCAACGGCCCGAATCTCCACCCAGGCAAGCTATTCGATCACCCCGATCGGCCAGCGATATCGGCTCATGTTTCGAACTACCCGAAAGCAGTCAGAATGACACTCCAATCGATCATGGACGAGGTACGCAATCTCCCGGGCACCGGTGAAGTCATTGCGGTCATCGACCCGGCGACCGAAGAACAGATCACCGAGTTCACCGATGGCGGGGCAAAGGCGGTCGAGGAAGCCGTTTCTCGTGCGCGCGAATCCTTCGAGGCCGGTGTGTGGCACGGTCTCCCCGGCAGTGAAAGGGCTAAAATCCTCTGGCGCGCTGCCGATTTGATCGACGAACACGCAACTGAGATCGCCCAGCTCGATTCGATCAACACCGGGATGCCATTCGTTCAGGCGCATTCCATCGTCGGTACCAGTGCCGAATTCTTCCGGTACTACGGCGGCTGGTGCACGAAGGTCAATGGCATCGCCCATGACGTGCACATGACCGGCGGGATCACTGGTGCTCATTCGAATATGCACGGATACACGCTCAAGGAACCAGCGGGTGTCGTCGGGCTGATCTTCCCGTGGAACGGCCCGATCTTCAACGCGTGCGCCAAACTTGCTCCAGCCCTTGCCGCAGGGTGCAGCGTCATCGTCAAGCCTGCCGAAGAAACACCGCTGTCGGCACTGCTACTGGTTAAGTTATTGGCTCAGGCCGGCGTGCCCGATGGTGTCGTCAACCTCGTCAACGGCTACGGCCACACTGCAGGCGCGGCACTGAGCGAGCATCCCGATGTAGACAAAATCGCTTTCACGGGATCCACCGAAGTCGGCAAGAAGATCGTGCAAGTAGCCAGTGGCAACCTCAAGAAGGTCATGCTCGAGCTCGGCGGCAAGTCGCCCGTACTGATCTATGACGACGCCGATCTGAACACGGCCATCCTGAGTGCCGCGATGGGTATCTTCGTGCACTCCGGTCAGGGCTGCATCAGCGGCTCACGCATCTTCGTTCAGCGGGGTGTCTACGATCAGGTCGTGGAGGGCATTGCGGCGATTGCCAATTCGCTGAAGCTGGGCGGACCTAAGGATGAGGGCGTCCACATCGGTCCGCTCATCAGTCAAAAGCAGCTCACTCGAGTCATGGGCTTCGTCGAAGAGGGAAAGCGCGACGGTGTCGAGGTAGTGGCAGGCGGATCCCGGATCGACCGGCCGGGTTATTTCGTGCATCCCACCGTCCTCACCGATGTCAGGCCCGACATGCGGCTCTATCAGCAGGAAATTTTCGGACCCGTCGTTCCGATCATGCCGTTCGACGACGATGACCAAGTGGTTGCCATGGCAAACGACACCACATACGGGCTCGCTGCCACGGCGTGGACCTCGGACGTCGGACGTGCTCACCGCCTCGCGAAGCGACTGGACGCCGGAACTGTCACCCTGAACTGCCAGATGGTCTTCGACCACGCTATGCCGTTCGGCGGATACAAGCAGTCCGGATGGGGCTACGAGCACGGCAGAGAGGGCATCGAGGGATATATGAAGACGAAGTCGGTTTACACCCAGATCTAGATCAATTTGCGTGCGATGGAAAAGCGCTCTCGCACATGACGATTCCCTAAGCGGGGCACGCATGGCTCCCCGCTTAGGGATTTCGCTCAGCTCAAGTCCGCGATGATTCGCTCTGCGAGGGGCTTGGACGACGCGGGATTTTGTCCGGTGTACAACTTTCGGTCCACTACAACGTAAGGGGACCACGCCTCGGCATTCGAGAACTTGCCGCCCTGCTCGCGTAGCTTCGTTTCGAGCAGCCACGGAGCCTTGTCCGCCAAACCTGCCTGGGTCTCCTCCTCGTTGGTGAAGGAGGTGAGGTTGTAGCCGTCGAATAGCCAGCTTCCATCGGATCTGCGTGCGGGAAGCAACGCTGCCGGTGCGTGACAGACTGCTGAGACAACCTTGCCTGCGTCCAAGAATTTCACCAAAAGCTCGCCGAAGGCTGTGGACACTGCGAGATCCTCCATCGGCCCGTGCCCGCCCGGAACAAAGACCACGTCGAAGGTGTCGGCGTCGATATCTTCGAGAATGTGGGGCGAGTTCAGCGCCGGCTGCAGATCGGCAATGTACTTGCGCATACGGTCGGCGCCCTCCTGACCTCCATTGACCTCGGGGGCAAGGCTTCCTTCATCCACAACCGGGACCTTGCCGCCGGGTGTTGCGATCACGATGTCGTACCCGGCATCGACGAACGCCTTATGAGATTCGACCAGCTCCTCGGCCCAGTATCCGGTGGGGTGGGCGGTCCCGTCGTTGAGCGTCCAGTGATCTGCAGAGGTGACGGCAAACAGCAACTTGGTCATTGCACAACCTTTCGTTGGAGACAGGACCCGAAGACAGGCCCAATCGGCAAAACAGCGTCAGTCAATGCAACACACTGGTCCGGAGAGAATTCCGCATCGGCCGTCTTCGGTGAGATGTGTCATGTCTACTCCGCAGTTGCGGAGCAGCTTTGTGCGCAGAGAATCCTTAATGTGTTTCTGCTGCAATATGTTTGATCGGCGAGCGATTCCACGATGTCCGAATGTTACAGTCGGGTCTCAATTTTAACCGGCGGAAAGTGCGTATACCTGCGCAAACCTCGATGTAAACCCTGCTAGGCATCGAAGCTTCGGTTCACAGCGGCCGGCATTCGTGATTGCATGGGTCGTGATCCAAGGAAGGCAATAGAGGTACGCAGCAATAGAGGTACACCGGTGCCTCGACAAATGCGCAAGTGCAAGGAAACGAAGAGAGCGAACGCGATCGAAATGACCACGCCGCAAAAAAGTATCGACCCCGACCTCGAAGTCGATTGGGTATGGGAAGACGGGCAACTACGAGGCGTGGCGGCCGACGGCGCCGTGAGGCTGACTGCGAATCTCCAACGTGCCCAATGGTCATGGGGTTCGTACACACTCTTTGCCGAGCAATTGGGAGACCAAGTGTGGCTCACATTCGACAAGGTTGTCGATGAAATCGGACGCCTCGGTATCACGGACACGACTGCTGTCGAGGTATTCGCCCCGTGGATGGGCCAAGCCGCGACACCACTTCGGGCGCTGAATTCTCCGCTGACGAAGGAAAAGCTATCAGCCCTGCCGGCTGAAGCTGAAGTGCCGGATTTTGCCTACGCCGTTGTTGCAGAAGCTGTTCGGATCTTCGAGAATCCCCAAAACCCAGATCTCACTGCAAGATTCTGAGTGGAAGTCTGCAGGTAGTCCGGCCAGCTGTGTCGACCGGCGTGTCTGTAATCATATGTGCGATTCTGGCGTTCTCCTTAATCTGTCCTCGATGAGCGGCGCCCCGGGCTTTACCGACACCGCCTGTCGCCAGCTCTGACGGCCAGGCCTCATTTGAGGTGGCGGACGAAGAATCGGCCCGCATCGTCCGCTGCGAACTTCGGAACGCCGGCGTGCCCACCCATGTTTGCCTGCAGCGTCTTCTCCCGAGAGTCGAAGGCGTCGAACAGGTCCAGCGCCAACTGCCGGTCGTTTCCCTCATCGTCCCACTGCAACAGAACGTGCAGCGGAATCGTGACCCGGCGCGCTTCGTCGAACATGGCGCGGGGCACGAAACTCCCGGCGAAGAGACCGGCGGCCACAATACGCGGTTCGACTACCGCCAGGCGGATACCGATAGCGATCACCCCGCCCGAGTACCCGACCGGGCCACTGATCTCGGGCAGTGACAGAAGTGCATCGAGGGTGGATTGCCATTCCGGGACCGCCTTCTCGACCAGTGGGATTACCAGCCGATCGACGATTTCGTCGACCGGCTGGCCGGCCGCGAGCGCGCGGTGCAGATCCGCGCGGGCCTGCTCGGCATCGGTCGATCGGGGTCGGTCACCGCTCCCGGGGAGCTCGATGGTGGCCGCGGCGAAGCCGTTCGCCATGCAGTGCCGGGCTCGCCCCGCCAGCCGGGGGTACATGGTGCGCAGTCCGCCGGGGTGCCCGAGCAGGATCAGTGGCGCAGGCGAGGATGTGGGCGTCCACAGGATGCCGGGGATCTCGCCGAGGGTGAAATCGCGTTCCAGGCTGCCGTTTTCGCGGCGCTGTTCGGAAGTGAAGTGCATGGTCGTGCCTTTCGGGAGTGCTCGTTGAACGGCGCTCCCGGGCGACCTATCGCCCGACCGTGACCCTGAGGAGGAGCACCCACGTCGATACGTTCACGGGTACCACCTCCTCGTTCTTTTGCACGGCTTCGAGGAGAGAGTAGCAGTGGCTGTCGTCTGCGCCAACGGATTTATTGATGTTGACGGTCGAATTCTCGAGTTCGCCGACCTGATTGCCGACGGTCAGACGAACACGGATATCGTCGCTCGCTCGGTGATCTTGCGCGGCAGACTGGTCTGACCGTCAAGGTGATCCGTTTTTACTCGGATTGCGGGATCGTGCCACCGAAAGGCCGAAACCCGGCTGGTCACCGTCTATACGATTCCGATGCGGCGGCGCGTCTGGAGTTGGTGCGCACGTTTCGTGAGTTGGGTGTGGATCTGGAAACAATACGAAAAGTGCTTGCACAGGAGATGTCGTTGTCTTCGGTGATCGCCGCACATACCGAAGCTGTCTCCGTTCACATTCGTCTGCTCCGTAGGCGACGGGCGGTGCTGTTGGCGATTGCCGATCGGGGGTGCACGCCGTCGGCGATGGCGTCGATATCCCTTCTCGCGGGACTGTCCGAGGCGGAACGACGGGCTGTGATCGGAGAGTTCGTCGACAGCATATTCGGCGACCGGCGGGCCGAATCCGCGGCCGAGGGGATCGCGCGCACTCTGACTCCTGAACTGCCCGATGATCCTGAACCGGAACAGATTCGAGCCTGGGTGGAGTTGGTGGAACTCTCGCAAGATCGCGGCTTCCGCGACGTCATGAGGATGCTGACTGAGCACTTGGCTGTTGACCGTGCTTGCCACGGTAAGGGTGTGCACCGGGATACGGCTGCGATGATCCGCGATCTCGTTGGCCCGGCAGTGATAGCGGGGGTTGTGCCGTCGTCTCCCGAGGCTGGTCCAGTGGTTGATGCGGTCGCAGCGGATTTCGCACGGGTAGTTGACAGGCCTGCCGACGAGGGCCTCCGGCTCCAGCTGCTGACATGGCTGGATGCTGCGAACGACGGACGGAGGCAGAGGTATCTCGAGCTCCTCAGCGTGGTGAACGGTTGGCCGAAATAGTTGCAGGGTGAACTCGGCAGGGCGACAGTCGATCCCAGTGGAACGATCGACGAAGAAACGGTATGAACGAGCAGTGACAAGCCTTCGGGTGATTGTCGGTCCGTGATTGCACGCTACGACGGAAGTGGGCGATGCCCCACCATTGGTGAGGGCATCGCTGCCATTTGTCGAGAGGTGGGTGTGAGGTCAGCTGCCGAAGTTCGATTCCAGTGAGCCGAGAGATCCGGTTGTGGGCGGGTCAACCACTGGGGCGCCTGTGACGTTGACGGTGACCTCGAGAGTCAAGTCAGGGTTGATACCGTTGGCAGCTTTGAGGGTGAACGTGTACGTACTTGCGACGGTGGGTGTTCCGGTCAGGACACCGTCGGCGAAGGTCATACCGGTGGGCAGCTTCGACGGGTCGACCACGGTGATGGTGGGGGTGGGGTTACCGGTGACGGCAAATCCACGGGTCAGTGCCGTGCCGACGACAGCATTGAGGGTGACCGGTCCGGCGTCGGTGAACATCGGGGCAGCGGGTGCTGCATCCACCTCGAGGACGACATTGAGTGTTGCGGGGTTTCCGACTCCGTTGGTGGCGGTGACGGTGAAGGGGAATGCTCCTGTGTTGGTGGGTGTTCCAGTCAAAACCCCAGTCGGACTGAGGGTGAGTTCAGTGGGAAGTCCTGTGGCGGTGACGGTGGGTACAGGGTTACCGGTGACCGCGAAAGTGTGATTCAGGTCGGTTCCGACGATGCCGTTCAAGGTCACTGCGCCGCTATCTGTGAAAGCCGGGGCAGTGGGTGCTGCAACGACGGTCACGGTGACGTCGAGGGCTGCGTCGGATGTGGTGCTGTTGGAAGCTTTGAGGGTGAACGGGTACACACCGGTCGTGGTGGGTGTTCCGGTGAGGGTTTCGTCGGTGAAGGTCATGCCGGGCGGCAACTTCGCCGGGTCGACCACCGTAACAACGGGTGCGGGGTTTCCGGTAACCGGGAATGAGCGGGTCAGTACGGTGCCGATGACACCGTTTAGCTGTACGGCTGTGGTGTCAGTGAAGGCGGGGGCGACGGCTGCAGGGTTGACGGCAACCGTGAAGGTACCCGAAGCCCTTGTCAACGCACCGTTATACGTGCCGGCGACGGTGCAGGTGACGGTGGTGGAGCCGACGGGGAACAGTGTGCCGGAGGGTGGGGTGCAGTCGCCGAAGACCAGTCCGGTGGGCATGGTGGGGGTGGTCCAGGTGGCGGCGGTGCCGTCTGCGGATGTGGCGGTGAGGGTGACGTCGGCCGGAATTGCTGATGTACCGGTCAGCGTCGCGCCGTCAATGGTCGCGTCATCCAGGGTCGTGCCGGTCAGTTTCGCGTTGGTCATATCGGCGCGGGTTAGTTTCGCGCCGAGTAGGTTCGCGCTGGTCAGGTTGGCGCTAGTCAGTTTCGCGTCATTCAGTTTCGCGCTGGTCAGGTTCGCGCTGGTGAGGTTCGCGCTGGTGAGATTCGCGTTGGTGAGGTTCGCGATTTCCAGGTTCGCGCCGGTCAGGGTCGCGCCATCCAAGTTCGCGTCGGTCAGGTTTGCGCCGGTGAGGTTCGCGCTATCGAGTTTCGCGTCGGTCAGTTTCGCGCTGGTCAGGTTCGCGACATACAGATTCGTGCCCGTCAGGTCTTTACCGGAACAATCGGTAAAGCTCGCGGGGGTGGGATTGGGAACGTAATTTCCGCACACCCGGGCAATGATCTGAGCGGGGGTCTCCGGTGCGGGGTTGATGGTGCCGTTGACTTGCATCGTTGCGTCGGGGGTGGTGCCGTTGGCGGCGGTGATGGTGAATGAGACGGGTCCGGGAGTGGTGGGTATTCCGGACAGGACGCCGGCGGCACTCAAGGTCAGGCCGTCGGGTAGTTCACCGCCAGTAACGTTGATCTGCGGGGTAGGTGTTCCGGTGACGGTGAAGGTGTGCGGTAGTTCGGTTCCGACGGTCCCGGACAATGTCACTGGTGCGGTGTCGGTGAAGGCGGGGGCGACGACTACGGCATCGACAGTGACGGTGAAGGTACCCGAACCTCTCGTCAATGCACCGTCATTCGTGCCGGCGACGGTGCAGGTGACGATGGTGGAGCCGACGGGGAACAGTGTGCCGGAGGGTGGGGTGCAATCGCCGAAGACCAGTCCGGTGGGCATAGTGGGGGAGGTCCAGGTGGCGGCGGTGCCGTCTGCGGATTCGGCAGACGCAGTGATGTCGGCCGGAATTGCTGATGTACCGGTCAGCGTCGCGCCGTCAATGGTCGCGTCATCGAAGGTCGTGCCGGTTAGTTTCGCGCCGGTCAGGTTCGTGCCGGTCAGGTTCGCACCGTCCAGGTGCGAGAGTCTCAGGTCCACGTTGGTCAGGTTCGCACCGGTCAGGTTCGCGTTGTACAGGTGAGAGCCATACACCTGAGAGCCGATAAGTGTCACGCCGGTCAGGTTCGCGTTGTACAGGTTCACCCAGTTCAGGTTCACGTAGTTGAGGTTCGCGTTGTACAGGTTCGCGCTGCCGAGGACTGAGTTGTACAGGTTGGCGTTGTACAGGTTCGCGCCGGTCAGGTCCGCGTAGGGCAGTATGGCCTTGGTCAGTTTTGCCTTGGTCAGTGTCGCACCGGTCAGATTCGCGCTGGTCAGGTTCGCACCTTCCAAGTTCGCGTAGCTCAGGTTCGCGCCGGTTAGGTTCGCGTAGGTGAAGTCTGCGCCGGAACAATTGGTGTAGGCGTCGGGGGTGGGATTGGGAATGTAGTTTCCGCACACCCCCAAGATGATCTCGGGGATGGTTCCCGTGGGAGCAACGGTGATGGTGAAGATGCCGGAACCTGTTGTCATGATGCCACCTGCCACGCTGGTGACGGTGCAGTTCACGTTAGTGCGGCCGACGGGGAATACCGTTCCGGAGGCTGGGGCGCAGGCACCGAACGCCAGTCCAGTGGGCATGGCGGGGCTGGCCCAGGCGACGGTAGCGCCGTCTGCGGATGTGGCGGTGGCGTTGATGTCGGCCGGAATTAGAGACGAACCGGTCAGGTCCGCGTCGGTCAGGATTGCGTTGGTCAGGTTCGCGCCGTCGAGAGTCGCGTCAGTCAGGTACGTGCGGGTCAGGTTTGCGTTGGTTAGGTTCGCGCCGTCGAGGCTCGCGTCGGTCAGGTTCGCGAAGTACAGGTTTGCGTTGGTCAGGTTCGCGCCGTCGAGGTTTGCGTTGGTCAGGTTCGCGCCGTCGAGGGGCGCGTTGGTCAGTTTCGAGTTGGTCAGTTTTGCGTTGGTCAGTTTCGCGAACTTCAGGTTCGCGCCGTCGAGGTTTGCGTTGGTCAGGTTCGCGTAGTTCAGGTTCACGTCGCTCAGCTGTGCGGCGGTTAAGTCTTTCCCGGAACAATCAGTAAAGCTCGCGAGGGTGGGGTTGGGAACGTAACTTCCGCACACCCTGGCAATGGTCTGGACGGGAGTCTCAGCGGTGACCTCGATGGTGAAGTTCAGGACTGTGCCGTACGGGTCATAGCCGTTTCTTGCAGTGATGGTGACGGAGTAGCTACCGGCGGCATCAGGTGTTCCGGTAAGGGTTCTGCCGGTGAGTGTGAACCAGTCGGGCCGGTTGTAAACAGTGAGGGCGAGGGTGGGTTCGGGTTTTCCAGTGACGTCGAAGGTGTAAGTGAAGGGCAGGCCGACACCAGCCTTCAGTGGCGCTTGTGGGGGATTGGTGAAGGCGGGTGCGACAAATAAGGGAACGACCTTGACTGTGAAGGTACCGAAGCCTGTCGTCGGGGCACCGTTGAATGTGCTGGTGACGGTGCAGGTCACGGTGGCGGTAGGGAGATAGACATGAAATACCGTCCCGGAGGCAGAGTCGCAGCCGCCGAAAGTCAGTCCGGTGGGCATGACGGGTGTGGCCCAGGTGACGGGGGCGCCGTCTGTGGATTCGGTGGTCACAGTGATATTGGCCGGAATTGCAGATGTTCCGGTCAGGATCGTGTTGGTCAGGTTAGCGCCGCGAAAATACGAGTTGCTCAGGTTTGCGCCGGTCAGGTTCGCGGTGGCCAGGTCCGCGTTGTCCAGGCTCGCGTTGTCCAGGTTCGCGTCGGTCAGGTTCGCGTTGGCCAGGTCCGCGCGGTACAGCTCCGCGTCGGTCAGTTTTGCGCCGGTCAGGTCTGTGGCGTTCATTCTCGCGCCAGTCAGGTCTGCGCCAGTCAGGTCCGCGTAGCGAAGGTCCGTGCCGGTCAGGTCCGCATTGGTCAGATTCGCGTAACGAAGGTTCGCGTTGGTTAAGGTCGCGTCGAGCAGAAAGGCGTCAGTCAGGTTCGCGCCGGCCAGGTTCGCGCCAGTCAGGTTGGCCTCCAACAAGTTCGAGCCGGTCAGGTCCGCGTCGGTCAGGTTCGCGTTGGTCAGGTTCGCGCGGACCAGGCCCGCGGGGGCCAGGTTCGCACCGATCAGGTTCGCGCCAGTCAGGTTCGCGTCGGTCAGGTACGTGCGGTAAAGGTTCGCATAGGCCAGCGTCGCGCTCGTCAGGTCCGCGCCTGCTGGGAAAGACTTTTCCGGGCAATAGGTAGCCCTCCCGGAGATTGGGTTGTCGTCGTAATTTCCGCACACTCGGTAAATGAGTTGGGCGGCGGTTTCGGCTGAGGCAGGTCCGACCGCTGTCCCGAACACCATGGAAGCTGCGAGAGCTATCACCCAGAGCGCAGCGACGATGGGCTTGTAGATCGCGCGCCTAGGTGGGTGCTGGTGTTCGGCAGTCGTCATGGTGGTGTTGCCTATTCCGGTTCTGTCCGCTGGGTGTGGTGCGGCTACGGAAGGCAACCACTTGGTAAAGATAACGGACATCAAGGGCATTTTGGCTGGCCACTTTAGGACACTTTGGGATTAGGCCCTTTGTGGCCACTAGTGCTTCTTGGGTGTGGCTGGTTGATGTGCATTTCTGTGTCGTGAACTGTGGTGATGGCATGTCCCGTTGTCGGCCTCGTTGTTCGGGTCAGGCTTGTGTGCAGTCGCCAGGAGCGCAAGGCGGCAGTTTCTCCGGTCCGTGATCGGTGCCCGAACAACCCGGTCTCGATGCGCGTTCCGCACAGCGTGCCGACCACTTCGTGCAGCTTGCGTGTGCCGTTTCAGCGCGGCACCCTCGCCTGGGAAGCGCCGTATTTCCCGCGGGGTCGGTATCGAGAGTCCCTTCGCTGATCTGAAGAACAACCGGATGGCGTTGCACCGCAGCTTCTGCGCGACTGGTTCAGTCGGCGTGAGCAGGCGGATCCGTGGGGGAGGTTCCTCGGCGGCCACCGCCGACTAGGTCACCGAAGTTGCCACGACGTTCCGAGAGTTCGAAATGCTCGGAGAAGATCCGTCGAAACCGGCCTCGCGACGCCTGATCAAGCTGAAATTGTGTATCGGCAGATCTACGGATTAATAGGTGAAATCAACAGCGATTGACGGGTGAACACCCTGGAGAGGGGTGTTCACCCGTAGCAATTCATTCTGGGCTGCATGCCGATCGGTAATCACGCTCAGTTGGGGTCTCTGGTCACACCACTCTGAAGCAGTTCATCCCTGCTCTGACGCTTCCTGATGTCAATGAACTCGACGGGGTATGGGTTCATCAGGCGGTCCGTGCGACTGCAGCGTGATAGCAAAATCCTCCGGGGACGCCAGTGAAACGTGGAAAGGTGTAGCCGGAGTGTTCGCCGCCACTTGGTGCAATGGCTCTACCGCTGGAGCTATCCCAGGGTCTCGAATGTTGTTGATCCCCAGTTTCTTTCAGTTGGATTGGCAGTGCCCTCCCGGGGGCCCGTAAGGGCACTGTCACGTTGGGTGGAGTTGACGCTAGTTGATCCAAGTTTGATCGAGAAGCATGACGCTGGTCATGCTCGGTACCACTCCGTAGACGTTGGAGGTCCAGGGTACGAAACTGGCGCCTGCACCCCAGGCCATCAAGGGGACCTTGTCGTCGATGGCTTTCTGTAGATCGGCGATCTTGCCGAAAGAAAACGCTCACCCTCAACACCCAACTCACCTACGGACCTCGAAGAGACCGTCGCCAACCTTGTTGACATGATTTGTGGAGCGCTTTCCGCCCACACCAAGGTGACTCATTCACAGCTCACTGCAGAAAAGTGACGATCTCGGGCGGCGGCATCTAGAGCGCGACGATCAAGCGGGCACTGCCCGTATCCACCCGAACCAACGCGCCGGAGTACCTGCGCAATGTGCACCAACTCACGACCCACTGCGCGGACATGTCCACGGAAGACGCCTCCGGTTCGTGTTCGGTGCCCGAACATCCGATCTCGATGCGCGCTCCGCACAGCGTGCCGACCACCTCGTGCAGACTCGCCGCGCCGTGTAGTTGCGGTCGCTTGTGGGACTCGGATTACGACTATCGCCAGAGGTTTACGACTATCGCCAGAGGTTACGGCACAGTCCCCAATGCTTTCCGCGTGGCGAGTTTGCCGATGTGATTTGCGGACTGTCTCGAGGGGCACGCCCGGTGACATCTCGATGTTCGGAAACTGTGCAATGTGGCGTTGTCAGGAGATTTAGGGTCTACTCGTGATCCGCAACCAGACCTTCCCGCACCTGCTCGTACCAGGGACCATCGGTCCCATCACCGTGCCCAACCGCGTTGTTCTGCCCGGCATGGACATGAACCTCTGCGAAGACGGAGAAATCGAGACGGGCGACATCGACCATTTCGTGGCGCGGGCAGCCGGCGGAACCGGGTTGATCATCACCGGTGCTTGCGCTGTCGCCTATCCGGCCGGATCCGCAAGCACCAAGGAACCCGGTTTGTCCGAGGATCGGTTCATTCCCGGTCTCACAGCGCTTGCCGACGCCATCCACGCAGCAGGGAGCAAGCTGTGCGTCCAGATGACGCACCACGGCCGGATCGCGCGGATCGATACGGTCCAGGACCGCCCGATGCTGGTTCCGTCGACGCCTTCTGCTCCCCGTGACAGGTCTGCTCTGGCCGACAATACTCCCGAAGAGCTGAAGAAGATGGGCGCTGTTACCGCAGGAAAGCAAGACTCCTATCACGAGGCCACCCAGGACGACATCGATTGGTTGGTGCGCACTTTCGCCGAAGCTGCCGGGCGAGTGAAGGCCGCAGGCGTCGATGCCGTCGAAATTCACTGCGCCCACGGCTACGTTCTGGGCGGCTTCTTGAGCCGAGCAGATAACAAGCGCACCGACAACTACGGCGGTTCCCTGGAGAATCGCGCGAGGTTGACTGTCGATGCCATCCGAGCAGTCAAGGCGGAGGTCGGCGATTCGATGGCTATTCTGCTCCGTGTCGCGGGACGTGAGTTCGGTGAGGAAGACGGTCTGACCACGGAGGAAGCCGCGCAGGCTTCAGCGCTGTTCGAGGCCGCCGGTGCCGATGCAATCCACGTCACGGGCTGGGGCCGAAATTCCTTCTCCAACTTCACTGACGGTCCGCTGCCGAACACAGTCGGCGCGTACATCGAACTTGCCGGCGAAGTAAAAAAGGCCGTGTCTATTCCGGTGATCACCGTGGGACGCGTGCTGCCTGAGGTCGGCGAGAAAGCAATCGCCGAAGGCAAGGCCGATTTTGCGGCGATGGGTCGCCAGTTGCTTGCCGATCCGCAGTTGGTGAACAAGCTCAAGGCTGGGACACCGGAGCGGGTCCGCCCCTGCATCAATTGCTATGTGTGCGTTCAGGAAAACTTCTGGGACGACACTCCGCTGTGCGCGGTGAACCCCGCGCTCGGCAACGAGACGCTGCTCCCCTTCGTGCACACCGCCACCCCGAAGTACGTGGTTGTTATCGGCGCGGGCCCCGGTGGACTCGAAACTGCTCGCGTGGCGGCCGAACGGGGACACCGAGTTACGGTGGTGGACAAGTCGGATCGCCTCGGCGGCACACTGTGGTTCTCGAGCCTCACGACGCCGGACAACGGTCGCCTGTTGGACTGGCTCAAGGTCGAGACCTCGCGCCTGGGCGTCGATATCCGGCTGAACACCGAGGCCACAGTCGCCTCGATCAAGGCACTGGGCGCCGACGTGGTTGTGGTGGCCACCGGCGCGGTGCGCGACCGCCCGTCTGTTCCCGGCGGCGACCTGCCGCACGTGCACACCGGTGATACGTTGCGCGCCTTGATGACCGGTGCCGGCGACACGTCGCAGGTTCCGCCGTTCCTGCGGATTATGGCCAAGTTGGGCAAGCTCTCCGGAATCACCAAGAGCCCCGCCGCGATTCGTGCGGTGACCCGCAAGTTCCTGCCGATGGGCAAGGACGTCGTGGTTATCGGCGGTTCGCTTGTCGGACTCGAACTTGCGGAGTTCCTGGCCGAGCGCGGACGCAACGTGACGCTGATCGAAGAAGGTCAGCAGTTGGGTGTTCCGATGGCGATGCCGCGCCGCTGGACCGCTGTGCGCCACGCCAAGGAGGCGGGTGTGAACATTCACCGTAATTCAACGGTGCAGCGAATCACCAAGGAGTACGTCGAGTTCCGTTCCGGTGACAAGACACTGACAGCTCCCGCCGATATAGTTGTCGTCGCATCGGGTGTGTCGGCGCAGGCGCCGCTGGCCGAGGCATTGGCAGCTGTGGTGTCCGATGTTCGAGTTGTCGGTGACGCCTCCGAGGTCGATTACATCGAGGGTGCAATTCATACTGCGTGGACAGTCGCAACAACTTTGTGAGTGGCGCTGGACTAGGCGGCCCGTCGCTCGGGTGTGATCTGTCGGCGGGCCGCAGAATGGAACTGTACCGGGCATCTCGGCTGCACGCGGGGTGATCGGCTGCGCCGGACAGGGATTCGTTTGTGCCGACCTGATCGAAGAACGATCAGGTCGGCACAAGTCTCCTACAAATGGTCGAGTCTAGTTCTTCCATGCTTCGTCGAAGAGGATCATGCTGTCGATGTTCTGCTGCAGTCCGTGGATATCCTTGTTCCACACGACCAGGTTCGGGACGTTGCCCCAGACGATCCACGGCACGGTCTCGTTGGCGCGTTCCTGAATCTGCGCAAGGACTGCCTTCTTGTCCTCGTCGGTGGTCGCGACACCCAACTTGTCCAGGAGGGAATCCATTTCGGCGTCGGAGTAGCCCGTGATGTTGTTCCTGCCGCCGGACTTGGTACTCGTGTAGAGACGCTCGAACGGATCAGCCTCGGGAAGACTGGCCGCACCCGAGCTCATGTCGAAATCGCGGTCGACGTACAGGCGCTTGATGAGATCGCCTGCGCCGGTGACGTACTCGATCTGCGCGTCGAATCCGACGGCGTTGAGCATTGCCTGCACGCCGAGAGCGGTTGCTTGCGCGGAGGGTTCTTGGATCGCAACGAAGTTGATCTTGCCGTCGTATCCGTCTGCCTTGGCCTGATCGAGTAGTTCCTTGGCCTTGGCCGGATCTATACCGGTCGGTGCGACGTCGTTGTGCCAGCGGGAGGTGTCCTGGAAGATCACCTGGCCGGGAAGGCCCTTGCCGTTGTTGACGCGGGTGTTGAGCGTTTCTGGGTCGATCGCCAATGCCATTGCCTGGCGCACACGGAGATCCGAACCGGGGCGACCCTCGGCCATGTTGACGTTTGCGAGGTAGCCGAGTGACGGGATGTCGATGAAGCCCGGGTTGCCGTTTTCGATCAGATCGAGGATCGGGGTGAGTGTGCGCATGTACGCGGCGTCGATGCCACCGGTCTTGACGGCCTCGGCGGTGGGCTGGGCTCCGACGATGCTGATGAGCTTGAGCTTGTCGATATTCGGTGCGCCGCCGTAGTAGTCGGGGCGAGCGTTGAGCAGAAGTTCCTCGTTGGGGGTGAACTTTTCGAGTGTGAATGCGCCTGCACCGATGGGCGTGAACAGATCACCCTGCTGAGCGGTCGGGGCGACGATCATGCCGGGGCCGGTGGAGAGCATCGACTGAATGCCGGTCCACGGATCGACGAGGTTGAAGACAACCGTCGTTGCGTC
The DNA here is from genome assembly GCF_050586165.1 of Rhodococcus sp. 24CO. Classification (NCBI taxonomy): domain Bacteria; kingdom Bacillati; phylum Actinomycetota; class Actinomycetes; order Mycobacteriales; family Nocardiaceae; genus Rhodococcus; species Rhodococcus sp. 24CO. The sequence continues at coordinate 173,557 of NZ_JAZFNF010000006.1, read as the reverse complement.
CGGGGTGTCCATGGAGGCAACCTTGGCTGCCCACAGGCTCGACTGCGGTCCCTTGTTGGTGACGTAGCGGTTGATGCTGTCGACAACTGCCTTGGAATCGAGAGTCGTTCCGTCGCTGAACTTGACGCCGTCACGAAGCTCGAGCGTCCACGTCTTGCTGTCGCTGCTCGGCTCGAGGGACTGCGCCAACTGCGGAACGAACGTCTGCTCGATGGGGTCGTAACGCATCAGCACGTCGTAAATCGCGCCGAGTTCACTGCCACCGGCAGATCCGGCGATCTGAACTTTGGCCGGATCGAGCGATGTCACTGCTGCATATCCGCTGAATGTCAGCGTGCCGCCCTTGGTGGCTGTACCGGGATCCGGCTGTTCGTTGACCATTCCGATCTTCAGCGAGGAGCCTGATTCGGCGGATTCACCGCCGCCACTCGAACTGTTGTCGGCGCATGACGCCAGGAACATGCTTGCGGTGATCGCCAGGGTAGCCGCGGTCAATCTGCGACTGCGACGAAGGGGACTGCGGATCATGTGAATGCCTCCAAGGTGAATATGAGTGAAATCTCCAGCGAAGATTCCTCGGTATGCGATGTGCCTGGTGTTGAATGTTGTCCCGCTCGACGGAAGTGGCGGATATCCGGGATCCGGATTTGCTTCTGTCTAGCCGGTATTCGTGTTCGTTCGGTCGATATGTTCGTACGTCTCGGCCCGGGGAGTTTGAATTTCGGGGGAGTAAGTGTCTAGAGGAACGGCGGTGACAGCCTCGGGCCAGTTCTTCACCTTCGTGCTGAGCTGAGGTAGCACGGGCACCCGCGTCGTCGATTCTCGATTCGTTCCACCTGGGTGCTCCTTCCGGCTAGCCTCCGACGGTCCAAGCGACGAAAGTCGCCGTCGCTAATATCATTTGGGCGTAGATCTACTGACCGTCCTTCGTGCTGGGGGAACTGACCATGCGACCTGCGGACGATGCTCGGCTCGGTCGAGATCGGAAAGGAACGAGTAGCTAGTAAATGGTGTCCACCCTGGATAAATTTTACCGACTAGCAGAAAGGCGCAGTTGGAGAGGGTAATTCACTCTCTTCATGTGTGGTGATCAACTCAGCACTGTCCTCCGAAATATGATGGGGACATGGAACGCGTCGTTCCATGGCGTAAAAAGTTGTCCTTCCCTCTGATCGTTTCAGGTGTGGCTACGGCACTGACTGGTCGTGGAACTGCCGATGTGGTCAGATGTTCGGCTGAACTGGTTTGGTTGACGTCGTGACGAATCGGCAGGGCTCGGGGCGGTTCGTGGACCCCGGGTGAGGCCCGGGGTTCAGGTGTATTGCTGTGCTCGGCGAGCTGGATACGTCTCTGGGACGCCGACCATCACCTCAGCACGACCCGACAGCAAGTACGAGATGAGTTAGGTCACTTTTCGGTGCCCGTTGATTTGACAGTAGACAAGCGTCTACTGTCAAGGGGTGGTCGAGCCGAAGTCAGTGGGAAAAGCCTGGGGTAGAGACGAAGTGCGGCATGCCGTATTGCGGGCAGCCCGAACCAAGTTCGCGGCCAAGGGGATGTCGGTAACGCTTCGGGAGTTGGCTCAAGATGCCGGGGTCAATCTCGGACTCATTCACAAACATCTCGGCAACAAGGACGACATCTTGCGCGCGGTCCTTGCGCGCAACAGTCAACAGTCTGCGAGCGTCGTCGAAAATGTGGAATCACTTTCAGAGGCTATGCGTCGTCTCTTTCTTGTAGGTGTTGCAGATCCCGACTATGTACGAATAGCAACGTGGCTGACTTTGGACGGTCGAACGGATTTACTTCCTACAGACGAAGCCGACGGTGGCACCATCCTCGCTCGGAGCGGTCGGTCGTCCGACTCGGTGGATGTACGCATCGTGTTCGGGCTCGCTGCTATTGCCGGCTGGTCCCTGTTCGGAAGTGAAATCCTGAACAACGCAGACGTTCCGGCCTCCGACCGTGTCAACATCGAATTGAGGATGGCTGATCTGCTGGCCGCGATAATGGAACTGCCGGAATTCGGGCCTGGTGACGTGCAAAATCCGTAGCGTCGTGGCTCGCGTCGTCCGATCCCCGCGATGTTTGTGGTCATCGGATGAACCGAAAAGTGATCAACCATTTCGTAGGTCACCAGCGCGGTTGCCATCGAAACCGGCGCATTACTATTGCTGAACCAAACACTCTGGGCGCTTCGAGGGGAATGACGGCTCATACGCCTCGGACGAGCACAGGCACAATGTGCGAACTGAATCATCGTCCACATGACTTTCCACCGCCAGTGGTCTGGGTGTAGGTAGTGATCCGCGCGGACGAACGGATGGGAGGTTTCATTGCCAGCAGCGATATTTCGGTTTTTGTGGCTGCGCCGGTGAGCATTGTTGTTGCGGCAGAGGCGAGGTCGAGTCGATCAGAACGTCTCGTTGATACGGGTGAGAACGTGGCGCCTGAAGTCAGCAGTAGCGGCGGAGACCCGGAGAATTCGGCTCGCGTGAGCTATGAACGAGCGTCAGGTCGATCTCAGGACGTCCGGGTGGGGATCGCACACAGGAATGAGAATCCGAAACCCTTCGTGTAGACCAAAGCTTCCGAGACGATCCTCACTGCGTTCGCAAAATGTATTGAACGAATTTCACGCGTAGCAAACTAGGAGCGCTCCATACGGAGGGTCTACGTGTTGTTGCACGCTCAGAACGAATCGCGGAATCTCGCTGCTGACCAATGTCATTGAGTGCCCCAGTGGCGCGAGCGGTTCAGTGCGGGTCCATCACTGAGACCTACGGTGTTGACGCGCAGCAGAATGCGGCGTTGACTAGGCATTACGCCATGGCCGGGAGGCCGTCATGCTCATCGTCTTCGGACTGGTCGTCCTTCTTTGCGCGGCGACGGCTACAGTCGCGCACCCGTTGAGCAACTGCAGTCATGCACATCCGACAGCTGGCAACTTCGGGGTCTGCGGGCACGACGTCGATCACCATGGATAGTTCCGGCTGAGGACGGCTGGGCAAAACCGCTCGGCCGCCGATCGCCGCAGAGAAAGAAACGCCATGAGCATCATGAAGAAGATCCGACACAAGGCCGAAACTGCCGGGGGCGCTACCAAGAAGACTGTCGGCAAGGGCCTGGGAAATGAAAGGATGGAGGCCGAGGGAAGCACAGACCAGGCCAAGGGACAGGCTAAACAAGTCGGTGACAAGCTCAAGGAGGCGGGGCAGAAGGTCAAGCACGTCTTCAAGAACTGACTTGTCCCGCGCCGTCATTAGCTGGGGTAGTAAGTAATCAGTCCTGGTGCACGTCAGGATCGCGCTGCGAGGGGCCTGTGCACGCGAGAATAGGCGAGAAGTATGAGCGCACAACGGAATACGAGCGGCCGGACCGCGCCAGCCAAGACGCGAGGTACAGGCACGGCACACAACAGGAAAGCCGGCGGCAGTGCCACGCGAGGTGTGTCCGCCACGTCACGTTCGGCGCGAACGTCGAAGGCTTCAACAAGGTTGGGGTGGGGATCTTCGCAAGCGCTGGCTGCGCGGCAGGCGACTGCGGAGTCGACCGCGATCAAATCTCGGCGCGGCTCACCACGGCGCGCGGAGCCGGCACGACGATCGAAGCCGCGGCAATCACAGCAAGGTGATGCCACGGTTGCCCCCGAAGACGTCTCGACCGGCACTGATCGTGGTCCGGTGTGGCGGTCGGTCGAGGCCGCCCTCGAGTGGTTGAAAAACCACACTCACCTTGCTGATTCGGTGCAGGATCGGGTAGGGGCGGTGACGAGCAAGCTCCAGGAGAGGACGAAGACCTTTGTCGAAGGGGCAACACCCCACGGGCCGGGCGTATCAGCGGGGCTCGCAGGTGTCCAGGCAGTTCTGACGGGCAAGAATCCTGTATTGCCCGCGGTCAAGGGCATGGTGGCGGGACTGAGCCTAAAGACGAAAGCCATGGTCATCCTCCTGTTTGTCCTCGCGCTCCTGCTCGGGCCGGTGCTGCTCGTCGTCCTCCTGCTGGCGCTCATTGTCGCGGGGGTGATCGCAGCGGTGCGAGCCGCCGCCAAATAGGCCACTACCGTCGAAAGCTGTTGAACAACAACGCACCCGTCAGACCCATCGGCACAATCGCGGAGGTGATCACGCACGACCCACATATTTCGGCGATGGCCGCCTAGTGCAGAAACGGGAAGCAACAATCGGCCGAATCCAGTGTTCTGCTGATGATTGAGTGTCCTACGGGCAGGGTAGTCGAAAAGCGCACCTTTGCCGCACACGGTTGTGCAGCCCACCCCGAGGACCGTCCTGCGACACATTGCCGACGATTGGCAAGAGGTGCGTTATGACTACTCGGCGAAGGGGTTCGACAATGAAAGCTAAAGGCCAAGTGGCATTGGCGGTCGGTGCGGGGTACATGCTAGGCCGCACCCGCAGAATGAAGATGGCGTTGATGCTCGCGGCCGCGGGCGCGACTGGCCGCTTCCCCGGCGGACCGCGTGACTTGCTGGAACGCGGCACCAAGATGCTGGCAAAATCGCCGGAGGCCGCCAAGATCGGCGGCGTGGTCAAGGAAGAATTGGTCAGCGCAGCGAAGGCCGCAGCAGTCACGGCGGCCAGTCAACGCATCGATTCTCTGAGTAACCGGTTGTTGGCCGGCGGCAACCCTGTATCGGGCACTGTCAATGATGTTTCCGACACTGTCGGTGACGTCGCCGGGGTACGGAGGCTCGGCCGCAAGAAAAGCGCTCACTCGCACGACGACACGCGTGACGATGAAGAAGACGAGGCACCTGACGAAGAGGAGTCGACTCCACGCAAGCGTCCGGCGACGCGCCGCCGCACCTCGAGCACCAGCAGCACCCGATCCAGTAGTACGGCGCGGAAGACCAAGTCCGACAAGGACGAGGAAGGTGACGAGGCTACCGAAAGCAGTCAGAGAACACGAGCTAAAACCGCAACGGACACTGCGCCCGTCCGACGCTCACGGAGATGATGACGATGACGAACGCCGCGAACAAACTACAAGAAGCTATACCGGGTGACGGACACAGTGCGTCGAGCGTGTTGCAGGACTCGTTCCAGAAGCTACTCGGTGCGGTGGCTGAACGTGCCTTGTCGTCGGTCTCGGAAACTGTGTCGAACACCTCGGAAAGGCTCAACGACTACGCCGAGGGCGGTGGCGGCGGGTTGCTCGCCGCTGTTACCGGTTCCGAGAAATCGGATGACGGTGAGTCACCCCTCAAGTCTGCCGTGAGCGGTGGTTGGGAGGGCGCCAAGCAGATGGTCAAGGACAGGGCTTCCGACGTCAAGGACGCGGTCACCGGCGGGGGCGACGGTGGAGGCAAGGACGGCGCAAAGAGCGGGGGCAAGGGCAAGAAGCTCAAGTTGACCAACATCATCGAATCGATCGATGTCGGGGTCCCTATTGAACTGGCTTACAACCAATGGACTCAGTTCACCGACTTTCCGTCGTTCATGAAGAAGGTTGAACGAGTGGAGCAGGAATCGGACGAGAAACTCGAGTGGAAGGCCCAGGTCTTCCTGTCGCACCGAACGTGGGAATCGACGATCCTCGAACAGGTTCCCGATGAACGGATCGTGTGGCGTTCGAAGGGTGCCAAAGGTTACGTCGACGGTGCGGTGACGTTCCACGAGGTAACGCCCGATCTCACCCGCATCCTCGTGATCCTCGAATATCAACCGAAGGGTTTCTTCGAGAAGACGGGAAATCTGTGGCGCGCACCTGGACGGCGAGCACGGTTGGAACTCAAGCACTTTCAACGTCACGTCATGACGCAGGCCATTCTCCATCCCGATGATATCGAGGGCTGGCGCGGAGAAATCCGGGACGGCCAGGTCGTGGAGGCCGAGGAGGACGAAACACAACTGGATGAGGGCGAGGAGACCGACGAAACAGACGAGTACGAGGAGCCCGAGGAAACAGACGAGGACGAGGAACCTGAGGAAGAGCCCGAGGACGAGGAACCTGAGGAAACAGACGAGGACGAGGAACCTGAGGAAGAGCCCGAGGAGGAGCCACCGTCTCCGCCGGTACGCCGAGGACGCCCCCGCAAAACTGCGGCCGCGAGTCAGGACAAGGCGCCGGCGCGTAGAGGCCGCCCACGCAAGACCGCGGCAGCAAAGTCCCCGGGCGCGAAGCAGGGAGCACGGCGATGACGTCGATACAACCCGCGGGAGGTGGTGGCGGCGCAGTCGGCGGCGGGCCTAGTTCGAGTAGCCTCGCCGATGTCATCGACACCATCCTCGACAAGGGCCTGGTCATCGACGCCTACGTGCGTGTCTCCCTGGTCGGTATCGAACTGCTGACCATTGATGCACGCGTAGTCGTCGCCAGTGTCGATACCTACCTGCGGTTCGCGGAGGCGGTGAACCGGCTCGAGATCGGCGACGAACCCAAGGGACTGACGGATTTGGTCGGGGATGTCACCGAGAGCGGTGCCAAATCGAAAACCAAGGGCGCGCTCGAAGCAGCTGGCGAGAAGCTCGGTGGAATCCTCGGCGGTGGCGAGGAAGAGCCTGAGCGCGAACGAGTTTCACGCAAGTCGAGCCGAGGTGACTGATGATGTCCACGTCGAATACGTCTACGTCGAACCAAGCTGCCGACACGCGCCAGGAGCCTCGAACCAGTGGGATCTACGTGTACGGCATCGTGCCTGCGGATGTGGAGGCCGGAGAGGACGCAGTTGGCGTATGTGACGAAGCGGTCAGCATAGTCACACACGGCGACATTGCCGCGCTCGTCAGCGAAATCTCGGTAGACAGACGGCTGGGTAAGCCCGAGGACCTACAAGCCCACGCGAATTTGTTGAACGGAACTGCTCGTGTGGCACCCGTTCTTCCCCTGAGATTCGGGGCGGTCCTTACCGACACGGACGCTGTGAAGGACGAATTACTCACAGCACACGCCGACGAGTTCGCCGCAGCATTGGCAGAACTCGAAGGACTCGCGCAGTACATCGTGAAGGGGCGCTACGTCGAAAAGGCGATCCTGAGGGAAGTTATCGAAGAGAACGAACAGGCAAGCAGGCTACGGGACACCATCCGTGATCAGCCCGAAGAGGTTACCCGTGACGCGCGGATGGCCCTCGGTGAGATCGTGAGCAACGCCATCGTGGCCAAGCGAGAGGAAGACACTCGCGCGGTCGTCGATGCGCTCACAGGGCTGGCCGACTTCCTCAATGTGCGGGAACCCACGCACGAGGAGGAAGCCGCGCAAGTGGCGGTGCTCGTCGAGGTCGCACGACAAGAAGAACTCGAGAACATTGTCGATGAGTTGGCGCAGCAATGGGACGGCCGGGTCGAGATGCGGTTGCTCGGCCCGCTCGCTGCCTACGACTTCGTGGTGACACAGAAACCGGAGGGCTGACCGATGGGTGTGCTCTCCTTCATCATCACACTGCCACTTGCCCCGGTGCGCGGGGTGATCTCGCTGGCCGAGTTGATTCAACAACAGGTCGAGGACGAACTGCACAATCCCGCCAGTGCCCGCCGCGCCCTCGAGGAGCTGGAGGAAGCGCGGGCTGCGGGCGAGATCACCGCGGAAGAGGAACAACAAGCGCAGCAGGTCATCCTCGACGACATGGCTGCAACACGACAGACAATCACTCAGGAGGAGGAGTGATGCGCCATGGTGGAAGAGGAGCCACCGCCCCTGCCTGCACATGACGTCGCCGAACTCGCATTGCGCGACATCACGCAGTTGACTGGAAAGAAGCCGTTGGGTGCGACGTCGGTGATGCCGACCGACGAAGGCTGGACTGTGGAAGTCGAGGTGGTCGAGGATCGGCGCGTCCCGTCGTCGACGGACATGCTCGCACTGTATGAGGTGGTGTTGGATATGGACGGAGAGTTGTTGTCCTATCGCAGAACCCGCCGCTATGCCCGCGGTGCGGGTGACGGTGTGGGCGGACGGTCATGACCGTCGCCGGCGGTGGTTCGAGCAACCTGCCACAGGTCTCAGGTGGCGGCATGGGCGGTGGGCACCAGTCGACCAACCTTGGAGACATTCTCGAACGGGTGCTCGATAAAGGTCTGGTGATCGCCGGGGACATTCAGGTAAACCTGCTCGATATCGAATTACTGACGATCAAGGTGCGACTCGTGATCGCTTCGCTGGAAACGGCGAAGGAAGTGGGCATCGACTGGTGGGAGCACGATCCCTGGCTTACTGGAAAGAACAACAGCGTCGAACTGGAGAACACACGCCTGCGGGAACGGATCGCCGAACTCGAGGCCGATAGGTCGGTGGACCCTGCACTTACCTCGGACGAGCCGATCGAGGTGGAGACGCGGCGCTGGGACGAAGACGATGACAGGAAATGAAGGCGTGTGGCTCTACGCCATCACGTCCGAGAGTATCGACGGCGCGTCTCTGAGCGGGGTCGTCGGCGTGGCGGGTGAGGCTGTCCGGGTAGTGCATTCGACCGACCTGGCGGCGGTAGTGGGCTCGGTTGATCTCGACGAATTCGGTGAGGGCCCACTGCGACGCCACCTCGAGGATCTCGACTGGCTGGCAGCAACTGCGCGAGCCCATGAGCGCGTCGTCTCTGCCGTGCTGCGCTGCGGTCCCACGATTCCGCTGCGATTGGCCACCCTGTATCTCGACGACGACCGAGTTCGCAGTTTGCTCGAGGTCGGGCATGAAAAGTTCCGCACCACATTACGTTCCGTGGCCGGTCGAAGTGAATGGGGAGTCAAGGGTTATGGCGATGCACGTGCACTGGCACAGACATCACCCGAGAAACAAGCCGAACCGAGTCAAACAGGAAAGGGGACAGCTTATCTGCTTCGACGCCGGGCGGAGTTGACTGCGCAACAGAATGTGGAACGCCGCGCAGCGGCCGAGGCAGACGACTTACATGCTGCGCTACTCCAACGCGCCGTCGAGGGACTCCGGCGGCCTGTCACCGATCCTGTCCTGTCCGGAAAACGCGCCTGGATGATCTTCAACGGCACTTATCTTGTGGACGACGATCGGGTCGACGACTTCACAACCTTCGTTGCCACGCTCGACGCCGAACGTGAGGGCATCACAGTGGAACTGACCGGACCGTGGCCCCCGTACTCATTTTCCGGGATCGACATGGTGACTCGATGAGCGAAATGGTCCCGGCCGACGACACTCGCCGCATCGCTCTCGTAGATCTGCTCGACCGGGTGCTGGGCGGGGGAGTTGTCGTCACCGGCGAGATCACTCTCTCGCTGGCCGACGTCGACATGGTGCGGATCTCGCTACGAACCCTGATCGCATCGGTCAGCGCACTCGTTCCTGATCCAACAGAACCGGACATCACCGATGACTGAACCGGGGACCTTCGACTCGGATGCGAACCCAGATCTCGGTCGCCGCGTTCTACCGCAGCGGATCGACGCCGACCCCGAATCAGTCGAACGTGGTTTGGTCACCTTGGTTCTCACGCTCGTCGAACTCCTGCGTCAACTCATGGAGCGCCAGGCCCTGCGCCGCGTCGAGCACGGAGATCTCAGCGACGAGCAGATCGAGCGCATCGGCACGACTTTGATGCTGCTCGAGGATCGAATGGCCGAACTGCGGGAGCATTTCGGTCTCACACCCGAAGACCTCAACATCGACCTCGGACCGCTGGGACCGCTGCTGTCCAACGAATAATCCGGCCAATGGGTAACCACATGCTCGCAGATAGTTACAGGTGGGGCTTCAGTTGAATCTTGACTGCTCCTTCCTGCTTCTTCTGAAAGATCTCGTACGCGTGCGGTGCTTGTTCCAATGGCAGTTGGTGGGTTGCGAAGGTGTCGACTCCGAGTGGGTCCTCGTCAGTCAGGAGCGGCATGATGTCGTTGACCCACTTCTTGACGTTGGCTTGGCCCATTCGCAGTTGAATTTGCTTGTCGAACAAAGTCATCAGAGGAAGTGGGTCGATCTTTCCGCCGTAGACGCCGATCACCGAGATCGTTCCGCCACGTCGGACGATGTCAATTGCCGAATACAACGCGCCTAATCGGTCGAGACCGGCGGTGCGCATTGTCGGTGCGGCAATCGCGTCGGGAAGAAGTCCGATGAATTGCTGCGCGAGCTTGGTGATCGGCGACCCGTGAGCCTCCATGCCGACAGCGTCGATCACGGAATCCGTTCCGCGGCCGTCGAAGAGATTGCGTACGGCGTCGCCGATCTTGTCGCCGTAGTCGTCGAGGTTGAGCGTTTCGATGCCGCGCTTTTCCAGGCGTGCGAGGCGTTCAGGTACCCGGTCGATGCCGATGACACGAAACCCTTTGTGCTGTGCGATGCGAGCGGCCATGTCTCCGATCGGTCCGAGTCCGAGGATCGTGACTGAACCCCCGGCTGGGATGGCGGCGTATTCAACTGCCTGCCAGGCTGTGGGTAATACGTCGGACAGGTAGACAAAGCGTGAATCATCGGGTCCGTCAGGCACTTTGATGTGAGTGAAGTGTGCCTGTGGGACGCGGAGATACTCAGCTTGTCCGCCTGGTACCGAGCCGTAAAGTTCGGAGAATCCGAACAGTGCCGCGCCGGTACCTTGGTCACGAACCTGCGTCGTTTCACACTGTGTGTACAAACTGGAGTTGCACATGAAGCAGTTGCCGCACGAAATTTGGAAGGGGATGACAACGCGGTCACCGACTTCGAGATCAGTGACGGCGGAACCGATTTCTTCGACGATCCCGATGGGCTCATGACCGAGGATGTCCCCCGAGTTCATGAACGCGCCCAAGGTCTCGTACAAGTGTAGGTCGGATCCACAGATGTTGGTCGTGGTGACTTTGATGATTGCGTCAGTTGGTTCGGCGATAGTGGGATCGGGAACCGTTTCGACGCTGATCCTCCGCTTACCTTGCCATGTCACTGCGCGCACGTTGATCGACCTCTTCTCACGGAAATGTTGTCGTCGTTCGCCTGCCCCAAACCATTGAAATGCAAACACAATCGGCCGAATCCTCAGTGTGCCTGGCCACGTATTCTCGGCTCTCCAGGGTTATGTGTTCGTGTAGGGAACCATCGCCTACACGAAGGAAGACGACAGAGAAAGGCACCTCTGCCGGTCACCGAATTGATCCGACTGCGTGATCGCCGTTTGCGGTGTCTACGTGAGGGTATGCCGATAACGCCGGGTCTTGTGACGCTCGTGCAAAGGAGTTCGCCATGATCATTCTCGGAATTATCTTGCTGATCGTTGGGTTCGTATTCGGAATTCCGATCCTGTGGACAATCGGGATCGTGGTACTGGTGATCGGACTGATTTTGATGTTGCTCGGGTCGACGGGTCGCGCCGTAGGTGGCCGGCGACACTACTATTGACGGCTCTGCCTCTCAGCTCCGATACCCGCCCTCCGTGAGCGAAACAGGAGCTGCCGATCATGCCGAAATCGGCGCAGTCTGTGTCTGGCCGGCGCGGCGGCAGGGACACCGATGTTTGTCAGATCGAGCTTCGGGTAGTGCCTTCAATGTACGAATCGCAACACACGTCTCCGTATCGGACCTGGAGGATTCACATACCAGAGGACAAGTGCGGTCCTCGCGAACGCGTCAAGGCCGAGAGCCAGCAGGAAGTCGCCGAGTAAGAAGCAGCAGCCGAGAAAGCTCGCACGGAAGCGGCCGCGGACGAAGCACGACAACGGCCCGAGCCATCGTCGAGGTTCACTCGTCACCCTCGGGGCGTGCCTGAGTCGAGGGTGCTCGGTTGCTCGATCCATCCTGTAATCAAGAGGAGTTGTTCAATGCCGTCACCTGAATCCGTCCCAGGCGCACCGTCCTCGCAAACACCGGACCTGCGCGAGCCTGTCAAGCCGCGCCAACCGCTGCCTCCCAAAGATGACCAGAGACAGCCAGAGGTGCGCACTGTTGCGGGCGCAGAGGAGAAGGTGAAGGGTAACGGCCGCGGGCAGCGGGGTGAATATCTCACTACTGCAACGGGGACACGACTGTACGAGACCGACCACTCACTCACTGCAGGTGAGCGGGGGCCGACGCTCCTTCAAGACCACCACCTTCGCGAAAAGATCACTCACTTCGATCACGAGAGAATCCCTGAGAGGGTTGTGCATGCACGTGGTGCCGCTGCACACGGAACGTTCCTGGGTAATGGGGCAGCCGAGAGTATTTGCAAAGCAGCCATGTTCGCATCGGGCGCAAGGACCCCGGTATTCGTGAGATTCTCGACGGTGCTGGGTTCTCGAGGTTCGGCGGACACCGTGCGAGACACACGCGGCTTTGCCACTAAGTTCTACACCGACGAAGGTGTTTTCGACCTGGTAGGCAACAATATTCCGGTTTTCTTCATTCAAGACGGAATCAAGTTTCCCGACATCATTCACGCTGCGAAACCTCACCCGGACCGCGAGATCCCGCAAGCGCAGAGCGCGCACGATACGTTCTGGGATTTCGTTTCCCTTCACACCGAGGCGACCGCTCACACGTTGTGGAACATGTCCGATCGAGGCATCCCCCGCTCGTATCGCATGATGGAGGGCTTCGGCATCCACACGTTCCGACTCGTGAACCCCGACGGTGCAACGAATTTGGTCAAGTTCCATTGGAAGCCGGCGGCAGGCGTTCACTCGCTGGTGTGGGAGGAAGCTCAGATAGCAGGTGGGGTAGACCCGGACTTCCATCGCCGCGACCTCGCGGATGCCATCGAAGCCGGCGCGTATCCGTCCTGGGATCTCGGGGTTCAGGTGTTTCCGGATACCGAAGACGAAATGTTCGAAGGCATTGATCTGCTGGACCCCACGAAGATCGTTCCGGAGGAGATTGCGCCGGTTCAGATCATCGGGACGATGACACTCGACGCCAACCCGACCAATTTCTTCGCCGAGACCGAACAAGTTGCATTCCATCCGGGCCACTTGGTGCCAGGTATCGACATCACCAACGATTCTCTGCTGCAGGCACGCTTGTTCTCGTATCTCGATACTCAGATCACGCGTCTCGGCGGTCCCAACTTCGATCAGATCCCGATCAATCGTCCTCATGTACCCGTCAACGACATGCTTCGCGACGGCTTCCACCAGGACGGGGTCCACACCGGGGTAGCGCCGTACCATCCCAATTCGCTCGATGGGGGTTGCCCGTTCCTGGCCTCGGCGGATAGCGCTGCCTACATCGAAGTGCCCGAGGAAGTTTCAGGCCGTAAGGTGCGTCAGGCACCGGCGACCTTCGACGATCACTTCTCCCAGGCGCGTCTGTTCTACTGCAGTCTGTCTCCGATCGAGCAGGAGCACGTCGCAGAGGCATATACCTTCGAATTGGGGAAGTGCTTCGAGGAGAACATCAAGATTCGGAATCTGGGGATTTTGGCGAACATCGATCCAGTGCTCGTCGAGACGGTGGCGAGGGGGCTCGGGCTCGAGGCTCCCGAACCTACAGAGCCACTGGAGGATCCGGAGCCGAGCCCAGCACTCTCGCAAGTGGGCGCGGAATGGCCCGTCGACGGCAGGATTATCGCGCTGGCCATCGACGAGAACTCCGATCTGGATACCGTCGCCTCTGTGCGCGAGAAGATCGTCGACGCCGGTATGGTTCCGCTTGTCCTCGGACCGCACGGAGGGACGATCGGAGGCGGGAAGAGCGCCGTGACCGTGCAGAGGACGTACCTCACAGCACGTTCGATCGAGTTCGACGCAATCCTGTTGAGCGGTGACATGCCCAGGATCGACGAAGGCAACCTGGATCCCCGTGTTGACACGCTTCTCAACGAAATGTACAGACACAGCAAGGCGATTGGCGTTTGGGGTGAGAGTACGGGTGTGCTCGCTGCTGCCGGTATCGACGAGGCTGCACCAGGCGTCGCCGTTGATGCGGATGCAGAAGCGGCTCTGGCCGCAGTCGCCCAACTCTTGAAGACGCACCGTGTGTGGGAGCGCTTCGAGGTACCACCGACAGCCTGATGCCGGACGATCCGTATCCACTGGGAGACGATTGGCGACGACGAAGTGGGCACGGCTGTCGTTGCTTCCATGAATGTTGTTTACGTGGACGGTCTTTCCGTCGACGACGCGGATACGAAAGCTGCAGCCTCGGATGGCGAGTTGAAGACAGCGATCTTGGTGCCGAATTCGAGTAGCTCGAGTAACCGTATGGTGCTGTCAGCAGCTGCCAGCGCCCAGATGATGCCAAGTCTGTTTGCGCGCGCGGCCAGTGTGCTCAGGATGGACAGTGCGACATCGCTGCGAAAGTGGGAGTCGGTGCAATCGATGAGGAACGGACGTCCTTCGTCGATGATGTCTTGCAGGTGAGCGCCTAAAGAACTTAGGGACGCTGCATCGATTTCGCCGTAGACCGAGAGGACAGTGACCCCGTTGATCTCGGACACAGAAGTGAACAATACGTCCGAGGGAGGCGGCGAAGAGAATACTGTGTCATGCCAATCTTCAGGCGCACCAAGGCTTGTCAGTTCAGGGCGTTTCGTAGCATCAGCTCGATCGTTTGAGGCTGGCATTTCGGCGTTACGCTCACTTTTGTCCGTGGACGGGATGCCTGTCGTAGTCATGGGGCTCCTGAGGTGAAGTTACGTCGACGCAGGCACGTACATTTCACGCCTGCCAAGGGGCTATGCCTGAAGTAGCAACTACTTCAGTCCTCTCGCTTTGGTCCTCGACAGGAACGCCGAGGTGGTCGGCTAGACGGTTCATCGTTGCGACAATCTGCTCCTCCGTGACCCTCGGGAATCCAGCAGCTTGGCGGAACTCCGCGTCGGTAACGCCGGACCAGTCGTACACCTGAGTGAGTCCGGTGCTGCCTTCCGATACGGCGTCAAGCCGCCACGACCAACGCGTACCTCGTGGCTCCATGCCTTTGCGGTTCGGAATCCAACCGATCTCTTCGTTGAGTCGGTAAACGAATACGGTGTTCTCCATGACGTACTCACCGATTGCCGGCTGATACATCTGCATCGTGAACGTGTCGCCGACACCGTTCAACGGCTTCGGATCGATGGCTCCTCTGAGCATGTCGGAGCCATCGATCGTTGCCTGAACTTCGGGGTTCGCCAATGCGGCGAATATCGACGAGGGGGGTGCGCCGATGACGCGCCGGACGACAAGTTCGTCGGACATGTGGGGCTCGCTTTCGGTTATAAACAAAGGTTTTCATGCTCTAGCGAAGCCGTGATGCGTGAACCGTAGTCCCGGACCTTCTATGTGAGCTTGGCGGACAATCGCTCGGCGCTCAGCCTCCTGAAGGAAGGCGCCGAGGTGTAGCGCTCCGAGTGAAGTGTTTGCCGGTTCCTTTCGGTCGTGTCCTTCCGCTCCCGACACTCGCACGCGCCGTGTTTCTGTCTGTGCTTGCACTCGCACCTTCTGAAATCTATACCAGCACGCATAGATAATTGGCAATGCCGTGATCGCAAAAGTGCACCCTACCCGGCGTCCGCGCGCTGAACTCGGCGGATAATGCCGACTGGAAGGCTTAGTGACGATTCGATTACACTAGCCGGGTGCACAAAATCTGTGCTGCATCAGTTAGATTTACTTTTGCGACTATCCGAGTCGAGACGGGTGCGAGATCAGCTCACGATCAGGGGGTGGCACATGACAGGGCTGCCAGCGGCGCGTAATTCTTGCTCTGGAGGCCGAGTGTTCGGCGCTCGCCACGCGGCTGCTCAGTTGAGTGAACCCCGACTGTTTGAACCCCGACGGACAGGCCTGAACCCCCAAGGTCGAGCTGTCGAATTCGCGATCGACGACGAGAGTCTGGCGAGCATGTAGTCGGATCAGATTTCTTTCGTCGATCGCTATGGTGAATCACGAACCTATACCGGGAGGATTGAAATATGTTGGTACGCAGAATCGCTCGTCCGTTGCTCTCCACGTTTTTCATCGCAGGAGGAATTGATGCACTGCGTGACCCAGCTCAGCGAGCAGTTCAAGCGGCGCCATTGATCGACAAAGTTGTCGGGACGTTGCCGGAAGCAGTCAAGCAGAAGATTGCTACGGATCCGGAAACTCTCGTCAAGATCAACTCGGTCATCCAGATCGGGGGCGGCGTGTTGCTGGCCAGCGGCAAAACGCCCCGGCTTGCGTCGCTAGCCCTCGCCGGCAGCCTGGTACCCACCACGCTCGTCGGTCACGATTTCTGGAACGAGACCGATCCCTCGGCGCGCGCCATGCAGCGTACTCAGTTCGTCAAGAATGTCAGCTTGCTCGGTGGGTTGATAATCGCCTCGGTCGATACCGAAGGAAAGCCCTCTCTCGGGTGGCGGGGACGTCGCGCCGCGAAAAAGGCGCGGGCCTCGTTTTCCGCGGCTCTGCCCCTGGTCACTGCGCAAGGCCATCACGCGGGTTCTCGTATCGAACATGCAATGGCAGTGGCATCGGAGCGCGGCACCGAACTCGGCGACAATGCCAAATCGCACGGTGCGGATTTGATCGAACTGGCCAAGGAACGAGGTTCGGGGATCGCCGAGATCGCAGGCAAACGGGCAGCGGAGCTCGGTGAAGCTACAAAGGAGCGTGGGCCGGACCTCTTGGAAGTCGTACAGAAGCGTGGCTCAGAGCTGGCAGAGACGGCACGCGAGCGTGGCTACGAACTCGCCGAGACCGCGCGCGAGCGTCGGGCCGATCTTGCAGAGTTGACGCGCAAACACAGTGCTGAAATCGCAGAACTCGCACGCGAGAAGAGTAACGACTGGGCCGAGACTGTATCCGAGCAAACCGAGGTACAGGGAAAGCGCGCACGTAAGCGCGCCGAGGCAGTACTCGAACAGGTTCGCGCCAAGAAGGACGAACTGGCGAACTGAATATTGAAAATAGGTCAGGCCACCTTCGGGTGGCCTGACCTTTTTCAGAAGCAATCGATTTCAAGCCGGCGTCCCAATACGCGTGCCACCGACGATCCGGACGAAGGTGTTGGCGCCGGTATCGGTGCCGCTGGATCGTGCCGGGACCACGGAGACATCCTGCCAGTGGCTGTGCTTGTGCCGTGGCGCTGTTTCTGAACGCCTGTCGGAGTCATATCCGGCTATGGGTATGTTCGACCGCTTGACAGTCAGTGGTTGCCCAGCACGCCGTCAACGACTCTAATCATGTTCTCTCCAAAGGCCTTCTGCGAAAAGCCTTCGGCCCAAGCGCGGATTACCTTTGCATCGAAATCGTTTGGATCGAACGTCTCCATTGCTTCTGCGAGACCGCTAACCACCTTCGCGTCGTCGCCAGGGGAGACGAGAACACCGGACTTTCCTGGGATAACTGTGTCGAGCGCACCGCCTTCGCCCAAAGCGATCACGGGGGTTCCGGTGGCCATTGCCTCGACCGGGACGATGCCGAAGTCCTCGACGCCGGGCATCAGCAGGGCTCGGGCCCGCCGGTAAAGATCCAGTAGTTGATCATGGGGGACTCGCCCGACAAAGACCGTGTCTTCGGCGGCTAATTCCTTGCAGACGTCCATCCATCGGCCATCGCCCACAACGACGAGTTTCTTACCCGCCTGCCGTGCGGCTCTAACCGCAAGGTCTGGTCGTTTGTAAGGCACCAAGCGGCCGGCAAGAAGGAAGAAATCCTCCCGGTCTATCGAGAAATCAGGGGTGAATCCATGGGTGTCCACGGGTGGATGCACCACCACTGCTTCTCTGCCCCACCAGCGTTGAATCCTGTCGGCAACTTCGGTCGAGTTCGCGACTACCTGGTCGAGCCGGTTCACAGCTTTCAACTCGCCCCGACGCGCTACTCGCGCCAGTCCTGCGAGCACGGCAGCGCCAGCTGCGCCCCCCGACTCTTGCGCGCGAAAGGCGGGATCCCAGGCCCAGCGCGCCGGGCTGTGTACATATGCGATCACCGGGGCGTCGGTGGCGAAGGCGGCTTGTGTGGCGAATGCGTGATGGCTCACCACCACCGCATCGACCTCTCCCAGTTTCATGCCGCGAAAAGCGCTGGGCAGCAGCGGCATCAGCGG
Source organism: Rhodococcus sp. 24CO (assembly GCF_050586165.1). Taxonomy (NCBI): domain Bacteria; kingdom Bacillati; phylum Actinomycetota; class Actinomycetes; order Mycobacteriales; family Nocardiaceae; genus Rhodococcus; species Rhodococcus sp. 24CO. The sequence continues at coordinate 155,671 of NZ_JAZFNF010000006.1, read as the reverse complement.
TGCGTAAGAAGACCTTCCCAGCATCCGGTATGCGCCATCGACCCATGTCGTCACAGGAGGGGACGAAAGTCCGGCAGGTATGCCTGCAGGTCGGGCAAGAGGCACATGGACAGCGGCTTGCGGCCAGGTCAAGGACAGTTGCTCAACGACATGTTCAGAACCCGCGATCTCAGTGAATCGCTCGTGCACTATCGCTAATTTGGGTTCGTTCATGTTTGCTTCGAAACTCCCGCGACGTGTGACAGTTATTCGGTGTGTGGTCTTTTATCCTGACGATTCGGCTGATCGAGCATTGTTGAAACCCAGCCGAAGTCGCCCTTACTGCCGTGAATGCACCTGACACTGCCGATGATCCGGCAAGGTCAGTTCGTTAGTGCCGAAGGTACCATTTCATCTGCGAATTCGGACATCCGACAGGGCATCATTGTCTCCATCAAATTGACGGACCTGCAACAATTCACTTATGGATACTCCCCGTGCCGGTCAGGCGAGCCGCGATGGCGAGTCGGTTGATCTGTTGTTCGATGCCCGACATATTCGTCAGAGTGGTATCGGGACCTACATCAGGACCCAAATTCCTGTGCTCGAGCAGGTGCTAGAAGAACGTGGATTCAGGCTGGCCATCCTCGCTGACCGAAACGCAGCACCTGACACCAGCGAAGAAACCCGTGTGATTTTCGCGGATCCTGCGGATGCCCGAATGTATTCAATGCGAGAACAACGCGTGTGGCGTCAGGCATTGGCGGCAACCCGTCCGCAGGCACTGTGGGTTCCGCACTACCCCTTTCCTTTTGCACTAACGTCTCCTCGTAATCGGGACGTTCGATACTTCTCCACGGTGCATGACACCCTCCATATCGAAGACAAAAAGCTGAGCGACCAGAATCGCGCAAAGAACGCGTACGCGTGGACGATGCTGAAACTCAGCGCACGGCGGGCCGCAACGATTTTCACCCCGTCCGAGGCAACAGCCCGTTCCATGGCTGCCATCGCACCCTCATCCGAGGTACTGGTGACGCCGATACCGGTAGACGACGTGTGGTTCTCTGAAGCTGACTCGGCGTCGTCGCCAATTCAGCGCCCCTACATTTTGTATGTCGGCAATATCAAGCGGCACAAGAACTTGCCCGTACTTCTGGACGCATTTGCGACGATCTCGGATTCCATTCCACACACGCTGGTGATAGCTGGTGGCGATGAGTCACTCAGGACGCTCGACGACCGGATCAACCAGCTTGTGGCAAGCCTGGGTGACCGTGTGCAGTTGACGGGCCGACTCCCGTTCGACAGTCTGCGTGCTCTGGTGGCTCAGGCGGACTTGTTGGTGATGCCTTCACTTTTCGAAGGCGCCGGGCTTCCACCGCTGGAGGCAATGGCCTCCCGTACCGCTGTTCTGGCGTCCGACATTGCGGTCTTGAGAGAAACGTGCGGCGACGGCGCAGAGTATTTCGATCCGTATGATTCCAGTGCGTTGGCCGAACTCGTGAAAAAGTACTGCGACGACGAAGACGCCAGGGCATCGTTGAGGAATCGTGGACAGTTGCACGTCAAGCGGCGCCAATCCGAGATTGTGTCGACAGCAACTGCCGAGAAGATATGTTCGTTCCTGAGTGAGGTACCCATTGGCTAACTGGTCGTCGGCGCTGTCGCGTCGCAAATTCCTCGGGATGTTCCCGGCAGCGTTGGCACTGCCTGCCGCTCTGCCTGAATCCTTCAACGTCGTTCGTCGTGTCGAGGACGGCGGTGACGTCATCGATGTCCGCGATTTCGGTGCGGTTGGTGATGGGACACAAGATGACTCGATTGCTATCGGCAACGCCGTCGCCGAGCTGAAATCTGGGGACGTCTTACTTTTTCCGTCCGGCCAGTACCGCTTTGCTCAGCGTCATCCAGCAGGCGGCGCTGCAATCTCGATAGTGGGGATCTCTGACGTTTCGATCGACTTCGTCGCCGGTGCCGAACTTCTGATGGACAATCTGGACGACAACGGTGCAGGCACGAGCCACGGCATCGTGCTGCGTGGTCCGCTGGAACGCGTATCGCTTCGCAATGTGGCAGTGCGATGGGCAAGCCAGCCGGCGCTGCGGTCGATGGGCGACGGTATCCGGGTCGTGGGTTATGCATCGGACACGTCGGCAGTGCCCAATGGTTGGACCGGCCCGGGAAGGCCCGCTAGTTGGGTGACGTTGAGCGACTGCAGAGTCGAGTCGAGCCCGCAGGCAGGCGTGATCATGATGGGTGTTTCCGACATCATCGTTGACGGACTTCACGTCGAGAACACCATGGCCGACGGACTCCATTTCAACGCGTGCCGACGTGGAACCGTCGAAGGGTTTTCAGCAACGAACACTGGTGACGACGGTTTGGCACTGGTGACTTATTATTCTCCAGAAGCCCAGTTCGACAGCGCTTCCGAGACTTTTTCCTTCCCGGCGTTGACCGAGTGGTCGAACACCGACTTCGATGTCACCGATGTCGAAGTGTCGGGCGGCGCGGCAAACGGAGTGCGTTTGGCGGGAGTCAATCGGGCGACGGTAGCTGCGGTAGTGGTCGATGGGGTATCGAACGGTGCGGGTGTCATGGTCGACTCGGCATCGCCGGACTCGGGCGCCGGGTGGCACTATGTGGCATCGCGCGGCGTGCATCTGGATGGGCTCACCGTTGAGGACTCTCATACAGGGCTGCACGTACTCGCAAGACCGAACGGGTCGACTGGCGACACTTTCAGCAGGTTCGACCTCGAGATAACGGGCGTTGCCGTCAATAACTGTCTTTACTGGTCTGTCCTCGTGGAATCTATTGCAACCCCGCCTGTTACCGGGATTTCGCTGAGCGATTGCACGGTGATCGACACCGAAATAGGTCCAGGTACCGGAGCTGTCGGGCTGCAGAGGACCCAAGATGTTTCACTGGGAACCGTCTCCATCACGACGGCGAAGTCTGCGGTGGCATTCTCAGCCGACAACTCGGCACAGTTCACGATCGATCAGCTCAACGTGACCGTGACGGGTCCACCGCTCGGTTCCGAAGCAGGCGGACCATTCGCCGTGTTCCAGGGTTCATCCGGGACGGTGGTTGCTGCGGATTTGGTTTGGGAGCAAGCGCCTTCGTCGTGGCTACCTGTTTTGATCTTCAGCGACAGTTGTGTCGGTGGCACGCCGACGAACCCGGAAGTGAGCGTGGGTACCGTGACCACCAACCCGCCGAAGGGAGAGCCGGTCTTTGTCGCCTGCCGATGACGAATCCGATGAAAATCGGGTTTCTGTCAGACGTTTGACTTGACGGGGCGGGACTCGGGTGCGAGCAGCTTTTCCGCTGACAATCGTGCGTTGCGTTTGCGTGCGCTGCGTGCCAGTGGCCGCGGGGAGTCATTGAGTACAACGCCCCAGACTGGTATTTCGGCCAACGACAATCGTTCGATGACAGCACCCAGTTCGGCGTACCTCGTATTGTCGGATCGTGCCACCAGCAGGATGCCGTCGGCCCAGCGTCCCAGCACAAGCGCGTCGGATCGGTCAGCCATCGGTGCGGTATCGACGATGACGTACTTCGCGCGAGCAGCAAGATCTGCGAGTCCGTTGCGCATCCGACTGCTCCCGAGTAGTTCGGACTTGCCGGGCGCAGTGCGTCCCGCCGGGATGAGCGAGAGTTTCGGATGCCAACTCGCAGAGACGAATCGGTCGATGTCGTCATCACCGAGTAGGTAATCGGTCAGCCCGGCCGGCGGGGCTGTTTCGTGGCCGGAACCATGGCGTCCGGAACGCACATTCGCTTCGTCTCTTCCTGCGGCATCGACGAATACGACCTCATTGCCGCTCTCAGCGAGAGCGATTGCGAGATTCAGGGCGACCGCTGTCTTACCGTCGCCGGTCACTGCACTCGAAACAATGATGGTTCGGCATTCGCCCCGGCCGGGTTCGTGGTCGGCGATCACAGTGCGGAGTCGGCGGAACGCCTCTGCGGCAGGGCTCTCTTTCGAGAAGTCGACAACACCGGTTTCCAATGCCTTGTCCGGAGGAATGCCGGCCAGTACGGGCCCGGACAGAAACTTGCCGAGTGCAGCCACATCCTGAACTTTTCGACTTACCTGACCACGCAGATATGCGTAGAGCAACCCCACCAACAGTCCGGCGATTACGCCGAGTGCGGTGTTGCGCACATACTGCGGTCCGGCCTCGGCGTCGTCAGGCACCGCTGGGCTGATCACCGACAGTCGCACTGGGTCCGGGACCACGGTTTCTGACTGATCCGGTGCCGGTGTGCTCCCGTCCAAAACAGCAACTGCACCGGGAAGTGCTTGCGCTAGAGCATTAGCGAGCTCCGCCGAGGTATCGGCGCTCTCGGCGCGCACGGTTACCGTCAGGATCGCGCTTCCGACATTAGCGCTGGCGGTAGTCATTTCGCGCACGTCAGAGGTCGACATTTCCAATCCGGTGTTTGCCAGCGCGGTTTCGATGAGAAAGTCGGAGCTCAGCAACTTCGTGTACGCCTCAGTGCGCTGACGACTTGTACCATCGGTGTCGCCGAAGTGAGGCGTCTGGTAGATCACCGCAGAAGATTCGTAGCTTGGCGACTGCACACTCGTCAAGATAGCTCCCAGGAAGCCTCCGAACAGTGCGCAAACAAGCAGGATGATCCATCGATTGCGAACTGCGCCAACCGCTGAACGGAGCCATTCGTTGCCCGCATTGCCCGGTCGATATGTAGTCCCTGCAAACTTGTCAGTCACTTGACTTCACATTTCCTCTCGAAACCATGTCTTCCAGTTTGCCGGGAGACTGCCCTCGTGCCGCCACGAACACGCAGACGAGCGTCAGGAGGACCAGGAAAACGGTAATTCCTTGCGTAAGCAGCTGAATCCGCCATACCTCGGCAAAACAGTAGGCGATAACTCCTGCCGATCCGGCGATCACTGGACCGTAGGTCAGGAACCGACCGAAAACGTAACCGGCCAGCGGGAACAGCAGGAGCGTGTAAAGCCACCCCCACGCTCCGAAATCCGTATAGATATCAGCGAATTCAGAGTTGGTTGTGAAATTCGGTGCAAACGAGACCGAAAAATCATAGGAGTCAGCGCCAAGCGACTCTTTTGCTCTGACCTCGTGTGCCGGAACCAGAAAGCTGGGCAGCGCGGCCGACACGGAGGCGACGACACTGCCTGGCTTGTCGAAGGTGCCGCGCATGATCGCATCTGACACACCCATGGACACCTGAGCCGGCACGGCGAGATAGGCGCCGGACTGATAAAGGTTCATCGCGATCGGGTTGGAGACTCCCGCATCGCGATAATAGTTGCCGTTCCGCACGTAGTTGAGCGCAGTGAGCATCAGGAACATGATCGCGACAGCAGTGACGATATGCCAAGGCCGCAGAGATTTACGGTCCGCGTTCACGGATTTGCGGGGCACCGCTGTCTGTAAGACGACGTACACCACGACCGCCATCAGTAGCGAGAGGCGGGACGCGACCATCGAGTTCGCCACCAGGAGAAGAACGGCCCACAGTACGAATCCGGGATGGAGCACCTTTTTTCGCCAGAGGTAAACGCTGATGGGTGCCGCCAGGATGGTCGCGTATCGAAGCGTCGCGATTCCGGCCGAGTCGGGTAGCGCCTCCGTGAAGGCGTTCCCGGTCTGGGTGGTCAAAGCGTCGACAATGGATGTCGCTGCAGTAATTCGGTAGTACGCATACGCCACGCCGATCGTGGACACTGCGAGGATGAGGAAGAAGTAGCGCCGCTCGAAGTTCGCGCTGGTGGTTCGCTCGACGAACTCCGGTGTCGGCGTTGTGCCCAGTCCCAATCGCCAACCGATCGTTGCGAGCACCACAACCATGGCGTACCAGACTGCAAGCAACGTCACGCCGGCAATGGTGAAAGGGGCGGGTTGGAGGAATCCGCGCAAATTCAGCAGTGAGCCGGCCGGACACTGGCCGGCCGAACACCAACCGATCAGGGACGCCCACGCAGTGAAAGATCCCAGGACGGGTACCAGGATTATGACGGCCGGTGCGAGCCACCATGTCGCTGTAATGCTTTGTGGCGAATCCTCGCCGGCCGCTTTCGGCAGGACATCAAAATGCATGTTTGTCTTGGCGCGTCATTGCGCAATCATTCTGCGGCAGCGCAGGAATGAAACTTCGATGAGGGGGAAAGGATCTCGAACTACACATCGATGAGCTCCCTCCATCATAAAAGTGGCTCGATCTCAGCGAGCACTGCAGCCAATCCGTGGCATACACTACTACAGGTGGAGTGTGCATTAAGTGACAGAAGTGCGGATGGGCACTGGCCACCTCGAATTAACTTGATCAAATTGGGTGCCAACGTGATTAACGTTCGGTTGCCGCGTTACGGAGCAGTTATCGCCATCAATTTCGAAGAATCGATGATGTGGACCGCGTCTTCCGAGGCCAGGGAGTGACGCGTGTTCGGTCAGTGCTAGACGTGAAGCGCGTTGAGCCACTGGTGCAAATCGTCGCGGGCCTGGCGCTTAACGCATTCCCAGCAATTTTTATCGCAGTATTCGCGCGTGTCGCACCCATCGAACAACAAGGCCGCCTTGCGGTTTCGCTGGCCATCGGAACCTACGTGGCGCAGCTGCTGTCAGCATTCGTCGTCGAGTCGCGCCTTGCCACCCCGGAAGCGGATCACAAAGTATCGATGCCCTGGTGGATAGCATTGATGAGTTTGGTATCCGGAACCCTCCTCATCGTGAGTCCCGCGGTTCCGCCAACGCCCATCACACTGATCGGAGTTCTGGGCCTGTCGTCGGGCTTGCTGATGGCCCGGACGATCGGCGTGGTGCGCGGTAGATGGAAGCTGGAATCGGTTGCCGCTTCGATCCTTATGGCAGGTTGCTTGAGCGCATTGGTCCTTGCCGTGTACGACAACTCCAACTGTGTCAGGGTTCTTGCAGCGGGTGCTCTCTTGGCCATTCTCATCAGATGTTGGCCGCTGCCCGCTCGCCGAGATCTGGGTTTCCCGCCTGACCTGACCAAGGCTGCGTGGGTCACCGGTGAAACTGCGACAGTCGGAATGGTCCAGCCGGCATTGGCTTCTTTCATCCTGGTCATTCTCGGACCGTCAGCTGCTGTCGGATTCCGGGTTGTGTCAACCATTTCAGGGATTCTCGAACCGATTCTCGCCTACGGCCGAGTACGCCAACTCGCCCATGGACACAAAGGCGAGGTTGCCAACGTTGCGATGATCATTGTGGTCGGAACAGTGGTGATCTTCGCTAGTGCCTATCTGGGTGTGTGGAGCCTGATTTTCGGCCCCGCCTGGAACAGCTCACTGTATGTCGCTCTGGCAGTTGCCTGTGTGTGGAAGCTGTGCATGCTGGTGACAACCATCCCCTTTGCCGCGCTACGACGGGCGGGCCGCACAAAAATGGTGTTCTGGCTCAGGGCCGCGAACACCGCGCTCTACGTGGTGCTCGGACTGACTTTCTTGTTCACTTTCCATTCCAGCACTGCGGTATTTCTTTCGTTTGTCATCACCGAGGTGCTCATGTTCGTGCCCTATCACGTGGCAGCCGCGAGGTTGGCGCCGGAATACAACTCGGTCTTCCTCGGCGGGAAGCGAGCGAACAGACTCGCGTCCGAGAAGGCATGAAGACTGCGCCGCCCGTCATTCGGCCTGTTTGAAAACTGCCAGCACGGTCAGCATCAAGATCTTGATGTCCAGCCACAGAGACCAGTTCTCGATGTAGTAGTTGTCCCATTCGGCGCGGTCGGCGATGGACGTCTGTCCGCGTAAGCCGTTGACCTGAGCCCAACCCGTGACGCCCGCCTTGACTCGGTGTCGCTCGCCGTAGCGGCGGATCTGCGCCTCGAACAGGGTTACGAACTCCGGGCGTTCGGGCCGAGGGCCGACCAGACTCATGTCACCACGGAGGACATTGAGCAGCTGGGGGAGTTCGTCCATCGACGTCGACCGCATAAGTTTTCCGATCCGGGTCCGTCGATCGGTTCCCTCGACGCCGCCCGGTGCGCTACCGACTTTCGGAACAAACGTCACGTGGTCGGGATCGGGTAGCCGCATCGAACGAAATTTGAGGCAGCCGAAGACCTGGCCGTTACGCCCCACTCGCTCCTGAGCGAAGAATATCGGTCCCGGTGAACTCAAGCGCACCAAGAGCATGAGAGTGAGGAAGAGGGGGGACAGCGCGAGAAGGATGCAGCCGGCGACGATTCGGTCGCTGATGTGTTTGACCCGGAACTGCCAGCCTCGGGGATTGGTGTGAGGCACCGACAACAAGGGCATACCGCCGATGTGGTCGATGAGGCTCTTCGAGCCGATCACCTCATACATGCGTGGCACCACCCATACCCGAAGTCCGTGGCGGTGGGCGATGCGGACCGCTCCGGTCAGCAGCTCACCGTGAACTTTCGTGAATGCGATGACCAGGCGTTCGGCCTGGGTTTCGACAATGACGGACTCCAGGCGATCGACAGCGCCCAGGTACGGCACCTGGTCGGCCTCCGTCCCCTGGTCAGTGCGTATGGGGGATTCGTCCGACAGCACTCCGACCGGGTTCATGCCGTGTTCAGGAGCCCCGATCATCCGAGCAATCACGTGCTGGGTGAGCTGTCCGGATCCGATGACCAACGTGGGGGACACGAGATGGGAGTTCCGTTGCAGGCGTCGTTGGACCACCACGCGAACCAGACGGCCCAACGGAATCAGGATGCTTGCGCACACCCACAGCTTGGTCACGGCTGCACCGGGGCGATCTGTGATCCCGAACAGGACCAGCGCGCACAGCAACAGCATTGCCGCGATCGAGCCGGAGGACAGGACCCCGTAGAACTCGTCGAGGAATCGGCGGTTGAGCGAGCGGCGATACAACGACCGCGCGCCCATGACGGTTACCACCAGGGGAATAAAGAGCGCGAAGCACCACAGGGGTGGATGAAGCAAAACTGATGTGAGCGCCCACCACCATGCGAGTGCCACCGCGATTGTCGCCGACAACACATCGATGGAAACACTGACGATGGTGCTCAGCGGATCGGTCCGAATGAGCTGCCCGAATGTTTTATGCGAATTCGAAGAAGTAGGTGGGGTGCCTCCGGGGACGGTCGAAGTCTCGGCCTCCAACAATTGCGGCAATTCCCACTCCATCCACGACAATCCTGAATTAATCAGACAATTCGTACATCCACCATTAATCGCATTCTATAGGGGGGCTAACGATATTTGCCGTAGCAACTCGCGCATGGTTTGAATGCGACTCGGCGTCACAGTCAGCAATCGAAAGATGCGCGGCAACTGTCTTTTATTTGTCGAAGATTACGTTTTGGACGACGTCGGCAAGGTCGGTCATGATCTGGACCTCACCACTCGACCAATGATGCGGTTGGGTGTCCCACGCGCACAGCGTCCCTACGGGGTGACCTGCGTTGTCGATGATCGGTATACCGATGTAAGCGCCCACTACGCCGCTCGTGGCCGCAGAATGATCCCTGAGTACCGGGTGGTCGGCGATGTCGTCGATTACGAGTGGAGAGCCACTCACGACTGTGTATACGCAGAGCGAGTCGGGGAGGGAATGGGTCCGTTGGTCTCCGATGTCGCCGGAGCGGGAGGCGATCGCGGCGTTGACTTGCTCGACGTCGGTGATCATGTTCAATGCAGCGTTCGGGATCCCGACGGCGTCGATGGTCAGTCCGACGATCTGATCGACTTCGGGATGTGGTCCGGGCTCGAGTAGTCCGGTGTCGTAGACAGCACGCAACCGAGCGCTGTCGTTGAGCGCCGACCACACATGCGGCTGCTCGCCTCTGACAGCGGCACGCAACCCTTCGAAGACGGCGACAAGCGCGGGATCCGTATACACCTCGTTGATCGCAGCGAACGGGTCGCGAGTGGCGCGTTCGGCAGAATCCGCGATCGTCTGCTCGCGTTGACCCGCGCCGTCGTCGCTTGCGTTATCGGAACTTGTTGCGTCTGTCGGACTCGGTGGTGTCATATCTCTTTCCTGGTGAATCGGTGGCAACATGTCGTAGTACCGCAATTGTGGTCCGCTGGTCTGGAGTACGTTGGCTGGCCCTCGGTGCAAGAACGGAAGCGCTACGTAACCGTTGTCGGACCGAAGAACCAGCCTTGCGACTACCGTAATGTTCCGCTGACCGTCGAGGGAAGACGCCGCCTCGTAAAGCGTTCCCAAGGCCATTCGATTGCTTGCCTGGTATACGAATGTTGACGCGGGTGACATCCTCGTCGGCAGCGCCGTAATTGTGGAGCGGTGTACTCCTGGCCGCGGTGTGGCGGATGTCCGGTCGTACAGATGCGGGCCGTGATGGCGACGTGCTGGCCGCGCCGGGTGCTAACTGGTCCACGCTAAATGGAACGCGCAAAGAATAGCTCCGGAATGGTCTTTCAGAGCTGCGCCCCTTGTCGTGTCATTCCTTCCGTGGAATCCAGTGGTTTTTTCGTGAGAACAAACGAAGGCAGGACCATTGCGGCAATCGCGTCGGGAAGAAGTCCGATGAATTGTTGCGGGAGCTTGGGGTGTAGATAACCAATGCCCTGCCCTGATGCGTCTCAGATCTGCAAAAACCTCGAACCTTACGAGAAGGCTGGGGCTTGTGCCCGTCTCAGCGACAAGATAATAGTGAAGCAAGCCCCGCCGGCCGGGACGGGAGTCGCAACCGGCGGGGCCTGGCACCCTCGACGACGTCGACGACGTCGGCGATGAACCTAATGCGGCCGACACTCACCCGCCACTTACATACCAGTAGTCACGAAACCTCCAACCTCGAGCGGAGATTGGAGCTATGCAACCAACGGGATCGAATCCGAAACACGGCCGGGATTACTCAGGTTAGGCGGCTTTTGTCGTGGAGTAGGCACCCCAGGTTCCTGTCAGCATTCTGTGGAAATCATCGGAACGGACTACGGCCCATCGTCTTCGGACTGGCTGGATTCCCCATGTGGTAGTCATCGATACACTTTTTCGATCCGACATCTTCAAGATGCTCGCCGCTTTCCGGTCATCCGCTTTGCGCTTCGGTTTGTCCGCAATGCGTTGCAGCGGTGGCGAACTGGAAGCATTCGGAGCAGGATTACGAAGATGACTCCCGCAGAAGAAAAACGTCAGATCGGCCTGATCAAGGGTCGGTTGTCGGTCAAGTTTCCGAGCGAGACCCAGGAGGCTGTCGACGTCGCAGTGAACCAGGCGTACACCCATTTTTCCGGTAAGAACATCCCCAGCGGCATCTGAATTTTCCGCATATGTGCGTTGGGGGAGGGACGGGCTCACTGGCGCAACAGCACGAACATCCTCCGCTTCGAGGACGTAGATCTCGCAGACTTCGGGACTACAGGTTCTTGCGACTCGCCAGACTCAGGTGCTGGATTTCGCCAGTGTCCTGAGCGATCGTGGAAGACATGGACAAATGTAGAACGTGTTCCACTCTTGAATCGCCCCCTTGGAATGGCGATGAGGTGAAAGGCCTCAGTGAAATTCTGTAGCCACCCGTAGTTGCTCACAGAGAACCGGGTGGAGGAATCGAAAGGACTACAGAATGAACCTCTGGGTCGACAACTTATGGACGCCACCCTTTGGGTGGGCCTGGGCACAGACGAGCTCGGGGGCTATCGACGCACTCTGTTTCGGCATGGTGGAACGACTCTCCCTCGGTTACGGCCTGGGCGGTATGGACACCACGCGTCCGGTTATTCGATGGATGCGCGAAAACAGAATTTGGCCGCGGGAGATTCACGTTCACAGTGCCAACTCGGCAGGCGCCGAGTGGCTTACCGGAATGATCGACCGGTACCGCGATTAGCCCACCTAGAATCGCGCTTTGTGCCCCGGCCTGATCCGTCAGGTGCGGTGGTCCGCCGACCTTATGCGTGAACATTCAGCCGGCGGATCGTGCGCATTCGAACTGTCGGGGACGAACGCGCGGAATGAGTGGCCCTCCGGTTGGGTCGGGGTGATCGATCCGGAGGCTCGAACACGGTGAGCTGAGCCGTAATTCGCGCACGAGGGTCTGAGCACTTACGCCCATGTCGCCGATCACCGTCGACACTAAACGTCAAGCGCATTGCGTGTAGGACGAAATTGATGGCAACGCAACGGATCTGCCGATCACTGAGTGCGCGACAGATGCCGAAGCGGAGTTCGTCGTTACCTGGGGAGCGGTGTTGATGGGCGAAACCGACCCACGGCAGGCTCGCTCAGCCGGTAAGGTCAGCGGCGCCTGGCATAGTCGTCATTACTCTGACCGGGCACGAAGATGTGCACGCTCACCTTGCCGGCCGAATAGAATGATCAGCTCGGCAGATGCGTCATCTGCGGTAGAAAACCAGTGCGGGACATGGGTATCGAATTCGGCTGCCTCACCCGGGGTGAGGACCAGATCTTGGTCTCCGAGAACGAGTCGGACCCGTCCGTTGAGTATGTACAGCCATTCGTACCCTTCGTGTGAGGAAGGGATCGGCGTATCCCCGAACCGTGCCGCCGGAATGATGAGCTTGTGTGCCTGTACTCCTCCGGCGCGGCGAGTGAGTGGCAACCATGTCATCCCGTACCGGGTCACAGGCTGCAGATGAACCCGCGGATCACCTGTCAACGGGCCGCCGATCAGTTCGTCGACCTGCATCCGGTACGTCCTCGCCAGAGCGAGTAATTGCTCGAGGGTCGGTCGACGCTGCCCCGACTCCAGCCGAGACAACGTGCTCTCGGAGATCCCCGTGGCTACGGAGAGGTCAGCGAGGGTGGTCTCGCGTTGCTTACGAAGGACACGAAGTCGGGGGCCGACTGCGATGATGGTCGGCAGAACGTTCTGGATGGATTGATGGATGCGTGGATGGAGCCGATGACGGGAATCGAACCCGCGTATTCAGCTTGGGAAGCTGATGTTCTACCATTGAACTACATCGGCGTCGCAGCCGGTCGGAGGGGTTTTCGCCCCCGATCAACGTGCTTTCCGAAGGTTATCAGACGCCAATTCCGATGTGTGGAAGCCCCGCCAGGCAACTAGTGCTCACACTCGATTTCTCGCGACACAAGAACCCGAGCTGTTCGTCACAGCATTGCGTGATCTGCCTGGTGATTGGTCTGCGCTGAAGTGATGAACCGGTAGCCTCTACGTGTGCTGCTCTCCGATCGTGACATCCGTGCCGAAATTGCTGTTGGACGCCTGGGCATCGACCCGTTCGATGATTCGATGGTCCAACCGTCGAGCGTCGACGTGCGCCTGGACGGTTTGTTTCGGGTTTTCAACAACACGCGATACACGCACATTGATCCGGCACAGCGCCAGGACGAGCTGACGAGCCTGGTGGAGCCCGCGGAGGGGGAGCCGTTTGTGCTGCACCCCGGTGAGTTTGTCCTCGGTTCGACGCTCGAAGTGTGCTCGCTGCCCAATGACCTTGCCGGCCGCTTGGAAGGTAAGTCGAGCTTGGGTCGTCTGGGTCTGCTGACGCACTCGACTGCTGGTTTCATCGATCCGGGATTCAGCGGTCACATCACGTTGGAACTGTCGAACGTCGCGAATCTTCCGATCACTCTGTGGCCGGGAATGAAGATCGGTCAGCTCTGCCTGCTCAAGCTGTCGAGCGCTGCAGAGTTCCCGTACGGAAGTTCCGAGGCCGGTTCCAAGTATCAGGGCCAGCGCGGTCCGACGCCGTCGAAGGCGTACCTGAACTTCAACCGGGGCTGACGGAAGACCGCACGTATGACCGCGTTGTTCTACGGCATGGTTTTCATGAACCTGCTGTTTGTGACGAGCACGGTGTGTTTGGTCAAGCCTTCGCGAATCAGCGCGATTGCCACCGCGTTTGCCGCGCTGATGTGGTTGCTGCTCAACGGCCCCCTCGAAGGGCAGGTGTTGTGGTCACTGACTCCGGAGAACGGCCTCACTGTGTCGGATCTGTTCTCATTCGTGGCGTTCGGTATTGCGGCACGGGGATGGTTTGTGGCGGGTAATCGCAGGCGCGGGAATCGTTTCGGACGGCGATAGCAGGCAGATAGACGTCAGCTATGGGGAATCTCCCCCAATTCGGGCATAATTGCAGGTTATGTGGTGGATTGTCGTCGGCGGACTGATCCTTTGGGTGGCCTGCGCCGTACCTATCGCCATTATTTGGGGTAAAGCCATCGCCCGACGCGACCGCGCTGATTCCGAATTCCGCGTTCAGGATTGGTCTGCCGAGCTGGCCAGGTCGATCGAAACGGAAACCGATCCCGAGATCGAGAAGTGATCGGCCATGGAACTGCCTTCCGATACTCCGGCCGACGTGGTCGAGGCAGCGGCGGCAGGTCCGCGTGTTCCGAAATTTGATTCCACGCTCGGTATTTCTGTAGTTCCGGCCGCCGGGCCGGTCGGCCACCGCTTGGTGGTGATCGGAGATTCTCTCTCACAAGGGTTTCAGAGTGGGGCTGTCTTCAACACCGACCTGTCGTATCCGTCGATCATCGCGTGGCAACTCGGCTGGTTCGACAGCTTCCGCTTCCCTCGTTACGGCGGCCCGGGTGGGCTACCGCTGAACATCGAATTGTTGCTGCGCACACTGGAAGAGCGCTTCGGGACGTCGACTGACGTGTGGGAGATTCCGCTGGCATTGTTCGCGGCACGCGGATTCATGGATCAGGTCGAGGACTACTGGGAGCGTGGCCCGGGTAGCGTCGCACCGACGTTCTCGGCGATCAATCACAACCTGTCCGTGTACGGGTGGGATTTGCGCGACGCTCTGACCAAAACCGCTGCGAGTTGTGAAGCGGCACTACATCAACCAAACGATGATCTGCTCAGCCAGATTGTCGAGAACAACGGCGAGCGGACGGCATTGCGAGTGCTGCCGCGAGGATCCGATGCCGAGAAGAAGATGACGGTGTTCGACGCGGCAGCCGAACTGGGCAAGGACTGCATCGAAACCTTGGTTGTGTTTCTCGGGGCGAACAACGCGCTGCGGACTGTGACCGACCTGCGAGTGCAGTGGAGTGGCAACAAGTTCCGCGACCTGGACGGCAAACGAGACTACACAGTGTGGCAGCCGGATCACTTTGCCCGCGAGTACGCCGAAGTGCTTGCCGCTATCCGGAAGATCAACGCGCAGCATGTCATCTTGTGCACGGTGCCTCACGTGACGATCGCCCCGATCGCGCGAGGACTGGGCGGCAAAGTCGAGACCGGGTCACGGTATTTTCCGTATTATGCCCGGCCGTGGGTGCGCGACGCAGACTTCGATCCACGACGCGATCAGCACATCACGGGAGCGCAGGCCTGGAGTGTTGATACGGCGATCGACCTGTACAACACGGGAATCGAGCGGGCGGTGGCGAGTGCGCGCCGGGTGGGCAAGGACTGGCACCTCTTTGACGTCGCGGGGCTACTCGAGCGCGTCGCTTCCAGACGGTATGTCGACGACGTCAACGCGAGGCCGTCGTGGTGGACGCCCTACCCACTGCCCAAGGCCTTGACTGATCTTGTTCCGGTGCCGGATTCACGATTCCTCGCCGCGGACGGTTTGGGTGGCCGAGCGTCGGGTGGCTTGTTCTCGCTGGACGGGGTGCATCCGACCACTGTGGCCTACGGGGTTCTGGCCCAAGAGTTGATGAACATCATGGCCGGCGCCGGTGTGCAGTTCGATTCCCCGGCAGTCGATTTTGATCGCCTCGTCAGACGGGACACGCTGGTGCGCACACCGCCCCAGAATCTGGATCAGACGCTCGGACTCATCGGGTGGGCCGACGAACACCTCGGTTTCGTGAAACGGATCTTCGGGCTGTGAGAGTCAGCTAGCTCGGCACAACGATGGAGAGACCATCCGGCCGGCGTAGTCCCGGAGCAATGCCTCGAGTCCGGTGTCCTCGGTAGACAATCTGCCGGTTGGGCCGATAGCGGCCAGCGAGCCGACAACACCGTTCTGGCCGTCGCTGATCGGCACGGCGAGCGCTGAGCGGCCGATGCGAATCTCGTCGACCTCCCGCGCCGGCTCACCGCGTCTGATGCGGGAAAGCTCGAGTTCGAGGTGGTCGGCGTCGGTGATGGTGTGTGCGGTGATCTTCTTGAGCGGCGAGGCCGTGAGTTCAGGCCGCGAAGATAACAACAGTTTTCCGATGGCGGAGGCATGCAGCGCGCTCACGAGGGTGCGCTCACCACTGAGTTCGTGATCGGGGTCGCGGTCGATCAGCCGGACCTTTCCCTTGTCGTACGACGCGAGATACACGCCGTAGCGCACTTGTTCGCGCAGTTCTTCGAGCAGTACGGAGTTGTCCACGGGTGTGGGTTCGGCAGCGGCTCCGGCTAATTCGCGGGTGCGTCGGCCGAGTGCAAATCCGGAGAGATCCGCGATCCGGACCAGGTAGCCGTCGGCGACAAGGATGTTGAGCAATCGGTAGGCGGTTGCGGGAGGAATGCCGGCCAGCGCCGCAATGTCTTTGGCGGTGGCGCCGGAACCGAGTTGCGCCGCGGATTCGAGCAGCGCCAATGCACGCTGGACTGCTCGCGGTTCATGTCCACCGAGATCTCGGGGTCGACCGACCATCAGCGCGGACCGGCAGCGGATTCGCCTACCAGCACGATATTGCCGGCGGCATCGGGGCCGAAAACTCCGGCGCCGGGGAGTACGTCCTCGGTTTCAGGCTGGTCGAAGGCACCGATGTGCAGGAGGCTTTGAGGGCTGCGACGACGCAGATAGAACTGCCACAGTGTGCCCGAACTGAGTATCACCAGCACGGCAATCGGTGCGATGTACGTGTGATCAACGATGTTCGCGTACACCAGGTATCCGAGGACAACTGCGCCCGCACCGCTGCCACAGGACGCTGCGGCGAGTACGCGGGGTGTGTCTTCGCCGATGCGCGTGAGGAATACGACGGAACTGATCGCGACCAATGCGTAGGCAACAATTACAGCTGCCCGCACCGTGAGGCGCAGATCTTCGAAGAACACACCTCGTCCGATCACGGCGAAGGTGCCACCGCCGAACAGTACGGCGGCAACAACAACGCTCAACGTGACGCTAGGGGTGCGGAAGGCGCTGTGCACGTGCGCAAAAGCGCGGGGGAGGAGGCGCTCCACACCAAATGAGTAGAGCAGCCGCGACGCGGCATTCGACGACGCCATCGACGACGCCAGCCACGAGCAGCCCATTCCGATGTTGAGCGCGATTACCACGGCTGGGCTGACACCGGTCGAAGTTCCGTGCAGATAGGCGTTGACGAGGGTGTCGCTGCGTCCGGTCCAGGCTGCCCAGCCGGCAAAGATGAAGAGGCCGCCGCAGATGATCGGAGTGAAAAGGACTGTGCGCGTCACGGTTACCAGTGGGCGGCGGGCTTCGGGGCCGAAGAAGGCGGCGCTCTCGAAGCCGGCGAGCGCAAAGAGTGCGGCGAGTGCCGTGATCAGTAGTCCGTGGCCCGAAGTGGATGGAATGATCTGTGCATGTTGATCTCCGCCGATGAGCATGAGCGCGACTATGAAGAGCAGGGAACAGCTTTCGGCCACGAGAATTGCGAGTGCTGCAAATCTGACGCTCCGGAGCAGACACGCAAGGATCAGTGCGGCGAGCACGGTGTACAGGGCGATCAGCTGAAATGTGCCGTGCACGCGTATGCCGGCAAATCCGAGCAGCGTAATGACCGCCAGCCCACCGTGATAGAGGGTCATCACCGCGCTGCCGACATATTTGACGAGTATGGCTATGCCGGTGGTGATGGCGGCCCGGGTGCCGAGTCCGCGAAAGGCAAAACTATGGAGTCCGCCCGATGCTGCCATCCGTCTGGTGAATTGGGAGATGCAGAACGCGATCGAGGTGACCAGCACGGTCGCGATGATGATCGTGATCATCCCGCTCAGAAGGTGACCGTGTGTCAGCATGGTGACCGGCAGCACAACCATCGAGACAGCCGGTGCTGTGGTTGCCACCGATTGCGCCAGTACTTCGGCGCCCGAGAGTTGTCGGCGCCCGAGTGCGCGCAGCGGTGAGCGCGCGGGTGGTTGCTTCTCGCGCGTGGTGAACGATCGCGCGATGGCCTCGGTGAGTGCGGACATGCGCGGGACGCTAATGCACTTCTGTAACGGAGAAGTTTCCTACGTGAGTCCCCTGATCGCATCCGGCTGAGAGAGCGCGTGTCGGTGCGGCGGCAGATTCTCACTCGATTCCCACGGACTGTTTCCTGCGCGACAAGTTCTCGACCCATCGCCGCGCCATTGTTGTTTCCACACCAACAACCCGGGTCGCCGGGCGCACACTTGGGAGCTTGAATGTCGTACACACGTAGATCTTTCATGCGCAGTCTGGGTATCACCGGCGGCGCGGGCCTGGCACTGGGAGCGATGGGGTCCATCGGTTTGGCACCGGCAGCATCGGCGTCACCGCGACGTTTTCAGGCGCCGGCAGCGGGTGACCTGATCGGACAGGTCAAGGGCAGTCATTCAGTTGTCATCCTGGGCGGTGGCCCGGCCGGTCTGTGCTCGGCGTACGAGCTGCAGAAGGCGGGATACAAGGTCACCGTCCTCGAAGCCCGCACTCGACCGGGTGGACGAGTGTGGTCGATTCGTAACGGGACGGAGGAGACGGACCTCAACGGCGAGACCCAGACCTGCACATTCTCCGAGGGCCACTTCTACAACCTGGGCGCCACTCGAATCCCACAGAATCACAACACCATCGACTACTGCCGCGAGTTGGGCGTCGAGCTTCAGATGTTCGGCAATCAGAATGCCAACACGCTCGTGAACTACACCGGCAGCAAGCCCCTTGCCAATCAGTCGATCACGTACCGCGCCGCCAAGGCTGACACCTACGGTTACATGTCCGAGCTGCTGCAGAAGGCCACCAACCAAGGCGCTCTCGACGAGGTTCTCACGAAGGAAGACAAGGAAGCGCTGTCGTCATTCCTCAAGGACTTCGGCGATCTGGGCAGCGACGGACGCTACGTGGGATCGTCGCGCCGCGGACACTCCGTCGAACCGGGTGCCGGTTTGAACTTCGGCACCGAGATCGAACCCTTCGGGATGAGCGATGTCATCCAGGGCGGTATCGGACGCGCGTTCTCCTTCGAGTTCGGCTACGACCAGGCCATGACCATGATGACCCCCGTCGGCGGTATGGACCGGATCTACTACAAGTTCCAGGACAAGATCGGTATGGAGAACATCGAGTTCGGTGCCGAAGTCAGCGGAATGAAGAACGTTCCCGAGGGAGTCACCGTCGACTACGTCGTGGACGGCAAGGCCAAGTCGATCACCGCCGACTACGCCATCTGCACCATTCCGCCGCACCTGATCAAGCGCCTGAACAACAACCTGCCCTCCGACATCCTCCTCGCTCTGGACGCAGCAAAGCCGTCGTCGTCCGGCAAGCTCGGCATCGAGTACTCGCGTCGTTGGTGGGAGACCGAAGACCGCATCTACGGCGGCGCATCCAACACAGACCGCGACATCTCGCAGATCATGTTCCCCTACGACCACTACAACTCCGACCGCGGAATTGTTGTCGCGTACTACAGTTCGGGTAAGCGTCAGCAGGCTTTCGAATCCCTGACGCACAAGCAGCGTCTCGCCAAGGCCATCGCCGAAGGCTCGGAGATCCACGGCGAGAAGTACACCCGCGATATCTCCTCGTCCTTCTCGGGCAGCTGGCGTCGTACCAAGTACTCGGAGTCGGCCTGGGCATCGTGGGCCGGAGCGGGAGATTCGCACGGCGGCATGGCAACTCCCGAATACACAAAACTGCTCGAGCCCGTCGACCGCATCTACTTCGCCGGTGATCACCTCTCCAACGCAATTGCTTGGCAGCACGGCGCTTTCACGTCGGCGCAGGACGTTGTCACTCACCTGCACCAGCGCGTCGCGCAGGGCGCATAACAAACAAGTACTTACCACCACTTTCGAGGAGTCACCATGAAATCTCGCACCACCAAAGTTGTTGCCGCAGCGTTTGCCGCGTCCGTGCTTCTCGGCACTGCCACCGCGTGCTCGTCTGATACCGCCGAGGCGGAAACCGCCCCAAGCTCCTTCATCTCGAGGTCGGTTCTCGAAGCCGGACAGGCCAATCCGATGATCGCGCAGGGTGTGGCCATCGGCGCCGACACAGCGGTCTACAAGACCAGTGGCATCGGACCGTCGGCCGGAAACAAAGCCGCGCCCGAAGGATCGCCGGAGTCGTACATCGACTCACAGTTCTCCGGTGGCGTACTGCCGGCCGGTGTGACAGTCACCGAAGCACAGGGCATCAACGTGCTCAAGAAGATTCGCGACAATCTCGAAGCCCAGGGACTGACACTCGAAGACGTGGTCACGATGCGCGTCTTCCTCGACAACGCTCCCGGATCGGACAAGGCCGACTACACCGGCTGGAACCGCGCCTACCGTCAGTTCTTTGCCAACACGAACCTCGACTCCGGTGAGACGGAGTTGGTTCCGATGGGAACTGCGGCACCCATCGCGCCGATCGAACGAAACAGCGCTCGCCCCACTCGCTTCGCGCTCGAAGTTGCCGGACTGCCGGTTGCCGGCTGGCTGGTCGAGGTCGAGGTCGACGCGGTGTACCCCGAGGGTAAGGAACCCGCCTGATGGGCGCGCTCAGCCCGACCCACTGGGCCATCGTCGCGGTAGTACTGCTCGTGTTGTTCGGTTCCAAGAAGCTGCCGGACGCGGCCCGCGGGCTGGGGCGGTCGATGCGGATTCTCAAGTCCGAGGTCGGTGAACTGCAGGCCGATACCGATCTTGCGCTCGAATCCGATCTGGCGCCGAGCAAGAAGTACTGATCCTGTGCGAGGCTGACGAGGTGTCACACACCTTTCTCGCAGTGTTGTTTGCCATCGGTGCAGCGGTCTGTATCGCGATCGGCACGGTAGTTCGACAACGCACGGCAGCAGTGGTCCCGGATGATTCCATCGGCGCACTCGGGCCGATCACGACGCTCGTGCACAGCCCGATCTGGTGGCTGGGCACGATCGTCGGGATGGTGGGCTACGCACTTCAAGCTGCCGCGCTCGGAGTGGGATCGCTGCTGCTGGTACAGCCGCTTCTGGTGTTGTCCCTGCTGTTTGCGCTCCCACTCGGGGCGAGATTCAGTGGGCGCACGATCAGCGCACGGGAGTGGTTGTGGGCGGCAGCGCTTACCACGTCGGTGGCGGTGCTGATCATCGTCGGTGACCCGCGGCCGGGGCAACCGCGAGCGGAAACGCAGCATTGGGTCATGATCACGCTGATCGGGCTGCCGTTCGTCGCGCTGTGTCTTTTCGGAGCACATCGGCGCACGGGATCGGCGAGGGCATTGCTCCTCGGAATTGCGGGCGGCTCACTGTTCGGAGTTGCTGCAGTGCTCACCAAAGGTGTTGTGCACTTGCTGACGCTCGGACCGTCAGCCGTCCTGACATCCTTCGAGTTCTATGCCCTTGTCGCGGTTGCAGCGGTGGCAACCTCGGTGCAGCAGTCGGCTTTTCAAGCGGGTGATCTGCAAGCGTCGTTGCCGGCGACAACGATCATGGAGCCGGTGATCGCGTCGCTGCTCGGGTTTGTGGTTCTCGGTGAGTACCTCGACGCGGACCGCACGGTGGCCGCGGTTCTTGTTCTGGCCGTTGTTGCCATGATCGCGGCCACCATTGCCCTGGCCCGCAATGCGGCCGGCAGCGAGGTTTCGGTGCCGCAGAAAGTTGGCTGAAAGCTCCGGCGTCAGACGAGGCCCTCGGCCCTGGCCACAGACGGCGGTTGCCGCGAGTCCTTGACCAGTACGTCGATCACGACGTCTTCGTCCTGATAGGCCGCCAGCTGGGCCAGGCCGGGAGTCTGCCGCACTACCGCGTGAACGCCGTCGCCGGCCTGCGGGTATTCGGGCACGATGTGACGCCAATGGGCACACACAAGCGTGCCACCGGGTCCGAGGTGTTCGACGGTACGACCCATCGCTTCGGTGAGCTTCTCGACGCTGAGGTAGTAGCCGATCTCGCTGAGCACAATGAGGTCGAAGGTGGCGTCCGGCCAGGCGTCGTCGCCCAGGGCCCATTCCCTGAACTCGACGTTGTACCCGGCGAGTCGTCGACGAGCCGTCTCGAGCGCTGACGGCACGATGTCGGTGGCGATCACCGCATCGCAACGCTCCGCCAACATTTGGGTGAGGACCCCGATGGAACATCCGGGTTCGAAGGCCGAGCGGTATCGGGGCTTGGGCAGCATTGCGGTGGTGAGAGCGTATTTTCTCTTTTCGTACCAGCGTGTTTCGAAGTCCCACGGATCCGACTGAGCTGCGTACATCTTGTCGAAATAGTCGGGAGGAAGTCGCGGATCACTCATACGAACACGGTCTCATAGGTGCGCAGCAGCCGGGCCAGGGCGTGGGGCGGGAGTATCGGTTGATCGGCGGGATGATCGGAGAGCGGCAAAATCTGGGTGGTGAACTGTTGCACCGCAGAGGTTTTTGCTTGACGCACATCGGCGGGCAACGTGATGGTGTGCAGGCGATCCCACGGAACGCTCGGGTGTTCCGGGGTTGCCCAGTGCCACGTCCAGACGGGGTATTCGATCAGGCGAGCACCGGTGTCGGCACACGCCTGCGCTGCCGCGGCTCCGGTTGCCTCGTGGTCGGGATGACCGTCGCCGCGCCATGTCGAAGCGCACCAGGTTCCGTCCGGGGCTTCGGCGAGAATCTCGCCGAGTCTCTCGGCAAGCTCACTGCTGTGCGTGCGGATGTCTCCGTCAGGCAGCATCAACCGGATCGGGGCGGGGATACCGAGTTCCTGTGCCGCTCGGACGGACTCGACCCGTCGACGCTCTTCGAGCTCGGTTCTCGTGAGGGTGGGAGAACCGGGGTGTGAAGCGCCGCCGTCCGTGACGGAGACGATCTGAACGTCGATGCCCGAACGCGTCGCCATCAGCGCTGTTCCGCCGAGGCCCAGAATCTCGTCATCCGGATGTGGTGCCACGACGACCAAACGTGTACACGCTGAAAGATCGAGCTCGGGGAAGGGGCGCTGCCACTGCTGCCAGACGGATTCCGGTGTGCCGCCGTCGTCGACGGGTTTCTGCGCGAACAGTTTCGAGTTCACCACGTCGACGATCCTTGTGCCGCCAGGCGACCGAGCTGAGCCAGATCCTTCTCGGCGTGGCTTTGCCGAAGGTAGACGGTGAGATCGGCAACGCGCGCCGCATGGTCGCCGTCAAGACAGAGGGGTGCTGCTCCCAGAGCTCGCCCGACTCGATCGAGGGTCTCGGTAGCTGCCCGTTCCACGATCGATCGAGCTGCCAGCGCTCGCTGTTGTGCCTTTCCGTTCTTGTCGAGCGGATCGTCGTCGATTTCGGCTGCGGCGGCGTCGAGGGCGTAGCGAGCAGCTGTCAACGCGGCATCAACTGCCCCGAAATGCGCCAGGATGTAAGGGTCTTCGGAATGCGCTGCCTTGTTCCTCAACGCGTCAGCGACACCACACGCGGCGCCGTACCAACATGCGGCCACCCCGATTGCCCCGTGCCAGAATCCCGGCCGGGTCAGGTAGTCGCCGATGTTGCCGACGGGAATCGCGGGGACGGCATCGAAGTCGACTGCACTGGAATCGCTTTCGGCCATGCCGACGGCCTTCCACGAGCCGGGGACCGGATGCACGCCGGGTAACCCGAGTTCGACGGCAAACAGCGAGGGTGTGCCGTCGATCAGTGCGGTGACCAGAGCGTGCGTGCAGATACTTGCTCCCGAGCACCACAACTTACGCCCGGTCAGCGTCCAGATGCCCACGTGCTCCGAGGCATTCACCACCGGCTGCGGTGGTTCAGCAGCCCACACGCCCCACAGTTGCCCAGGTTCGGGTTCCGGTCCGTCCAGCTCCGCCAGTATCGCAACCGCGTCGGTGTGCGCCTCTGCCAGGCGGCCGAGCACGACATTGTCGCGAGCGAGTTCGGCGAGGGCATTCCATCGCGCTGCCGTTGCGCCGCTGCCCGGCAGGGGCAGGTAGAGGTCGGTTTCTTTCAGAAGGGTTTGTAGTCGTGTCATCGCGCCACATCCACTGTCTCGCTGCCGAGTTCTCGTAGGTGTCCGGCAAAACCACCGGGTGTGCGTCCGTCCGTGCGAGCCGAGGTTGTGACTGCAATGTCCTGTGCCCACGCGATCCTGGCACCGTCTTCGCTGAGACGACGAACCAGATCGACGTCCTCACCTTCTTCGAGATGGGAAAATCCCCCCACGCTCCAATACCTGTCGGCTCGGATGCCGAGGTTTGCGCCGTGGATGTGCCCGTGTCGACCGGCGGGATGCGCGTGGTACCTCTGCTCGTAGAGCTGCTGGACGGACGACGGCTGATCATCCCAGTCGGCGATGCGAACAGTTCCGGCAACAACGTCCGCGCCGCGCGCGTACTCGAGTTGCCGCGCAAGCCATGTCGGGCCGACAACAGAATCCGCGTCCGTAGTGGCAAACCACGTCGACGCGGACGCACTGAGACTGTCGGTGCCGAACGTCGAGAATCCGGTGGCACGAGATTTCCCGACATTGTGGTGCTGTGCTCGAATGACGTCGATGCCGCTCGGGATCACTTCGCTCGATCCGTCGGAGCAGCTGTCCAAGACCGCGACGATCCGAACGGGAACATCGATCCGACGCGTGGCTTCGAGCAGTGCGTCGATGCAGTGCGGTAGGTCGACGGCTTCATTGTGGGCGGGGACGACTACAAGAACCTGGTCGATGGTCATAGCGACGATCCTTTCCTCACCCATGTGTCACGCCGTGTTTCTTCCGGCGCGGACTTTCAAGGAAACCATATGGCCGCAGATTTACCGGCCCTTCCCACGGTCCGCGCACGAGGCGAAAGATGTTTGTGTGAAACATGTCTCGATCGAGTTTGAAGAGACGAGGAAGTGGGTAAACCATCGCGCCTGGCGCGGCGTGGATGGTGTGAACATGTGCCTCGTCGGGTAGCCGACTTCAGCGAGGGATTGAAAGATACCGCGCTGACCATGCCACTGAGGAGTCGATCATGATCGTGCGCTTGCCAGGCGTGTACCCACCGCAGCACGACACATCCCTGCTGAGCGACGCTCTGCTGTTCGAGCCGTTGACGGCCGGCAGCAGAGTGCTGGATCTGTGCTGCGGAACCGGCGCTCTGTCCATTGCAGCGAGGCGCGCCGGTGCGGGGCACGTAGTAGCGGTTGATATCTCTCGTCGTGCACAGGTCAACACCTGGCTCAATGCCGTGGTCAACAGAAAACGCGTCGACGCACGCCGCGGTGACCTGACGGATGCGGTGGGCAGCGAGTTGTTCGATCTGATCATCTCGAATCCGCCGTACGTCCCTGCACTGGACGACGCGTTGCCGACGGCGGGCATTGCGCGTGCCTGGGACGCGGGGAAAGACGGACGCGGCGTGCTCGACCGGATCGCGGCGAGTGCACCCGATCATCTGGTTCCGGGCGGGACGCTGCTGTTGCTCCAGTCCGCGCTCTGTGGAGTCGGCAAAACTGAGGCGATCCTGGAGGAATTCGGGATGCAGGTCGAAGTGTCGGCGCGTGCGTCGGTTCCGTTCGGCCCGGTGATGACTGGGCGCCGGATGATGCTGGAATCGCGCGGGCTGATCACGGCCGATCAGGATACTGAGCAACTGGTGATCATTCGCGCAACAAAATGAGCAGCAACAACAAGAGCAGGGGGAGAACACATGAGAAAAGGCTGGATGCCTGCAGCTTGTGCGGGCGTCCAGCCTTTTCAGTCTGAAGTCAGACGGGGATCGAACTCAGATGGCGCGAACGTTCTGAGCCTGGGGGCCCTTCTGGCCCTGTCCGATCTCGAACTCGACCTTCTGGCCCTCGTCGAGGGACTTGTAGCCGCTGCCCTGGATCTCCGAGTAGTGAACGAACACATCCGGTCCGCCACCTTCCTGCTCGATGAATCCGAAGCCCTTTTCACCGTTGAACCACTTGACACTGCCCTGAGCCATAACCAAATTCTCCTGGATCCATCGAGCCGAGCCCTCCCATCGAGAGTTCGGTCTCACCCTTGATCCTGCCATGCACTTCTTTTTCTGTCTTCGATAACTTCCACAAAACCTTGACGAGTATCGACAATCAGGACATCGACTCACGAGTGCGATTCACCTAATAGTGACTCTGACCTGCTGTGGAGTTGTGTCTGAGGGGCTTGCGCGTCATGGGAGTTGTTGCGAATTTTTTTACGCTCGGCGTGTCATCGAAGGCCGGCAGCCGGGTGGAGAATCCATCCGATACGTGTTACTCGGGGCGGCGAAGAAGGTTCTTTTGCAGGGTTACCGTCACGGTAGCGGCGTTATTTGCATCACGCCGGGAAGCGTCGTCGGTCCCTATGTACGCAATTGCGCCTTGGCGCACAACGTCGAGTTCGACGCTGTCTGTAAGCGACTCGAGCACAAACCAGCTGAACGAGCTTTTGCCGGCGGGCTGCCCCGCGGTCGAGGTTGCCGACACGGCGATGCGGAGTGCGTTCTCCGGGGCTGTGAAAGTGCAGGTGATGTCGGTACCTGGTGCTGCCAGCGCAATCAGCATGCTCGCTGTTTCGTCGATGGCCAGTTCGAGGTCGGCGACGCCGTCGACGTCGAAACCGTGGTTGTAGGCGATGTTGCAGGTCATTCCACGTAGGGTGCTGAGTTGGTCGGCTGCGGCGCGCACTCGAATACAGGCGAGTGTAGGGATTGTCGATCCCGCGTGCAGATCAGTCGGCAAGGTTGTCACTGGCTATGCTCCTGGGTCGTGTCGTAGGGTCTGAAATCGGGTAAGCGAGGTTATAGTTACTTCGCTCCACAGACAGAGACATACCCCGGTGTAATTCGTTATAAACCGATGGTTGCGAAAAGTGACGTACGTCGTACCCTTGGTTTGTTTTGCCCAAAATTACTCTGACGCTTTGGCGCGCTTCACTATCTCTTCGGCAATGACATGCAGCTTCTGCTGCTTTCGTTGCGACTCCTTGACCAGGACGTCGAACGCCGCTTCGGAACCGAACCCGTGTATTGCCATCAGGATTCCTTTGGCCTGTTCTATGGTTGCCCGGGACTTCATCGCTGTGTTGAGACCCGCGATTTCGTGTTTCGCGAACTCGATTTCCCTCGACACGCGTAGTAAACCCTCGATCGAGGTTGTGTACACACGCAGGATCAACGCGTCTACTTCGCTGAATCCGTGGGCGCCACGGCTGTAGATGTTGAGTGCTCCAGCGTGCCGGTCGTAGATCCAGATGGGGGCGGACAGGAAACTCTGTACTCCCGCTCCGCGAAGATTTGCTGTGAAGGTCGGCCATCGCAGTTCGGAATCCGCGACGGTAGCGCGCACGACCGATCGCGTCCGCGCGGCCTCGAGACATGGGCCTTCCCCGGATACGTACTGTTCGAAGTCGACATCCAGGACGGCTTTGTTAGTGCTCGCTGCGGTCCTGGGGACCCCGGATTCGGAGAGAAGAGTCACCCCGGCCATGTCGGCTCCGGAAATAGTCTCCACAGTGCGTACGCATACCTGCTTCAAAAGGGCGTCGGTTGCGTTGCCTGGACCTACGCGTGCGGCGACATCGGACAATGCGGTGACGAGCGCGTCGAGTTTCTCGATGAGCTCGCCTGGATCAATGTCCTCGCCCAGTGCTCTGTCGAGGACGCTGTCTTCAGAGCGCTCCTTCATGCCTACCCCGCTCAACTGGTTACTCAGGCCGGCCCGTCATCGATGGACGCGAGTGTCTGACGGACTACATCAGTATATTGTCCGAATTTGTGGCGGATCGGGTTTCTAATTCACGAAATGCAACCGAAGCGTCACAATCGTTTTGGTTCATAACGACGCCACCGCACGTTCGATGTCGACTCGCGCCCCGATTGCGTCGCGCAGAGCTCTAGCGGCTCGGCCGCGCTTGTCATCATGAGCTGCAACTTCGAGAGCATTGCTCAGATAGGCGGCCGGCACTATCGCCAGGTCGCGGTCACGTACCGAGCTTTCGAAGATCTGGAGTAAGGACTGAGCGAACCGACGGGTGATTGTTCGGCAAGTGTTACTGCAGTCGATTTGGGAGGTGGCAGGTGGCGTCGTTCATCGCCGACTCCGACTCTCGGACGGGGAGGCGGCAGCGATTGAGGAATCCGCTTGGGGGTTTCAAGAGTTGCGGGCCACGGATTCGATCCGTGTCGAGATCGTGGGTGAATCCGTCGAGGAGAGCTTTGAACCGCACCGTGATCTAGTGCACCGTAACCCGGTGGTGCTGAGCGCGTTGGCAGGGTCGGTGCCTGCCGCGTATTTCCGCTGAGGCTTGCCGAGCGGCCTCTCGGTGCACTTGCTGTGTTCACGACCGATCCGTGGAATTCTCGCCCCCGGGGATAACGCATCCGCCCAATCGCCGGCTGATCTGGCTGCAATTGCACTGTCGGCGTCCGACGTCGACGGACGGTCTGAAGCGGCAACCCTTGCAGCACAACATATTTTGGCCTCCAGTACCGTGGTAGAGCAGGCCGCTGGAGTGATTGCCGAACTCGATCAGGTCGACATCGGCTCTGCCATGAAGACTTTGGCTGTCCGGGCACAAGCCCGGGGGATGACCGTTGCGCGGTATGCCGAGCATGTAGTCGAGGATCTCGAATTTTGTTGATCGCAGGATTTTGTTGATCGATATCCTTGCGGCGTAGGAATTTTCAGCGTGGTGGGTAGGACTTTGGTCCGTGTGTCTGGTGGACGTAGTGCGCGAGTGTGGAGAAGGGTGGAGGTCCAGGCGGGCGATCACCAAATGGAATCTCAGTTGGTAAGCCCGTGTGGTTGCGGGCGGGTGATTCGGTCACGAGGATGGCGATAGATGGTGGACCGGCGCAAGTGTTCGCAGGATCGACACCCGTTTCGAGTTATCTCACCAGTCATTACTTGCAGTGTCGGCCGTTCGGCTAAGTATTTTTAGTGTGGAGTCTTCGCGTCGGGAGAGCGCTGCCAACAGTTCCTGTGTGCTGAGCTCCGATGTCGGAAGTCCGTCGGGTGAGGCCTCCTCGACTGTCAAGTACTCCGCAGCGATCAGGATCTCCCGGATGGGGGCATTGAAGACACGACTAGCCAAACGCATCGTCTCCTGAGTGGGCGGACGCTTCGACCCGAGCCAGCGTTTCAACTCGGACGGTCGGATCTGTAGCGCACGCGCAGCATCGGAGATGTCTTGGTCTGGGCGAAGTTCTAGTTGACGCTCGACCCATCGAGAGAAACCGCTCATAACGGACATATTGCCTGAGTGTGGGTTCGTGCACCAGTGGCTGCTGCGATTGCTTGTGTGACATTGTCGGTTGCGCGACCGTTCGGCAACTTTTCCATGCCAACTGCGCATTCGGATAGTTACAAAATGCGAGCCCGGAGACATTGCGGCGGGGCTCATGCCTCGCGGCATGAATGGTGCTGTATCGGGGAAAGCTGCAGTTGCCAGGCTGCCCCGTCCGGTTCGATTTTGACGATCATGGAGTCAGAACGCGTCGCGCGTTTGTGGAGCAGTGCGCGGTACAAAGTGAGTAGTTTTGGAGCGGTTGGTCGTGGGGTTTCAAGCCCTTTGCGTCACCCCGTGAGTCCGTCGGAGTGACACGATTCCTGGGTGACGAAAAGCACTCGATCTAGACGAATGTTCTTGTGCACCGATCCCACTGACCGGTTGGGATCGCTGCTTGTGAGCGGATTGTGCATGCTTGCCGCAGGGGCGGTTGCTTGCGGACTTCTCTACGACCAAAGTCGTTGGGGCCGAGCTCGAACGGGCAGAATGGCCTTAGTCGGGATCAAAGGCCTATGCCTCGCGGATCAAAGAAGTGGCGTATGAAACGATCTGTCAATGTAAAACATCAGAGACACAGGGGTAAGCGCGGCGTTAGACGTGTAATCCTGTAGATCGGCTGAAGACGCGGCTGGACATCGCCCTGTGCATCTTCAGCGTGTTTGTCGCCATCTGGGGAGTTGTCTACGATCAAGGTCGCATGGCCGGGCCTATTGGTTTGGGCACTATTTCGCTGCCGGTTGAGATCACATGACTCACGTACGGACCCATAGTTGGTGAGGAGTTCTCAGCCGGCAAACCGCGGCTCCGATAGATTCGTCTAGATTCGTCGCGCAGTATCGATCTGGACTTGTCTCGACTTTTCCGTGCCGATCGCGTATCCGGCCAGTTTCAAAACGTGCAATCAGATGTCATTTCGCCTGGATACCCGCGTTCGTTTGTATGAACCGTAACACCGAATCGCAGCGGAACAATGGCAGGCGTGGAACTATCACCGTGCTGAACTGGCTGTTCTCCAAGGGAGGCGTTCACAGTGACGCGTTAGATGGGTGATTTCCGTCGATGCCTGTGTGGTGTCGGTGGTGATTGTATTTACGGGCCCCATCTTGGTAGGTGGCGGCTCGGGCTTCGTCGGAGTGGTAGGTGTCGGCGCAAGTAAATTCCTGGTTGAGTGGAAGCCCGATCCTCAATACCCGGGGCATGCTGTGCAATTCTGGGCGGATGGTCACTGAGACCGGAGACCTTAGTCTCGGCTGCGTACTGCGCGAACAAACCGGACCGCATGAGATGATTCTGAGAATGTGGAAACGGACAGGCGCTGCATTCGAACGCCTGGTGGGCGACTCGGCCAATGCGGTGTACGGAATCCCCGTCGATGGTGAGTATCAGTGTAAGTATGACCAGCCAGCAGAGGGCTGCCTCATCATGTTCCCGCCGAATCAGGGGTACCGCGAAGACGGCATGTGCTTCTGCTCGGTGGAGCGTGCGGTCACGGACAAAGAACACTCAATCATGTAGTTGGCTCTGACTGCCAGAAATAGGAGCCCTCATGGGTAAGGAAACACTTGAGCTGCTGAGCAGTACACGCGGCGCGATATTGATGATCGCCGCCGCTGCACTACTTGTGTGGTTCACCCTGCCACGCAAAGCGGACGAACTCCCTCGTCGCATCGTTCTCTTCGTCGGGGCGTTCACCTTCGGCTCGCTTATCGGCACAAACTTCGGCTTGATCATCCAGATCCTCGCGCTCGTCGGCGCATTCGCTGAATGGATCGCCACTCCCAAAGCGTTGCGCCGTGGCGGTGCCGTCGTTGGTTGGGCAGCCGCAGTGATCGGATTCTGGGCGCTGTTGATGTTCCATCCGAACGTCCCCGACTTCAACACTGCGCTGCTGGGTTTCCGTAAGACTGTGCTGGCTTTCGCTGGTCTCGCACTCGGCTGTGCGATGCGCCCTAAGTGGATTCCGAAGCTGGAAATTCTCATCATCCGTTTTACGGCTGCCGCCGTCGCGGTCTCCATCGCATCAAACTTCTTCTTCCCTGCACTCTCGTCTTCGATCCTCCGAGCTGCTGGACGCTACACCGCTGTCTATGAGGGCCAGGACCGACTGCAGGGGATCTACGCGGGACCGTTCCACGCAGCGGCCGCCGGTCTACTGTTAGTCGGTTGGGCGATTGTTCGTTGGAACCTGCACCGCCGAACCGCGATCATCGTGGGCACTCTCGGCATAGTTTGCATGTACTTCACCTACGTCCGCAGTGCTTACGTCACGCTGGGACTGATGATCCTCGTTGCTCTGCTCATGGCACCGCACTTGAAGGTAGTCACAAGGCGATTCGCCTGGGCCGGCATGATCGCACTCGTCGGGTACGTCACACTCGTATGGAGCGGCGACGATGCAGTACTCGGCACGGTGGGTTCCATCAGCGACTTCTCCACAGATAACCGATTCCTCGACCGCATCCCGCAATGGGAAGAAGCATTCATGCTCTTCAATGACTCAATCTTCTACGGGTGGGGTGCGGGATCTGCCGGCGACACGATGGGCGAAGCATTCCGCACGGGCGTCCACGTGACCCCGCACAACATGCTCCTCAAGTTCGCTGTCGAGGGTGGCCTCATCGGACTACTTCTCATTGCTGGACTCGTTGCTGCCGCTGTTCGTCGCATCGACCGCACATCGGACCAAGCCCGCCTAGGCGTTGTGTCCGTAATGGTTGTCATCGGAATGGGGCTCACCATCTCGTCAATCGACATGCTTCCGATCACCTACTTCGCAATGGTGCTTCTCGGCCTGGGATTGACCGAGAAGCACCAAGGGAAATCAGGCGGCATTAGCGAAGTTGCCCCAGCGATGGTTGACGCCCCCGGTCGCCGACATAAATCCGGCGCCCGTAGCTGACAGGTTGAAGCCGCATTGGTGACGCGAGCAACTTCCGCTTTATCGACATACCCGATCAGAAGTGGGCCAGATGCAACGATCTTCAACCTCTTGGAGCAGCCACCGCGACAGTAGTAGACGTTCTGAGCCGCACCTCTAATCGAGCAAGTGTGACACTGAATCGAGAATGTGTGCACCTCGGACAGATGTTCACGTGATCATCGGGGACTTTCCTCTCTGATGTCATGTGATCAAATACCGTTGCTTCTGTCCTACCCATGTCATGCTTGCGAGCATGTGGTGGATTACCGAAGTTGTGGTCGGATGGATCACAGTTGGCGCGTTCTTAGCAGTTTGGCTAGGTCGTGCCATCAATCACGCAGAGTTGGCAGACCACACCGGCCTCGCGCTGAGTGAGTCTGATCAGCGTAGTTAGGCGCACTAGTTGGACCGCCGATGGGCCGCGCAACCTGGCCGAGCGCATTGAACGGCGAGTAGTCCCACACTACGCATCGTGTGGTGGTTAGGGTTTAGGTAGGCGGGCGAAGGTCGATTGCGTCACGTGAATCGCGAACATGATTAATCTTGCCGCAGTCGGTACGGGATGGAAAGTAGTGAATCCGCTCTGGCTGCAGGGTAACTGAGGATGAGACCAAACGCGAAGGCGGCAGATTCGCGCGCTTCAAGGCAATGCAACGGTTATCGGCCATATGGAACTGATTGAGCCACAAGCCTTTCGCGTGTGCGTAGCTCTCGCTACTTGGACACTTGTACGAGTGATTGTGTTCAAGATTGTCGAATTCGCAAACTCGGCAAGGTTTAGGGCGGAATTGTCAACTGACGTCGCGGCGGGTGACGCCTCGAATGTGAAGAGGGCATTGTGACTCCGGGGCGCTGCCACTTCGTTTGTTTATGGATCGCGAATAGTGCTGTACGCGAACATTTTAGTGGTTTCCTAGGTTCCGTCGGCGGGGTCGCGCGACGACGGCATTTCGATTGCGAGACTGGTGCGATGCGTCGTGCGCTCGAATCGGAACCGACGCACAAACGAGGTATCGGCAAACTGCTTGATGGTAACTCTGGCCGGCTAATCGCGGTCGTGAATTCGGGGCGGAGGTGTGCTCGGGCCAAGGTAACGATTGTGGCACCTGGTACCGGCGGGATCGGGGTCGCGGATTGCGAAAAGATAGCAATAGTGCAGTTCCTTTGCGGCACCAGCGAACTCACTGTGAATTATACATACGTCCAGATGGTGTGACGTTCAGCGCAACTTCTCGGGACCTAACTCCTATCAATGCGGAGATTCAAAATCTCATTGCTCGGGATAATTAGCCACCGTACTAACTGGCGGTTATGGTCTGTTTGTTGAAATCAATCCGATCATGTGATCGTGGGGGTGGGACGGCCGTAACTCTTCTGCCCTTGAAGCATCGTTCATGTTTCGTGAGATCGATCCCGAGGAGAGTTTGTAGATGGTCCCCAGTTTTATCGGGCTGCGTCGCAATTTGATGATGACGCTGGCAGTTGTGTTTTGCATGGTCTTTGCGTTCAACACAATTGCCGTGGCGCAGGTGGTCGATAAGGCTACTGAGACCAATGTCGCTGGTGCCAACGTTGGCGCGATCTCTCTTAAGGAACTTGGCCGGGGAACTGATGTGGTGTTCTCGGCGAATGATGAGCCGCTGACTGTTTCACTACCGGTGCCGGACGGACTCACTGCGACGGCTCTGATCGGGACAGTCACGGCACCTATCGATTTCAGTCGAGGATGGATCGAAGTGAGTGCTGATGGCCGCCCGGTCTCGCGGGTGGAATTTGATGCTGCTCAAGTTGGCCAAGGACTACCGATTTCGATACCGCTTGCCGGTCTGACTGTTATCGACCGGAGCATCGCCGTTTCGATGATCGGGCACCTCGTCCCCGTTGATGATCGTTGCTATGACAGAAGCAACTACCAACCACTCGCGCTGCGAAACACTTCGATCGTGTACGACGGCACCGAGGCGCAGCCGTCGACGGTGTCGAACTTCTTCCCTCCAATTTTGCGTAAGGCAACGATCTACCTTGCGGACAGTACGTCGCTCTCACAGCAGAGTGCTGCGCTGCTGCTCAGCACATCGATAGTGAATCGATATGGCAGTCAACCTGACGCTGTGGTTCTGGCCGAGTTGCCGTCCGGGCAGTCGCTCCCAGACTCCGTGCCCGGTCTATTCGAGCGGAACATTCTGGTTGGTGCCGAGGGGGAAGGCGGAATCGACCTCGTCGCCGGACCCAGTGGATATCCTGTCCTGCGTTTGGCCGGTGACGACAGATCACTTGTCCCGCAGGTTAATCTGCTCGCGGCAAACTTCAATGGTTTCTGGGCCGCAAGCCAAGCGCTGACGGAATCGGCGAAGGCCGTCGCGGAAATCTCTCGCGACGTTGTTCCTGTCGGCGACTTACGGCTCGGATCTTTGACGTCGTCAGGGCTCGAGCACGTCCAGGTTGAGGTGCCGTTCACCCAGTCCCAATTGGGCCGAGCAATGAAGAACGTGACCGTGCGCATGATTGGAACCTATGTTCCGATGCCGAGCACACGAAGCGCTCAGTTGTCGTTCAGCGTGGGGGATCAGCGTCTCGACAGTCGGGCAGTGGATAACAGTGGTCGCTTCGACATCGAATTCACGATCCCCGACGAGTTGGTGACGCGGGAGATGAACGTGACGGCTGCGCTGGATGTTTCCGGCGATTTTCAATGTGGGAGCAGCAACGGATCGACGCTGACGATTGATCCGGAAAGCACGATCAGCTCAAACGTCGCTGAACCGGCAAATCCCGGGGGCTTCCAGTCATTGCCGCAGTCGATGCTGCCGATCGTAGAAGTGGGGACCACGCGCGGAGATTTTGCCGATACTGTTCGGGCTCAACGTGTTCTGGTTCAGATGCAGCGGCTGAGCTACTTGCCGTTGCAGCCGCGAGTTCAGTCGTTTGTCGATGCGGCTTCCAGTCCGTTGCCGGCGGTGCTGGTCGCTGCAGACGGAAAGCTCCCGGACGGCGTGGATCTTGACCTGCCGATGGAAACCGCCGATCAAGGCTTGCTGCGGTTGCGCGGTCTTCAGTTCAATGCGCCATACGGCAGCATGCAGGTTGCTGTGGTTCCCAACCACGAAATCGTTGTTGTTACCTCTAACGGTGACGCAGCCGATGTCGACAACATGCTGAACTGGCTGGAAGGTGATCCGGCACGGTTCGGAAGGCTGGCAGGCGACGTTCTTGTTGCTCCTCGCGATGTCGATCCATTCGATATCAGCGTCAAACTTGCACCGGCAAGTGGGGCGAAAACCAGTGACGACGATAGCGGCATCAGCTCCACCACAATCGCTTTGATCGCAGCAGGCACCGCAGCACTGGTAGTTATTTCTGTGGGTGGCGTGCTGTTCTTCAGGCGCCGTTCACAATGATTGTCGCCGCACCAGCGGAATCACGAACGTTGGACTCAGCTGGTCCCATTGAGGAAGAACGTCAACGACTGCCCTGGGGGGTCTACACCGCGGTGGCCGTGGGGTATATCGCCCTTGGCGTGTGGCTGAACGCGGAGATCAAATTCATCTTCACCGATGCAATGAGTCGGGTTGCTGCAGTATCTGCAATGTTGTGGAGTCGCGATCCGCACTTTGCGGCAATCGGTTTCGTCTTCACTCCATTAACCGCAGTTGCACAGATTCCGCTGGGTCTGTTGGG
The DNA here is from genome assembly GCF_050586165.1 of Rhodococcus sp. 24CO. NCBI lineage: Bacteria > Bacillati > Actinomycetota > Actinomycetes > Mycobacteriales > Nocardiaceae > Rhodococcus > Rhodococcus sp. 24CO. The sequence goes on along the minus strand of NZ_JAZFNF010000006.1, from coordinate 119,888 downwards.
GAACTGGTTTCCGGAGTTGTTGCGCTGGAACATCACTGCATCTGTGACGTCGGCGCTTTTCATGGCCGGAGCGGTCATGCAGATTCGAGGTATTGCACGTGATCGTGGGTGCGCTCGATGGGTGACGATCATCGTCACTGTGTTGTTTGCTCTCAATCCCATGATTCTCATGTACGCGGCCAACGGCATGAGTGAGGCGCTGTATCTCTTCTTCGTCATCTGGGCTGTTCGCCGCCTCATCAGATGGATGCGCAACGACGATGCACATGAGCTGATCGCAGCCGGTTTGGCGCTCGCACTGGCCTATCTGACCCGGTACGACGCCCTTGCACCTATGTTCGTTGCGGTGGTGCTCGTGTTCGTGGTCAGTTGGTTGAGATTTCCGAAGACTGACACCGACGACAAGTTTCATCGGTCGTGGGCAGCCGCGATTGACGCGACCGTTGTGTTGCTTCCGGGGCTCATCGCATTTCTTGCCTGGTCTGCCTCCAGCTGGTTGATCACAGGGCAAGCGTTTCAACAGTTTTCGTCGGTGTACGGCAACAGTGCGATTATCGAGCAGGCCGGTGGGGCTGCCGATACACCGCTGACCCGGATGATGTTCTCGCTGACGGAGATAGCGGTACTCGGGCCGGCGTTCCCGGTGCTAGCCGCCGCGGCAATTGTCTTGGCGTGGCGGCGGCGCGATCCCGAAGTAATCGTTCCGATTGTGCTGTTCGGCTCAGTGCTCGGCGCACAGACCTTGCTTTACATGATGGGCTCGACGTTTCCGTTTCTGCGCTTCTATCTTGCTGTCGTCCCGCTGTGTTTTGTGTTGGCAGTGTTGATCTCACCGCGCGAGCGGCCCGTTGTGTCGCGTAGGCCTGGGCGCGCGGCCAGTTCCGAGTTGGTCCGGGATCAGCCGAGGTACTCCGGTCCGTCGATCATGCTCGTTGTTGCGCTGGTACTACTGCTCGGTTCAACTGCGGTCACCTTTGTTGCAATGGGAAGTGCGCGACTGGCGTCGTTGGAACACTCGTTTGCGAGTGTGGTCATTCCAGGCCGCCAGGATGCCGCCGAACAAGCGATTCTGCGGACCTTCGGAGCAGAACGCAGGATAGCCGACTATCTCGATGACCTCGATCTGCCTGATGGATCGGTGCTGACCGATACGGTCTTGGCCTTCGGTGTCATCACTGCGTCTGATAATCCGAAACAGTTTGTGATTACCTCCGACACCGATTTTGTGAAGATATTGAACAACCCGTCGGAGTCCGGAGTTGAGTACATATTGACCGTTCCCAACGAGGAGCGCGGAGTGGCTGACGCGATTAATCGACGGTATCCGACCATGTACGAAACAGGCTCCGGTGGAATTGGTGCGTTGGTCATCGAAGTGGAGAACGACGGGGGCACGGTACCGCCAAACTGGAGGCTGTATCGGCTGACGGGCAATAAGCAAGAGGGAGGCTAAAACTCCGGATTTATGGGACACTTTGGACGCGGGGGGATGCTGCGTTCGAGCGATGGGTAAATATGTCTCCGAGAGTGAAAAAATGAAACCTCCAACGTCTGTTTGGCGTCGAGTGGCCGCAGTTCTTGTCAGTGCCGCTACTGTTCTCACCGTGAGTGGCGTGGCGGCGCGCACGGTGGATGCGGCCCCGCAACCGGGAGCCCGCGTCACCGCTTCCGTCGATGGATTGAAACTCGACGGACAAGATTGGTGGCCAACAGGATTCAATGCCTATCAGCTCGCCACAGATTGGGGGGTGAACTGGGGTTGCGGTGCGATGGTCGATCTCGACGACTATTTTGGATCGCTGCCGGCCAAGTCTTTGACGCGTTTCAATCTGTTTCAGGCCTTGGCGATCAACAAATTCACGGGTGAGTTGGATTTTGGACCCATGGACGCGGTGTTCGCCGCAGCCGAGGATCACAACCAGATGATCCTGCCCGTCCTCTCGCCGCAGGACGGAGCGTGCGAAGACGAGAATTTCAAGGAACGTAGCTGGTACGTCGATGGTTGGAAAGACTTCGACGCCAACGCAGCGAAGTCGCTGATCAGCTTTCAAGACTGGATGCATATAGCAGTTGCCAGGTGGAAAGACTCTCCGTCGCTGGCGGCGTGGGAATTGGTGGGAGAACCCGAACCGAGCTTATGCACCGACACCGCATGTAATTGGTGGACCAGGACGTGCCCGTCCGACACAGCGCAGATTCTGCGCTCGTTCTACGACGCGGCCGGTGCAGAAGTACGGGCGCTCGATCCCAAGACTTTGATCACGGCTGGGTTACTTGGCGGTGGCCAATGTGGTACGGGCGGTGACGATTACCAGTACGTCAGCGAGTCGCCCTATGTCGACGTTGTTCAATACCACGATTACGGCGCGGATGGTGTTGCTCTTCCCGGTGATCAGTGGAATGGATTGGCGCGTCGCATAACCCAGGCCACTGCGGCCGGAAAACCGCTGCTGGTAGCCGAAATCGGTGAACTGGCCGGCAGTTGTGAACCTCTCGCAACCCGGGCGACGCATATCGGTGACAAGATCGCGGGTCAGAAATCAGCCGGCACCGCCGGTGCGTTGTTGTGGGCCTTTGTGCCGGATCCTCGTCCGACTGAATGCACCATGGATATCGGCTACGACGATCCGCTATATGGAGTTGTCGCAGCTGAAGGCGAATGGGGCTGATAGGTCCTGAATTCTATTAGTGCCCCTGGGACCAAGGTCCCAGGGGCACTAGTTCTTTCGGCGGTTTTTTGGGGAATTGCGTAGCTTCCTTCGTGATGTGGAGTCGGTGTAATGTATTGCAAAACTGACGTATGTTTCGCAGTAGTTCGCAGCGTGCAGCTCAGAATCCGATAGACACTCATCGAAGAGATCCGCGCGGCATCAGTGGCGTGTAGATGAAACATCGGCGGCGTGTAGATGAATGAGTCTGCATCAGGAAAGGTAAATGATGACTACAGCGCGATCATCCTCGATCAAGACTGCGGTGGTGCCGGCAGCTGGGCTTGGCACTCGTTTCTTGCCGGCCACCAAAACGGTTCCCAAAGAGCTTCTGCCGGTGGTAGATACACCGGGGATTGAATTGGTCGCCAGTGAGGCTGCTGCTGCGGGAGTGGAACGTTTGGTTATCGTCACGGCGCCCGGAAAAGCGGGTGTCATGGCGCATTTCCTGGAAGATGTTGTGCTCGAAAACAGATTGCAGGATGCGGGAAAATATCATCTCCTGGAGCGGGTCCGAAAGGCGCCGGGGTTGATCTCGGTGGAACCTGTTGTTCAGGAGTCTCCTCTCGGTTTGGGGCACGCCGTCGGCCTGGCGGAATCGGTTCTCGGCGCCGACGAGGACGCCATCGCGGTTCTGCTTCCGGACGATCTAGTGCATCCCGGTGGGGTGCTCGAGGCCATGTCGAGGGTCAGGGATGAGCGCGGAGGATCTGTTCTCTGCGCATTCGACGTGCCGCGACATGAAGTCAGTGCATACGGAATTTTTGACGTGGAGCCAGACTCCGACAACCCTGACGTTCTCAAGGTCGTTGGCATGGTGGAGAAGCCGGATACGCACAGTGCGCCCTCAACTTTAGCTGCTGTTGGCCGGTATCTATTGGATCGCAGGATCTTTGACGCCCTGCGCTCCATCAAACCGGGTAAGGGCGGTGAGTTGCAGTTGACCGACGCGATTGCCTTGATGATCAGTGAGGGGCATCCCGTCCACGTCGTGGTGCACCGGGGATCGCGTCACGATCTCGGAAACCCGGGCGGATTCCTACGAGCCTCACTTGACCATGCACTGGGGCGCGAAGAATACGGCCCGGAATTGCGAATCTGGCTGGAGGAGCGTCTTCGCCAACCAGACCCGCAACTTACCTACTGAGATAAACAACTCCGCCCGGGACATCGTCCCGGGCGGAGTTGTTTGTGTGCGTGCGGTCGGAAGAATCAGTTGCTCAGACCATGAAACGTCTTCTCCCAGTATGACGGGTTCATAATCAATTGGTAGGTGCCCTTGATCGCGGCGATGCTCATCAGTACCCAATACAGTGGCGCTGTCAGGCACGCAATCAACAGGGCGGCATTCCGCGTCTCGCGACACGCAACAAGATTCATGTACATCACAGCGGCGTTTCCAAAGACGAGCGACGCGAGGGCCGGGAAGTACACGTAGCTGGGGAAAATCTGTTGGATTATCGCGGGTTGACCGAGAATCCAGCCCAGGCTCAGAAGCCAGAAGATCGTGTTCAGTGCGGCAACCACCGGCGTTCCCGCCATCAGGATGGTAAATCGCAAGAACCCGACGGTCCCGATCCCGCGCCACAGCTTCACCGGCTGGCGCATGTGAACCAGCCAAGTCTGCAAGTAGCCCTTGTACCAGCGGGATCGCTGGCGGATCCAGTTTATGGTGTCGCTGTTCGCCTCTTCGAGTGTTGTCGAGTTGAGGACGGCAGTGCGGTAGCCGCTTTCAGCGATTCGTACCCCGAGGTCAGCGTCCTCCGTGACGTTGAACGGATCCCAAGCGCCAATATCATCAAGCACGCTGCGTCGCAGGTGATTTGATGTCCCACCCAGAGGAATAGGGGAGTTGCTCCGCATGAGGCCGGGCAAGATGAAGTTGAACCACAGGGCGTAGTCAGCGGTGAACCATGCCGTCAGCAGATTTTGTGTGCCGTTGTGAAAGGCAAGTTTTGCCTGGACACATGCGGTATTTGCGGGCAGCTGAGCGAAAGTTGCTACTACTCGGAGCAATTGAAGTGGATCTGGCGAGTCCTCAGCGTCGTAGATCGTGATGATCTCGCCCGTGGAAAAATGAAGTCCGTAGTTGCAGGCCTTCGGCTTGGTACGTGGATCTGCCGCCGGGACCTTCAAGATGCTGACTACTTTGTCGACGCCGGCTAATTCAGCGGCTTCGATGGTGATCATGTCGTCTTCCTCGAGAAGGAGGAGGACTTGGAGTTTTTCCTTCGGGTAGTCGATAGCACGCATAGCTGCGATCAGATCACCGACAACCTCTGGTTCGTTGTAGGCGGGCACCAGGATCGTATACAGCGGCAGTTCGTCATCGGTAAGGGCAAGAGCCACGTCATCACTGATGGTCATGATGGCCGACGCATCCAGGCCCCGCATAAAGAGGATGAGCCGATCAACCATCGTCCACACATATCCGAGGGTGCACAGCAGAGTGAGAGTGATCAGAGTGGGGGTGAGGAAGAAGATCAGGCACAGGATTGTCGCCGCGAGAAGCGCGAACAGGACGTTACGCTGCCAGGGGTAGAACGCCACCGAGGCAGAGGAAATCGGTTTGCGCTCGCGCAGACCGTTCACTGCGTCATGGAGGGCAGCGGCCTTGAATGCGTCGGAGGCTTTGTCTCCGTGCACCAGGAGATCGAGATTCACCATTGTTGAGCCTCCACGATGTGTCGTCCCAAGGCCTCGAGCATCCCGAGGTCTTTGTACTGTGATTCGTTGTCCTCGGTTGAGCTTTTCCCTCGCAAGAGCAGAGCGAGACTATTGCCTCCATTCGAGGCCATCGACGGACTCGGCTCCGGGAAATAGGCGTCCGGTTCGTGATTATCGACGGTGATGAGACTGACGCGTTGCGCGGCACCGTCGCCACGCGTCCAGATGAAGTTGAGATTGCTCCAGGTGAGAAGGAGAGCGTCGTCGACGATGGTGTACATCTCGGCTACGACACCGCGCGTCAGTTCGACTTGCACAGAGGGGCTGACACGCGCGTTCTGCAACTCGTACGTTGCACTGCTCGGGTAAACAGAGAGGGTGGCTGCACGACGGACCTGCAGAACATCCATTTGTACAGTGCGCTGGCGCATGAGAGCGTCCCACGCTGGATTTGGCGTATCGGCCCGAATTGTTTGTCGCGTCAAAGTGGATGTAGATCCGAAGTAACGTTGCGGCCAATCGAACTCTTCAGTGGAGATTTGACTCCACCCCGCCGGTACCACCAATCGAGGATCCGCAGTAGCCGGGGGACCTTGGGAAATCGGAATATCGTCGGCGTTGGGGAGCGGTGTGAGGGCGATCAGTATTGCAACGCCGAACACGAAGAGGATGGTCCAGTCGCTGGTTTTGGTAGACGGCTTTCGGAGCGGACGATCGAAAGGTTTCAGCGATTTTCCGCGCCGTTGATACAGGTAGAAGATTGCGCCGACCAGCAATGCGGTTCCGACTGCGGGAAAGAGTTGAACCAGAAATAACGGCACCGTCGGAAACTGGTTCGAGAGGTAGTACACCAAGGTAGTGCCGAGGGCGATGGAGATCAAGAAGGCAACCAAACCTCGTCGCCAGTTTCGACTGACGGCAATGGTGGTGGCCGTGGAGGCGACAACAACCATGATGACGCTGTAGTCGAACCGAGTACCGCCCAATTCGATTGCCAGCGTTCGGTAGAAAAGCGGGCTCAACACCATGGGCGTCAGCCAGATCAACCAGTACCGATTGACAGGGCGAAGTCCGAACATGAGAACTGCTGCGCCCCAGACAAAGACCCAAGCTGCCAGCGCATCGATGTGCATCAGCTCGTAGTTGTCCCCGAAACGCGGCATCAGCAACGCCTGCATACCAAGCGCGACGAGTAAGCCGATGCCGCCAACGATCTTGTCCGTCTCCCGATCATGGATCGGGAGTTCGGGCCCCCGCCTGAGGTCTGTGCCCACAGCCGCAACAACACACAGCAGTGGCAGTACAAATACGAACCCAATCGCGGTGCCATCAACTGTGCTGCGCCATAGGTTGTTCCACGTTGGCCAGAACGCAAATATGGTGGATGCTGCAATCATCAACCAACGGACCGTGAGCCGCGGAACAATTCCCGACTCAGCGCGGATAGTGCTGATCTTCAAGGTGTGTAGTCCCATTCGAGCGTGACTGGTCAACGAACCGAAATGCGGATCTCATTGGGAGTCTTCGGGTGTATGTCCGAATTTTGACCTTACGCGATTTTGTGCGACGCACGAATCGGACGACATGGGCGTTTCACCGCCCGACTGTTGCCTCATCAGGTTTGTACGCGCTGTAGTCCGCGCTTCCAAATTCGACAGCGGAATGTGTATCTCGGTTGTGTATTTCACCCTTATCGAATGCCTGCATCATTAGGGACGTAAGTCCCGAATGGTGGTTACTTTCGGTCAGTATCCCCAACTTGGCGTATCAGATAAAAGGCGATTTGTCCGATCTCTCGGCTTGGTGGGACGTAGGTGTGACCGCCGGCAGCGGGCCGACAAATCGATTTGAATTCGCTGCCATTTCACATCGTGAGATTTGACACCCGTGTGAGCAAAATAATATAGACCGTAAGTGGACAATCGTCCAGCAGGAATCTTCGGTGTCGCACGGTTTGGACTTCGCGCTATCGGTTCATTCGCTTCTGGATAGCCGTAGTTATCGCCCGCGAATGGTCAAAAACTGAAACGGGACAAAGGTCGCAAACTTCTCGGGTGATTTGGTCTGTATTCCGTTCGTGCAGTCGCGATTACAGTTTGTTCGACGGATAAGGCTTTGATCTGCAAGTATCTCCGCTGTTTGTGTGGCTGGCAACTAGTCGGCGCACTGCTGCTACGTAGGCAAGGCGGGCAAGATCTGGTATTTGCTAAGGAGTTGCTATCGGTGGTGGAAATGTGCCGGTTGGGCAAAAGAACGACTCGACAGACGAAAAAGAGCGCTCGGCAATCTGCCGTTTTGGGCGGAGTGGGTGATTGAGGTTAGTCACCACTGTCGACCTGCGCTGTTGGTAAATTTGATCCAACTGCGGGGTGGTGGTGAAATAGATCCCGCATGGTACGTAACGGACAGCCGCGGAATGCGATCAAACAGTGTGAAACCGATGTGCGGGGCGCTTGCTCGAGTCGGGTCTGGTGGTCAGGCAATTTCGGATTGTTTCGAGCACTTTACAGAAGAGTAGTTGATTCGGAAATTTCCTGACCAGGAAGGAGAGCTGACACGGTGACAGCGCTCAACGAAAGCGAAGGGTCTCGCACGAGCCCTCGTGTGGTGGTGCCGGAAGTTCAACCGGTGGCGCCTGACGCTCAGTCGGAGGTGTCTTCGCGACATCGATGGCAAGCGGCTTACGTTCGACGGTTGGCCGTCAGTGACGCGGCAATTATTGTCGCAGCGGTCTTTCTTGCTCAGTGGTTCCGTTTCGGTGCAGATTCGGGTGGGGTAAGCACCAGTGGCGTTGGAAACTACAGCTACAGCGCCGTCTCATTCGTATTGATCGTCGCGTGGATTGCAACGCTCAGCATCTTCCGGACTAGGTCGATCCGAGTGATCGGGAGCGGACCGGAAGAGTATCGGCGGATCTTTGTCAGCACGGTGCGGCTCTTCGGCTTGATCGCGATAGGCAGCCTGCTTCTACAGATCGACATCGCACGGCTCTATCTGGCATTTGCTTTTCCAGTCGGCATGACCGCATTGATGGCCAACCGTTGGTTCTGGCGCCGAATCATTGCCCGTCGACGTGCACGGGGTGAATTCAGAACCTCGGTCCTCGTTGTGGGAAATCGTCACGCAGTTGTAAACCTGGCAGAGAACTTCGAGCGTGGATCAGCTGACGGATTCAGGGTGGTAGGTGTTTGCGCTCCAGGCCACAACAGCGACATGAACGATGCGATAATGGTCGGAGGCAGGCGCATCCCGGTTTTGGGTGACGAACACGACGTCACCCGTGCCCTTGATGTGGTCGGTGCAGATACCGTCGCCGTCACCGCCACCGAGCATCTGGGATTGGACGGAATGCGCAAGCTTGCATGGGATCTCGAGTCCAAGCGGGTAGATCTTGTTGTCTCGCCGGGCATTCTAGATGTCTCGGGCCCCAGGCTTTCGATGCGGCCCGTTGCAGGACTTCCGTTGATCCATGTGGAACGGCCGCGCTATCACAGCGCGCAAAAGTTCGCGAAGACGTCGTTCGACATCGTCTTTGCCACAATGATTTTGATCATGATCAGTCCGGTGCTGCTCGCCGCGGCGCTGGCTGTGAAACTGACCAGCCCTGGTCCCGCCCTGTACAAGTCGGAGCGAATGGGTTTGGACGGTAAACCATTCCCGATGCTTAAGTTCCGTTCGATGGTTCAGAATGCAGACAAGCAAGTTGACGCTCTGATGAAGAACAACGAGGGTGCGGGCGTTCTGTTCAAGATGCGTGACGACCCACGGGTCACGGCGGTGGGACGCTTCATGCGGAAATACTCCATCGACGAACTCCCGCAGTTCCTGAATGTTTTGCGACGTGAGATGAGCGTTGTTGGACCCCGGCCTCCGCTGCGGCGCGAGGTGGAGGCATACGACGGCACAGTGAGCCGGCGTCTTCTCGTCAAACCCGGAATTACAGGACTGTGGCAGGTGAGTGGTCGCTCCGATCTCTCGTGGGAAGACACTGTGCGACTCGATCTTTCCTACGTCGACAACTGGTCGATGATGGGCGATGTCCTGATTGTCGCCAAGACACTGAAAGCGGTCGTTGCCAGCGATGGTGCGTACTGATTTGGGCGTCCAAGACCAGGCGGAATCTGCTGTCCCAAAGAAATCTCTTCTTAGATCTTGCCGACTCTTTGTTGGCTGACCGTAAAGGAAATGCGAGAGCATGCGAATCACTGTCTTCGGTACGGGCTATCTGGGGGCCACGCATGCGGCGTGTATGGCTGAGTTGGGCCATGAGGTACTCGGCGTCGATGTCGACGAACTGAAGTTGAAGAAGCTTGAGGCAGGCGAGGTCCCATTCTGGGAGCCCGGTCTCGAAGAGATCCTGCAGCGCAATATAGCGGCTGGCCGTCTGCGCTTCACGTCGTCTTACGCCGAGGCTGCAGATTTTGCCGATGTTCATTTTCTTGGTGTCGGCACGCCCCAGAAGAAGGGTGAGTTTGCCGCTGACATGAAGTATGTGGACGCTGTGGTCGAGACTTTGGCACCACTGCTGACAAAGCCCGCGGTTATCCTCGGTAAGTCAACGGTGCCGGTAGGCACCGCTGCACGACTTGGTGCCACTGCGCGTGCGTTGGCGCCTGCAGGCGACGGTGTTGAGGTCGCGTGGAATCCAGAGTTTCTGCGAGAAGGATATGCAGTCAAAGACACATTGCACCCGGACAGGTTGGTCCTGGGCGTCGATCGTACGCGGCCGGGGCGTGCCGAAGATGTAGCGCGCGAGGTCTATACAGATTTGCTTGAGGAAAAGATCCCATTCGTCGTGACTGATTTGGCTACTGCAGAACTGGTCAAAGCCTCCGCGAATGCGTTTTTGGCGACCAAGATTTCTTTCATTAACGCGATCGCCGAGGTTTGTGAAGCAGCAGGGGCAGATGTCACAGTGCTAGCCGACGCGATTGGTCACGACGAGCGCATCGGCCGTAAGTTTCTCAATGCTGGCATTGGATTCGGTGGCGGGTGTCTTCCGAAGGATATTCGGGCGTTCATGGCTCGGGCCGGTGAACTCGGCGCTGATCAAGCTCTCACATTCTTGCGCGAGGTTGACAACATCAATATGCGGCGTCGCACGCGCATGGTGGAACTAGCTAGGGAAGCGTGTGGGTCTCTCCTAGGTGCCAGGGTCGCAGTCCTGGGTGCTGCTTTCAAGCCTGATTCTGATGACGTCCGCGATTCACCCGCTTTGAACGTTGCAGGCCAGATCCAGCTTCAGGGGGCGACAGTGAATGTGTACGACCCCAAAGCGATGGACAACTCACGAGCACTGTTCCCCACACTTGGCTACGCGAGCTCGGCGCTCGAAGCATGTGAGGGTGCCGATGTGGTGTTGGTACTTACAGAATGGAAAGAATTCAGGGCACTCAAGCCATCAGACCTTGCCAGTGTCGTTCGGACGAAAGCACTGATAGACGGGCGGAACTGTCTTGACCCCAAGCTCTGGCGAGCCTCTGGTTGGACCTATCGCGGGCTTGGTAGGCCGTAATCTGCGGCCTGACGCAACACAGAAGCTAGCGCTTGAGGTTTGAGCACTGGATCTGCGCGAGTCAGTCCGGGGCACGGGCATCTGATATCGGAATTCAGGAGAGGGACTAAAATGATACTGGCTAGCTTCGGCACCTTCGACGTAAAGAACTATGGAGACTCCCTCTTTCCGATTATTGTTGACCATGAACTCGGACCGATATTTACAGAAGTAATCCACGTCTCACCAGTGGGAGGGCAAGCTTACAAGGATGTACCGCCGAGCGTTAGCGTGAAGCAGTTCCGAGATGAGCAGCGAAAAGTCGATGCCGTAATCGTCGCTGGCGGTAACATTCTTCATGCACGTCGAACGCCACTGCCGGATTACAAATCAGTTCATCGGACGGCCTACGCAAGCCTATGGGCTGGCGCAGCAAAGGTCGCTGCACAAAACAACGCCCCACTAATTATCAACAGTCCCGGTATCCCTAAGCAGACGGGACTTCTGACTGGATCGATCATGCAAATGGTATTTCGACAGGCGCAGTATGCGTCAGTACGAGATAATCAGAGTTTGCAAAATCTATCTGATAATAGATCAATGGCACGAGTAGTCCCTGACACAGCTTTGCTCTTGCGCGACGCGCTAGGCTCCAAGGTTCAAAAGGGTAATACCAGAGAAATTGCAGTTCACGTTAATGATCGATACGCTTCGAGTGACCTTGCCCAGATCGCAAGTACGTTAGACAAATTATCTGATGCACTTGAGTTAAGGGTGCACTTGATCGGAATCGGTGCTTGTCATGGCGACAATCACCTCGCAGAGTCTATCTCCTCTCATATGACTACGGACCACAGTGTCACTGCAGATCCGGAAACAGTCACAGAAGTTGCACAAATCATCGCCAGTGCAAGTTTATACGTGGGTTCGTCACTGCACGGATTTATCACCGCGTGTTCGTATGGGGTCCCCGCTATCATCGTCGCTGACGATTCTCAGCAACACAAATTTGACGGTCTTCTTGGTCAACTATTTGCCCGACGAAGAATAATTCCTTCCTGGGATTTGGTTTTGGAGGAGGTTATTTCCAGTTCGAAGGCGGCGGAACAGGAAAGCAACATATTCAAGAATTCGGTCAATATTGAAGGATGTAGAACTAATATCCGCGAGCATTGGCAATCAATCACATCGGTATTGAGCGGCCCAAGTGCTGTGACGAGCGATGCCATTCGGTACATCCCGTATCCCTCACGGGTAGTAGCAGCGTCGAATATTATGGAGCAGATACCGGGGCGCGTTGGAGCGAGGGTACGCCGAATTGAGATCAAAAGATGATTGGCATTTTGCGCATCGTTCAATTTGGAGAATTTCGAGACGATCATCGCGACAAACTTAATGATAAGCAATCAAATCTTTGTGCACAGAATTTACTATATACTGTGCAAGTATCGAGCCCTTTCTCATGAATCGGGATAGCGTTGCTGACTTAGCTGGATCTAACGGATCTAACGTAGCAAAGAAAGGCGTATTCTGGAATGCAATTGGAATTCTGACGCGCCAGTTCTTTCTTGTAGTTTCATCGATATTGTTAGCTCGCATTCTGGGGCCCGAGAGTTATGCGATTGTTGCGCTTGCCGGCGTTTATACGGCTTTCGCCACGTTGCTGTTGGATCAGGGCCTTACCTCGCCACTGATCAGCAAAAAAGAAATAACCAGGAATTTTGTCGGCGCCGCAACGACCTTGAATATTCTTAGTGCAATCGCGATTGCACTATTGACTGTTGCCCTGGCGCCGATCGCCGGACGGGCACTCGGGGTTCCTGCGCTCGAACCAGTTCTATGTTTGTTCGCAGTTGCCCTTCCACTTAAAGCTCTGTCAATTGCACCGAGGGCTATTCTGGCGAGATCCGTCAACTTCAAAATTCAGGCAATAATCGATGTGGTATCGTCGATCATTGGCGGAATCGTACTGATTATCAGCATAATGGCCACGGGAAACTACTGGTCGTTTGTCTATCAGGTCATTGCTGTTGACGCATGTGTGGCTTTAGGGTTAATACTCTCGGTGAAGCCGCCACTTCCGAATTTTCGACTTAACCTTCTCAGTGACTCCTTTATGTACGGCGGCCGTGTACTAATTAGCAATCTTCTCTCTTATGGTGTGCAGAATGTAGACAATATACTTGTCGGCCGCTATCTAGGCCCAGTTGAATTATCATACTACTCGGTCGCTTACCGACTGGTGACTACTCCAGTTCAGCTTGTAGGGCAAATCGTGTCACGAGTATTGTTTCCGGTCACCGCTAGATATCACAATCAAAACAAACCGGTCGATGGACTTGTTGGGCGAGTTATCTTGATTACATCGTCCGTAATGTTACCCAGCATGGCATTTATTGCAGTTTCAGCGCAAGATTTGGTTCAGGCCGTGCTCGGAGCAGACTGGTCTTCAGCCGCACTGACTCTCGCTATATTCGCAATAGCAGGTGCAAGGCAAACAATAACAACATTGAATTCCCCAGTCCTGATGGGTATCGACAGGACTGACATTTTACTGAAATTCAGTATGCTTGCCGCATCTGTCCAGGTTTCCGCCATTGTATTCGGGCTGCAGTGGGGAATTAACGGCGTTGCCGTTTGCTACACGACTGCTGGGTTCATTCTAACTCCTTTGATTATGCGAATACAAAAGCGGACAATTGGTTTATCGTACCGACGACAAATGGCTGCCGTGTTACCAGGCTTACATTGCGCATTCTGGGTGGTCGTCGCGTACCTAGTGCTGGGTTGGGTCACGAATTTTGGACCGTACATAACGTTGCTAACTGGACTAATTCTGTGTTTATTGAGTGCAGTTCTTGTTCTTTGGGCCTGTCATCGAAGTTCAATTGGAAGTGAGTTTGAAACAGCCCTCAAACTCCGGAAACGTCGCAGTCTAAATAATGGAGCGGCTAGCGATTCGGATTCCGGAGGTGCAATTTGAGCATCATGGTCAGGGAATCCGACAGTGCAGTAAAGGGGCAGACAAGCAATGACCCTCACAATTTTTGGATGTTGGGGACGGCAGCGGTCGTTTCTTCCTTCCCAGAAGTTCTCGGGTGCGTCTATTTGAGTCAGCCGGGTAGGAGAATTGTCGCCGTTGGAATTGGAAATCAATTTTTCTTTTCACCGGTGCGTCGGTAAAAGTTTGCATGGGTGAATCCGAAGTGACTTCCAATCAAAAGAGGAACGCGTAATGGCTGTAAACGGTCGGCCGGATACAATCAGGACAATAGTCTTGTCCCACGATATTTCGTCGAATGCGCTGGGTCGGGCATTGTCGATGGCTCTGGTGGCGCAAGAACTGGGTGAAGTCCAAGTCTGTGCTTTTGGTAGCGGCAGGCTGTGGCCGGGCGCAAGTCAATTTGACCTTGACGTTAATAGAATCGGTCGGCATTGGAAACGTGAGATAGATGCGGTTATGTCAGCCTCCGCGGACACGACTTTAGTGTGGGTATGCAAAGGGATTTCGCCGCTAGCACGCGTTGTGACCTACCTTAAGGACCGATATCCGGGAAATATAGTGATTGCGGATTTCGATGATGATGATGCCGGCCTTGCTCATGAGTTCTTTAAGTCTACGGTACTTAATCGGATTAGACTTTTACGTAATAGATCCATGCTTCCTTGGGTAATTCGAAGATCGCAACGCAAGATAATTGATCTAGCAGATGGCTTTACGTTTGCCAGTAATTCAGTCGCGGCAGCGTTCCCTAGTAACCGCGGCCCCTCCGCACGGATTCCACATGTCAGATTGGATTCAACGGGTATTGCACCGACTAACTTGGTGAACTCTATCGTTAAACCTGGCGTTTCGGGTTCCATTAAATTCGGGGTATACGGAACGCTAAGAGCTCACAAGGGTGGAAGTCTCGTCCTCGAAGCCATTCGTTCCCATCCTGAGTTACATCTTTTCACATTTGAAAACTGTGGTCTAGAAGACCGCTTGGTGACTGACGTGAATTGGACTGAGATCTCGCCTTCAACACCATTAGATAAAGCGTACGCAGAAATCGACGTGGCGGTCATCGCAATAACAAGTCTTCATCAATCGGCGCAGATGCAGTTCCCCGCAAAGCTTGTCGATGCGATGAGGGCAGGTGTAGCTATAGTGGCAACGGGAACGAGTGCGGTTCGCGAGTACGCGATGTCGTCTTTTCTAGAATTGCCATCCGATGCGTCTGTAGATGACCTAGTGAACTTAGTAAAGGCTGCTTACAAGAGTGGTCTGGGGCGTGAGGCCAGGCTGATCTACGAGTCTGAATTGACGCCCGTCTCTGCCGGAAAGAATCTGCAACGTCTATTCGACGAGTCGCGCGATAGCGTCCTCTCGTCGGTGAAAGGTTAGTTGTGACCGACCGATCTGTTTCAGTGCTCGCTTTCCCCATGCATGGTCAACAAAAGCTACTTAGCGAGGGTTATAGAACTCGCGATGGCCATTTCATCGAGTGGTTCGGCCGGCTTAAACAGTCCGAGGGGCCGGTGGCTGTCGTTTCTCGCCCCGAACCCCAGGTTCTTCGACCGCTTGTGCGTACCGGAACATCACAATCAGCAGCCAACACCGAAGCGTTCGATAGCTATTCTTGGCGTTTCCCTAACCTTCGAGACCGTCGATCTTGGTGGTTGCAGTCACTTAATTCGTATCCCAATTTGCCTGGCACGCCCACGACGCCGGCGATTGTCTGGAATCCGATGGTAAGCCTGTCAAATGTTGGTTCAGAGATTTTCAATTCGCGTCGTCGAGTTGTGGTTGACTTGCTCGACGACTGGTCAATTCACTACGCATTTGAGTCTATAGCGGCTTCTGTGGAGGAAGCATATAGAAGATCTCTGGGAGAAGCGACAATTGTCACTGCCAACTCGGAGGGCACTCTGGCGCTTGCTAAGCGCTTCGGCCGTTCTGATGCTGTACTAATGACCAATGGCTGCGATCCAGATCGATTTATCACAAATTCGAAGGCTGAGGGGAAGACGACGGTCGGTTATGTTGGCAAGATCGGAAGGCGAGTGGATCTCGATCTTGTGATCGAAGCAGCATCGTCTCTGCCGGGCTTTAGATTCATTTTCGCCGGTCCGATTTTGGACCGAGAATATCTTGCGCCGCTGAAGTCGATGAACAACATTGAATTGCTCGGTGACGTTCACTACCGTGATGTTCCGAATCTGCTGACTAGTTTTGATATTGGTTGGGTTCCGCATCGGGTCGGGAAATTTGAGATTGGGGGTGACATCATTAAAACTTACGAGTATAGGGCTGCTCACCTGCCCGTACTGTCGACCCCACTTATTGGTGCGGGCGATCGAGGTCTCGATCATGTCTGTGTCCTACCTTCGAGCGAACATACAGATTGGTTGAGGCAGTGCGCGGACTACGGAGACCGGGTTATTCGAAAAACGGGAGTCATACCGAGTGAGCATACCTGGGAGGACAAGGCGATTCAGTTGCTTGGCTCCTTGGACGCCATTAGATGAAAACCAACCAGTTAGAACGAAAATTCGAGAAAAGTGGAACTGATGAGCAGGTCGGTAGCAATTATCGGGACGAGGGGATACCCGAGTTATTATGGCGGTTTTGAGACTTTGGTACGTCGATTGGCTCCGTACCTTGTTTCAGAAGGCTGGGATGTCACCGTCTACGGTAGGGGGGGTGCGGTAAAGCCCGATGACCCTGCGCGAGACTTGGACGTCAAGTCAGTGCTCACATGGGGTCTTGAATCGAAGTCGCTGAGTACGTTGTCGTTCGGTCTGTCCTCGACTATCTCTGCGGCCAAGAATAAGCCTGACGTGGCGCTTGTTATGAATGTGGCCAATGGCTATTGGTTGCCGATGCTGAAAGCGCGTGGAATCCCGTCAGTGGTCAACGTTGATGGAATTGAATGGGAGCGTGCGAAATGGGGTAAGTCAGCGAAGGCAGCGTTTAGGATGGGTGCGTCTTTGACCGCCAGATTCGCAGACCATCTCCTCTACGATGCAGAAGGTATTGCCGGTCGGTGGGAATCCTCCTTCGGGCGAAGCGGAACAGTGATTCCATACGGCGGCGAAGACCCCGGTCCACTACCGACACCTGATGGACTTAATTCCGGTCGCTACGTACTGATGGTCGCTAGGTTCGTTCCGGAAAATACTGTAGAAGAATTCTTTGATGCTGCGGAGAACTTAGCGAATGAAGTAGATGTGGTTATTGTGGGCAGCAGTGGCTACGGTGGTGAATTTGATGAACGAGCGGAATCACTGCAGAGATCGAACGATCGTGTTCATTGGTATGGACATGTCAGCGATGATCGGTTGCTGTTCTCGTTGTGGCAGCATGCCGGTGCATATTTTCATGGGCACAGCGTGGGCGGCACGAACCCCGCCTTGGTTCAAGCGATGGCTTGTGGTGCGCCAATCGTCGCGCGCGACACAATATTCAATAGGGAAGTGCTTGGTGACTGTGCACTTTTCGCCGCCCCCAACAGTGAACAAATCACGGACTCAATCAGATCCCTTATCTCGGACAAAACACTGCAGGCCAGATTGGGTTCAGCGGCGAAGGTGCGAGCTGCCAAATATTATAGTTGGGAGTCTGTTTGTCTCGGGTATCAAGATTTGCTAATAGAGGCTATCTCTTAGGCGATCTTAGTTTTAGATTAGGTTCCTACAAACGATTGAGAGGTTGACGATGCGGGGAATTATTCTAGCTGGGGGCACGGGTTCGCGTCTTCATCCGATCACGATGGGTATCAGTAAGCAGCTCGTGCCTGTCTACGACAAGCCTATGATCTACTACCCGCTGTCGACACTGATCCTCGCGAACATCCGCGATATCCTGATTATAACGACGCCACAAGATGCGGATCAGTTCGAGCGACTGCTCGGCGACGGCTCGCAGTTCGGCATCAACCTCACCTACCGCGTTCAGCAGGAGCCAAACGGACTCGCGCAGGCCTTTGTTCTGGGTGCCGACCACATCGGCAACGAGGGAGCAGCACTTGTCTTGGGCGACAACATCTTCTACGGCCCGGGCCTGGGCGCGCAGTTGAACCGTTTTGGCGACATCGCTGGGGGAGCTGTCTTTGCGTACCAGGTATCGGACCCCTCCGCGTACGGCGTCATCGAATTCGACGCTGTAGGTAAGGCTATCTCGCTCGAGGAGAAGCCGAAGGTGCCAAAGTCGAACTTTGCGGTCCCTGGGATGTACTTCTACGACAACGATGTCATTTCCATTGCCCGAGACCTGCAACCGTCGGAGCGTGGCGAGTACGAGATCACCGACGTCAATCGTCATTACCTCGAGGCGGGTCGGCTTCAGGTCGAGGTTCTGCCTCGTGGTACCGCCTGGCTCGATACTGGCACCTTTGATTCCTTGCTTGATGCCTCTAACTACGTGCGCACCATCGAACAGCGACAGGGCCTGAAAATTGGTGCACCCGAGGAAGTTTCCTGGCGTCGCGGTTTCATCAGTGACGACGAGCTCCGCGAACGAGCCGAGAAGCTGATCAAGTCCGGGTACGGCCAGTACCTCCTCGACCTCCTCGATGGGAATAGTGAATAGTATGAGTTTTCGCGAGCTGAAGATTGCCGGCGCGTGGGAGTACACCCCTCGTCAGTTCGGCGATGACCGCGGCGTCTTCTTCGAATGGTTCAAGTCCTCTGCCTTTCAGGAGGTGACCGGACGTCCGTTGGACTTGCAGCAGGCGAACTGCTCGGTCTCCGCTGCTGGGGTTCTACGAGGGATTCACTTCACTGACACACCACCCGGGCAGGCAAAATATGTCACCTGCACGAAGGGTGCGTTTCTCGACGTCATCGTCGACTTGCGTGTTGGATCCCCGACATTCGGCCAGTGGGACAGCGTGCTGATCGATGACGTAGACCGTCGTGCGGTGTATTTGAGTGAAGGGCTTGGACATGCAATCTTGTCGCTCGAAGACAATTCGACCGTGATGTACCTGTGCTCGATCGAATACACCCCCTCACTCGATCGGGATCTGAATCCGCTAGATGCTGAGCTGGCAATCGACTGGCCCACCCATGCCCGAGATGGGAGTACCCTGAGCTACCAGCTCTCAGATAAGGACAAATCCGCGCCTACGCTCGCTAATGCGCTCGAGGCTGGATTTTTGCCGAGATTCGACAATCGGTACACAGGTTCCCCTGTCGGATAAGTCGACGCCGGCTTTCAGAGAACTCGTTAGTCGCACGCATTCGGAGACGGCGTTTGAGCAGGTCTGGCATTTCAGGCTGATTCGTGTGTAAAGCTGGGAGTGTTCGCGTGTAAAGCTGACATTGACGGTGGAAGTTCGTTGTCGGTTTGGTTTTTGTTGCCGAAACTTGATCATCTGGAGGATGGATGATTCCCGCGGTTGCCCACGAAGGCCGGTATTTATTTGCAATTGACAATGCCAGCAAGCAATGTGGGAAAACACGGATAGATAGGGCGTCCACTGTGCTGGATTGAAGGCCGAGGTCGCAGAATTGTGCGGTCCGGAGGAAGTTAGCGACGTTAATTTTCTGTTCGCCGTGATAGTTCCTGTTCGGGGAGGAAGCTCTTTATCGACAAATTCCTGAATGTTCTCACGGAATTGCAGTAGGGTCCGAACTTTATCGCGGAACCAGGCGCGCACGTCAGGAAATGTCGTACTTGCGGCGTCGATTCACTGGGACAGCCTATGAATCGACGCCGCGTCCTCATGGCTGCTGGCAGAGTAATTGCATTCTGCCAACGTTGGCAATCCGTTTCACCAAAATAGATTGTGGTGAATGTGCTGACTGCGTAGTAGCCGTTCCTCCATTTTGGGCCTTTATGTAAACGATTGGCTGGTAACCTTGTTAGGCATATCGTGACGCGGGACCCCATGGCGAGTAGCTCTATTGAAGGAATAAATAGATGAGCACCTAGGAGACTACTGACTCGGTAAGAGCGTAGCTACTTTCCGTTGCATCCTTTTGTGGACGCCACCATTGCTCGTTCTCTCGATACCAGTCGATCGTCGCCTTCAAACCGCTGCGGAAGTCCACGTACTGCGGTGTCCAACCTAATTCGGTCCGGAGCTTGGTCGAGTCGATCGCATACCGTAGATCGTGGCCGGGGCGGTCTGTGACGAAATCGAAAGCATCCGAAGGATTCCCGGTCTCCTTGAGGATTTCCTCAAGTACCTCGCGGTTGTTCTTTTCGCCATCCGCGCCAATCAGGTAGGTCTCACCCAAGACACCTTTTTCGATAATTGTCCACACGGCATGGTTGTGGTCGTCAACGTGAATCCAGTCGCGAACATTCTGGCCTGCTCCATAGAGTTTTGGGCGCTTACCACTGAGGAGATTGGTGATCTGTCTTGGAATGAACTTCTCTACGTGCTGAAACGGGCCGTAGTTGTTGGAGCAGTTCGAGATTGTGGCCCGCACACCGAATGACCGGGCCCACGCTCGAACCAGAAGATCACTGGATGCTTTGGTCGACGAGTAAGGGCTCGATGGGTTATACGGAGTTGATTCTGTAAAGCGGGCTGGGTCATCGAGTTCGAGATCGCCATACACTTCGTCGGTGGAGATATGGTGGTATCGCACATCATGGTCGCGAACCGCTTGCAGCAGCGTCGTTGTGCCAATGACGTTGGTGTGAACGAACGGCCACGGATCATTCAGACTGTTGTCGTTGTGCGATTCGGCGGCAAAGTGGACCACGAGATCGGACTCACCGACGAGTCGGTCAACGAGTGGTCTATCAGCGATGTCACCGTGGACGAAGTCTATCCTGTCGGCAATTGAATTCAGCGACGCGCGGTTGCCTGCGTAGGTGAGGGCGTCAAGTACGGTTACCTCTACTTCGGGGCGTTGAGCGACGGTCGACAGGACAAAGTTTGAGCCGATGAATCCGGCCCCCCCGGTCACAAGCAGTTTCATAGGTGTTGACTCTACCGGATGGTCTGAATTTCGTACGACCGAAGCTCGGATCCTTCAATTCTCTCGTTCGATTCGGTTCTGCGAGAGCTGATTTCAGCATGAATTCCACATGATGCGATTGACGGGCCACCGCCTCATGTAGGTTGCGTGGCCCGTCAATCTATTGATTTAGCAAGTAGGTACGTCGATTGTGACGGTAGGGTGATCCACCAACGGCTGCACGGGAACTCGGGCTTCGCCCGCTGCAGTCGGCTCGTTGATATTGAAGACAACATCTACCGTTTGGCCCTTCGGAATCTCGGCCAAGGTCATGAAAACTGGGTGACCAAGTTCCTGTCCTGTCGCGGAGAAGGCGATCTTTCCGCCCACTGCAACGTTTTCCAATTTCGCTCCTTGGGTTGCAAGCAGTGAAATAGCAGCCATGTTGGTGCCCTGAGGGAGGTTTCGGGGGTTCGCTACGATGCCGTCGACATAGTTCGGAAGGTCGCCTGCCGGAGTGTTATTGGTCAGGCTGACGGTCACCTTCGACGTTCGGGTATCGCCCTCGCAGCTATCTGCTGTGTAGTTGATCGAGCGCGTCAGATAGTAGTCGAGCTTGTTGCCGGCCTGGTTGTTGATCACCACACCCGCAAAAGGTGCTTCATCTGTGGGCACGGTGTGCCCCAAAGGTGTTGTGGCGAGAAGTTCCTGCTCAATAGGATTTGAACTCCACACTGCGATGCGGCCCTCGGAAACGCCGCGGCCCAACGCGTCGAGAAGTGCACTGGCAGAGCTGATATTGCCGGTCATCTTGTCCACGACAACGGCGGCGATGGTCTGCAGGTATTGCTTGCGCGCGTTATTGTCATCCGCGAAACGTATATATGCCGTCGACTCGGTGAGTTCCACAACGTTGTCAGCTGTAACCTTCTCGCCGTCAGGCATTGTGACCGAACCCACAACTTTGAGTATGTAGCTCAACGCAATTGGATCGATTGCGATGGCTCCGTCAACCATCTCGCCGTTTGACTCCTGCTTCCACAGCGACTGCCAGATTTGCGCAGCGTAAGGGAAGTGCGAACTGAGGTTGCTGTTGCGGAAATCTGTGGTGGGACGGCTCATTCCGTACAGGTTGGCAAAGTCAGGACCTAGGTCTATTGGACTGTTGTCCATGCTTAGTTCGGAGTTGCTACCCAATGTATCGACGCGAGCAGCGCCATCGTCGACGCGGACAACGCCGTAGCCGCCCAGCAGCCCTCCGGTGCCGCGGGCCTCGGCGTTTGTCTGGAATCCGATGAAGTAATTGCGCGGTCCGTCGGCTCCGAGCATCGTTGGTGCGAGCCGTGCCGCAAGCGCTGTGTTCTCCAAGAGATTGGTCAGCTCAGTAGTTTGATCCACTAACGAGGTGCGCGCATCGTTAACTGTGCCCATAAAGCTGGCTTCCGGAACGGCCGCCGCCCGGGTCGACAATTCCGCCGCGGCGGTTGCTGTCTGATCGAGGACGGGTGCGGCCTCCCGTAGGGGTTCGAGTGCAATCCGACCCCCCGACTGAATCAATTCACCAGGAGCGAGCGCGGTTCCGGCATCGACTGCCGGCAAGAGTACGTCGTTGGTCAATCCATGGACCACGTCTGTCATCTGTTTCGTTGTTTCGAAGGGGCTGCCGAGGACCGGTATTGCTGACGCGATGCTCCAAGGGAAGGATTGCGTCTCTGAATATGCCAAACTCGCATATTTGTCTGCATCGGACGCGGACTGCTCGGCGGCCTCCGTGTCCCCTGCCAGGAGTGCCGTCTTGGTGGACTGCGCGTGATCGCGGGCCGCTTCGAGATTGCCCTTTGTTGTGATGGCGGAGTAGCCCATCCATGCGCCAAAAGCGACGACAACCAGCACAAATGCACTGGAACCGGCAATGATGTTGCGTCGACGATTGGACGTCTTGACGCGGCTGCGGCGTCGAATCCGAGTGGTAGATGTGGAGGTTGAATCTATTGCTTCGGATTCATCATCGGACCTTGGTCCCGATGTGGTGCTGGACATTGCGAATTACTCCTGACTTTCGGGGTCGTCAGAGGTTACCGCGGTGTGCCAGAATTGACCCTGAAGTGGTGGGAAGGGGCGTCGCACCGTAAACTTCAGCCTGGCCGTTCTTGTTGTGCGCGTAATTAGATGGACCTGATCAGCCGGCGTTTCCAATACATAATTCGGGGCTGATGAAGGTGGAGGTATCGGGTTGAACTCTTTCCCGCTGTCTCGTGCCCAACAGGCTCTGTGGCTGGCGCAGCAGGTCAATCCTTCAACACCTTTTGTTGTTGCCCAGTACGTGGAACTTCGCGGATTTATCGACGTGTCCGCGCTGATCGAAGCAACAGATCGTGGGTGCCGCGAGATCGAATCTGCGCTGGTAAGGCTTGTCGAGACGGACGCGGCACCACACCAGGTTGTTGATCTTTCAATTCCCGATGCGCTTGGCTATGTTGACCTACGCGGCAGTAAGAATCCGATCGAAGCAGCACATCAGTGGATGATGCAGAGCTATTCACGCCCGATAGATATGTCGGTCGATCGTCTAATTGCCGCCACTTTGTTGCACGTATCAGAAAATCATTACTTCTGGTATTCGCATGCCCACCACTTGGTACTCGACGGACATGGCGCAATGACGCTTATGAATCGAGTTGCCGAGCGTTACACACATTTGGTGGAAAACACTGAGGTGCCGCCCTTACGTGCGCTCGGATTGCATGAGTTGTACCAGTTGGATGCGTCGTATCGTTCGTCTTCCCGGTTCGAGACAGACCGGCAATACTGGGCAGGGCTTGTTGACGGTATGCCACAACCCGTGCGGTTGACCGAACGCCGCGCCGCGCCGTCGATGCCGCAGCGCATGCTCACCCGCACGATGGACGCAGATCTCGCCGCGCAGATCACCAAAGTTGCGAAACTGTGGGAAACCAGCGAGGTTCCGGTTATTGCCGGCGCCTATGCCGTGTACCTCGCCCGCATGGCCGGAGTTACCGAAGTTACTCTGAGCCTTCCCATTTCAGGCCGAACGACGGCGGCGATGCGACGCTCCGGCGGAATGCTCGCCAACATCGTGCCGATGCGAGTGTCAGTAGATCCGGAATTGACAGCGGCTCAACTCGTGAATCAGCTCTCCACACAGTTGACCGGCGCCCTGCGCCATCAGCGATTCCGTTACGAGGACATGGCCGGCCCCGACAGTCGCGGTGGAACCCGTGATTCGGCTGGGCCCGCTGTGAACATCATGATGTTCCACAACACTATTCGCCTTGGCGACGTTGTCGGAGAATTTCACGTACTCACGTCCGGCCCGATCGATGATCTGTTCTTCAGCATCTACCCAGCTGTTGCCGGCGCCGATATTCGGTTGGGATTCGAGGCTAACCCCGGTGTTTACAGCGAGCAAGACCTCGAGCTTCACCACCAGCAGTTTGTGCAGGTTCTGACCGCGCTTGTCGATGCGCCCGAGGATCTTCCGGTGGGCAGGCTAGGTGTGCTGACCGCCGAGGATTACGCGATGCTGGTGCCCAACAGGGGATTACCAGCAATCGCGCCGCAGACCCTCGACGCAGTGCTGTCCGAAGGATCCGGCGGCGCGGGAACGCCGGCAGTCCGCGCGGGTGGAGCAACGATTACCTATGGTGAGCTCCGCTCCCGATCAGCCTTTCTGTGCAACAAGCTGATTGACCACAGAGTTTGCGCCGGTGACGTGGTGGCGATCATCGCAGCGCGTTCGGCGGAGTCGGTAGTCGCCTTCCACTCGGTCATCAGATCAGGCGCCGCGTTCATGTTCGTCGATCCGGACTACCCGGCCGAACGTATCGAATTCATGTTGGAGGACGCGGGCGTGAGCGTCGTAGTTGCGCCGCGATCGTGGTCTGCGCCCACCGGTATCACCCATGTGGACATCAACACCGACCACTACGACTACGCCGATCAACACGAAATACCTGTACTGCGCGCTGCAGCGATCGATGACGTCGCCTACGTCGTGTACACATCAGGCTCCACCGGGCAGCCGAAAGGTGTTGCGGTGAAACACCGCGCCGCGACTTCGCTGCTGCGCGCCCACTCCAGGAATCTTGTTGTCGACGCGTCGGCCCGGGTCGCTCACTTTGTTTCACCAGCTTTCGACGTTGCAATACTGGAACTCCTTCTTGCACACGGAACTGGCGCAACCGCGGTAGTGGTGCCGCCCGGCTTGATCGGCGGTGCTGATCTGGCCGACTACCTACGCGCAGAACGCGTGACGCACTTCCTGTCCACTCCGGCGGTGGCGTCGTCGATGGATCCGAGCGGCTTGCCGGACCTGCGCATGCTCAACGTCGGCGGCGAGTCGCCATCGCCGGATCTGATCGAGCGATGGTCGCCGTACGTCGGCGTCGTCAACTCGTACGGTCCCACCGAGGCGAGTGTGACCGCGTTCATGAGCGAACCGCTGGACCCGGCGCAGCGACCACCGATCGGCCGGCCCATCGACGGCGTATCCGCCGTCGTGCTGGATGCACGTCTGCAGCCGAGCGCAATTGGAGCAACCGGCGAACTGTATGTGATGGGCCCCGGACTGGCACGCGGATACGTGCGCCGCGCGGGCCTCACTGCTGAAAAGTTTGTTGCGGCGCCGTACGGAGATCCGTCGAGTCGCATGTACCGAACCGGCGACCTCGTGCGATGGTCGGCAGAGCGTCAGCTCGAGTTTGTCGGGCGCGCAGACCATCAGGTCAAGATTCGTGGTGTCCGGGTTGAACTCGGTGAGGTGGAAGCGGCACTGACGTCCGTCTCTGGCGTGGCATCAGCGCTGGCTGTCGCCCGCGACGGCGAAATCGCTGCGTACGTTGTACTCACGGCCGATGAGGGGCCTGAGTCCATCGAGATGTCGATTGTTACCGAGACGTCGTTTGTCACCGAGCATCTGGCGACTGTTCTACCCGCTGCGATGATGCCGTCCTCGATCACCGTGGTCTCTTCGTGGCCGACCACCACAAACGGCAAGATCGACCGCGACGCGCTTCCCACGCCGCATCGCGAAATGGACGTCGCGCTGCAACCTGTCGATCACCACGAAGCTCTTGTCGCCGCCGTGATGGCAGATGTACTCGGGGTTGCATCGCTGAGTGCTGATGCCGATTTCTTTGCCTCCGGCGGGAACTCGCTTGCCGCGGTGTACGTCGCGAACAGGCTGTCCGAGGCCCTTCGCACTCGCGTCGGCGTCCGCGACGTGTTCGAGGCCTCGACACCTACGGGGCTCGCGCAGCACCTTCGCCGATCGGCCGCAGGATCGGCGTTGCCGGACCCTGTTGTGGTCCCTGCCGATGTCGTGGTGGAACCGTCACTGGCGCAACAACGTATCTGGCTGCTCTCACGTCTCGCCCCGGAATCTTCCGCTTACAACGTCTCTTTCGAGGTGACACTCGGCGGAGTGCTCGACATCGACGCGCTCGAGCAGGCGTTCACCGACATCCAACACCGGCATCGCGTCTTGCGGACGATGTATCCCATCGGAACTGCAGGCACTGCAGTGCAGGTCCTGTCGGAATCCACGACAAGCTTGCTGCAGGTTGGCGCAGACGAGTACGCCGGCGCGGCCGCAGATGCGGCCCGGCGCGGATTCGACGTTGCCGCCGAACTGCCACTGCGCTTGGTCTTGGCGTCTTTCGGTGAACACGACCACCGCCTGACCGTCGTTGCTCATCACATAGCGGTGGACGGACTCTCATTCGGTGCGGTGGTAGGTGACCTAGTCCGGGCGTATGACGATCGCGTTCGCGGCGCACAGCCGAACTGGCCGGCGCAGGCGCTGGATTACCGCGACTATTCAGTGTGGCAACGAGCAGCGCTCGGTGATCCCGACCAACCGGGAAGTCTTGCTCATGACCAACTTGCGTTCTGGGAAAACGCGCTTGGGTCGCTGCCGACGCACTTTGAACTACCCACCGACAGGCGTAGGGCGATCGGCACGGAGCCGCCCGCTGCCACTATCGCATTCGGCATTCCGGCACATCTGCACGGACAGCTGACGGCGATTGCCCGCGAGCACAACGCAACCACGTTCATGGCGCTGCACGCAGTGCTCGCCGTCTTGCTCCACAAGATCACCGGCGCAGAGGATTTTGCGATCGGGACTCCTACGTCCGGACGTGCACACCCGGCGTTCGATTCCACAGTGGGCATGTTTGCCGGCACGGTGGCACTGCGCACGGCAACCAAGCCGGGGGACACCTTTGCGGCATTCCTCGAACAGGTTCGCGATGTCGATCTCGCCGCAATGTCACACGCGGATGTGCCGTTCGATTGGGTGGTCGATCGGGTTGCGCCCAACCGCGGCCTGAACCGGAATCCGTTGTTCCGTGTGGTGCTAGCGCTCGATGCGTTCGGTACGGAGGCCGATATGGCACTCGGCTCGGCAACGGCACACGGTGTGGGACGCACCCCCGATCACGCTCGATTCGACATCGAAATGGCCGTCCGTGAAGAACGCCTTCCCGATGGCTCGCCCGGAGGAATCGCCGGGTCACTCACCTACGCTGCCGATGTGTTCGACGCGGAGACCGTGTCCGGCTGGATGGACCGGCTGCTGCGAATCTGCGAAGCCGTCACGGCCACGCCGGATATCACGCTTCGCGGCGTCGACGTCCTGAGCGCCGACGAACATGATGCGCTGACGCCAGTTGCGGTGGCCCCTGCGTACTCGGCACACTCATTGGCCGAACTGTTTCTGGCACAGGTGGTTACACACGGTGGTGACGTTGCTGTAGGCGTCGGCGAAGATCGTCTCACCTACTCCGAGCTCGAAGATCGGTCTGCAGTGCTCGCCGGCGCTTTGATCGAGCGCGGCGTTCGAGTGGGAGACCGGGTGGCCGTTGCGCTGCCGCGCTCGTCGGAGTTTGTGATTGCGGTGCTGGCTGTAGTTCGGTCCGGCGCCGTGTACGTTCCCCTGGACCTCGACTATCCCGACGCACGCCTCGAGTATCTGCTCGGCGACGCCGCACCGACACACGTGCTCTGCGCCGAATCTGCGGTGACCCGCCTGACGAACTTCGGCCGCGAACTGATCGACGTTGCGGCAGTGGGTGATCCCGACCTGGCCCGACGCCGCGCGGTGGTACCTGCGCAGGACGCGTATCTGATCTACACCTCCGGCTCGACCGGCACCCCCAAAGGTGTTGTGGTGTCACATGCCAACGTTATTGCGTTGCTGGCGGCAACCGAGAAGATTCTCGATGTCGGCGCAGGCGACGTGTGGACGATGTTCCACTCCGGTGCGTTCGACTTCTCGGTCTGGGAGATGTGGGGTGCGTTGACAACCGGGGGACGGTTGGTACCCGTCGACGCCTATATCGCCCGGTCCACTCCGCAGTTTGCGCAGTTGCTGGTAGACGAAGGTGTCACTGTTCTCAATCAGACTCCGTCGGCGTTCCAAGCGCTTGCCACGATTACGCAGTCCACCGAACTGCCGGTGCGGCTGTTGATCTTCGGGGGAGAAGCCCTGGATGTGGCCTCGGTTCGCGGCTGGCTCGACAGCCATCGCGAGATTCGCGCCGTGAACATGTTCGGCATCACCGAAACCACGGTGCACGTCACGGCATTCGATCTTGCGGACGCCAGCGACGATGATTCCGTCATCGGCACCGCGCTTCCCGGACTCCGTACGTATGTATTGGACAGCTCGATGCGGCCGGTGCCGGAAGGTACCGTCGGCGAACTGTATGTTGCCGGCCCGCAGGTCTCGGCCGGGTACTTCGGTAAGCCCGCACTGAGTGCAACCAGGTTCGTTCCCGAACCCGCAGTTGCCGGATCGGTGATGTATCGCAGCGGCGACAGGGTTCGGATGTACCGGGGCGCGCTGCGGTACATCGGTCGTGCCGACAGCCAGGTAGAGCTGCGCGGCTACCGCATCGAGCCGGGTGAGATCGAAGTAGCACTGTTGCGTCGACCCGAGATCAGCTCGGCCGCAGTAGTTCTGCGTGAGCTGCCGACCGGTCCGGCACTGGTGGCCTACATCGCGCCGGACATCGACGATGCGGACGCCGTTGTAGCGGATCTGCGGAACCAGCTGCCCGCTCATCTGGTGCCCACGCTGATTGTGCCGCTACCCGCATTGCCGATCACCGCGCACGGCAAACTCGACCGAGCAGGATTGCCTGAGCCTGCGTCGCGCCCCACCCACGGGCGGCCACCGCGCGACCCGATGGAAGAAACCGTCGCAGCAGTATTCGCTGAACTCCTGCACCTCGAAACCGTTGACGTCACACGGAGTTTCTTCGACCAGGGTGGAAACTCTCTTATTGCGACTCGTCTGTCTACCAGGCTGAGTGCGGTCTTCGACACCGATATCGATGTGCGTGAGGTATTCGAGCGCCCCACCGTCAGCGAATTGGCG
Organism: Rhodococcus sp. 24CO; assembly: GCF_050586165.1. Lineage (NCBI taxonomy): Bacteria > Bacillati > Actinomycetota > Actinomycetes > Mycobacteriales > Nocardiaceae > Rhodococcus > Rhodococcus sp. 24CO. Next base: position 90,715 of record NZ_JAZFNF010000006.1, on the reverse strand, counting down.
GCAGGTATCAGCGCCCGGATCGGCAGTGGCCGTCGACGCATCGCTCTCGAACCTGCCGGCAGTGATGCAGAACTGATCCTCTCGCCGGCCCAGCACCGCATGTGGATTCTCAACCAGTTCGACACCACCGCAGCCGGATACAACATTCCCGTGATTCTGCGGCTCGACGGAAACGTCGATGCCGAGACGCTACGCAAAGCCGCGGTTGACGTCGTAGAGCGGCACGAGACGCTCCGGACGATCTACCCGGTGGGAGTCGACGGTGTGCGTCAGGTGGTGCTCGAGGCCGAACTGGTGACGCCTTCTTTGCACCCCGTGACAATCGACGCTGAATCAGTCATGGACCGGGTTGCCGAGTTGGTGGGAACAAGCTTCGATGTGACGGTCGATTCGCCGGTTCGCGGCGAACTGTTCCGCCTCGACGAGGGCTCTCATGTTCTGGCACTGGTGGTCCACCACATTGCTGCCGACGCGTGGTCGATGGACGCCTTGATTCGAGACACCGTCACCGCGTACACCGCCCGAACGAAGGGCGTCGCGCCGTCCTGGCAGCCATTGCCGATTCGGTACACCGATTACAGCGTGTGGCAGCGCGATTCGGGAGTTCCCGATCATGTCGCTGAGTACTGGCTGGAGAACCTGGCCGGTTTGCCAGACCAGGTGACGTTGCCGCTGGATCATCCTCGGCCGCTGACGCCGTCGGGTCTGGGTCGATCCCATCAGGTCGAGCTCGGTGATTCCTTGCGCGGGCTGCTCGACACTTTGGCGCGATCACACAACGCCACCACGTTCATGGTGATGCATGCCGCGCTGGCCACGCTCGTCTCGCGGTACAGCGCCAGCGCCGACGTGCCAATCGGAACAGTGGTGGCCGGCCGCTCCGATCCCAAGCTGGATGATCTGGTGGGAATGTTCGCGGGCACTTTGGTTCTGCGAACCACGATCGATCAAACCGCGTCCTTCGCGGAACTGTTGGGCCACGTTCACCAGCAGGACCTGGCCGCATACACCCACGCGGACATGCCTTTCGAGACGCTCGTCGAACAACTGAATCCCGCCAGGTCGCCGTCGCACCATCCGCTGTTCCAGATCGCGCTGTCCTTCCAGGCGCCGCGGCCGACCAGTTGGGAACTTCCGGGCCTGACTCTCACCCCGATGGTCGCCGAGTTCGAGCACGCCAACTTCGACCTGCAGCTCAATGTGACGGACGCTGCCGACGATCACCCGATGCGTCTGGAATTTGCTTACAACGCAGATTTATTCGACGCAGTCACGGTCACCCGGTTCGCGGAACGGTACGTGCGCTTGCTCGAGCAGGTAGCCGCTGATCCGTCGGTGATCCTCGGACGGATCGATCTCCTGGACTCCGCCGAGCGCGACGCGTTGGTTCCGGCCAGAGGCATTGGAAATAGCGCGGCAACCACATTGGCGTCGATGCTGACCCGTAGCGTGAGCACCGCACCGGACGCGCTGGCAGTAACCGGCAACGGCGATACCCTGACCTATCGCGAACTCGACCGCCGCTCCGACGTTGCCGCGGCAGACTTGCGTGCCGACGGAGCCGGGCCCGAACGGGTGATCCCGTGGACGGCGGATCGCACTGTCGAATCCATCGTCCGGTTGTGGGCCATCGCCAAGACCGGTGCGGCGCCCGCCTTGATCGACCCCGCTCAACCGGCGTCGCGCACCCTCGACGCCCTCAGCGCGGTGCTTTCCCCAAATGATGGTGCCGCAGCCACAGAGACGATCCCCAGCGCCGGCGCCGCCTACGTCGTGTTCACCTCAGGTACCTCGGGCGTGCCCAAAGCCGTGGTGGTCACTCACGAGGGCCTGGGAGCGCTCGACGCAGATCTGGCAGCGCGTTACCGCGCGAGCACTGGTTCGCGCGTACTTCACCGCGGCGCACCGGGGTTCGACATGACACTCCTCGAGGTGTTGATCGCCGGCTCGAGCGGCGCAACACTGGTGCTCGCGTCGGATGCCGAGTTTGCCGGTCCCGCGCTCACCGACCTGCTTCGACGCGAACAGATCACGCACCTGTGCATCACACCGACGGTGATGGCAACCGTCGAGGACAACAATCTGCCGCACCTCGAGATGGTGATGCTCGGTGGTGAGCGCCTGACCGCCGATATTGTCGAACGGTGGTCACCGGGACGCCGCGTAGTGAACGGCTACGGTCCGGCCGAGGCCACCATGTACACCGTTGCGACAGAACCGCTTATCGCAAACGGGCGCGACATCCCCATCGGGTATCCCGTAGCCGGCGTCGACGCCTTTGTGCTCGACAACTTCCTCGAGCCGGTTCCACCTGGCGTCGCCGGTGAGCTCTACCTTGCGGGTGCTGCGCTTGCGCGTGGATATGCCGGCCACCCCGAATGGACGGCTGAACGCTTTGTTGCCACCGCTGGCGGCGCCAGGATGTACCGCACCGGCGATCTGGTGATGTGGAAGAACACCGGTAGTGGCCACCGGCTGCATTACCTCGGCCGTAACGACGCGCAGTTGAAAGTCAACGGTGTGCGGATCGAGCCCGCCGAGATCGAAGCGGCTATCGCAGCGATCGCGGAAGTCGACTTCTGCGCAACGGTTCTCCGCACCAGCACCGCCGATACTCCGATGCTGGTGACGTACGTACGCCCGAAACGTGGTGTGGAGCTTGACGGTGACGACCTGCGCCGCAGGCTTGCCGATGCGCTCCCGTCGTACATGGTCCCCGGCGCCGTTGTGGTGTTCGACGGCGATCCGCCTGTGGTGAACGGCAAACTCGACGTGCGCGCATTGCCGACACCCCGCGTATCCGCCTTGCCCTTCGAGCCCCCGCGCACCGCCACCGAACGCGCTGTGGCCGACGTATTCGCCAGCGTGCTCGGAACCGATCACATCGGCCGTGGCACACACTTTTTCGATCATGGCGGAAACTCGCTACTCGCTACCCGGGTGACGTCGCAGGTAGGAAACACCCTGGCACGAAATATCTCGCTGCGCCTGCTGTTTGCACACCCGACCGTCGCGGAACTTGCTGCAGCGCTGGAACAAGAGCCGGATTCCGATCGCGGTGTGGTTGACATTGTTGCCGGTCCACGTCCGGCAGAGATTCCGCTCTCACGCAATCAGCAACGTATGTGGGTGCTCAACACCCTCGACTCAACCACCAGTGCTTACAACCTGCCGGTTGCCGTGGACCTGCGCGGTGAACTCGACGGTGCGGCTTTGCACCTTGCCTTCGGTGACGTGCTGAACCGGCACGAGATCCTGCGAACCGTCTATCCGCAGCGGCCACCGGTGCAGCAGATTCTGGCCGATGCCGAGCTGACCCTCGAATCCCGTTCTGCCACCGAAGACTCCCTGGATGCCGAGCTGTATGCCTTTGCCTCCCATGGGTTTGACGTGAGCACTGCGCTCCCGATTCGCGCCGCATTGTTCAGGCTCGCGCCCGAGCATCATGTGCTCGCGGTGAACGTGCACCACATCGCCGCAGACGGTGGCTCTCTGGTGCCGATCGTTCACGACGTGCTTGCTGCCTATTCGTCCCGGCGCGCAGGTTCGGCTCCGCAGTGGCAGCCGCTGCCGGTTCAGTACGCGGATTATGCAGTGTGGGAACAGGCTTCAGAAACTGATTCGGTATCTCACTGGCAGACGGAACTCGCGGACGTCACCTCGGTGGCGCCGCTGACGCCGGATCGCCGTCTCGTGTCTACGTCGTGGACAGCAGATCGTGTGGAGTTCTCACTGGACGCCCACACCACGTCGGCGATCGCGGAATTGGCCGGCCGGGCCCAGGCAACACCCTTCATGGTCTTTCACGCCGCACTGGCAGCAGTTCTCTCGAGGCTGAGTGGCAGCTCGGACGTGGTGATCGCGACTGCGGTGGACGGCCGCCGATCACCTGCCTTGGACGGCCTGATCGGAATGTTTGTCGATACTGTCCCGCTGCGGGCACAGATCCTCCGCGACACGACGATGCTGCAGCTCGTGGAGCAGGTTCGTGAGCGCGATCTTGCGGCCTTCGAGCACAGCGATGTTCCCGTGGAAGCTCTGACCTCGATGCTCGGTGGCCGGATGCCGCAGGTTGCGTTGGCACTGCAGAACTTCACCATTCCTGACGTCGACATCGCCGGCCTGGCCGTCAGTGCTACTGAAATCGATACCGGTGCAGCCAAGTTCGAGATGCAGGTATCGCTGACCGAGCGGCCGGACGGCCACACGGACGGGCTGGTTGTGTACGCGCGGGAGCTCTTCGACGCAGCGACTGCGCAATCGGTGGCCGACCTGTTTGTCGACGTTGTGCAGCGCGCGCTGGCCAACCCCTCGGTGATGGTGTCGGAAGCGTCAACGATTTCAGCACCCAGTTGGGTGGCAACACCCGTCGATGCGTCTCGGACTCTGAGCGAGATCTTCACCAGTACCGCAGCGACGTTCCCCGACAACGTTGCACTGCGCGACGGCACAGAGATGCTCACGTATCGAGAACTCGACGACGCGTCGAACGAACTGGCACAGGAGCTTGTGGCTGCCGGTGCCGGACCGGGCGCGGTGCTCGAGATCAGCGCGGTGCGATCGATCGACTACGTCATCCGTCTGTGGGCGATAACCAAGACCGGTGCTGCTTTTGCGCCCATCGACCCTGATTTCCCCGACGCCCGTCTGCGTCAGTTGCGATCGGCGCTGCACTCGGGCAGCCCTGTTCCTGGCACGCAGAATCCGGACGCCGTGGCGTATGTCATCCATACCTCCGGGTCCACCGGCAACCCCAAAGCTGTTGCGGTGACCCACCGCGGCCTGGGCCCGCTCATGGACGAAGCCGTGGCGCGATACCGCGTCACACCGGATTCTGTTGTGCTGCAGGGCTACAACCCGAGCTTCGATGCCGCTGTGCTCGAGATGTTGCTTGCCTTCGGCAGCGGAGCAGCATTGGTTGTGGCGCCTCCAGCCGTTTACGGTGGTCGAGACCTCGAAAAGTTCGTGGCAGAGCACCGCGTCACGCACCTACTGTCCACCCCGGGTGTGCTCGACACGATGGACCCGGCCGCCCTGCCACTACTCGACGTGGTTGCCGTGGGCGGCGACGTTCTCTCACCCGCGACCGCACATGCCTGGAGTGCCGGCGCGCGGATGCTCAACGCGTACGGCCCCACGGAAACCACCGTCGTGGCAACTCTTGCGGATGTCGACTTGGACAACGGAAACGGAATTGGTGAACCCATCACGGGCACCGGAGCCGAGGTGCTCGACGCCGCTCTGCGCCCCGTCCCGTTCGGCGGGGTGGGGGAGCTGTACGTGAATGGTCCCGGTCTCGCGATGGGATATCTCGGCGATCCCGCCGCAACAGCTACAGCCTTTGTGGCGGCAGCGGACGGTGGACGACGCTACCGTACCGGAGACTTGGTACACCGAACAGCCGGCGGCGCATTGGGATTCGTCGGTCGATCGGACCGTCAGGTCAAGGTGCGCGGTGTGCGTATCGAGCTGGCCGAGATCGAGACTGCGGCACGGTTGCTCCCCGGAGTGAGTGCTGTGTCCGTGCTCCTGATTGGCGACGTGATCACCGCATTTGTCGTGGGCGAGGAAACCGGCGAGGACGCGCTCCGAAACGAACTGGTGAAGCAGCTACCCGGGTACCTCGTGCCGGGACGCATCGTCATGCTCGATGCGTTGCCGCTCACCCGCAACGGCAAGGTGGATGTGAGCGCACTGCACGCGCACCTCGGAGAAATCACGCCCCACGCGTGGCCGCTCACTGCCACAGAAGAATTGGTTACGGCAGTGATGTCGCATCACGCGGGCAGCACTGTCGGCGTGGTCCACAACTTCTTCGAATCCGGTGGAGATTCACTGTCCGCCACGGTGGTCGCGGGTCGGCTGGCCTCGGTGTTCGGCCGCGACGTATCCGTTGGTGCGGTCTTCGGGAATCCGTCGCCGCGTGCGTTGGCTCGCTGGATCGATGCGGCCGAAGACGTTGTTGCCCGGCCACCGCTCACCCGCCGCGCCGCCGAAAGCCGGGTACCGTTGGCTCCCGCGCAGCAGCGTATGTGGTTGAGTTCGCAGCTCGGTCCGGCGTCGTCGGCATACAACTTGGTCTTTGCGGTCACCATCGGACCCGACATTGCGGTAGACGCTCTGGCGGCAGCCATATCGGATGTGGTTGCCCGGCACAGTATTTTGCGCACGGTCTTTCCCACTGATTCCGCCGGGCCACACCAAGTAGTCGCAGATGTCGCGGCAGTCGATCTCGATCCCGTTCTTGTCGGTGATCTGTACGAGGGTGCGGCGCTCTTTGCGGCCGCGCCCTTCCGGTTGGAACACCAACCGCCGATGCGCGTGCAGTTGACGGTTGACGCCACCGGCGCCCGGGCATTGGTTGTCGTGGTGCACCACATCGCGCTCGACGGCGGTTCGACGGGCACCGTGCTCACGGATTTTGCTGCCGCGCTGTCTGCGAGAGGTGCGGGGCATCAACCGGATTGGCGCCAGTTACCCGTCGACTACCAGGACTACAGCATCTGGATGCGGGAGGTGCTCGGTGACAAGAACGATCCGACCACCCTGGCGCACCGCCAACTGGACTACTGGACAACAGTTCTCCGCGGCGTCGACGGCGTCATGCCGCTGCCGACAGACCACCCGCGCCCCGCTGCTCCGACGCAACAAGGTTCCGTCGTATTCGCCGCGGTTGACGGTGACCTGTACGCGGGGCTGACAGCTCTGGCCCACAGGCAGGGTGTGACTGTCTTCATGCTCCTGCACGCTGCGATCGCGGTGCTGCTCGCGCGTGAAAGCGCAACCGACGACGTGGTTGTCGGCACAGCGGTCAGCCTGCGAAACGATCCGGACCTGCAGTCGATGGTCGGAATGATGGTGGGTACCGTCGCGCTGCGGACCACCATCCGTCCAGGCGATCAATTCTCGGACATCCTCGACCAGGTACGACGCGTCGACCTCGGAGCCATGGACAACGCCGACGTGTCCTTCGACGACGTGGTTGCCCGAATCGCGCCGCCGCGCACGGCAAACGAACATCCGCTCTTCACCGTGATGCTTGCGTATCAACGTGCACACGAACTGCCGAGCGTGCCCGGGATCGAACCGCTCCGGCTGACCGGGGAAGCTCCCGTTGCCGCCGATTACGATCTGACCTGGGATCTGACCGACACCGGCGTCGGTGTGCGTCTGCGATTGCTGTACGCCACCGACTTGTTCGAGCAGTCCACAGCAGAACTGTTTGCCGCGAGGTTCGTGCGGATTCTGAGCGAAGTGGTGGCGCAGCCGCAGAGTGTTGTGGGCGACATCGATGTACTCGGTGACCGAGCGAACCAGCCACTGCGCAGTCGCGGTGACGTCGCGCCGCTCACCCTGGCCGCACTGATCGGCAATGTGCTCGCTGAAACCCCCGAAGCCACTGCGCTCGAGGCGGACGGTAGGGCGTGGACTTACCAAGAGCTGTTCGACCAATCAACATGCTGGGCTCAGGAACTGGTCGATCGGGGGATCGGGCCCGACGACGTGGTTGCCGTTGCAACCGGGCGCGGATATCTGTGGGTAGTTGCACTCTGGGCCGTGACGCGAGCCGGCGCCGCTTGGGTTTCCGTGGACCCGGATCAGCCACGTGAGCGACTCGAAGCGATGGTTGCCGACAGCGGAGCGAGCCTCGGACTGTGCGTGGCGGGTGCCCGCTCTCTGCCCTCGTCGCCGACATGGATTCCGATGTCCGATCGCACTGCAACAACGTCGCTGACCGGTGCGCGCACAGCTCACCCGGACAACCTCGCCTACGTCATCTACACCTCGGGATCGACCGGCACGCCCAAAGGCGTTGCGGTATCTCATCGCGGCGTGGCAAATGTGTGTGCCACCCACCTCGAGATGTTCGAGACGGGCACCGCCATGCGCGTCCTGCAACTGGCGTCGCCTACCTTCGACGCCTCGGTTCTCGAATTCATGATTGCGCCGGCCGCGCTCGGAACACTGGTTCTGGCACCGGAATATGTCTTCGCGGGAGCCGAACTGACGGAGTTCATCGTCTCGCACGCGATCACCCACCTCATCGCAACGCCCACCGTTCTCTCGACACTCGACCCGAACGAGATCCCTTCGTTGACAGTGGAATCGGCGGGAGAGATGTTGAGCGTGGACCTGGCGGCGCAGTGGTCCCGTCGGCATCGGATCTTCAATGGATACGGCCCGAGTGAGACCACCATCGCGGCGGCAACGTCGGCGCAGATATCCGGCGGCGACACAGCGATCGGAACCCCGGTACACGGAGCGTCGACGCTGGTGCTCGACCCCCGGCTGCATCCCGTTCCCGACGGCGTCACCGGCGAGCTCTACATCGCCGGCGACAACCTTGCCCGCGGATACATCCACGCACCCGAGCGGACAGCCCTGCGGTTTGTTGCCGACCCGAACAATCCCGGTGCCAGGATGTACCGCACCGGAGACCTCGTTCGACGACGGCGGAAAGACGGTGCTCTCGAATTCGTCAGCCGCAACGACGACCAGGTGAAGATCCGCGGCATCCGCGTCGAACCCGCCGAGGTCGATGCCGGATTGCGTCGGCATCCCGCTGTGACTTCGGCGGTAACCGTTGTGGCGGACGGGGAACTCGCGTCGTACGTCACGCTCCATGATGCGTCGGTGGATTCGAGCAGTCTGCGAAAGTTTGCGTCGGCAAGCCTGCCGAGTCACCTGGTTCCCGCGACTGTCACGGTGATCGACGCGGTTCCGGTGCTACCGTCCGGCAAGGTCGACAAAGTGGCATTGCCGGCGCCGGATCGTGGCAGCGTCGGTGTGATCGAGCCACCCGAAACGGAACTGGAAGAGTGCATCGCACAAGCGTTTGCGCACAACACATCCGCGCACACGGTTGGCAGGTTCGATAATTTCTTCGAACTCGGCGGAACCTCCATGGGCGCGGTAGACGTAGCGTCGACGCTACGCACGCGGCTCGATCGTGATGTGCAGGTTCAATGGATCTTCACCGATCCGACCGTTGCCGAACTTGCCGAACGTATCGAGGCCGGCGGCAAAACCGATCCGATGGACACCATTGTCCTGCTCGGGGGAGATCCACTCGATCAGCGTCCGCCGCTCTTCTGCGTACACCCCGTGAGCGGATTGGCGTGGTGCTACGCGGGTGTGGCGCAGCACCTGGGTGGCCGTCGGGTCTACGGAGTGCAGGCAACGGGTGCGGGTGAGCTGCCCGGAACCCTCAACGCGCTCGCCGAACGGTACGTGGACGCGGTGCGGATCGTTCAATCCGAGGGCGCGTACCACCTGCTCGGCTGGTCGCTCGGTGGAACTGTCGCGCAGGAGATGGCGGTGGCGCTCGAGGAGTCCGGCGCCAGCGTCGGATCGGTTGTCATGCTCGATACGTTGCCACCGGAGCGGATACCGGCCATTCAAGCAGCTCCCACCGCTGGCGAGCTATTTGCCGAACTGGGTCTGACCGAGCTGGAAGCGCCGCGCGTCGATCTGACCTTTGCGCAGGCGGCCGACGAGATCCGCACCAGAGCTCACCTGGATTTTGTGACCGCTGACCTCCTGGAAGCTGCTTCCGAAAGGGTGGAGAAACTTGCCAGAATGGCGAGTGACCACGAACCGAGGAGCTACCGCGGAGTTGTGGATTTTGTTGTTGCGCAGAGAGATGTCCATCGTCATCGCGACCTGGTCGAGCGATGGTCGAAACGGGTCGCGATCATTCGCGAACACTCGGTCGATGCCACGCACGCCGAGATGATGGCGCCATCAGTTCTCTCACAGATCTTTGACCTGGTGCGGTACGGAGAGGATTCTGATGTGACGTAGCAAGCAGTGTCTAAGGATTTGCTGTTCAATTGAATGTCAGGTATGCGGCAAATGTCGCGGGTTCTGACGTGACGCTTGTGATCATCGCTCCAACGCGCAGCTCAGTGCGTGAGCCGAAAGGGATTGAAGATGGAAGTACAGGACTACCTGAAGGTATTGCAGGCGCGCTGGAAGATCATTGCTGTTGTCACCGTTGTCGCGATTCTCGGCGCGTTGGGCGCCTCACTGATCTCGACCCCGATCTACCAGGCCTCTACCAGGCTGTTCGTGTCCACCACACTGGGAAGCTCCGTCAACGAGGCGTACCAGGGAAACCTGCTGTCACAGCAGCGGGTTACGTCGTACACCAAGCTCCTGACCGGACAAACCCTCGCACAGCGCACTATCGATCGGCTCGGTAGCGATGCAGTCAACGGAATGACGCCCGCCCAACTCGCGGCAAGTGTTGTGGCGACGTCCGCACCGGACACGGTTCTGATCGACGTAGGCGTGAAGGATCCGTCGCCCGAACGTGCACGCGATATCGCCAACGCGCTGTCGGACGAGTTTGTCTTGATGGCAAAGGAATTGGAGACCCCGGAGACGGGTGGAACCCCGGCGGCCCGTGTAGTCGTCGAGCAGGAAGCGGGAACACCCACCACTCCCGTATCGCCGAACACCAAGCGCAACATCGCACTTGGCGCAGCAGTTGGTCTGCTTCTGGGTATCGCGCTTGCCGTCTTGCGTGACCGTCTCGACAACACCGTCAAGGATCGTCGGGTTGTCGAAGAGGTAGCAGGCTCCGCGTTGGTCGGAACCATTCCCTTCGACAAGGAAATGCAGACCAAGCACACCATCGAATTCAACGAAGGCAACTCTGCCAGCGCCGAGGCCTACCGCGAGCTGCGTACCAACCTTCAGTTCCTCGAAGTGGACAACCCGCCACGCGTCATCGTTGTCACGAGTTCGCTGTCCGCAGAAGGTAAGACGACAACGGCCGTCAACATCGCTCTGGTTCTCGCCGAGGCCGGAAAGTCGGTCTGCCTCGTGGAAGGCGACCTGCGCAAGCCGCGAGTCTCGAAGTACCTCGGCATGATCGGCACCGTCGGCCTCAGCTCGGTCCTGGCCGGTCAAGCGCAACTCGACGATGTGTTGCAGCCGACAACGCACGGCGATCTGGTTGTCCTTGCCTCAGGACCTATTCCGCCGAACCCGAGCGAATTGCTCGGCACCGATCACTCTCGGCAGGTTCTTGCCGAACTTCGTGATCGATTCGAGTACGTCATCATCGACGCGCCGCCGCTGCTTCCGGTGACGGATGCCGCAGTCCTGACCGCAATGTCAGACGGCGCCTTGGTAATTGCGCGCCACGCCACGACCAAGCGGGATCAGCTTGCCCGGGCCGTCGGCAATCTTCAGAGCGTCGGCGCACGCATCTTGGGCACCGTCATCACGATGACGCCCGCCAACAAGCGGGGCGGTGGATACGAGTACAAGTACTACTACGAAACCGACAAGACGGTGCCTGCGCTCGCTGAAGCTGCGCCGTTACCGGGAGCCTCCGCAGGTTCTGCGGCTCCTGCCAAGGCCACCGCACCGCCGAAGGCGCCGGCACCCGCGACGGACGCCGCAGATACCAACGCCGCTCCCGTCAAGGCGCCCGTGAAGGCTCCCGAGGAAGCCCCACACTCCTCGATACCGTTCGATGATGCGCCAACCCAGGAATTTCAGCTCCGGACGAGTGAAAACGGACATCGCTATCTCGATTGATTCTGTTACCGCGGAATCAGCCTGAGTACATCAACGGGACTTTGGTCCGGAAATAATCACATTTTCTCCGACCAAATGCCCGGAATGTGCTAAAAACGGTTAGTATCACCGCGGTGGCAATCCGCCATTCACCTTAATGATCCGGAGGATCTCATGCTCGGTTCCCTGTATTCTTTCAGCGCAGAAATCGGTGTCCCGTCTGTTGATGCCATTCTGGCATTCATCGGCAAGGGCATCGGGTCGATCTTGAACGTGAGTGCGTAGTAGCTAACAAACAGCCCCTGTCCAACTGAGCTGGACAGGGGCTGTTTTCTGCGTTGAGGGCAATGATTACCGAAGGGAATCGGCAAGCGAAGTCCTATTGAGTGGGAATCGCAATGCGCCGTAGCAAAGGCCCCAGAAGAGTGGCGATTTCCAAACCCACAGCGTGGAAAGTTTCCTCATCCGCGCCAATAGGATCGGCAACGTCTTCACTTTCCTGAACCTGATAGCGCGGGCGAGCGTCGGCCAGTTCGGCAACTGTTGTTGCCGCCGATTCTTCCGCTAACCGCGCTGCCTCACGCAACGTGAAAGTTCGCTTGAACTGCGATGGCGCTAACGCCAGAATCTTGTCGCGATGACGCTCCGTCATAGCCAGAATCAAATCGGCTTCAGACGCAATTGCCGTAGTAAGCCGGCGAGCGCGAAAATTGGAGGGATCGCCTCCCAACCCTTCCAATACCAGCGCCGCCGTCGGTTCCACCGCATGACCGACAAGGGCGCGCGTACCAGCGCTCGACGCCGTGAGATCCGAGATTCCCGCTTCCTCCGCAAATGCTCGAGCAAGGCGTTCCCCTGTTGGCGATCGGCAGATATTTCCGGTGCAGACAAAGAGGATGTGCATGAGGTCAATCATAAAGGGGCAGCGCCACAATGCGGCACCATGATGTCTCGAAGTGTTTGCGCATCGACCACACGGTGTTCCCGCCGCGTCCGCCGTTGGGGTATATGAACTACTCATGAGACTGACCGTGTTCGGGACCGGGTACCTGGGGCTGACCCATGCCGTGTGTATGGCGGAACTGGGGCATGAGGTTCTGGGTGTCGACATCGACGCCGCGAAGGTCGAGATGCTGTGCGCCGGGGCCGTTCCGTTCTTCGAACCCGAACTGGCACAGCTGTTGACGCGGAATCTCGAATCCGGGCGGCTGCACTTCACGACGTCGTACGCGGAGGCCTCGGAGTTCGCCGATCTGCATTTTCTCTGTGTGGGCACTCCGCAGAAGCGCGGTGAGAAGGCTGCGGACATTTCTCACGTCGATTCCGTTATCGACACGCTGGCACCGCTATTGGAGGGTCCGGCCGTCATTGTCGGCAAGTCGACAGTTCCCGTCGGGACGGCAGCCCGGCTAGGCGCGCGGGCCCGGGCCGCCGCACCGGCCGGGGACGGCGTCGAAGTGGCGTGGAATCCAGAATTCCTGCGCGAAGGAAAAGCCGTCGCCGATACGTTGCGTCCGGACCGGTTAGTTGTCGGCGTCGATCGGGATCGCCCCGGCACCGCCGAATCTGCTCTCCGGGACGTCTATGCCTCGATGCTCGACGCGCGCATCCCGTTTCTGGTTACCGACCTTGCGACGTCGGAACTCGTGAAAGGTTCGGCAAACGCCTTTCTGGCCACAAAGATTTCCTTCATCAACGCGATCGCGGAAATCTGCGAGGCAACCGGAGCCGACGTCACCGTGTTAGCTGACGCCCTCGGTCACGACGCGCGGATCGGGCGGAGCTTCCTGAACGCCGGTTTGGGATTCGGCGGCGGTTGCCTGCCGAAGGACATTCGGTCGTTCGCGGCGCGGGCCGGAGAGCTGGGCGTTGATCAAGCCTTGTCGTTCCTCCGCGAGGTGGACAGCATCAACATGCGACGCCGAACCAAGGTCCTCGAGATGGTGACGCAAGCCTGCGGGGGCAGTTTGCTGGGAATGAACGTGGCTGTCCTAGGGGCGGCCTTCAAGCCTGAATCGGACGATGTGCGCGATTCGCCCGCACTGAATGTTGCGGGCATGATGCAACTGCACGGCGCGAGCGTGACGGTGTACGACCCCAAGGCGATTGAGAATTCGCGCACCATATTTCCCACGCTCAACTATGCAACGTCGACGTCAGAGGCGTGCAAGCGCGCAGATGTCGTGCTGGTTGCCACCGAATGGTCTGAGTTTGCCGAACTCCAACCGTCACAGCTGGATTCGGTTGTGCACGGGCGGGTGATCGTCGACGGACGCAACTGCCTCGACCCGTCACTCTGGCGATCGGCCGGCTGGATTTATCGCGGGGTAGGGCGGTGAGAGCTAAGGGTGAATAACTGATAAGTTGCCAGCCGTACGGTCGGTTCGACTCTGCACATCTCCACGATGCAATCGAATGGGTAGACTTCCCGCCGGAAGGTGACGGGTCTGCTCCTGGATCTGTTTGCAGTCGACGAAGGTGGCTCATGAACTTGGTGCTCGGTGTAACAGTGGGGGCGAGCGCTGTGCGCTTGGCACGCCCAGGAGCGCCGGAGCACGGTGGGCCGGTATTTCGATCCAGAGCGATCGTGCGCGGACACGAAACCCCCGAAGACGTGGCAGCCGATTCCATTCGCGTCGCGCTCGCGGAATTCGCCGGCCAAGACAACTCCGTCGCTGTCGTCTACCGCGATCAGAGTCAGGCCGGCGCCCTCACCCAGGCACTCGATCGTGGCCGGATCGACAACTACCGACTGATACCCGAATCGGCGGCAATTCTGCGGATGCTCGAGGAACCGGGAACGCTGGGCGCACAGAACACCCTGGTAGTCATCGACCTCGGTGCCACCGGCGCAACCGTCGACGTTCTCGATCGCACCACCGGCACAACCATCGTCACCGCCAGATCCAGTCAAGTCAGCGGCGATCAGTTCGACGCACTCGTCTACCTCGACCAAACCGAACGACGTCGCATCGCGACACCCACCGATCCCGAAGGCATTGCAGAACTCCAAGCCCGGAGCCGACTGGCCAAGGAACAACTCTCGACCCGCAGCGCCGTCTGCCTCCCCGGACCAGGTGGATTATTACTCCTCTCCCGAGAAGTCTTCGACTCCTTGGTCGCGCCCAGTGTCGAGGCTCTGGCCCGAGAGGTCCGTGAGGTGATTGCGACCTCCGGTCGGCGCCCGGATTCCGTTGTACTGATCGGCGGCGGCGCCCGAGTCCCCATCATTCGCGCCGTGCTGGAACGGTGGATCGAAATCCCCGTCATAGCGCCCGAACAACCAGACCTCCTCGCCACGCAGGGAGCCGCACTACTTGCAGACGGCGCACCCCGCAGAGAACCCGTCGCTGCGCCCCCCGTGACTGTTGCGGCCCCGGCAGTGGCGCCGATCTTTGCGCCGTACCCGATCAACACTCCCGCTGTGGCGCCGGCGCCCGTCCAGGCATTCGCCCACGGTGGCCTCGCAACGATGACCGGGCCAGGGCCTGCGCCGGTCGGTGCCACCATGACCGGGGCTGCGCCGGTCGGTGCCACCATGACCGGGGCTGCGCCGGTCAGCACCGATCTCCATGCGCCCGCGCATGCGCAGGTGGCGCCTGCACCCGAGTCAGTACCTACCCAGGCTCAACCAGCTGCCGACCACGACTACGACGGCGACGAACCAGACGTCAAAGAACCCGTCATGGTCGATGCTCAGGCCTACTCGGCTGTTCACGAGGACGTCAGTGGGGGACAACCCACCTGGCTCGCCGCTACTTCACACGACGAGGCAACCAAGCCGGAGTCAGGCAGGCAGTTCCGATTCGCCGGACTGGGAGCCGGTGTTGTTGCCGCGATCGTCATCGTCGGTCTGGGAATGGGCTACGGCGGGAAGGTGTTCGGCGATTCGGGTGAAGCCGGCCCGGTAGCAACAGAGGTCACCACAACACAAACGCCGTCGACGACGGTTCCGGCCACCACCACCACAACACCGCCCCCGACCACCACAACAGAGCCGCCTCCGGTGACGGAGGAAGCTCCCGTGTACGAGGCACCCTACGAAGCGCCGTACGTTCCGCCGGCACCTGCGCCCGCGCCCCCGCCGGCGCTGTACATTCCCGGGCTGCCTCCGATCCTGCTTCCCGTTCTGCCACCTATCCCCGGTTTGTGAGCTAACGCTTGGAGTGACGACCACCGTTCGACGCGGTGGCCGTCGAACTTCCCGGCGGACGGGCAAGGAGTACGGCGATTGCCGTCGTGAGCGGCACCGACAGCGCAAGCGCGATGCCGCCGACAGCAGATCGCACAATTTCGATGGCTACGGCGTCGCCGACCAGAACGTCGCCCAGCGGACGGCCACTGACACTGAACAACAGCAGCAACGGCAAAGCGCCGCCCGCATAGGCCAAGACCAAGGTGTAGACAGTACTGGCGATGTGATCGCGACCCACACGCATCGAGCCGGCAAACACTTGGCGTCGGGTCGCGCCCTTGTCCAACTGCGCCAACTCGAATGCCGACGACGCCTGGGTGATCGTGACGTCGTTGAGCACACCGAGGGAGCCGATGATGAAACCTGCGAGCAAGAGCCCGGTGATGTCGACGTGCTGAATGTAGGTCTGCACGTTGGTGTTCTGCTCTTCGGAGAGTCCGGTGAGTTGTGTCAGTTCGATCGACAGGTACGACAGCACCGCAGCAAGAACCATGGCGGCGAGAGTTCCGAGTAACGCAGAACTGGTTCGGAGTGAGACCCCGTGTGCGAGGTACAAGACGGCATACAAGATGACGGCGCCCGACACGAGTGCAACGGGTATCGCGGGTTTTCCGTCCAACAAGGCGGGGAGCAGAAAGCCGACCACCACGCCGAACGCCACCACAAGCCCGAGAAGTGCCCGCAATCCGCGCCACCGGGCAACGGCGATGATCACCACGGCAAACGCCACGACGATCAGTGTCAGCGACAATCCGCGTGAATAGTCCTCGAACGAATACTGCGTCGCCCCGGTCGGATCGGTCTGGCGCAGCAGACGGATATGCTCGCCGACTCGCAAATCAGGTTGGCCGGGACCCGGAATGATCTCCAGCAATGTCTGGGTTCCGGCGTTCGGTCCTGATTCGATGTCGACGATGCTCCGCTGACACTGATAACTCGTATTCGCCGGGGGCGCCGGTTCGCCGACGAATGGTCTTCCCGCCGAGACACTTCCGCAAGCGCCGATCTCCTGGAGGGTGACCGTGCCGGCCTCCGTGACCACTGACCCGCCGTCCGAGTTCTGAAACGGCAACGGGATGTCGAGGTTGGCCTTGTCCGGCCACAGAGCGATGACGCCGACGAGTACGGCTAGACCGACGACGGTGAGGATGCCGACGACAACGCGGGCAGCAGTGGCTCCGATGTGGAGTGGGCCGTCATGGCCATGGCCGTGACCGTGGCTCATCGGAAACTGAGTGTCGGACTGGGGATTTGCACCGGTGCCATGTTAGCGGCAGTTGCTGTGAACAGGTGCGAGGTGAGGAGGTTTCGAGCTGGGTGGCGGGGAACAGGGGGGGTTGTCCCCGCCACCAACCTGGTATCCACAGGGGGGGGAGGGATACCAGGTGCTCGCGGCACCGAAGTGCTGAAACCAATGTACCCAATTTCAAACCGATCTGGTGCATTGTCTTGCTACTAATTTACAACAGTTATCGGACCATTTGCGCTGTTTCTGCCGTAGCGGCAGGTCGCGACTAGTCAAACACTCAACCAAACCGATTGGTTTCGGAAATTTGTGACCAAGGTCGCACGAATGCCCCGCACATTTTCCCGTGCGGGGCATCCATAGAAGAACAAACTGGTCAAACGTCCATGGCCGTGGCCAGTGGGTTTCCAGCTTCCTACTGTTTGTAACTCGTAAGGAAGTTGCCGAACCGCTCGATTGCCACAGCAAGGTCACGGGCCCATGGAAGGGTAACGATTCGCAGATGGTCATGATCGGGCCAATTGAAGCCCGTTCCCTGAACCATCAGGATTTTCTCCTGCAGAAGTAGGTCCTGAACCAACTTCTCGTCGTTGTGGATCTCGTGAACATTCGGATCCAGGCGCGGGAACGCGTACAGCGCACCACGCGGCTTGACGCACGAGACACCCGGAATCATGTTCAGACGCTCCCACGCGACATCGCGCTGCTCGAGCAGACGTCCGCCGGGGAGGATGAGATCCTCGATGCTCTGATGGCCACCGAGCGCCACCTGGATAGCATGCTGACCCGGAACATTCGGGCACAAGCGCGTCGACGCCAAAAGGTCGAGACCCTCGAGGAAGCCGCCGGCATGCTCCTTCGGGCCGGTGATCGCCACCCAACCCGAACGGTAGCCCGCAACGCGGTACGCCTTCGAGAGACCGTTGAACGTCAGGCACAGAAGATCGGGAGCCAACGACGCAAGCGAGATGTGCTTGGCGTCGTCGTAGAGGATCTTGTCGTAGATCTCGTCAGCGAGCAGGAGAAGCTGATGCTTGCGCGCCAGATCGACCAACTGCTGGAGAATCTCCATCGAGTACACCGCACCCGTGGGGTTGTTCGGGTTGATGACCAGCAAGGCCTTGGTCTTGTCGGTGATCTTGGATTCGATATCCGCGATATCGGGATTCCAGTCGTTGCCTTCGTCGCACAGATAGTGCACCGGAGTTCCGCCGGACAAGCTGGTCATTGCCGTCCACAACGGGTAGTCCGGCGCTGGGATCAGCACCTCGTCGCCGTTGTTGAGCAGGGCCTGCATAGTCATGGTGATCAGCTCGGACACCCCGTTGCCGAGGTAGATGTCATCGACGTCCACCTCGGGGAAGCCGGGAACCAGCTCGTACCGAGTCACGATCGCGCGCCTGGCCGAGAGAATGCCCTTGGACTCCGAGTACCCCTGAGCGTAGGGAAGGGCGGCGATCATGTCGCGCATGATCACGTCCGGTGCGTCGAAACCGAACGGTGCGGGGTTTCCGATGTTGAGCTTGAGGATCCGGTGCCCTTCCGCCTCCAACCGGGCGGCATGCGCGTGCACCGGTCCACGGATTTCGTACAGGACGTTCTGGAGCTTCGACGACTGCTCCAGCTCGCGCTGCGGCTGACGATGGCGGACGGGTTCTGGTGTGCTCACGAGTTACATGATTCCACCTGTGCGCAAGTGGATTCTTCCGGGCACGAAAGAAGGTGCCGTCTGTTCGGTTGGCATACACGTCGGTTGGCTTATTCTGGGGCGCATGACGCCGACCGACGTGATCGCAGCCCCGTACGGATCGTGGGCATCGCCCATCGACGCAGCAGATCTGGCCAACGGAGGTCATCCGGTAGAAGGTGGCCGCTACGTCGGCGACGAGGTGTGGTGGGCGGAGCTGCGGCCAACCGAAGGCGGGCGCGTCGCGATCCGACGGTTGGGGCTCGACGGTCAGCCCGTCGACGTACTGCCCACGCCGTGGAACGCACGCACCCGAGTTCACGAGTACGGCGGCGGCGCCTGGACGGTCACAGACGCCGGACGGTTGGTTTTCAGCGAGTTCTCCGATCAGCGGGTGTACATCCTCGAAGGTCTCACGCCACGAGCATTGACACCTCCGACATCGTCATCGGTGCGATACGCGGATTTGTCGATCGTCGGCGCCGACGTGTGGGCCGTGCGCGAGTCCCACGCGCCAGGCGGCACGATCACGCGCGACATCTGCGCCATTCCGCTCGACGGATCCGGCGAGATTCGCTCCATCGTCGGCGGTTCGGATTTCCTTGCATACCCGCGGCCCTCCCCGGACGGAAGCACAATCGCCTGGATCGCCTGGAATCACCCGCAGATGCCATGGGACGGAACAGAACTGCGGGTCGCGGATCTGATCGACGGCGTTGCGGGTCCGCATCGAGTTCTTCTCGGCGGCACGGAAGAATCAGTGCTGCAACCGGAATGGGTATCGGGTGACGAACTGTACGCGGTCAGCGATCGCAGTGGGTGGTGGAATATCTATCGGGTGGGTTCCGGCGTCGGCGCAGACGTGGCCGCGCTCTGCCCGGTGGACGCCGACTTCGGTGACGCACTGTGGCAGTTCGGCGCCCGCTGGTACGAGGTGCTTGGCAACGGAAAACTGTTGACCGTGCGCACTTTCGGCACGGATACCCTCGCAATACTGGACCCGGACACCGGCGACTTGCGCGACATCGACGTCTCAGGTGTCACCAGCATCGGCCTCATGCAGGTGCGCGGTGATCAGCTGCTCATCAAAAGTGGCGGCGCAAAACTGGCCACCGGACTGCGTGAACTGGACCTCGGAACCGGCGCATTGCGTGATGTTCGCCTGTCCGTCGACGCGCTTCCCGAATCTGCCTACCTCCCGGAAGCCCGGACCGTTGTTGCACACGGGCACGGGCGCGAAGTCCACGCATTTGCCTACCCGCCCCGCAATCCCCGCTACCGCGGCCAAGACGGTGAACTCCCGCCGTACGTCGCCTTTGTGCACGGCGGACCAACCGCGCACATCGCGCCCGCTCTGAACCTCGTGTACGCGTACTTCACCAGTCGTGGAATCGGCGTCGTGGACGTCAACTACGGCGGATCCACCGGATACGGCCGCGAGTACCGCAATCGTCTGCGTGGGCAGTGGGGTGTCGTCGATGTTCAGGATGTGATCACCGCGGTTACGGGACTCGCCGAACAGGGGCTTGCCGACTCTGCCCGTCTGGCCATCGAAGGCGGATCTGCGGGCGGCTGGACCGTCCTGGCGGCGTTGACAACCTCCGACGTGTTTGCGTGCGGCGCTTCCTATTACGGCGTTGCCGAACTGGACGGCTTCGTCAAGGAAACCCACGACTTCGAATCGCGGTACATCGACGGACTGATCGGGCCGCTGCCGGAATCCGCAGCGCTGTACGCCGAGCGTGCACCGCTCAACAACGTCGACGGTTTGAACTGCCCCGTTCTGCTGCTGCAAGGCCTCGACGATCCGATCGTTCCGCCGTCACAAGCCGAACGCTTTCGAGATGCACTGGTATCGAAGGGCATTCCGCATGCCTACCTGGCCTACGAAGGCGAATCCCACGGCTTCCGTAAGCAGTCCACGATCATCAGCTCCCGCAACGCGGAACTGTCCTTCTACGGCCAGGTGCTCGGGTTCACGCCGCCGGGTGTTCCGCAGTTGAAGCTCTGGACTCACGAGGTGTAGCTGCTGCCCAGTCCGAGTCCCGTCCGCTGGGAGGGCCGGCTAGGGCTGTCTTGGCTATTGGGAGCGGCCGCGCTCGAACGCCGCACGGATCCGATCCGCGACCATCAACGGCGTCGACAAGTCCGCCCACGTCCACCGAACCACCTGCCAACCCGCATCCCGGAGACGGTCTTCGCGGACCTTCTCCGCCCAGAGCACGTCTCCCGGGGTGCGGCCGGCGGGAACGAAGCGGCGGTACTTGACTCGGCCGTCGAACTCCCCGTCAGTGCGGTGCTCCCGCCACAGGAAATCGACGCGAGCATCACCGATCTGAACTTGCAGTTCGGGTATCGGCAGGCGCTGCGAGGCAAAGAGCGCCAAACTCCGTGACTCGCCGACGCTTTCGATCCGACCGTCCATCGCGTCGATCGCATGCAATGCATGGCGGTGCGACGGATGACGAGGCACGCCGCCCAGGTTTGAGGTGATGTCGACCAGACTGAGCGATGTTCGGTGCAGCGCTGAGTTCCCCGCGACCAGGGCCGGTTCGAACGGCAGCGAGCGGGCAAGGTCGACTACCGTGCGCGCGAGCGTTGTCACCCGCAGACCGTGGACGGTCGTGACTTCGTCCGCGGTGAACAACGCAGAGTGCACCTGCCTGTGAGTGGACGTGCTGCCGCCAACTCGACGGCTTCGAGTCAGGTGAACCAGACGGAGCGGGGTGTTCCACAATTCCAGGCCATGCAGCACTGCTGCGGAGGTATGACTCACAACCGCGTCGGACGTGGCTGCCTTCGCTATCGCGTGAACCTGCAGACGATGACGCGCATGTGCGTCGAGTTCCGAGAACGGCTGCGTCGAGACGTAGGCACCGCGATGAATGCGGGTCCAGTCGCCGCTGACGCAGCTGCGACGGATCTCTGAGTCCGTGCCGCCGGTGGCGAGGTGCTCAGGTCTGCGGACAATGTGCGGTTGTTCCCCCATGCCGAACAATCCTGGTGCATCGGAGCGCGTCTGGGCCGACGGGTTTCCAGACTGTGGATAAGTCGCGGAGTGGGCATAGTTTGTGCGCAGTGAGCAATGTTTGTGTGCAGTGAGAAAGGGTTCCGGCGAGCTGGAAGGGGTGCTCGCTACGCAGAAACCCTGCTCACTTACCTGGCCCGGCAAACACGAACGCCCCCGCCGTCATGGCGGGGGCGTTCGATGACGCGACTACTACTTGCGGCCGGGAGCCTTTGCGCCTGCCTTGAATCCGAGCCCGCCCGGCTTTGCAGCCGGGGGAGCCTTGGGGGCCTGCGCAGCGGGAGCCTCGGCAGCTGGTGCTTCGGGTGCCGGTGCTTCAGGTGCAGCTGCCTCAGGTGCAGGTTCGGCAGCCGGAGCAGGTGCAGCAGCGGGCGCTGCCTTCTTTGCACCGGGAGCCTTTGCGCCCGTCTTGAATCCGAGCCCGCCGGCCTTGGCAACCGGCGGAGCCTTAGGAGCTGGAGCCTCAGCAGCGGGTGCTTCAGCAGCGGTTGCCTCGGCAGCAGGAGCCGCCGGGGTTTCCGCAGCGGGAGCCGGCGCTGCAGCAGCCGGTGCTGCCTTCTTTGCACCGGGAGCCTTTGCGCCCGACTTGAATCCGAGCCCGCCGGCCTTGGCAACCGGCGCAGCCTTGGGAGCTTCGGCAACCGGTGCTTCCGCGGCTGGTGCCTCGGCAACGGGAGCAGCAGCTTCGGGTGCAGCGGGTGCTTCGGCAGCCTTTGCGCCCGGAGCCTTTGCCCCACCCTTCATCTGCAGACCCTTGCCGGGAGCCTTGGCGCCGGACGCCAGGCCCAGACCCTTCGGCTTGGCGGGAGCAGCCGGAGCAGCAGCTTCGGGTGCAGCGGTTTCAGGAGCGGGTGCTGCTGCAGCCTTTGCACCTGGTGCCTTGGCAGCGCCCTTCATCTGCAGACCCTTGCCACCGGGAGCCTTTGCTCCGCCGGCCAGGCCGAGGCCCTTGGGCTTTGCCGCGGGTGCAGCTTCTGCTGCTGCGGCCTCGGGAGCTTCGGCAGCCGCCGGAGCAGCCTTCTTGGCGCCGGGAGCCTTTGCCCCGCCTGCCATTCCGAGTCCCTTGCCGGGTGCCTTTGCGCCGGGTGCCTTTGCGCCGGGCGCCTTGGCCAGACCCTTCATTGCCAGGCCCTTACCGGCGGCGGCGGGTGCGGCCGGGGCTGCTGCCTCGGCTGCGGGTGCGGCTGCGGCTGCTGGTGCGGCTTCTTCGACGACGGGTGCCGCGGCAACCGGTGCCTTCTCACGCGGGATCACCTTGATGTTCTCGGTGAGCTGGCTGGGTTCGAGGCGGGTGACGGAGTTGAGCATGAGCTGCGCGACGTCGACAACCTCGACGCCTTCGCCCTTGCCCTGTTCCTGGCGTGCGGTGACGCCGTCGTTGAGCATGACGCGGCAGAACGGGCAACCCGTTGCGATCTTCTTGGGGTTGGTGGACAGCGCTTCGTCGACGCGGTCGACGTTGATGCGCTTACCGATGTTCTCTTCCATCCACATGCGGGCGCCACCGGCACCACAGCACATGGAACGTTCGCCGTGACGCGGCATTTCGACGAGCTTGGCGCCGGATGCTTCCATGAGTTCACGGGGTGCGTCGTAGACCTTGTTGTGGCGGCCGAGGAAGCACGGGTCGTGGTAGGTGATGTCTTCGCTGACGGATGCGACGGGGATCAGCTTCTTCTGGCGCACCAGGCGGTTGAGCAGCTGGGTGTGGTGCACGACCTCGTAGTCGCCGCCCACCTCCGGGTACTCGTTGCCGAGCGCGTTGAAGCAGTGCGCACACGTGACGACGATCTTGCGCTTCTTCTGCTCGACACCCTCGAAGACGGAGTTGAGCATTTCGATGTTCTGCAGCGCGAGCTGCTGGAAGAGGAACTCGTTGCCGGCGCGGCGAGCGGAGTCGCCGGTGCAGGTTTCGTCGGCGCCGAGCACCATGAACTTCACGCCTGCAGTGGCGAGCAGTTCCGCGACGGCCTTCGTGGTCTTCTTTGCGCGGTCTTCGTAGGCGCCGGCGCAGCCGACCCAGAACAGGTACTCGTAGTCCTCGAACGTGTCGGCGTCCTTGCCGTACACGGGGATCTCGAAGTCCATCTCGTTGATCCAGTTGAGGCGGTCCTTGGAGTTCTGGCCCCAGGGGTTGCCCTTGTTCTCGAGGTTCTTGAACAGGCCGGCGAGCTCGGACGGGAACTCCGATTCGATCAGGACCTGGTAGCGGCGCATGTCGATGATGTGGTCGACGTGTTCGATGTCGACCGGGCACTGCTCGACGCAGGCGCCGCAGTTGGTGCAGCTCCACAGGGTCTCGAGGTCGATGACCGGTGCGAGTTCACCCTCGACCGTCTCGCCGACGAGTTTGCGCTCGGCTTCCTGGCGGGCGGCCTCGGGGATTGCGGCGAGGGCGGCTTCGTTGACGTTGCCGTCGGCGTCGACCAACCCGATTTCGTCGCCGCCCATGTCCTTGCGGCCACCGGCCAGCAGGTACGGGGCCTTGGCGTAGCCGTGGTCACGCAGCGACATGATGAGGAGCTTGGGGGAGAGCGGCTTTCCGGTGTTCCACGCGGGGCACTGGGACTGGCAGCGGCCACATTCGGTGCAGGTGGTGAAGTCCAGCCAGCCCTTCCAGGAGAAGTCTTCGATCTGGCCGGCGCCAAGGGTGTCGGTGTCGGGATCGACGTTGTCCATGGTGAGGGCTTTGCCCTTGGACATCATGGGCTTTGCCGCGCCGAGAGCAACGCCGCCGTCGT
Source organism: Rhodococcus sp. 24CO (assembly GCF_050586165.1). Classification (NCBI taxonomy): domain Bacteria; kingdom Bacillati; phylum Actinomycetota; class Actinomycetes; order Mycobacteriales; family Nocardiaceae; genus Rhodococcus; species Rhodococcus sp. 24CO. Next base: position 66,286 of record NZ_JAZFNF010000006.1, on the reverse strand, counting down.
CTTCACGCTTGAAGTAGATGTTGAAGAACGCGGAGAAGCGGTGCCAGGCAACGCCCCACGTGATGTTGCGGCCGACGATGTAGAGCCAGATCATGCCGGACATCAGCTTGATGAACGCAAAGATGGCCACCATCATGGCGCTGGCCGGGAGCAGCTTGGCCAGGTTCATGGTGAAGAAGTCGGTCCACGGATTGGCGTGACCGTAGGTCGCGATCTTGCCGGCCTTCACGAAGATCATGCCGAGGCCCTCGATGAGGACAACGGTTTCGACGAAGTAGGCGGCCTTGAAATCCGAGCCACCGAAGCGGGACATGCGGATCGGCAGGCGCGGGTGGTTGAGCTGGCGGATGACGATCAGCGTCGTGATGCCGATGACGGTGCCAAGGCCCAGAATTTCGTCGACCAGGTGGTAGATGGCCCAGTTGCCGAAGATCGGCCAGTGGAACTCGGGGTTGAACGTCTGGCCGTAAGCCTCGAACCAGACGATGGCGCCGAGCAGGAAGCCGACCATGACGAGCCAGTGAGCCCAGCCGACGGTACGGAACTTCGCCATGCGCGTGTGCGCGATGAACTCGATGACCATCTGCTTGAAGCGGGGGAAGAACGGACGCCAGCGGTCTGGTGCTGATTGGCCGATTTGGACGACCTTCACCATCTTGAGCGCGCCACCGATGAAGGAATACCAACACACGAGGCTCAGCAGCACACCGATGGTGCCCAACGTGATCGTCAGGGCATTCATGTCGCGGCCTTTCATTTCAGGGCGACGCGTCGGCCACCTGGTAAGAGCCCACTGATACTAACCTGCCATATGTTACCCGCCAGTAGCTTGATGTGTCGACCATGTATACCGGCGAGTAACCATGCTTGGCCTGGCGAGATCAATTATTCCGCAACGACGGGCTGGGCCGCTGCGCAAACTTATCTACCGTCACGTTAGGTGGTGTGCATCTCGCCCCTGTTAATCAGGCAGCCCTAACCTGCCATCTGCGCTGTTTTGGCGGTACCGACCGACCCGTCCGGAGCGAACGTACCTTTCGGCGCATCCAAGGCGATGAAAGGTACGTTCGCACGGGTGGGGGTGGGAGAAAAACGGCGCATTCGCACAAAAAACTGTGGCCCACCTCGACAGGAGGTGGGCCACAGTAGGTGCGGTGCGATCAGTAGTCGCGGACCTTCAAGCCGGGGTTTTCGGCGAGGATGTCCTTGATGGGCGTTCCGTACTGAATCGGCTGAGGGCTACCGATGAGTGTTGCGGCCCGAGCGACCTCGCAGAACGAAGATGTTGCGACCGTCGACGCGCTGGTGATGCCCAGTGCCCGGGTGCCGGTCATGATCGGACCGCCGCTGTCGCCCTGAAGGACGCAGATGTCGGTGGTGAAGAGGTTGGACATCGGCTGCTCCGAGACCACTGCGGCACGATTGACGCTGGTGACAACGCCGCAGCTGTAGCCGGTGGTCGATCCGGCCTTGCAGACCGGTGCGCCGACAACAGGATCGGCAACCCCGTCGATGTTGACGGATCGGTTGAAGGGAACCCGGACACTGTTGTTGTCGAACCGGTACTTCGCCTGATCGTCGATGTTGATGATCGAGTAGTCCCGCGGCCCGAACACGCTCTTGGCGAAGTATCCCACTCGCGGTCCCGGCTGGTTGTTGACGAGCGGGAAGGCTTCAGAGGCGTACTGCGTACCTGCGGCGATGCGGTTGGGATCGCAGTGTCCGGCGCTGATGTTGACGGTGCGACCGGAGGCATCGGTTCCGTTGAACCCGAAGGAACATTTGAACCCGTTGAGGCCGGAGATTCCCCCGTACGCATCGCCGCCGAGTGCGGCGTCGCCGGTCAGGGAACCGGTGGCGGGGAGGAGGTCGACAACGATCGGCGGAACGGAGATCGGGACGGCGGCGTGGCGGACGGTTGTGTTCAGGAAGTCCGGCAGGGCCAGTCCGGCTGCGGGGTCTGCGGTCAACTCGACGCCGTTTCCGACAACGTCGATGGCAATTCCCCGAACCAGATCCGCGACGGCAGGTGGCTGCGACTCGAGCCAGGTGTTGAGTGCGGACACCTCGTTCTGCAAAGCCGATTCACTCTGTGCGACGTCCTTGACCTGGAAACCGGCTTTTTCGGCGGCCGAGCGAGCTGCGTCGTTGCCCTGCCCGGAGGCCAGTGCAACAACGGCCTGCCCGAGGTCGTCCAGCCAGACTCCGGCAAAACTGTCGGGGAACTGCACCCGCGCGATGTCTGCGAACTCGGCAAGTTTCTGCGCGAGTTCCGAACGCGTCAGGTACTGATCAGGCGTCAATGCCAGATCGTGCTGAAGTGCCTCGGCGAGTTCGATGGGCAGATGTGCGGCCTGGTCGGACACACCGGGCGTCGACGGTTCAGCACTCGCAACAGCGGCAATCGGTCCGAGGAGCAGCAGCATCGTCGATCCGAACACTGCGGCGCGACGTGCGGTGGAGCTTCGCATGTGGGCCTTTCCGCTTCATTGACCGCGTGCGGCCCCCCTGGGTGCACGCGGATACGGCCCGCCTTTCGGCGAGCCGTATCGCAGTCGCACACGACTATATGGGTTCTTCCCCACGAATCCCACCCGTTACAACGAGTGGGTTCCGGTGATCAGCCGATTGTGCGGACCTGGATTCCGGATCCGACGCCACCACCGGAGGCTGCGTCAGCGGCCTGCGTGATGTTGTCGACGGGGATTCCGATGTTCGTGGTCCCACCGGACATTGCGAGGACAAGATTCGCTTCGGTGCAGTTGGGGGCGCCGGTGCTGTTGGAACCGCTCGTGATTCCCAATGCCAGGGTTCCGGTGACGATGGCTCCGCCGCTGTCGCCTGCAAGGGTGCATGCCGTTCCGGCAAAGCCGCGAACGGTGCGCGATTCGCCGCCGGGCCGGACAAGCTGGATCTCGACCTGATCGGCTGCGACCACGCCACACGTGAATGAGCTGGCCTGACCGGACTTGCACATCGGTGCTCCGATGACGGGGCGTGCGGTGCCCGTGATCTCGAGTGTCGTGCCACCGGCGCCGCGCACCGATGCGCGGTCGAGTCCGGCGTCGACGCCCGCTTGGTTGAGCTTGATGACGGAGTAGTCGAGTTCTTCGCCGGCCTTGCCTACCGCGGACTGGGCGAAGTTGCCGACCTGGAGGCTGTCGTCGATGTTCTGCGGGTTGGGCAGATAGACGGGTGCAGCGGTTCCCTCGGCCTTATTGCAGTGTCCCGCACTGATATTGAGCGCATTGTCGTGACTGTCGACTGCATTGAATCCGAACGAGCAGACGGAGATGTCCTCGGTCGGTGTCTCGCGGATCGGACCCGGTGACGTGACATAGATGTCGCCGCCGAGTGCGCGAGCGTCGATCGCGCCGCCGCCATCCGGGCTGAGCCGAATTTTGGTGTTCTCGAGCATCGTAGGCAGGTTGAGTGCCTTGCCGACGGGGCTGTTGGCAACGTCGACGACAACCTGGTTGTTCAGTACGTCGATGGAGGTGGAGCTGACTGCCGTCGCGATATCGCCGGGCAGTTTCGCGATCCATCCGTTGACGTCGGCAAGGCTCTGTTCCAGACTGCCTGCGGAGACCGGTGCCACATGCGTGACGAATCCGTCGGCTGCGGCGACGCGTGCTGCATCGGCGCTGGTAACTGCCACAACCGGTTGACCGTCGAGGTTCATCCACGAGCCCGCGTAATCGCCGGGGCGCGAGGACCGGAAGCTTTCCGCGTACGCGCCCAACTCCTGGGCCTTGGCGGCGCGATCGAGGTATTCCTGGGGGGAAATCCTCAGATCTCGGCTGATCGCCTCGACCAGTTCGGCGGGTAGCTGATCCGCGGAGAGCTGTTCGACTGATGATTCGGATGTGGGTTCTGCCGGCTGCGCCAAAGCTGTGGCTGAGAACGATGTTGCGAGCAGAAGTGCCGAGGCGCCGACCAGAACGGTCCGGATCGCCGACGAGTTACGCATGAAATCCCTTCGAGTCTTTCGGCCGTAACGCCGGAAGGTACCGCCCCACCATAGGGGAAGGCTCCGATGTGGGGTCGGGCGCCTAGGTTGAGGGAACTCGATATGTGCAGCTAGGGGGTTATTTCTGGTGCCAGTTCGGGATCGGTGGGCTGCGGGTCGACCGGTTCGGGATCGACAGGCTGCGGGTCGACAGGTTCGGGATCGACCGGTTCCGGATCAGTTGTGCCAGGGTCGACGGGATCGGTCTGTTCGCCGCTAACGTCGTAGTCGTCCACGGCGGGGATCTCGGATGCGAGCGGTTCGACGCTCTCGTCTTCGGTCGGAACGTAGTCGAACTCGTCGACCAGAAAGACGTCCTGGGTGGGTGCCTGATAGCGCTGGGTCGGAGTGCGATTCTGTTGGACGGCGGCCACGGGCGCCGCAGTGGGGAATTGGATCGGAACCTCGCGAAGGGTCGCGGGATCGGTGGGCGTCGCCACTTCGGCATACGCCGGGACAGCGGCGTCACGAATTTCCGGAACCTGCGTTGTGGGGGCGCTACCGATGAACACCGCGAGCGCGCAGGCCGCGGCAGTAAGTAGACCGGCGACGGCGGCAGCGACGTAGACGGGCCGCCGACTCGGTGCGTCCTGTGTGGTTAGGGCGTCTTCCGGCTCCGGCACCTGCTCGATGTCGGGGACGGCAGTTACCGGCGCGCGGGGAACAGCCAGAATCGCGGCTCCCCGTGCCGAGCGTTCACCCGTGGTGATGTCGGAATCGGTGATGTCGGAATCGGTGATGTCGAAATAGAGGTCGCAGGCATCGATGGTCTCGGAGTGGGGTGCAAGTTCGATGTAGTCGAGATCCATGTTGTCGAGCGCGGTTCGCAGCGTGGCCACAGATCGAGCCGAGAAGTTGGGTGGGATGGCGGCGACGATGCGCAGAGGTTGATCGGTGAGGCTATGGACTTCCGCAACGAGGCAGTACAGCGCGGTTGCAACCAGTTCTTCACCGCGCGTCCGCTGGGAGGCAGCCGCTTCGTTGTCGGTAGTGACTCGGTCGAGGAACCGTCGTACGCCCGGTGAATGTGTGTCGGCCGTACCCAGTGCAATAGTTCCGTCCGGCGCGTGGTGCAGCACGGACTCGTGGTCGATGATCACCGGTTCGGCGTCGGGCACGGCGATCACCGCAGTGCAACGTGTGTTGCCGACATCAAGTCCGACTCCCCAGGTCACGGCGTCCCCCTTATATGGCTATCGAATCGCATCGCACAAAAAACATGCACTGGCTGTGGAAACTACCACCCGAAAGCTCGTTTGTGCCAGAAGGGTGAATGTTCAGTTAATTCCGGTTCTGGGTCGTGAGGCTGCGCAGGACTACCAGGAGTTCTGAACGGGACTGCGCTCCGACCTTCCGCTTGATGCGCGCGACATGATGTTCGACGGTTTTCGCGGAGATATAGAGGCGCTCACCGATTTCTCGGTAGGTGAGCCCGAGTACGACAAGTTCGGAGATCTGGTGTTCGCGCTCGGTCAAGGGGGAGTCGGGGAGTGCGTTGGCATCTTCTCTCGATGAACCAGGCTCAGGTGTGTTGATCCGAAAGGAGCGCGCGAGTTGAAGCAACGTTGTTGCGGACTTGGTGTCGGGTGCCCGAAGCGCGGCCTCGCCCGCAAGGCGCGCGGCGTCCCACGAGTGACCGATTCGATTCAGAGTTCTTGCAGCGGTCTCGATTTCGTCGCTGCTCACCGTTCCTTGAAGGACAAGCAGCCATTGGCGGCCGGCTTCGGCGAGACCTGCGGAATAGGAATGGATCTTGGCTGATTCCGCGAGCGCACGCGCATGTGGCAGCAGATCCGCCGGGGATTGTCCCAAAATCGCGGCCTGGACGCCGTACCAGTGAAACAGCGACGACCACAGCGGCGGATCGCCGAGTAGTCGCAGCAGATCCTGAGCCTCGTCGATGAGATGGTCGACGTGCTCGGTATCGCCGAGACGAACTGCGGCCAGCCACAATTCGCAGATCGGCAACAGATCGAGCAGATTGACGCTGCATTCGAAGAGGGTTCCCGACGCCCGAGACCACGTGCGACGCAGGTCCTCGAGGTCACCGAATCTCCGGGCGACGCCGACTTCCAACGCCAGGAGAAACAGTGTGTCGCGCTGGCCGAGGGAATCCGTGAGCGCTGATTCGGGGATGTCGGCGACGGGGTTTTCATTGCCGGCGAGCAGTGCTGCCCACGCGGCGAGAATATGATGACGGGCCCACAGATGGCTGGATGTGTCGTGCGCCGAGGTTGCTTTTGCAAGAACGTCTCGAGCCCGATCGTGTGCTCCGGTGTGCATGAGTGCAGTGGCGACGATGGCAGCAGGGGAGTCGGCCTGAAAGCGTGAAGCCCCAGGAGATCGAGGCAGTGTCAGCGCCCGGGACATCGTGTTGAGCGCGACCGGAGGTGGTCCCGTCACCGACTGCATGAGTCCACGGGCGAGCAGGCCGGTACCCGTGCTGCCCGGCGATGGTGCGCCGCTGGTTCCGGCGAGCAATGCCGCGGCGTCGTCGATGCGGCCGGACGCGACGAGGAGGATCGCCCCGAATGCCGATTCCGTGTCTGCTCTCGCGGGGCCGAGCCACGCGTAGAGTTCTGCACCGGAGGCGATCTGACCGCACACTGTGGATACCGCTGCTGAGATGCGCACTGCAACAGCTAGATCGGCGTTTCGAGCGTTCTGATTGCCCAGTATCGAATCTGTCAGGCTGACAGCGGTATCGAGGTCGCCGAGTGAGGCCGCGCACTCCGCGTGGTGCAGCATGGTTTCAGCAGAAGGGGATTCGATCACCGCAGCCCGCTGATACAGGTCCGCGGCCGCAGCGGAGGTGGCGCGCCGGGCGTGCTCGTAGAAGTGTTGTGCGATCCCCGGGTGACGTACTCCTGCATCAAAAAGTCGCACGGCGGTGTCGATATCGAGAACGCCCGCTTCGATGCGCCGGCCCAGTATTCGATCCAATGTCGCGCGCTCCGGGCCGAGTCCGAGAGGATGCGCCAGTGATTCGAGGATCGCAGGGGATTGCGCAGCAAACAGTCCCGTTCCCAGCGCGCGATCGAATGCGTCGCTCGGACTGCCGAGTTCCAGTTCGTCGGGCGCGAGATTGTGCACGATGCTCGAGATGTACAGAATCTCGCGTTGCCGGGCATCGAGCGTGCCCACGGTGCGGGCGAAGTACCCCCGAAGCGCATCGTCGACGGTCTGACGTTCGAGAACCGGCGACCGCAGGGCTGCGTCGATGGCTCCGAAATGTCCTCCCGACAAGGTCTCGAGATCGCTGGCCACATCCGGCGCGAGTGAATGACCGTACCGGTTCGCGAGTGCCTGAATATCCGAGCAGCGCAAGCGGTCCAGGTGCAGTACCGAACCTGACGCGGAGAAGTCGGCCGCAGTATCAGCAAGACGCGGATCGACAATATCCGTCGCCACGACGGCTGAGATGTTTGTGCGTCGTAGCGTTTCGAGGACCTTCGCAAGCTCGGCGGCGTCGAGGTCCGGCAAATTGTCGATCCAGAGAACGGTAGTGGGCCTACGGTCGTCTCTGGTGAAATCCGTTGTCACGACGACGGCTTCGCGGCTGATCAGACGTCGGTGTACAGCAGCGAGAAGTTGCGGCCGAGCACTTTCGCCGGAACCGGTGACAAACAACCTCAGCGGTTCGGCCTCCAGGTCGATAGTGCTCAGAAGGTCACGGATATATGGAGATTCACTGTTCACGACGCAGCGCCTCGACTATCCGACGGGAAAGCGTGGGATGGCCGTGGGCAGTGTCAGTTGGTCCGGGAATTGCGGCGCGACAACAACGGGAAGATCGGGAACCTCGAACGCCGGGACCTGTGGAATCTGAAATGGCGAACCGGAGTCGACGTTCTGCTGGGCGGTTGTGGGATCTGCGCCCGGCTGCGCGGCAGCAGGCGGATCTGTGGCCACTGGTGCGGCGGGCGAACCCGTTCCGGCAGCCCCCGTAGTCGCGACGCCGACAGATCGGGTGCCGGGGGTGGGCAACCCGGTGACGGCGACGGCTGCGCCCGTCGACGGCGCGGCGTCGGCCACCGGCTCGGAGCCGGATGGTGCTGTCGGGTTGGACGTTATTGCGGAAGTGGGGGATTCGCTACTCGGGTCGGCGGAACTCGAAGCGGGTTTGATCTTGTCCACGGCGGTACCGATTCCGAGCCCACCAGCCGCGAGGATCGCACACGCGCCGACGACAGCCGCGACGATGCCTACTCGGGACGAGCGCCGGGCAGCCGACGTGGCCTCGGGGTTCGAAGCAACAACGAGTGGCGTCGAGAAAGCCGGAACCGGAACAGGTTTCGGAAGCGTCTGTTCGACGGCAGTAGCCGTAGTCCCGATTGCGGTTGCGCGAGTTGCAGCTCCGGCCGCCGCGCAGGATCTCGGATCAGGTGCCGCGATCATCGGTACCCGAAGTTCGGAAGACAACAGTTCCGCGACCAGTGGAATGGACGAGCTACCGCCCGCGAGAACAACGTGACTGACGTCGTTCGACTCGACGCCGGCTGATCGAATCGCCTCGTGTACCAAGGCAACCGATCGTGTGATCGCGGGACGGAGTAGGTCTTCGAGTTCGGACCGGACAAGCCGCAGGTTGTGGGATCCGCCGGGAAGATCAACGTGGACAACTGTTTCGGTGTCGAACGACAGTATCTCCTTGGCTTCGCGCGCGTGGCCACGAAGCGCTGTCAACGCCTCGAGAGTTTCCGGCGTGGACATATCGATGTGATCGAATTCGGCGAGCAGATGCATGGTGACAAGATGATCGAACTCGTCTCCGCCGATATCGTCGGAGTGCAGGGACTTGCCGACGATCGTGGTTGTTCCACTAGTGGTAGACAGCAACGTGATGTCGAGCGATCGGGCACCGAGATCGAAGACAGCGGTGAGCCCATCCGAATCTGGGTGACCGGAATTGCGCAACCAGTCCACCACGGCGATCGGCTCCGCGACCAGCGTTGCATTTACCGGGGTGGCGTCGTGAATCATCTTGGTAGACAAGGCGTCTTCCAAAGCCGATACGGCATGGCGGCTCCACCAGGCGGGATGGGCGATGACAACGTGGCTCGGCTGGTCGTGATCGGCGACAGCGTCGCGCATCAGCGTCGTAATCGCTACCGCAGTGAGGTCCTCGCCGCGATGTGGGGTTCCGTCGGCGGAGTACAGCGGAACCGGGTCGCCCACGCGTTCCACTAAATCGGTGAAGACGCTGCTCGGGTCCAGTTGAACGACACTGTCGCTCCGCACGGTACGTCGGGAGCTTGCGGGAGCGTCGTCGAGTTTGTCGACGACGGCCACCAGAGTTGTCGAGCCGATACCGATGCCGAGCCCTGCCTCCATGAAAGTGAACTCCTCGGTAGTGGATTGTCGAACGCCCGTCGCAGTTGTCTGCAATGTCGGGATGTAGGACGGGTTTGTTACGCCCGCGAGGCTCCTCGACGCGAAGTAGGGGAGCGATCCCCTATCGGGGGCAAATCCCCTAACGCCGATACCGGGGGATTCTCTGCGCGGTCTGGAGCAGGAGTGGGGGCGTTCCCCGTTGGGGTCGGCGCTCGATCGACTTAGCGTTAACGGCAGTCGATTCGCATGCAGCGAAGCATCATCCGCTCGAACCGCGATACTCACCAAGATTCAGGAGAACCCATCATGGCTACCAATGCCGTACTCGAATTCATTCTCGGTCTGTTGCGTGACGACGAGGCCGCCGCTCAGTACTGCGCAAATCCCGTCGCAGCACTCAACGCAGCCGGCCTGTGCGAAGTGAGTCCTGCCGACATCGTTGCTGTTGCACCTCTTGTCGCCGAGTCCGGACTTTTTGCCGGAGCGGGCGCCGACCTGTCCGCGATCGTCAACGCCGGAACCCAGGCAGCCGGAGCAATCGGCGGCACCCTGGGCGGCGGATTGGGCGCAGGCCTCGGATTGGGAGGCAGCGTCGGACTCGGTGCGGGAGCCGGATTGGGTCTCGGCGGCGCGCTCGGTGGTGAGTTCGGTGGTGGCATAGACGTCGCCGGTGATTTTGCCGCGGCACTGAGCGCTGCCCTCGCAATCGGTGGTGACATCAGTGCGCAGCTCGGAGCCGCTTTTGGTGGCGTCATCGAAGCTGGTCTAGGGCTTGGCTCGGCTGTTGACCTGGAGGGCGTTCTCGATATCGGAGCACAGCTCAGTGCGGCTCTGAGCGGGGCGCTCGGCGTTGGTGGCTCTCTCACCGCTGAGTTGGGTGCGGCCCTGGATGCTGCGATTGCCGCTGCGGGTGGGCTGGACTTGGCGGCCGGGCTTTCCGGGGCCTTGGCGCCGGTGTTCGCGGTCGGTGGGGATATCGGCGCGGGCCTCGGTCTTGCGCTCGGCGGGGTGCTCGACGGTGCCGCTAGCCTCGACGGACTCCTCGCTCTCGGCGGTGGCTTGGGTGCCGGCCTGTCCGGCGCACTGGAATCGGCGTTGGCACTCGGTGGTGGCATCGACGTCGCCGGAGATCTTGCTGGCGCTCTGGGCGCGGCTCTCGGATTCGGTGGTGACATCAGTGCGCAGCTCGGAGCCGCTTTTGGCGGAGTCCTCGAAGCTGGCCTGGGTCTCGGTTCCGTGGTTGATCTGGGAGGAGCCCTCGACGTGGGAGCTCAGCTCAGCGCGGCACTGAGTGGGGCACTGGATGTGGGCGGTTCTCTGACGACCGAGTTGGGTGCGGCCCTGGATGCTGCGATTGCCGCGGCCGGTGGGCTGGACCTGGCGGCCGGGCTTTCCGGAGCGTTGGCGCCGGTGTTCGCGGTCGGTGGAGATATCGGCGCAGACCTCGGACTGGCACTCGGCGGAGTGCTCGACGGCGCAGGGAGCCTCGACGGGCTCCTCGCTCTCGGCGGTGGGTTGGGCGCAGACCTGTCGGGCGCACTGGAATCGGCGTTGGCACTGGGCGGCGGGATCGATCTCGGCGGCGATCTGAGCGCCGCGTTGTCCACTGCCCTCGCGGCCGGTGGATCGATCGGCACCGACCTCGGAGCGTCCCTCGGCGGCACTCTGGGGGCCTTGACGGACGTCAGCGCATTGACCGGGCTGGCCGGCGATCTGGATCTCGGCGCCGTGCTCAGCGGAGCGCTGACAAGCGCACTGGGAGTGGGCGGCAGTCTCGACACCGGGGTGGAAGCTGCATTGGCAGGCGCTCTGGATTCAGCTCTGGCTCTCGGCGGCGGACTCGACCTCGACGCCGTGCTCGGCGGGAGCGCGGATCTCGGAACCGAGCTTTCCACGGTGTTGTCCGGCGCTCTGGGCGGCGGAGGATCGGTCGGAGCAGACCTCGGTGGTGCACTCGGCGGCGTGTTGAACGGATCCACAGGCTCGGTAATCGGCGGCGACGCCGTCGCAGGGCTAGGTGCGTCGTTGGATGCAGCACTGAACGCCGGCGGCTTCGACACCGGTTCGATCGGCGCAACCCTGCCCAGCCTCGATCTGGGGGCAGTGAACCTCGGTTCCGTCAGCGCGGATCTGCCGGAACTCGATCTCGGCGGCTTCTCCGCCGAAGGGCTGGACATCGGCGGAGTCAGCGCCGGACTGAACTCGACGGTTGGCGCTGTGCTCGACGCAGGTGCGGGTCTCGACGCGACAGCCGGTCTCGACGCGGTCACTGATGCGGCGACGCAGATCGGTGGATCGCTTCAGGGTGGTCTCGATAGTTCGCTCGGTGGTTCGTTCGACGGTGGTCTTGGCGGTTCGTTCGACGGTGGCCTGGGTGGCTCGACAAACCCCTGGTCGTCGATCGACGCCAGCGACGCATTCGGAAACGGATCAAGCGGTTCGCTGGCCGCTGACTCCTCGGAGTCGTTGTTCGCACCGGACTCGGTTGCCGACGTTGTCGAGCATGTCGATCCGCTGGCAGTGCTCGACAACCTGCACCCCTGAGACAGCGGGTACGAAAACGGACTGATGTAACAATTCCGGCCCTGCGTGCGCTAAGCGTGCAGGGCCGGAATTGCCGAATCGGAAGAACTGCGAGTCGACGGAACACATGGAAACTGCAGCGGATCAGGTCAGCAGTCGCAAGGCACGCGTCGCGTCGGCGGCGGCGTCGTTGCTCGATCGAACAGCGGTACTTGCGCGAGATATCGATCGATCCGATCTGGTCGCACGCGCCGAGAGCGCGCAGGTGCGCGTCACCGATCCCCGGATTCGCATCGTTGTTGTAGGCCCGCTCAATCAGGGCAAAAGCCAGTTCGTGAATTCGCTGCTCGGTTGCGACGTGTGTTCCGTCGGTGACGACGAGACAACGGCCGTGGCGACGGTAGTTCAGTACGGGGAAACCGCTGGCGCAGAGCTGGTTCTGGCCGAACCTGGTAGTGAACCTCGGAGAGTTCCGCTTCCGCTCGACGAGTTGCTCGGCATTACGCCGACAACACCGCGGGCCGACGGACGGGAAGTCCTCCGCATCGACGTCTCCGTTCCGAGCCCGCTGTTGGCCGACGGGCTGGTCTTCATCGACACCCCAGGCGTCGGAGGTCACGGAAACCCACATGCTGCTGGAACTTTGGGATTGATTACGTCCGCTGATGCGGTGCTGGTGCTCTCGGATTCCAGTGCGGAGTTCACCGAGCCTGAAGTTGCGTTCATCCGGCAGGTCCTCAATCTGTGCCCCGTTGTTGCCGGTCTTGTCAGCAAGACGGATCTGTACCCACACTGGCGTCGGATTGTCGACGCAAATCATGGTCACCTGCAACGCGCCGGCCTCGAGCTTCCGCTGATTCCGATATCTTCGGTCCTGCGATCGCATGCGCTGCGCTTGGACGACCGCGAACTCGATGCGGAATCCGGATTTCCCGACCTCTATCAGTTCTTGCGGGACAAGGTTGTTGCCCGTGCCGAGGCAAATACGCGGCGTGCGGTGGTGATGGACGTGCAGTCCATTGCCGCCCACTTGTCGCTGGAAATGGGCAGTGAGCTTGCGGCGCTGCGTGATCCGTCGACGGCGCAGGCAGCAGTGGCCGGGTTGCATCGGGCCAGGGAAGTGGCAGAAGAACTGCACAAGAAGACCTCCCGCTGGCAGCAGAGCCTCGGCGACGGAATCGCCGATCTCGCGGCAGATATCGATCACGACCTGCGTGACCGTCTGCGCCGCGTCACCCGAGCGGCCGAGGAAACCGTCGACGAGTGTGACCCGGGTAAGGATTGGGACGCCGTCGGGGCCTGGCTCGAGCAAGAGATCGCCACAGCCATCGGCGACAACTTCGTCTGGGCGCACGATCGCGCGCAGTGGTTGGCGGAGGTAGTGGCCGAACACTTCGCCGAAACCGGCGACGTGGCACTGCCGCAGATCGACCTTGCCGACACCGATGCCTTCCTCGAACCTGTTGCCGCGCTGTCAGATCTCGAATCCGGCCGGATCGGAATCACGCAGAAAGTTCTGGTGGGTATGCGCGGTTCGTACGGCGGCGTCCTGATGTTCGGACTGATCACCACGATGATGGGTATGGCGTTGGTGAATCCGATCTCGATCGGTGCCGGAGTTCTGTTGGGCACCAAGGCTTATCGTGAAGACAAGCAAACTCAAGTGCTGAAGCGTCGGGCCGATGCAAAATCGGCGATCAGGCGGTACGCGGACGACGTGAGTTTCCAGGTGGGCAAGGAATCGAAGGACCGGCTCCGCCTGGTGCAGCGGCTCCTGCGTGATCATTTCACCGATATTGCCGAGCAGGCTTTGCGCTCGATCAACGAATCGTTGCGGGCGACGCAGGAGGCGGCAAAATTGGAATCGAGTGAACGAGCAGGCCGCATCGCGCAGCTCGAGGCGAATCTGCGTGCGGCAGAGGAATTGACCACGCGTGCCGGATCATTGGTGGGCGAGCGAGTGCAAGCGGGCAGGTCTCGGAAGGCTGAGGTCGGAGCATGAACGTCACAGGCACGGAGTCGGCGCGCGGGTTGATCGAACAGGCACGAGGATTTTACGTCGACAACCCGGACCTGTGCGCTCAACTGGACGAATGTGCCGCGCGGTTGGACGAGCCTCTGCGCGTAGCTCTGGCAGGTTCGCTCAAGGCCGGCAAGTCGACACTTCTCAATTCTCTTGTCGGGCAGGATATTGCACCGACAGATGCAACCGAATGCACACGAGTTGTCACCTGGTATCGAAACGGCACGACGCCCAAGGTGAGCGCGACGGACTCCAGCGGCACCGAGTTCCACATACCGGTGGCACGCAACAGTGGCCGGCTGACGTTCGATCTGGGCGAGCGCACATCCGAGATCGTCGATCGAATCGACGTGGAGTGGCCGTCGTCGGCGCTGGCGCGCATGACGATCATCGATACCCCAGGAACCTCGTCGCTGTCCACCGACGTATCAGCCCGGACGTGGAAAGCCCTTGTTCCCGACGACGGGGTGCCGGGCGCAGATGCCGTCGTGTACTTGCTGCGGGCGCTGAATGCGACTGACCTGCAGTTCTTGACGAAGGTTGCCGAACATGTCGGTGGTGAATCAGGTCCGCTCGGTGTGATCGGGGTGCTCTCGCGCGCAGACGAAGTGGGTGCGGGCCGAATGGACGCGATGGCGTCGGCCGACGATGTGGCGGGACGGTTTGCCGAGGAACTCGGCCGCTCGGGCCTGTGCCAGTCGGTGGTGCCGGTTGCCGGCCTGTTGGCCCTGGCTGCCCGAACTTTGCGGCAGAGCGAGTTTGCCGCGTTCGCGGCGCTTGCCGAGGTACCTGCAGCCGATCTGAGCTCGGCGATGCTCTCGGCAGATCGTTTTGGCCGCGAGGACAGTTCGCTGCCGGTGGATGCGGCGATGCGGGCTCAGCTGGTGGAACGGTTCGGGCTGTTCGGGATTCGGCTCGCGGTGACGTCGGTCAAGTTGGGCGTCGGCGATTCGCCCACGCTGGCAGCGGAATTGCTCCGACGCAGTGGATTGGACGAGTTGCGCCGGGTGATCGATGTTCAGTTCGGCCAGCGCGCCGACCAACTCAAATCCCATACAGCGCTGGTAACACTGAGCCGCCTGCTCGAACGCAACCCGCGCGAGAACACCGCACCCATCGCAGCTGCGGCGGCGCGACTCCTCGCCGACGTGCACGGTTTTCGTGAACTACGACTGCTCGGGCGACTCGGATCGGTTCACACCGATCTGTCGCCGGAAGATCTTGCTGCGTTGCAGCGATTGATCGGCGGCCACGGAATCAGAACGCACGAGCGCTTGGGGGCGGCAGAAGGGGAGAGCCTGGATGCTCAGCGCGCCCAGGCCGCGGACGCAGCAGCGCGGTGGCGCGCATTGTCGTCGCACCCACTGTTCGATCAGTTCACGGCGAGAGCGTGTCAGGTTGCCGCGCGCAGTGCAGAAGGGGTGCTCGCGGAAATCGTGGCCGAATAGGGATGCCATTAGTCCTGCGCGAGCGAGCTGACGGATCTATGTTGAGTTCGGAATGATCCGGACAAAACGCCCGGTTCGGATTCGGCCTCGTTGGGAGCAGCCCTATGTCGAACGACATCACGTCGAAGTCTCCGGATCGTGCCACGTACGTCCTCGGCACGCTCATTCTGGTTGCGGCGGTGGCAAACCTCAATCTGTCGGTGGCCAATGTCGCCCTGCCTGACATCGGTAAAGCGTTCGACGCGAGTCAGACGCAACTCAATCTGATAGCCGTCGGGTATTCACTGGGATTGGCGGGCACGGTTCTGTATCTCGGTGCGGTCGGTGACCGCTACGGACGCAAGATGCTCCTGGTGACGGGTATGGCGTTGTCGATTCCGGCGTCACTCGTCGCAGGGTTTGCGAGCGGCTTCGAAGTGTTGTTCGCGGCCCGCATCGTCGGTGGTATCTCGGCGGGCTTGGCGTTTCCGACGACGCTCGCGATCATCACAGCGCTGTGGGCGGGGCCGGCGCGGACAAAGGCGATTGCGATGTGGTCTGCGATCGGTGGCGCGATTTCCGCTCTCGGTCCGATCGTGTCCGGGGCGTTGCTCGAGAAGTTCGATTGGGGCTCGGTCTTTTTCGTAACGCTGCCGTTGGCTCTCCTGGCCTTGGTGTGCGCCGTGATTCTGGTTCCCGCTCATGTCAACGAGACCACCGATCCGGTTGATCATCTCGGCGGAATCGTGTCCGTTGTCTTCATCGGGGCGCTGGTGCTGTCCATCAACTTCGCACCCGTCAAGGGTTCCGGAACGATGGCGTTGGTCCTGGGTGCGATCGCACTGGTCGCGGGTATCGGGTTTTTCCTGCAACAACGACGCGCGGTCAATCCACTGTTCGACCTTCACGTAGCCGCTCGCCCCACCTTCTGGGTGGCGGCCGTCGGCGGCTTGGTCGTGTTCGGATCGCTCATGGGTGCAATGTTCATCGGCCAGCAGTTCCTGCAGAACGTGCTCGATTACTCGACGCTGGCAGCGGGTGCGGCCATCATTCCGGCCGCTCTCGCGATGGTGATCGTTGCGCCGCAGTCGGCCACGATGATCGAAAGGTACGGTGCCCGAGTCACTCTGCTTTCCGGTTACCTGTTTGTGGTTCTCGGATTGCTCGTCGCGCTGACCATGTGGAACGAAAGCACACAATACTGGCAGGTCGCGCTGGCCTACGCGTTTGTCGGCATCGGCGTCGGCCTGGCCGGCACTCCAGCCTCTCGTTCCCTCACCGGATCCGTGCCCGTGCACCGCGCGGGTATGGCGTCGGGTACCTCGGATCTGCAACGCGATCTGGGCGGCGCCATCATGCAGTCGATTCTCGGTGGAATTCTCACGGCCGGTTACGCAAAATCGTTGGGGAATGCGATCTCGTCATCACCGGATGCATCCCAGGTGACCCCGGAAACTCAGGCGGCGCTCACCAAATCGTTCTCCAGCGCCGAAGTTCTGGCGCAGCGGTACCCGCAATACGCGGATCAAATCATGACCGCCGCCAAAAGTGCCTTCCTGGATGGGGATACCAAGGCCTACATCGCGGCCATCATCATCGTGTGCGTCGGCGGCGTGGTGGTGACGTTCTTCTACCCGCACCGCGAGCGCGAGCGTGCACTGCTGGCGCAGTACGCGGCGGAATCCGATCTCGCAGAGGAGAAGAGTTGAGCGTGCTCTGGTACAGATGAAGGATGCCACAGCTACTGCACATCGATTCGTCAGCCGACCTCCACGCGTCGACGTCCCGTGAACTCACCGCGTTGTTCGCTCAGACGTGGGCGCAGATCAGCCCTGCACACGAGGTAGTCGGATTGGATCTGCACCGGGATCCGCTGCCACACCTCTCCGACGCGGCCCTGCACTACGCACCCCGCCTGCGCGTGGCTGGAGAGCAGCCGGATGCCGACGCAGAAGCACTGCAGGCTCGCATCATCGAGCAACTCGCTGCTGCGGACGTCGTCGTGATCGGTGCGCCGATGTACAACTGGTCGATCCCGTCCACGTTGAAGGCGTGGATCGACTACGTGCATGTCCTGGGAACGACTGTGCCGTTCGATACGCCGCCTGCTGGAACTTCTGCGCAGCCCATGGCAGGTAAGCCGGTGGTGATCGTGTCCAGTCGCGGAAACACCTATGCGCCGGGTTCCGGGAACGAAGGCGACGACCACACCGTGCCGCCACTGGTGCAGGTGCTGGGTGTTTCGATGGGGATGAACGTCAGCGTTATCACCGCGGAACTGACTTTGGCGCAGCGCATTCCACCGATGGCGCCGCTGATCGAGCAGGGCAGGATAAGCCACGCCGCTGCCCGTGATTCGTTGATCGAGCTTGCCCGCACGCTGGGGGCGTGATCAGGCGGCTTGATCAGGGCTGGGCGAGCGCCGAGATCATCGACGCCACGTCTGCGGGGTCGGCGTCGTAACCGGGGAAATAGCAACATACTTCGGTGGCATGACCACCGAATCGTTGCCGGATTTCGGTAGCGCATTCTTCCGGCGTGCCGACGACGGCAAGAGTTGTCAGCATGGGATCGGTGATGAGCGAAGCCATTTCGGCGTACCCGCCTCGTTTGGACAGCGCGTTGAGCTGGGGCTGTACGTCGCCCCACCCTTCGACGTCGAGCACCGGCCGGTAGGCGGGGGTCGAGCCGTAGAAGGAGAGCAGGCTGCGGACTCCGCGGGCAGCTGCTTCCAGTTGCTCGCCGCCGCGTCCGACGCCCACGATCACTTGCGGAATGATCGTGAATTCGTCTCGGGGGCGGCCGGATTCACGGAGGCCGGCGTCGACGGCCGGCAGGGTCCGCTCGAGGAAGTGGCGCTCGGAGTGGAACGGCATGACCAGCAGACCGTCGGCCACGGCCGCAGCAGTTCGCGTCATGATCGGTCCGAGTGCGCCCATCAGAATGGGTGGGCGGCCGAACGGGTTGGGGCCGGGGTTGAAGGTCGGCGGCATCAGGGTATGCGTGAAGAATTCGCCGCGGAAGTTCAACGGGGTTCCGTGTTCCCACGCGTCGAAGATGGCGGTGATCGCGCTGACGGTTTCCCGCATGCGCGCCGCCGGACGCGACCACGTTGCGCTGTAGCGCTTCTCGATGTGCGGTTTGATCTGCGAACCGAGGCCTAGGCGGAACCGTCCCCGGCTGAGAAGTTGGAGGTCGTTCGCGGAATGCGCCAGGTGCATCGGGCTGCGGGGGAGCGCAATGGCGACGTTGGTCATGAGGTCCAACTCCACCGACGACGCGGCTTCCACGAGAGGGAAGAAGACGTCGTGCGGGCCTTCGAACGTGAAGAGCCCACCGGCGCCCGTCTGGGCAAGTTCGCGACTGCGGGCGGCCCCGTTGCCGGGGGCGGAGTCGAGCTGAATGTGAACTTTCATCGGCGCACCGCCGCGATCGCCGCTACCGCTACGAGCGCGCAGTACAGCAGTGGCCCCCAGCCGAGTACAGCGCTCACGTCGTCGGCGCCCGAGACCAAGGACCGGAATCCCAGGCCGGCGGCGATTCCGAGCACGCCCACCACCGCGCCCACAATCCACGCGGAAGGTTTCCGGGCAGACAAGAGTTGCACAGTCAGCAGAGTGAGCAGCAGGAGCAGGACAGCAGCGGCGCCACTGCCGATCAGGACGACGGTGACCGCGTCGGAGATGTCGGAGGCCGAGTAATCGGGATTGTCCAGCGCGATCGACGCCTCTAGTGCGCTTCGGATGTCGGTCAGGTTCACGACCATGATCGCGGCTATTGCCAGGAGTACAACGACGGACCCCGCCCAGACCGCCATCGAGACTTTCGGCGCCGGGTGGTGCGATTGCTGGTGCTGAGATTGCTGGTGCAGGGGACGGATCGACACTGCAGGCCTCGCGGGACTGGGTCGCGTACCGGCGCTGGGAGAATTGTCGGGATCCGTCACGGGCCGATCGTAACCAGTTCTAGTGATCCGAAGCACATTTCGGAAATTTCTCGGAGGCTGGGAACAAATTTACCGGTGTTGTAGTTGACCATTTCGACAAGCTTGAGCGCCCTCGGCTCAACTTCAAGTTGACTCTCAGCCTCGGTTGAGGGCAAACTTGAGCGGAGGACGCTCACCAAGCGAAAAACGCGCGGTCATGCCCGAGATCAAGCACTCGGACACAGCGCCGCAGAACGAAAGGTAGGAACACTATGGCTCGTGCAGTCGGTATCGACCTCGGTACGACCAACTCGGTAGTAGCAGTGCTGGAGGGCGGCGAGCCCGTAGTGGTCGCCAACTCCGAAGGCTCGCGCACCACGCCGTCCGTCGTCGCATTCGCAAAGAACGGCGAGGTCCTCGTCGGCCAGCCTGCGAAGAACCAGGCGGTCACCAACGTCGATCGCACCCTCCGCTCCGTCAAGCGCCACATCGGCACCGACTGGAATGTCGAGATTGACGGCAAGAAGTACACGCCGCAGGAAATCAGCGCTCGCACGCTCATGAAGCTCAAGCGTGACGCAGAGGCTTACCTCGGCGAAGAAATCACGGATGCCGTGATCACCGTCCCCGCATACTTCGAGGACGCACAGCGTCAGGCCACCAAGGAAGCCGGCCAGATCGCCGGACTCAACGTCCTGCGTATCGTCAACGAGCCCACCGCGGCTGCACTGGCATACGGCCTGGACAAGGGTGACACCGAGCAGACCATTCTGGTCTTCGACCTCGGTGGCGGCACCTTCGACGTCTCCCTGCTGGAAATCGGCGACGGCGTCGTCGAGGTTCGCGCAACCTCCGGTGACAACCACCTCGGTGGCGACGACTGGGACGAGCGCATCGTCTCCTGGCTCGTCGACAAGTTCAAGGCTCAGAACGGCATCGATCTGACCAAGGACAAGATGGCCCTGCAGCGTCTGCGTGAGGCTGCGGAGAAGGCGAAGATCGAGCTCTCCAGTTCGCAGAGCACCTCCATCAACCTCCCTTACATCACGGTCGACGCGGACAAGAACCCCTTGTTCCTCGACGAGCAGCTCTCGCGTAGCGAGTTCCAGAAGATCACCTCTGATCTCCTCGACCGCACCCGCGCGCCGTTCCAGGCCGTGATCAAGGACAGTGGCATCTCCGTAAAGGACATCGACCACGTTGTTCTCGTCGGTGGCTCCACCCGTATGCCGGCTGTCTCCGACCTGGTTCGCGAGATGACCGGTGGCCGTGAGCCCAACAAGGGCGTCAACCCGGACGAGGTTGTGGCCGTCGGCGCTGCTCTGCAGGCCGGTGTCCTCAAGGGTGAGGTCAAGGACGTTCTGCTCCTCGACGTCACACCGCTCTCGCTCGGTATCGAGACCAAGGGTGGCGTGATGACCAAGCTCATCGAGCGCAACACCACCATCCCGACCAAGCGCAGCGAAACCTTCACCACGGCTGACGACAACCAGCCTTCGGTGCAGATCCAGGTGTTCCAGGGTGAGCGCGAGATCGCTTCGCACAACAAGCTTCTCGGCTCCTTCGAGCTCACGGATTTGCCGCCCGCACCGCGTGGCGTCCCGCAGATCGAGGTCACCTTCGACATCGATGCCAACGGCATCGTGCACGTGACCGCGAAGGACAAGGGCACCGGCAAGGAAAACACGATCAAGATCCAGGACGGCTCCGGTCTGTCCAAGGAAGAGATCGAGCGCATGGTCAAGGACGCCGAGGCTCACGCCGAGGAAGACAAGGCTCGCCGCGAAGAGGCAGAGGTCCGCAACCAGGCCGAGTCGCTGGTCCACCAGACGGAGAAGTTCGTCAAGGAGCAGCGTGACGGCGAGAACGCGGGCAAGGTCTCCGAGGAGATCCTGACCAAGGTCGAGGCAGCCATCAAGGACGTCAACGACGCCCTCGCAGGCACCGACATCTCGGCAGTGAAGACCGCCGTGGAGAAGCTGGGCACCGAGTCGCAGGCTCTTGGCCAGGCAATCTACGAGGCCTCCGCAGCCAGCGAAGCCGGAAACACCGACGGCTCAGGCAATGACGACGACGTCGTCGACGCCGAGGTTGTCGACGAGCCTTCCGACTCGGACAAGAAGTGACCTCGGACAACTCCGAGAACAACCCGGTCGACCCCGAGACCGGTGCACAGGGAGAGGCGGCCGGTGAAGGCCGGCCGCCGCTCGACTCGGAAGACACAGGGGTAGTGCAGGAAGCCGAGGCCATCGTGGAAGAAGCGACGTTGGCTGATCAGTTGGCAGAACGCACTGCAGACCTGCAGAGCTTGCAGGCACAGTTCATGAACTACAAGCGCCGCGTCGACCGTGACAAGCAGGTCGACATCGCCAACGCGAAGGCTTCCGTAGTGGGAGTGCTCGTCCCGATCCTCGACGATCTGGATCGCGCTCGCGCACACGGAGACCTCGAAGAGGGTCCGCTGCGAGCCCTCGCGGACAAGCTCAACACCACCCTCACGGGTCTCGGTTTGAGCGAGTTCGGCACCGTGGGAGACGCTTTCGATCCTGAGCTGCACGAAGCTGTGCAGCACGAAGGTGAAGGAGCCGACCCGGTCCTGAGTGTGGTCATGCGTAAGGGCTACAAGTTCGGTGACCGCGTTCTGCGACATGCGATGGTAGGCGTTGCCGATCGAGTGGGCGAGCAGCCCACCGACGACAGCGCAGGCGCAGAAGAAGAATCAAAGTAACAGCGAGAGGAGGAGACGCCCAGTGAGTCAACGGGAGTGGATCGAGAAGGACTTCTACAAGGAGCTGGGCGTCTCGTCCTCAGCTTCGGCCGACGAGATCAAGAAGGCGTATCGCAAGCTGGCTCGGGATCTGCATCCCGATGCCAACCCTGACGATCCGAAGGCCGAAGAGCGCTTCAAGGCTGTCAGTGAAGCGAACACGATCCTGTCGGATCCGGAAAAGCGCAAGGAATACGACGAAGCCCGAAGGCTCTTTGCCAGTGGCGGCTTCGGTCCCCGGGCGCAAGGCGGCGGTGGCGGATTCAACCCCGGCGCCGGCGGCTTCGACATCAACGACCTGTTCGGTGGCGGTGCCGGCGGTCAGGATTCGGGTCTCGGCGACATCTTCGGTGGTTTGTTCAACCGCGGCGGCGCTGGTCAGCGAACCGCGTCGGCAAACCGTCCGCGCCGGGGCAAGGATCTCGAAACCGAAACCACGCTCGGGTTCCGCGAAGCGGCGCTCGGCGTCACGGTTCCGCTGCGCATCACCAGCCCGGCATCGTGCACCACCTGCCACGGCAGCGGCGCAAAGCCGGGTACCAGCCCGCGAGTGTGCCCGCACTGCAACGGAACCGGTGTCATCAACCGCAACCAGGGCGCCTTCGGATTCAGCGAGCCGTGTGACGATTGCCGGGGAACCGGTTCCATCATCGACTCGCCCTGCGAGGACTGCCACGGTAGCGGCGTCACCAACCGCACCCGCACCATCACGGTGCGCGTGCCGTCCGGTGTCAGTGACGGTCAGAAGATCAGGCTCAAGGGCAAGGGTGAAGCGGGACTCCGCGGCGCTCCCGCCGGCGACCTGTTCGTCAACATCCGGGTGCGTCCCGACTCCGTGTTCGGACGCAACGGCGACGACCTCACGGTCACCGTGCCGGTGAGCTACGGCGAACTGGTTCTCGGTACCACGCTGTCGGTGCCGACGCTGGAAGGCCGTGTCGGAGTCAAGGTTCCACCAGGAACTGTGGACGGGCGTGTTCTGCGGGTTCGCGGACGCGGCATCCCGAAGCGGCCTGAAGGAGCCGGCGATCTGCTGGTCACGGTGAAAGTGTCTGTCCCGCAGAAGCTGGACGACGCGGCGATCGAAGCGCTCGAGACCTATCTCGAAGCAGAGAAGGCGAGCGGATTTGATCCACGGGCCGGGTGGGCCGGTGTGTGATGACCGAGCAACCGAAGAATCAGAGGGACAACTCGCTTGACCCCGACGCTCAGATCTTCGTAATTTCGGTGGCCGCCGAACTGGCGGGCATGCATGCGCAGACCTTGCGCAACTACGACCGTCTCGGTTTGGTGACCCCGCACCGCACCACCGGTGGCGGGCGCCGTTACTCGCCGCGAGATGTTGCACTTCTTCGTGAGGTGCAACGTCTTTCGCAGGACGAAGGCGTCAACCTAGCCGGAATCAAGCGGATCATCGAGCTGACAAATCAGGTCGAGGCTCTGCAGCATCGAGTTCGGGAAATGGCTGAAGAGATCGCCAAGATCAATGCCGGCTACCGCCGAGAACTGGTGCCGATACCGCGCAACAACGCGTTGGTGGTGTGGAAACCGCGTCATCAGCGGTAGCACCTAGCGCAATGAATTTACGGCCCGGTGGCCTTTCGAATCACAGGATTCGCAAAGGCCACCGGGCCGTTTTGCTGTGATCTGCCAAGGATTTTCAGGTGTGTCCACCCAGCGGGAATCCTGCTGTCCAGGCGACCTGAATGTGCATAGCGTTCGCCTGGATGGCCCGTTTGACGTTAGCCAGATCACATCCTATGCTTCCATCCCAAGCAACCGCTTGCTGGATTATCAAGCGCACGCTTGGTCGGCTGGTGCCCAAAACGGGGTGTGTCCATCGGTCGGGGCTGTTCCACGTCAGGTATTCGCCTGTCGTTCGATACAAATGGGTTCTAGGAGTGCGGACATGAAACGTCGGCCTATTCTTGTGGCGGCAGTTGCTGCGACGGCGGCTCTTGCTCTTGCGGGGTGTAGCGGTTCATCGGAGTCGGAAGGTGGCGCAGACTCGCCCTATCGGGTTCTGCTGACCGGCGGCATCAGTGCTCAGGGCGTCCTGGCAGCGAATTCGCAGACGTCGCTGCTCGCGACGAAAGCTGGTGTTCAGGTCCAGAACGCGGCGGGTGGTATCGATGGTCGTCAGATCGAATTGACGACGGTGGACGATGCGGGCGACGCCACCATTGCCGTCACGAAGCTGCGTGAAGCCATCAATTCGGGCAACAAGCCGGATCTCTACCTCAACTCGGGCCCGTCGTCGATCGCCGCTGCAGTTCTGCCGATTCTCAAGCAGAACAACATCCTGTCGATGAGCATGGCGCCTTCGCCCGATTCGACGGATCCGGCGAAGTTCCCGCTCAACTTCGATCTTGCGCCCGGCGCGACGGATACCGCTCGCGGAATCTCGGAGTATGCAAAGACCAAGGGTTACACCAGTGTCGGAGTTCTCCACGGCAGCACCGCCTATGGCGAACTCTTCGGTGAGGAGATGACAACCGAGCTCGGCAAAGTCGGGCTGAAGGCAGCCGGAAACGAAGAGTACGACGCTGCAGCGCTGGATATGACGGCGCAGTTGCAGTCGCTCAAGAACTCCGGTGCCACGGCCATTGCGTTGGACGCGTACGGCGCCCCGCTCGGATATGTCCTGCAGAGCCTCGAGCGTCTCGGTTGGGACGTGCCGTTGATCGGTAACACGTCGGTGTCCGCCACCAACCTCATCGCCAATGATCCGCCCGCCGGTGTCCTAGGTACCCCGCAGGTGAAGAACCTTGTGACACAGGTTTTCACCAGCACGGTGTTCGATCCGAACAACGAGCTTGTCACCACGATGGTCGATACCATGGCATCGCTGGGTTCCATCCCGTCCACACTGATCCTCGCGGACAACTACGACGCGTTCCCGTTGGTCGCTGCCGCTGCAACCAAGGTCGGAAGTTCGACCGACCCGAAGAAGCTTGCCGAAGCCCTGGAAACCGCAGAGGTCCAGGAAAATGCCAAGACGGCGTTCCTCTCCCGCTACAACTTCAGTGCCGACAGCCACGGACCGAACCCGAATACCAGTGAGCTGCAGTTCATCAGCCCCACGAAGATCCTCAACGGCCAGTTCGGAAACCCGGCCGCCTCATGACAATTCTGTGGTCCGGGTTGGCGCTCGGCGCGGTCTACGTGCTCGTCGCCATCGGATACAACATCGTTTTTGTTTCCTCCAACACGTTCAACTTCGCTCAAGCTCAGTTGATGATGGTGGGCACGTTTGTCGCCTACACGGGTCTGGTGACTCTGAAACTTCCCGTTCTCGTGGTGGCAGTTATGGCGACGGTGACGGTGATGCTGTTGGCAGCAGTAGAGGAAATTATCGCGATCAGACCGGTCGCCGATCATCAGAATCAATTGGTGACAACGCTCGGTGTTGCCACCCTGCTCAACGGTGCGACGCAGTTGATCTGGGGCAGTGAACCTCTCACGGTTCCGTTTTTCGGATCGAACGATCCCATCACCTTGCTCGGCGGCCGAACCTACCCGGTGGAGATCGCCCTGCTGGTTGCGGCGATCGCACTGGTCATCGGCTTGAGCTACGTCTCGAAGAAGACGATGACGGGCCTGGCACTGATCGGAATCTCCGAAGACAGGGAAGCGGCGATGCTGCGCGGCGTCAACGTACGACGGTTGGCGCTCGGTGCGTTTGCCTTCTCGGGTGCCTTGGCAGGTGTCCTCGGACTCCTGGTCGGTCCCAAGACGTTTGCGGTCGCGACCTTGGGTGCCGCACTGGCGCTCAAAGGCTTTGTCGCGTTGGCGATCGGCGGGTTCGGCTCTCTGCCAGGCGCATTGATCGGTGGGCTGACCGTCGGTCTGGTCGAATCGTTCACCGCACTGTGGGCGGGCAGTCAGTACAGCAATATCGCCGTCTTCACGGTGCTGATCGTCATCTTGATGGTCAAACCTGCCGGATTGTTCGGCAATGTCCGAGAACGGGTGGTGTGAAATGGTAAGCGCGTGGCGGACTTTCCGGTCCCTTCCGAGCTGGATCCTCCCGCTGGTCCTGGCCGTGGTGATCTTGCTGCTGCCCGTGATGGGGCTCGACCTGTCGACATCGCGGCAGATTCAGTTGGCCTGCATCCTGGCCCTGGTGGTCAGTGGCCTGAATCTGAGCCTCGGCTTTGCCGGTGAACTGGCACTCGGGCAGGCCGCAATGTACGCGGCCGGCGCCTACACCGCGGGTCTGATGTCCCAGGCCGGTCACACCGACATCCTGGTGCAGCTCGCTGCCTCCGGTGCCGTGGCATTGGGCGTCGGCATCTTGACCGGTGTTCCCGGTCTGCGACTGGGCAATTGGTCTCTGGCGATGACGTCGTTCTTCCTGGTGCTGCTCGTGCCGGACGTACTGGCGATCTTCGGCGGCAAGACCGGTGGCCGAAACGGCCTCACCGGTATGGAGCCGCCGACGCTCTTCGGTTCCGAACTCGACACCCAGCAGTACTACATGGTGGTCGTTGTCGTCACCGTTCTCTGGTTCGCGGTGATGCGCAACCTGGTGGTCTCGCGCCACGGCATCGCGTTCCGCACCCTCAAGCAGTCGCCGGTTCTGGCGTCCTCGCAGGGTGTGTCGGTGTTCCGGATGAAACTGCTCGGGTATGCGATCGGCGCGTTCCCGGCCGGTCTGGCTGGTGCGTTGTTCGCCAACACCGACCTGTTCATCTCGCCGGAAGCGTTCGGGTTCACCTTTGCCACAGCAGTTCTGGCGGCGTCGATCCTGGGCGGTGCGGCTAGTGTGTACGGCGCCGTTCTCGGTGCCGCGATCATGCAGCTCGGGCCGAATCAGTCGACGGCGTTCCAGGAGTATTCGCTGATCTTCTACGGCGGCTTCCTGATCATCGGCGGTGTGCTGCTCTCGGGTGGATTGACGAAAGTCGGCCGCTCGATGGTGGCGAAACTCGATCGCAAGGCCGGACTGGGAGCCGTACTTCCGAAGGAGGACGGCAGCGCCGCAGTCGAACTGGCGCCGATCAACGGTGCCCGGTTGGTGGTCGACGGGGTATCGAAGGCGTTCGGTGGCAACCAGGCACTCAACGCCGCAACTCTGACAGCAGAGGCAGGCAAGGTCACCGCGTTGATCGGGCCCAACGGTTCGGGCAAGACGACCATGCTCAACATGATCTGCGGGTTCTACACCGCAGATGCCGGCGTGATCACCATCGGCGACACGGTGGTCTCCCAATCCTCACCGCACACGGTGGCGCGTGTCGGTGTCGCCCGTACCTTCCAGACTCCGACGATTCCCGAGAACATCACGGTCCTGGAAGCTGTTGCTTCCGGACGCTATTCGGTGCACCGCGCCTCGATGGCGTCGGCTGTGCTGCGGCTACCCAGCTTCCGCAAGGTCGCGAAAGCTGACATCGTCGAAGCCGAGCGGGTGCTCGAGTTGGTCGGGATGTCGCACCTACGCAACGAGATTGCGACGTCGTTGCCACTGGGTATGCGTCGTATGCTCGAAGTTGCCCGCGCCGTCGTCGCCGAGCCGAGAGTCGTCCTCTTCGACGAGGTAGCGTCGGGACTCGACGAGGACGAACTCGAACGTCTGGCCGATCTGATCCGGGTACTGCGTGACGCCGGAGCGACAGTGGTGTTGGTGGAGCACAACTTCCGGCTCGTGCTCTCTCTCGCGGACGAAATCGTGGTGCTGGCGCAGGGGCAGGTGATTGCCACCGGTGATGCGGCGGCCATCGAACGCCACCCCCGGGTGCTCAGTGAGTACCTCGGAGTGAAATCCGGTGACGAGGAAGCACTTCTCGAAGAAATCGGTGCCGTCGACCATCAGAGCAGTGAGGTGAAGTGATGGAACCGATTCTCAAGGTCCGCAACCTGCAAACCGGGTACGGCGATCTGCGGGTCGTCTGGGACGTTTCGTTCGACGTCTATCCCGGCCAGGTGACCGCTCTGCTCGGCCGCAACGGCGCCGGTAAGACCAGCACGTTGCGCGCTCTGTCGGGGCTCAACAAGGTTGCGTCGGGGACCGTCGAAATGGACGGCGCCGACATCACCGGAGTTCCCGCACACAAAAGGGTGCGCCAGGGAATGGCGTACGTGCAGGAGGGTAAGCGGGTCTTCCACAAGCAGACCGTCGAGCAGAACCTTCTGCTCGGTGGGTACACCCGCAAAGTCAAACGCGGCGAGCTCATGGAATCGGTGGAATCCATGTACGAGATGTTCCCGATCCTGGGGGAGAAGCGTTCACTGCCGGCCGGTTCCATGTCCGGTGGCCAGCAGCAGATGCTCGCGATCGGTGCGGCGTTGATGGCGCAGCCCCGGTTGCTGCTGCTCGACGAGCCGTCCGGTGGGCTCGCTCCCGTCATTGTGGGCGAGGTGATGGACCGCGTTCAGCAACTGAAGGAAACCGGGTTGGCGGTCCTGCTGGTGGAGCAGGCCGTCGAGGCGGCGATGAGCGTCGCCGATCATGTGACGGTCCTCGATATCGGCAAGGTGGTTCTCGACGCCGACGCCAAGGACATCGACGACCTGGCAGTGCTCAAGGACGCGTACTTCGGACGAGTCTGAACAGCAGTGACCACGTACTTCAGCCCGGCCACCTCGGCCGGGCTGAAGTTGTCTCCCGCTCCGTGGCACGGGCCATAGCCAGCCGCCGAGCATGGATCTACCGTCCTCGAAACAACCTTTGCGAGAGGCAACTCGATGACTGCTCCCGACGTGCTCGCCCCGGCAAAGCTGGGTCCGGTGACCCTGCGAAACCGCATCATCAAATCCGCGACATTCGAAGGTAAGACCCCCGACGCGCTGGTCACGGATGACTTGATCGAATTTCATCGCCGCCCGGCGGCGGGCGGAGTCGGGATGTCCACCGTCGCGTACTGCGCCGTCGCGCCCGAAGGACGCACCGAATACGGCCAGCTGTGGATGCGGCCCGATGCGCTACCGGGCCTGCGGCGGCTCACCGACGCGATTCACAGCGAAGGTGCAGCCGCGTCCGCTCAGCTCGGACACGCCGGCCCGGTCGCGAATCAGAAGTCGACAGGGCTGCCAGCGCTTGCACCGTCGAGCTCGTTCAATCCGTTGAGCATGAGGATGATTCGTACCGCCACCACCGCGGACATCACCCGTATCGCTGCCGCACACGGCAGCGCCGCACAACTTGCCGTCGAGGCAGGATTCGACGCAGTCGAAATCCACTTCGGCCACAACTACTTCGCGAGCTCGTTCCTGAGCCCGAAACTGAACCGTCGCAAGGATTCCTACGGTGGATCGCTCGAGAACAGGGCCCGGGTTGTCCTCGAGACCGCGCGCAGCGTTCGCGACGCCGTCGGCGACAAGATTGCGATCTTGGCCAAGCTGAACATGGATGACGGTGTGCCAGGTGGATTCTGGGTGGACGAAGCGATCCAGGTGGCGCAGTGGCTGGAGGCGTCCGGCAGCGTTGACGCGTTGGAATTGACGATGGGCAGTTCGCTGCTCAATCCGATGTACCTGTTCAAAGGTGACGCGCCGATCCGTGAGTTCGCTGCCGCGATGCCGCAACCGGTTCGACTGGGTGTGCATCTTGTGGGTAAGAGCATGTTGCATGCGTATCCCTACAAGCCGTTGTTCATGCTGGAAGAGGCTCGGCAGATCCGTGCAGCGGTGAAGTTGCCGTTGGTGCTGCTCGGCGGTGTCACAGACAAAGCCGGGATGGACACCGCAATGGCGGAAGGATTCGAGTTCGTCGCGATGGCTCGCGCCTTGCTCCGCGAACCCGACCTGGTGAATCGCATTGCGGCAGAATCTGATACGCGATCACTGTGCATCCACTGCAACAAGTGCATGCCGACTATCTTCAGCGGTGCGCGCTGCGTGCTGGTCGAGCGCGCCTGAACGCCCAAGAACGGCTGCGGCCCGACATCTTTGTGATGTCGGGCCGCAACCGTCCGATTGGTGAATTTACTCGGCTTCCTTGATCCAGTCCGTGGCATACATCGTCATGGGACCGAAGAACTCGTGAACGATGTCGTTGACCGCTTCGAGTCCGCTTTCGCTGTTTGTCATGATCACAACACTGCGGCCAGTCTCGGGGTAGGCAATGAAGAAGGCTTTGAACGGGCCGTTGTCGCCCCAGTGCCAGACCGCCTTTCCGAGTTCATTTTCCTGCAGACCGATGCCGAGGCCCCACTTGATGTGGTCGATCGCGTCTTTGTTGCTGCCGCCGTGGTCAGCGCTGCCGGCAGCGGTGAACATCATGTCCCGAGTGGCAGGTTCAAGTCCCTCACCCGCGAGAAGTGCGCCGCGCAGGAACTTCGAGTAGTCGCCGGCCGTCGTCTTCAGGGTGTACGCGACGTTTGCCCGGGGAAAATTGCGCAGGGCCTTTGCCGTGCCGTCGGCGGTATGACCGACCGCGCTGACGGCCTCGAAGGCCGGATTGGTCAGCAAGTCACTGCTTGTCATTCCGAAACGCTGGAAGACGCGCTGCGAGGCAAGTTCGGCAAACGTTGTGCCGGTGAGCGATTCGACGGTCTTTTGCAGGTAGTAGAAACCTTCACCCGAGTAGGACCACTGGGTTCCGGGTTCGAAAGTAGTACTGACCGGAGTGGTCTCGAACTCTGCACTCGACGGACCGGTCGCCCAGTTGGGCAGGCCCGTTGTGTGTGTCAGCGCCATTCTGGCGGTGATCTTGTGGGCTGCGGGATCGGCCGCGATGCGTGGGTAGTCAAAATACTCGGACAGCGGCCGATCGAGGTCGATGACACCCTCGTCCGCCAGTTGCAGGACAACGTACGACGCCACCACCTTGGTCAGCGAGGCTGCCTCGAAGACGGTATCCGACGTGACGGCGTTGCCGGTCTCGACGCTCGAGACACCGTAGTTGAACTCCTGGCGTCCCTTGGCGTCCGTGTACACAACCTGCGCACCGGGAATGCCGTGCGCGGAAAAAGCTGCGTTGATTCGCTGCGCCAGCGCGGGATCCGTGCTTCCGCCCAGGGAACCGGTATCGATGAAAGCAGATCCGGTGGTGGGGAAATTGATCGGCTGAGCCCCGGCTCCGACTGCGGTCGAGATCATTATTGCTACGGAAAATGTTGCGGAAAGTGCAGGTAGCAAAACCTTGCGTTGAACGGACTTCACAAAACCTTCTTCGAATGCGGGGCTGATGGGGCTCCCGAATACTAGGAGACCTGTTTGTCCGTTTCCCCAGGTGTAATTGCGGGTTCATCAACTCTCAACGTGATTGAAACAGGCAAGCAGGCCTGATGGCGACTGTCCATCCACCGGGAGAAGCCGTTCCGGAACTGATGGAGCACCTCGTACCGTTTTCACCATGACCGATCCTGATATCTCCACCGCACCACTCGACGTCGTAGTCATCGGCGCCGGCGTCGCAGGCCTGTACGCCATGTACCGACTCCGCAAGCAGGGATTGCGTGTCCACGGCTTCGAAGCCGGCTCCGGAGTTGGTGGAACGTGGTACTTCAACCGTTACCCGGGGGCTCGCTGTGACGTGGAGAGCTTCGATTATTCCTTCTCATTTTCCGAAGAACTACAACAGGATTGGGACTGGAGTGAGAAGTACGCTGCGCAGCCTGAGATTCTCGAGTACCTGGACCACGTAGCGGATCGGTTCGACCTGCGCAGTGGCTTCACATTCGACACGCGAGTGAAGAGCGCGCACTTCGACGAGGAATCTGCGCTGTGGCGGGTGCACACGAACGCCGGGCACGACGTCACCTCCCGTTTTGTCGTGTGTGCCACCGGCAGTCTCTCGACAGCGAACATGCCGAACATCGAAGGGCGAGATTCCTTCGCGGGGGATGTTTTTCACACCGGATTCTGGCCGCACGAGGGCGTCGACTTCACCGGGAAGCGAGTGGGTGTCATCGGCACCGGATCGTCGGGCATTCAGTCGGTACCGCTGATTGCCGAGCAAGCCGATCATCTGTACGTGTTCCAGCGATCGGCGAATTACAGTGTCCCGGCTGGAAACACGCCGCTTGACGACGCGCGCCGCGCCGAGATCAAGGCAAACTATGCGGAGCGTCGTGCACTCAGCAAGCGCAGTGGCGGCGGTTCGCCGTTCGTTTCGGACTCGCGAAGCGCGCTCGAAGTTCCCGAAGACGAGCGGACTGCAGCGTACGAGGAGCGATGGCGCCTCGGAGGAGTGCTGTTCGGCAAGACATTTGCCGATCAGACCAGCAACCTCGAAGCCAACGACACGGCACGCAAGTTTGCCGAAACCAAGATCCGATCCGTTGTGGAAGACCAGTCGATCGCGGATGTTCTGATCCCGAACGACCACCCGATCGGAACCAAACGCATTGTGACGGATACGAACTACTACCAGACGTACAACCGGGACAACGTCAGTCTGGTCGACCTGAAGAAGGCCCCGATCGAAGCGATCGATGCGGCGGGGATCAAGACCACCGAATCTCACTACGACCTGGATGCGCTGGTGTTCGCCACCGGATTCGACGCGATGACCGGTGCACTCGACCGAATCGACATCCGTGGGCGCGGCGGGGAAACCCTGCGTGAGAACTGGCATGCCGGGCCGAGAACGTATCTGGGACTGGGGGTCAACGGATTCCCGAACCTCTTTGTCGTAACCGGACCGGGCAGCCCGAGTGTGCTGTCGAACATGATCCTCGCGGCAGAACAGCACATCGACTGGATTGCGGACGCAATTGCCCATCTCGACGCGAACGATCTGACCACCATCGAACCGACCGCCGAGGCAGTCGACGGATGGCTCGACGAGTGCTCACGCCGAGCATCGGCCACCCTGTTTCCGTCAGCCAACTCCTGGTACATGGGTGCAAACATTCCCGGCAAGACGCGGATCTTCATGCCCTTCATCGGCGGGTTCGGCGTCTACAGCGATATCTGCGCGGACGTTGCGGCGCAGGGATATCGGGGATTCGAACTGAACAGTGTGGTCCACGCATGAGGCGGCTCGAGGGCATGCGGGTGCTCGTGACCGGTGCGGCCGGTGGCATGGGGCGCGCGCACTGCGTTCGGCTCGCCGAGGAGGGTGCGTCGGTGATCGCGTTGGATGTGTCGGCGTCCGGTCTCGATGAAACCGCGTCGGCCGTGCGTGATCTCGGCGGCGTGGCGGTTACGGGCACGGCAGACATCTGCAACTACGAGGAACTTGCCGGGGTGGTGGGGGACTGCGTCGCCGAAATCGGCGGACTGGACGTCGTTGTTGCCAACGCGGGGGTCTACGACACTCCCGGACCTTCGTGGACCATCGATCCGTCCGTGTGGAATCGTTCGCTCGACGTCAATCTGACCGGAACGTGGCACACCGTGAAAGCGTGCGTTCCGCACTTCGGCAACGGCGGATCTGTTGTTCTCGTCAGTTCGACCGCAGGCATCAAAGGCATTGCCGGAGCTAGTCATTACAGTTCCGCCAAGCACGCCGTCGTCGGTCTGGCCCGAACCCTGGCCAACGAGTTGGGAGCGCAGAGTATCCGCGTCAACTCAGTGCATCCGGGTTCGGTGCGAACACCGATGATCATCAACGAACGCGTATTTGCGAACCTGTGCCCGGACGTCGAGAATCCCACGGAATCCGACGCCGCGGCCGTCCTGAGTGCCCGAAACCTGTTGCCCGTGCCGTGGGTCGATCCGGTGGATGTGAGTAACGCTGTTCTGTTTCTTGCGTCCGAGGAGTCCCGCTACATGACCGGCTGCCAGTTGGTGGTCGACGCCGGCTTGACCCAGAAGGTGTGAACTGATGAGACTCGAGGGAAAGATCGCGCTGGTCACCGGTGCGGCACGGGGAATCGGGCGGGCCCAGGCCGTGCGTTTTGCCGAAGAGGGCGCAGATATCATTGCGGTCGACGTGTGTACTTCGGTGAACACCACGCTCACGCCGCCGTCGACGGAAGCTGATCTCGAGGATACCGTCGCGCAGGTTCGGGCCCTGGGAAGACGGATCGAATCAGCGGTGGTGGACGTTCGTGATCTCGAGGCGCTGCGAAATGCTGTCGACTCAGCGGTCGCAACACTCGGTGGACTCGACATCGTCTGCGCAACAGCGGGTATCACGTCCTCGGACGGGGCTCTGACAATGTCGGAAGACATGTGGCAGACAATGCTGGATGTGAACCTGACGGGTGTGTGGCACACAACTTCCGTCGCAGCGCCGCATCTGATCGCGCGAGGTGGGGGATCGATGACGCTCACCAGTTCCATCGCCGGGCTCAGAGGGCTCGTCGGTGTTGCGCACTACACGGCAGCGAAGCACGGCGTCGTGGGCTTGATGCGGTCGCTGGCAAAGGAATTGGCGCCGCACAATGTGCGCGTCAATACGGTGCACCCCACCAACGTCGACACTCCGATGATTCAGAACCCGGCGGTGAGCAGGAAGTTTCGCCCTGATCTGGAGAATCCGACGCGTGAAGAGTTCGCTGAAGCAGCGATGACGATGAACATGCTCGCGATACCGTGGATCGAACCGGTGGACGTCGCAAACGCCGCCCTGTTCCTTTCCTCCGACGAGGCCCGCTACATCACGTCCGTCGCATTGCCCGTGGACGCGGGTAGCTCGTCCCGTTGAGATCCGTCACGGTGTGTAGCGTCGGTTCCACCTAACCGAAAGGCGCACACCGTGACAGAACGACGCTATCTCGAAGTGACAGTCGGCACGAACATCATCCTGGTGCTCGACCACCGCACCGTCGAGGTATTCGATCGGACCGCGGCAAGCACCAGCGAGGTATGCCGCTGGCACGTCGAACACATTGGGGTGAAGGCAAAGCCGACGAAGTCGGGCCTCAAACTGACGATCGGCAACCGACTCGCCGACGACTCCATTGCCGTCGCCGGCGCGCGTGCCTCTCTGACGGTTCCGCCCGACGAGGAGGCGGCCGTGATCGCGTTTTTCGACGCGGTCAAGGCCACCCGCTCGTAGCTCAGGTGTCCGCGCCGGGCCTGCTCGCGGCGTGGGCGCCGGCAACACGACCGAATGCGAGGGCGTCGGCGATGTGGAATCCGCCGTCCTTGGCTGCGCTGTACGTGGAACTGACGATGCCTGCCGCATAGAGTCCGGGAATTGGATTACCGGCAGTGTCCAGTACCCGTGAGTGACCGTCGCGGCGCGGGCCGCCGTTGCTCCACCCCAGTAGCGGCGGACCGGATACGGCGTAGAACGGCGCAGTGGCAACGGGAGCCAAGGTCTCGGGGTTTCGGCCGAATGAATCGTCCACACCATTGGCACACGCTTCGTTGTAGCGGCGCACGCTCGTTTCGACGACCGTCGGGTCCAGGCCCAGCTTGTTTGCGAGTTCGGTCAGTGTGTCCGCCTTGACGATCCACCCCTTGTCGATCTCGGTTTGGTTGTCGGCGCTCCACTTGTAGCCCTCGTCGAGAATCTGACGTCCGACAGGCAGTACGTCGCGGCCGGGGCTCAGCGGCCCGGCCAACCTCATAGTCTCGTCGAAGACGATGTTCATCGAATGCACCGGAAAATGCTGGTAGGAACCTTCTTTGAACGCATGGCCGTGGCGCAGTTCGACCGACTCGTCGGTGAATCGGCGTCCCTCCTTGCTGAGGAACACGAAGTTGTGTGCGTTCCACAACGCGAGGTAGTGCCCCGACGGATCGTCTGCGTCGCCGGAGATTCCGGTGATGGTCATCATGTTGTTCATGTGCCACAGATCGGCACCAACTGCCTGCGCCATGCGATGCCCGTCGCCGGTTGCCGACGGTGATCCCCAGATTTTCGGGTTCTCGAGGCGGAGGTAATCGCGGACCATAGCCGGGTTTGCCTCGAAGCCGCCGGTCGCCAGGATGACACCTCGACGAGCGTACATCTGCGAAGTTGTTCCACCCGAGACGGTTTCAACTCCGATCACTGCTCCGGACTTGTCCGTCAGCAGCGTGGTCGCCTCGGTGTCGAAGAGTGTTGTGATGCCGCGTTCTGCGAGGGCGGAGACGAGGAAGCGGTAGAGCAGCTCGTTCCCCATCGCCCCGCCGATGGTGTCCATCCCTGCGTAGCAAGAACTTCCGTCGAGTTCTGCGTACTCCGCGGTGGAATGGTATTCGGCAGACATCGACACCGGTGCATCCAGCTCACGCAGCCAGTCCGAAAGTGCGTGTGTGTTCTCGGCCCAGGCGTCGATCACGTCGTCGGCGACGGTGAACGGTCCGTTCAAGGCGCGCAAGAACGTTCGGGCTGCGGCGGGGTCCTGGTTGACGAACCATCCACCGCCGGACAGTCGTGTGTTACCGCCGGCGGTGTCAGGCCCGCACTTCTCCAGGATCACCACCGATGCGCCGTCAGCGTGTGCTTGCAATGCTGCAGCCGAACCTGCTGCCCCCGAACCGATGACAATTACGTCGACATTGTTATCCATGTCACAACGTTAGGGCGGCCGAATTGCGTCGTACATGTAGCTTCCCAGTGAGCGAGAGAAGTCCTGTTCAGTACAGGGAACCGGGAACTGGGTAGCTACGTTCGCTCATTTCGACGGCACCGGCGTCGGCAAGGTCGTTGATGGTTTGACGCAACGACGAGCAGGAGCGCTGTGCGTACGGATTGTCGGACGGGCGCGCGAGTTCCGGGCAGACCTGCTCGGAATCCTCGAGCCACTGCACGCTGGTGTGCGCGTTGCTGTACTTCTCGATGAGAACCCGGTTACCGCAATGGCGGCAGCTGACCTGACGCATCAGCGTGAAATCATGTCCGACAGCGCCCAGAAAGCGCGTGTGCTGGTGATCTTGGCGTTCTCGTCGAACGTCATCACGTCGATGGGGGAGACCTCGTAGATCTTGTCACCCATCGGTGTGACGACGCGGAAATGGAACGCTGCGCTGGAACCGCTGACACGCAGGGTCAGGAGTTCGATCTCCTGCGTGCGACCTTCGAGAGCACCGAAGAATGCGGCAATCGCCTCGCGGCCGACAACGGGTTCGCTACCCACGGGATCCTCGAGAGTTCCGTTTTCGGCGTACAGGGCTGCGATGTCTGCGCTCGATCCGCGAGAAACCGCGTCGAGGTACGCGGTGACGGTCGCGGTGATCGCAGCGGCGGTATCTGGTTCGACAGTAGTCATCGACGTAATCCGATCAGTTGTGTCCCGGTGAAGTCGACTGTAAATGCCGACTTCACCGGACGTTATCGCTTGTGATCGCCACTATCGTCGGGTTCTCCCACGCAGCGGGACGCCCAGATTCAGGCGCCGGGGGCTTATATGTCGGAAGATTACGCGTCGAAGCGGCCGAAACCGCCACGGTAGAAGAGCAGCGGGCCGTCGTGGCGCAACACGGTCAGATCCGTGATGCGGGCAACGACGATCGTGTGGTCGCCTGCATCGTGCTCGTTTTCGATGGTGGCTTCGATCCGGGCCAAGGCGCCTTCGAGGGCAGGTGCGCCGTTGGAGCCGGCTTCCCAGTCGACACCGCTGAACTTGTCAGTGCCGCCGCGAGCGAAAGCCGAACACATGTCCTTCTGATCGTGCGCAAGAACGTTGATGCAGATGGACCCCGCTTCACGCAGCTTCGGCCAACTTGTCGACGTCTTGGCGGGGCAGAAGGACAGCAGCGGAGGATCGAGAGAAACCGAGACCAAGGACTGGCACGTGAATCCGAGTGGGGAATCACCGTCGTGGGCGGTGATCACCGTGACGCCGGTGCAGAAGTTGCTCATCACGTCGCGCAGTGTGCGCCCGTCCAGCGCCAGCGGTGCGGCATTTTCTACGGACATGTGTTTCTCCTCGATCAAAGCTCTGCAAACAGGGTGTGAGTCCCTACGATGTGGGGCAACGGCGCGGTAATCCAGCGCCAGTCCCACTCAATGGCAGCAAGAACTCTTCTGTCCAGGATCCTGCTCCACCCGGTCGACTCCGCACTCCCGGTGAGTAGAAGCGCTGTCCTACGGGTTCGGGATGAAGCCGTCGAGTCCGCCGGACGGTGCAATCAATTCGAGTCCGTCTGGCAGCGTCGGGTTGATCATCGGCGCGAGTGGTGCAACGGCCGTCGACGTCATGACGCCCAAGGTCGAGAAGATTCGGCCGTCCGGAGTGACGGCCAGGATGCCTTCCGTGGTGTCGGTGGCGAAGCCGATGTTGCGCATGCCCTTTCCGGTAGCTGGATCGATGTCGACGATGGCGGACTTCACCGGCACCGAGACGGGGTAACCCTGAATCGGGACGTCGTAGCCGTAGAAGACTTCGATGAGAATCGAGCCGTTGACCACCGTCGGGTTGCCGTTGCCACGCACGATGGGTGCGCCGTATACGTCGCTGACCGGGAGCGTTGCGTTTGTCAGCTCGCTGAGATCGGCGTCCCAGAGCTTTGCGCCTGCGGCACTGTATGCAGAGAGGACGCCGGGATTGGTGAGCGCGTAGATAGATCCTTGGGCGTCGACGGCCACCGCGGCAGCAGCAGCGCCGGACGGAGCGTTCCAGAGTTCCTTGCCGGATGCAGCATCGAACGCATAGAGGAGTCCCTCGTCGTCACACGTGTAGACGGTTTTGCCGTCGGGTGAGATAACGGGGCTCGAACCGCTGCCTGGGCCCATCTGTGCCGCGAAGGCAATGGAAATCGAGCCGGGAGCACCGTTCTTCGGCGGGGTGATGTCGAGGCCGTAGAGCGCGCCCTTGTCTTGTTCCTTGTCGGTTGCCGCGACGTAGACGCGTCCGGTCACCGAGTCCACCGCCGGAGTGTTTGCGCTCTGGACTATGCCGCCCATGATGATCTGGAAGATGGGATCCTTGATGGCAGGATCCATCATTCCGCCGGCCCACATGTTCGGTGACATCGGAGTTTTTGTGTGCCGCTTGGCTATTGAGCCGGGAAGCTGGAACACGGGTGCGCGCAGCTCTCCGGTTGCCCGGTCGACGACCATTACCTGACCGAACACGGTGGTGCCGAAAACTGCACCGTCCTTGGTGAAAGCGGCTGTGACAAAGGGGTTGACCGCCCGTGATCCGTCGGCAAAGGGGTTGGGGTTGGGCGCTGCC
The DNA here is from genome assembly GCF_050586165.1 of Rhodococcus sp. 24CO. Lineage (NCBI taxonomy): Bacteria > Bacillati > Actinomycetota > Actinomycetes > Mycobacteriales > Nocardiaceae > Rhodococcus > Rhodococcus sp. 24CO. Next base: position 27,332 of record NZ_JAZFNF010000006.1, on the reverse strand, counting down.
GGTAGGTCGATGACCCAGCGCAGGGCTCCGCCACTGGTATACGACCACAGTTGATCTGCGTCGCTGACAAAGATGTTGCCGTCCACGTCGATGATGGGCGAGGAGATGATCGCGGCCGAGTCGACGCCGGTCTTGCCGCTCCAAGCCGGCGTTTCCCAGACGATGGTGCCGAACTTGTCGAGCACGTGGAGGTTGGCGCTGCCCTCGGCCTTGCCGGTGGTGATGGCCAGGTTTCCGTTGGGCAGCATTGTGGGAGCGGTAAGAATCGACGCACCCTGCAGAGCTGTCCACCGGGTGTAACTCTGCGCGGGTTGAACCCCCAGTTGCTGACGACGATTGCCCGAATCGCCGTGCAGGGTAACCCAACCTGTGTCTGCGTAGACGGACGTGTCCGGGTCGAGGCTTCCGTCGATACTTCCGGTGCTGCTTCCGAACCCGGTAGCGAGGATCGTTGTGGCGGCAACGAGTAGGGATCCGAACCTGGCCGGGGTCATTGATCTCAATGGACTCATTAATACTCCTTATTAGTAGTAATCGGAAAGGTACACTAAGCGCCATGAGTACGGGAGAGCTCTCGACAAAACAAAAACTTCTCGAAGTGGCTGAAGAACTCTTTGCCACGAAAGGGATTGAGGCGACGCTGGTCGGTGACATCGTTTCGGGTGCAGGCCAACGCAATCCGTCGGCGTTGCGGTATCACTTCGGCTCCCGCGAAGGAATACTCCAGGCGATTCGCGAGAAGTATCTGGTGCAGTTGGAGGCTCGACGAACCGCGATGCTCGCGCGCTGGCAAGGAGACGCCACCCCGCGCGCGTGCGTCGAACTGATCGTGGTGCCGCTGGGGGAGATGCTCACCGGCGAAGCGGGACGCAGATACCTGCGCATTCTCGGCCAGACCATCTACCAGCTCGAACCCGAGCAGATCGATCAGGTTCCGCCGAACTATCCCAGCCTCGTCCGATCCATCGAGTTGCTGCGCGAATCCATCGGTCACCTGGCCGCCCCGCTGGTGGACGAGCGTGTGCGCGGCGCAATTCTGCTTGCCACCGCAATGCTTGCAGTCCGTGCACGTGACCTGGCCGGACGCCGTCGATTGCCCCTGTCGGCGGCGGACTTTCAAGTGAACCTCATCGACATGACAACGGCAGCACTGACCGCCAATTCGTGAAACTCTCCCGGTAGGCGGGCGCCGTGGTTTGTGGCGCACCAGCGCCATGTCACCGATTGTTAGACTTTGGTCCATGTCCGCACCCGAAGATGTATCCAGAGGGCTTCCCGCAACAAGCTGGGCGGTCCTCGGCATGCTTACGTTCGGTGAGGAACTGACCGGAAACGATCTCAAGAAATGGGCCGACTGGAGCCTCGGGTTCTTTTACTGGAGCCCTTCCATCAGTCAGGTCTACGCCGAGCTCAAGAAACTCGAGGGAATCGGGTTCGTGGAATCGCGCGTGGTGTCGGAGCCGGGAGTGCGGGGTCGACGCCTGTACGCAATTACCGAATCCGGAACCGAGGCCGTTCGCACGTGGTCGCGCGAAGCGCCCGTGGAGGTTCCCGTTCTCAAACACGGTGTCATGCTTCGGCTTTGGATGGGGCATCTCAACGATCCCGCGAGGCTCAAGGCTCTCGTCGGCGCACACATCGCCAACGTCGAAGAGCAACTGCGGCGTGCGGAACTTCACGCTGAGCACGCAGACAACGAGCCCGCATGGTCCTACCCTGTCATGACATTGCGGTGGTCGGTGCGCTACTTCCACGCTGAAATCGATCTCGCGCGTGGACTACTCGACGATATCGACCGAGCATCTACGGAGTATGCGAAGGTCTCCGAACATGATCTCCTCGGATCGCCGCTACCGACGACGCCCGGACGATGGAAGAACGTCGAAGATTATGTCCTCTCACTCAACCAGGGTCAGCGCGATATCTGAGTAAAGAGCTGCCCTCGGTAACCAACGCGTTACTCACGCCCTGGCGGCGGTGGGCAGATTTCGCAGCAGCTGGCGACGCTGCAAAGTTGGTGTGACAGTGTGAGATCCACCGTCGATGGCGCGCCAGATCGCGGACGCGGCCATCCGGACGGGTGCTGCGCTGATGTGATCATTACGCAGCGCCGTTGTCGGCCCACAAATCGAGACTGCCGCAACCGCCCGTCCGGGCAATCCGATCGGTGCTGCCAGACAGCTGAAGCCGGCCAACCCACTTCCACTTTCGAAGGCCACACCGGCCTCCCGAATCCGGGCACGCTGGGGATGTGTTGTGGACTGCGGCGAGGCAAAAGCAAGCAGTGCCTGTCCGAGAGCAGTCGTGGGAGCATCACGCCGTTCACCGACGCGCGTCGGGACGGCCGCGGCCAGGCGTCCGCCGATCTTCTCGAGGTACACCACATCGGAGCCGTCGAGAATGCCGAGGTGGACAACAAATCCAGTGACGCGGTACAGCTCGTGCAGCAAGGGCAATGCCGCGGTGTGCAGACGATCCTGGTGCACGGCGAGAGAGCCCAGCTCGACCAGACGCATACCGAGCTCGTAGTCGCGGCCGTCGCGTCGTAGCCATCGCATCGAGACCAGCCGCTCGAGCAGGCGGTGGGCGGACGATCGAGGAAGCCCGGTGCGACGAACAATCTGGGCGAGCGTGAGGCGGCCGGGACCGTCGAAGGTGTCGAGGACAAGTGAGACGCGATCGAGAACGGCAGTGGGTGTCGAGTCGACTCCCAGGTCAACCGATGCTGGCTTCAGGGCCGCTACTTCGGACTCCAGTGTCATTGTCATCGCGTCCACTACTCCTCTTCGATGAAAAATCTGTGAACTGGCTATTTCAATTAGAAATAGTGTCATACGACTCATGATTTGTGAAGTGAATCACGCAAATGCCCTGCGTCTGGGCATGGTGGCGGGGTGTACTCAGGTTTTTATGGGTGCTGTCGATCTCGAGCGGGCGGTGCATTGCGGCACGAGTCGGTTCCATTTCAGATGTGTCCGATATGCCCCTTGATTCGAATAGATGTTCGAGTAAAGTTGGGTCAAGGGTGGGGAGGCCTTGATGACGACGTTGAGCGATTTCGTTTCGGTGGGGGATGTTGTAGCCGGTTCGGCGGCGGGTGTGCGCGGAAGGTTGTGGCGCTTGCGCCCGGCCGAGGTTCGGGACGTTGCAGTCACTGTATCTGCGGAAATCCTTCGGTTGGAAGCGATTCGGGTTGCCGCGGTCGACGAACTGGCACTCAACCCGGACGAGCAGGTGCTCTGCTACCGCGGTGTGGGGCGCTGGTTGGCGGCAAACACGATGCTGCAGAACGCAGCCGGCAACAAGATCGCAGCCCTCGGTGCCGCACTGCGAGGGTTTCCGGACATTGCCGCTCAATTCGAGGCCGGTGACCTCTCGTTCGATCATGCAGCAATAATCGCCGCGTTCTGCGAATCACCACCAAAAGGTATGCCTACGACTGCTTTACCGTCCTGCATGAAAACCCTTCTCGCTGCCGCATCCGGGGTGGAGGCCACAACCATAAAACTGCGCTATGCGATCGCGGTTCTGGAGCGGATCTTCGAATCGGATGAGATCCCGCCTGGTGAGGACGATGATCTCAACGTCTTGCGGATTTCGCCGACGCTCAACGGTCGGGTTGCCATCAAGGGTGATTTCGATGCGTTGACCGGTGAAATGTTGTTGTCGGCGCTCTCGAAGTTGTCGATGCCGAAACCGGCTGCTGACGGAACTCCGGATCAGCGCTCGGCAGCCAAGCGCACCGCCGACGCCTTCACCGAACTGATCCGACGGTATCTCGATAATGCTGTCACCGGTGTCGATGGTGGTCAGCGTCCGCATGTGAATGTGCATATCACCGCGAAAGATCTTGCCGAGCATCGGGAATGCGCCACCATGCGAGCTGACAGCGATGTCGCATCGGACGACGACGAGCCTGATTTCGAAGATCTTGACGTCGGCTACATGCCCTGGATGGGACCACTCAGCGTGAGCCTGACCCGCATGCTCGCGTGCGACTGCATGCTCTCCACCGTCCTGATGGACGGCAACGGCGCACCGCTCGATGCAACGCCACACAAACGCCTCGTCACAGCAGAACAGCGGACGGCACTGATCGCCCGGGACAAAGGCTGCGCCTTCCCCAACTGCGATGCCGTCCCCGCCTGGTGCGACGCCCACCACATACAACCCTGGTCAACCGGCGGTCTGACGGTGATGGACAACCTCACCCTCCTCTGCCGCAACCACCACCGATTGATCCACAGCACCAGCGGGTTCCGCGGCATCTGGGAAATCAAAATGGGCACCGATCACAAACCGTGGTTCATCCCACCAGTCGCGATCGACCCGAAACAACGACGCCGCCGCTCCACCACCCGCCAAGGCCCAGTCCACCGAGACTGAACCCGGCTGCGCCGGAACTACATACCGCGTGAGAGCTTCGCATCACCCGTCAAGACGATGCGAGGCTCACACGTCTGTCTGCAGATCCGGGCACAAGAAAAGGGCTTGCGCACAAACGTGCGCAAGCCCTTTCCCAGTGGAAATCTACATCGCTGCCAGCGGTTCGCTGCCCGACCAGTCATGGCCCCAGTAACTGTCGGCGGTGATCTCTTCTGCCGAGTAGGAGTCCTGATCCACCTTCGACCCCTCGGTGCCGAACTCGATGTCCCAGCCGCCGGGTGCCCGGACGTAGAACGAGACCATCTTGTCGTTGGTGTGCCGGCCAAGGGTCGAGGACACCGAGAAACCGTCCTTCACAACCCGATCGAGAGCCTGCCCGACGGCGTCGAGGGTATCCACCTCGACCATGATGTGGATCAAACCGGGTGCGCCGCCGTGCGGGGCGGGGCACAGCGCCAAGCTGTGATGGCGCTCGTTGACCCCGAGGAAGCGGATGCGCAGGGGTCCGAACTCCGGCGGGGCGGGCAGGCGGAATGCGCCGCGCGGATAGAAGCCGAGAACGTCGGTGTAGAAATCGAAGCTCGCCGCGCTGTCCATGACCGGAAGAACAACGTGGCCAAGGCCCTGTGAGCCGGTGACAAATCGCGCGCCGAACGGTGTAACCACCGGGCTGTGATCGAGGATCGCGCCGTGGAAGATTTCCACAGTTGCGCCGCCGGGATCGGTGAAGGTGATGACCTCTTCGACCCGGCGTGCGTCGGCCTCGGCCAGGGGAAGTTGCTCGACCTCGGTGCCGAACTTCTCCAGTGCGGCCTGAACGCGTCGTAATGCGTTGCGGTCGGCGACCTCCCAGCCGATGCTGACGATCTCGTCGCGCTCGCCCTCGACGACGACGATGCGTGCGGCGCGCTCGTCGAGACGCAGGTACAGCGCGTTCTCGTCCGGGCCACTGCCCTTGGCGAAGCCCAGAACGTCGAATGCAAAAGTGCGCCAACGGTCCATGTCGTTGGTGGAGATCTTGACGTAGCCAAGTCCCTTGATGTCGGTGTGCGTCATCGTGTGTCGTTCCTTATGTCAGATCATTGCCCGCAGCGGGCCCTGCGGATCGGCGCCGAGGCGGCTGAGTGAGGCAGCGTGGAATACGGTGCCGGGGACGTGGATTGCGTGATGCTGACCGGCATGGGCGTCGCGCCAGAAGCGCTGCAGTGGCTTGTCCATGCGAAGGGCGTTACCGCCGCAGCGCGGGTAGACCTGGTCGATGGCATTGATGGCGCGCCATGCAGCCTGGACCTGGGTCTGTCGACCTTCAGCGCGCTGTTCGAAGGTCACTTCCTTGCCGGCGTCCACGCGATCCCACATGCGATCGACATTGGCCAGCAGGGTATCTCTCGCTGCGCGAATATCGGCCGTTGCCTGGCCGATTGCGAACAGTGTGTAGGGATCGTCTTTGATCGCTGTGCCCTGGGCATTGATGCGATCAGCCTGGTATTCGTTGGCGTGGAACAGCATTCCCTCGCAGATGCCGATGGTCGCGGCTGTGATCCCGAGGGGGAACATGTTCGACCACGGCATCAAGTACAGCGTCTCGGTGCGTCCGTACTTGCGTACAGCGGTACCGTCGATGACCTCGTCGCAATCCATGACGCGGTAATCGGGAACGTACGCGTCCTTGACCACAAGATCTTTCGACCCGGTGCCGCGCAAACCCATGACGTCCCACGAGTCTTCGATGATCTCGTAGTTGGTGCGCGGAATGATCACGTGCAGCATTCTGGGCGGCATCTCCATGTTGCCGTCCTTGTCACAGGCCATGGCGCCGAGGAATGCCCAATCGCAATGGTCGGTGCCGGAGGAGAACTGCCAGCGGCCGGAGAACTTGTACCCACCGTCAGTGGGAATGCACATGCCGCCGGGCATGTAGGGAGAGGCCATCCAGGTATCGGGATCGGAACCCCAGATTTCCTGCTGAACCTTCGGATCGGCAAACGCCAACTGCCACGGGTGAACTCCGACAATTCCGTGGACCCATCCGGCCGACGGATTGAGCGACGCCATGCGCATCACGGTTTCTGCGAACTCGCGCGGATGCGCTTCCATGCCGCCGTATTCCTTGGGCTGCAGCATCCGGATCGACCCGGCGGCCTTCATCTTCTTGGCGGTGTCGTCTGCCAACCGCCCGATTTTCTCGGCCTCGACACCTTCTTGGAAGATGTCGTCGGCCATCAAGTTGATCTGTTCGAGCACTTCGTAACTCATGGTCACCCTATGTTGTGTTGTGTCGTGTGGTCTCGGTCAGGACGGGCTCTGATCAGGACGTGGTCTGAGGTGCCTGGGTTTCGCGGGCTGCGACGTTGTCGGCAACTTCCTGTTTCCAGCTCGCCACCGCTCGGGTGGTGTCGATTTCGAACTCGAAGCGCTTGGTCATGTCCTCGGTGACGTCCTCGATGTCGGTGTAGAACTGGTTGTACCAACGTCGCAACTGATATACCGGGCCGTCTTCTTCGGAGAGCAGTGGATTGTCGATGGGAGCCTTGTTCTTCCAGATCTCCACGTCCTGAAGGAATCCCGTCTCGACGCCCTCGGTGAACTGCGCGGCCATCGCCGCCGTGTCCTCGTCGCTCATCCCGGGAAGCTTCTTGACCATGGCGCCGTACTGCAGCACGAAGGCGTTGTTCGAGATCGGGTAGTGGCAGTTGATCAGCACGGTCTCGATGATCTGACCGTTGGCCTCGCTCTTGAGCCAGTCGATCATGTACGACGGACCGAAATACGATGCGTCCGAACGGAGAACAGCGTTGGGATCGCCGTAGTTCGTGCCGCTGATGACATCTTCACGTCCCACCGATTCCATGTACTGGCTCGCGACGTGACCTTCGAAGATGTTCTTGAAATACCGCGGGAAGGAGTAGTGGATGTAGAAGAAGTGAGCCATGTCCACGACGTTGTCCACGATCTCGCGGCAATGCGAGCCTTCGATGGTGAGCGTGTTCCAACTCCAGTCGGACCACTCGTCGCTTCCGAACCCCTCGATCTCGGGGATGGTGACCTCGGCAGGCGGGGGATTGCCCTGCGGATCGTTCCAGACGAACAGCTGGCCGTTGCGCTCGAGTGTCGTCCAGGCGCGGGTCTTCGCCAGCGGCGGAACGCGTCGTGCGTAGGGAATATCCGTACATTTTCCGTTGCCGCCCCAACGCCAGTCGTGGAACGGGCACGCGATCGAATCGCCCTTGACCGTGCCCTGCGCCAGGTTGCCGCCCATGTGGCGGCAGTAGGCGTCGAGGATCTTGATGTTGCCCTTGCTGTCGGCGAAAACAACCAGACTGGTGCCGAAGATTTCGATCTGATGGGGCGTTCCGTCGCGATACGTCTCGCTGAGTCCGAGGCAATGCCACCCCCGAGCAAATCGCGTCGGGGGAGCCGCCGCCTCGATTTCTCGAATTTCCTCGTCTGCCGTTGTGGGTGAGTCCGTGCTGAGCGACATGTTTCCTCCGAGCCGCGCCTGACGACGCTGTCAGTAATGTGATCCACCCCATAGAACCGTTGGCGTGGTCCTCCCGGATACGGGCATTCCCGCTGGATGGAACACTTACTCTCGGGACCGGAAACTCAGACTCGTCTCATGATGTGGGAGCGATCGAGTTCGGCAACGTCACGTACGCCCATGAGGGTCAGAGTCCGAGCAATCTCCTCGCGGAAGATCTCGAGAACGTGCGCGACGCCGTCCTCACCGCCGACCGCCAATCCGTACACGTACGGTCGGCCGATTCCGACCGCGGTCGCTCCGAGTGCAAGAGCTTTCACCACGTCGCTGCCACGACGAATGCCACCGTCCAGGTAGACGGGAACACCGCCGGATCCGCCCACTCGATCAACCACCGCCGGCAGCGCCTCGATACTCGAGAGCGCGCTGTCGAGTTGGCGTCCCCCGTGATTCGACACCACAATTCCGTCAGCACCCAGACGGACCGCAGCAGCGGCATCGTCCGGATCGAGAATGCCCTTGACGTACATCGGACCGTCCCACAGATCGCGAATCTTCGCCAAGTCGTCCCAGCACAGTTCCGGGCGCAGGAGACTCACCTGCTTCTGTGCTGATCGCACTGCGGCAGCGGCGCCGCGCTCGTCGACCAGCATGCGCGACGAGATTCGCTGGTGCTTGAGAAAGTTGTAGGCCCACCGCGGTTTGCGGGCCGCGTCGAGCATGCGCGATGGCGAGAGGGTGGGCGGGATCCCCATGCCTCGCTTACGTTCGCCTTCCCGGTTTCCGGTCACCGGAACGTCAACCGTCACGAACAACGCGCTGTAGCCGGCATGATGTGCGCGGTCGATGAACTTCTTCGCCAACGATTTCCCGGTGCGGACACTGGTCCACGGGTAGAGCTGGAAGAAATGGTTCTCGGAGGTGGCGTCCGCGATCTCTTCCACCGTGTAACTCGATGCGGTGGAGATAACCGCGCGGGTGCCGACGCGTTCGGCTGCCCGAGCCGCAGCGCGCTCACCGGTCCATTGGATCAGCCCGGTCATTCCGGTGGGAGAGAGGAAAACCGGGAGATCAAGCGCTGTGTTCCCCACTTTGGCGGTCAGCCCTTGACCTTCGTTTCCGGTCAAAACCCGTGAGCGAAGCGCCCACTTGTCGAAATCGTCGACGTTGGCGCGCAGCGTAACTTCGTCCTCGGCGCCGCCGTCGACGTACGCCCAAATCATCGCGGGGAGTGCCTTGCGGGCACGTTCGCGGTAGTCAGCGACGGTGATCGGTGACGTACGTGAGGACAGAGTGAATGCAATGGCCGACATGGAGCCACTCAATCACCGGAGATTTGCCCGGTGACCGCGTGATCCCGCTCGGTGGAACTTACCGATCCGAGAGCGCGGTCTCCGCCACGGTGACCCATGCCCTGCCCGCGGTAACGCCTGTGTCATCGGTTGCACTGACGATGAAATCGGAAACATACTCCGAATCCTTGCGATACCGGGCGACGGCAGTGCAGGTAAACGTGAGCTGCGCGGCATCGGAGACGAAGATCCGGGTACGGAATCGACGGATGCTGTCGGCATCGAACGCGGCGCCGACGTGTGCGGAAAGTGCGGACGAAGTGCCCGCGGCGACAGGACCTTTGATGTCGCAGGCGATTCCCGACGCATATACCTCGGCAACCAAGTGCCCGTACACGTCGCGGTAGTCGGTTGTCCGGGCGATCCGCGACGGGCCGCCGTCGGTGGACGGGATTCGTTCGAGTGAACGGATGCTCCCCACAACAGTGTCCGTGGGGCGTGGCGGGCCGAAGAACACCACGTCCTGTTCGTCTGTCGACGCGTCGATCAAGCCGGCGGATGCGTCGTACAGCGTCGAAAATGTCGGCAACACCGCGTGCGCCAAGGGATTCTCGTCGACAAGAATTGCAGTCACGATAACCTCCGTTTTCTCCCGGCCAGTCGGCCGTTCGAGTGGGTGATGGCAACGCTAGTGACGATCACCGCCGTTACACCATTTGCTCCCGCTCATCGGGAATGTGTGCGGAAGTGCCCTGCAATGCAGGTGGGACGTGGCCGTGGTTTCGGTAGGCGAGACACCAGTGTCGACGGCAATCCCGTTGTTCCACCGTGCGGGAGATCCCCTGTCGAGCGGCCCGCGAGGCCGAATAGTGTGACCAGAAATCCGACAGGGCGACGTGTCACTGCAGGTCACGGAGGGAATGCGATGAAACTCGAAGAATTACGCGGCGGAACAGCAGTGATCACCGGAGCCGGAAGTGGAATCGGCGAGGGCCTGGCCCGCGAAGCTGCCACTCTCGGAATGAATGTTGTCCTGGCGGACATCTCCGCCGAGCGCCTCGAGGCGGTGGCGGCCGATCTTCGGGCAGACGGAGCCCATGTGCTGACGGTGCCGACCGATGTCACCGTTGCCACAGATGTGGACGCACTGGCGGATGCGACCTACGCAGAGTTCGGTGCTGTGACTCTCCTGGCAAACAATGCCGGCCTCGAATCCGTCGGGTTCACGTGGGACATACCGGCGGACGAGTGGCGCCGGGTCATCGACGTCAACCTGAACGGCGTCTTTCACGGTATCCGCTCGTTCGTTCCCAGAATGGGCGCCGACCCGGGGCCCGCCCACGTCGTCAACACCGTCTCGGTCGGCGGTGTGGCGATCACACCGAAAATGACGGCGTACGCGGCCTCGAAGCACGGCGTGCAGGCGCTCACCGAAAGCCTGTATCTCGAATGCGCCGAACAGTTTCCGCAGATCCGCGTATCGGTGTTCAGCCCGGGGCAGGTTGCCACCAGGATTTTCGAGGACGTCGCAGTGCGCCCCGAATCCGGGTCGGACACCGAGTTCTGGCGAGAGAACATCAGAGAAGGTATGTCGCCGGCCGCTGCGGCCAAAATCTACTTCGACGGTGTTGCGCAGGAAGAGTTCTGGATACTCACTCATCCCGATTCGTTCGACCGTCTGGCCGGAAAACGGGCCCAAGTTCTGACCGGAAAACTACGTCCGGACGCACTTTTCGACGGCCGGAACTGAAAGGTACTGCTATGAAGGACAAGGCACCTAACGTACTGATCGTCTTGGTTGATGACATGGGATTTGGCGCCACCTCGCCGTTCGGTGGACCGATCGACATGCCCACGGCGCAGCGACTCGCCGACCACGGTTTGAAGTACAACAGGTTTCACACCACGGCGCTGTGTTCGCCGACCAGAGCATCGCTGTTGACCGGCCGAAATCCGCACGCGGTGGGGTTCGGTACCGTCACCAACTTCGAGAGCACAGACCCCGGATACAACTGCACAAGGCCGGATAGTGCCGCAACGCTCGCGATGACCCTGCGTGAGAACGGCTACAACACAGCAGCATTCGGAAAGTGGCACCAGACTCCGGGTGTCGAGACGGGGCCGGCCGGACCGTTCGATCGGTGGCCGACAGGGGAGGGGTTCGAGCACTTCTACGGATTTCTCGGCGGATCCACCGATCAGTACTACCCGGCTCTCCACAACGGCATCACTCCTGTGGACGCCCCAGCAGGTCCGGAGGAGGGCTACCACCTCTCCGAAGATCTCGCCGATCGCCTGATCGACTGGGTGCGCCACCAGCAGGCGGCCGCGCCGGACAAACCCTTCTTCACGTATCTGGCTCTGGGAGCGACACATTCACCCCTTCAGGTACCGGCGCAGTGGCGGGATAAATACGCCGGGAAGTTCGCGCACGGGTGGAACCGCCAGCGCGACATCACCGTGGCACGCCAGCACGAGTTGGGCGTCGTACCGGAAGACGGACAGCTGACGGCGTGGCTGGATTTCATTCCTCAGTGGGATTCGATGAGCGACGAAGACCGTCGCGCGGCGGAATTGCTCATGGAGTTGTACGCAGGTTTTGCCGAGCACACCGACGCTCAAGTCGGGCGGGTGATCGACGCACTCGAAGACATGGGCACGCTCGAAAACACCTTGGTTTTCTATATTCTCGGCGACAACGGCGCGGCCGGGGAAGGCGGCATGCTCGGCACCGCCAACGAGGGCATCCTGTTCAACGGTCTGAAGGACACGTCGGCGCGGATCATCGACAAGAGTGCGGAATTGGGTGGACCGACCACTGCTCCGCAATATCCGATCGGGTGGGCGCTGGCGATGGATACGCCCTACCAGTGGGTGAAGCAGGTTGCGTCGCATTACGGCGGCACCCGAAATCCGTTGATCGTGCACTGGCCGTCCGGAATCGGCTCGGGCGGCGAGATTCGCGAGCAATGGCACTTTGTGTCCGACGTCGTTCCCACAGTTCTCGAAGCTGCGGGAATCGAACAACCGGAGATTGTCGGCGGCGTGGCGCAGCAGCCGATGGATGGAGTGTCGATGCTCTACAGCTTCGACGCCCCGCAGGCGCCTGATCGGCGAACCACGCAGTATTTCGAAATATTCGGCAACCGCGGGATCTACCACGAGGGGTGGGTGGCGTGTACCGCTCACCGCGTCCCGATGCAGGCGGCATCCGGTGACAAGCCATTCGAAGACGATGTGTGGGAGTTGTACGACACGAATACCGACTGGACCGAAGCCGCCGACCTGGCGTCGACCCGGCCGGACAAACTTGCCGAGCTTCAAGCGGTGTTCGAACGCGAGGCGGTCCGAAACCAGGTACTACTCGACAACACTCGCATGCAGAGAATGCGCAAGGGGTCGGTGAAGCCGGCGCCGAGTTCGCACACCTACCCCGGGTCGATGCCACCCTTACTGCCGGACGCGGCACCCAAACTGTTCAATCGTTCGCACGCGATCACTGCGAACGTCGAACTGTCGGAGGCAGGCCGGACCGGCGTTGTCGTGGCTCAAGGTGCGCGCGCCGACGGCGGATGGAGTCTGTATGTGCACGACGGCGCCCTGACGTACTGCAACAACGTCGCCGATCTGCATGTGCAGCACGTTCGTAGCCGGGTGGTGATCGAACCCGGCCGTCACGACCTGCGGATGGAACTGCACTACGAGGGCGACGGTTTGGGCTGCGGCGCGCAGATCGTGCTTCTGGTGGACAGCGTCGTTGTTGCGTCGGAGCGGATCGAGCGGACGACACCGTTCTACATCGGTGGAACCGGCCTGCTGACCATCGGGCGATGCCACGGCGTCGCAATCAGTTCCGATTACACCGACCGGGATCGTTTTGTGGGGACCGTGCGATCCGTCCGGGTCGATCTCGATGATCTGCCGCCGCGTGAAACGGAAGCGGATCTGGCGCGGATTGCGTTTGCGGTGCAGTAGGGCCGGAGGCCCCTCTGGAACCTGTTCCAGTTTTGTGCGATTCTGGATAACGTATTCGTGACCGGGAGCACATCTCGATGACGGCAGGCCAAGCAGAAGGAAGACCAGATGACAGACGAGTTTGCTGACCTCCACCGACCGATTTACGGTCCGGACCTGCTCATCACTGCCCTCGAACGGAACCACGACAAGCCGGCGCTGTACATCGGCGACGTTGTTCTCACCGGCGGACAGATGCGCGATCAGATCAGCTGCTTCGCCCAGGCACTCGCGTCGCTCGGAATCACCCAGGGCACCAGCACGGCGATGCTGTCCAAGAATCGTCCCGAAGTACTCATCAGCATGGGTGCCACCATGATCACCGGTTGTCGCGCCAGTGCTCTCAATCCGATGGGCTCACTCGACGACCACAAGTACATCGTCGACGACGCCGAGATCGAGACTCTCATCTTCGACCCCAACGCTTTCGAGGCAAGGGCGGCAGAGTTGAAGGCGTCGTCGCCGTCCTTGACCACGATCCTGTCGATGGGCCCGTCGGAGATCGGCATCGACATTCTGGCTCTCGCGGCAACTTTCGAGCCTGCGCCGCTCAAAGCAGCGCACGTCGACGCCGAGGACGCCAGCAGCATGGTGTACACCGGTGGCACCACCGGCAAACCCAAAGGCGTTATCGGGTCGTTCCGTTCGGGTGCGGCGCTCAACCAGATCCAGATGTCGGAATGGCAGTGGCCCGAGGAGAATCGCTTCCTCATCTGCACGCCGCTGTCCCATGCCGGTGCCGCGTTCTTCACTCCGACGCTCCTGCGCGGCGGCGCGCTGATCGTGCTGCCCGCCTTCGAGCCCGGAGCAGTTCTCGAAGCGATCGAAAAGTACAAGATCACGGCAACCATGTTGGTGCCCACCATGATCTACATGCTCATGGACCATCCGGATTTCGAGAAGCGGGACGTCTCGAGTCTGCAGACGCTCTTCTACGGAGCATCCGCGATGTCACCGGCCCGCTTGCAGGAAGGCATCAAGAAGTTCGGTCAGATCTTCTTCCAGTTCTACGGTCAGAGTGAGTGCGGCATGACCATCTCGGTGCTCCGCAAGGAAGAGCACCTCGCCGACGACCCGGTTCGACTTGCCACGTGTGGCCGCCCGGTGCCGTGGCTCGACGTCCGGCTGCTCGACGACGACCTGAACGAGGTGCCGCAGGGCGAGCTCGGTGAGATCTGCGTCCGAGGTCCCTTGGTCATGAAGGGGTACTGGAAGAAGCCCGCCGAGACTGCAGAAGCCTTCCGTGGCGGCTGGCTGCACACCGGCGACATCGCGCGCAAGGACGTCGACGGCTTCCTGTCCATCGTCGATCGCAAGAAGGACATGATCGTGACCGGCGGCTTCAACGTGTTCCCGCGCGAGATCGAGGACGTGATCTCCGCGCACCCGTCCGTCGCCTCCGTGGCAGTGGTGGGCGTACCGGACGACAAGTGGGGCGAAGCCGTCAAGGCTTGTGTCGTCTTGCGCGGCGGACTCACCGTCGCCACCGAAGAGCTGGTCGAGCGGGTGAAGGCAGCCAAGGGATCAGTGCACGCACCCAAGAGCATCGACTTCGTGGACAGCCTGCCGCTGACACCGCTCGGCAAGCTCGACAAGAAGGCTCTGCGCGCGCAGTACTGGGAGACCAGCGACCGCGCTGTGTAGACCGCGCTGTGTAGTGGTAAGTGTGAGCATAGTTTTCCTCGAGTGAGCAGCCCCTGCAGCAGGATGCAAGGGCTGCTCACTTCGTAAAAAGGGTGCTAGCTCGCAGCGTTTCCAGGTCTCAGCGTTGCTTGCTCTCAGCGTTTCCAGGCATAGCGCCGTTCCGGGCGGCCCACCACTCCGTACTTCAGGGACGTGGTGGACTGCCCGCTCGCGCACAGGTGCTCGAGATAACGACGCGCGCTTGCCCGCGAGATACCGACGCGTTCGGAAATGTCTGTCGCCGAGGCGGGTTCGGCTTCACCCCGCAGCGCGTTCTCGACCAACTGCAGGGTCTCGGGACTCAGGCCCTTCGGCAAGGGTGCTGCCACAACGCCGGCTACACCGAACGCTTCGTCGACGGCGGTCTGCTCGGCTTCACCCGCACTGTCGAGGTTGGCGTACGTCGATCGGTACCGCTCGAGGCGGTCGCGGAGAACGTCGAACGTGAAGGGTTTCATCAGATAATGCACGACCCCGCTGCGTAGTGCCTTCTTCACCGAGCCTGCCTCGCGCTCGCTGGTGATCACCAGAACGTCGAGTTCGGGAACCAGCTCCCGGAACGGAGCGATGAGATCGAGTCCGGTTGTTCCGGGCAGGTGGACGTCGAGAAGCACCAGATCGGGAACCAGTTCTCCGACCGCAGCAAGTGCAGCCTCCGCAGAGTGGGCAACACCGCACACCTCGAAACCGTCTATCCGCGAAACAAATCCGCTGTGCACACGCGCGACCATGAAGTCGTCGTCGACTACCAGAACTCGGATCATGCGCTCTCTCCGTCATGTAGGACTGCGGTGAAAACCGTCCACTCGAGACCGTCCGCGGCGCGGGTGCTCACGGAGACGTCACCGCCGCGCCGCCGACATGTCAGGCGCACCAACGCCAACCCGAATCCGTGCCCGTCACTCGATTGTCCCTTGGTGCTCCAGCCCTGGCTGAACACCCGCTCTCGATTTTCGGGGGCGACGCCGGGACCGGCGTCCTCGACACGCACTTCGACGGAGCCGCCCAGACCGCGAATCGACAATCGAACCGTCCGCCGCTCCGTCTCAGACATTTCGGCCACGGCATCGACGGCATTGTCGACGAGGTTTCCGACCACCGTCGCCACATCGCGCCCGAGCGCGCGTTCGAGAGTGCCCAGATGCGAATCGGCCGACAGTTCGACAGTCACCAATCCCTGTGCCGCCGCACCGATCTTGGCAATGACGAGGGCGGCGGTGCCCACATCGGCAATCTTGTCGGTGACCGCCGCGCTGATCTGCGCTCGCTCCATGGTCAACCCTTCGACGTAGCCGACAACTTCGTCGTATTCGCCGAGTTGGATGAGACCGGAAATAGTGTGCAGTTGATTGTCGAACTCGTGAATATGGGCGCGCAGAGCGTCGGTGCTGGTTTTGGTGACGTCGAGTTCTTCCTCCACGGCCCGCAATTCGGTGCGATCGCGGAACGTGGTGACCGACCCGATGGTGCGGCCCTTGGACTCGATGAGCACGGTATTGAGAACAAGGAGTCGATCGCCGACCAGAACCAACTGATCGGATTCTGTTGTCCCGGAGGTCAGAACGCTCTGCAACCGATCGTCGAGTCCCAGATCTCGGACGGATTCGCCCGCGCTGCCGTAGGCGATGTCGAGAAGTTGGTGGGCGCTCTCGCTCATGAGCACCACGCGCCCCTGCGCGTCGAAGGCGATGACTCCCTCCTTGAGTCCGCGCAGCATTGCCTCGCGGTGGCGGACAAGATCGAGGATCTCGCCGGGTTCCATCCCGAGTGTCTGACGTTTGACCCTGCGGGCCAACAGGATCGAGCCGACTGCGCCGATCACCGAAGCAACTGCGAGATACACCAGGAGGTTCGGTGCCGACTGCAGTAGGCGGGTCCAGATCGACGGGTACTCGATCCCGACTATCGCGCTGCCGGTGATCGAACCGTCGTTGCCCAGAATCGGAACCTGTGCTTCGACGGCCTTGCCGGAGGACGTGTCGACCAATCCCGTCTCGGACCGGCCCTGAGTCTGCGGTACGGCAGTGCCGACATCGCCGGGACGCGTGGAGATCACAACGACGGAGTCTTGATCTGCAAGGGACACGTACGTGACGCCGGAGATTGCGCGCACCGAGTCGACAGATCCCTGCAGTCCTGAGCGGATACGGGTCTGAGCCCCGGGGAGTAGCTCTCGCACTGCCGGATTGGCGGCAAGCGACTCTGCTGCCGAGAGTGCGCGGCGCCCCTCCTCGCGCTGGAAACTCGCCGACGACTGCGCAAGCGAGAGCGCGGTCACGCAGAGAAGAACCGCCACGACGATCAGGAGTTGCAGTTCGAGAAGTTGTGTCGCCAAGGTCTGTCGCCGACGACGGAAACGGGCGCGCAGCGGTATGCGTTCGGCCTGCGCGCTTCCTGTGGACACCTGCCAGACCATAGCGCGGTAGTCGGGCACCGGGAAAGTGGCTGTTCGTGAGCACAATGAGCACAAAGCACTTTGCGTTCCCAATGGTGACTCCAGTCACAAAGTGCGCCAGTATGAAATCTGTTCACACATCGAACCAGGCAGGAATGGACAACATCATGAGTGCATCGACGCGGCGGAGCAGGTACATTGCCCTGCTGGCTGCTTGCGCGACAGCTCTCGCGGCGGCGATCGGATGCACTCCGGTCGAGTCCTTCCTCGCGGGTGGTCAGGCCGGAGGCAGTTCCGAGGAATTGCGCATCCTGGTGCCGTCGGTTGCCGGTGGTGGTTACGACCTGACCGCCCGAACCATGGTGCAAGCCTTTGCCGACGAGGGGACCGCCACCGCCGACGTTCTGGTTCTGCCCGGATCGGGTGGCATCGTCGGACTCAACCGGTTGGTTCTCGAACGGGGTAACCCCGATCTCCTGATGGTGATGGGGCTCGGCGTGCTCGGATCCGTGGAAATTCTGCCGTCCCAGCACACGCTTGCCGATGCGACCCCGATCGCGCGGTTGATGGAAGAACCGGAAGCTGTTCTGGTTCCGTCGGATTCACCGTTCACAACCCTGGCGGATCTGACATCGGCGTGGACGCAAGACCCGTCGTCGATCTCGAGAGGCGGGGGTTCGAGCGAGGGCGGACCGGACGGGCTGTTCCGGCTACTCCTGGCGCGGGCCGTCGGCGTCGATCCTGCGCTGTCGCCGTCACGCACGTACGACGGCGGCGGTGAACTGCTCCCAGCGCTACTGACGGGGCAGGTCGATGTCGCGGCAACCGGTCTCGGCGAATACCTGGATCAGATTGCGGCAGGAACGGTTCGGGTTCTTGCGGTCAGTTCACCCCAGCGCTCGCCGGCGGTGGACGCGCCCACCTTGGCTGAACTGGGCGTCGACGTCACCTTTACGAACTGGCGAGGCCTCATGGCACCGCCGGGGCTGACCGACGATCAGCGACTGCGTCTGCAGGCACTGGTGACGGACTTGGCGGCCAGCCCGCGATGGAACGAGCTTTCCCGCCGAAACGGTTGGAACAGTGCAGTTCTCATCGAACCCGAGTTCTCCGAGTTCCTGCAAGATCAATCCCGGTTTGTCGCTGTGACTTTGGACCGGTAGAGCGTCACCACAGAAGTTTCGTTTCACCCTCACCAAGACATCAGCTCGATGTGCTGTGCCTTCTTCTCCTCGTTCCATACGCAAAGGAGCTCACCATGCTCGTCACACTCGGCTTCCTCATGGTTGCGGTGTTCATGTTCCTCATCCTCACCAAGCGTGCAACACCGGTGGTGGGACTGACACTGGTTCCCGTGGCCTTCGGATTACTCGCCGGAGCGGGCCTCGGGATCGGCGACATGATCACCGACGGCATCAAATCGCTTGCTCCCACCGCGGCGCTCTTGTTCTTCGCGATCATCTTCTTCGGCATCATGATCGACGTCGGGCTGTTCGATCCGCTCGTGAAGTTCATCCTCCGGTTGGTGCGCGACGATCCGATGCGATTGGTGGTCGGCACGGCAGTACTGGCGATGGTGGTCTCCCTCGACGGCGACGGTTCTACGACGTTCATTATCGTGACGTCCGCGATGTTGCCGCTCTACCTCAAACTCGGAGTAAGTCCGGTGGTGCTGACAGTGGTCGCCGGGCTGTCCAACGCGACGATGAACATTATTCCGTGGGGCGGTCCCACCGTCCGGGCAGCAAGCGCCTTGGGACTTTCGCCGTCCGATGTCTTTGTTCCGATGGTGCCGTCGCTGATCGTCGGATTGATCATGGTGCTCGCGTTTTCGGTTCATCTCGGGATCATGGAGCGTCGTCGGATCGGGACTTTGGTCCTCACTTCTGAACGCATCCTCGAAAAGGTCGGAAACGGAGGGACTTCCAGCGCCGGCAGTGACAACAGCGGTAATGCCGACGACAGTGACGACGGCGGCGATACCGGACGCTTCATCGACGGCCTCGACCCCAAGCGGGATACTCTGCGGCCGAAGCTCCTGTGGTTCAACGCCGCGCTGACGACCGTACTTCTGGTTGTTCTCGTCATGGATGTGCTGCCCATCCCGGTGCTGTTCATGATCGCGTCGTCGATCGCTCTCGCGGTGAACTTCCCTGCCGTCAAGGATCAGGGTGAGGCGATTGCCAGGCACTCGGCGAGCATCGTGTCCGTTGTCGCGATGGTGTTGGCGGCAGCAGTGCTGACCGGCGTTTTCCAGGGCACCGGCATGGTCGAGGCGATGGCCGAATGGCTCCTGCAGGTCATTCCCGACGCGATGGGCTCCCACCTTGCCGTCATCACCGGCGTCCTGAGCATTCCGCTCACGTTCTTCATGACCAACGACGCCTTCTACTTCGGCGTATTGCCGGTGCTGTCGGAGACGGCGGCGCAGTATGGGATCGAGCCGGTGGAGATGGCCCGGGCGTCGATCACCGGGCAGGCCGTGCACATGCAGAGCCCGCTGGTCCCGGCGATTCTGCTGCTCGTGACGTTAGCCGGTGTGTCTTTGGCGGATCACCACAAGAAGGTCCTGTGGCGCGCCGGCCTCATCTCGATCACGATGCTCGTGGTCGGAGTTGCGTTGGGGCAGATCCCGTTCTGAGCGTGATCACGTGTGGAAGGGGCACCGACCTTGGTCGGTGCCTTTTTTCTTCGTCACGAAGTTGGGGCGAATGGAGAGATCGGGCTCGTCGTAGAGGCGATGGAACGTCGGAGTGAGCGAACTGGACATCGGCGGGTTCACCCAGGACCAGTCCGTCGGGCACTTGCGTCCAGCCTTCTCTTCGCGCTCGATGTGATCGATGAATTGTTTTGCGACAGTGTGGTGGTCGACCATGATGACGCCGGCCTTGCGATAGCTGTGAATAACTGCGCGGTTCAATTCGACCAGCGCACGGTCTTTCCACAGCGTTCGATCGGTGCTGGTGTCGAGCTCCAGATGCGCTGCGACGGCGGGAAGCATGTTGTAGCGATCGGTGTCGCTGAAGTTGCGGGCGCCCACTTCGGTACTGACGTACCAACCGCTGAACGGAGTGCAGGGGTAGACGATTCCGCCGATATCGAGATTCATGTCCGAGACCGCCGGAACGGCGTGCCACTTAAGGCCCAGGTCAGCGAACCACGGGTAGTCGGGATGCTCGATGGGTACCTCGAGGACAAGGTCGGCAGGCACGTCGAAGTACTGCAGTGGTTCGTCCGGAACCGAAATGAGCAGGGGTAGAACGTCGAACGGCGTTCCGGCGCCCTTCCAGCCCATCGACGTAACCTGTTCTGTCAGGTCGACGTGCCACGGGTCGCCCAGAATTGTGCCGTCCGACTGCCGGTAGCCGGCATAGCGGATCAGTTGCGGGCTGAGGATGCGGTACTCCTGGCCGTCCTCGCGGGGAAGCGGTCCGACGGTGACGACGGACTGGAGTGCGCCGCCGTTGGTCGAGAGCCGCAGGTGTTCCCAACAGGCTTCCGCCAGTGCGGATGCGGTGACGGCATCGCGTGCGTCGATGAGTTTGAGGGTGCGCCAATGTGCGCGTCCGACGCACCGTGCGTGGTTGCGCCACGCGAGTTTGGCTCCGACCAGAAGTTCTTCGGCGGTGTGGGTGTACGTTCCGGTCCGATGTAGTTCCCGCAGCGCTTTGCGTCTTCTCGACGTCGGCAGGTGGCTCAATTCCGGGGAGTCGAAAAACTCGACGCACTCGAGTTCGCGGCGTTGAAGATCGGTAGGCACCGGCGGATGTGATACGAGCGGAGTTGATGGAGCGCTACCTGTTGGCAACGCATCCGGTCGAACAATATCCACGGCACGACTCCTGTTTGGCTGGTTCGGATTTCGCTGGACGTTAGCTCAACTGTCGAGCGTGTCGAAACCCTTGCTTATTTTGCACCCCCCAACGAAAAAGGGACGGGCGTACCGAAAAAATCGGCGTGACGTGTGACATATACGGCCAAACATTTACGAGTGGGACATTTGTGACATAAGCTCCCCTCGGAAAGTTTGCGGCTGGTTCTGCCGCGAAAAATCGGGACGAGGATAAGCGTGGATTCGCAAGCAATTTCTCTGGTCCGGTCGAGCTTCAAGTCCATCGTCGCTGAAGAGGGCGGCCCGGAGCGGCTTGCCCGGACCTTCTATTCGCTGCTGTTCGCGCGCTCACCGGAGACGCGCGAGTTCTTTCCGGCTGCAATGGACGTGCAGCGTGACCGTCTGTTCACGGCGATAGCTTACGTGGTCGAACGACTCGGCGAGACAGACGAAATTCTCGAATACCTCGCGCAATTGGGCCGCGATCATCGCAAATACGGTGTAACGGACGAGCATTACCAAGCCGTCGGCAATTCGATGATCGAAGCCTTCGAGATGTTCGGCGGCGCCGAGATGTGGACCGACGAGGTCGACAGCGCCTGGCGCAACGCCTTGGCTGTCATCTCCGCAGCCATGATGGACGCGGCAAACGCAGAAGACGGACCGCCCGCCTGGGGCGCCACGGTGATCGAGACGCGCACCGCGATCAAAGGCGTCGCGATCGTGCGACTCCAACTCGATCAGCCCATGGACTACCGACCCGGTCAATACGTCAGTGTGCAGGTTGGGGCGCGGCCCCGGATGTGGCGATACCTCTCCCCGGCCAATCCGCCGGACGGATCGGGAATCATCGAGTTCCACATCCGGCAGGTAACCGGCGGTTGGGTCAGCCCCGCAATGGTCACCCAGACCACCGTCGGAGACATCTGGGTGATCGGGTCACCGATCGGCGGCCTCGGAATTCCGGAGAACACCAAAGACCTCCTGATGATCGCGTCGGGAACTGGCGTTGCGCCGCTGCGCGCACAGATCTTGGAACTGATCCGCCGTGGCAACACTCGCAAAGTTCACTTGTTCTACTCCGGTGCGCATCCGTGCGATCTGTACGACCTCCCGCATCTGTGGGCCCTCGCCGAGCGACATCCCTGGCTCACCGTCGTCCCGGTCTCGGAAGACGACACCAATCCGTGGTGGCACACCGAGACCGAACCGCTGTCACCGATCGGTATGCCGAAGCGCATGACCGGAAAAGTCGGCAAGGTTGTCACATCGTTCGGGAACTGGGCGGGATGCGACATTCAAGTCGTCGGCAACGAATCCGTCGTGAACAGCACCAAATTCCGGCTCCGGGCCGTCGGCATCGACGCCGCGACCGTTCGCAATGATCCCACGTACTGACCGTCAGTAAGGGTCGAAGCTAATAGCCTCGGCCGGAGTTCCCGTTGCAATCAGACGATCCCGCGTCGAACGCACCATCGCAGCCGACCCACACACCAATACCTGGTGCTCGGTGAAGGCCCCGTACGACGAGACGACGTCGGCAAGCGTTCCCTCCACCAGATGATCCTCACCGAAACCGATGTCGACGCCGAGTCTTTCGGCCCAGCCGTCGGGTGGACCGGCGTCCGTGAGATCTTCGACGACAGGAATCGGTTGCAGCCAGGGCAGTTCGTGGGCGAGTATCCACAGCATGTCCGCCGCGTACAGATCGCGAAGCGTTCGACCGCCGAAAAACAGGTAGACCAGCGGCGGATTCGGCGATTGGGCCAGATCGAGGATGATCGATCGCATCGGCGCCAAACCGGTTCCGCCCGCGATCATGATGACGGGCGGTCCGTTCTCGTCGACGGAAAGTGAACCGCGCGGATCGACGATCGTCCACGTGTCGCCGGGTTGGGTGTCCTTGACTATCGCACCGCTCACCCAACCGCCGGGAACGGTCTTGACGTGGAACTCGAGCTTCCCGTCCTGCGACGGTGGCAGCGCTGGAGACAGCCGGCGAAGCAAGCGGGCATTCTGCGGCACACTCACATCCACGTACTGACCCGGCCGGAACGGCACGACGTCGCCGATCAGGCGAATCACGGCCAGATCCTCACGCAAGCGGTGATGTTCGACGACAGTGCTGGTCCAGGATCGTGAACTCATGGATGTCTCCTGAAAGTCAGTAGAGCGGGTCGTGCAGGATCTGGTCGATCGGGGTGCCACCGGCCCGCAACGCGTAGATCGTGGTCTTGATCATCGACGGCGACCCCGAGATCTGGATCTGACGGTCCGCCCACGAACCGAACCGCGCAACGACCCGACCGATGGGGCCGGTCAGTCGCGAATGCATACCGAACGGCGGCTCGAGTGCCGGCCCGCTGTGCCACCACGGATTCTCGGCTTCCTCGGACACCGGTACGACGGTCAGCCACGGGTTGCTGAGCGAAATGTGCCACAGGGTCTCGAGATCGTAGAGATCACACGGGTAGCGCCCGCCGACAAAAAGATGAACACGTGGATTCTGCGCTCGCTGGGACATTTCCATCACCTGAGCTCGCAGCGGCGCGATCCCGGTGCCCGAGCCGATCATCAGGACGTCCCGGTCGTGCGTGAAGTCCACCTCGAGGCCGCCGAGCGGAGTGGACATGACCCACTGGTCACCGACATTGGTCTCAGTGACGATTGCCGGGCTCACCCAGCCGCCGGAGACCTTGCGGACGTGGAACTCGAGTTGGCCGAAAGGATTGGTCGGGATCGCGGGGGAGTAGTACCGCCACATTCGGGGGCGTTGAGGAACCTGCACACCGACGTACTGACCGGCACCGTACGGAATGGGCGGATCGGTTTCGAGGCGCACTATCGCAAGATCGTCGAGGACCCGTTCGTGGCTCACGACGGTTCCGCCCCACAGTGCCGGGGTGGTATCGGACTCGGCGCCTTCCGCCATCGTGCTCACGACGAACTCGGTGAACTCGGACCAGGCCTCTTCGAGTTCGGGTGTCCACTTGTACCGGCTGTGGGCGCTGGTTCCGTGCATCGACTTCACAGCGCGCCTCATCGCAACGCCGGCAGCCCGGTAGTGCTCGCGTTCGACACCGTACCGGCGGTGATCGAGTCCGAGTTGAGTCAGGAATTTCCGGATCCTGCGCTGCTGCGGCAGATTCTTCACGACAAATTCGATAGCGGTGACAAACCGGTGGCCTTGGGATTCCATCCCGGCCGGGAACAATGAGCGGTACAGAGGATGTTCGGCAAAGAGGGCCGTATAGAACAGTGCTGAAAAGTGGGCGCGAGAGTCGTCGTCGTCGGCCAGAGCGTCGAGGCTGGATTGCAGGCGGGCGATCACCGTCGGATCCAATCGACACCCCCCTCTCGCAACAGCAGCAACTCTCGTCCCAATTCTAGTACGGCTCGAATTGTTACAAACGATGGCGAACCCGCCTGGCCAAATCAAACTTGAGCGGAATAGACTCAAGTTTGTCCGCGTTGAGCATATTGACACGGCCGCACCACCACCCGGAGCGGCCCACAACTTCGACTTCGACGCGCTTGTGGCGACCGGAGCCCGGCCAGAAAGGTGACAAGTGGACTCGTTCACACCAACAACCAAGACCCAGGCTGCGATGACGGCTGCACTGCAGTCGGCGTCGTCGGCGGGTAACCCCGACATTCGACCGGCACACCTGCTGGTCGCACTCCTCGACCAAACCGACGGCATCGCCGGCCCGCTGCTCAAAGCAGTGGGCGTCGACCCCACCGTCGTGCATCGCGAAGCTCAGAGCATGGTGGATCGCCTGCCGAAAACCACCGGTGCCAGCTCCACGCCCCAGCTCGGGCGTGAAGCACTCGCGGCGCTGACCTCCGCCCAGCACCTCGCCACCGAGATGGACGACGAGTACGTCTCCACCGAGCATGTGCTGTACGGACTTGCCGACGGTGATTCCGACGTCGCGACCCTGCTGAAGAATCACGGTGCGACACCAATCGCGCTGCGTGAGGCATTCACCACAGTTCGCGGTAGCGCGCGTGTCACCAGCCCTGAGCCGGAAGGCACCTACCAGGCGCTGGAAAAGTACTCCACCGACCTCACCGAAGCCGCACGCAGCGGCAAGCTCGACCCGGTGATCGGTCGCGACACGGAGATTCGACGCGTTGTGCAGGTGCTCTCGCGTCGTACCAAGAACAACCCGGTACTCATCGGTGAACCCGGCGTCGGCAAGACCGCGATCGTGGAGGGCCTTGCCCAACGCATCGTCGCGGGTGACGTCCCGGAATCGCTGCGCGGAAAGACCGTCATCTCCCTGGACCTCGGGTCCATGGTGGCCGGTGCCAAGTATCGCGGTGAATTCGAAGAGCGCCTCAAGGCGGTTCTCGACGACATCAAGAACAGTGCCGGACAGGTCATCACCTTCATCGACGAGCTGCACACCATCGTCGGCGCCGGAGCCACCGGCGAATCCGCGATGGACGCAGGCAACATGATCAAGCCGATGCTCGCCCGCGGTGAGCTGCGGATGGTCGGTGCCACCACGCTCGAGGAATACCGCAAGTACATCGAGAAGGACGCCGCACTCGAGCGTCGCTTCCAGCAGGTACTTGTCGGTGAGCCCTCGGTCGAGGACACCGTCGGCATCCTGCGCGGCCTCAAGGAGCGCTACGAAGTGCACCACGGCGTGCGCATCACCGACTCCGCGCTGGTAGCAGCAGCTTCGCTGTCCGACCGCTACATCACGTCGCGGTTCCTCCCGGACAAGGCCATCGACCTCGTCGACGAAGCCGCATCGCGCCTGCGCATGGAGATCGACTCGCGTCCCGTCGAGATCGACGAGGTGGAACGTACCGTCCGCCGCCTCGAGATCGAGGAAGTGGCACTCGAGAAGGAAACCGACGACGCGTCGAAGGCGCGGCTCGAAAAGTTGCGTCAAGAACTTGCCGACGACCGCGAAAAGCTCAGCCAGCTCAGCACTCGCTGGCAGAACGAGAAGCAGGCCATCGACTCGGTGCGCGTGCTCAAGGAACAGCTCGAATCCCTGCGAGGAGAGTCCGAACGCGCTGAGCGTGACGGCGATCTGGGCAAGGCAGCCGAGCTGCGCTACGGCCGCATCCCCGCGTTGGAGAAGGAACTCGAAGCCGCAGCAGAGGCTTCCGGAGCTGCCTCCGACGGCGACGTGATGCTCAAGGAAGAGGTCGGGCCGGACGACGTCGCAGACGTGGTCGCAGCCTGGACCGGCATTCCGGCCGGCCGCATGATGGAAGGCGAAACCGAGAAGCTGCTCCGTATGGAGTCCGAACTCGGCAAGCGCGTCGTCGGACAGACCGATGCCGTCGTCGCCGTCTCGGATGCGGTCCGCCGCGCCCGAGCAGGTGTTGCCGACCCCAATCGGCCCACCGGTTCGTTCCTGTTCCTGGGCCCGACCGGTGTCGGTAAGACGGAGCTCGCCAAAGGCTTGGCGGACTTCCTCTTCGACGACGAGCGCGCGATGATCCGCATCGACATGAGCGAATACGGTGAGAAGCACTCGGTGGCCCGACTCGTCGGTGCCCCTCCGGGATATGTCGGCTACGAAGCCGGCGGCCAGCTCACCGAAGCAGTCCGGCGACGCCCGTACTCGGTGGTCCTCTTCGACGAGGTCGAGAAGGCACACCCCGACGTGTTCGACGTCCTGCTTGCAGTGCTCGACGAAGGCCGACTCACCGACGGTCAAGGCCGCACGGTGGACTTCCGCAACACCATCCTGATCCTGACCTCCAACCTGGGATCCGGTGGAACACGGGAGCAGGTCATGGACGCGGTACGCCACGCGTTCAAGCCCGAGTTCATCAACCGTCTCGACGACGTGGTCATCTTCGACTCGCTCTCCGAAGAGCAGTTGGAGCACATCGTGGACATCCAGCTCGAGCAGTTGCAGAAGCGTCTGGCTGCCCGTCGACTCACCCTCGAGGTGAACGGTGCGGCTCGGATGTGGCTCGCGGTGCGCGGTTACGACCCGCTGTACGGCGCTCGGCCACTGCGTCGACTCGTCCAGCAGTCGATCGGCGACCAGCTCGCCAAACTGCTCTTGGCCGGCAAGGTCCAGGACGGAGACACCGTGCACGTCGGTGTCAGCGAGGACGCGGACCAATTGGTTCTGTCCTGACGGTTCTGTCCTGATGCGGTAAGCGAAATGCCCCGTCGATCCGTGCGGATCTGAACTGGTCCCCGATAGTTGGACTGGCCGGCTTGCAGCTTAAGCCGCGAGGGCCTGGGCTCGGTATTGCACCGGG
>NZ_JAZFNF010000005.1:0-554488 GCF_050586165.1 Rhodococcus sp. 24CO | reverse complement strand
TACTAATAGGCCGAGGACTTACCACAAAGAAGCTACGCGTCCACTGTGCGGTATCTGAAACAACACACAGATACCTTTGAGAAAACCTTGTTTTCTCCATCCCCCAACACCGGCAACATCAGGTGTTGACGGGTGGTGAAACCACGGTCATCGAAGGAAAGTTACTGTGACAGTTTCATAGAGTTACGGCGGTCATAGCGAAGGGGAAACGCCCGGTCCCATTCCGAACCCGGAAGCTAAGCCCTTCAGCGCCGATGGTACTGCACTCGACAGGGTGTGGGAGAGTAGGACACCGCCGAACACAACTTGAG
Source organism: Rhodococcus sp. 24CO (assembly GCF_050586165.1). Taxonomy (NCBI): domain Bacteria; kingdom Bacillati; phylum Actinomycetota; class Actinomycetes; order Mycobacteriales; family Nocardiaceae; genus Rhodococcus; species Rhodococcus sp. 24CO. The sequence goes on along the minus strand of NZ_JAZFNF010000005.1, from coordinate 554,177 downwards.
AAAGCCCCCAACCTTCACGGTTGGGGGCTTTTTCGTGTCCCCGAAACACCACCGGCACCCGATATCGGACTCTATTGCAGCGCTGATTCCAATGTCTCGCAGAGCATTTCGAGAGTCCGAGGGTACTGGGACGGTGAGGGCGTGCTGTATCCGACAACGATGCCGTCAGAGCTGGCAGACGACGCGTCGGGGTGCCGAAACGTGGACAGCCCTTCAAGGCCGAGGCCGCGTGAATTCGCGGCAGCCATCACGGATTGTTCGCTGCCACGGGGCAATCGAATCACCGCATGAAGTCCCGCGGAGATCCCCTCGACCTGAACTTCGGGTACTCGCGCGGAGAGGATCGCAACTAGTTGATCGCGTCGTCGTCGGTAGGAAACCCGCATCTTCCGAATGTGAGTGTCGAACCGCCCCGACTCGATGAAGTCTGCCAGCGTCAGCTGATCGGTTGAGCTGACCCAACGCTCGTACGGCCCTTTGACCTCGAGCACCGGTTCGATCAATCTGTCCGGCAACACCATCCATCCGATACGAATGGCCGGCGAGAGTGTTTTGCTCGCGGTTCCGAGGTAGGCGACGTGTTGTGGGGCGATCCCCTGTAGCGCGCCGACGGGCTTTCTGTCGTAGCGGAATTCACCGTCGTAGTCGTCTTCCAGTATTACTCCGCCAGTGCTCGACGCCCAATCGATGGCAGTTGCCCGCCGTGCGGGTGTGAGCGGTCCGCCGAGTGGAAACTGGTGTGTCGGTGTCAGTAGTGCGGCTCCGGCGGATGTGGAATCGAGTTCGTCTGTGCACGTGCCTGATTCGTCAACCGAGATCGGAACGGTTCGTATGCCCTCGTCTATCAGTAACTTCCTGTGTAGATGAAGACTGTAAGCATCCACTGCAAACGTTCCTCCTAGGGCGCGGGCTAGAAGCGCGATCCCGTGACCTGAACCGGCGCTGACCACTATTCGATTCGGGTCTACCCGCACTCCTCTGGTTCGGCCCAGGTACCCGGAGAGGGCATTGCGAAGTTCGACGCGACCTCGGGGATCGGTGGCGCCGAACGCGTCGTTGGGGGCTGCGGTCAGGGCGCGTCGAGCAGACGAAATCCAGGCAGCACGCGGAAAGGCCGATACGTCAGGCGATCCGGGCATCAAACTGTGTGCGAAGCGCACTGCCGATGGTGCCCGCGCCGCGTCATTGCGGGAGTCCGCGAGCGAAGCGACCACCGTGCCGGAACCCTGACGTGTTGCGAGCCACCCGGCTGCGGCGAGTTCGGCGTAGCAGTTGGCCACGGTGTTTCGCGCTATGCCGAGGTCGTGTGCAAGAGTGCGCGACGGCGGGAGTCTGGTGCCAGGCGTCAAGACCCCGCCGTCGATCGCGTCACGAAGCGCCTGCAGAAGTGCTGCTTTGACGCCGACGCCTTGCGGCAGCTCTATATGCAGATCGAAACCGAGATTGGCCCACGAATTCACTCGCAAATTGAACCATGATTGAGGGTCATTTCGAGATTATCGTTCTAGGTATGACAACAACAGGGCAACGACTCAACATCGCACAGCTGGCACCCGAGGTTTACAAGGCGATGATCGCGCTGGACAGTGCTGCACGTAAGGGGCTGGATCCCACGCTGGTCGAGTTGGTGCTCACTCGTGCATCGCAGTTGAACCATTGTGCGTGGTGCTTGGACATGCACACACGTGATGCGCGCAAAGCCGGCGTGACGGAGCAGAAGCTCTATCTTCTGAACGCGTGGGAAGAAGCCCGAGATCTGTACTCCGACAAGGAGCGCGCAGCTCTCGCCTTGACGGAGGCCGTCACAGTCCTCACCGACGGGTTTGTCCCCGACGCCGTATACAACGAAGCCTCCGAGCACTTCGCAGATGCAGAGTTGGCTCAGCTGATCAGTGTCATCTTCACGATCAATGCATGGAACCGCATTGCCGTCACCTCGCGTATGGCGCCGCCTGTCCGGGACTGATTCCCGTCGTGTGGATAGTGTCGCGGCATGGATCTTCGACTTTCGGGAAAATGCGCAATTGTTGCTGGTGGTAGCAAGGGGATCGGGCTCGCGATCGCCAGAGGTTTGGCCGAGGAAGGCGTCGATCTCGCGATTCTTGCTCGAACAGAACAGTCGGTGGCCGACACTGCCCGAGAGCTGGCGTCGGAGTTCGGGATTCGAGCAATCGGTGTTGCCGCCGATACGAGAGACGACGACGCAGTTCAGGCTGCGGTACGCGAGGTTGTGGCGACGTTTGGTGGCGTCGACATCCTGGTGAACTCTGCGGCTACCCCGTGGAGTGCTGGTAGGCCGACGGATTTCTGGTCGACAACCGATGATGTGGTGCGGGGCGAAGTCGAGGTGAAGGTTCTCGGCTATCTCCGTACGGCCCGGGCAGTTGCCCCGCACATGGTGGCGCAGGGCTGGGGCAGGATCATCAACATCAGTGGCCTGGGCGCGCGTACCGCCACCTCGATTGCGCATACGGTGCGCAACGTCAGTGTCTCTGCGCTGACGAAGAACCTGGCCGACGAGTTGGGCCCGAGCGGAATCAATGTGACGGTGGTTCATCCCGGGGTGACTCGGACCGAACGGTTGACGACTCGGATCGAAGACGAGATGAATCTGACGGGGCGTTCGCTGGCCGAGGTGGAAGCCGGGATTGCTACCAATTCGATTCGCAAGATCGTCGACGCCGCCGAGGTGGCCGACGTAGTGACGTTCCTGGCGTCGCCGCGCAGTGTCGCGATCACGGGTGACGCGGTTGCTGTCGGCGGCGGTATTCCGGGGCCGGTGTACTACTGACCTGCAGGGAAGAGTATAAATACATCTTGTGTCTATGTTGCATTCCACGGCGGAGTCGGTATTCCGCGAAGTGAAGGAACTCATCCTGTCCGGGGAGTTACCCGGTGGTGAGCTCATCAGTGAGGGCGAGATCGCCAGTCGAATGGAGTGCAGTCGTACTCCCGTGCGCGAGGCGTTTCTCCGTCTCGAAGCCGAGGGCTGGATGCGTCTGTACCCGAAGAAGGGTGCATTGATCGTCCCCGTGGCGGACGGCGAGGCCGAGCACGTGGTCGCGGCGCGGCAACTGGTGGAGACGCAGAGTGTTCGTGTTGTGGCTGACCGACCGCAGGCTCGCAGCGGATTGATCGCAGCTTTGCGGGCAAGCATGACCGAGCAGCGTGACATTGCGGATCGTGGCGACGTCGCAGCATTCAGTGCCGCCGATGCAGATTTCCACAAGATGATTGTTGCTGCTGGTGGTAATCCACTGCTCGACACCTTCTACGCCGGTCTGCGTGATCGACAGCGGCGCATGACGGCACGATCCATCTCGCTCGACCCTGGCAAATTCCCCCGGATTCTCGAAGACCACACCGAACTGGTCAGCCTTGTCGAGGCCGGCGACGCCGATGCGTACAACGACGCGGTACTCGCTCATATGCGCAGAGTCCACGGTCTCGGACTGCAGGGAGGTCTGTGATGAGCGTCGAGACTCTGTTGTCGAACACGTCCACGGAGAGCCGTTCTGCCCGGACCTGGCTCATGGTTGCGGCCAGTATGTTCGCAGTTGCCTGGGGCGGCAACGAATTCACACCGCTGTTGGTGATGTACCGGACCGAACACGGCTATTCGCCCGTTATGGTCGACTTCTTCCTCTTTGCCTACGTGGTGGGCATTGTTCCTGCACTCTTGCTCGGTGGCCCGCTGTCCGATCGGCTGGGTCGACGCCCGATCATGCTCCCGGCCCCGTTCATCGCGATCGCCGGCTCGACACTGCTGGCATTCGGGGCAGACTCCGCAGCAGTTCTGATTGTGGGACGCATCCTCTGCGGCATTGCGCTGGGAATCGGCATGGCCGTCGGCGGTTCGTGGGTGAAGGAATTGTCCGCGGCTCCTTGGGATCCGGATGCCACCGAAGGTGCGGGTGCCAGACGCGCCGCGATGAGTTTGACCGCCGGGTTTGCGTTGGGCGCGGGCTTCGCCGGCGTGTTGGCGCAATGGGCACCACTGCCGAGTGCGTTGGCTTACATTCTGCATATCCTGATCACTGTGCTTGCGGGCGTTGCCTTGTGGCGAGCACCTGAGACTCGAGGCGCGCAACCGAAGAACGGGCGTCGACGGTTGATCGACGACCTGAAGATCCCGTCGGCCGGCCATCGTAGATTCCTGTACGTCGTTGTTCCGTTGGCGCCGTGGGTGTTCGGAGCAGCAAGTGTCGGCTACGCGGTCATCCCCGCGCTGATGACGGGCCACAGTGGCAACGCGCCGGTCGCCTTCTCTGCATTCCTCTGTGTTGTTGCCTTGGCCTGCGGATTTGCGATCCAGTCCCTCGGACGCAAGATCGACACGAACAGCAGTGCGCGCGGTGCCGTCGTAGCGCTGGTGTTCCTGGTTATCGGAATGGCTGCAGCGGCTGTGGTGGCGTCGACGCTGACAGTTGCCGCCGCGATTGTTGCGGCTGCGATCCTGGGCTGCGGGTACGGAATGGCTCTGGTGTCCGGCCTGCTCGAGATCCAGCGCATCGCCGGGCCGGATGACCTCGCCGGCCTGACCGCGGTGTTCTATTCGATCACCTACATCGGGTTTGCGGTTCCGGCGGTCTTGGCGATGCTGTCGGAAAGTATTCCGGCGCTGACCTATACGGTGACCCTGTTGTTCGGCTCGGCGGCTGCTGCTGCCTGCCTCGTACTCGTACTGTTCAAATCCCGGTCACATCTCCCGGCGGATGAGTCGGCTATCGTCAAGGCGGGCTGAGCCCAGCCCACGAATCAGGAGGAATGCTCAATGGGGACTTGGGGTTCGGGACCGTTCGAGAACGACGCGGCCGGCGATTTGCTTGTGGCGGTTCGGGCGGGTGACTTCGACATCACCGATTTCACCAGCCATGTCGACGACGAGTACGTCGAGGTGGACGATTCGCAGGCGGCACTCGCGGTGGCGGAGATTGTTGCAGTGGCGCACGGACTTCTACCGGCCCCGCCGCAACTCGAAGGTATCGATGCCGTTGCCTACACCGAGTCCTTGACCCCGGAGCAGCGGGAGTGGATTCTCACGACACTCGAACGCACAATTGCCGACCCCGAAACTTCCGAACTCTACGAGTTGTGGGCCGAGAACGGTCCGGAGGAAGTCGAGGAATGGCGAGCGCCGATCCTGAAAAGGTTGGAGAGCCTCAAAGCTCTGAGCTGAGTCGGACCGTCACCTTCGGGGCGGTAGCTCTTTGCTGTTCAGCCATGCGTCCCACAGCGGCCGAAGCGGGAGGTCGGTGAATCGTGATGCCAGATCGGTGAACTGCTCGGTGCTGACAGTGCTGTGACGGTGTTTGGTGGTCCACTGACGGAGGAGTTCGAAGAACTTGTCGTCTCCGAGGACCCCGCGCAAAGCGTGCAGGGTGAGAGCGCCTCGTTTGTAGATTCGATCGTCGAACATCAGGGCCGGCCCGGGATTGCCGAGGACGAGATCCTGAGGTTTGCGCATCAGTCCTTGGTAGGCGTTGGCCGCAAGGGTTTCGGACGACGGCCCGCCGGAGTTCTCGGACCAGATCCACTCCGCGTAACAGGCAAAACCTTCGTGCAGCCAGATGTCGCACCACGCCCCGATCGTGAGGCTGTTGCCGAACCACTGGTGTGCCAACTCGTGTGCGACAAGGCGTTCGGATCCGCGTCGGCCGGTGCAGTGATTGGCGCCGAAAATCGAGAGCCCCTGTGCTTCGATAGGAATCTCGAGTTCGTCGTCGGTGACCACGGCGGTGTAGTCGGCAAAGGGGTACGGGCCGAACAGTTTTCCGAAGACGTCGAGCATCTGCGGCTGGCGTGAGAAGTCGACGTCGAACTCGTTGTGCAGTCGGGGTGGATGAACCGCGAAGATCGGGACCCGGCCGGAGCTGACCTGCCGATGCTCGTACTGCCCGATCTGAATGGTCGCCAGGTAGGTGGCCATTGGCTCGGTCTGCTCGTACACCCAAGTGGTTGCGCTGGCGCGGGTTTGCTTGCGCACCAACGCGCCGTTGGCGAGTGCGTAGAACGGTGAATCGGTGGTGATCGAAATACGGTACGACGCTTTGGAACTGGGATGGTCGTCGCACGGGAACCACGACGCGGCCCCGTTGGGCTGGCTGGCGACGAGGGTTCCTTCGGTGAGTTCTTCCCAGCCGACTTCGCCCCAGAGACCTTTGATGGGTTCGGGGTTTCCGGTGTACTGAACGGTGACCGAGAGTGCTCCGCCGGCGGGGATCTTGGTGCCTGGCGTGATGATCAGCTTGTTGTTCTGGCGGGAGTACTTGGCGCCGCGGGCGCCGTTGACCGACACCTTGGACACCTGCAGGTTCTGAGCAAGATCGAAGCTGAACTTTGATCGGTTCTCGGTGGTGACGGCGGTGATGACGGCTTTGCCGGCCAGCCGGTTACTGAAAACCTTGTAGGTCAGTTCCAATTCGTATCGGGATACGCGATAGCCACGGTTGCCGTTCTGCGGCAGGTACGGATCGATCGGCTCTTCGAGCATCTTGTTCGGCTTCACGAAGCCGCCCATGGGGCAATGGGGTTGCCCTGCCACCGGGTCGACGGCGGAACTGTGTCACCGCGCATGACCAATGATGCAGGTCCGACGGTTGCGCCTGCGCCGATTCCGGCTGCGGGTAGCGCGACACAGTGTGGTCCCAGCGTTGCTCCTGCTCCCAAGGTGACGGTGTCCATGGCCATAATCCGATCATGGAAGAGGTGAGTTTGCACGACGCACCCCCGTTCGACGGTTGCCCCGTCACCCAAAGTCACGAGATCTGCTTCGGGTAGCCAGTACGACTCGCACCAAACCCCTTTGCCGATTTTGGCGCCGAGTCCGCGCAAGAAGATGTTCAGTACGGCAGTGCCAGTTGCTGCTCGAGCAAACCAGGGCGCCGCGACGGTCTCGACAAAGGCGTCGGCAACCTCGTTGCGCCAGACGAAGGAACTCCAGAGCGGATGCTCCACCTTCTTGATCTTGCCGACGACAAGCCACTTGGCCGCGACGGTGATCGCCCCGGCAACTGCGCCCGCGATCAGCAAGACGACGCCGCTCAGCAGAGCGGCGAACCAGAATCCGACGGCGCCTACGAGGGCTTCGAGTGCAAACAGCACGCCGAGACCGATGCCGAAGGTGACCATGACGGGGATGAGTCGGCAGGTTTCCACGACGCCGCGGGCGATCTTGAGACGGGTCGGGGGATTGAAGGTGCGGGCCGCGTCGGTGTCGCCGACTGCACGACGCAGACGCACGGGCGGGCTACCGAGCCACGAGGATCCGGACTTCGCCTTCGACGGCGTCGCGGACAACACGGCAACAAGTCCGTTCTTGGGGACGCGTCGGCCGGGAGCGGTCATCCCGGAGTTGCCGAGGAATGCGCGCTTGCCGATCTTGGCGTGCTCGATGTGCATCCAGCCGCCGCCGAGTCCGTAGCTGGCGACCATGGTGTCGTCGGCGAGGAACGCGCCGTCCGCGACTGTCGTGAACTTCGGAAGAAGCAGGACGGTGGACGCTTCGACGTTCTTGCCGATCTTGGCACCGAGGAGGCGCAACCAGCCGGGCGTGAGCAGGCTGGCGTACAGCGGGAAGAGGAAAGTGCGGGCGGAGTCGAGCAGACGCTCGGTGGCCCAGACCTGCCAGCCGATCCGGCTCCGGACGGGGTGGTATCCCTCGGTCAATCCGATCGACAACAGGCGCACGGAGACAAGAGTGATCGTGGCGAAGACCAGCAGACTCAGAATTGTCGCGAAGGGAAGCATGATGAGCGACTGGGCAATGGCGCTACCGAGGGTTTCGGTGTTGCGAATCCACCAACCGATCAACACGATTCCGGCCACCAGTGCAAAGATCGGCACACCGGCCAGGAAGACAGACGTGACGCCGTACACCGGAACCCACCCGGGGGCACGCTTCGGATGTTCCGACGGCCAAGGATGATTCGCTTTGCCGATCTTGGTAGCGGGCGAACCTGCCCACTGCTGGTTGGCTTTCACCCGGCCGAACACAGCCGATCCGGGTTCGACGACGGCGCCGCGTCCGACGCGTGCGCCGGGCAGAAGTGTGGAGCGTGAACCGACAGAAGCGCCGGCCCCGATCTTGATCTCACCGATGTGGATGAGATCGCCGTCGATCCAGTGACCGGACAGGTCGACTTCGGGTTCGACGGAGCACCCGTCGCCGAGTTCGAGCATGCCGGTGACGGGCGGCAACGTGTGCAGGTCGACGCCGTGGCCGATGTCGGCTCCGAGCGCCCGCGCGTAGTACAGCATCCACGGTGCGCCCGAAAGATTTGCTGCGCCACTGGCTTCGGTGAGTCGTTGGGCGATCCACAGCCGCATGTGTTCGCTGCCGCCGCGCGGGTAGGTTCCCGGCTGTAGATTGCGCAGCAGCGCGCGGGTGCCGATCACCGCGATCGTCATACGGCCGATCGGCGTGATGAAGACGAGGAACGCCAACAGAATCCACCACCACGAGACCGTCGGCGCCCAGCTGACGTCGACGAACCACGCGAGGACGTTGTTGGCGATCGCGAGCCACGTGACCCACTGGAGTCCGGCCAGGGTCGTGATCGGAACCGTTGCCGCGACCTGCGCCAGTTGGGTTTTCAGTGGCGTCGGTGTGACGATGCGGGGTTCGACGGTTTCGGTGGGGGCCAATTCGTCGAGGTATTCGGCCAGGGACCCCAACCGTGGATGATCGTAGAGTTGGGCGACGGTGACCTCGGGGAATCGTTCGCGTAGTGCCGTCACGAGCTGCGCTGCGGAGAGTGATCCGCCGCCCACTTCGAAGAAATCGTTGTCGAGGCCGGTGATCTGGGCGCCGAGAATCGAACCCCACAGTCCGGCTACCCAGGCTGCGGTTCCGTCCAGTCCTAGTGCGGCTCCGGCATCTTCGCCGGCACCGGGCAGTGGCCAGGGAAGAGCGTTGCGGTCGACCTTGCCGGAGGTACGCGTCGGGAGTTCGTCCATCAATGCCAGACGCGGAACGAGCGCTGCCGGCAATTGTTCGCTGAGCGTGGCGTGTGCCGCCTTGAGGTCGAAATCGGGGTCGGTGCTCGCGATGTATCCCACGAGGAGTTGGTTTCCGGCCGCGGTTTTCTTGACCGCGGCTGCAGCACCACTGACACCGGGAAGGTTCTGCAGCGCGTTGTCGACTTCGCCGAGTTCGATGCGTCGGCCGCCGAGCTTGACCTGATCGTCGGCTCGGCCCTGGAACATGAGTCCCTCGAGTTCGAGTCGGACGAGGTCGCCACTGCGGTACGCACGCTCCCAGCCGAGCGAGGGCATCGACGCGTACTTCTCGGCGTCTTTAGCCGGGTCGAGATAACGGGCGAGGCCGACGCCACCGATCACCAGTTCGCCCACCTCCCCGACTGCGACGGGGTTGTTCTGAGCGTCGACGACTGCAAGGTCCCAGCCGTCGAGAGGGAGTCCGATGCTGACGGGACTCTTGCCGTCCATCAACGCACCGCACGCGACAACCGTCGCTTCGGTGGGTCCGTACGTGTTCCACACTTCGCGGCCTTCGACTGCCAGGCGTTCGGCCAACTCGGGCGGGCAGGCTTCGCCGCCGAAGATCAGAAGGCGGACAGCTTCGAGAGCCTCGGCCGGCCACAGCGACGCCAGTGTCGGAACGGTGGAGACGATGCTGACGTCGCGGGAGACCAGCCACGGCCCGAGGTCCATGCCGCTGCGCACGAGTGATCGCGGTGCGGGAACCAAACATGCGCCATGACGCCACGCGAGCCACATTTCCTCACACGACGCGTCGAAGGCGACGGACAGTCCCGCGAGAACACGGTCACCGGGCCCGATCGGCTCGTCCTGAAGGAACATGCGGGCCTCGGCGTCGACAAACGCCGCGGCATTGAGGTGGGTGACGGCGACGCCCTTGGGTGTTCCGGTGGATCCGGAGGTGAAGATGATCCAGGCGTCGTCTTCTGGCAGGGGATCGCGGACGGGTGGGTGCTGCAGCCGTTTCGGTGCGGTGCCAGGCCCGATGCCGTCGCCGGTGATGATCGCGGCTACCTGAGCTTCACCGAAAACGAGTTCGGCGCGTTCTTCCGGATCATCGGCGTCTACGGGTACGTAGGCGGCACCGGCCGCGAGGATTGACAGGATTGCCACGTACAGCGAACGCGAACCGGACGGCATCCGGATGCCGACGCGATCACCCGCGCCGACTCCGGCGTCGGCGAGCCAGCGCGCGCCCTGTTCGATTTCGCCCAGCAGTTCCGCGTACGACAGCGTCGTGTCACCGTCGTCGATGGCAGGTGCTTCGGGGTTTGCCTGCGCGGATGCCCGCACGATGTCGATGAGGGTGCGCGGCGCAGGTGCCTGCGTCGAACGGAGGAATACGGACGGAATCCCCAAAGACGATTCCGTTTCCGCGTGCGGCTGGAGTGGCAAACCCGTTGATCCTGTTCTGCTCATGAATCTCAGTCGTGCGACCTGTCGAGTTGTTATCTCATGACAAGTTTGCGAGTTGGTGAACAGTTCTGCCTAATGCAACATGCCGACGCAACGGTTATTCCGAGTTCGTGACGCTCTGCAGGTGTCCCTCGGCCGAATCGGCGAACTCCGGAGTGTCGAATACTTCGCCGCCCAACGGGTCGACGGCCCGAGAATCTGTGGAGATGTCGACGACGCCGGTATCCGGGTTGATGTTGACCGCGTGCTGCGGGACTTCGTGGACTGCGACGAACATGTGGGTATCACTCGGATCAGTGGTGATGCCTGATTGCGACGGCGTCAGCCCGGCGAAGCTCGACGAGATGTTCAGGTCGCGCAATCGTTTGGTCGCCGGTTGTGGCACGTCGACCGAGCTGTTCGTAGTCGAGATCCGCAAGTACCGGGGAGCCGCGGCAACCTCGTATCGGAACGCTTTGAGCATCGACAGGCACGCCAGCACCATGATGATCGAGAACGGAACGGCCGTCGCGATAGCCACGGTTTGCAGGGCGGTCAGTGATCCGCTGCCACCGACCAGGAGCAGAACAGCCGCGGCGGCGCCGGACAGGAAAGTCCAGTAGACCCGGGTGATCTTGGATGTCTCCAGATTGCCGCCCGTCGCGAGAATGTCGATGACGATCGAACCCGAGTCGGCCGACGTCACGAAGAAGAACACGATGACAACGATCGCGAGAACACTCGAGATCGTTCCGAGCGGAAGACCGTCGAGAAGCGTGAACAGCGACGTGTTGGTGTCGACGGCGCCGGACCCGTCGAGCATGGTGCCCTCGTTGCGCTGACGCAGAATGCCGGAGTTACCGAAGATCGTGAACCACAACGAACCGACCAGCGTCGGGGCCAGCAGCACACCGAAGACGAATTCGCGGATGGTGCGACCACGTGAGATGCGTGCGATGAACATGCCGACAAACGGTGCCCAGCTCATCCACCAACCCCAGTAGAAGATGGTCCATGTGCCCTGCCAGCCGTCTTCCGCAAACGGGGAGGTGCGCAGCATCAGTTCCGGAAGGGCCTGAACGTAGCCGCCGAGGTTCTGTACCCAGGACTGCAGCAGGAACAACGTGGGGCCGAGGATCAGGACGAACAGGGCCAGCGCTGCAGCGAGCATCATGTTGATGTTGGAGAGCCACTTCAGGCCCTTGGTGACACCGGAGACCACGGAGAAGGTGGCCATACCCGTCACGATGACGATGATGGCGATGACCAGCCAGTTGTCGGTTTCCACCCAGCCGAGGTAGTCGAGGCCGGCGGTAATCTGCTGAACACCGAATCCGAGCGAGGTGGCGACGCCGAACAGGGTGCCGACGATCGCGACGACGTCGATGGCGTGCCCGATCTTGCCCTCGATGCGGGCGCGTCCGAGTAGGGGTTCGAGGAGCCAGCGGATCGAGAGCGGGCGACCCTTGCGGTAGGTCATGTACGCCAGTCCGAGACCGACAACAACGTAGATGGCCCACGCGTGCAGGCCCCAATGGAACATCGTCAGTTCCATGGCCTGATTTGCGGCCGCGTCGGTGGATCCTGCTACCCGGCCCGCGACCGGCGGGTCCACGTAGTGCGAAAGTGGTTCTGCCACTCCGTAAAACACCAGACCGATGCCCATGCCAGCACTGAACAGCATGGCAAACCACGACATCATGCCGAACTCGGGTTGTTCGTCGTCGCGGCCGAGCCTGATGTTGCCGATCCGGCTGATCGCGCAGTAGAGCGCAAAGACCACAAATCCGGTGGCGGACAGGATGTACCACCAGCCGACACCATCGGTGATGGCGTTGTTGAGGCTCTGGAAGGCGTCGGACGCAGTCCCGGAGTAGATCACGGCAAAGGCGATCAGCCCGAAGATCACTATCGATGCCGGGACGAATACGGGTTTCCGTAGTCCCTTCCACGCGTTTTTGACCGCAGTCATCTCGCTCCTTCACACAGTTCAGCGTGCCTATCGCACTCCGGCGACATCGTCGACGCGTTCAGCCCTCGTATGGCGGCCACAGGTCGCGTAGGTGGGCATGTGCTCGCACCATCGCAGTAAAGACCGGGCTATCGCTTTGCAATTCAACGTAGCTGCGCAGTTCTGTCGACTCAAATGAATGAAAGGTGGTGCAGTGTTGACGAATATGCCGGCTCTATTCGGCTATTCACCTGTATTTTGTTGCTGTTAAATGATTTTCGCAATCTCAGGTTCGAAATTTGTTCGAATCTCTCTGGAATTCAAGGAACGAAGGATCTTCGTGAGCTTCGGAACGAATCGAATTTGTCAAACTCGGCGAATGATTTTGTAGGTCACCGCTTATGGCCCGCGGATGCCGCTCTCGACGATAGCGGTGCCACGGAAGTCGAAACGTTGCCGTGATGGTGGTCACCACGAGGAGACGTCGGGCGATTTGTCGGTATCGAGAGCGCGCTCCGCGCTGGGGTTGACAAGCCGGTGGAGTCCTGTCATTCTCGTTTGCAGGTCACGAGTACCAGTGTTCAGCCCCGGCTTGCTGGTCGGCAACCCTCCTCCGCGGTGGGGTGCTCCGGGTGACGACCCGGCTGTATCCGAAAACGGATTCGGCAAGCGCGGACTCTTCCGGGGACATCACCCGAACGAATGAGTCCTTGAACGTGAGGATTGTCTTCGATGACTGCTGTTCTGAGTGCCGATACCTGCACCGCTCCCATCGCCAAGGTTTCCGGCGCCGACCTGCAGGTTCCCCTCGTCCAGGGTGGCGAGTGTTCCTATGCGAACTTCGACTACGCAGCGAGCGCGCCGGCGTTGGCCCAGGTCACCGACCGCATTGCGGAACTGCTTCCCACGTACGCCAGCGTCCACCGTGGTGCCGGATACGCCTCGCGGATCTCCACACTCACCTACGAGAACGCTCGCGAATCGGTTGCCCGCTTCGTGAACTGCGCCGACGATCAGGTTGTCGTCTTCACCCGCAACACGACGGACTCGCTCAATCTTCTCGCTCAGTCCGTGCCCGGCAGCACTGTCGTTCTCGACGTCGAGCATCACGCAAACCTGTTGCCCTGGAACGATGCTCGCATCGTCACGGCCGCTGATACCGTCGAAGAAACCATCGAGCGCCTGATCGCAGAACTGTGCACCAAGCCCGCCGCACTCCTCGCCATCACGGGAGCGTCCAACGTGACCGGCGAGATCCTGCCGATCGCACGCCTCGCGGACATTGCACATCGTTGTGGTGCACGCATCCTCGTCGACGCTGCGCAGTTGGCTCCCCACCGTCGTATCGACCTGCAGGACTGCGGAGTCGACTACCTCGCATTCTCCGGACACAAGCTGTACGCACCGTTCGGTGCCGGCGTCCTCGTCGGTCGCCGCGACTGGCTCGACGAGGCCAAGCCGTACCTCGCCGGTGGTGGCGCTGTCCGTGAGGTGACGCTGGAATCCACCGAGTGGGCCTGCGCTCCCGCCCGTCACGAGGCCGGTTCGCCCAACGTCCTCGGTGCTGCTGCAATCGCCGCTGCCTGCGACGCCCTGACCGCTCTCGACTTCGATGCCATCTCGGAGCACGAGAAGGCGCTCACCGCTCAGCTGACCGACGGACTGGCCGCCGTCGCCGGCGTCAACTTGCTCCGGTTGTGGGCCGATGCTCCCGACGCCGTCGGAATCGTCACCTTCACCGTCGACGGCTACGAAGCCGGCGAGGTTGCCGCATTCCTCTCGGCAGAACATGGCATCGGCGTCCGCGACGGACGCTTCTGCGCACACCCGTTGCTCTCACGTCTCGGCCTGTCCGGCGGTGCCGTTCGCGCCAGCCTCGGATTGGGCAGCAGCTCCGACGACGTCACCCGCCTGATCAACGCCGTGAGCATCCTGGTTTCGAATCAGCGTGATTGGAACTACGAAAAGACCGCCGGTGCATGGAATCCTGTGCCCGAGACCCGCACTTTCCTTGGTGGCACCGCCGGCGACGCCGGCGCAGCCGAATGCGTCTGAGCTCACATCCGGATGCAGTGATTGAAATAGGCAACTAACATGGCAGACATGACAACTGCGGCGTTTGGAATGTGTACGAGCTGACGATCGTCTCGCGCTCACCCCTCCCTCCATACTTTCGGAGATACACATGTCTTCTATCGCATCTCATTCCCTGCACGTAGCTGTTGAACTGACCGGATTCGGCCACCATCCCGCTGCCGAAGGAGCTCCCGGCAACCTGCCGCTCATCGGCGCGGATTACTGGGTCGATCTCACCGAAGGTGACACCCTTCTCGATCTGACGGCCTTCCCCGTCAATGTCATTCGGATCCGTGCCACCGACCTGCGCGACGCCCAAGCTCAGCGCGCCCAGATTCGTGCGGCGATTGCCGAGGACGGCCGTGATCCTGACTCTGTTGCCGTGTTGGTCGATCTCGAAATCCTGATCGCTCCGGAAGCGCGGGCTGCGCGTAAAGAGTTGGCGCAGTTGGACAGTGCGCTGAACGTCCCGCGTATCCCGGCGTCGCTGCACTACGTAGGAACACCGTCCGGTCTCGGCAGTTTGATCGCCGATATTCGGGCTGCCGACGTTGCAGACGGTGTGACGTTGCTTCCGTTGTCGTTGCCTCGCACTCTCGAACATCTTGTCGGCGAAACCATTCCGTGGCTGCAGTCGCGGGGATTGGTGACTCCGGCCACAGCTGTCGACGAGGTTCTCGGGCGCTTCGGATTGCCGCAGCGTCAGCGCACGCTCGCGTCCTGATCGCCGATTGCATCTGCGTAGAGGTGGAATAGCGACGGCAGTTGGTCGGCGCCATCCACCTGTGCCAGAAGCGCCCAGCACTGCGCAGTGATCGACCGCGCCCGCTTGCCAATCCAGTTGGTGGGCAGTAATTCCGGTGGTAGGAGCGGATCGGGTTCCATCGCTCGCGTGAATTCCGCCGCGAGTTCGATTGTCATCGTTACGGCGTCAGTGGCAGTGAAGGCTGAAGTGTGCCGCAGTTTGTGCAGGCGCGCGGTCGCCACGTTCAGTAGCTGATCGTATCCGGCTGCGATCTCGTCCAGTGGCCACAGTTGTGCGGCAATCTTCGAGGGGTCTGCGAGGGTGCCCACTTTCAGATCGCGAGTAGTCAGCGAAGACAGATATTGTTCGACGTCGAGTTGGGCGGCGGCATCGAGAACATAGGGTTCCCACGCGTGTGGCGAGACGTACAGGCCGCCCTGCACGAGGGCCCCGCCGAGATAGGTCACCCTGGTGCGCAGTGCATCTCGCGCTTTCCGTGACGACTCCGGAATTGCGAATCCCACCACATGCCAGCGCCCGTCCCATGGCGTCGTGGTGCCTCGATCTTGTTGATAGGCGAGTCGAACGAATTCGACGTCGGGGCCCATCTCCCGCACAGTCTTCGCGGTTGCTCGCAGCGTGGCTTGTCGTCCGCGCCCATCTTGCGTGAACTTTCCCTCGGCGACCAACCGCTTGATGCACAGTCGGATCTGCTGGTCCGTCATGTCGAGGGCGTCGGCGGTGGCATAAAGAGTGGGCCCGTCGACGGTTCCGTCCGCACGCAGAAGTCCTTCGATCAGAATCCGCGTGGGTACATCGACATGCGTGTCGGTCATCGCTCGGCCCCTTCATTCCTTCTCTGCATCTTCGCCCATCACTGTACTATCAAACACAAAACGGTCGTTTGAATTTCGTACGTTAGGGCGAGAAGATGGCAATGCAATCGGTGAGGGAGAGAAAAGGCAACACGCGTTTACGCAGGTGGGTGATCACTTCCCTGGCGGTAGTCGTCGTACTGATCGTCGGCCTGGTGGCATGGACGCTGTACCAGCACACCTACGACATCCGTGAGGAAAAAGTGACGATCACCGGGGGATCGGTGCCGCTTCAGGGAGTCCTGGCGCTTCCCGATCACGGTGACGGTCCTTTCGGGCTCGTGGTTTTTGTCCACGGAGACGGGCCGATCGATGCAACGCACGAGACCTTCTACCGGCCGATCTGGGAGTCGTTTGCAACGGCCGGGTACGCGTCACTCTCCTGGAATAAGCCGGGAGTAGGCGGGGCGCCGGGAAATTGGCTCGATCAGAGCATGGACGATCGGGCCGCGGAGACAGAAGCGGCAATCGAATGGGCACGGGGACGCTCGGATATCGATCCGTCTCGAATCGGTCTGTGGGGTGCAAGCCAGGCAGGCTGGGTGATGCCCAAGGTAGTAAATCTTGATCCGGACGTCGCGTTTGTCATTGCCGTGGGTCCCGCGGTCAACTGGCTCGAGCAAGGTGAATTCAACACCCTGGCAGAGCTTTCCGAGCGGAATGCGTCGGCCGACGAGTTCGAGAAAGCGCGAGCGGACCGAGCGAGGAACCTGGAACAGTTGGCCAGGGATAGCTCGTTCGACGATCTCGTGGCGTCCGGCGCGGCTGATGGCCTCACCGAAGATCGCTGGAACTTCATCCGGCAAAACTATCGGTCTGATGCCCGAATCGATCTCGAAACCGTGGATGTTCCGGTGCTCTTGATTCTCGGCGGACAAGACGTGAACGTCGACGTGGCGGATACTGAATCGGTATATCGCGAATTGCTTGACTCACCAGGGCAATTGGTGGTCAAGAAGTACCCTGACGCGACTCATTCACTGGTGGAGAAAAACCTCGAAGACTCGGAACTGATGTCGACCCTGGTGGCTGTTCTCGCCCCTCGTTCGATCTTCGCGCCCGGGTATCTGGCGGATCAAACCGCATTCTTGGAGGGAATTCAGGGCTGACGGAAGTGACGGTCTGTGACGCCGTGCTCGTACATGCGCTCAGATGACCATGTGGCAGTAGATACTGTCGCCACGGCGCACTGCCCCGGTTGCCAGGTCGGCAAGCGCGGTGAGGAATGGCACCGATTCTTCGGAAGGCTCGATTGTCTCGTCGATGGTCCACGCGCGGGCCGCTGCCATCACACCTTCGGCATCCAAACCGGCTAGCGCATCCCGTAGGTCGTCGGCGACGGTCAGGATGTAAGTGTCACCGTCGTCGTTGACGGCAACCAACGATCCTCGCCTGGGTTCGGCAGTGATCTCGTCATATGTCCTGCCGGTGAGCACCGACTCGAGGCGGCTGAGGGAGACGACCGGGTCGACACGCTTGGCTTGCACCGGGTCGATCGGGCCGTCGTCCAACGCGGTGGCCGCGACTGCATCCGAGGGGGCTGTGAAGTAATCGGTGATGGCAGACATAAGCGGCATATTCTCACATCTGTCTAACCACCGGTGGTCCTGGCGAATAAGGAAACCGTCGGCACCTGGTGGTGTCGACGGTTTCGCAAGGGTCGGTGCCCGTCTTGCGCCTCTCGGCAAGTGGCCGCTCGAAGCGGCGTTTCTGGGGTGGTACCCGGGGCAATGAACCGAACACCGACAGCCAGTACAACGACCGAGTCGCAGAAGTTATTCCACAGCCGTCATCTGCGGGTATTGATCATCCGAAGGGCAAAACGGAACACAACCGCGGCACCTACGCCGACAGCAAGGCCGGCCAGAACGTCGGTGAGTAGGACTCCGATACCAACCCCGAGGACCGTTGCGGCAGCAACGGCAAGGGCGACATCAGCGCGCGGAGCGGCTATCGCGAGGTCCTTTCCCGAGAATCGAACGAGTGCCAGTCAAGCGGAGCATGCCATAAATCCATGGCATGAAGCGCGACGTTAGCGCATCGGGGGTGCTGTGTGTCACGTCTGCCACGGCGAGTGCAGCATTTGTTGCTGTTTCGGCAAGGAACGTTGCACCAGCCGTGGAGATTGCTCATCCTGGAATGCATGAGCCACGAACACCATGACCACCAGAACCATGACCCCGCACACCATGACCCCGCACACCAGAACCATCACGACCACTCCGACACTACCGAGAACCCGTATGCCAAGGCAGATGCACAATTCTGGAACTCGCTGTACGCGGAGCGCCCCGCCCGCTGGAGTGGAAACCCCAACCCGCAGTTGATCGCCGAGGCGTCAGACCTCGCGCCGGGTACCGCACTCGACGTCGGCTGCGGCGAGGGCGCAGACGCTCTGTGGTTGGCACGCCGCGGATGGAAGGTCACGGGCACGGATATTTCGTCGGTGGCGCTCAGTCGCGCGAAGGCTCACGTCGAGGGCTCTGGCGTTGGTATCGAGTGGCTGGAAGCAGACCTGACCAAGTGGGATCCGCAGGGCCGTTCGTTCGATCTGGTGTCCGCGCAGTTCTTTCACATGCTCGAACCCGCACGCGGGGAACTGTTCCGCGCTCTCGGTGAACTGGTTGCACCCGGTGGCCATTTGCTGATCGTCGGCCATTCGCCCCACGAGTCGCCGACGGAGCACCATCGGGCAATGCTGCATACCCCGGACTACGTGGAGTCGTTGTTCACAGATGGGTGGAAGGTGTTGGTCTCGGAGTCGCGGGAGCGTGATCTTCCCGCGAACCCGGAGATGCATCACACCACGGATACCGTTGTGCTGCTTCAGCGATTGAGTGCGAGTACCGACAACAACTCGTAAGCGACGTGAGCCGCTGCGATACCGGTGATCTCGGCGTGGTCGTACGCCGGCGCGACCTCGACGATGTCGGCGCCGACCACGTTGAGACCCACCAGTCCTCGCAGTGTGTTCAACAGTTCACGAGATGTCATGCCGCCGGCTTCGGGTGTTCCGGTACCCGGAGCGTGGGCGGGATCGAGTACGTCGATGTCGACGGAGACGTACACCGGGCCGCCGTCGAGGCGCTTACGCATGCGCTCGACGATGCTGGCGACGCCGTCGACCTCGTAGTCGTCGCTGCGAATCACCTGGAAGCCGAGCACGCGATCGTCCTCGAGGTCCTTCTCACTGTAGAGCGGTCCGCGGATGCCGATGTGCTGTGAGCGCTCCATGTCGATGAGGCCCTCTTCGCTGGCGCGGCGGAAAGGTGTTCCGTGCGTGAAGGGTTGGCCGAAATAGGTGTCCCACGTATCGAGGTGAGCATCGAAGTGCAGCACGGCGATGGGTCCGTGATCGCGTGCGAGTGATCGAAGGATCGGCAGTGCGATGGTGTGGTCGCCACCGAGTGTGAGCACCGAGGAACCGTCGGCGCGCAGGTCGGTCACCGCGGATTGAACCGTCGTCAACGCTTCCTGGATGTCGAAGGGGTTGACGCCGATGTCGCCGAAGTCGGCAACTTGCTGGTTAGCAAAGGGTGAGACCTTCAGTGCCGGGTTGTACGGACGCAGCAGCTTCGACGCAGCGCGGATGTGACCGGGGCCGAAGCGCGCGCCGGGCCGGTAGCTGACCCCCGAATCGAAAGGGATTCCCAGAATGGTCACGTCGGCGCGCGAAACCTCGTCGAGGCGCGGCAGGCGCGCAAAGGTGGTCGGTTCGGCGTATCGGGGGACTCGAGTCGCGTCGACTGGTCCGATGAAAGATCCGGCGTCGTTGGTGGCCATTGGGGTCCCTGCCTGTGAACGGCACATCGGTGATGTAGCTCTCTGTGCAAGTATGGTTTCTTCGAGAAGCCTATTTGTCAACTCTTGTTTCCTGTAGGGGACGGGCTGTGTTGAAGGAGTTATCGCGTGGTGAAGATGAAGGACAGCTCGGAGCCTGGTAGCCCGCAGATCGGGGCGAGGCTCAAGGCTGCCCGCCAGTCGAAGCGGTTGACGCTCGACGACCTGGCCACATCGTGCGGAGTGACCAAGGGGTTCCTGTCGAAACTCGAGCGCGATCACGTGAATGCGTCGGTGGCGACCTTGATCAAGGTGTGCGCCGCACTCGAGGTCCCGATCGGTTCGCTGTTCGAGAACGCTTCTGCTGGTGAGGTGGTGCGCGTCGACGCCCGGCCGCAGATCAGTTTCGGCGGCGAGAAGATGGCAGAATTTCTGCTCACGCCGACGAATGAGCGTCGTATCCAGGTGTTGATGAGTGAGATCGAACCAGGTGGGGGAAGTGGGACCGAGTACTACAGCCTGCCGGCCGATGTGAACTTCGTTCACGTCCTCGAGGGTGGTTTACGGGTGTCGTTCGAGGGCGGGAGAACTGATCCGGAGGGTGAGTCCGTCGACGCCGAGGATGTGGTCCTGCAGGTGGGGGATTCGCTCACCTTTGCTCCGCGTCACAACCACAGTTTCTCGGCTGAGGGCACCGTGCGGGCCAAGGTTCTGTGGGTTTTGAATCCGGCCTTGCCGGAGGGGCCACGCGCACCTGCCTGAGGCCGAAGGTTGATTTTCGAGAAACATCAGTTGACAGATGTCGCGTTGCCGATCACCCTTTGAAGTCGAGCCCGTCGCATACTGACGTCACGGAACTTCTCGAGGAGCGCACGATGAAGGTCGATTCCCTCCGTGTCGGACTGTTTCAGGGCCCGCTCACATCGAAAGATGTCAATGCTTCGGTGGAGTTCAATCTGGGCGCGATCGAGGTGGCAGCACGCGCAGCAGCGGCGTCCGGTGCATCCGTCCTGGTGACGCCGGAAATGTCCGCAACGGGGTACAACATCGGCGGATTGGTCGGAACGCGCGCAGAACCGTCGGACGGACCGATCTTCGACGCGGTTGCGGCGGTCGCGGTCACCGCTGGCATCGCCATCGTCTACGGCTATCCCGAACTCTCCGGCGGCGATGTCTACAACAGTGTGCAGGTAGTAGGGCGCACTGGCCTCTCGCTTGCCAACTACCGCAAGACGCATCTCTTCGGCGCGCTCGATCGTGAGAATTTTGCGCCCGGTGACACTCTGGTCGTCGGTTTCGATCTCGACGGAATCCAGTGCGGCCTGTTGATCTGCTACGACGTCGAATTCCCCGAAGCTGTTCGTGCCCATGCTGATGCCGGAACCCAGTGGTTGATCGTGCCCACCGGACTGATGGCACCGTACGAACACATTGCACAGCAGGTTGTTCCGGCTCGCGCCTACGAGAGCCAGATGTTTGTCACGTACGTCAATCGCTGTGGTTCGGAGTCCGAGCTCACCTATTGCGGGTTGTCGTGCACGATCGATCCGGCCGGTAGGGAGCTTGCCCGAGCAGGTGCCGGGCAGGAACTGATCCTTGCCGATATCTCCGCCGCCGAGGTGAGTCGATCACGTTCCGTCAATACACATCTCGATGATCGTCGACTCGATCTGTACCCCGACTATCGTTCCCAGCGAGAGGGTCGCCGATGACCGTTCCCGTAGCTCCCGACAGTTCCTCCGAGCCTGGACCGCTTCCTCCGCTGACGATGTTCGGTCCCGACTTTCCGTTTGCGTACGACGACTACGTGTCCGACCCGGCCGGGTTGGGATCGGTGCCAGACGTCTCGTTCGGCACGGAAATCGCAGTGATCGGTGGCGGGCTTGCCGGCATGATCGTGGCGTACGAGCTGCTCAGAATCGGACTCAAACCGGTTGTCTACGAGGCAGATCAGATTGGCGGCCGAATGCGCTCGGTCGAATTCGACGGGTACCCGGGCATCGTCGCGGAGATGGGCGCGATGCGATTCCCACCGTCGTCGACAACGCTCTTCCACTACCTCGGCGAGATGGGGCTAGAGACCCAGGAGTTCGCCAATCCGCTGGCGGAGGTAACCCCGAGTACCGTCATCGACCTCAAGGGCGAAAGCCACTATGCGCACACACTCGAGGATTTGCCGCCGATCTTCACCGAAGTCGAACAGGCGTGGGCACGCACTCTTGAAGACTACGCCGATTTGATTCCCATGCAGCAGGCAATTCGGGACCGCGATACCGCTGAGATCAAGCGGATCTGGAACGAGTTGGTGGTGCGATACGACGACCAGACGTTCTACGGATTCCTCGCCGCATCGAAGCACTTCAAGTCCTTCCATATGCGGGAAGTGTTCGGGCAGGTCGGATTTGGGACCGGCGGCTGGGATACCGATTATCCCAATTCGATCCTCGAGATCCTTCGTGTGGTCATCACAGCAGCCGATGACGATCACCGTGGGATCGTCGGTGGATCGCAGCAGTTGCCGTTGCGTCTGTGGAGCCGAACCCCCGCGCGGATGAAGCACTGGCCGGCAGGCACAACGGTGTCTTCACTGAACGGCGGGAAAACGCGGCCGCGTGTCACTGAACTGCGACGCACCGAACCGGGTCGGTTCACGGTTGTCGATGCCGAGGGTTTCATCCGAACGTATGCGAGCGCCGTTGTCACCGTGCAGAGTTGGATGCTTCTCAACAACATTCGCTGCGCCGACGATCTGTTCCCGATCGATCATTGGACTGCGATCGAGCGAACGCATTACATGGGCTCGACCAAGGTGTTCGTTCTTGTCGATCGTCCGTTCTGGAAGGACAAGGATCCCGAGACCGGTCGCGATTCGGTGTCGATGACCCTGACCGACCGCATGAGTCGCGGCACGTACCTCCTCGATCAAGGGGAAGGAAAACCCGGCCTGATCTGTCTGTCGTACACGTGGTCGGATGATTCGTTGAAGTTGTTGGCGCTGAACGCTACCGAGCGCATGGAGATCATGTTGCGCTCATTGGAAGAGATCTACCCCGGCGTCGATTTCCGGAGTCACATCATCTCCAGTCCGGTCACGCTGTCCTGGGAAACCGAACGCGATTTCATGGGCGCCTTCAAGGCAAATCTGCCCGGGCATTACCGGTACCAGGAGCGACTGTTCTCGCACTTCGTGCAAAGTGACCTCGAACCGCGTCATCGCGGAGTCTTCCTCGCAGGCGACGACGTTTCCTGGACGGCGGGATGGGCCGAGGGAGCGATCCAGACCGCGATCAACGCAGTGTGGGGAGTCGTCCATCATCTCGGCGGTTCTACGCCATCCGAGAATCCTGGTCCTGGCGACGTCTTTGCGGACTTGGCGCCGATCCGGCTGGGCGACTGACCCGAGAGTTGCAACTGCCGGATTGTCGTGCCAGTCGAGGTTTAGCACTCCTATCGGGCACGAACTTTCTTCGGTGATGCACGTAACACTGGAAAGTGTTCGGATCCAATACTTTCCAGGAGGGTGTTCAATGGCGAGCACATCAACGGCAACCAAGTCAGAATTCGCAGACTCGACGGATCCAGCGTTGGGACTGGTTGCCGAGCTGGCAGCAGCGGGTCAACGACTGGTTTTCCGTCAGGGTGACGAACTGACCGGCGTGGTTCTGTGGCCGTCCGGAGAGCCCTCCCTCTCCGATCTGTGCGAGAACTTCGAATCCCTCGGACTGCGAGTGTCGACGCACCGCCCGCTTCCGACAGTTCTCGGATCGGCGCATCATTTCACCTTCGAGCCCTGTGCCTTCGACGGCGGTGCACTCGAGAAGATGGCCTCGGCTTTCGAAGCTGTGGTTGCAGGTAGGACCCGGATGGACAATTTCTCGGGCCTGATCGGACGAGCCGACATCACGTGGCGTGACGCAGAGTTGCTGCGCGCGGCGTGCCGGTTCCTCGCTCAGGCACGCATCGGATTGTCCGAAGGCTACATCGTGGGAGTGCTGGCAGCGAAGCCCGCTTTCGTGCGGGCGGCACTGGGACTGTTCACCGCGCGATTCGACCCGGCAGTGCCGAAGCGCAGTGTGGCGGTTGCCGCCGCGATCACCTTGATCGACGAGTTGGTCGACGGCGCAGACACTCTCGACGAAGACCGAGTTCTTCGTGGCGTTCGCTCGTTCCTCCAAGCAACATTGCGCACCAACTGGTACCTGCGCGACGACGCCGGCAATCCGCTGCCGTACGCGTCGTTCAAGATCGACTCGCAGCTTCTGTCGACGCCGCAGAAAACGGTTCCGTTCCGCGAAATCTACGTCAGCGCTCCCAATGTCGAGGGCGTTCACCTGCGTAGTTCGTCGGTGGCACGTGGCGGTCTGCGATGGTCCGATCGGTTCGAAGATTTCCGTACCGAGGCCTTGAGCCTCATGAAAACCCAGAGCGTCAAGAACTCGCCCATCGTTCCGACCGGAGCGAAGGGCGCTTTTGTCGTGCGCGGAACATCCTCACCCACACCGGCCCAGGTGCAGGAGTCGTACAGCACGTTCATTCGTGGACTGCTCGACGTGGTGGACAACATCGTCGACGGCTCGCCGGTACACCCAGCCGAAGTGATCGCGTACGACGCTGAAGACTCGTATCTTGTCGTGGCAGCGGACAAGGGAACCGCCCGGTTCTCCGACGTGGCGAACGGTATTGCGATCGAGCGTGGTTTCTGGCTCGGCGACGCCTTTGCGTCGGGTGGTTCGGCCGGCTACGACCACAAGGCTATGGGCATCACCGCCCGCGGCGCGTGGGTGGCTGTGCGACGCCATTTTGCCGAGCGTGGTGTGGACGTCGATACCGATCCCTTCACCGTCGCAGGGATCGGCGACATGTCCGGCGACGTGTTCGGCAACGGAATGCTGCTCTCGCACAAGATCCGTCTGGTTGCGGCGTTCGACCACCGCCATGTCTTCATCGACCCGAACCCCGACATGGAGGCGACGCTGCGCGAACGCGCCCGCCTCTTCACCGTGCCGCGCTCGTCCTGGGACGACTTCGATCGCACCGTGATATCGAGTGGCGGAGGCGTGTGGCCGCGCAGCGCAAAGTCCATCAGTCTTCCGCGCGAGGCACGTGACGCACTCGGAATCACCGAGGAGAAGCTCACCCCGCAGGAATTGATCAGGGCGATCCTGTGCGCCCCGGTCGACCTGTTGTGGAACGGGGGCGTCGGCACCTACGTGAAGGCGTCGGCCGAGAGCAACGTCGACGCGGCCGATCCGTCCAACGACGGCGTTCGGGTGAGTGCGGACGAATTGCGCGCGGGCGTGGTCGGGGAGGGCGGCAATCTCGGTTTCACTCAGCGCGCGCGGATCGAATACGCCGCCGGCGGTGGACGAATCAACGCCGACTTCATCGACAACGCGGCCGGTGTCGCGACGTCGGACCGTGAGGTCAACATCAAAATCGCTCTGGCGGGGTTGGATTCCGACTCACGAAATGCGCTTCTGGCGTCGGCACAGGACGAGGTAGCCGCGTCGGTACTGAAGGCCAGTGAAGATCAAACCCTCGCCATCAGCCTGGCCGAGCATCGAGCGCCGGCGCTTCTCGACCAGCATGAGCGACTGATCGAGAATCTGATTGCCGCGGGCGCCATGAAACGCGTCGAAGAATCGCTGCCGGACGCCAAGTCGCTTGCCGTGCGGGCCCGGGCAGGTCAGGGGCTTCTTCGCCCCGAACTTGCTGTGCTGGTAGCTCAGTCGAAGAATGTGCTGACCGCCGAGTTGGGTGCCTCGGAGGCCCCTGACAACAAGATCTTTGCCGGCCGTTTGACGCAGTACTTCCCGCCGTCGGTGGTAGAGGCAGCGCCCGAAGCTGTGAACACGCACCGACTCGCACGTGACATCATCATCACGTCGGTGGTCGACGAATTGGTCAACCGCGTCGGGCCGGGTGTTCTGTTCCGGTTGGAAGAGCACTTGGGTGTGCGTAGCCCGGAAGCGTCTTTGGCGTATGCGGTGGTCAGTGAGGTGCTCGGAACCGAGGAGCTGCGCCGCGGCATTCTGAACTCCGATCTTGATGCTGCCGAACAACTTCAGGCACTCGATCGACTGCAACAGTTGCTCGAGTCCGAAATGAGCTGGGTGCTGCGACGGCCAGGAGCGGCCGGACGGTTTGCGGTGAACCCGCGGGCAGACATCGATCGCTGGTCGGGGCCGGTGCGCGAACTCACGGCGGGGCTGAACTCGAGCGAACGTATCGAGGTGTCCTTCGGGGCTCTGGCGTTGGCCGACCTTGCACTGCAGGAGAATACGTCGGTCCAGGCGGCCGCAACCCTCTACCGTGAGCTTGCCGCAGAGCTCGATCTGGGTGACGTGCTCGGCGGCGTCGACGTTTCCGTCGGAGCTTCACACTGGGAGGTCATGGGCAGCGCTGCCGTTCATGCTCGATTGACGACGCGATTCGCGGATCTTGTGTCAGGTGCTCTCGACGACGATCGTGACGGCGTGGTGCAGCGGTGGTCGAGCGCCAATCTCGATGCTGTGCACCGATTTACGACGCTGATGTCCAGCGTTCGCCGCAGTGGTCCGCTCGACACGGCACGACTGTGCACTGTCGACGCAGAACTCGAACTGCTGATCCGCGGCACATCGTCGTTTTTGTCAGCGGCTCTCCCAAGCGAGTAACGACAGCAGTAGTTCAGCTCTGACCCTGGCCTCTCCGAGGTCGCACCGCAAGAGTTCTTCGACGCGGGTGATGCGACCTCGGAGAGTGTGCCGGTGGATGCCGAGCTCGGAAGCGGCAGATTCCCATTGGCCGTTGGCCTCGAGGTAAGCGCGGAGCGAGATCGCGAGCGCTGTTCCGTGTTTGTCGTCGTGTTCGGTCAGTACGGGAATCGTGTTGGCGGCCATGGCAACAAGTGCTTCTCTTGCCGGTTCGGACGCAAGAATCGTCGAACCCGTCAGTGCATCGAATTCGAGAATGCGCGCTGTAGCCGTTGTGAGGTTGGCTGCGGCGCGGGCTTGGACCAGTGCGCGCGCAGCGTCGAGAATTGGGTGCGGCGTGCTGATCCCGGCGCGAACCGATTTGGATTCGCTCGGAGACAGCTGCGCCAGAAGCGCTTGTGCGGTGTCGACGGTATCGCTGCCGCGAAGCAGCACGGTGAGTGCGGCGTTCTCCACCTGGGCAAAAAGAGGTCTTCCTGCGCGTGCAAGTGCGCTGTCCAGCTCGCGTAGAGCAGGTCCCAGCGCTGATCCTCGGATGTGGACGACGCGTACCAATCCGTTGGTGTCACTCGCTTCGCCGAGATACGACGGCACAGCGTCTTCGGCGATTCGTCCGTCGAGTAGCAAGCCGAATGCCATGGAGTTCAGTTTGGATCGCTCAGCCCGCAGGCGCACTGGCTTCTCGAGTTCCAAGGTCAACAGGGAAACAGCGTGTCCGAGAAGCACTCTGTCGATGTTGCTCAGTGGTCCCGATCCGGCCAGGGCCAGGTAGCCGTGCCAACTGTCGGTCACTCCGACCGGGGAGAGCGTAAGTGTCCGTTCGGGGGTGCTCTGCGAAATCGATGCCGGTGCATTGGGATCGCGAGTGGTCGCGGCCACGGCGCGCACCTCGGAGATCAGCGACTTCTGATTTGCCGGATGTACGGCGGTGATGCGGTCGCCGACAAACGCAACCGAAGTTTTTGTCGCCGTGGCCAGTTCGCGCACGATCGCGGAAACACCGCCGCGGAGCGCAACCCGGGTGATGCGCGTCTGTACTTCCGCGGCGCGCAGGACGGACTCGTACTCCTGCTGACTCAGCCGGGTCATCACCGCGCGGGTGACTGCCGCGAACGGTGTGGTGAACGGAACTTCGAGCAGGGGAAGTCCGCGACCGCTGGCAGCTGCGAGAAGTTCCGGCGGGACTTCTTTGTGAGAAAGTCCCGTTCCGAACCCCAGCGCCGACACTTCCGCCGCCGCCAAACGGTCGACGTAGTCGGCAAAATCAGTGGCAGTAGCGCCCACGAATGCAAGCCCGGTGGTGAGCACCAGTTCCCCGCCCGAGAGCCACGGAGTGGGGTCCGTCAGCTCTGTGGCCTGCGCAAACGTAACCGGCTGAGTGGATGACGACGGGTCGGTCAGCAATGTCAGCGACAGGTGCTTCTGGCGCAGAAGCCAGGAGATCGGAACGGTCACGAGTTCAAGGCTAGCGGGAGCTGCCGATGTGGAGTAGGCCTGAGTAGGTAGATATCCATTTCGGCACTGCTCGATGGTGCTCGCGCGTCGCATACTCGAATGCAATACACAACCGAGAGGGTGGTCACATGAGTGCAATCGAATACCGGCTTCCGCAGGAACGTCGCATCGTCACGGAGTTCCCGGGCCCGCGCTCGGCTGCGCTCGCAGAGCGTCGTAAGAAGGTTGTCGGCGCCGGTGTTGCGTCCACCCTTCCGGTGTACGTCGCTGACGCAGATGGCGGAGTGATCGTCGACGTCGACGGCAACTCGCTCGTCGACCTCGGTGCCGGTATCGCCGTGACCAGCGTCGGTGCATCCAACCCGGCTGTTGTCGCCGCAGTTCAGGATCAGGTTGCGCACTTCACCCACACCTGCTTCATGGTCGCTCCGTACGAGGGCTACATCGAGGTCGCCGAGCGCCTCGCCGAACTCACCCCCGGTGACCACGAGAAGCGTTCCGTGCTGTTCAACTCCGGCGCCGAAGCCGTCGAGAACGCCGTCAAGATCGCTCGTCACGCAACGGGCCGCGACGCCGTTGTGGTGTTCGATCACGCGTACCACGGCCGCACCAACCTCACGATGGCACTGACGGCAAAGTCCATGCCGTACAAGAGCGGCTTCGGTCCCTTTGCCCCCGAGGTCTACCGCGTTCCGATGTCCTACCCGTACCGCGAGGGACTGAACGTCGACGGTTCGAAGATCACCGGCGAGCAGGCTGCGCAGCGCGCCATCACGATGATCGAGAAGCAGATCGGCGCGTCGAACACGGCAGCCATCCTCATCGAGCCCATCCAGGGTGAGGGCGGATTCATCGTTCCGGCAGAAGGATTCCTCCCGACGCTCGTCGCGTGGGCCAAGGAGAACGGCGTCGTCTTCATCGCCGACGAGGTCCAGGCAGGCTTTGCTCGCACTGGTGCCTGGTTCGCCAGCGACCACGAGGGAATCGTCCCGGACCTGGTCACGCTTGCCAAGGGCATCGCCGGCGGCATGCCGCTCGCAGCTGTCACAGGCCGCGCCGACCTGATCGACGCCGTCCACCCGGGCGGCCTCGGCGGCACCTACGGCGGTAACCCCGTCGCCTGCGCCGCGGCGCTGGCATCCATCGACCAGATGCACGAGCTGGACCTCTGTGGTCGCGCCCGCACCATCGAGACCACCGTCGTCGGTCGAATGAACGCGCTGGCAAAGGAACTCGACGTCATCGGCGACGTTCGTGGACGCGGCGCCATGCTCGCCATCGAGCTGGTCAAGCCCGGCGGACAGGAGCCGGATGCCGACATCACGAAGGCAATCGCAGCTGCGTGCCTCGCGGCAGGCGTTGTGATCCTCACGTGCGGCACTTACGGTAACGTCATTCGTCTACTCCCTCCGTTGGTCATTTCCGAAGAGCTGCTCGACGACGCCCTGACAGTCCTCGAGTCTGCTATTCGCACTGCAGCACAGGAGAACTGACATGTCGAACGTCTCGGAACTTCTCGAATCTGTACCCCAGGGTCTCTGGTTGGGTGGCAAGCTCACGCCGGCCGAGAAGACCTTTGCGGTCTACAACCCGGCAACCGGCGAAGAGTTGGCTCAGGTAGCCGACGCCACGGCAGCTGACGGTATCCGTGCCCTCGATCTTGCTGCTGCGGCACAAGATGATTGGGCCGCTACGCCCGCTCGGACTCGTGGCGAGATCTTGCGCCGCGCATTCGAGTTGTTGCACGCCCGCGCCGAGGACTTCGCGTTGATGATGACCCTGGAAATGGGTAAGTCGTTGGCCGAGAGTCGCGGTGAGGTCAACTACGGCGGCGAGTTCCTGCGTTGGTTCAGCGAGGAAGCCGTCCGCATCGGTGGCCGCTTCACACAGGCTCCGGCCGGCAACGGTCGCATCCTCGTCACCAAGGAAGCCGTCGGACCGGTCCTCGCGATCACCCCGTGGAACTTCCCGTTGGCCATGGGAACCCGAAAGATCGGACCGGCACTTGCGGCCGGCTGCACCATCATCGTCAAGCCGGCTGAGGACACTCCGCTCACCATGCAGCTTCTCGGCCAGGTATTTGCCGACGCCGGCCTGCCTGACGGTGTGCTCTCGATCCTCCCGACCTCCGACGCCGCGGCGATCAGCGGACCGCTGATGGAAGATGCGCGTCTGCGCAAGGTCACCTTCACCGGTTCCACGGGCGTCGGAAAGTTGTTGGTGCGCAATGCAGCTGACAAGCTTCTCCGTACGTCCATGGAACTGGGTGGCAACGCTCCGTTCATCGTCTTCGACGACGCAGACATCGACGCAGCTGTCGACGGTGCGATGCTCGCGAAGATGCGCAACGGCGGCGAGGCCTGCACCGCAGCCAACCGCATTTACGTTGCAAACTCGGTCCGCGAAGAGTTCACCGACAAGTTCACTGCCAAGGTTGCGGCCTTGAAGGTGGGCGCAGGTGACGCCGAGGGCACCAACATCGGCCCGCTCATCAACACCAAGCAACTCGCCACCGTCACCGGACTCGTCGACGACGCCGTGTCCAAGGGCGCTCGCGTTCGCACCGGTGGATCGGCACCCGAAGGCCCCGGATTCTTCTTCACCCCGACGGTCCTTGATCAGGTTCCCGCTGACGCGCGTCTGTTGAAGGAAGAAATCTTCGGACCTGTTGCAGCCGTAGTCGGTTTCGATACCGAAGATGAAGCCGTCGCCGCAGCCAACAACACCGAGTTCGGTCTTGTCGCGTACTTCTACACCCGCGACATCGATCGTGCGATGCGTGTCTCGGCGAAGCTGGATACCGGCATGGTCGGCGTCAACCGCGGCGCGATCTCCGATGCCGCAGCACCGTTCGGTGGTGTCAAGGAATCGGGCTTCGGTCGCGAAGGTGGAACCGAAGGTATCGACGAGTACCTCGATACCAAGTACGTAGCGCTGTAAGTTCTTTCGCGAACTATGAAGGCCTCGCCGGATACCCGGCGAGGCCTTCGTTGTTTGAGGTTATTGTCCCAGCGGAGTGGGGCGGTAGTACTTGCCCTCGTGATAAAGAAGTGGCGCCGCAGCGGAATCATCGTCCTCGTCGGCGTGGACTCGGGTGACAAGTCCGACAACAAGGGTGTGATCGCCCACCGGAATCAACTGATCGACCGTGACGCGCATCCAACTGGGCGTGCCGTGCAGAACCGGCTCGCCGGTATCGAGGACAGCCCAGAGTGATTGATCGGCAAAACGCTGATCCGCGCTGCGTGCAAAGCGCTGGGCCAAATGCTGTTGGTGTTCACCGAGAAGATGAATCACCAAGGACTTCGCGGCCTTCAGAGCGGTGATGCTCGACGATGTCTCCGCGATGTTGAACGACACGAGCGGCGGTTCGAGTGAGAGCGACGAGAACGAGGTCGCCGTGAAACCTACCGGTCCGGTGCCGGAGTCGAGGGTGACAACAGTGACTCCCGCCGGGTGACGGCCCAGTGCTGCCCGGTAGTCGGCGGCGCAGATGCCGGTAGACAACTCGGGAGCGGCGGTCGCGTCGGGAGGGGTTGGGTCGGAAATATCGTTCGGCGTGTCAGTCAACGGGGGCTCTCCGGTGGGAAATATGGTCTTTCGACCCACTATAAGGGCGCGTCCGATCGTGCTTAGTCCATATCCACGGCAAGGCCAGCTGTGATGCGCAACAGTTCCGGATACGTCGTGCGGAAGACCGTGTTCGGATGGCCCGCTGCCGCCCACAGGATCGGATACGGCTCGAGCGCAGTATCGACATACGTCGGCAGGTTGGTCGGGTGTCCGAGCGGCGCCACTCCGCCGATGGGTTGACCGGTTGCGGCCTTTGCCATCTCCAACGGAGCTCGCGTCAGCTTGCCCTCGAGACGCTCACCAGTTGCCTGAAGATTGACCTGGTGCGAGCCTGAGACCAGCAACAACACTGGATCGTCGTCGAGTAGGAACACGAGTGACTTGGTGATCGCGCCCACCTCCACCCCGACAGCTGCCGCTGCTTCTTCGGCAGTGTGCGTCGCGTCGGCTTGCGTGACGATGACGCCGTGATGACCGCGAGCGATCAGAGTTTCGGCGACGTGCGAGGCGTTGGGGTGGAGGAGGCTCGTCATGAATTCAAGAGTAGGACTAGTCGGCGATTGTCACAGCCGGAGTAGGGACTGTGTCGGCGGACTTTCGGTTCTTCCTGATTGTAAATCCGAACAACATGGCGGCGCCGACCACGGCGTACAGAAAAAGTGTCAGTACTGGCTGGCCGACTCCGACGTTGCCGAAATACACGATGCTTCGAACACCCTCGGTGCCGGCGCCCGGAGTGATCCATCGGCCGATTGCCGCATAGAAAGACGGGAGCACGTTCGAGCCGAAAGCGCCTCCGGCACTGGGATTACCGAGGATGACGAACACTGCGATCGCCAACGGAACGGCGAGGACGCCGATTGCCGCGCGGAGTCCGACCGTGAACATTGCCGTGCCGAACACGACGGCACTTCCCAGTAGGGAGAGTGGGAGCCAGTGCCCGGCAAAGGTCCCGAGAACATGCGACGTGATGAGTGCGCCCAGCGCTCCGGAAATCACCGAGTACACGGCGATCACACCGGTATGCGCAGCTGCCTGTCGAAGTGTCTTCGGTGCACCGATGAACAGGCCGATTGCAGCGGCAAAGAGGTAGCCGCCCACAACCCAGCCGATCGAGAGGTAGAAGCCGGACAGGCCGCGGTTGTCGTGAGCGCCCACCGGGATCTCGTCGCGCACCACGAACTCGCGGTTCTGACTGCCCTCGACCTGGGTAAAGATCGATTCGAGTGACGTCGCAATGGAACTACCACCCGCGCTGGCGGTGATCAGGGTGTCGGCTCCCGCCGGATTGATGACAAACGCTCCCTGGATCTCGCGATCGTGGAGCATCCGACGCGCTGCGGCGGTGTTGTCGACAACACGCGCGTCGAGGGGGCTGCCGTCGATGGCGTTGAGCTTGTCGGCGATCTGCTGATCCATGCCGTCCGGTGTGCCCTGATCTGCGATGACCACAATCTCGATGTCACGTGGCGTCGGCTGATGGAACGCGGCGACGTAACTGAGGATGAAGCCCATCTGCAGCAGGATCATGCCGACGAACAGCGCGACCATGACTTTCGGGGCGCCGTATTTGGCGAGCAAGTTGTCGCTGGGGTGTTCGTGCTGAGGCGTGGGTGTTTCCGGTGCGGCGTGTGCCGGATGCGTTGTGGTCACGATGAGTCCTGATCTTGTCGAAAGTAAAGAGCTTGTCAATACCCGAGGTATTGAATACTCTAGGTATCGTGACTGAATCTCGTCAACCGGACTTCGTGCCGGCAACCCGCCCCGGACGCGACGTTGTGCGGCAAAGACTGCTCGACGCTGCGGCGGAAGAATTTGCCGAGCAAGGATTCAGTGCTGCACGTCTCACCGAAGTGGCCCGCCGAGCAGGCTTCACGAAGGGGGCCGTCTACTCCAACTTCGAGTCCAAACAAGATCTGTTTGCCGAACTTTTTGCGCAACGGTCACTCGAACTGGCCGGGCGGGTGCTCGCCGAAATCGCGGGCATGAGCCCCACCGACGCCGCCGGCAAAAGCGGCGAGGCAATCGCGTCGTGGATGGCCGGCAACCCCGGGTGGCTGCTGCTCGTCCTCGAATTCGGTGTCCTCGCCGGACGTGACCCCCAGATCGCCCAGGCATACCTCCGAGAGCGTCGGCACCTGCGCAGTCAACTGGTGGAGTTGATCGGAGCGCGAGCCAGTGAATGGGGCGTCGAGGATGCCTTCGACGTGCGGACTACCGCAATCTCGTTGATGGCCTTGATATCCGGATTGGTCCTCGAGCACTCCGTTGACCCGGAAGAAGTCGATCAACAGGCAATGGGCGCCGCAGTGACCGCTCTCTTTGCCGGCGCAGTCGCGCGGGCGGGTTTGCCTACCACCTAACGCATCGGCGTCTGATGGGCCTCCGGGATTCCTGAAAACCCATCCGCGCGCCAATTGTGCGCCCGCAGGCTTGATCAGGCGCGCGGCTGAAGATCAGCCGCGCGGCAAGCACAGCAATTCCGGCACAACAAAACAAAACGCCCGCGACCGGAATCGGCCGCGGGCGTTCGAGAAAAGAAACTCAGACTGTGGCTGGAGTGTTCTCGTCGAGTTTCGGATCTTCATTCGCGATCCGCTTGTTTCGGATGACGCTGCTGATAAAGGCGGCGCCGATCAAGAAGACACCGACAAGGCCGGTGATGATCTCGTTGATGTGAACGCCGATCGACACCATCAGAATGACGGCCAGAGCGCCGATGGCCCAGTGGGCGCCGTGCTCGAGGTAGACGTAATCGGACAGCGTGCCCTTGCGGACGAGGAAGACGGTGATGGAGCGGACGAACATCGCGCCGACAAAGCCGAGGCCGAGAGCGATGATGATCGGGTCCGAGGTGATGGCAAACGCGCCGATGACGCCGTCGAAGGAGAAGGACGCGTCGAGGACTTCGAGGTACAGGAACAGGAAGAACCCGGCCTTACCTGTTGCCTTGGCCAACTCGGAGGGTCCGCCGGACTTGGCGGTCTCTTCGTCTTCGTCCTCTTCGGGCAGGTTGAAGAGTTCACCCAATCCGTTGACGGCGATGTACGTGATCATGCCGAGCACGCCGGAGATCATGACCGTCGTGACCTTGTCGTCTGCGGCCAGGAACGAACCTGCCAGAACGAGGGTGAGGCCGGCAACGACAACTGCGAGCTGATCCAGCTTGCCGATCCGCGCAAGGGGCTTCTCGAGCCAGGACAGCCAGGTGATCTCACGCTCTTCGAAGATGAAGCCGAGGAACAGCATCAGCAGGAACATGCCACCGAATGCTGCGATTGTCGGGTGAGCGTCGGTGATCAGTGTTTCGTAGCTCGGATCGCCGTTGGGGAAGTAGGCGGCGTCGTCGGCCGGCGGGTTCAGCGCAAGGTCGAGTGCTGCGATCGGACCCAGGCCCGATGCCGCCCACACGATCACAAGCGGGAACACCAGACGCATACCGAACACCGCGATGACGATGCCGACAGTAAGGAAGATCTTCTGCCAGAAATCACTCATTCTTCGCAGAACGGTGGCATTGATGACGGCGTTGTCGAAGGAAAGCGAAATTTCCAGAATTGACAGGATGACAACGAGGAACAGCGCCTCGGGTCCGCCGTAGATGAACGCGACGATCATCGCGAGGATCGAAATGCCGATCGATAAACCGAATATTCGCAGTACCACGGAGCGTGGCCCTTTCTAGTTGGTCAGTGCGCAGTGGTTACTGCAGCGGTTATCTCACCGCAATCGAGACGAAGCAGGGGAGAGTTCCACAGCGTACTGCGGAACTCTCCCTTTGGTCAGCTCGACGGTAGGTCGACTATCAGACGTTGACGCCGTAGTCGCGTGCGATGCCCGCGAGGCCCGAGGCGTAGCCCTGGCCGATAGCGCGGAACTTCCACTCGGCGCCGTTGCGGTACAGCTCACCGAAGACCATTGCGGTCTCGGTGGAGGCGTCCTCGGACAGGTCGTAGCGGGCAAGCTCGTTGCCGTTGGACTTGTCGACGACGCGGATGTACGCGTTGCGGACCTGGCCGAACGACTGCGAGCGTGCTTCTGCGTCGTAGATCGAGACGGGGAAGACAACGCTCTCGATGTTGGCCGGAACAGCGGCGAGGTTCACGTCGATCTGCTCGTCGTCGCCTTCGCCTTCACCGTCGGTGTTGTCACCCTTGTGCTCGATCGAGCCGTCGGGCGAACGCAGGTTGTTGAAGAAGATGAAGTGCTGGTCGGAGACGACCTTCTTGTCTGCACCTGCGCCGATTGCGCTGGCGTCGAGGTCGAAGGCTGCACCGGTGGTGGAACGTGCGTCCCAGCCCAGGCCGACAACCACTGCGGTCAGGTTCGGGGCCTCCTTCGTGAGAGAGACATTGCCGCCTTTGGTCAAGCTGACGCCCATTCAGGGGTCCTTTCAAGAGAAGAGACATGGCCCGCGACGACGATTGGCCGTCTTGGGAATGTGTTTACCTCCTCCACCCTAACGGCACTTCGGGTGTGGCTGCGGTAACAGTGGAAATCGAAACGGAAGCGCAAGCAGTCGGCCCCGTAGGATTCAATCGTGGTAGGCAGATGGTCGGAGCGCTTCAATCGGGGGGTGAGCGTGGAGGAGTCGATCAGTCGTGCGCGGGAGGCGCAGACTGCGATGGTCTCGGCGTTTCTCGACATGGACAAGCGCCAGACGATTGCTTCTGCGGCCGTCAAAGCGTCGACCGAGCTCTTCCCCGAGCGTGGCCTTGGCGAGGCCTGGAAACCGGTGAGGGACAAGTGCTACGTGGCGGTGTCGAACTACCTGTCCACGAGCGAGCAGTACGGGAACGACCAGGCACTCCATCGTGATGCGCGTACTGCCACTGCGGCCTTCGAGAAGTCGGTGGCCGAACTGGTATCCGCAGCTCAAAGCATTGATGCGTTCTACAACGGCAACCGAAGCCACCTCGAGCAGGCCACGACGACGATGTCCACGATTCCGGTTCTCGGTCAGCAGGCGCGCACGGCTGCCGAGGCCGCTCGCCGCGCATTGAGTGATACCGATCGGCGCTATTGCGAGTACCCGTCGGTTGTTGCGTCGTCGGAGCATCTGGACGCGGCCGTTGCCGCGCTCGCCCGGGCGGAACACGGTGAGCGGGCAGACGAAATCCGGGTCGAAGCCGAGCGGGTCAACGCCGCGGCAGCAGCACTCACGGAAGCATTGGCACAGGCACCGTCCACGCAGCGACATGCGCAGACGACGGTGTCGGCCGTGTCGACGAGGCTGGCCGCGGTACGAACGCGGGTGGATCGCCTCGACCCTGCGTATTCGGCGTTGCTCCGGGAGTTCAATGCTGCGAGTTCAGCAGATCTGGTCAACAACAGCAGTCGGAGTCGTGAACATATCGATAACGCCGCTGCCGATTTGAACGAGGCAATGCAGGCTTTGGATGTGGGCAATCCGGAGCATGCGTTGGCGTTGATGGCAGATGCGCGTCTGCATCTTGCCGAGGCGGAGGCTTGCGTCGATGCTGTGACGGATCGTTTGACAACACTTCGGGCAGTTCGGGCAGATCCGACAGAAACAGAGCGTCAGGTCCGTTTTCGTTTGAAAGACGCGCAGATGTTTGCCGTCAATCACGGTCTGGTGGCGGAATGGGGGTCTGTGCTCGATGCGCAGTTGGCGCGGATCGAACGGGCGGCTGCGTCACTGACGGGAACTCATCCGGACTACTGGTCGTATGTCATGCAGTTGGATTCGGTTTCGGCGTTCATCACCGAAGTCGTCGAAAAGATGCGGATGCAAGCAGGAAGACGCTGACCGGAAACTGAATATGCAGGTCGGGACCGATCGGGGGATCGGGATGGACACCCGAAAAACAAGTGGGGGAATGAAACGTGGAATTGCCATCGGTCATAGAGAGAAGAGACATGCAGCACTTTCAACACCTCGAGGATGACGTGCGGGAGCAATTGTTCCTGCACGCTCCCCGGACCTTCAGCGATTCCGACGAGCGAGATCTGCTGGCGATCGCCTTGGGCGCGACTCTCTACGTTCCCGCGACGCGTGCAGGGCTGGCCGAGATCGTGGAGAAGCGCGCTGCCGAAGGTGTCAGTTCGATGGTTCTCGACCTCGAGGACGCCGTCGCGGACGACGAGGTGGAAACTGCACGGGCCAATGCCGTGGCCGCGCTCGACAAGATCGCGGCAACGGATGCGGTCGGCATGTTGCTCTTCGTCCGGGTCCGTGAAGTGTCCGACATCGCGGACATTGCCCGATCGCTGACGATTGGGCGCGATGCGCTGACCGGATTTGTGATCCCCAAATTCGGGAGTGAATCCGGCGAGTCATTCCTCGATGCCATCGCTGACGCGTCCGAGGCGCTCGGAAAGCACCTCTATGCCATGCCGGTGCTCGAATCGCCGGAACTGGTACACCGTGATACCCGCGATCATGAATTGCGCAGTGTCCAGGCGCTTCTGGCTCGTCATCGGGATCGCATTCTTGCGGTTCGCATCGGCGCCACCGATATGTGCAGCACGTTCGGCATCCGCCGTGACCGTGACTTGACGATCTACGACGTGCGTGTGGTTGTCGATGTCATCGCCGACATCGTCAATTATCTTGGCCGAGCCGATGGTTCGGGTTTTGTCATTACCGGGCCGGTGTGGGAGTACTTCGCCGACCACGAGCGTATGTTCCGTCCGATGCTGCGAGCGACGCCGTTCGAGGAGCACGACGCGGTACGGTTCCGCCAGCACTTGGTGAGCCGCGACCTGGACGGTCTGTTGCGGGAAATCGCGTTGGACCGGGCCAATGGCATTCAAGGTAAGACGGTTATCCACCCATCGCATGTTGCCGCGGTCAATGCGCTGTCCGCAGTCACGCATGAGGAGTACCACGACGCTCTCGACATTCTGGGCGTCGAGAGCGGTGGAGTTCAGGCATCCGGCTACCGGAACAAGATGAATGAGATGAAGCCGCACCGCAACTGGGCTAGGCAGACGGCCTTGCGCGCACGTGTTTTCGGCGTGACCAACAAGGGGATCACTTTTGTCGAACTGCTGACGGCGTTGGTTGATCGATGACCAGCAGTGTGGGGTCGGTTCCCTGGGCCACAGAAGAATTCGGATTGGATCTTGTACACGGCGACTCCGCTGTCGGACGGACGGTGCCGGAGCTGGTGATTCCCGGACTGCGTCGCAACCCGCGCCGGGCACACCTGTTGGTGTCGACGGTACTCGGCAAACACATCCCGACGCAGCCGTCGGTCGTCATCGGGGCCGCCGACGAACTGGGGGACCTGGTGCGCGAGCGCCTGGGCGTCGGTGTTGACGTTGTAGTGCTCGGATTTGCCGAAACTGCAACGGGTTTGGGTCATTGTGTTGCTGCCCGACTGCATGCCCACTGCTACCTGCATTCGACGCGCCGCGACGTACCCGGGGCGACCACCCTGGCCGGGTTCGAGGAGGGGCACTCGCATGCGACGAGTCACCTGATGCAGCCGACGTCGGCGGAACTGTTCGAGAACAATTTGCCCCTGGTGTTGGTAGACGATGAAATATCGACCGGTGCAACAGCTATCGATGCCATTCGCGCACTGTACGGCCAGTGCCCGCGCGAGCGGTACGTCGTGGCGTCGCTGGTGGACATGAGAACCGACGAGCACCGTGCGGCCAGTGATGCGGCCGCAGCGGAATTGGGAGTGGCTATCGACTACGTCAGTCTCGCATCGGGTTCCACCGTTCTGCCGTTCGGGCTGACGGAACGAGTCACGGCACTGGATGCTCCCACTCTCAATATTGCCGGTACCCGTCGCGGTGCGGTCACCAGAGTGGACCTACCGTGGCCTGCGGCAGTACCGGACGGAGGCCGGCACGGATTCCTCGACGCGGACTCGGCAGATTTCGACAGCGCGGTCGAAGCCGCTGTCAAGGTTCTGGATTCGACGGTGGAACCAGGCCGTGCACTGATTGTGGTCGGTCACGAAGAGTTGATGTATCTCCCTCTTCGCATCGCGAGCGGTCTCGAACTCGGTGGCCGCCAGGTGCGATACCAGACGACAACGCGATCTCCGGCGTACGTCATGGATCACGTCGGCTACCCGCTGCGTCGTGGATTCACCTTTGTTGCACCGGAATCCGGCGAGAACGATCCGCGTTTTCTGTACAACGCGCAGTGGCCGGACATGGCAGTCGACGCACTTGTCGTGCTGATCGTGGACGAGCCAGCCGACACCGATCGCCTGATGGCGTCCGGCGGTGTCGTGGAGGCACTGAGAAATGCCGGGACCGATGTTGTCGTGGCAACGGTGCGCGGCGCAAACCCGTCGACGTTGCGGGATTCGAGAGAAAGTGAGGGCAAATGACGACGCCTCTGGTCGGACCCGAGTTCGGTTCGTATGCCCCCGACGAAGTGACGTGGTTGCTCAAGGACCTGTCTCACGTCGACCTCGAAGCGGATGTTGCGCTGCGGGAGAAGCGTATTCAGTCGGGTGAAGCGCACTATGCCGAATCTCTTCCCATCGAGTACCAACCCGATGCGGCGTATCGCGAACTGTTCGAAACCGTGTTGTCGGAGAGCGCGCCCCGGTTGGCGCGTGCGGTCGGAACGGTCACAGACCTGGTGCTGGCCGAGCGCGGGTCCGACGTCGTATTGGTGTCGCTCGCCCGCGCGGGTACTCCGATCGGAATCTTGATGCGTCGGTGGGCGCAGCACGTCCACGGACTGACGTTGCCGCACTATGCCGTGTCGATCGTGCGGGGTAAGGGCATCGATTCCGTTGCACTCGATTATCTTGCGCGCCATCATGATGCGTCGAAGATCGTCTTTGTCGACGGCTGGACGGGCAAGGGTGCTATCGCCCGGGAACTCGAGGCCGCTCTCGCCGAATATCATGCTGCGGGTGGCGCCGAATTCAATCCGGACCTGGCTGTTCTTGCGGATCCCGGCTACTGCGTTCGGACCTATGGCACCCGAGACGACTTCCTGATCGCGTCGGCATGCCTGAATTCGACTGTGTCCGGACTGGTCTCGCGGACGGTTCTCAACGACACCCTCATCGGCCCCGGAGACTTTCACGGCGCGAAGTTCTACGCCGATCTTGCCGATGTCGATGTCTCCAACCGTCTACTCGACGTTGTTTCGGCAGAATTCGGCAATGTGCGAGGCGATGTCGCGGATTCACTTGCCGCTGTGCGTGATTCGGATCGAACACCGACGTGGGCCGGGTGGGACTCGGTGGAGAAGGTGCAGGCGGCGTACGGGATTTCGACCGTGAACTTCGTGAAACCGGGCGTCGGTGAGACCACCCGCGTGCTGCTTCGTCGACTGCCCTGGAAGGTGCTTGTTCGCGAGAGCGGAGCACCCGAACATGCGCACATCCGCCTGCTGGCCGAAGCTCGCGGCGTCCCGGTCGAGGAAGTGCCCGATCTTGCGTACTCCTGCGTCGGATTGATCAAGGACATCACATGAGTGCGTCGCCGGTACTGATTGCGACCGATCTGGATCGCACGATGATCTATTCGAAGAACGCGATCGGTGGGGATCCCAGCGGCACCGATCTGACCTCGGCACAGCAATACGTGTGCGTCGAGTACTACAACGGCGGTCCACTATCCCACATGAGCACCGAGACCATCGATCAGCTTCGGACGCTCAGCGCGGCAACACCGGTGATTCCCACGACCACCCGGACAATCGCGCAGTTCCAGCGCATCGACCTGCCGGGCGCTCCGTGGAAATACGCGATCACCAGCAACGGCGGCAACATCCTGGTGGACGGAAAGCCCGACCTCGGCTGGCGCAGTGAGATCGAGCGATCGACCCGCAGCGCCGGTGTGGAATTGGCGCACGTTCACAGCGAACTGGAAACCCGCATCGACGTCAGCTGGGTCAGTTCCATGCGGGTGGCAGACGAACTGTTCCCGTACTTGGTAGTGGACTTGTCGACCATCCCGGCCGAGTTCGAAGCGGACTGGAGTGCCTGGTGCACCTCACGCGGATGGAACGTTTCGCGCCAGGGCCGGAAGATCTACACGATGCCGGACGCGGTCTCGAAATCTCGAGCCCTCGCCGAGGTGCGAGCCCGACTCGTCGACGCGGGCGAGCTCACGCCGGACGGCACGGTCCTGGCGGCCGGAGACGGTGCGCTCGATGCCGACATGCTCGAATATGCGGACTTCGCGATCCGGCCCCGGCACGGTGAGCTGGAAGAACTCAACTGGCAACGGCGGACCGTTACTGTGACAGAAGGATCCGGTATCGCGGCGAGTGCGGAGATAGTGCGTTGGTTCTCCGCCCACGTTGGAGCGATGACGGTCGGAACACCGCAAGAGTCCGAGCAGCTCTCTAAGTAATGCACGCTCTGAAATGAAGGAGATGTAGTTGTCTGTATCGCTTGCCAAAGGTCAGAACGGTCCGTTGGATGTGCCGGAGGTGATTGTCTCGGTGCAGTTGGCCGCCGCCGCTGACCTCTCCGCACTGCTCGTGGCCGGCAACGGCAAAGTGCGCTCCGACGCGGACTTCGTCTTCTTCAACCAGCCCACCGGGCCAGGCGTGCAGTTGGTTCCCAACCCGGGTGGCATCGCGTCGCTGAAGGTCTCGTTGGCCGGTGTGCCTGCCGACATCGAGCAGGTTCGTGCCGTGATCACTCTCGACGACACCTCCTCGAATTTCGGACGCACCGCGGCGCCCACGGCTCGGGTATCGGATGCCGCCGGAAACGTGCTGTACGAGTACGTGATCGACGGGCTGTCCAGCGAGTCCATCGTCATCGCACTCGAGGTGTACCGCCGTCAGGGCGCGTGGAAGGTCCGCGCCGTCGGGCAGGGCTACGCCGGTGGATTTGCAGCACTGGTGACGGATCACGGTGTCTCCGTCGACGACGCACCAGCACCCGCGGCCCAGGCCGCACCCCCGCAGCCGGCGTACAACCAGCCGCCGCAGCAGCCGGCCTACAACCAGCCGCCGCAGCAGCCGGCCTACAACCAGCCTCCCCAACAGCAGCCGGCCTACAACCAGCCTCCCCAACAGCAGCCGGCCTACAACCAGCCTCCCCAACAGCAGCCGTCGTACAACGCTCCGCCGGTCCCGCCCGCTCCGCCGGTGTACAACCAGCCGCCCGCGCAGCCGGCTGAGGTGAGCCTCGTGAAGGGTCGCCCCGTCAGCCTCACCAAGGGACAGAAGGTCACGCTCCGCAAGGAGGGCGGCGTTGCGCTCACTCTGATCCAGATGGGGCTCGGCTGGGACCCGATCAAGAAGAGCGGCATGTTCGGCAGTCGTACGGCCAACGTCGACCTCGACGCGTCGGCACTCCTGTACGCCGACGGCAATCTGGTCGACGTCTGCTACTACGGACAGCTCACGTCGAAGGACGGCTCGGTGCGTCACATGGGTGACAACCTGACCGGCGACGGTGATGGTGACGACGAAGTGATGACGGTGGATCTCCAGCGCGTGCCGGCACACGTCAATGCGGTGATCTTCACCGTCACGTCCTACCGCGGACACACTTTCGAGCAGGTACAGAATGCGTTCTGCCGTTTGGTCGACAGCACCACCAACTCCGAACTGGCTCGGTACACGATGCAAGGCGGTATGCCCTTCACCGGAATGGTGATGGCGAAGGTGTACCGGCAGAACGGTGAATGGAAGCTGCAGGCGATCGGCGAGGGAATCCAGGCAAAGCACGCTGGTGAAGCCGCACCACAACTGGGCCGTTTCCTGATGGCGTAGTGAGTGAAATTCAGTTGGGGTGTGAAAGGGCTTGGCACGGTAGATGATTAATCGTGGGATGCGGTTCGGCTCGGTT
Organism: Rhodococcus sp. 24CO; assembly: GCF_050586165.1. Classification (NCBI taxonomy): domain Bacteria; kingdom Bacillati; phylum Actinomycetota; class Actinomycetes; order Mycobacteriales; family Nocardiaceae; genus Rhodococcus; species Rhodococcus sp. 24CO. The sequence continues at coordinate 510,867 of NZ_JAZFNF010000005.1, read as the reverse complement.
GCGGCCACTGTTGTGGGACTGGTTCTGACGTTGGCGGGTGCCGGCGCCGCACACGCGTCGGTTCCGGTGGACGCCGGGGACAACGCAGGCATCAAGTACACCGCTCTCGGTGACTCCCGGGCGTCGGGACCGCGCTTGGAACCGATGTACCCCGACGGGTGCTCACGGTCCTACGAGAACTTCGCGGGCAAGATATCGCGCGAACTCGCAACCTCGGAGTTCGCGGATGTGTCATGCAGTGCTGCTCGTAGCGAGAACATCATCTCCACACCCCAACTGATTCCGACGCAGTGGCCGGTCCAACTGGATGCAGTACACCCGGACACGAATCTGATCACGCTCTCGGTCGGTGGAAACGACTCGAACACCCTGATCGTGGGGGCGCTGTGCGCTGCTCCCGCACCGGGCGTCGATCGCGGATGCCGCAACGATCCGCTCACCGAGTCCCTCGCGCAGTCCGGCATCGATCAGGCTGCCGATTCGCTCGACAAGACTCTGGCTGCGCTGACGGAACGGGCCCCGCAGGCCCGGATCTACATGGTCGGAGCAGGCGGGATGATCGGTGCCAGGGCGTGCTGGCCCAACGTTCCGTTCTCGGACGGTGACGCGGCGTGGTTCATGAACTACTACGCGCGTTTCAACACACAATTTGCCGCGATCGCCGGCCGGTACGGTGTTCACGTCATCGACATCGCCACGGACGCCGTCGCGGGTGGACACGATGCCTGCGCTGCGCCGGAGCAGCGGTGGTTCGAGGGCATGTTCTCGGAGTCGACAGCGCAGCGACTGCACTTCACCGCCGGCGGAATGACCGAAGTTGCAAACCGAATAGTGGCAGATCTGCGAGCGAACCCCGTCGGCGTGGCATAGTTCTCGGCTGTGACTGTGGAGTTCGTTCCTGGACAGAATGCGCCGCTGCAAACATCCGTCGTGACGTTTCGTGCGTCCAGCCAGACACCGTTCGACGTGTCTGCGATGGTGACGGATACGCGCCTGCAAGCCCTTTCGTCCGATGCTTTTGTCTTCTACAACCAGCCGTCGACGGCAGGCGTGCAGCTGACGGGCGACGTCGTCCGGGTCGATCTCGATCGTCTTCACCCCGATGCGGCGGCAGTGCTGTGCATCGTGAGTGTCGATCCGAGTGCCGCCGCAGCCGGGGCCTTTCGGGTTGCCGGGTTGTCTGCGCGGCTGAGCGATGAATCCGGTTCGGTACTCGGCGAATTCGACATTCCCACCGCAGGTTCGGAGACCGCAGTCATCTGCTGGGAGCTGTACCGGCGAAACGGCGCGTGGAAGGTTCGAGCAGTCGGACAAGGCTATGCGGGTGGTCTGGCCGAACTCATCGGTGTTCACGGAGTCGAGGTCGACGATGCACCGGCAAAACAAGGAAGCCCGACTGCGCCCAAGGACGAAGATCACGTCGTGGAGCCCGTCGAAGAGGGCCGCGCACTCGAACGTATGTGGATGATCTTCGAAGACGCATCGAGGTCGGCGGCGTCGCTGATATCGAGTAGCGAATACGCGATGACGAGGTTGGACGAGGAACTGTCCGTAGCGGTAGCTGACGCGAGCACCCGCAACTCGCCGGCCGGTATTGCCGCCCGCGAAGCTGCGCAGAAGCGTCACGACGAACTGGTGGCGACAGCCCGCGAGAGCCATGCGCGAGATTCCGCGCAATTGGCCCATGAGCTGACCGTCGTGGATTCGGTGATACCGCGGGCGATGGCGTCCTGGGAATCACCGGTATGGGCGGCGGGTTCGGCCACGGAATCTCTGACAGCGAGTGATGGTGTGCGACTTGGCATGTTGTCCGCACCTGACCGAAGTTCGCTGAGCGTGCCCTACTGCATGCCCCTCCCGCTGCCACGGCCGATCTGGGTGGACAGCACATCCGGGGCAGCTGCGGTCGCTGTGGTCAGTGCGTTGACGCTCCGAATCATGGCTGCCGGACCCATGCCGTTGCTTGACGTCGTAGATCTGACCGGGTCGTACACGTTGCTGACGGACCGTTTGTCGGCGCAGTTGGCCGGCCCGGTGATTCGCACGCATCAGGAGATTTCAGCGCGGTTGACCGAATTGGCTCAGGCCGTGGATTTGGCGGGGCTGGCAAGAAACAGTGGCCAGGAATTCGCGATGTCTCACGACGCCGGTCCGAGCACTCCACGACTATTGATACTCGGCGACTTCCCGCACGGGTATTCGGCGCAGGACGCCGAGGCGATCATGTTTCTCGCCGAGCACGGACCGATGATCGGATTGTCGATTCTGCTTGTCGGAGATGACGAGTCGAGTTCGACCGAGGAGAGCATCGTGGCCTTGGCACACGGGTGCCGCCACGTTCCGGCGGCCGGTGAGATCGACGTGCACGATCCGTGGACGGGCTCGCATTGGGTCTTGGTTCCGGACACTCTCAACCCGGCCACGCAACCGCAACTCTTTGCCGCGTTCGACAAACACTGACTCGATCAGAGTTCGTCGAGCGTAATAATCCCGTCCTGCAATGCACGTGCCAGCAGGCTCATCTTGGTGGGGGCTCGCCGACCGACGGCCGCGTATTTCCCTCGAATTCGCATCAGATGTGTGTTGATTGTGCCGATCGAGATGAGCAGCTGCGTGGACACGACGGTTTTACTGTCGGATTTGAGCCAGTGCCGGAGCACTTCGATTTCGCGGCTGGAAAGACCGGGATCGCGTGGCGGCGCAGCGGGTTGTTCGGGCGACCCGGTCACGGATGTGCTCCTCGATCTTGACTACATGCAGGTCCGCAAGCATATAAGAACCTACCGGCAGGTTTTAATCGAGGGGTGGATGGCAAAATTCTGGGCTCCCAGGCAAAGTGGTTGGTACGACTACGCGCGGTGCGTGGCGGCTCTACCCGAGGAGACTCATGGCATTCTGGGATCAGCTGAAGGCTAAGGCTCAGGAAATGAACAGCCAGCTCAAGACCAAGACGAGCCAGTTCCAGAACAAGGAGTTCAAGAACGCAAGTATGGCGATGTGCGCGTTGATCGCGGCCGCAGACGGCTCGATCGACCCGGCGGAGCGTCAGAAGACGTCGGCATTGATCATGAGCAACGAGTCGCTGGCGGTCTTCCCGCCTGCCGAGTTGAGTCAGCAGTTCGATTGGTACTGCAGCAAGCTGACGTCGGACTTCGAGTTCGGAAAGCTCGAGGCAACCGCGGCGATTTCCAAGCTCAAGTCCAAGCAGGATCAGGCTCGCGCGGTCATTCAGATCGGCATCATCATCGGCGGCGCCGACGGCAACTTCGATCAGCATGAGCGCGCAGTAGTGCGGGACATGTGTTTTGCGGTGGGAATCGCTCCCTCGGAATTCGACCTCTGAGTATTTGATCGCCGAAGTTCTTTCGCAGAAAAGCGGGTGCGGTGCCAGTGGCACCGCACCCGCTTTTGTCTTTGTCGGAACTCCCGGTTAGAACTCCGGGTAACCGTCCTCGGGGCCGAGCATGCGCTCGATCCGGGTACATGTGATTTTTGCCAACTCGTCGACGCAGATCTTGCGTTCCACGGATGCCGGATTGGTCAGACGGACACGGATGTTCTCGAGGAGATCCTGGGCATCGTGCCCGTGCGAGCACCAGATGTAACGGAACCCGAAGGTCAACTCGTATTCCTCACCGGCTCGGCGAACGGTTGCCATCAGTGACTCGTCGGAATCCCAGATCGCGCATTGTTCGAGGTGGGACGGCACACTTTGAGCGCGGACGCCGACGGGCAGATGGCAGTGCAGGGCGTTTTCGACATCTGCGTCGGACAAGTTGAGCAGTGCTTCCTCTGCTCGCGCCAGGATCTCCGCGTAGCCGGCATACGGGCGGCCGTCGCTGACCCATCCCGCCCACGTCATCGAGCAACAGCATTCGTACAGCGCATGGATTGCCTTCGGGCGGGGCAGTTCGTTGAAGCGTTCCAACCCGATCGACTGATGTAGCAGCATGTGCCCTCCCGGTCGGTTCCTGAGGCAGTGTTGGGCGTCCTGCCACGGGTTAACTAGATGTGCTATCACCATCGATGATCCGACGTTTACCTGCGAATGGGAAGGTTTGCCAGCTCGAATTTTCAGGTTCTTAACACGTGGGAAATCCGTTCAACCGACGTGAACACGAGGCCGGCGGGAGCGTCGAGGTTCGGCGCGGCGCAGCACCTCGCGGGTCACCTGAGCGGTTTCGCCTTCGCCGATGAACAGGAACCGAAGCAGGTTGGTCAGCGGACTTCCCTCGGACCATTCGAAGTAGACATCGGGAATGACGCCCGTGAGATCGCGAGCCTTCAGGAGAACGGCTGCGATGGTGTTGGGCACGGCGGCACTGTCCACCCGCAGGACGCGGTGTCTGCCGCGACGTCGACCGTGGACAACAAGATCCGTGCTGAAATCGGAGGAATCGGTGACGCTGACTTCCATGAAGATGATCGATTCACCTCGGGGGATGTTGCTGTGCACCCGTTGCTGGAGTTCCTTGACCCGGTACTCCTTTTCGCTGAGGTGGGCGGCGTCGTGCGCGACAATTGCGAGGTAACCCCGGTGCGTGGCCTCGGTGATGAATTGCATAGCGGTGTCGTCGAATTCGACGGATGTGGCGCGCAGTTCGAACGCGCGCGAGACCCTCGACAGGAGGGATACGACCAAGATCGCAGCGATGAAGAACGATGCAACTTTCACCCCGTCCGGGCGTTCGACGATGTTCGCGATTGTCGTGTAGACAAAGAGCGCTGCAACAAAACTGAAGCCTACGAACAGTTTTCGAATTCCACGCCTACGGGCGGACAGGGCCACTGCCACCGCCGCGGAGGAGATGAGAACCAGCACGCCGGTTGCGTACGCGGAACTCTGGGCGTCGACGCTTGCATCGAAGTAGAACGTCACGGTGATCGCGATTACACCGAACACGAGCACGAGTGGGCGGACCGCGCGAGCCCACGACGGGGCCATTCCGTACCGGGGGAGGTAGCGGGGAACAAGATTGAGGAGGCCGGCCATCGCGGATGCACCGGCAAACCACAGGATGAGGATCGTGCTGAGGTCGTAGGCGGTGCCGAATATCTGTCCGAGATAGTCGTGAGCAAGGAACGCCAAGGCGCGCCCATTCGCAGCGCCACCCGGCTGAAACTCGTTCTCCGGGATGAGGATTGTCGTCACCAGGCTCGACGTCAGCAAGAACCCGCTCATGATCAAGGCCGCTGCGGTGAGTAGACGTTTGGTGCCGCGGATACGGCCCTCCGGCTGCGCTTCGGTGTCGCGGCGCCCGCCCTCGATCTGCGGCATCACCGCAACGCCGGTCTCGAAACCCGAAAGGCCCAGAGCAAGTTTCGGGAACACGATCAAAGCGATCAGGATCATCATCGCGGGATTGCCGTGTTCCGTCGACATGGCTCGGGTCCAATCGGTGACCACTGCGGGCGCGGTCACGATGTGGCACAAACTCACGCCGATCACCACGAGATTCAGCGTCAGGTAAACCGCGACGAGTCCTACCGCGATGCCGATGGCCTCGGTGAAACCGCGAAGGAACACCGCTGACAGCAGTGCCAGAAGGATCAGTGTGACGGCGATGCTCTGTCCGGAGAGAAATGCTGGTGCAAAAGGGTTTTCGACGAGATGAGCGGTTGCGTCCGCAGCCGAGAGCGTCATCGTGATCAGGAAGTCCGTTGCGGCAAATCCCAGTAACACCAAGACGAATATCTTGCCGCGCCACTTCGGAAGCAATCGTTCGAGCATGGCAATCGAACCTTCGCCGTGCGGACTCTCCCGTGCCACGCGTCGGTAGACGGGTAGCGCACCGAACAGGGTGAGGAGGATGAGCACAACCGTTGCCAGCGGGGCCAAGGTGCCGGCTGCGAGGGCGGCGATCCCGGGTTGGTACCCGAGCGTCGAGAAGTAATCGACCCCGGTCAGACACATGACTTTCCACCACGGGTGGCGATGTTCTTGCTTTGACGTGATGCGATGTGGGCCCTGGTGTCCGCCGGGTTCTTCGGTGATGTCCGCGAGCAGCCACGACCTCAGCCGTCGTTCAGGAGTGTTCGGTTCGGCGGTCGTCGCCATAGTGATCGCTCCTCGTGCGCAGGCCCGATCAACCGGGTACCCGTTTTCCGGTTCTCAGCGTTTTCGGTTCTCAGAGGATTCGAAGGAATCTCGAGCTGAATTCTTCGGGAAGCGGGTCTACATTGAAGTTGTCGAACTTCGCCGCAGGCTTGAGTTTTGGAACCTGCGACGACAATGCGGAGTCGAGAGGATCGTGTAATGGCTACCACTGTGGAGACCAGGCATCCGAGAAGTTCGAGCGTGCGGACCGTCCCGCTGGCTCAGTACATCGAAGAGCACCCGACGGTGCGGGTTTTTCCTCCGACCAGCGAGCGCGCCGCGCGGATCGCGATGCAGACGATGTGGGCGCTGATTGCGGTGTCGCTTGTGATCTTGGTGCTGGATGAGGCCGGGCTCTTCGGCTGATCGCAACTCGAGGTTACTCTTGAGTAATGAGCGAACAGAAGAGCTGGAATGCGTTCACCGTCGAGCGCGAAGATCACATTGCCCAGGTCACGTTGATCGGCCCGGGCAAGGGCAACGCGATGGGCCCGGATTTCTGGAGTGAACTTCCCGAGATCTTCGCGGACCTCGACGCCGATCCCGATGTGCGTGCCGTCGTCATCGCCGGTTCGGGCAATCACTTCTCGTTCGGTCTTGACCTGCCGGCGATGAGCGGCGAATTCGGCGCCGTGCTCGCAGACAAGGCTCAGGCCGGTCCGCGAACCAAGTTCCACGACATGATCAAGCGCATGCAGTCCGGCATCAACGCTGTCGCAGATTGCCGCAAGCCGGTGATTGCCGCAGTTCAGGGTTGGTGCATCGGCGGCGGCGTCGACCTCATCACGGCAGCAGACATTCGCTACGCAAGTGCCGACGCCAAGTTCAGCATCCGCGAGGTCAAGGTCGCCATCGTTGCGGACATGGGCAGCCTCGCCCGTCTGCCTGCGATCATCGGCGACGGACACCTGCGCGAACTCGCGTTGACCGGTAAGGACATCGACGCTGCGCGCGCCGAGAAGATCGGCCTCGTCAACGACGTGTTCGACGACGCGGACGCCGTGCTTGCCGCAGCCCGCGCAACTGCTCAGGAAATTGCGCTCAATCCGCCGCTCGTCGTCCATGGCATCAAGGACGTGCTCGATCATTCGCGCAGCGCGAGCGTCGACGACAGCCTGCGGTACGTCGCAGCCTGGAACGCGGCGTTCCTGCCGTCGCAGGATCTGACGGAAGCCATCACCTCGGTCTTCCAGAAGCGCCCGCCGGTCTTCACCGGGGAGTAGACAAACAAAAATCCCCGCGCACCGGAAGGTGAGCGGGGATTTTTTGTGCGCAGATCTTTCAGTGACCGCCGTTGGCAGCGAGACGCTTGATCGAAGCCTCGACCTCGGCCTCTGCCTCGGCGCGGCCGACCCAGTTTGCAGCCTCGACGTGCTTGTTCGGCTCCAAGTCCTTGTAGTGGACGAAGAAGTGCTTGATCGCGTCAAGCTCGAACTGCGAAATGTCGCTGAGGTCCTGGATGTGATCCCAACGCGGATCACCTGCAGGAACGCACAGAACCTTGTCGTCTCCGCCGGCTTCGTCGACCATTTTGAACATGGCAACGGGACGAGCCTCGACGATTACACCGGGGTACACCGACTCGGGCAGCAGAACCATGGCGTCCAGAGGATCGCCGTCCTCGCCGAGGGTGTTCTCGATGTATCCGTAGTCAGCCGGGTAGCCGAAGGCGGTGTAGAGGTAACGGTCCAGCTTGACGCGGCCGGTCACGTGGTCGACCTCGTACTTGTTGCGCTGACCCTTGGGGATCTCGATGGTGACGTCGAACTCCACGCCGATTCCTCGCTGTCGTGTCGGTAATGATTCGTCCGGAAGGATATCGGGTCAAGGATAAGGTTGGCTGACCACCCAGCAGGGCGAGCACAGACGGAGGGGCGTTGGCGGGCCAGGGAAAGAAAAAGATCGGCTCGTTGGAAGAGCGCAAACGACGCACAGTGCGCATTCTGCTGGCGGTGTGTGTGGTCGCGGTAGTCGCGATCGCGGCAGTGCTGGTTGTCGCACTGGGAACTTCCGAAGAACCCACGCAGAACGCGATTGTCACGACATCACCACAACCGAGCCCGGTGACGCCGTCGCCGCAGGTAGTTCCGGTTCCGGCAGACGCGCCGATACCGTCGGAGGCTGGAATTGCCGCGGCTATCGGGCCGGCTGTTGCCAACCCCGATCTGGGGAAGTTCACCGGCGTCGTCGCTGATGCGCTCACCGGACAGGTTCTGTGGAGCGCCGACCCGTCGACGCCCATGACGCCGGCATCCACCACCAAAGTGCTGACCGCAGCTGCTGCGCTGCTGGCATTGCCGCTCGATCATCGACTGTCGACGACAGTGGTCCAGGGTTCAGCGCCAGGGCAGTTGGTGCTGGTCGGTGGCGGTGACCCGACATTGACCGCAACGCCGAAGGGCCAGAGCGGGTACTACGCAAACGCTGCGCATATTGCCGATCTCGTCGATCAGATCAAAGCTTCGGGAACGCCGGTGGACAGCATCGTCGTCGACGGCGGTCTGTTCAAAGGCGACACCATGGCGCAGGGATGGTTCCCGGCCGATATCGCTGCGGGATACATCACACCTATCGAATCGGTGATGATCGAGGGCGGTCGATTCGACGGCTCCATGGACGAATCACCCCGTTCGGCAACGCCCGCATTGGACGCGGGCAAGGTTCTGGCTCAGGCACTGGGCGTCGACGCGGCCAAGGTCTCGGCAGGAACCGCGCCCGCCGGTGCCAAGCCGATCGCGAGCGTGCAGTCTGCACCGCTCAGTGACCGTCTGATCCAGATGATGGAACATTCCGACAACGTGCTTGCCGAGACCATCGGTCGTGAGGTGGCGATTGCGTCAGGCACCGAAGCGTCGTTCACCGGGGCAGTGGAGGGAACCGGGAAGACTCTGCGCGCTGCCGGCTTCGACTACACCGGTGTGACGCTGTTCGACTCCAGTGGACTCTCCGTCGACGATCTCATCCCCGCGGAGGTTCTCGATCGAGTGATGACCGCCGCAGCAGGAGACGGCGACCCGAAGCTGCGGCCGCTGCTCGACTACCTGCCCGTTGCCGGAGGAACCGGCAGCTTGTCCGACCGATATGCGTCGGGCAACCGAACCGGCGCAGGCTGGGTGCGTGCCAAGACGGGAACTCTGTCGACGGCTAGTGCGTTGTCAGGTTTTGTGGTGGATCAAAACGGACGAGTGCTCACCTTTGCGCTCATGTCGAACGATCGGCCACCGGAAGTCAGTCGTCCGGCTCTGGACGCCATCGCCGGAGCATTGAGGAATTGCGGGTGCCAATAGTGGCAGCAGAGAACGAATCGACAACTCTGGGTGGAGCGGTCGACTGGAGTCTCGCGACCAAGGCCGGCATCAAGTTAGCTCGCGGTGGTCCGGCCATGTCGCGCTACACCGCCGAAACCGCCACCGCAGAGCTGGCTGACGCGTCGAAGCGCGCCGAATTGCCGGTGCGCGATGTCACCGGTCTGGCCGACGGCCTGCCTGTCCCGGCAGCGGACGTTCTCGACCGCGCCGGCTGGATCACTGCGGCGTCGCGGTCGATGGCCCATCTCACCGGCGCCGATCCGGACGGCAACGGAAATCTGCTGGTCGGCAAACCCGCGGGTTTGCAGGCTGGGGCGATGCTCGCCTACCTGTCGTCGGCAATTCTCGGGCAGTACGACCCCTTTACCGGCGAAAACGGCACACTGCTTCTGGTCACGCCCAACATCGTGTCCGTCGAGCGTTCGCTTCGACTCAACCCGAGTGATTTCCGGCTCTGGGTCTGCCTGCACGAGGTGACGCATCGCGTGCAGTTCTCGTCGTCACCGTGGCTGGCGGATTACATGAAGGAATCCGTCGAAACGTTGAGCGCGAGCGTCGACGAGTCGATGACAGATGTGGTCGGGCGTCTCACTGCCGAACTGCGGTCCAGGAAAGACCCTGCAGCAGACGGTGACGCCACCCCCGGCGGAATCATCGGGCTGCTGCGTGCGTCGCAGGCGGAACCGCAACGCGACGCACTTGATCGCATGCTGGTTCTCGGCACTCTGCTCGAAGGTCACGCCGATCATGTGATGGACGCAGTCGGGCCCGCTGTGGTGCCGTCCGTCGCCACGATTCGCGCCGCCTTCGACAAGCGTCGGCAACGCAAGTCCAATCCGGTCCAGCGCATCATCAAGATGCTGCTCGGGATGGACGCCAAGATGGCGCAGTACGTCCGCGGCAAAGCGTTTGTCGACGCTGTGGTTCTCAAAGTCGGGATGGAGCAGTTCAACACCATCTGGACCGGCCCGGAAACATTGCCGTTGCTCGACGAGATCGACCATCCCGACGCGTGGGTGACACGCGTGCTCGGTTAGACGGTGCTGCCTGAAACTGCGTCACTGCTGGAATTGCGGTTGGCGTTGCGGGGGTGGCTGCGTCGCTACCACTCGCACGGCCGGGTGTGTGTGGCGCTGTCCGGTGGTGCTGATTCCTTGGCGCTCACTGCCGCTGCAGTGGCCGAAGCGGAGTCGGTGGATGCGCTGATCGTCGACCATCGTCTGCAGGATGGCTCGGACGTCGTCGCGCGCGCCGCCGCTGATCAGGCACTGGCTCTGGGAGTTCGATCGGCGCGGGTACTCACTGTCGACGTCCACGGCAACGGCAGCCTGGAGGCCGCTGCCCGCGATGCGCGCTACGAGGCACTGGACGGCAGCCGGGGAAATGCACCGGTTCTACTCGGACACACCCTCGACGACCAGGCCGAAACGGTGCTTCTCGGACTGGCCCGCGGATCCGGTGGTCGATCCATTCAAGGAATGCAGGCCTTCGACGATCCATGGGGCCGGCCGCTGCTCGGCGTGCGACGCGGCGTGACCCGAGCCGCGTGCGAGGACCTGTCGATCGCGCCGTGGGAGGACCCACACAACACTAACAACGAGTTCACGAGGGTTCGATTGCGGCACGAGGCCTTGCCGCTACTCGAAGAGATTCTCGGCGGCGGAGTTGCCGAGGCACTGGCCCGCACCGCCACACAATTGCGTGAGGACGGGCAGGTCCTCGACGCGCTTGCAGGTGCCGTACTGCTTCGCGCTGTGGTCGACGGAGAAGTGGAAGTGGACACACTTGCCGAATCGGCCGGCGCGATCCGACGACGCGTTCTCCGGACCTGGCTTCTCGGTACTGGTGCAAAAGCATTGACGGACAAGCAATTACGAGCCGTCGACGCATTGATTGCGGATTGGCGGGGGCAAGGTGGTGTCGCGATCGGTGGTGGAACCCCGGAGTCGAGGTTGGTGGTGGTTCGTCGACGTGGCAGGCTGATCCTCGGATTCGAAGACCGACGAAGGGTTTGAAGCGTGTACGAGGGTGACATCGCATCGGTATTGATCTCCGAGGAACAGATCCGAGCGCGAACGGCGGAACTGGCTGAGGAAATCGCCAAGCGTTACCCGGTGGGCGCCCCCGAAGGGGACCTTCTGCTGATCGGCGTCCTCAAGGGAGCGGTCTTCTTCATGACCGACTTCGCCCGCGCCCTGCCGATCCCGTCCCAGATGGAGTTCATGGCCGTCAGCTCCTACGGATCCTCGACCTCGTCTTCGGGCGTCGTCCGCATTCTCAAGGACCTCGACAAGGACATCGCCGGCCGCCACGTGCTGATCGTCGAGGACATCATCGACTCCGGTCTCACGCTTTCCTGGCTGATGCGCAACCTCAAGACCCGGAATCCCGCGTCGCTCGAGGTCGTCACGCTGCTCCGCAAGCCCGACGCAGTGAAGATCGACGTCGACGTTCGTGACGTGGGCTTCGACATTCCCAACGAATTTGTCGTCGGTTACGGACTCGACTACGCCGAGCGTTACCGCGATCTCCCATACATCGGCACCTTGGACCCTGAGGTCTACGGCGGCTGAGCCTGCTCGCTTGCGAAAGCGCCTTTGCATATCTCGATCGACAGGCTTTCGGCTAGCACAACGAGTACTGGTGATTTTCACCCTGATTGTGTCCCGATTTGTCATCGAAATCCGGCCGGTAGTTCGGGTGTGGCCCTGAGTTGTTTGCAACAGCTCAGTTCGCTGCGTTGACGTGCGTCGGATTCAGACCTTACGGATCGTTTCTAGCGCAACCTTTTCGATTTCTACGCTACCGTTCAGTCGCGAGGCGACACGGGAGGTATGGGGTTGATGGACGATTTTTACGATGTATTTGCGGGTTGGGCGAGAAAGACGTCGTTGGAATCAGCTCTCAAGCGTTTCAAAGGCAGGCTCAGCGAGGAAGAGCTCGAAGAGTTCGAAGCGGAGTATCGCAAAAACATCTCCGGAGTGATCGGAACTGGTCCGCCGATCATCCATGGTCCACGCGAGCCTTGGTATGCGGGTCCGAACGCGGGCGCTGATACTTACTGGCCTGCACTCGAGCGTTATATTCGAGGGGATTTGTCGTGGCCGGCCGATCGGGTCGAATCGTTGGATAGCTCGTCCAACAAAGTCATTGCCTATACGCCGCGTCCTAACGAATCATCGTGGGATGCGAAAGGGCTCGTTGTTGGGTATGTGCAATCGGGTAAAACCACCAACTTCACCGCTGTTATCGCGAAGGCAGCGGACGTCGGCTATAAATTCATCATCGTGCTATCGGGCATTCACAATGGGCTTCGGAAACAGACCCAAGAGCGCCTCGATGAGCAGCTGCACAAGCTCACGCCAACCAAGTGGAAGCAGCTGACGAATGCGGACGATGACTTCCGGGCGCCCGTCATGCAGTCGACGGCCCTGCTCCATGTTGATGACAGTGGCGTAATCCTTGCCGTCGTGAAGAAGAATGCTGCAGTGCTGCGCCGTTTGGACAAGTGGTTGCAACCGGCAGTCAAGCAACGAGCGCTCACGGATGTGCCGACACTCATCATCGATGATGAGGCCGATCAGGCAAGTGTGGAGACTCGCACCATCAATCCTTTGATTCGGGGCATCATCGAGAAGCTGCCGAAGAGTACGTACATCGGCTATACGGCAACACCGTTTGCGAACATACTGATCGATCCTGCTGGCGGTGACCTTTACCCCAAGGACTTCATCCTCAATCTTCCCGAACCCAAGGGTTACTTCGGCACTGAAAAGATATTCGGTCGGGATGCGGTTGAGGGGGACGAAGCGAACGGGAAGGATCTCGATGGCTCCAACATGGTGCGCATCATCCCCGATGAAGATGTCGACGACGTACGTCCGCTGGGGAAGACGGCCGCTGCATCCTTCATTCCCTCGATTCCGCCTACCTTGGAGAGTGCGCTCGATTGGTTTGTACTTTCTACGGCTGCGCGACGCGCGCGCGGTGACGCCGGGCATTCAACGATGTTGATCCACACCTCGGTGAAGACGGACATCCATCGCCAGTTCAAGGGGCCATTGAATGCATACGTGGAGAGGCTTTCAAAAAAATGGGCTGCCGGTGATGCATCGACCAAGGATCGCTTGCGAGCGCAATGGGAATCCGAGACGGGAAAGGTACGCTCTTCCGAATTCGATTTGAAATCAATCGATTTCGAGGCGGTGTCGGCGAAGGTCGAAGATGTCTTGTCGGTCTGTCGCATCGTCATTGACAATTTCCGAAGCGATGACCGCCTCGACTACTCCACTGACGGTCAAATCGCTATCGCGGTCGGAGGGAACACGCTCAGTCGCGGTCTGACGTTGGAGGGGCTGACTGTCAGTTACTTCGTCCGCGCGGCCGGTGCCTACGACACGTTGCTGCAGATGGCAAGGTGGTTCGGATTCAGGCCAGGCTACGAAGACTTGCCCAGGATCTGGATGACCGAGGAACTGCGGCAGTGGTTCCGCCACTTGGCGACAGTGGAGCGTGAAATTCGGCTGGACATCGAGAGATACGAGTCCGAAGATTTGACACCCACGGAGTTCGGCGTTCGAATCAGAACTCATCCCACGCTCAGAATCACAGCAAAGATGGGCGCCGCGATACCCGCATACGCGTCGTACGGCGGCAGGAGGGTTCAGACGCGTTACTTCCGCACGCAGGACTCGGAATGGCTGTTACACAACAAGGATGCTGCAGACGGTCTCGTGTCGCGAGTTCGTACCAAGGGAATTCAAGGCGACGTCCTGGACTCCGGCTCCGTGCTTTTTCGCGATGTCGATGCGGACGATGTGCTGACATTCTTAGGCGATTACCACGTGCATAAGGATTCGCCCGATCTCGACGCTGAGTTGATCACCAAGTATGTCGTGAAGCAAAGACGGAAGAATAGGCTCGACAAATGGAACCTGGCAATTTTGGCTGCAGAGCCAGGGAAGGAGAAGGGGTTTGTCAGGCTGGGTGGGTTCGACTTCGGTCGGATCATTCGATCTCAGCTCAAAGATGACGGTCTCGAGCGGGCTGATATCAAGACTCTGATGTCGAAGGATCATCGTGCGGTTGACTTCATACCCAAGACTGTCGCGAGGAAGCTCAGTGAAGGCGCATTGATGGATGCGCGTGACAAAGATGCAACCGTGCACCGGAAGGGCCTACTTCTCTTGTATCCGATCGATCCGGTGTCAGAACCGCTGGAGCAGAACATGGATTCAAGGAAGCCGCTTAATGCGGTTGAAGACGTCATCGGCGTGGCTCTCGTCTTCCCCGGTGCTGCTGACGACACAAGCCCGGTTGCCCAGACGTACGTAAGTGTCGATTTGACCGATGCCGAGATCGAATCTGATCAGGAAGAACTCGATGAGCTGGTAGGTGCGGAGTCCAATTGAGAAAATCAAAGGCTGCGGAGCGATCACAGTGGTGGTCACAACGGGTCGCCGCCGAGGGATCTACCGCTTCGGAAGGTATCCGTCGACAACTCGGGAAGCCCAAGCTGGATCCGCTCACCGTGCTCATTCGCGAAGCGGCCCAAAATAGCTGCGATGCAGCGCTTCCCGGCCAGGACGTTGACTTCAATGTGCAGATTCGTCAACTGACAGGCAATAGGCTCGAACGGTGGCGGGAGTTCCTTCTCCCCGGACCGGTAGGGGCGTCGCTTGGTCTGGCTGAAGCGTTGGACCGACAGCCGACCATCTTGACGATTTCCGATCGTGGCACGACTGGCCTTGGTGGTCCTCTACGAGCAGATGAACCTCCGCTTGAAGGTGAGCGAGCGGACTTCGTCAAGTTCATCAGAAATGTAGGTGAGAGAAAGGGAGTCGACCTGGGTGGGGGCTCCTACGGATTCGGCAAAGGAATTCTGTACAACGTCAGTCGGTGTCATGTGATCGTGGCTGACAGTCGTTGCATCTTTCGAGGCAAGCCGCAGCGTCGATTGATCGGTGCCGCCATGGGAGATGGTTTCCAAGACAAGGGCGTTCGCTACACCGGACGTCACTGGCTTGGTGCACTAGAGACTGGAATCGCGCAGGCGCTGGTCGATGACGATGCCGAAGAGATGGCAATGTCTCTTGGCCTGCCGACGTTCGCCGAAGGTCAAACAGGTACGACCGTAGCGATCATCGATGTTGACCTGGGAGCAGTTCGAAACGGCGAGGCAGAGCAGGAACGGACACCTGAGTCTGCTGCCGAGTTTATCGCTTCGACCATGCTTTGGAACCTGTGGCCGAAGATGATCGAAGGCGTGGAAAACCGCCTGAGGTGTTCAGTGAAGTTCGAGGGGTTCTCTATCCAGATACCCGATCCAGCTGCAACGATCGAATTGAAGCCGTTCGTCGATGCGTATCGAAAGCTATCGCTTGACGGTGAATACGATGTGCCTCCTCGGAGAACCAAACCTCAGGAGATCGGCCGTTTCGCGAAGGTTGAGTCGATGGCTCCTATCAAGCAGAATTATCTGATGGTTCTGGCAGCCCCATTCAGCGGTGCCGCACATCACTGCGCGCGAATGCGTCAAGCCGATCTGGTCGTAAATTACGTATCTGGAGATCCTCATCCGGATGAAGCGATTCAGTATGGCGCAGTCTTCAAAGCTGGCATCGATGCCGATCGGTACTTCTCGGATGCGGAGCCCCCCACTCACGATGATTGGGTGACGAGTGGGCTACATGGCACAGCATTGGGTGTAGTTCGTCTCGGAGCTACTTACGTGAAGAGCAAGCTCAAGCCTTCGGTTCGAGATGTCGATGCTGATTTGCATCACGAAGCTGCGTTGGCACCGCTCGCGGGTCGCTTGTCAGGACTTGTGGCAGGCGCATCCGGAGATGGCGCAGGGCAGCCGAATCGAAACGGGAGCCGCCGGTCAGGGCGATCCGGTAGCCGTTCGGCTGTCAAGCCAAGGATCGTGGAGGGACCGCAACTGATCGTGCACGACGGCGATGCGCTCGTGGTTGCCACGGTCGAGTTACCCGCCTGGCCCACAACGAAGTTGGTGATTGCGGAACCCATCGTTGTGATCGATGGTGGTATTGAGTTGCGGGGACTTCTGGAACCGGCAGAGGTCGTGGGCTGGGCATGTCTCGAAACGGGTGAACATCGGGTAGGAAGTCAGATTTCTGTTGCACGTGCCGACTCTCGAAAATGGGTCGTTTCAGTCCGTCCACCTCGGGATGCGGTTGTGCGGCTAACTTTTGTTGTCGAGGATGAAAGCTGATGGCCGTCAAAGACGTTCGTCCATACTTGGTGCCGAATTCCGAGACCATTGAGCCCTCGATTTGGTCACGGATGGTTGAAGGTGAGTGGGAGCCACTGGGAGAGGCTATCGAGAATTGGGACTATCGGTCAGGACTCCGCTTGCGCTGCACCATAAATGCGGATCCGTTGATGATCCGTGCGCATACGAGGCTTGATGATGGTTCGCCATTGGCGTTCTACTTCGGGTGGCGAGCATTGGACACCTACCTAGTCGGACCGGCGAAGCGTGTGCCCCTCGCGGAAGGGCGTTTCGATGTCGAGATTGAAGTCGATCCGCAATATGCCGGTGCAACTATCGCTTTGACCAGGAAACTGGTTCTCGAAAGGGATCGGTTGAGTCCGCTTGTGGGAGAAGCACGCCACGCGGGCTCAATCCTCTGGAACGACGAGCAAGCACTTCGTCTCACCGGCTCCGAAGCGATGTTTCCTACGGAGGTTGTCGATTTCGACGCATTCGGCATCGACGAGGGAGCCAGCTGGCATCTTCGAATGCCACTGAGTCCGGACGAGCCTGCGATGGGGGCATTGCTGCTCCTGATAAATCCGCTGGACAAGAAGCTGGTCAAGGCAGTCCAGAGGGAGAGGAACCATACGGACGAGCAATTGGTTCTCATTCAAGAGATGGAAGAAGGCCTGGTGGACGAAATCGTCCGATGGTCGCTGGCGCGTTGGGATGAGCTCGAAGGTTGTGATAGCGAATCATTCGGTGCCACTGCTCGTGCTCTTGCTCTTAGGGTGCTTGTTGACCCCACTGCGTGGACCGCCGAATCAATCCTGGGCTCCTCAATGGATTTGCACAGTTCGATTGTGGCTGGTGCACGTTCGATTGGATTTGGAAGGTTGCTCTCATGACCGAGCTGTGGCCCCGATTGAGTCTCGCGTCGGGAGTAGTTGAATTGCAAAAGCTCGATGGAGATCCTTTACACATGGCACGGGCGGCGCGCCCCACGCACTCGCAGATGACGTATGCGGCGAGTGGCGGGAAGCGTATCGGCGAGTCTGGTGTACAACAGTTGGCAGACTCGATTCGAGCAATTGCCCATGATTGTGGATATCCGAGCGAGGTAGGGAATGCGGACCTGATTCGCTTTGATCGCGTTGCTGCAGAAGAGATTCATCGGACTATGCAGATCACGTCAGTGGAGGCAGCTCACCGAGGAGTGTGGAACTTCCTCGCAATCGTGGCGATGCCTGACATCACCCGATGGCGATTCCCTGGAGAGAACATTGAACGTTGGATCGCAACTGACCTGACACGTCATATGTTTGCTCGCTTGTGGTGGCAGGCAATGACATTCGCGACAGTGGTCGACGGCGTCGCGGACTACTCGCTCCTGCGCAAACTCTCGGAGAGTGATCTCAACCAGATTACCGAACGCAGGTCGATAGCAGGAGTAACTCCTCTTGCTCGTTCGATCGCTCGCATACTGATCGAAGGCGGAGGAGGGGGAGGACGGAGAAAGGTTCTCCGAGACGCTGTGCCCAGACTGCGTCGGTTGATGGCGTTCATGGACTTCTCGATATTGAGCGATGATCAGTTGGACGATCGCGTGCGCGCGATTTTTCGTGAAGTCTCGCTCGAGGCCGTTCAGTAGGGAGTTCGTCTGCCGAGTGGACTGTGTGGGTACCAGCGCACGCATAAACCGGACGGATAGTCTCTTGTGGTGTTGTTCGGTCGGCAGCGCAGAGGAGTGCCGGGTGAGTTCTCGGGCGCAAGAAGGCGCTGTAGCGTCGCTCAGCGCGAATTCTCGTCCAAGTAGCTGCTGTCGAGTGACGATGCCACGAGGTCGATAACGGCCAATTTCGAGTAATGCGTCGTAGTCGAGGAGCGCGTTCTGCAAGCGCTGGATGGTGTTTCGGTGCCAGTTGGTGTTCGCGCGGTACTTCTGCAGCATGCCAGCGGTGACACGTTTCGCTGAATTGCATCGTCGAAGTCGAACTTTGACGCTTGCGAATCGAGGGCCTGTTCGAACTGTGCTTTGAGTGTGCGACCGGCGTTATTGAGCTCGTGCCAGTGTTCGGTCCCGATCATCATCGTTGTGAGATTGGTCTGTGGATCCAGGTCAATCAGGAGGACGCGCTTCCGAACACGCCGGCCACGAACTCGGCGAGCGCAGCCGTCATCGTGGACTTTCCGGCGCCGCACTTGAGGTTTTTGGTCGCAATTACTTTGGCCACGAGGTGCGTCGGTCCTTACATCTCGGATGCGGTGGTGTTCGTCGCGGGCGAATCCTCATTCGACACAGACTCTACGATGACCAGGTGACAAAGCTGCTGTGTGGTGGCTGGGGTTCGACCATCGGTGTCGTAAACTTCGCCGTTATGGAAGACAATCGCAGCGCACCGTGTGATCTGTCCACGCACTCGGTTGTCGACCTGTTTGCCGGGCCCGGAGGTATCGACGTGGCTGCAACCTGGCTTGGAATGAGTGCCGTCGGCGTCGAATGGGACGATGAAGCCGTCGCGACGCGCAAGAAGGCCGGCTTGAAAACCAGGAATCGTGACGTTCGTACTCTAGGTCCGGGTCACTTTCCGAAAGAGACAGTCCTCGCCGGGGGGCCTCCATGTCAAACCTTCACAGTGGCGGGATCTGGTAGCGGCCGAGATGCGCTCGATGACGTTCTGCAACTCGTGCAGCGAATGGCTCGGTCTGAAGACGTGTCATCGTCACTGAAGGGGCTCGATGACGAGCGAACTGGGCTGGTGCTCGAACCGCTCCGGTGGGTCCTACAGGCGCACGCTGCTGGTCGACCGTACGAAGCGGTAGTCCTCGAACAGGTCCAGACGGTCCTCCCTGTGTGGGAGGCGATGAAGCCGGTTCTGGAGTCGCTCGGTTACAAAGTTGTGTGCACCGTCCTGCGAACCGAAGAGTTTGGCGTACCGCAGACCCGACGCCGAGCGGTGCTGCTCGCCAACCGGAAGGTGACACCGATCCACCCGGTGCCCACGCACCAGGCATACCGAGCGGGAATGGCGCGTGGAACCGGAGAATCGCATTTACTGCCATGGGAAAGCATGGGTTCGGCTCTGGAGCGGGGCAAGTGGTTCGAGGTTGTGTCCAACTACGGCTCGGGCGGCATTTCCTCTGCGCGTGGGCGGCGTACATCGGAGCAACCGTCGGCCACGGTGACCGGCAAGATATCGCGTAACCGCATTGTCGACCACATGGGAGTCGAACAGAAACGGTTCTCTCCCGCCGAAGCTGGTCGGTTGCAAACGTTCCCCCTCGACTACAAATGGGTGGAGCAAGGCTGGGCTCAGCAAGTGGGCAATGCTATGCCGCCCAGGCTGGCTGTCCATGCGTTGGCTGCAGCATTCGGCCAGCTGCCGGTGACCGCGCAGCTGGACAAGAAGGTTAACGGGACTTGGAAACGGCCAGGCACGAAGGACACAGCCGTTGCGACCTCAGTCCCGGGCTTCATGGTGGAAGGCGGCCTGGATCTCGATGCTGCAGTGGCAATTTGACGGCCCTGTGGGCAGCCGCGGCGACCAACGTGATTGTTTCCACTCCATAACCTTTGGAAGATATCGCGTGCCATTGTCCGACCGCTAGGGTTTGGACAGTTGGCCGGTACGGCCTGATGTGAGAGGACCATCACGCGTGACAGTCATTGCTACCTCAGTTGCCTGCGCCGAATCTGAGGTCGACCGTCCGTTCAATATTGCCCCCGGTTCGATAGTGAAGGTCAGCGACGAGGGATGGTTGGTGCCCTCCGTTGAACAGACGTCTGATAGGCACATAGTCCACGTGTTGGACCTTTTCGATGTGGTTCGCGGCACTCTGGCTTCATTCTCGATCGCTCTGGATAATGTGGTGCTGGTTGATCCCGCGGAAGTGGCGGGTGATGGCCGACATATCGGACAAGATCCGGAGATCGCAGTTGTATGCGAGTCGTTGGCAAGATCTGGCGAATACGATTCCCCGATCCTATATGGTGGATTCATTTCCGGAGGGGAGCGCCAGGGCGCGCTTCAGTGGGAAAGGTCGTTGCTTTATGTCGCCGCCACCCGAGCAAGGGACAAGTTGGTCGTGTTGTTAATTGGAAAGCCTGGTGCATTGCTTCCGAAAACTGACGGATCGAGTTCTGGTGATCTCGAGGAGTTGGATTCTACGAGAGCAAGCTGCATCTGATATATGTTATCTTTCGCCTCGGTTGACTCATCGATCTATTTGACTTAGATGGCCCTTCGGCGATGGCCATCGTGCTCTACACACTTTGAATTATTTCGTAGACATCATAAATTAAGGGGTACGTTGAACGAGAGTTTTGAAATTGAAGATACTTCTGCGGATGTTCTTTTCAGGAAGTTTCTCCATAAATCCGTAGAGCCAGTGATTACGGAGATTAGATTTCCTCGGTATAAATCGCTCGATCCGGATCTGACAATTAGCTTTTCATATCCTATTACTGCACTGGTTGGAGCGAACGGTACGAACAAGTCTTCTATCCTCCATGCGATTCAAGCTGCGCCAGAGGGTCGTAGCGTTGGCGATTTTTGGTTTTCTACTGCTGTTGATGAAATAAAGGGTCCGCGCCTCTCTGCTACTGATAGACATCGCTTCATCTACAAGTATCGTACGCACGTGGGTAGGAAGGAAGTTTTTCCGGAGTGTCGGAAGTCGAGGGTGACCCGCGATCATCGAACTAAGGTTCCAAGATCGCTCGAGGGGAGTAGGGATCCAGACGCCTGGGAGCCGACTAAGATCTCTACAAGAGATGATGGAATGCAAGAGGCGCCACCGCAAGGAGGGCCAGCTGATCAGCTCCTATATGATTCGCGGAAACGTTGGAAGTTGATCGAGAAGAACGTTATTTATCTTGATTTCCGATCTGAGCTGTCCGCATTCGACAAGTTTTTCTATCACTCCCCGTTTACTCAGTGGGCGCCAAATCGTGCGCGAAAAAAACTAAACTTGATTGTTCGATCGCAGGGTTTGTCGCGTGCATTTAGTGGAGAAAAACCGAAGAAAGTTGATGAGAATAAGTTAATTGATTCTCGTCAACTATCACCCCAGTCTTTGGTGGTGATAAGTGCAATTCTGGGTAAGGATTTTACCAAAATTCAGCTTCTTCATCATCGCTACTACGCATCTCCCGGCTACTCGGCTCGTATGGAATTGAGTGGCCGTAGCTACTCTGAGGCACATGCGGGGAGCGGGGAATTTGCAATTGTCCGATTGGTCGATGAGGTCGTGTCCGCACCGCCGAACTCCTTGATAGTCCTGGATGAGCCGGAAGTTTCTTTGCATCCAGGAGCTCAGCGACACCTTATTCGTTTTTTGAAGCAGCAGTGCTTAACCCGCGGGCACCAGGTGGTGATGTCAACTCACTCGCCAACTATTATTAGCGAGCTTCCGCCCCAAGCTGTGAAGCTTCTGGGGACTCGGACTGGGGAAGGTGTTGTCGAGCTTCTGTCTGACAGTACCGCGCCAGGTGAAGCCTTCTTCCATCTGGGGCACTTCGCTGGAGGGACGGGACAGAAAATTGTAGTCGAAGACGATCTGGCTGCCGAGATTGTCACGAGATCCATTCGTGTATTTCATCCGGAGTATCTCGACGTCATCAAGCCCTCCGTTTTTCCAGGAGGAGGAGATCGAATACTAAAGAGTTTGCTTCCGACTCAAGCGCTCGTCGGATCTGCTGATGTAACGCTTTTGCTTGATGGGGACAAGGCTCAGTGGGATGCCGATTGGAGTGATCCATTGGGCGTTTCGGGTGATTTCGTCGGCTGGATTGAACGCTTGAAGAAGAATCTTGGAGTCGATCCGGAACTATTTCCGAATGGAAGTAACGGGACGGCTGATAGTACGAGCAAGACTGAGAATGCCAGGACTGTTGCTCTGTGGGCTCGCGACGAGCTTTTTCATTTGCGCGGTTTGTCACCTGAGTCGGCGCTTCTATTTGAGCAGGGCGGCGTTGATGATGGCGATGGACCGTTCATCGATGCAGTTACTGCCAAGGACGAATTTGTTGCGCAAACGAAGGTATTTCATGGAAAGCTCGAGCGGGAAAAGGTGACTGCCGAAGAAATTTTCGGGTACCAGAAACACTTGATTGCGAGACTTGGTAGCGGCAGTGGAGTGCTTCGCTCGGCTAACCTTGCAGTCGAACGCGCCATTTCGAAGCTGTAGCCGAACCGCTTGAACTGGCAGTCAGGATTTTTCACACTTGACGTCTAATAGAAGTCCTGCGCTTATCGGTTTGCTCGACCCGTAGGTCTACGGCGGGTTGGTCGCTCGATCGCTCCATTGTCTCCCGAGGTAACTGTCTTTATGTTGCTAGGGAAAGGCGGCGGATAAATTGTGGGTCCGACGGGGAAGTCGCGACGCCCTCCTATCCTTCGCACGATGCTCGTCGTCGAGGGTTCGACAGAATGTCTGTGTTCTCGGATAGCGTGAGCGCGACGTAACCCAGGAAGGCTCGATGTGGTCGACAACGACAATGTGATTTCGGTATGGACCCTCGCAACAAAACCGGCCAATGCGCCTGTAATTGCCGACGAGGGAGCTATGACGCCGGCGCGTCTGGCCGAGTTGCGGACAGTTCTCGCGACCTTGGCTGAGACTCCCATCGCTACGCTCGAAGCACACCCTCTTCCCAAGTCGATCGATCTCAGCCGCGGGATCCACCTTGACAGTGCCAGTCCGTTGGCCAGTCACTTGTCGCAGCTGATCAGCCAAACGACCAAGGCGACAGGCGCAGTGGCATCAGATGGCGAAGGTCTGTACCGCATGGTGGTGCCGGCAAAGGTTGCCGCACAAGTCGGAAGTGGCCTCGTCAAACCGATGACCTCAAAAGCAGCGGCCGGTGGAGTGCATAGTGCTCTGGTCGGACCTTCGGGGATTGCTGCGCAGGCAACCTTTGTACCTGTTGCGGGAAAGGCTGCAGTAGCAAGAGCTGCGGGTGGATCGGCCGCGACTGCGGGTATTGCAGTAGGTGGAGCCGGTGCGTTAACAGTCGCGGCGCCGCTGGTTCTCATGGCGGTGGCGGTCGGTATGAGCGCGCACGCTGAACGTAAACGCGAATTGGCGATCGAAAACATCACCAAATTACTCGAAAAGCTCCACGACGACGCTCTGCAGAAGGAACGCAATTCCCTGAACGGGTGCCTAGGCGCGATCGACACAGCGACGGCGATATTGCTCGACCAAGGCCGTGTCGGCGCGTCGGTTGGATTGGATTCTGCAGTGCATGCGATCAGTGTCGGCATGGCATACGCCGAAGAACGTCTGAAGAAATGGCAGCAGGGTCTCGTTGGATTGAAGGCCGGTCGTGTCGAGCTTGCGACGCTTCGATCGGCGTTCGCCGGAATCGATGAGGAGGGTGGCGAATTTCGCGTTCATCTCGAACTTGCAGCGCTGGCTATCGCGCTCAAGAAACGCGTCATCGTTCTTCAGGCCGTAGAGCATACGCAGATGGACCAGACGAACCCATTCGAGAGTTTTACTCGTGCGCTGAAGAGCGATCGGCAGCGTGTCACGAAGTTGGAATCGGAGATCGCCGAATTACTGTCGGGATTGTCAGAACTGAAGCTCGACCGGTCGCATGGTGTTCGTGACTTCGTCTTCAAGTCGAGCGAGGTGGACAAACTGCTAAGCACGTCATATTTGCTCCGGGAATTGTGTGACGGAGTCGCGACGTCGGACCGCGATTGTGACGTGGCCATCGAGATCGCACGAACAAGCGACGGATCGGTCGTTGTGCTCCCTGCTTTGGCTGCATAGGCTGACCGGAAGAAGGGCTGCCGGTCGAAAAAATGACGTGCTTTCGAGAATGCATGCAGAACTTTGGAGTGCGTGTTCGCTTACAGGGAACTATGCGCTGTGGTTGCTCGGGAACCTCGTGGTCCTGGTCGTCGTTGAAATTGCAGACGATCGTTTCGATCAACCTCGACGGCTGCTGACGGGCACAGACAGGACCGACCACGGTAACCTGCAGGTGTCCGGTTGACAGCCGGCGGCGACCGGCAGACCCGCACTCCCGAAAGGACCGGCCACATCGGCCGACCTGTATGAACCGTAAGACTGTGTTCCGTAACGTGCTACTCGTAGCCGTCGTGCTGATGGTGATCTACGCCTTCAGCTACTTCGGTAACGACACCCGTGGCTTCAAGACCGTCGATACGTCGGTCGCGATCTCCCAGATAGACGCCAAAAACGTCACGTCTGCGCAGATCGACGACCGTGAGCAGCAGGTTCGCCTGTGGCTCAAGGAAGGTAACGACGCGACTGGTGGCCAGACGCAGATCTTGGCGAAGTACCCCGAGAGTGCGTCCCAGCAGATCTTCCAGGACATCGAGGGTGCCGGACTCGAGAAGTTCAACACCACCGTCACCACTCAAAGTTGGCTGACGTCGATTCTGCTGTTCGTCCTGCCGATGATCATTCTGTTCGGCATCTTCTTCTTCGTCATGAACCGCATGCAGGGCGGCGGGGGACGTGGCGGCGTGATGGGCTTCGGTAAGTCGAAGGCCAAGCAGCTGTCCAAAGACATGCCCAAGACCACGTTCGCCGATGTCGCCGGTGCGGACGAAGCTGTCGAAGAGCTGTACGAAATCAAGGACTTCCTCCAGAACCCGACGCGCTACCAGGCCCTCGGTGCCAAGATCCCGCGCGGCGTTCTTCTGTACGGGCCTCCCGGTACCGGTAAGACGCTGCTCGCTCGCGCTGTTGCAGGCGAAGCCGGTGTCCCGTTCTTCACCATCTCCGGTTCCGATTTTGTCGAGATGTTTGTCGGTGTCGGCGCGTCGCGTGTTCGTGACATGTTCGAGCAGGCCAAGCAGAACAGCCCTTGCATCATCTTTGTCGACGAGATCGACGCCGTCGGTCGTCAGCGTGGCGCGGGCCTGGGCGGCGGGCACGACGAACGTGAACAGACTCTTAACCAGTTGCTCGTCGAGATGGACGGTTTCGGTGACCGCACCGGCATCATCCTGATCGCCGCGACCAACCGCCCCGACATTCTCGACCCGGCTCTGCTCCGTCCGGGCCGCTTCGACCGTCAGATTCCCGTGGGTGCCCCCGACCTTGCCGGTCGACGTGCCATCCTGCGTGTTCATTCGCAGGGCAAGCCGATCGATCCCAACGCAGACCTCGAGGGTCTCGCCAAGCGGACCGTCGGTATGTCGGGTGCAGATCTGGCCAACGTAATCAACGAGGCCGCATTGCTCACGGCGCGCGAGAACGGCACCGTCATCACGGAAGCCGCACTGGAGGAATCCGTCGACCGTGTTGTCGGTGGACCGCGCCGCAAGAGCCGCATCATCAGCGAGCACGAGAAGAAGATCACCGCGTACCACGAAGGTGGACACACACTCGCGGCGTGGGCGATGCCAGACATCGAGCCCGTCTACAAGGTCACCATTCTCGCTCGCGGTCGCACCGGCGGCCACGCTATGACGGTGCCCGAGGACGACAAGGGTTTGATGACGCGCTCCGAGATGATCGCTCGTCTCGTGATGGCGATGGGTGGACGCGCCGCGGAGGAATTGGTCTTCCACGAGCCCACCACCGGAGCGTCGTCCGATATCGACATGGCCACCAAGATCGCTCGCGCGATGGTGACCGAATACGGCATGAGCGCCAAGCTCGGTGCAGTCCGCTACGGGCAGGAGGGCGGCGATCCGTTCCTCGGCCGTTCGATGGGCGTGCAATCCGACTACTCGCATGAGATCGCCCGCGAGATCGACGAGGAGGTGCGTAACCTCATCGAGGCCGCGCACACCGAAGCATGGGCAATTCTCAGCGAGTACCGTGACGCCCTCGACCTCATTGCCAGTGAACTGCTCGAGCGTGAGACATTGACCCGCAAGGACCTCGAGAAGATTCTTGCCGGCGTCGAAAAGCGTCCGCGCATCACGGCTTTCAATGATTTCGGTGGCCGTACGCCGTCGGATCGCCCGCCGGTCAAGACGCCTCGCGAATTGGCGATCGAGCGTGGCGAGACGTGGCCGGAGCCGGCTCCGGCGCCCGTACTCGTGAAGTCGGGTGCGCCCGCTGCGGCAAGCATCGGTGGTTCCAACGGTTACGCGCAGCCCAGTGCTCCGCAGCAGCAGCCTGCGGCCCCCCAGCAACCCGCACCCGCGCCGGGTACTCCCGACTACGGAGCACCGGCCGGTTGGTCGGCTCCGGGTTGGCCGCCGCGCGAGAACCAGACGCAGGCCTACCCCGGCCAGCAGTCCGGTGGATACCAGGGCACTCCCAACCAGGGGACTCCCAATCAGGCACCGCCCGCGTCGGGCCAGTATGGCGAGCCTGCGCCGGGCCAGTATGGCGAGCCTGCGCCGGGTCAGTACGGTCAGCCGGCACCGGGTCAGTACAGCCAGCCCGCACCCGGTCAGTACGGTCAGCCGCAGAGCCATCCGGGTGAGCAGGCCTATGGTCAGAATCCGGGCCAGCAGCAGAATCCGGGCCAGCAGTACCAGGGCCAACCTCAGTACCCGACCCAGCATTACACGGGTCAGCAGGGTCAGCCGAGTTACCCGGTGCAGTACCCGGACGGTGGTCCGTTTGCTGATCCGAACCGTGGAAATGCCGGTGGCAACACGGGCGTCGAGGGTCAGGATCAGTGGCTGGCGCCGGAGTCGGATCCCAACGCCTCGTCGAGCGACGACGGACCGAGCACCATGCGCTGGGACGGACCGGACGGATCTCGCTGAACAACCGCCGTTAGGCTCAAGCTGCGGGGTATGAAACAAACTCTCGAGGAGCGTTCGGTTGTCGGTGAATGAAGTGGTCAGTGAACTGGTATCAGTTGAAACAGGGCGGCCGTTCGATCAGGCCCGTGCAGAAGCAGCAGTTCGTGAACTGTTGATCGCGGTGGGCGAGGATCCGGACCGTCCCGGTTTGCTCGACACACCCGCACGGGTGGCACGGTCGTACAAGGAGATCTTTGCCGGGCTGTACTCCGAACCGGACCAGGCACTGAACACCACGTTCGACGAAGGACACCAGGAACTGGTGCTCGTGCGAGACATTCCGATGTACTCCACCTGCGAGCACCACTTGGTCTCGTTCCACGGAGTGGCACATGTCGGCTACATCCCGGGTAAATCCGGCAAGGTCACCGGCCTGTCCAAGTTGGCTCGAGTTGTCGATCTGTACGCAAAGCGGCCGCAGGTCCAAGAACGGCTGACAAGCCAGATCGCCGATGCATTGATGCGCAAGCTCGATCCGCGCGGTGCCATCGTCGTCATCGAGGCCGAGCATCTGTGCATGGCGATGCGTGGTATCCGCAAGCCTGGCGCGAACACGACGACGTCGGCTGTTCGTGGGCTCCTGCAGTCCAGCGCGGCCTCGCGTTCCGAGGCTCTGGACCTCATTCTTCGTAAGTGAGCGCAGTGAACTCCGCGGGCGGCGTGTCGACTGATCCGGGTCGGACGCTGGTGATGGGGGTCCTCAACGTCACCGCTGATTCATTCTCGGACGGTGGACAGTTCCTCGATCGAGATGCGGCGCTTGCCCGCGGACTGGAACTGAAGGCTCTAGGCGTAGACATCGTCGATGTCGGTGGCGAATCGACCCGGCCGGGAGCGTCGAGGGTTGATCCGAAAGTGGAAGCGGGACGAGTAGCACCGGTCATCGAGGAGTTGGTGGCTGCGGGTATTCGCGTCAGCGTCGACACCATGCGCGCCTCGGTTGCCGCTGCCGCGATCGAAGCCGGTGCGGCGATCGTCAACGACGTATCCGGCGGTCGTGCAGATGCGGACATGGCGTCTGTGGTTGCCGATGCCGGGATTCCGTGGGTTTTGATGCACTGGCGTTCGGCGAGTGACTACGTTCACCGCGGAAGCGCCGATCACTACGACGACGTTGTCACCGACGTTCGTGACGAACTCCTGACTCAGGTCGACCTCGCGCTGAAAGCGGGCGTCGATTCCTCTGCCATCATCCTCGATCCAGGCCTGGGGTTCGCGAAGAACGCCGACCACAACTGGGCTTTGCTGCGGGCGTTGCCGGAGTTCAGGGCGTTGGGTTTTCCTGTTCTGGTGGGGGCGTCGCGTAAGCGTTTCCTCGGATCGCTGCTCAGCGATTCCGACGGGACGCCGCGGCCGCCGGCCGGGCGGGAAACTGCGACGGCGGTGGTCTCCGCGCTTGCCGCACGTGAGGGCGCGTGGGGTGTTCGTGTTCACGACGCTCAGGCGTCTCTCGACGCTATCGCTGTTGTGGAAGCGTGGTCTCGTGGACGGGAAAGGGACTGACATGGGCGATCGGATCGAGTTGCGAGGACTGAAAGTCCGTGGCAATCATGGTGTTTTCGACCATGAGAAGCGTGACGGTCAGGACTTCTTCATCGACATCACGGTGTGGATGGACTTGGCTCCCGCAGCCGCGTCGGACAATCTCGAGCACACACTGCACTACGGAGAGTTAGCGGAGGCTGCCGCAGCGATTGTCGGTGGACCGTCACGCGATCTCATCGAAACCGTTGCTGCCGAGATCGCCGACAACGTCATGACGGATACGCGGGTGCAGAGCGTCGAAGTTGTTGTCCACAAGCCGTCGGCACCGATCCCACTCGTGTTCGCAGACGTTGCCGTCGTTGCTCATCGGACGAGGCAGCAATGACTCGGGCCGTTCTGTCGATCGGCTCCAACATCGGCGATAGCCTGGCCCATTTGCAGTCTGCGGTAGACGGTCTCGGAGACGCCGTAGTGGCTGTGTCACCGGTGTATTCGACCGCGCCGTGGGGTGGCGTCGAACAGCAGGATTTTCTCAATGCCGTCCTACTCGTGGACGATCCGACGGCCGGAAGCTACGACTGGCTTCTGCGGTCGCGCAAACTCGAGGAAGACGCCGATCGGGTGCGTGATCAGCGATGGGGTCCGCGGAGCTTGGACGTCGACGTGGTGGATTGTGAAGGAATTGTCAGTGCTGATCCGGAGCTGACCCTGCCGCACCCGCGGGCACATCTTCGGGCATTTGTACTCATTCCCTGGCTTGACGTCGAACCCGGTGCAACCCTGATGGTCGATCAGGAGGTTCGCGCTGTGGCGCAAGTGCTCGCGAACCTCGATCGCTCGGAGCGCGACGGAGTTCGCGTCACGGATTCGGTTCTGATTCGGTGACCGAACAGGATCGGGGCATGAAACCGACAAAAATCAGCGAACTACTGGTTTTGACCGGGGTGGCCGCGGTAGCCACCTGGATTCTGATTCGTGTGTTCTACGGTTCGATGCCGCCCATCCCGGTGTATGCCGGAGCGTCGCTGTATCTGGCCGCCATCGCCGAGGTGATCCTCGCGTTTGTCATTCGATCCCGCATCAAGGGAAGTCAGATCGGCGACGGCTATCGACAACTGCACCCGATCGCCGCGGCACGGGCCCTCGCGCTCGCAAAAGCGTCAGTACTGGTCGGTTCAGCTACCACCGGAGTGTGGATCGGGGCGCTGGTGTATCTCATCCCACAACGATCCGTTTTGAAAGCCGCCGCGGAGGACACCCCGGGGGCGTGGGTCGGACTTGGTGCAGCAATTGCGCTGGTAGCAGCCGCGCTGTGGCTCGAACATTGTTGTAAGACGCCAGAAGATACACCCGACGAGCCGGCGCACTGAGCACTGCGGTAGGCGAATCGCATGGGTAAGGTCCATGGCACCTGCGCTCTCGGCAAGTACCCTGGCAACCATGACGAATTCTGGTCGATCGAAGTCTGCGCGCCGTAGCAAGCGCAGCGCGAGCCAGATGATCGTTGCCGGTCTTCTTGCTCTCGCTGTCATCGCATCACTGTTTCTGATCTTCAGCAACAGTGTTCAACTCCTTCGTGTCGGACTGGTGGTGGCGCTCTGGGCGGCCACGCTGGGTGCGATCGCGATGACGAAGTACCGCCGCGAATCAGCGCTCGACAAAGCCAAGGTCGCGGATTTGCAGACCGTGTACGAACTGCAACTCGAGCGTGAGATTTCCGCCCGACGCGAATACGAGTTGAGCGTCGAAGGTCGTATCCGCCGCGAAGTCGGCGCCGACTCGGCAGAACTGTCGGCACTCCGCGAAGAATTGGTGGCCCTTCGACGCAATCTCGAAGCGCTCTTCGACGGCGGATTACTCCCCGAACGCCCGGCGCTGAAGGCCGACTCGACGCGCGTCGGAGAACTCGGTGGCGGGTCCTACAGTGCCTATCAACCGGCAGCATCGGGCCTGTACGTACCCGGTGCCGGTCAGAACGCCACCAATTCCCCGAGCCCCCAGGTAGGTGGGTTGGCGTCACCGAACGACGGTCCGGTCACCGCCGAAACCACCGTCGTGTTCGAGGAAGTCGCGTGGCGCGAGGCCGCCGCGAAGAATGCGGTTGCGAAAGATGCTCAGCTCAAACGCAATTCGCAGCAGACGCAAGGCGTGCAGCGCGGCGAAAACCGTGAGCCTGCTGTTGCCGCAGTGAAGCCAGTGGTTGTCCCACCGCCGATCGCGAAGCCTGCGGTTGCGAAGCCTGCGGTTGTGAAGCCTGCGGTTGTGAAGCCTGAGACCGTCAAGCCTGTTGCCGAGCCGGTCGTTGACGAGCCAGTAGTCGAAGAAGTGGTCGAGGTAGTCGCCGAAGTGGTCGAAGAGCCAGCGGTCACACCTGCAAGCAGTGCTCCTGAGCCCGCATCCGAACCCATCGAAGAACCGCGTCGTCGGCGTCGCGCAGTCCCGGACAATGCCGACAGCGGTGCGCACTCCAACGGTTTGACGGTGGCCGAGATCATGGCAAACCTCAGTTCTGCGAATCCGGCGGAAGGCTCGGGGCGCCGTCGGCGCCGTGAGGACTGAGAGCGGTTGAGTCCTAGATCACTCGTTCGTCCATAGCGTCGCGTCTTGCGCGGGGGATATCCTCTTCGAAGAACGTCTGGTACCCGCAGAGCGGGACTGGAACGAACGAGAGGAATCCGGTGAGTTCCTTCGGGATCACTAACGGACCTGTGCCTGCGCGATTGACGGTTGGAATTGTCTCGGCAGGGCGGGTCGGAACTGCTGTAGGTGCCGCACTCGAGCGTGCTGGACACATTGTCGGGGCATGCTCCGCTGTCTCTGCTGCATCGGTTGCGCGTGCAAACAAACGACTGCCCGATTCCGAGATCCTGCCTGCAGCCGATGTCGCAGCTCGCTCGGAATTGTTGATCCTTGCTGTTCCGGACGATCAACTGGCGGATTTGGTCAAGGGCCTGGCCGCAACGCACGCAGTCAAGCCCGGGACACTCGTAGCTCACACGTCCGGTGCCAACGGGATTTCGATCCTGGCTCCGTTGACGGAGCTGGGCGCGCTGCCTTTGGCTATCCATCCGGCGATGACGTTCACCGGGCATGACGAGGACACCGCTCGGTTGTCGTCGGCGTGCTTCGGGATTACCGCTGCAGATGACATCGGGTACGCGATCGCTCAATCCCTGGTCCTCGAGATCGGCGGCGAACCGGTTCGGGTCCGCGAGGAGAACCGTGCGCTGTACCACGCTGCATTGGCGCACGGCAGTAATCACCTTGTCACGCTGGTGGTGGATGCCGTCGAGGCGCTGCGCGCGTCGTTGCAAGGTGACGAGCTGCTCGGTCAGCAGCTGATCGACGGCGATCCGGGTGGAGTTGCAGAACGTGTCCTGCAGCCACTTCTCTCCGCTGCCTTGGACAACGCGTTACGACGCGGCCCGTCGGCATTGACGGGTCCGGTGGCTCGCGGTGATGCCGCGGCTGTCGAGACACATTTACGAGTACTGACGGATCTCGACCCGGAGCTTGCAGCCGGATATCGAGCGATGTCCTTGCGATCGGCCCAGCGGGTGGGCGCCCCCACCACATTGTTCGACATTTTGACTGAAACGGGAGGTGACCGTCGTGAGTGATTTGCAGGGCGGATACAAGCGCGGCGAACTGACAGTGCACCACGAGCCGGACATGATTCGGCGTGTGTCGAAGGCCTTGCGCGGAGTGGGCCGCCAGGTGGCCTTGGTTCCGACGATGGGCGCTCTCCACGCGGGGCACATCGAGTTGGTTCGTCAGGCCAAGATCACCGGCGCGGTCGTGGTCGTCTCCATCTTCGTGAATCCGCTGCAGTTCAGCGCGGACGAGGACTTGGACGCGTACCCGCGCACTCTCGACGCCGACCTCGATCTGCTTCGGGCCGAGGGTGTCGAGTTGGTATTCGCGCCGAGTGCGAAGACGATGTACCCGCGCGGTCAGCGCACGACAGTCATGCCGGGTCCGTTGGGCAGCGAACTCGAAGGCGGCGCCCGCCCGACGCACTTCGCAGGCATGCTGACTGTGGTGGCCAAGCTGCTGCAGATCGTGGCTCCCAACCACGCGTATTTCGGAGAGAAGGACTATCAGCAGCTGACGCTGATCCGTCAGATGGTGTGGGATCTCAACTTCGACGTGCAGATCATCGGCGTTCCGACGGTCCGCGAGTTCGACGGACTCGCATTGTCCTCCCGCAACCGTTACCTCGACGAGAGCCAGCGGACCGTGGCCGTGGCATTGTCGGCGGCGTTGATCGCCGGCGCTCATGCTGCTGCCGGTGGTGCAGAAGCGATCCTCGGGACTGCTCGCGCCGTTCTGGCCGCAGTTCCCGAGATCGAGGTCGACTACCTCGAAGTTCGTGGTGTTGATCTCGGACCGGCCCCGGAGCGGGGCGACGGCCGACTGTTGGTGGCCGCCAAGCTTGGCACCACTCGGTTGATCGACAACGTGGGAGTCGCGGTGGGAACCGGATTCCTCGAACGTGACACCGACCCTTCCGCCGACGCTGTTGACGACCTGCTGTCTCACTGAGCACCCTCACGAGTAAAGGACCTTGGATATGTTTCGCACCATGATGAAGTCGAAGATCCACCGCGCGACGGTGACTCACGCCGATCTGCATTACGTCGGTTCGGTCACGGTCGACGAAGATCTGATGGATGCCGCCGATCTGCTCGAAGGTGAGCAGGTGTGCATCGTGGACATCGACAACGGTGCCCGCCTCGAGACCTACGTCATTGCGGGTGAGCGCGGCAGTGGAGTCATCGGAATCAACGGTGCGGCAGCGCATCTGGTCAAGCCGGGCGATCTCGTGATCCTCATCGCGTACGGCGTGATGAACGAGCAGGAAGTCAAGGAGTACGACCCGCGTGTCGTGTTCGTCGACGCCGACAACAACCAGGTAGAACTTGGTTCCGACCCGGCGCACGCACCGGAAGGTTCCGGCCTGATCACTCCTCGTATGCTGTCGACCTTGGACGCCGAGCGCGAATCCAGTCTGGTCTAACCGTGCTGCTCACGGTCGACGTGCGGAACACCAACATCGTGCTGGGATTGTTCTCCGGGGTTGGTGAGTATTCGGAGTTGTTGCAGGACTGGCGGATGCGTACCGATCCGCGGATGACGGCTGATGAATTGGCGTTGACGTTCCGCGGGCTGCTCGGGCAGCACGTCGATCAGATCACCGGTGTTGCGGCGTTGTCGACGGTACCGTCAGTGCTGCGTGAGATTCGTGTGATGCTCGAGCGGTACTGGGGACATGTCCCGCACGTTGTGGTGGAGCCAGGTGTGCGAACCGGAGTACCGCTTTTAGTGGACAATCCCAAAGAGGTGGGCGCCGACAGGATCGTGAACAGCCTTGCTGCGCACTATCTTTACGAGAGTCCCTGCATCGTGGTCGATTTCGGAACGTCGACGTGTATCGACGTCGTATCGGCCAAGGGTGAGTTTCTCGGCGGCTGTATTGCGCCGGGCCTCGAGATCTCGACCGACGCGTTGGCGTCGCAATCTGCCGCACTGCGGAAAGTGGAATTGGTCCGTCCGCGCTCGGTGGTCGGAAAGAACACCGTGGAGTGCATGCAGTCCGGAGCGGTGTTCGGCTTTGCCGGTCTTGTAGACGGATTGGTACGACGCGTTCGTGAGGAGTTGCCGGAGTTCGGTGGCTCGGACGTCGCGGTTATCGCCACGGGAGACAGTGCGCCGCTGATCATTCCGGAGTCCGCCACCATCGAGCACCTCGAACGGGATCTCACGCTCGAGGGGTTGCGATTGGTGTTCGAGCGTAATCAGGCGCGCAGGGGATCGGGTCGACGACCGATAGCGTGACCTTGCGTGTGTGACGTAGGGAATTCTCTCCACAGGTTTCGCGATCGCAGAAGTTGTGCCACAATAGTCATCGTGAATCGCTGCATGAGTGCTCAGGAGTGTTGTCGAGGCTGACCGCTGCCTTGACCAATTCACATCTCCTTGGAGCTAGCTCGTGCTACCCACATATTCTGCAGATCTCTCTGTTCTGACCCCTACTCTCGCATCTGGTCACGGTGTTTCCGCAGGTAACGGCGCTAATCGCGGTTCGTCCGGACGGCGCCAGAACCGGGCTTCGCTGCCCACCCGCTTGCGTCCTGCCGACCTTCTGCGCCTCACCGACGAGGGTGCAAACGGTGTTCTCGACGGACGTTTCGATCACCTCATTCCCGAGGCGTTCCCGACCGTCGAGCGGTGGTCCACTCGCTTGTATGCCGACGACGACGTCGACGTCTGGCTTATCAGCTGGGTTCCGGAACGTAACACCGAATTGCACGACCACGCAGGTTCTTTCGGAGCCCTCACTGTTCTCAGTGGTTCGCTCACCGAATACCGCTGGGCAGGTGAAGAATTGGTGGAGCGTCAGCTCGACGCCGGCGATCAGGCGGCATTCCAGCTCGGTTGGGTCCACGATGTCGTATGGACACCGCCGCAGCCCGAATCGCCGATCGAAATCAGCTCTGATTCACCGACTTTGAGCGTCCACGCCTACTCGCCGCCCTTGACGGCAATGTCCTACTACGAAGTCACGGACAACAACACACTTCGTCGCACACGTACCGAGCTGACCGACCAGCCCGAGGGAGCTTGAAAATGACCATCGACCAAATGCTTGACGACGCCCGCTCGCAGATCGATCGTATGTACGTCTTCTCGCTTACCGAGGCTTTCCATCGCGGAGCTATTTTCGTCGATATCCGCCCACAGGCGCAGCGCGCGATCGAGGGAACCCTTCCCGGCGCCCTGGCAATCGAACGGAACGTCCTCGAATGGCGTCTCGATCCCACCAGTAGCGCGCACCTCGCCCTGGCTACAGACCACGATGTCGAGTGGGTCATCATCTGCTCCGAGGGCTACACCTCGAGTTTGGCCGCTGCGTCGTTGCAGCAACTCGGCCTGCGTAACGCCACCGACCTGGTTGGCGGATACAAGGCGATCAAGGCTGCGGGGTTGCTCGGTGCGCTCAGTGGAGTGCGTCATTGCACCCGTGAGTTGGCGGCGGTTTCCGCCCACTGAGGCGGACGGCGGGTTTGCCGGAACGCTTTCGGGCTTACCCCGTGGTGTCGGGTGAAGGCGGTTGTGAGGGCAAAGGGGCTCGAGTACCCCACTTCTCGCGCGATTGACGACACCGTTCGTGCCGGGTCTGTGAGCAGATCCGCCGCTACGGACAGTCGCCATTCGGTCAGGTATCCAACCGGGCCGATTCCCATGAGGTTGGTGAACCGGCGCGCGAAGGCCGCTCGTGAACTTCCGGCCTCATGCGCCAAGCTCGCGACCGTCCAGGAGTATTCGGGCCGATTGTGTATGAGCCGCAAGGCATGTCCGACAATGGGATCGTCGTATGCCTTGATCCACCGCGGTGATCGATCCTCGTTCTCGGCGAACCAGGCACGGACTGCCGAGATCAGGACCAGGTCGAGGAGTCTGTCCAACAACACTTCCTGCCCTGGCCCGTCCGCGGCGATCTGTTGTTCCAGAAGTGTTGTCATCGGTGCGGTTTCGATGCTGCGTCGCACTACCGCGACGGGTGTCAGGCTGTCGAGGATCTGCCCGCTGACGTAGGAGTCCAAACGGTATGTGCCCGTGAGCATGACGGTCGCGCCGCTCGTCGAGTTGCCCCACGTGCGAACGCCGAGCACTGACATGTCCTCGAGTGGCGTGCCGTCGACTGCGGCACAATTCTGCGATTCGTCGATGAGTACGTGGACCGGGGTGTCTGGCTGATCGGCGACCGTATAGGGATCGGGGCCGCGCAGGAGTGCAATATCGCCGGCCTCGAGGTTCTCGGTTTGCCCGGTGTCCGAGACGACGACTGCGCTGCCGCGAACCAGAACCAGCACTGTGACGGGTGCGTGGTCCTCGATACGTAATGACCACGGCGGATCGAGCAACGAGCGCAGCAGAAATGCACCCTCCGCGCGCGATCCGGCCAGCATCATCGACAATGCATCCACGTTTTAACCGTAGACGCTGACGTATGTTTTTGCGACCTTCAGCTATGGATCGTATTGCTTTCGCGCGATCGAATGGGTTCATGACTACAACAAGCGAAATTCAATCGGCAGTGGTGATCGGTGGTACCGGCAAGACCGGTGCGCGCGTTGCGCAGAGGCTGACGGCGGCGGGAATCCCTACCCGCATCGCGTCGAGAACATCCGGGACGGTTTTCGACTGGAACGATCAGACGACATGGCAGCCTGCGGTCACCGGTGTCGAAGTGGCTTACGTGACATACGCGCCGGATCTCGCTGTTCCGGAATCGAGCACGCATATCGAGGAATTCGTGGATCTCGCCCACCTCGAAGGGATCAGGCGGATGGTGCTCCTGTCCGGACGGGGTGAACCGGCAGCGCAGAAAGCCGAACAGGTTCTTGCCGACAGCGGCCTGGAATGGGCTGTGGTGCAGGCTAGTTGGTTTGCACAGAACTTCAGTGAGGGGTATCTACTCGATCCGATTCGGGAAGGTCACCTGGCACTTCCGGTCGGTGAGGTGGGGGAGCCGTTCATCGACGTCGACGATCTCGCTGACGTAGCGGTGGCGGCGCTGACTCGAACCGACCTCCTCGGCCGAGTCCTCGAGGTGACGGGTCCGGAGTTGCTTACGTTCGCCGAGACAGTGGACGCGATTTCGACGGCGTCGGGCCGTCCTGTGATTTTCGAAAGAATTGGACTGCAACAGTTTTCCGACGGCATGGCAGATGTCGGCGTCCCGGGCGACGTCGTCGACTTGCTGGCCTACCTGTTTGCCGAGGTTCTCGACGGACGAAATCAAAGTATGACGGGCGTCGTCGAAGAGGTCCTGGAACGACCCGCACGAGATTTCACCACTTTTGCCGCCGAGGCCGCTCGAACGGGGGTCTGGTCGTGAAGAAATCCGAGATCTTTTTGGAGCTGCTCATCGGCGTGACTGCGCTCGGCGCGCTCGTTGCCGGTGGTGCGTTGTTCGCGTTCTCTGCCTTCGTGATGCCCGCCCTGCGTTCGGTGGACGCGCATACAGCGATCACGTCGATGCAGGCGTTCAACGTGGAAGCGCCGCGCAGTGCGTTGATGCTGCCGCTCGTCGGATCGGCGCTCAGCGGAATTGCCGCCGGAATCTGGGCATCGATCTCGAGACCGGACGGTTGGGTCCTTGCTGTTGTCGGGTGCGTCGGGGTGCTCGTGTCCTTCGCGGTGACGGCGATCTACCACGTCCCCCACAACGACGCTTTTGCCTCGGTCAGCGCTACCGATGCAGCCGCATGGTCGTCGTACGAGGCGGCTTGGACGATGTGGAATCACGTCAGGGTTGCGCTGTACCTGTTGTCGGGAATCGTGCTCGCGGTCGCTGCGGTGCTACCAGCAACGAACGCGGTGGACACGGCCCAGTAGTCTTGTACCCCGTGAGTGATGTAGAAGCCCAGCCAGTCGACGACACCCCCGAGCAGCTCCGTATCCGGCGCGAGAAGCGTGAGCGGATCCTGGCGCAGGGCCAGGAGGCGTACCCGGTCTCGGTTGATCGCACGCACACTCTGGCGCAGATCCGTGCCGAGTTCCCGGAACTCGAAGCTGACACCGCTACCAGCGTGATTGTCGGCGTTGTCGGCCGCGTCATCTTCATGCGCAACACCGGCAAGCTGTGCTTCGCGACTTTGCAGGAGGGCGACGGCACCCAGCTGCAGGCCATGATCAGCCTCGCCGGCGTCGGCGAAGAGGCACTGGCCGCCTGGAAGTCCGACGTCGACCTCGGCGACTTCGTCTTCATTCACGGTGAGGTCATCAGCTCCCGTCGTGGTGAGCTCAGCGTGATGGCCGACGCGTGGCAGATCGCGTCGAAGGCGCTGCGTCCGCTGCCGGTCGCTCACAAGGAGATGAGCGAGGAGTCCCGGGTGCGGCAGCGCTACGCGGACCTGATCGTTCGCCCCGAGGCTCGGGACAACGCCCGCAAGCGCGTCGCCGTCGTCCGTGCGCTGCGCAATGCGCTCGAGAGCCGCGGCTTCCTCGAGGTCGAGACGCCGATGCTGCAGACGCTGCACGGCGGCGCGGCAGCTCGCCCGTTCGTCACGCACTCCAACGCCCTCGACATCGACCTGTACCTGCGTATCGCGCCGGAACTGTTCCTCAAGCGTTGCGTCGTCGGCGGTATCGAGAAGGTCTTCGAGATCAACCGCAACTTCCGCAACGAGGGCGTCGACTCCACTCACTCGCCCGAGTTCGCGATGCTCGAGACGTACGAGGCCTATGGCACGTACGACGATTCCGCGAAGATGATTCGTGAGCTCGTCCAGGAAGTTGCGCAGGAAGCGTTCGGCACGCAGGTCCTCACCCTCGTCGACGGTTCCGAGTACGACGTCAGCGGTGAGTGGCAGGTCCTCGAGATGTACCCGTCGTTGTCGGCTGCCATCGGCACCGAGGTCACGCCGGATACGACGGTCGACGAGCTTCTCGCCTTGGCGGAGAAGGTCGGCCTCGAGGTTCCCAAGGACAAGGGTTACGGCCACGGCAAGCTCGTCGAGGAGCTGTGGGAGCACCAGTGCGGCGATCAGCTGTACGTGCCGACGTTCGTGCGGGACTTCCCGGTCGAGACGTCGCCGCTGACGCGTGATCACCGCAGCAAGAAGGGTGTCACCGAGAAGTGGGACCTGTACATCCGCGGATTCGAGTTGGCGACCGGTTACTCCGAGCTGGTCGACCCGGTCATCCAGCGTGAGCGTTTTGTCGATCAGGCGCGCCTCGCGTCGGCAGGCGACGACGAAGCGATGGTGCTGGACGAGGAATTCCTTGCCGCCATGGAGCAGGGCATGCCACCTACAACGGGAACGGGTATGGGTATCGACCGACTACTGATGGCCTTGACCGGCCTCGGTATTCGCGAGACGATCCTCTTCCCGATCGTTCGTCCGTCTGCTCGCTAGATTTTCCTGAAAAGGGTTCGGCCGCACACTGTTGCGGTCGAACCCTTTTCCGTTCTCCCGACGGATTCGGGCCCGCTGGTTCAACGAACTGAAATGTCCGTGGTCTCGGACTTTCGGATCGTCGAGATGATCTGGTTGATCGTTGGTTTAGGTGATGGTGGCGTGCGTGCCGTGTTTGTCGGCAAAAATGAGATCGGCTTTGTGGACCCATTCTTGTGCGACGGTGTCGATGTCGACGCCGTTGCGACCGGTTGCGTCGGTCATCGCGAGGGAGCTGCCGTCTGATTCGCTGCAGTAGTTGTACTTGTATCGAATGGGCACGCCAAAGTGCGTCAGCGCTTTGTAGAGGAGCTTCGTCGAGCTTTGTTCCGCCATCGTTTCCCTGATCCGCGTCACCCCCTGATGCGTTGTGGCAGGGCATTACCTGTCGGAAACGTCGACGGGTGATTTTGCCGAGTGGGCGGGTTGAATCAGCACATTGTGGCCACGTTTTCCGAAAAGCGATTGATAACGCGTTCTAGTTTGTTAGCGTCTGCACGGTTTGTATCTGCCGTCAGAGGAGTCGATCGTGCGCAGAACTGGGATTTTCGGGGGAGTTGTACTTGCGGCGGCGATCCTCGTCGGGATGGGGTCGACGGCGTCGGCGCAGGCGCCGCTGCCCGTTCCCAGTGCATTTCTTGCCGGCGTCCCTCAGGAGTTGAGCAATCCTGGCGGTTCGGCTCCCGGATCCAACGACTTCTCTTGCAGGCCAACGGAACAGCATCCGAATCCCGTTGTGCTCGTGCATGGTACGGCCGGAAGCAGGGCGACCAACTGGGCTACCTATTCGCCATTGCTCGCCAATGAGGGTTACTGCGTTTTCGCGCTCACCTACGGCAATTTTCCGGAACAACCGTGGCCGCTGTCGGCGATTGGTGGGATGCAGGAAATGCCTTCCAGCGCAGCGCAATTGTCGAGTTTTGTCGATCAGGTACTTGATGCTACGGGAGCGTCGTCGGTAGATCTGATCGGGCATTCGCAGGGCACGATCATCAGCGGGTATTACGCGAAGTTCCTCGGTGGGGCCGACAAGGTGGACAACATCGTCTCGGTGGCGCCGCTGTGGAAGGGAACACTCGGAAACGAGCAGGTCAGCATCGGGCGCACCATGCGTGATCTCGGGGTGTCCGAGGCGGCGCAGGCCGGATTCCCGATCTGCAAGGCTTGCCTGAACATGGGCGCGGGATCGGAGTTCATCGAGAATCTTCGCGCCGGTGGCGTTTACGCGCCGGGCGTTCACTACACGAACATTACGACGCGCTACGACGAACTGGTGCTGCCGTACACAAATGGTCTCGAGCCTGGGCCGAACGCCACCAACATCGTTGTCCAGGATGGTTGCGAGCAAGACATCTCCGATCACCTTGCCATCGCAGCATCGCTGCGCGCTGCGACATTTGCTCTCAATACGCTCGATCCGTCGCACCCGCGACCGGTACCGTGTGATCCGGTGTGGCCCATCGTGGGTTGAGCAGAGCATGGAGGCTTGCGATGGGCATACGGGCAGTAGCCTGCGCGGCGGTTGCGGCAGCAGTACTGGGGGCTGCTGCCGCGCCGGAACCTGCGTTGGCGAATACACCGTCGGCGACTACACCGCCTGCGACTACAGCACTGCCCGTCCCGTTCGGGTTCGCCAGTGGGATTGTGCTGGAAGCGCTCGACCCCGGGGGATCAGTGCCGGGAACCAACAACTACTCGTGCACGCCTTCGGTGGCGCATCCTGATCCAGTAGTCCTCGTCCACGGAACCGCGGCAAACCGTCAGACCAACTGGGCGGTACTTGCTCCGGTTCTCGTGAACGAAGGTTATTGCGTTTTTGCACTCACGTTCGGGAACCGACCCGACCTGCCATGGCCGTTGTCGGCTGCAGGTGGCCTCGCGCCGCTGCCGGAGAGTGCACAGCAGTTGTCGGACTTCGTCGACGGAGTGCTGGAGGCGACCGGTGCGTCGAAAGTCGATCTCATCGGACATTCGCAAGGGACGACAGTGAGTGGG
Organism: Rhodococcus sp. 24CO; assembly: GCF_050586165.1. Classification (NCBI taxonomy): domain Bacteria; kingdom Bacillati; phylum Actinomycetota; class Actinomycetes; order Mycobacteriales; family Nocardiaceae; genus Rhodococcus; species Rhodococcus sp. 24CO. Next base: position 469,042 of record NZ_JAZFNF010000005.1, on the reverse strand, counting down.
TACTACGCCAAGTTCCTCGGCGGTGCCGACAAAGTCTCGAAGATCGTGTCGATCGCCCCGCTGTGGAACGGCTCCGAAGCCGGTCCACCGGAGGGCGTCGGCGGTCCGGATTTCGACAACGCGAGCTTTGTGTCCGAGCTGCGTGACGCCGGCGTGTATGCGGACTCCGTCGAGTACTCCAACATCGTGACTCGCTACGACCAAGTAGTGGTTCCGTACACCAGCGGAATACTCGCGGCGTCGAATGCGTCCAACGTCGTGGTGCAGGACGGTTGCCAGCAAGACCGGTCGGACCACATTGCCGTGGTGGCGTCGCGGAGAACGGCGGCGTTGACGCTTGCGGCACTCGATCCGTCGACGGCCCGCGAAATCCCGTGTGATCGAGTGCTCCCGATTATCGGCTGATCTCGGCGCTGAACTCGATATACGTACCTGTTCGCTTCAGGCGTACAGGAAGCGGGAAACGATTGCCGGAGCTGCGACGTTGTGAGATGTAGGTAAGCCGGTATCCCCTGCCAATCGGGTGGAGGAGCAGCAGGTGGACTTCGCGCCCTCTAGAGTAATAAGTGGGGTCGTGCAACCTCAGTCGATTCGTAGACGTAAATGTCTGCTGACCGGCGAGGCGATCAGTCTGTAGTGCCGGAGCGAAACGCGGCGACCAGGGACGAGACATCCGGTCTCGAACCTGCCCGCCGGAGAGTGTGAGGGAGAGCGATGTTCGAGAGGTTCACCGATCGCGCGCGGCGCGTTGTTGTCCTGGCTCAAGAAGAAGCCAGGATGCTCAACCACAACTACATCGGTACGGAGCACATCCTCCTCGGCCTCATTCACGAGGGCGAAGGTGTTGCCGCCAAGTCGTTGGAGTCGTTGGGTATCTCCCTCGAGGGAGTCCGCAGCCAGGTCGAGGAGATCATCGGCCAGGGCCAGCAGGCTCCGTCCGGTCACATCCCCTTCACACCGCGCGCCAAGAAAGTCCTCGAGCTGAGTCTGCGCGAAGCGCTGCAGCTCGGACACAACTACATCGGTACGGAGCACATCCTGCTCGGTCTCATCCGCGAGGGTGAGGGCGTCGCAGCCCAGGTTCTGGTCAAGCTCGGTGCCGATCTCAACCGCGTCCGCCAGCAGGTCATCCAGCTGCTGTCGGGCTACCAGGGCAAAGAGCCCACCGAAACCGGTGGCACTCGCGGAGAGGCCGGCACGCCGTCCACATCGCTGGTGCTCGACCAGTTCGGTCGCAACCTGACGCAAGCTGCCCTCGAAGGCAAGCTGGACCCGGTCATCGGCCGCTCGAAGGAAATCGAGCGTGTCATGCAGGTTCTCTCGCGTCGTACCAAGAACAACCCGGTCCTCATCGGTGAACCCGGTGTCGGTAAGACCGCTGTTGTCGAGGGCCTGGCTCAGGCAATCGTCAACGGTGAGGTCCCCGAGACACTCAAGGACAAGCAGCTGTACACGCTCGACCTCGGGTCGCTCGTGGCCGGCAGCCGTTACCGCGGTGACTTCGAAGAGCGCCTGAAGAAGGTTCTCAAGGAGATCAACACCCGCGGCGACATCATCCTGTTCATCGACGAGCTGCACACCCTCGTGGGTGCGGGCGCGGCCGAGGGCGCAATCGACGCGGCCTCCATCCTCAAGCCCAAGCTTGCCCGAGGTGAGCTGCAGACCATCGGTGCCACCACTCTCGACGAGTACCGCAAGTACATCGAGAAGGATGCCGCTCTCGAGCGTCGTTTCCAGCCCGTTCAGGTGGGCGAGCCCACCGTCGAGCACACCATCGAGATCCTCAAGGGTCTTCGTGATCGCTACGAGGCTCACCACCGTGTGTCCATCACGGACGGTGCACTCGTGGCAGCTGCGACGCTGGCCGACCGCTACATCAACGACCGCTTCTTGCCGGACAAGGCGATCGACCTCATCGACGAGGCGGGCGCGCGAATGCGCATCCGTCGGATGACTGCACCGCCGGACCTGCGCGAATTCGACGATCGCATCGCCGACGCGCGTCGCGAGAAGGAGTCCGCGATCGACGCGCAGGACTTCGAGAAGGCCGCGAACCTGCGCGACAAGGAAAAGACCCTCGTTGCTCAGCGCGCTGAGCGTGAGAAGCAGTGGCGTGCGGGCGACCTGGACGTCATCGCCGAGGTCGACGACGAGCAGATCGCCGAGGTTCTGGGCAACTGGACCGGCATCCCCGTCTTCAAGCTCACCGAGGAGGAGACCACTCGTCTGCTCCGCATGGAAGAAGAACTGCACAAGCGGATCATCGGCCAGGAAGAGGCAGTCAAGTCCGTCTCGAAGGCGATCCGTCGTACGCGTGCAGGTCTGAAGGATCCCAAGCGTCCCTCGGGCTCGTTCATCTTCGCCGGCCCGTCCGGTGTCGGTAAGACGGAGCTCGCGAAGTCGCTCGCCAACTTCCTGTTCGGCGACGACGACGCTCTGATCCAGATCGACATGGGCGAGTTCCACGACCGCTTCACCGCTTCGCGTCTGTTCGGTGCCCCTCCCGGGTACGTCGGATACGAAGAGGGCGGCCAGCTCACCGAGAAGGTGCGTCGCAAGCCGTTCAGCGTGGTGCTGTTCGACGAGATCGAGAAGGCACACCAGGAGATCTACAACACCCTCCTGCAGGTGCTCGAGGACGGCCGTCTCACCGACGGTCAGGGTCGTACCGTCGACTTCAAGAACACGGTGCTGATCTTCACGTCCAACCTCGGTACGTCGGATATCTCCAAGGCTGTCGGCCTGGGCTTCAGCTCGGGAACGGGCACCGGCTCGAACTACGAGCGGATGAAGCTCAAGGTGCACGATGAGCTGAAGAAGCACTTCCGCCCCGAGTTCTTGAACCGTATCGACGACATCGTCGTGTTCCATCAGCTCACGAACGAGCAGATCGTTCAGATGGTGGACCTGATGCTTGCTCGCGTCGAGAAGGCACTCAAGAACAAGGACATGGCCATGGAGGTCACCGACAAGGCCAAGTCGCTTCTGGCCAAGCGCGGATTCGATCCGGTACTGGGTGCGCGGCCGCTGCGCCGCACCATCCAGCGCGAGATCGAGGACCAGATGTCGGAGAAGATCCTCTTCGGAGAGATCGGACCGGGACACATCGTGCTCGTCGACGTCGAAGGCTGGGACGGCGAAGGCTCGGGCGAGGACGCGAAGTTCACGTTCACGCCTACGAAGAAGCCGATCGACGTGCCGGACGCACCGCCGATCGAGCTGACCAAAGCAGGCGAAAGCGAAAGCGCCGCAGAGTAAGTAGTACAGAGCAGTAAACGAAAACGGGCGGCACCCTTACCGGTGCCGCCCGTTTCGTGTATCAAAGGGGAGAGGGCATATTCATGAACGAGATCGAGATGGGCCACCTGCGTCGTTGTGTCGAATTGGCGCGGGAGGCATTGGATGGCGGTGACGAACCGTTTGGATCGGTACTCGCTGCCGCTGACGGGACATTTCTCGCGGAGGATCGAAACCGAATTGCGGGAGGCGACAGCACTCGACATCCGGAATTCGAGTTGGCGCGGTGGGCTGCACAATATCTGACTCCGGAAGAGCGCTCTACGGCAACGGTATTCACTTCCGGCGAGCATTGTCCGATGTGTTCGGCTGCTCATGCGTGGGTGGGATTGGGCCGGATCGTGTACGTGTGTTCGTCCGCGCAGTTGAGTGAATGGCTTGCGGAATGGGACGTGGCATCGGGGCCGGTACGATCGCTCCCGATCAACGAGGTTGCGCCGAATATTGCCGTGGAAGGGCCGGTTCCGGAGTTGGTCGACGAGGTCCGCGAACTGCATCGCATGCTGCACTCGCGCGGCGCTTGACGACATGCAAACGGGCGGCACCTCTCAATTGAGATGCCGCCCGATCTATGACGTTCAGGACACTACGTCTACTGCCCGAGCTTTTTCACGCAGTTCTCCCTTGACTACCTTGCCACTTGCATTGCGCGGCAAGGCTTCCACGACGATGATGTCCTTGGGATGCTTGTACCGCGCGAGGCGGTCATTGAGGAAGGTGCTCAGCTCCTCGATGGTCAAGTCGACGGTGGATCCCGGCGTCATCGCGATGATCGCTACCGGAACCTCGCCCCACTTGGCGTCGGGACGCCCGACGACTGCGGCTTCGACTATCAATTCGTGTTCGTACAGAACATTCTCGACCTCGGCGCAGTAGATGTTCTCGCCGCCGGAGATGATCATGTCCTTCTTGCGGTCGACTACGTACACAAATCCTTCGTCGTCGACGCGGACAAGATCGCCGGAGTGAAACCACCCGCCGTAGAAGGCATCTGCGGTGGCCTGGGGGTTGTTCCAGTACTCGCTCATCATCGTGGGCCCGCGGTAGACGATTTCCCCGATCTCTCCGGGCGCGACGTCATCCATGTTCTCGTCCACGACGCGGGCGGAGATGGTCGGGATGACTCGGCCGACGGATCCGAGCTTGCGGATGGCGTCATCGCCGTCGAGTACGCACGTGATGGGGGACATTTCGGTTTGGCCGAAGACCGCGACGTTGAACGCATCGGGGAAGGTTTCGGCCATTGCCCTCAAGATTGTGTCCGATGACGGCGCCGCGCCCCACGATATGTTCTTGAGGGAAAGGGAGCGAGGTTGGGCCTTCTGAACAGCGCAGACTGCCTGCCACTGGACCGGGACGAGGAAAAGGCTCGTGACCTTCTCGGCTTCGAGGATGTCGAGAAGCTGACCTGGGTCGAATGCGCCAACCGGGTGAATCACCGTGGTAGTGCCCAGTTGCAGGCTTGGGGCGATGGAACCGAGGGCAGCGATGTGGAACATCGGCGACGCGCAGAAGCCGATGGAATCCTCATTGAACAGGTGGAAAGCGCGAATACAGGTCAGCGCTTGGGACGAGAGATTGGAATGCGAGAGCACGGAACCCTTGGGGCGTCCTGTGGTTCCCGAGGTGTACATGATGAGAGCCGGTGTGTCGTCCGGGATGTCGATCAACGCATGAGGTTCACCCGGTTCGCTGATCAAGTCCTCGTAGTTCAAGCTATCGCCCTCAGCGGGTGCGCCCACCGTGATGGAGATGTCGATGCCCTCGGACGCAGCGCGGGCTGCGCCGGCCAACGGAGCCAGCGGGCCTTCCGCGACAATGACTTTGGAGCCTGAGTCGTTGACCAGGTAGGCGACCTCGGGTGGAGTCAGTCGGAAGTTCACCGGGACGGCGATCGCGCCCAACGCATTGGTCGCGAGAACTACCTCGAGGTACTCGGGGCGATTGAGCATCAGGATCAGAACGCGGTCACCAAAACCGACGCCGCGCCGCGAGAGTGCGGCTGCCAGCTTGTCGACGCGCTCGTTCAGTGTGCTCCAGGTGATGGAGTCGCCCTGGAATCGCAGTGCGATGCGGTCCGGGGTCATCTGTGCGTGGCGGGCAACCTGATTGTTCCAGTTGGTGCGTCGCAGGCGCTGTACCTCGGACGCTGTATCGGTGGAGGGCATCTACTGTTTCCTCTCGTGAATCACTTGAAGTGGGGTGCGCGTTTCTGAAGCATTGCGCTCGCGCCTTCGGCGAAGTCGGCTCCGACAAGAAGTTCTGCTTGACCGGTCTTTTCGAGTTCCAGAGCGGAGTCGATGCGATCCAGTGTCGCGGCGTTGAGTGCGGCTTTGGTGAGTTGGAGAGCGCGGCGGGGCGCTGCGCTGGTGCGCTTCGCGACGGACTCGATGTGTGCCGTGAACTGATCGTCGGGAAGAGTTTTGGCGACGAGCCCGAAATGCGCTGCGTCCGTGGCAGACAGACGCTCACCCAGCAGAAGCATCTCAGCAGCTCGCGCCCGGCCGATCGCTGCCGGAATCAATGCACTGGCGCCGCCATCGGACATCAGTCCGATGTTGACGAAAGACATGAGGAAATAGGCACTTTCGGCAGCATAGGTGAGGTCGGCGGCGAGGGCGATGGAGACGCCGACACCTGCGGCAGGCCCGTTGACTGCGGCAATCACCGGCACGGAGGTGCTGGTGATGGCGCGAATCAGGGTGTTTGCGGTGTCCATGACGATCTGGGGATCTGTCGGATGGGTCGTGATAGCTGCGAGGTCTGCTCCCGTACAGAAGGCGCGGCCTGCTCCGGTGATGACGATGGTGCGCACATCAGGGTTGTCGTCGGCGTCGGTAACCGCGTCGATGAGACTTTTCATGGTCTCGAAGTCGGCTGCGTTCATGCGTTCGGGACGGTTGAAGGTCAAACGCAGGATGCCGTTGTCGAGTTCCGTCAGGAGACCGGCCGCGGACGACGTCATGATGCGCTCGAGAAAACGGTACAACACATGCGAATCATCAGCACCCAGCTTCCTTCTCACGGTTGATCAAGAAAAATGTGTTCCCTTGGCACAGGCCATAACTCGTGCCGCGGGAGGGTCTATCCGGCGGTGAATTTCTCTGCGAAATTGTGCGAATATCGGTTAACATAACACCTCGAGTGGCAGTGTCAAGGGTGTTCGGAGAATCCGATACGGTATCTGTGAAACGAAGGGAGGGTTCATGCCCGGACGGACACGCGTCGTCGCACGTGGCGATGAACCCGCTGCGCGTACGCGGCCGAAGAATCGCAAAGCGCAGATTGCGGCGGTCGCAGCCGAGGCGTTCAGCGAGCGCGGGTACCACGCGGTGGGTATCGACGACATAGCGTCCGCCGTCGGGGTGTCCGGACCTGCGCTGTACCGCCATTTCCCCACCAAATACGCATTGTTCGTTCACGCGGTCGAAAACCTGTCTCGGGCACTGCTCGATGCGGTCGATTCCGCGAACTCCGAGAGTGACGACCCGCGGCATCAGTTGCAATCCGTCATGGTCGCTGTCATCGGTGTCACCCTCGAGAATCGGCGTCGGGGGCGGCTTTACCGTTGGGAGGGCCGCTACCTCGAGGATGAGGATCGCGAGAACCTGCGCCTGGAGGTGGTGGCGTTGCGTCGGGGGATATCCGAACCGTTGTCGGCCGTCCGTCCGGAACTCGAGCGCGCCGATCTCGACCTCGTCACCGCGGCGATCCTGAGTGTGATCGGTAGTGTCACGGCGCATCGTTCGTCGTTGCCGCCCAAGCAGATCGAATCGTTGCTGCTCTCGGTCTGCTGGTCGGTGATCGATATGGAACTCCCGCAGAGAACTTCGTCGGTAGTGCCGCCGTCAGGTGCCAAGTCGATTCAAGGACTGGTCCGTACGTCGAAACGCGAAGTGCTGCTTCAGGAAGCGGTGCTGCTCTTCCATGAACGTGGATATCACGAGGTCAGTATCGAGGAAATTGGGGCCGCCGCCGGAATCACCGCGTCGAGTGTATACCGGCATTTTCCGAGCAAGGCAGACTTACTGGCCGCGGCCTTTCATCGGGCGTCCGAACAATTGACCATGACGTTGGGCTCGGCCTTGGCGGAATCCGAAACTTCGCGCCAGGCTGTGCACACACTTGCAGAGCTGTATGTTGCCGTTTTCTTCGCTCAGAGTGAGTTGCTTGCCGTCTACTTCGCGGAAGTCGGAAACCTCCCCGCCGATGCCGGTAGGGAGCTACGAAAGATCCAGCGGCGCAATATCGAGGAGTGGGCGCACCTGTGCGTCGACGCCCGGCCCGAACTCACTGTCGCGGCGGCTCGATTTCTTGTTCACGCGGCACTGGGATTGGTTCTCGACGTCGGCCGGGTCGTCCGATTCTCGGAAGCCGAACGCGTCGCGGCACTTATGTCGGTGACACTTCTCGGATAGTCGCGGGTAGGTTCGTGTGGCAAGGCGTTTCACGCAATCCGTCGACGGAAGTAGGGACACCCAATGCCAACTCGCACCGCACGCACCGCCTGGAACGGCACCCTGGAAGCCGGATCGGGGCAGGTAGAACTCTCCAGTTCCGGAGTCGCGACATTCGACGTGTCATTCCCCAAACGCGCAGCTGACGAAGCGGGCGGGACCACCAGCCCTGAGGAACTGATCGCGGCAGCGCATTCTTCGTGCTATGCGATGCAGTTGTCCGCGCTCATCGCTGAGGCCGGCGGAACTCCGCAGAGCCTCGATATCACCGCAGATGTGTCCTTGGGCCCGGACACGGTCGGTTTCAAACTGACCGGGATCACGCTGACCGTTCGCGCCGAGGTCGATGGTCTCGATGCAGCGGAATTTGCGAAGGTCGCACAGGCAGCAAAGGAAACGTGCCCGGTCAGTAAGGCTTTGACGGGCGTCGACATCACATTGGATGCGGCGCTGGACTGATTTTCTCGTGCTCGGGCGCCCCCTCCAGCGCTCGAGCACGGTTGATCACGAGATAGCTTCCGATCAGAATCGGGAGCACCCACAAATCCGAGGGATCGCGGACGACGAGGATCGGCGTGAGGTCTCCCTGCAGCCCCTTGGCCGCCCAACGGAGAAATCCGATCACCCACTCGTACGCGTCGCCAACCGGCGCAACCATTTTCACGGCGGCAAAGCCGATTCCCGAGACTGCGATGGACCAGGCGATCGCTGCTCGCCCCACCAGGCCGCGTCTGAGCACCTCGAGAACCGAGAGAAGCAGTAGTGGAAACAGGAACACGCCGGCGATGTCGGACAGCTTGCCCGTCATCGTGTTCCCGAATATGTCCTTGAGCACGTGGTCGTTGATCAGAATGATCGCCACCGAAACCAGCGCCCACGGACTCAGCAGCAGATCGCCCGGACGGTTCACGACAGGTTGATGGTTGCCGAGCCGGACGAGAACAAATCGCACTTGAACTGAAGACGCAGACCGGTAGCGGCTTCGGGGACCTCGTACGACAATTCGCCTCGCTTGGCCGCACCCGGCGCGAGCTCTCCGTCGACGCTCGACGTGCTGCTGTCGGTGAACGTGATGTTGTACGACTTGTTTGCCGAGTCCTGCAATTCGAAGCACATCATCGACGACACCGCGGCGGGCTTGTCGCTGTTGTTGGTGACCTCGGTGTCAACCACGACGTAGCGGTTTCCGGGATCAGCGGTGATGAACTGGTTGGTCGAGACGTACGGATCGACAGCGCCGTGTACCTGGACGCGCCAGTCGCCGAGTTCGACGACGTCACCGATACCGAAAGCGGCAGCGGGTGCGGCGGAAGAACCGTTGTCGTCGACCTTCTTCGCTTCGTCGGTTTCGCCTGACGCGATGGTTGCGAACAGGGCTGCGCCGACGGCGAGGACGGCGAGGGGAGTGCGGAGTGATCGCATGATGTGTGCCTTTCGAGAGCGGGTATGGCACTAGTCAACGATGTCCGGGATGCCTTTCGCGTCAGCCGAAAGATCGGGTGGTCTCCTCCTTTCGGTCGGTGTTTGCACGCGTGGTGGTCCAATCGGCTGATTCGTATAGTCGGTGGTGGTCTATACGCTTGCTCGGTGATCACCACCAGAGGAACTGCTGTGCGACGACGCGTATGGACAATCGCTGCCGTCGCGTTCAGCATTTTCTGCTCGATCATGACGGTGACTATCGCCGGCTCGTCGGGAAATGTGCCACCGGTGCTGGTCGGAATCGGGTTTGTTCTAGGCGTAGCTGGTGGGATATCGCTGGTGTGGCGGCGTCAACGTCCCTGGGCGGTTCTGGCGATCACCCTGGTCGGTCCGCTGTTCTTTCCGACAGATGCGACGGCGGCGCTCATCGCGTTGTTTGCAGTTGCTCGAATCGCCCGCGGAAATCAGTTGGCGGTCGCGGGCGCTGCGGTGTACGTGGCATGCGGAATCTCGTTGACCTACGACGCCTTTCGGGATCGCGAGTTTTCGGTGCTGACGATCGGAACGGCTGCGCCGAAGGACGGCACAGAGGTCGCGCAGTATGACCTGGCGCTGTGGATTCCATGGGTGGTCGCGGCCGTGATGGTCGCCGTCGTGGTGGCGCTCTCGCTTCTCGCTCGTACCAAAACCGAACTCGTCGAGGCCGAGCACGTGCGGGATCTGGCGACGGAACAGACCGACGCCATGCGCGACGAGATGATTCGCACCGAAGAACGCACCCGGATCGCCCGCGACATGCACGACACAATCGCGGCCAGTTTGAGTCGAATCTCGCTATTTGCCGGCGGGTTGCAAGTCAGTGCTGCAGACAATCCGGAGAAGGTCGTCAATACCGCTGCCATGATCCGAACCACGGCGCACGAGGCTTTGGACGAATTGAAGGGCATCGTCGGAGTGCTCAGGGGAAGTGGTGATCGTCGCGAGCACGGTGGGCACCAGGGAATCGATGCGATCGGCGATCTGGTCAACGGTGCTCGTGCGGCCGGCATTCACTGCCGTCTGGAATCGGAACTCCTCCCGGGTGACGTGGGAATGTTGTCTGGTCACGTGTGCTATCGCGTGGTGCAGGAAGCACTCACCAATGTTCAGAAATACGCGAGCGATCAAATGCTCGTCATTTCCGTCACCGGATCACCGCACGACGGAATTCGCATTCTGGCCCGCAACAAGCTCAGCGATCTGCCTCCGATGACGTCGATAGGTTCGCGTTCGGGGCTCCGCGGATTGGCCGAGCAGGCACGCGAGATCGGCGGCAAGGTCGAGGCCGGCGCGCTGGGGGATGACTTCCTCGTCAGTTGCTGGGTGCCCTGGTTCGCATAATTCTGTCGGTGGCGCTCGGTAGTCTTGCGCCCACCATGAAAACAGACTCGCGGGTTACGACGCTGATCGTGGACAACGACGCCTGGGTGAGGCGCGGGATGAAGGACATCCTCGAAGCCACACCGGACATCGTGGTGGTTGCAGAGGCTGAGGACGGCGACCAAGTGCCCGCAAAGGTCACTCGATTTCGCCCCCACGTAGTGCTGATGGACCTCAAAATGGCCCGTGTCGGGGGCTTGGAAGCAACTCGCCAGTTGATGTTGATGCCCAACCCGCCCAAAGTCATCGCGATGACGGCGTTCGACGTCGACGGCCTGGTGATCGAGACGGTCGAGGCCGGCGCCCACAGCTTCATGCGGAAAGATGCTGCACCCGAAGCCTTTCAGCAGGCCGTACGCGTCGTTGCATCCGACCATGCGCTGTTCAGCCGGGATTCTCTGCGGGCCATCGCCGAGTCGACGCCCCGTGAGCCCGTTCGGGACCAGACTGCGTTGGCGGTGCTCACCGACCGTGAACGCGAAGTTTTGGCGCAGTTGGCGACAGGACTGGGAAACGGCGAAATCGCGGAGCGTATGTACCTCGGTGAAACAACGATCAAATCGCACGTCTCCTCGTTGTTCTCGAAACTCGGAGTGAACAATCGGGTGCGTGCGTCGTTGGTTGCGTACCGGTGCGGCCTCGTCGTGTGATGCGGCCTCTTTCTCAGTAAGGTGCTGTGAGGACTAATCCCGCAGGTGTTGTTGTTGCACCTTCGGTGACTGATCAAATCGTGATTGACCAAGACGTGACCATCGAAGTGTGGTCGGACGTCGCTTGTCCGTGGTGCTACATCGGAAAGACCAGGTTCCTCTCGGCCCTGGATCGTTTCGAGAACAAGGACCGCGTCAACGTCATCTGGCGTTCGTACCAGCTTGCACCGGAGACTCCGGTGGGAGAGGGCCGTACCGAACTCGACGCCTTGGTCGAGATGAAGGGAATGGCGCCTGATCAGGTCCGCCAGATGTTCTCGCATGTGAGCGCGACGGCCGCCGAGGTCGGATTGACCCTGGACTTCGACACCGTGATCGCCGCCAACACTTTTGATGCGCACAGACTGTTGCATCTCGCCGGTGAGCGACAGAACGAACTCCTCGAAGCGCTGTTCAAGGCTCACTTCAGCGACGGAAAGGTGATCGACGATCGTGAGGTGCTGGTAGATCTGGCTGTGAGCGTCGGCCTCGATGCCGACACCGTGCGTGAGCAGCTCAACTCCGATGCCGCTGCCGAGTCAGTGCGCGAGGATCTGTCCATGGCCCGCCAGCTCCAGGTCAGCGGTGTTCCCTTCTTCGTGGCCAACCGTGCGGTCGCTGTGTCCGGCGCTCAGCCCGAAGAGGTGTTCCTGCAGCTGCTCACGCAGGCTTCCGAGCCGGCGTGACGCCTAGCCTCCCTTAACGCCTAGCCTCCCTGACAGTGCTGTCTCCACGCACTGTCAGGGATGGATTACGGGCGCAAAACGCAGCGAGTTCCCCCGTAGATAGTTGTCATACATTTGTTGCAGTGAATGCAGAGCGTCTGCCCGTAGCCATCTTCGTCGATCGCTTTGATCAAGTTCGGGTCGCTGAGCAGTGCGCGGCCCATTTGGACGAACTCGAACCCCTCACGCATGGCGAGATCGATCGATTCCTTGCCAGTGATGCCGCCGAGCAGCACCAGCGGGAGATCTACTGCGTCGCGGATTTGGCGCGCATGGTCGAGGAGGTAGGCGTCGGTGTACGGGTAGGTGCGCAGGAAGTGCTTGCCCATCAGCTTGATTCCCAGCTTTTGCGGCTGCGGCATGAGTGCCCCGAATTCCCGCAGCGGTGCGTCGCCTCGGAACGTGTAGAGGGGGTTCTCGAGCGAACTTCCGGCCGTGAGGACCACCCCGTCCAAGGTTCCGTCGTCTTCGAGCCAGCGCACCACTGTGATTGCCTCTTCGAGCCAGAATCCGCCTGGTACTCCGTCGTCCATGCTCACCTTGGCGATAACGGCGATCTTCGTGCCGACCGCATCTCGGACGGCGCGTGCGGTTCGACGCGCGAAGCGTGCCCGATTCTCCAGACTGCCACCGTAGGAATCGGTGCGGTGGTTCAGTTTCGGGCTCAGGAACGAGCTGATGAGGTAGCCGTGTCCGAAATGCAGTTCGATGGCGTCGAACCCTGCCTCGACGGCCGCTCTGGCAGCGTGGGCGTGAGCCTCGACGATCCGATCGATGTCCGCCTCGGTGGCGGCTTCGGCAAAGCTGAGGGTTGTCAGGTGAAAGTGCCTGCTCGCTGAAAGTGCCTTCTGGCCGGTCGCTTTCGGTGGTGCGACGGCGCCCGCATGGCCGATCTGTGCTGAGACTGCCGCACCTTCGGTGTGAATCGCGTCGGTCAGCCGGCGTAACCCGGGTGCGGTTTCCTCGGTCCACTGGAGCTGTCCACCGGCGGCACGCCCTTCCGGGGCGACAGCGCAGTAGGCAACTGTTGTCATACCGACACCGCCGGCAGCGAACTTACGGTGGAAGTCGATCAGTTCGTCGGTGACTACGCCGTTGGGCGTCATCCCTTCGAAGGTGGCAGACTTGATGATTCGGTTCCGGAGCGTCGCCGGTCCCAACCTCGCGGGCGCGAATGCCTCGAGTGTGCTCATCGGCTCATATCCGCTTCTGCGACAGCTGCTTCGAGTTTCTTGATCTGGTGTGCCAGCCATCCGGATTCCCAGAAGTTCGACTCGGTGGACGGCTGCGTCAACAGTTCCCGGTGGCAGGCAAGGAGGACGCGGGTAGCAGGAATATTGTCGGGGTCGAATGCGAGAACAGCCTCGGACAGTGCGGTGGCCTCGACCACTGCGCCGCCGGTGAGTCTCGTTTCGGCGAGTTCGATTGCGCGCTCCACTCCGGCCAGTTCGACGAGATCAGCGAAAGTAGTTGTTCGGGGCAGATCGTAGAGTGCGGCGGTGGAGTCGTGGTGGAACCATCCCAGGTAGGTTTCCCAGATCGTCTTGACTCCCCATTTGACCTGGCCGTAGCCCTGTCCGACGTAAAGGTTTGGCGGTAAGGTGATTTCGCGCATCAGCGATTCGACGGACTTGCCCGCGTTGATTCCGTCGAGCGTGGTTCGGTGAACGTAATCGACGGCGTCGTACATCCGTTTCAATACTGCGTCGATCAGTTCTGCTCCCTCGATGGGTTCGCCGCGGCCGGTGATCAGTGTCTGCGGACGCAGATCACGCAGCTTCCGAATCGTCTGGAGGTACGGCTCGACAAAGCGGTATCGCTGCCCCCGAACGGTATTGAGATTGGGGAAGTGGCCGAAGAGAGGGCCGAGCAGATTGCTGATCATCGCGATGCGATGCTGCGGAAGCCACACCATCGCGCCGTCGACCGTTTCGCCTACACCGGAATGCAATTCGATATCCAGTCCGCCGACCGTGAAGTCGAGTCGATCTGTGAAAGTGAGATCCGGAACCGGTTCGTCCTGGGCGTTCGACACGGACGGGAATTCTGCGGCAAAGCGGGTGACGGTTTCGGCGTCCCGGCCGAACCACACGGGTGCCCACTGGCGCATCCGCTTGATGACGCGCGCATCGTCGAGCTGAACAGCCTGGTTCTGTTCGTTGGCTACGTAGACGGAGCCCGGCTCACGGAAGGCGTGCACGCCTCCCACATGATCGGTATGGCCTTGGGTGGTGATGATGTACCTGGTCGGACCGGAATAGATGTCGTCGAACAGCTTTCGATGATGCGGTCCCTCGAATCCGCAGCCGGTGTTGACGATGATCCGGCCGGCCGGCGTGACGATCATGTACGCCGAGCTCGTGCCGCCGCTGCCGTAGATGAAATCGTTGATCGTGATCGCTTCATCGGTGTACTCGGGTTCAAGCAGGGTCTTTCCCGGCCGCTGCGCGATCAGAGCGTCGACTTGATCGGAGATGTGCTGGTTCACTGAACCTCTACTTTCACAGGGAAGGCGTCAAAATAGTTGGCAAATCGAGTGCGCAATTCGGCCGGGTCACGCCCGAAGTCTGCGCGCAGGTCGTAGACAACCTGACCGCCCGAACCGCGTGTGTGGCCCGACATGTACGCGCTGATCTCTCCTCGCGCCTGCTCGGTCATCTCCAGGCCTGCCCGGTTGTAGATGTGCTCGACCGTCCCTAAGTCGTCTGCCATGAATTTGTCGAAATACACGTCCACTCGCCGATCCGCCGGAATCCGCGCGAGATCACGGGTTCCCGCATCGAGTAATCGGCTGACGCGGTCGATCCAGTAGTCGCACACCGCATCCAGATCGACGTTCAGGAAGTTCATCCGTGCGCCGTAGCCGACCATCGTTGCCGCAGACTGAACTACCGACACAGGATCGCGGTGTGTCATGACGACCGTGGCATCGGGAAAGGTGTCCATGAGCGGGCCGAGTTGCTCGAGGTGCTGCGGGCACTTGAGTATCCAACGGTTCGGACCGCGTTGCCACTGAAGGAGTTTGAGCATCGTCTTGATGAACTCGTAATGTGGGCGCTGGTCGTGGGCGAGATAGTAATCGCGCCAGCGAGGTGCCATCGACGACATCCACTCGAAGTTGTAACTCGAGAAATCAAGGCTCTCGAGTTCGAGTTCCTCGTGAATATGTTCCGGGGTCATCGGATGCATTGCTGCCACCAGAGGGCTCTTGGCCTGCATCTGATTCCAACGTTCTTGGCTCCGAAGCAATCTCGGGTCGATGCCGTCTGCACCGAGTTCGTCACCCGCAAACGGGACGGGTTCCTGACTCTCCCAGAGTGGCAGCGACCGAAACCGTGAATCTGCCGACATCAGGTTCAGGAGATGCGTGGTACCCGAGCGTGGCAGTCCCACCACGACGACGGGAGCCACCACCTGCTCGTCGTGAATCTCGGGGTGGCGACGCAAGACGTCCAGCACTCGCAGGCGATTGGCCGCGTAGCGGGTGCACGCTGCGTGAGTAGTCATCCGAGAGACCGGTGAACGGTTGGGATCGGCGTCGATCTCGTCGAGCCACAACGCAAGTCGCTCGCGGAAGTCGTCCGGGCCGAAGTCGCCGAGGCCTGTTTGTTCGCGGGCTGCGGAGAGAACGCTGTCCACGGACAGGGTTATCGGGTTCGCTTCGGCGTAGGCCCACGTCTGTTGCTGGGATTCGGTGAGTACGGGGTTACGGAGGTCGGTGATGCGCAGTCGCTTCGGCGAGGTAGCTTCAGGTTGCGCGGTGGACGACGGTATCGAAGTCATCCTCTGATCGAGAATCCGCCGTCGACGGGCAAGGTCTGTCCGGTAACGAATTGTGCGGCCGGGCTGGCAAGAAACAGTACGACCGGAGCGACGTCCACGGACGGGTCTGCCCATCGGGCCATCGGTGTGCGATCGAGTGACGGTTTGCTGTGTTCAGGGCGCTGCTGGAGTCCTGCCGTCATCTTGGTTGCCGTCAAACCCGGGGCTATGGCGTTGACCCGAATGCCGTCCTTGGCCCAATTCGATCCCATCGTCTTGGTCATCTGGACGACGGCGCCCTTCGATGCGCCGTATCCGGGCACGACGTCAACGGCGAAGTACGACGCCATCGATGCGACGTTGATGATGGAAGCGCCTCCGCTCTGAGTGCTTTCCTTGAGCAGTGGCAGGACAGCGGAAGACATCCGGAACCCGCTCACGACGTTCACTGCGAGCGATTCCTCGAATACCTCCGGGTTCCACTCGCCTTTCTGCGTAAGCGTTTGACCTGCGTTGTTGACCAAGATGTCCAGCGCGGACAGTCCTGCGGCGACGTCGGCGATCTGT
Organism: Rhodococcus sp. 24CO; assembly: GCF_050586165.1. Classification (NCBI taxonomy): domain Bacteria; kingdom Bacillati; phylum Actinomycetota; class Actinomycetes; order Mycobacteriales; family Nocardiaceae; genus Rhodococcus; species Rhodococcus sp. 24CO. Next base: position 452,704 of record NZ_JAZFNF010000005.1, on the reverse strand, counting down.
TCGCGATCAGTCATGACGCACTGCCGGTAGACGAATGCCGAGAGGTCGTGCTCGTAGTCGTCGGCCGACGCCTTGGTTCCGGTAATCGTCACGTGTGCGCCGGCGTCGACGAAGCGGTGTGCAATCGCAAGCCCGAGGCCGTTGGACCCTCCGGTCACGAGGACGCTGGAGGAAGAAAAGTCGAACGCCACAACACTTTTCGCAGTGGCTTTTGCTGCGCGCACTTCTGTGTTCGATGTCATAGGGTGCGACAGTAGACATGTTTTAAACAATGTTCAATAGCCGTTGAACATTGTTCAGAATACGGTTACTGTGTGCCGATGAACGCAACGAACAGCTCGTCGGTCCGTGGAGACACGGAGGCGAGGCGTCGAGGGATCCTTGATGCCGCCGCAGCCATCCTGGACGTGGGTGGCTACGCCGCACTGACGATCCGAACCGTCGCGAAACAGGCTGGAATGAGCCCCGGGTTGATCTATCAGTATTTTGTCGACAAACGAGATATCTTTGCGGCGCTTCTCCTCGAGAGCCAACAAGAATTGACTGCGTTCATCGCCGAGCAACCACGCGATCAAGGAGTGTCGGCCCTGATCGCAGCGATCGTGCCCGAAACCACCAAGCAATGGGCCCGAGTCGGGCACGTGGCATCTGTGTGGAGAACGACCGAAGATGCTTCGAACTCCGACGGCCAAGTGGTCCAGGACTTACGACATTCCACCGAAACGCAATTCGCAGAGCTACGGAAGGCTCTCGAAGACGCTGCGGGGGCGCAGGGACTTTCACTGCGTGAGGGTCCGTCCCTGATCCCCTTCGTCTGGGCCGGCCTCATGGGGCTGGCCGACACCATCGTCAACAACTGGGCCCAAGACCTCGATATGTCGGACTACATCGTGTACTCCGCAGACGGGTTGGCGAGAGCGATTACACACTGACCGGAGCTTTGCTGATTTTCTCGAATTACGGAACATTCAACCCTCAATCAAGGAGTCCAACATGCCTTCTCGTGACGAGATCTGCGCGGTCGTCGACAGCTACGTCAAGCTGCTCGGATCGCACCAGATCGATGAGTTGATGGAATTGTTCCATCAGGGCGCTGTGCAGCACGAACCCGTCGGCGTTCGCACCAATCGAGGGTTCGACGAGATCCGCGCATTCTTCGCCGAGAGCGAGGACACGCCGTTCACGGTGAGTCTGCTGACCCCCGTCACTGTGGTGGGCAAGGTTGCTGCGATGCAAATGCGTGTCGAGCGTGAAGGTTTGGCGGACTTCGCATCTACAGATCTGTTCGAGTTCGACGACAACTGCAAGATTCTCTCGATCACCGCAGTTCCCGACATCAAGGCACTCATCCCCTGATTCGGGCGGCCCGAACTGCTGGAGCACTCGAGAACGGAAGCAGATGTGCCCCGATATCGGGGCAGGAGAGAGTGACCTGCGCTGCATCGACAAACCGATATGGCTGTGCTGCAACAACTCCAGCAAGATTCTTGCGTAGGCGGGACATCTCGGCCCGCACCGTCACCGTGCGGGCTGGGTCGTCGAACAGATCCTGAGCTAATTGCGACGCGGTGCGCCCTCGTCGCTCCGATCCCAGGAGAAACAAAATTTCCGCATGGCGCTGGGTGGGGGAGTACGTCCATTCGCCCAACTCCGAAGACACTGTTACCGACATGTTCTCGGAATCACGCAGATCGACGTGCACTGCGGGAGCGGCGACATTGCTGCCGGTAGAGGTTGGCCGGATCAGCCAACCGCCTGGTAGCGGATCCAATTCGCACAACCCGAGGGCCGGGAACCATGTCCGGCCGGGAGTCAGTGACGAGGGCAGTAGGATTCGAGTGCGATGCGGCAGAGAATCGACCGCCGCGACCCAGCCGTGAGCGTCGGTAACCAGTGCGGGTGATCCGCCGCGTGCGAGCATCGGCGCTGCAACGGAACGTAATTGGTCGAGATTGTCTCGGTGCTTGTCACGTAGGTGTGATTGGGCAAGACGTGCGACGGCGTCGACCAGAGCGAGTGTGGTGGGGTGAATGGTCTTGGCCGGCCCGCTGATATCGACCACGCCGATCACCCGATCGTCGCGTGGATCGCGGATAGGCGCACCCGCGCAGGTCCACGGATGATGGCTGCGCGCATAGTGTTCCGCCGAAAAGATCTGAACGGCTTGATGTGACACCAATGCGGTCCCGATGGCGTTGGTGCCGACAGAGTCCTCGGCCCAGTTTGCGCCCTCGATAAATCCGAGCCGCCCCGCCTGATCCAGTACCCGATTGGATCCGCTGCGCCACAGCACTGTTCCACGTATGTCCGCGACAACCATGATGTTCTCGCCGCTCGCAGTCACGGATTCGAGTCCGCGGGTCACGTCGTCGAGTACGTCGTACAGGCCGGATTCACGGCGACGCAGATCGAGTTCTGCCATATCCATCGACGGTTCGATTCGGCTCTGTTCGGGATCGACTCCCAGCTCTCTCAGTCGCTGCCAGGACTTGCGGATCACGTCGCGGGGACGAGCGGGGGATCGATCACCGGCCATCGTGGCGTCGTACACCGCGGCGAGGGTCCTCGCGTAGTTGCGAGGATCCTCACCGGGTGGCATCGCGGGCTCGGGCAACCGCGTTGTGGGTGTAGCCATGTCAGCGGTATACCAACCCTCCGTCGATGAGTCCGGCTTGGCCGGTCATGTAATCCGAATCCGGTCCGGCCAGATAGGAGACGAACCCCGCCACGTCGTCGGGAGTCTCGGCTCGGCCCAGCGCGATGCCGCCGACAAACTTCTCGTAGGTCGCCCCTTCCGGTGCTCCGGTGAGTTCGGAGAATCGCTTGTCGATGGTGACCCACATGTCGGTTCCCACAACTCCGGGGCAATACGCGTTGACTGTGATGCCGTCTGATGCGTATTCCTTGGCCGCAGCTTGAGTGAGTGCCCTGACCGCGAATTTTGTTGCGCTGTACACGCCTAACATGGCAAAACCGTCGTGGCCGGCAATGGACGATGCATTGATGATTTTCCCGCGCTGACCGAGTTCCTTGAACTTCGCGGCGCCGGCCTGAATACCCCACAGCACACCGTCGACGTTGACGCTCCAGATCTTGGTGACGTCCTCGGGGGTGACGTCGGCTAAGGGGCCTACCAGTGCAATTCCGGCATTGTTGACGATGATGTCGAAGCCGCCCAGCGTTGAATGTGTGTGTTCGATGCTTGCCTGCACCTGGTTGCGGTCGCTGACATCGGCGATGAACGTGGTTGTCCGACGGCCGATTTCGCGAATTTCTTTGGCAACGGCATCCAGCTTGGCCTGGTCGAGATCGACTAGCGCGATGTCTGCGCCGTCATGGGCGAGCCTGAGAGCGATTCCACGTCCGATCCCTTGGCCTGCTCCGGTGACCAGTGCAACTTTGCCGGTGATGCTCATATTCAGTGTCTCCTCGTTGGCGGGTTTGCCGATGAGTGAGTTATATGTGATGACGACCACACTATAGAAGGGTTGCATCGCGTTGCAAACCCGAACTATCGGACATCGATTGCAACCGTCGGCAACTCTCCCCGCGTCCGGTTCGGCGCCTTCATAGTTGCGCGACCACTTCGCGAATTGCTTTGTGGCACAAACTGGGAGAAGAAGATATGACCGCAACAGTCGATGTTCCGACGGGTTCGGGGACACCAAGCCGTCGACCCTCGCGCCGCTGGATTCCGTTCGGTGCTGCAAATCTTGTGATCGTTCTGGTTCTGGCTCTGGCGAGTTGGTATCTTCTGGCCGATCCGGTGACCAGTCCCTGGAATTTCTATCCGTTGCCGTTCAATGCAGCGCTGTTCTGGGCCATACTTTTTGTGGTGTTCATCGGCTTCAACTGCGAGTTTGCCGGATTCGACCGATTCCCGCAGCCGGCACGCGGCATGGCAATCATGGCGGCGACAGCAGTGTTCGCGGTTGTGGTGACATGGTTGCTCGCCAACGGAATCGGGAGTCTTTATCCGGACTTCGCGGCAGATCGTGATGGCGGTCTCGGCTACTTCGCCGGTGCGTTGTTTGTGCTGTTCGGGTTCGGGACCTGGGTGATGGTGGTGCTGAACTGGCAGCATTGGCCGTGGGTCTCCATCGGGATGAAGCAGCCGTTGGTGGGTTTGTGCGAGATCGCGTTTGTCGCGGTACCGACGCTTGCCCTGTACTTCGTTTTCGGTCTGCCGTCTGTGTCCTTGTCCGCAACCGATCCATTGATGACCGTCGACACCGTACTCGGGTGGTTCTATTGCGTTGTCGTGGTGGTGATCTTGACCGGTCAGACCCTGGACAATTGGCCGTGGCGAATGTTCGGCGGTGGAGGGAAAACCGCACTCGCGGCCACGGTCGGCAATTTTGCACTGGGAACCGGGCTGTACGTCGTGGCACTGCCCGTCGTGAAGGTTCTGCTGGGAAGTGCTGCGGTTGCCGAGTTGGGTGGCGCCGTGAATCAGTTTCCGGCCCAGCTCGGTGTGTGCTGGGCCTTCTGGATGATCTTCTGGGCCAATGCTTTCGGGAATAAGCCGACCGGCTTCGCTGACGGAGTGAACCTGCTGATCCGCGGACTGCTCACGTTCGGGCTGGCAGTGGTGACGTTCCTCTTCTACTACCGTTTTGCTGCCGAGAACATTCTTCACGAACCCGCGGTAGCCGACGGATTGCACGGCAATGCACTGGGTTTCGTGGACTGGGCGGTGCTGTGGACGTTGTTCTACGTTGTCGGTTTTCAGTCGCTGGGGCTTGGCCGATTGAAGCCTGAATCCGAGTGAAACTGGTTGCCGCACATGCAAGCGGGCAACCAGTCGCGTAGGTCAGACTTTCGTGAGGGGTGCTGACTCTGCGCCAGTTTCCTTCTGCACCGCGTTCTTTCGTGCGGGAATCAGCAGCGTGATAGCGCCGGCGATCAGCGCGGCGGAGATCGAGGTGCCGACGGAACGCATCAGGGTGTTGAAGCTGTTCGCCGACGCCGTTGCGGACGGCGGAACCGCGCCCATGATGAGGGCGGGCATCAGGTCCACCAGCGGATCGTCGGATGCAGCTTCTCCGGCGGGAGCAGGTCACGTAGGGCGCTGATGCCCAGCGGGATCATGCCGACGCCGATGCCCAGCAATGTGGACGGACTGGATCGGGTCGTGGCCGATTGGGAACCTGAGGATGTGGCGACGTTTGCGATGTGGCTTCAGAGATTCAACTCCGACGTCGAGAAGCTTGCCGGACGTCCCTTGCCGCGAACGTAGCGCGCCTTCGTCGCGCGCTTCGATTGCAACTGGTTGCAACGCTTGTGACGCGGGCCACTGATGCGATGTGCTGTGTATCACATTCCTAAAGAAGGAGAAGTGATGACGCAAACCATCGATTCCGCAGTCGTAGCCTCGGAAAGCTCGACGGCTGTGACACCTCAGGAGCGCGTCGACGCCTGGCTGGCGGATTTCGAGTCGGCACTCGCCGCTCGTGACATCGAACGGGTCGCAGCAAAATTCGCCCTCGACAGTTTCTGGCGAGACTTGGTTTCGTTCACCTGGAACATCAAGACCGTCGAAGGTCGCGAGCAGATTGCCGACATGCTCTCCGAGCGTCTCGACGACACCGATCCTTCAGGATTCCGGACCACCGAGACCCCCGACGAAGCCGACGGCGTCACCTCGGCCTGGATCGAATTCGAGACTGCAACCGGTCGCGCGCACGGGCATCTTCGTCTCAAGGACGAACTCGGCCAGCCTGTCGCCTGGACCCTGCTCACGTCGTTGCAGGAGTTGAAAGGACACGAAGAGGGTAAGGGGACTCGTCGCCCGCGCGGCGCCAAGCACGGGGCAGACCCGAACCGCATCACCTGGGCCGAGCAGAAGGAGATCGAGGACCGCGAACTCGGCTACACCACACAGCCTTACGTCGTGATCGTCGGCGGCGGTCAGGGCGGAATCGCGCTCGGCGCGCGTATGCGTCAGCTCGGAGTCCCGGCCATCGTGATCGACAGCCACGAGCGACCGGGAGATCAGTGGCGCGGACGCTACAAGTCCCTGTGCCTGCACGATCCGGTTTGGTACGACCACCTGCCCTACATGCCGTTCCCCGACAACTGGCCGGTGTTCGCGCCGAAGGACAAGATCGGTGACTGGCTCGAGATGTACACCAAGGTCATGGAGGTTCCGTACTGGAGTTCCACGACCTGCACGTCCGCGTCGTTCGACGAGAAGACCCAGGAATGGACCGTCGAGGTCAACCGCAACGGCGAGAAGCTGACCTTGCGTCCCAAGCAGTTGGTGATGGCAACCGGGATGTCCGGCAAGGCAAACGTTCCGACGTTCCCCGGTCAGGACAAGTTCCTCGGCGATCAGCACCACTCGAGCAAGCACCCCGGCCCGGATCAGTACGTCGGTAAGAAGGTTGTGGTCATCGGGGCCAACAACTCCTCGCACGACATCTGCGGCGCCTTGTGGGAGAACGGCATCGACGTCACGATGGTGCAGCGCAGTTCGACGCACATCGTGAAGTCGGATTCACTGATGGATCTGGGCTTGGGTGATCTGTACTCGGAGCGCGCACTCGCCGCCGGTATGACGACGCACAAGGCGGACCTCACGTTCGGTTCGTTGCCGTACCGGATCATGCACGAGTTCCAGATCCCGGTGTACGACGCAATCCGTGAGCGCGACAAGGACTTCTACGATCGCCTCGAGAAGGCCGGCTTCGAGCACGACTGGGGCGACGACGGTTCGGGCCTGTTCATGAAGTACCTACGACGCGGCTCGGGCTATTACATCGACGTCGGCGCTGCCGAACTGGTTGCCAACGGAGACATCAAGCTCGCCCACGGGAACATTCGAGAGCTGACCGAGAACAGCGTGATTCTCGAAGACGGTACGGAACTGCCGGCCGACGTGGTGGTCTACGCAACGGGCTACGGCTCGATGAACGGTTGGGTGGCCGATCTGATCGGTCAGGACACCGCCGACAAGGTCGGCAAGGTCTGGGGACTGGGGTCGAACACCACCAAGGATCCGGGACCGTGGGAAGGCGAGCAGCGCAATATGTGGAAGCCGACGCAGCAGGAAGCGCTCTGGTTCCACGGCGGCAATCTGCATCAGTCCCGCCACTACTCGCTGTACCTGGCTCTGCAGTTGAAGGCGCGCTACGAGGGCATTCCGACGCCGGTGTACGGGCTGCAGGAAGTGCATCATCTGAGCTGAAAAAGAACTGCTGTGCGCCTTTATCAACCGCGCGCGGTTAATAAAGGCGCACGGCAGTTTCAGCGAAGGGCGTACTTTTTTGCTACTTCGGCGTTCTTGGTCGCGCGCTCGGTGAGGAAGGCAAATGCCAATCCGAGTACGAGCCACAAGGTTGCCTGTGTAGCGAGGGACGAGAGGCGGAACTCCCACAGCAGAGTTGCCGGGAAGTCGTCGCCCACCTCGTTGATCGTGGGTAGCGAAACGTAGCCGATTGCCACGATGACCAGGAACGCAGCAACCGGAGCGGCGACGCGCACGCTGAGGAACTCGTGGGCGGATACAGCTTTTGCTGCCGCGGCGGCCGCGGTGACGGCCAGCAGTCCGAGGATCACGGTCGCGAGCCACAGCCAGGTTCGCTGGTTGATCGTGTCGGGATCGCCGACGGCTGGCGGATTGGCCGGGTACTTGAAGAACGGCACCGCCTCGATGGCGAGCCAGCCTCCCAATGCGATGGCCATCGCCAAGAACGGTCCCGACATGGTGGTGATCCGTCGCGCGTAGTTGGCGACTACGGCGAAGATGGCACCGAGGGCCAAGCCCGCGAGCGACGTTGCGAGGAAGAGTCCAGCGCGTTGACCATCACGACTGACGAGTGGGGCTTCTTCGTCGCCGTGCGTGTGTCCGGCGGTTTCGCCGGCGGCACTGTTGGCTTCTTCGATCGCGATGGCAGCGTTGACGTGCGGCTCACCCAGCACAAATGCAACTCCGCCGGCAAGGATGCCTGCGATCAAACCAGCCAACAAGCCACGAATCAGAAGTTTCGTGAAATTGTCGACTAGTGGCACGGGAGGCCCATCAAGTGGCGTCCGTCGTGCATCAGCTCATGCATGTACATGCCTGTGCGTGAGATTGCGCCCTGGTCGAATCCGACCAGGTAGAGAGCCAGCATCGCGAACAGCACAATAGCTGCGGCGAGGAAGGCAAGACGAGTCGAATCGATCGACGAGTCGGGAGAGTAGGCGAGTGCCATCGAAGCCTCCTGGGATTTTCGCGTCCCCTAGGTCAAATGCGATGGCCGGAGTGTCTGGCTGTCGAGGTGGGTTCACCTCGAATTACAGTGGCGCGACCGCTCCGGGCTTTCACCGGATTCCTGTCGACCATCGCGTGTACAGAGCGCACTTTAGCAGTGAATACACGAAAATCGTGAAGGGTTTTGCTCGCTAGGCGAGCAAAACCCTGCACGATCACGGATCAACTCTTGGCGGGGACGTCCAGAACTACCTCGAACTCGAGCAGCGACGCACCCGACGCGACGGGCTTGGCGCGCTCACCCGAATGCGCTGCGCGGGCCGGGCCGTCACGCCAGTCGGCGAACGCCTCCTCGGTTTCCCACTGCGTGACCACGAAGTAGCGGTTCTCGCCAGCTGTGGGGCGCAGGAGCTGGAAACCGAGGAATCCGGGAGAGTTCTCCACGGCATGTGCGCGTGCTGCGAAGCGCTTTTCCAGTTCGGGGCCGGCGCCCTCGGGGATTTCAATTGCATTGATCTTCACGACTGCCATGTAAGCGACATTACCGCGCGGCTTCACCGCGTACGGTGACATTCGTGTTGCATGACGAAGGTGGTACCGGCCAGCCGATTCTGTTGTTGCACGGCCTCATGGGTAGTGCCCGAACGTGGCGTCGGCATGTGCCCTGGATTCGCGAGTTCGGCCACGTCTACACGTTCGACGCGGCCGGTCACGGACGGCCGGCGCCCGCAGAATTGACGACCGAGGCATTTGTCGAAGACCTTGCGTCGGCGGTGGCAGTGATCGACACGCCGATGATCGTGATCGGGCACTCGATGGGTGCCCTGCACGCGTGGTGTTTTGCCGCCGCACACCCGGACCGAGTGCGTGCGTTGGTTCTCGAGGACATGGCACCGGATTTCCGCGGGCGCACTGCGGAGAACTGGGCTCAGATGGTGTCGTCGTGGCCGCAACCGTTTGCTACGGATAATGCGGTGAAGGAGTTCTTCGGTCCGGTTGCGGGACAATACTTTCTGGATTCGTTCGACCGCCGCGACGACGGGTGGTACCTGCACGGTGACGTGTCGACCTTTCGCGATATCTCGGAAGAATGGGGCACGCGGCATTTCTGGGATCAGTGGAGTGCAATCGAGGTACCCACCCTTCTCGTCGAGGGTGAGTTCACGATTACCCCGCACGGCCAGATGCGCGAGATGGCAGAGCGTCCGGGGACTCGGTATGTGCGCATTGCCGACGCGGGTCACCTTGTCCACGACGATCAACCAGAGCGGTACCGCGACGAAGTGACAGCGTTCCTGGTTGATCAGAGCTGACTTCGGATCGACGCTCCCGCTTCTTCGAGTTCGACGGCCCGCCTCGCCAGGAGCCCGGCTGCGAACTTGGCTTTGTCTCCGCTGTGTCGCGGTACGACGTGCAGATGTGAGTGAAAGACGGTCTGACCGGCGGCACGTCCGTCGTTGACCAGGATGTTGACGCCGTCCGCGGCGATGTCGCACCGCCGCAGCGCGCCGGCGATGATTGTGCCTACCCGGAACATCTCTGCGCCCTCGTGGTTTTCGAGTCCGTCGAGGTTGGTGGCGTGGCGTTTCGGCACAACAAGGGTGTGTCCGCGGCTGACCGGGCGGGCGTCGAGAAATGCGAGCACGGTTTCGGTTTCGAAAACACGAATTGCGGGCTCGTCTGCCGAGATGATGTTGCAGAAGACGCAGGTGTGGCTCATGACTACAGAATGTATCCCGTCGGTGGATCAGAGCAGACGTAGCTCCCGTGCGCGTGTGAGTGCTTCGCGTCGATTGTGGACTTCAAGTTTTCTGTAGAGCGTGCGCACCTGAGTCTTGACCGTGTTGACGGAGATGAAGAGTGCGTTTGCCATCTCCGTCAAACTGGCGTGGGACGCGATCAGATCAAGAACTTGTCTTTCTCTGTCCGTCAAAGTGACCAGGTTCAGCTCGTGTGGAAATGTTTCTCCTGGAGCAAGTTTCAGGAATCGGGCAAGAGCGCTCGATCCGGTACGTGCCAAGGATTCGAGGTGATCGACGTCGCGTCGAGATATGGTCGAGAACGATCGGAGATTGCCGGTTTGGTCGGCGATGCTGCAGGCATTCGACCAGGCTTCGGCGGCGCGGCGCGGCTCGTCACCTCGCAAATGCGCGACGGCTTGAATGAGGAGGGCCTCCATCTGTGGGCGTGGGTACGACTCTCGCGCCCAATCGAATTGGTGGCACAGCGCGATTGCCGATTCATTCTGACCGGCCCGCTGATATAGGCGCGCGACGGAAACCAGTGTCCAGGGATTGGCGGCCGGCTCGGCGATGTCCGACGACAGCGCCATTGCCAAGTTGCCGTCGCCGAGCGCGAGAGCCAGATCGATTTTGGTGGAGCGCAACAACGGTAGCGCAAAAGAATCAGGTTTCAGCTTTGCGGGGTTGTCGAAAATTCCCTTGCGCAGCAACGTGATAGCCGTCGATTCTTCCCCGCAGGTGAGTGCGTACTGGCAGTGCGTGTAGAGGACAAACGCCCACAGTTCCTCGTTGTTGTCGGGCTCTCCCAGGGCTGCGACGGCCTCATGTGCATCGTCGAGGTCGAGGGTGCACAGTGCAGTCAACGCACGGGCGACCAGTCCTGGCGTTCGTACCATCGAGTGGAGCCACCCATAGGTGTTCGGATGCTTGCGCTCGAGCCGTGACCATCCCTGCGACAGAGAGGGTTCCCCGACGATCGCCCAATTCATGGCTACGCCTCCCGCTGCATTGCGGGCGATGAAGTCGATGCCCTGTGATTCACCGCCCCAGTACGCCATACGCATCTCGGTGGTGGATTCCGTGAACCGTCCGCTCAGTTGAAACGTGATTCCCCACTGCACGCGCATCACCGGGAGTTGCGGGCTGATGTCGTCGGGGTTCGTGTCGAGAGCGCTTCTGCTGATCTCGGTCAGGCGGCGCGTCGTTTCGGCTGCTGGCCCGTATTTTCCGGCGACACGCAGCATGATCGAGTGAACACAGCCGACATTGAGTACGTCTCGGGCGTCCTTGCTTGCGCCGATCGCTCGGAGTTCTGCGGCAGAGCGGGGCAGCGCGGTGATCGGCTTGGGGACGTCGCCAGGGTGCATTGTGAACAGGTCGCGACCCGCCAGAGCAATCGAACTCTTCCTTGCCGTTGCGGGCGGTATCTGTTGCAAGGCGCGGCGGACGGTATCAAAGCTTTTGGAAAGCATTGTTACCCAATTATTTTCGATGATATCGATGGCAAGATCCCAGTCGCCACCTTCGGTCGCGTACTTCAACGCCGACGCGTGTTGGCCGGAGTCGAGTCGGAAGTGTGCCAGCGAGGACAATTGCTGTGTCGGATCAAGCCCGAGCTGTGGCTGAGTTGCCATCAGTGACGTGCGAACTGCCGCTGGAAGTTCCCAGGTTTCGTCGGTTCCGATTTCGATTCGGGAGAGTGTGCCGGCCGATTCCAGCTCCAATAGGCGTTCACGAATCCGATCGCGGGATTCAGGAGAGGTGAAAAGGTGCGCTGCAGTGCTCACATCCAGGGTTCGCGCTGTTGAGCACGATACGAGGAAGTCCCGATGGTCAGTGATGTCGGTGTTGTCGAGGATCGTGCGCCGGGTGTACTCGTCGATCGTGTGTTGAAGGTTCAGCTCGAGGAGTTGATCTCGATCCTGTTGTGTGGGTAGCGCTTCGACGACCGCGGCACCGGCATGTACGAGAGCGGGTAGGCCGCCGGTCATAGTCGTGATCTTCTCGGCTTCGCCGGGAAAGGGAGTCAACCCGCCTAATGTCAGTAGGTTGGCTGTGTCGGCAGCGGTGAAGAGTAGTTCCTCGGCGCGGATCAGTTCGTGATCTATCTCGAGGAAGTACGGTTCGGCGAACAATGTGAGTCCCGACAATGTCACAGCTATGTCCAACTGATGGCAGTGGGTGACCAGTTCGAGAATTTGTTCTTCGAGTGTGGGGTTCGGGATGAGGTCTGGCCGAATCAATACCAGGAGAACTGGATTGGTGACGTCAGAGAATGTGGCGGCGAGGTCGGTGAACGGATCGCCGGATGCATCTGGGGTAACAATGCCGGACTGCCGGCAGTGGCGCAGGATGGTCGTGAGGTATTCCGATGCGCTCGAATTGACTTGTGGCGCGGGAACCCACACGAGATCGTGGTCCGAGGTGTCGGAAGACTCGAGCCAGGATTTCAGGAGATCGGATTTATCGTATCCGTTCGGGGCGCGCACAATTGTCAGGGGAGTCCGGCGATCCAACTTTGCAAAGAGCGCCTGACGGAGGAGCGGTCTGGCGATGGCAGAGTGATTGATGCCCTCGACAGTTGCGTTCCCCTCCCGCCCCAACATCCCTGTGTGCCTAATCCCCGCTGTGCTTGTGCTTGCAATCTTCGGACCAACAGGCACGAGAGATTGGGTGGAATGTCCAATTCTTCGTGCGCTTCCGAAATAGTAACTGGTGCGGAGCATCGATGCCTGAATTAGCGCAATTCGGGCACAATTCTTCTCGGGGGATGCCAGCGCCTGGCCGATAATCCATCCTTACCACGGGCTTTTGGTCCCGAGAGTGAGGACGTAGGACCATAGCTCGAGATTCGCCGGAGAACTGCGGTGAGTGAGCGCCCAACCCGCTCTCAGCGGTTACCCTCGCCGGCCAGCGCAAACAGGCCGTCTTCGGTTTGTTCCACCAATCCGTCGACAAGCAGTGAATGCAGTGCGCGGTCGCGTTGACCGGGGTCGGTGAGCCAGACGATGTCGAGGCGCGCACGTTCGACGGGATGGTGGGTCTCTCGAAGAACTGCCATCAACTTGCCGCGGACCTGGCGATCGGTTCCGGCGAATTTCTGCACTTTCTTCGGTGGACCGGTGTGTGCCGGTTTTCCGGAGGCAACCCAAGCGCAGTTGGGTAGCGGGCAGGTGTCGCAGTTGGGTGTACGCGCCGTGCAGATCACGGCGCCGAGTTCCATGAGAGCAGCGCTGTAGGTTGCAGCTCGTGCGCGGGTGCGGGGCAACAGTGCGGCGACGTCCGCGAGATCGCGCGTGTTCGACGGATTGCCCGGCTCTGCGTTGCCGTGCACGGCCCGGGCAACAACGCGGCGAACGTTGGTGTCGACGACGGGAACTCGTTGTCCGTAAGCAAAGCACGCCACGGCACGCGCCGTGTAGGAGCCGATGCCCGGCAGTGACAGCAAAGTGTCGACAGCGCTGGGGACCACGTCGCCGTGTTCGGCAGCCAGGACGCCGGCACACTCGTGCAGACGCAATGCGCGTCGTGGGTAGCCGAGTTTGCCCCACGCCCGCAGTACCTCAGCCTGGCTCGACGCCGCCATCGCCGACGGAACCGGCCATCGCTGGACCCATTCTTCCCAGATCGGCGCGACCCGTACCACCGGCGTCTGCTGGAGCATGATCTCGCTCATCAGAATCTGCCAGGCACTGACTCCGTCGCGTCGCCACGGAAGATCACGGGCGCTATCGGCGTACCACTTCAGCAGCACCGAAGATTCCACTGCCACCTTGACTGACACACTCCTAGGGCCTGGTTACACGATCGGCGACGTTCATCAAGACCCTATCGTTACGCTCCGACATCCAACATGCGCACCTGGTGCAGAGAAAAGGTGGGTGAGCGGAATCAAGAACCGCTCACCCACCTAGTCGTTTCGATCAGGACGCGTACTGTGCATCCGTTCGTGATGCGGTCGAAGCGGGCGTCGACGTTCCCGAGTACCGGCGAACGATGACGTAGAGGCAGATCAGTCCGATCGCTCCGGCAGCGGCAAGGAATGAACCGACCTTCCACGCGTTGTCCGGATTGCCGTTGATCAGCATCACCATGATCATCGGCGCAAAACCGCCGATGATGGCCGAAATCTGATAGCCGAGCGACGCTCCCGAGAATCGGATCTCCGGCGGGAACAATTCTGCGAAGAGCGTTCCCTGAGTGCCGGTTTGGAGCGACATTGCGACGACGCCGACAATCACGGCTACCGCGAACGGCCAGATCGTGTCCGGACTGGAACCGCCGATCATCAGCCACATCGGAATGCCCCACAGCATCATCGCGCCGGTGCCGAGACCGAAGACGAGCTTGCGGCCGTACAGATCGGAGAGGTAACCGGCCAGCGGGACCAGGGGAATCTGAATGGCGCAGGCGATCAGGATGTACGTCAGGACCGTCGAACGGGGAATATCCAGATACGTCGTCGCGAACTGCACGGATCCGGTGATCATCGTGTAGAAGAAGATCACACCGATGGCATTGGCGCCCGCCGCGGCGAGAACCGTGCCCGGGTTCTTCTTGAGGACCTCGAGAATGGGGGACTTGCGGACAACCGGCGATTCTGCGAGCTTCTCGGCAATGGCCTTGAATTCAGGCGTCTCCTCGAGATAGCGGTGAATGAGGAAGGCGACGGGGAGCATCACCAAACTGATCCAGAACGGGATGCGCCAGCCCCAAGCGAGGAACGAATCAGCTGCGAGAGTGGCTGTGAGAATGAGGAATACGATATTTCCGAGCACGACGCCAATCGGAACACCCAGTTGCGCAAAGCTTCCGAACAATCCACGACGGTCGGCCGGGGCGTTCTCGGTTGCCAGCAGCACTGCGCCACCCCACTGGGCGCCGACGGCCAGGCCCTGGCAGATTCGCAGAGTGACAAGTATAGCCGGGGCCAGCCAGATCACATTGGTGTTCGGGACGAAGCCGACCAGCGACGTGGCAATGGCCATCAGGACAACCGCGGCCACCAATACCGGCTTGCGGCCGTAGCGGTCACCGAAATGTCCGGCGAGGACGCCGCCGATGGGACGCGCGATGAAACCGACTGCAACGGTGGCAAACGAACTCATTGCCGCAACCACTTCGCTGTCGGTTGCGAAGAACGTCGAGTTGAACACGAGTGCCGCAGCAGTCGCGTAGATGAAGAAGTCGTACCACTCCAGGGAGGTGGAGATGGCCGCTGCGAAGGACGCGCGCCGAGACCTACCTTGGCGCTGCGCCGCTGATTCGGTGTTGTTGGTCATCACGATTCACTCTCTGTGGGATCGTTCATTTGGGTTCGTTGAGGACTGGAGTCGCGGCGAATTCGGCGCGAGCGAGCGAGCGACGGTGGACTTCGTCCGGGCCGTCCGCGATCTGCAGGAACCGTGCCTGTGCATACAGGACCGGAAGAATGGTGTCCTGCGACAGACCGGCGCCGCCGAACACCTGAATGGCGTTGTCGATAATGTCCTTGACTGTCAGTGGAACCAGAACTTTGGCCGCTGCAATGTCATGGCGCGCAGCCTTGTTCCCTTCGACGTCCATGCGCCAGGCGGCACGCAGAACGAGCAACCGGGCGGCGTCGAGCTTGATCCTGGAATCCGCAAGGTTGGCCTGCACAACACCGAGATCGGCGAGGGGAGACCCGAAAGCGACTCTGGTCCTGGCCCGTTCGGTGAGTAGTGCGATTGCGCGCTCCGCCATGCCGATCAACCGCATACAGTGATGAATGCGTCCTGGACCCAAGCGCGCCTGAGCAACTGCAAATCCTCGACCGCGGGGACCGAGCAGGTTTTCCTTGGGCACCCGAACACCGTCGAATACGATCTCGCCGTGTCCACCCTCATGGCGATCGTCGAAGCCGAGAACCGTTGTGGAACGGACTATCTGCAGGCCGGGGGTGCCCATGGGAACCAGCACGATGCTGTGGCGGCTACCGATCGGAGCATCTGAGTCGGTCACACCCATGACCATGGCAACCTTGCAGTCTTCGCGAAGTGCGGCGGTGGACCACCATTTGCGTCCGGTCAGGACCCACTCGTCACCGTCCTCCGCGATATCGAGACACACGTTGTTTGCATCGGAACTCGCGACCTCGGGTTCGGTCATCGAGAAGCACGATCGGAAATCGCCGTCGAGAAGCGGTGTCAGCCACTCGGCCTTCTGCTGCTCGGTGCCGTAGAGATGGAGCAGCTCCATGTTGCCGGTGTCCGGTGGATTGCAGTTGACGGCTTCGGGGCCGATCAACGGACTCCAACCCGTCAGTTCCGCCAACGGTGCGTATTCGAGATTGCTCAAGCCGGCGCCCTCGCGGGCTGGGAGGAAGAGGTTCCACAGGTCCGACTCCTTGGCAGTTGCCTTGAGTTCGGCCATGATCGGTGGTGCGCCCCAGTGGCTGGGGTCTGCCGCCAGTTGCTGCGCTGCAACAGCTTCGGCGGGAAGGACGTGCTCTTGCATGAAGACTGTCAGCTTCTGTTGCAGCTCTTTGACTTTCGGACTGTATTCGAAATCCACGTCGGTGGTTCCAATCTCGGGGCGCGTCGCACTGGAAGTCAGCGACGCAGTTCGTGAACAGAGGAGGTGCAGGTCAGATCGAGCGCACGCTGTAGAAGCGGGCCGACCATGTCGGCGACGTCGTCGAATCCCTCGCCGACAGTGTCGCCCTTGGCGTGCCTGGCATTGATGCCCTCGAGGATGACGGCAATCTTGAAGTCGGCGAACACCGTGTACCAGTCGATATCCGGGAGATCGACATTACGACGGTCGGCATATCGTTCGAGTAACGCAGCGCGACTGGGAAACCCGTCCAATCGAGCAAGACCGCGAGTGATCGGGTTGTCGACGGCTCCGGGTTGGTCCCAGAAGCTGAGCATGATGCCGACGTCGGCGAGTGTGTCTCCGAGTGTTGCCATCTCCCAGTCGAGGAGGGCAACAATCTTTCCGGGGTCGGATCGGGAGTAGAGGACATTGTCGAGTTTGACGTCGCCGTGCACGATCCCGGGCAGGGATGTGGTGGGAACGGCACGGCGAAGCTTGTCGAGGAGTGCCGCGACTTCGGGACGGTCGGTGGTTCGAGAGGCGTCCCATTGCCTCGACCATCTGGTCAGTTGTCGCTCGAGGTATCCGTTGGTTCGCCCGAAAGTGTTGAGTCCCACGGAATCAGGATCGACAGAGTGGAGGTCTGCGAGAACATCGGCAAAGGCGAGGCCGGCGCGTTCTCGATCGGCAGGAGACAGGGCTGCGGCGGATTCCGGGGTGCCGATGGAAACGCCGTCGATCAGTTCCATGAGATAGAACGTCGCGCCGAGGACATCTGCGTCCTCGCAGAGAAGAACCGCGGCGGGTACCGGCACCGACGTGGACGCGAGCGCGTCGATGACGGTGAATTCGCGAACCATGTCGTGTGCGCTCGGAAGTACGTGACCGAACGGGGGACGCCGTAATACCCAGGTGTTCGAGCCGTCTGCGACGCGGTAGGTGGGGTTGGATCGCCCGCCGCTGATGAGTGACGCCGTGATCTCTCCGTCGATCCCGCCCGCGAGATTCGTCGACAGGTACGTGGAGAGTGCGTCGAGGTCGAGTCCGGAGACGACGCGGCCTGCGTCGGACGTCGTCGATGATGCTGTGGACATTCGATGCACGCTCCTTTCGATGGAAATACAGCCGAACGATCGTTCGGCTGCAGATCATCATCAATGGAACGATCGACAAATGTCAACCATGAATAAATGTCGAATTTCCTGGGAACATGAGTGCGGGATCCACGATGATCGAACCGCTTGCCAAACGATCGTTCGCCTGACATTATGGGCATTTCGTGACGCAGGTCTCACAGATGGCGGAGGTGTGGATTCCGGTGAAACGCGTGCAACGGAAGGATTGTTCAGGCCGGTCAGGCCGGTTCGACCATCGCGGTGGCCAAAGCGCAGTAGCGATCCGCGATGTCCTGCGCGCTCAGGGGCCCGTCGGCACGCCACCACACGCAGACCTGCTGCCCCATATTGATGATGGCGCGAACGGCATCTCGTGGGTATTCGGTGCGGAACGCGCCTTCTTCCACTCCGCGTTCGATGACATCCCGGAAGATGTTTTCCTGCTCGTCGCGCAGTGCTACTACCAAGCGGTGCCCCGGCTCGTCGAGACTGCGCAGCTCGGTTGCTCCGACAAGTGCGTCTTCGCGTCGCGTCGTGTGGAACATGACCCATGCGCGAACCAGCGCTTGCAGTTGGTCTTTCGGCTCTCCACCCGAGCGGAGCAGCGCGCTACGCGTCATACCGTGAGCGTCTCGCAGTGCTTGGAGCATTATCTCCTGCAGAATTTCCTGCTTGGATTTGAAGTGGTGATAGATGGATGCGACTGTCAGATCGGCACCAGCGGCGATGTCGCGCATGGATGTGCCGTGGTAGCCGCGTTCGTTCATGTTTCGGACAGCAGAATCGAGAATGAGCTGCCGGACTGCGGCAGTTTTTGCCACGCTCATTTTTCGATCTCCTCGCGTTCTGCACGTCTTCCGGTATCCGGACACAGCGTAGTAGCCGAACGATCACAAGGTTCGACGGGCCGCAAATATCCGCCGTGAACTGCGAATATCCACATCCTGTGAGCTTATCGTTCGTTAACAAGAGGAGAATTTGCCTGTGCAGCACATATCGCTGACCGTGGACGACGGCATCGCCGTCATTACTCTCGATCGACCGGACAAGCTGAACGCCTTCACCACGATCATGGAAAACGAACTGATCGAGGCGTTCGACATCACCGACGCTGACGATTCCGTACGCGCCGTGATTCTGACCGGAGCAGGTCGAGCGTTCTGTGCCGGCGCCGATCTGTCCTCCGGGCCGGATACTTTCACCGAATGGAGCGTCGAGCAGAACGGCGCAGAAGAGAGTAGCGCCGGCGAACGGCGTGATGGCGGCGGTCGTGTGGTGCTACGGATGTTCGACTCACTGAAGCCGATCATTGCGGCGATCAATGGTCCCGCGGTCGGCGTCGGCATCACCATGACTCTCGCTGCGGACTTCCGATTGGCGGCTGACGACGCCCGGATGGGGTTCGTCTTCAATCGCCGAGGCCTTGTGCCGGAATCGTGTTCCTCCTGGCTGCTGCCGAAGTTGGTTCCGCTGCAACGAGCACTCGACTGGATTTACTCCGGGCGGATCTTTCCGGCTACCGAAGCCCACGCCGCAGGATTGGTCTACCAACTCTATTCGGCCGACGATCTGTTGGGTGAGGCTATTGCCCTCGCGCGCAACCTTACTCGCCACAGCGCTCCGGTTTCCGTTGCGCTCTCGCGTCAGATGGTTTGGCGCCTGCTCGGCGCCTCACATCCCATGGCGGCGCATCGGATCGAGAGCATCGGGATCAACGCCAGAGGCGCGCAAGAGGACGTCCGGGAGGGCATCAGTGCCTTCCTCGGCAAGCGTGACGCGAACTTCCCGGATCGGTGCAGCGACGCGATGCCTGACCTGTTCTCGGAACATCTCCCGCGACCGCAGTGGTGACGGTGACGGAAATCCGTACCCGCCACCGGAATCGAGGATTCCGGTGGCGCATGGAAAACGGCTCAGCGACCGGTCCAGACGGCCGGGCGCTTCTGCGCAAAGGCCAGCGGGCCTTCCTGTGCGTCGGCGCTGGTGAAGACCACCTTTATTGCAGCGGCGTTGGCTGCCCACACATCAGGTTCCCAGTCCGATGCCGTTGCGGTTCGATGAATCATCGACTTCGACTCTCTCACCGACAGTGGCGCGTTTGCCGCGATCTGCTCCGCCAATTCGAGCGCAATGTCCAGTGCGGTTCCCGCCGGTGCGACGCGGTTGACCAGGCCCAGTTCCTTGCCCTGCGCGGCCGTGATCGGTTCGCCGGTCAGTGCAATTTCGAGCGCCACTTTCCGAGGGACTTGTTGCTGCAGTCGGATCACGCCGCCGGCAGCGGCGAACAATCCGCGCTTGACCTCGGGCAGGCCCAGCTGCGCGTTCTCGTCGACCACCGCAAGGTCGCTCGCGAGCACCAGTTCGGTGCCACCGCCGAGCGCAAATCCGTTGACCGCGGCTATGGTCGGTTTGCTGATCCAGTGCTGTACGTAACCCGCGAAACCCCGTTCGGGATGACCGTCGGCGTCGGTGCTCTCTCCCGCCGACAGGGCTTTGAGGTCCGCACCGGCGCAGAACGCACGGCCGGAGCCGGTGATCACGACGACGCGCACGTCGGCGTCCGCTTCGGCCTGTTCCAGCAAGGTGCCGACTGCGGTCGACAGAGCCGCGTTCACCGCGTTCAGGGCCCGTGGTCGATTCAGGGTGATGATCGCAACCTGCCCACGAACCTCGTACAGTGCTGCTGCTTCGGATGTCTTGTGCTCGGGCGTGATTGCCATGGACTACCTCTCGTCGTAAAGTCTTACCTATCGCTCGTTAAACTGGTACCACGGGCGCGCCTGAACAGTCAAAGATGTCGGATCACCACGAGGAGCGCGAATGCATGCAGTCCAGCTAGCAGAATTGATCGGACCGGAAGGTTTGCGTTCGGTCGATATCGCCGAGCCGACAGACCCGACGCGGGTTGTGGTCGACCTGCATGCCGCCGGAGTGTGTTTTCCGGACCTTCTCCAGACCACTGGCAGTTATCAAATGGCGCGTGAATTGCCATGTGTTCTCGGGCTGGAAGGCGCGGGTGTTGTTCGTAGTGTGCCGGCAGGGTCAGATCTGTCCCCGGGTGACCGCGTAGCTGTGTTGTCCACGGAGGACGGATCCTGGCAGCGCACTGTGCTCGTGAAGCCGTCCTCGGTCTTCCCTCTCCCGGATTCCGTATCTCTCACAGCAGGATCCGGATTTCTGGTCAACTATCTGACGGTGCATTTCGCGCTCGACGAACGAGCTCGGTATCGAGCCGGTGAGACGGTGCTGGTTCACGGCGCTGCAGGTGGAGTAGGTATTGCCGCACTGCATGTCGCTGCCGCGCTCGGGCTCGAAACCATTGCGGTGGTGAGCACGCCGGAGAAAGCTGCACTGGCTGCCGAGTCGGGTGCATCGCACGTCGTCTTGGTCGACGGCTGGAAGGATCGAGTTCGTGAGATCACGAACGGTCGCGGCGTCGATATCATCCTCGACCCCGTCGGTGGTGATCGTTTCACGGACAGCTTGCGCAGTCTCGCTCCCAACGGTCGCCTGATCGTCCTAGGCTTCACAGGCGGTGAGATACCGACCGTCAAGGTCAATCGACTTCTGCTGAACAATATTTCGGTGATGGGCGCCGGATGGGGTGAGTATCTGCGAACCGATCCCGGATACCTTGCCCGTCAATGGAATGTGCTTTACCCTTTGCTCGAGTCCGGGGTCCTGCGAGTGCCCGAACCGACTCTCTATCCGTCAGATCGTGCCGTGGATGCGTTGACATCCCTGAAAGACCGGTCTGCTGTCGGAAAAGTGGCTCTGTCCTTCGAATGAGCTGAAACCATTCATCTTTTGTGAACGAAACCTTGGAGTGAAACCATGTACCCCGGAGCCTATGTCGCAACAACCCCGGACAAAGCTGCTGTCATTGTCGCGGAGACCGGTGCGGTGGTGACGTTTGCGGAGTTGGAAGCAAATTCGATTAGAATCGCGCGTGTTCTGCATGAACTGGGTATGCGACGCGGCGACAATTTGGCGGTGCTCGCCACCAACAACATTCAGGTTTTCGACATCTACTGGGCTGCAATGCGGTCGGGTGTCTATCTCACGATGGTGAACTGGCATTTGACTGCTCCCGAGGGTGCCTACATTGTCGAAGATTGTGACGCCAAGGTGGTTATTGTCGATTCGGCGTTACCTGAATTGGCGGGGACTTTGGCCGATCTCATTCCGGCAGATGTGATTCGGTTGTCCTTCGGTGGCGAACTGGATGGGTACGCCTCGCTTGACGCGGCAGCGGCGCTGGAGTCCGATGAGCCGTTGCCGGATCAGCCTCGAGGTGCCGACATGTTGTACTCATCGGGAACAACCGGTCGGCCCAAGGGGATCAAGCCGGCGTTGCCGGATCGGCAGATTCAGGATGCCGGTGATCAGATGACGGTGATGAACCAGACTGCTTGGGGCGTTACCGATTCCGACGTTTACCTTTCGCCGGCTCCGCTGTATCACGCTGCGCCACTTCGCACTTGTGCATCGGTACAGGCGCTGGGTGGAACCGTCGTCGTGATGAATCGGTTCAATGAAGAGAAGGCGCTCGAGTACATCGAGAAGTATCGAGTTACCTACAGCCAGTGGGTTCCGACGATGTTTGTTCGGATGCTCAAACTTCCGCAGGAGGTGCGAGAGCGTTACGATATCTCGTCGTTGCGTCTGGCGGTGCATGCTGCGGCGCCGTGCCCGGTTGACGTGAAGCGTCGGATGATCGAGTGGTGGGGCCCGATTCTCGACGAGTACTACTCGTCCACCGAGTTGAACGGTATGACCCTCGTCCACTCCGATGAATGGCTGCGTAAACCGGGGACGGTGGGCCGGGCGGCCTTGGGTGTTCTGCATATCTGCGGCGAGAACGGTGAGGATCTGCCTGCGGGAGAGGTGGGTACCCTGTACTTCGAACGTGATGCACTTCCCTTCAATTACCACAATTCCCCTGAAAAGACCCGTGAGGCACAGCATCCCGCGCATCCGACGTGGACAACGACGGGTGATGTCGGATATGTCGACGAGGATGGCTATCTGTTCCTGACTGATCGAAAGTCGTTCATGATTATCTCCGGTGGTGTGAACATCTATCCGCAGGAAATCGAGAACGCGCTGATCGACCATCCGTCGGTGTTGGATGCGGCGGTGATCGGTGTTCCGGACGACGAGATGGGCGAGATCGTGATGGCAGTTGTCGAGCCTGTTCCCGGTCTGGTAGCCGGTGATGCGCTTCGCGACGAATTGCTCGATCATCTGCGGGGGCAGATTGCGAAGTACAAGCTGCCGAAGCGGCTCGTGTTCAGCGCCGATCTTCCGCGCACCCCTACCGGAAAACTTGTCAAAGGCATACTGCGTGATCGTTATTCGGACAAGGCCGGTGCCCGATGAGCGGCCCGTTGCACGGAGTGCGCGTACTGGAGTTTGCCGGCCTCGGACCGGGACCGCACGCTGCGATGATGCTGGCCGATCTCGGAGCCGACGTCGTCCGCATCGAACGTCCGTCGGGCGGGCTGGAAATCTCGCCCAAGGATCAGGACCAATTGTTGCGCGGTCGCCTCTCGATCGAGGCTGATCTCAAGACCGACGCGGGGCGCGAACTCGTCAGGGCTCTCATTGCGAAAACCGATGTGTTGGTAGAAGGTTTCCGCCCCGGCGTCACCGAACGACTGGGGTTCGGTCCGGACGACTGTAGGCAGGTCAACGACCGACTGATCTACGCTCGCATGACGGGTTGGGGTCAGGAAGGCCCATTGGCTCAGCGCGCGGGGCATGACATCACTTACCTTGCGCTGACCGGTGTCCTCCATACAATCGGCCCAGCCGAGAAGCCCGTGGTCCCGTTGAATCTGGTGGGCGACTTCGGCGGCGGCTCGATGTTCTTGATCCTGGGAATCGTCTCTGCGCTGTACGAACGTGAGAAATCCGGCAAAGGCCAGGTGATCGACGCAGCCATTGTCGACGGAACATCGGTACTGGCACAGATGATCTGGTCGCTTCGTGGTAGTGGGCAGTGGAGTGATTCTCGCGCAACCAATCTGCTGGACGGTTCGACTCCGTTCTACGACACGTATCAATGCTCGGACGGCAAGTTCGTTGCTGTCGGTGCACTCGAGCCGCAGTTTTACCGGGCGCTGCTCGACGGTCTGGGATTCGATCCCGCGTCCCTACCCGCACAGATGGATCAGGATGGCTGGCCGGAACTGCGCGAGCGATTCACGGAAGCGTTTGCAGCACGCACACGTGACGAGTGGGCGGCGCTCTTCGAATCGACGGATGCGTGCGTTGCACCGGTTCTGAGCCCTGCAGAGGCTGCAACGCACCCGCACCTTGCGCACCGTGGAACTTTGGTCGAAGCCGACGGGATAGTGCAGTCGGCACCGGCGCCGCGATTTTCGCGGACGACAACGACTCAGCCCGCTGGGGCGCCCAAACCTGGCGCGGATACCGCAGCCGTGGTGAGTGACTGGCTGAGCACCTGAAGTGCAGTCAGGTTCCCCCAGATCGTCAACGCCGCCGGTAGGTCGGAGCCCGCTTCTCGAGAAATGCCGCTGTAGCTTCGGCAGCATCCTCCGTGAGAGCGGTAATGACCTGCTGGCGGTTCTCGAACTCGATCGCCGCATGCAGCGTCGGGGTTTCCAGAGCCAACCACATGCCCTTCTTGGTCATCTCGACCGAGACCGGCGGATTGTTCAGGATCTCACCGGCGATTCGAAGTGCCTCGGTGAGAAGGTCTTCCGAGTCGACGATTCGGGAGATGAGTCCGATGGATTGCGCATGCGAGGCGTCGAATCGACGCCCGGTCAGCATCAGTTCGTGTGCATTGCCGGCCCCGACGATGCGTGGCAACAACCACGAGACGCCGATATCGCACGCCGAGTATCCGGCGGTGATGAACGAGACCGCAAAAACTGCCTCGGGTGCGGATATTCGGATGTCACTGGCGCAGACGAGTGCTAGTCCGCCGCCCGCCGCCGGCCCGTTCACCGCGGCGATCACAGGCTGGGGTAGTGAATTGATTCGCTCGGTCAGATGTGCGATGTCCTGCTGTCGTCCGAACGCCGCGAGAGTTCTGCCTTCGGTCTCGTCTCGTTCGGAGTCGCCGTAGCCCTCGAGATCCAGCCCGGCACAGAACGCTCGTCCTGCGCCGGTGATGACCACGACGCGACACGTTCTATCCGACGCGATGTCGTCCAGCGCTGCGGTCAATGCGGCGACCAGGTGGACGTCGAGCGCGTTGAGTCGTTCGGGTCGATTGAGAGTGAGCAGGGCAACGCCCGGCGTCGGTGTACTGATGTCGAGTAGGTCGGACATGGTCTACTTCTCCTTGTTACTTATCGTTCGCTAAGGTATGAATATCAGTGAATCGCATACTTAGGCAAGACCCTTCCGTCGCCGCTTCCTGCCGCGACCGGACGACTGCCTGAACGACAAGGACTGACATGACTGCAACTCGATCAGACGTCTACTCGACCCATGACAACGGCGTGCTTCGTGTTGTGATCAACAGGCCACACCGAATGAATGCGGTGAACACCGAATCGTTGCAGAATCTCGCTACGGTATTCGACGATCACGCGCGTCGCGGCGACGTACGGGTGGCGGTACTCGAGGGAGAGGGCAGAGCATTCTGCACCGGGGCGGACCTGGCGGATGCGGTGTTGTCGGGTCCGCCCTCCGCGGACACCATCGATGCCGCCAACGACCTGGCGCGTGCCATCAGATCGTTTCCCGCCCCCGTGATCGCAGCGGTACGAGGTCCCGCTGCAGGAGTGGGTGTTTCACTGGCATTGGCGTGTGATCTCACCCTTGCCGGCGAGTCGAGTTACTTCCTGCTCGCGTTCACGAAGGTGGGCTTGATGCCTGACGGCGGTGCAACAGCTCTCGTTGCGGCGTCGATCGGCCGTGCCCGGGCCATGCGAATGGCACTCCTTGCGGAAAAACTTTCGGCACGAGACGCTTTCGACAGTGGGCTGATCTCTCAGGTCTGCCCGGACGACGCATTCGACGACGAGCTTGCGGAGCTGATTCAGCGCCTGGGTAGCGGGCCGGGTAAGGCATTCCAGCAGACCAAGGACGCGATCAACGACGCCACCTTGACTGAACTGGACTCAGCCTTCGAGCGTGAGCGCGCCGGACAGATCGGGCTTCTTGGTGGCGCCGATTTCGCGGAAGGCGTTGCTGCGTTTCAGGGTAAGCGGGCAGCGGTGTTCGGCTGACAGTGGTAGGCCAGTTGAACTGAGCGACGACGCGCGGGCTGCCGCCCGTGAATATCCGCAATACATCTGGGCCATGACATGGCACACTGGGCAACCTGTAGCCGACGCACACGATCAGGAAGGACACGCGAATGCACTCCAGCTTGTACTCATACCGCAAGCCGCAGTCGATGATCCATTTCCTGGACCGGCTGGCGGGAAACTCCGGCATGACCGCCGGATTCCGCATCTGCTGAAGCCCCACAGTTCGGGGCGTGCGCGTCCCGACTCCATCCAACGGGTGACCCCACGGCCGACCTCGGCCACACCGGACGATCACACCTCGAGAACCACCACTCCCTCTGTGAGAGAACAAGGTTGTCGATTGTCATGCCCAGCACACTCACCGCCATCACGACCCGCACCTGGATGAACAAACAGGTGCGGGTTCTCAACGTCACCTACGAGGACTTCGACCTCGTACCAGCCGCTCGCGCGGTTGTGCTGCTCGTCGAGGATCTCGCACTCACACTGGTCGAGCACTCTCCGCGGTTCGTCGTGCGCTCCCAGCATGTGGCGATTCCGCTGCCGCGGACCATTCAGCTACTCGAGTACGTGCACACCCCGCCACGTCCGACGATCGACGACGACACCCGCGCGAGCTTCGCCGGTGTTCTGGCACGCGACCACTATCGGTGCGCCTATTGCGGTGCGGCGGGGGCGACGACAGTCGACCACGTCTACCCACGTAGCCGAGGCGGAAACAACAACTGGGCGAACCTCGTGGCGTGCTGCCTGAACTGCAATAACGTCAAGTCCGATCAGACCCCGGAAGAGTCAGGCATGCCGCTCCTCTGGGTACCTCGAGCGCCCCGCACCGACCGCAAACGCCAGCACACGATCTGGCGCGAACTGACTCCTCATCTCTGAATCGCTTCGGAAGGAGGCATATCCCATGACGACGATGATGACATTGGCTGACCTGCTACCTATCTCGGAGGAGACCGCAAACTGGGCCGTCGCCGCCTGCCGCGGCGATCGGCACCCGGACCGGTGGTTCCCCGACCCGAGTGAGGCGTTCGATTACGCGGCCGAGATCTGCGCCCGGTGCCCCATCGCCATCGCGTGCGCTGCCTATGCGGCCGATACTGCGCAGACCGGGGTCTGGGGCGGCTGTGAGTACCGGCAAGGCAAGATTGTCCGCTGAGTGCACGTCGGGCCCACACCGGTAGTGGTGTGGGCCCGACGGTTTGGATTGACTCGATGCCTGTCAGTTCTTGGCGATGTCCCGACCGATGATCTCTTTCATGATTTCGGTGGTGCCGCCGTAGATCGTCTGAATTCGGCTGTCGACGTAGGCTCGACCGATCGGATATTCCATCATGTAGCCGTACCCGCCGTGCAGTTGGACGCATCGGTCCACTACACGCTTTTGTAGCTCGCTTGCCCACCATTTTGCCTGCGCCGCTTCGACGGCGGAGAGCTCCCCGTCGTTGATCGCCAGGACTGCATTGTCGACGTACGCCTGTGTCACGTCGATTTCGGTGAGCATCTCGGCGAGTGCAAATCGTGTGTTCTGGAAGTCGCCGATGGGCTTTCCGAATGCACTGCGATCGAAGGCGTAGGCCTTGGTCCATTCGTAGGCCGCCCGTGCCACGCAGATTGCGCTGACGGCAATCGAGAGCCGCTCGCGGGGAAGTCGTTCCATCAAATGGATGAGTCCACCGCCCTCGGTACCGAGTAGGTTGCTCGCCGGCACACGGACGTTCTCGAACGACAACTCGGCTGTGTCCTGGCCTGCAAGACCTACTTTGTGGAGCTTGCGACCGCGGGTGAACCCTTCCATTCCACGTTCGACGACCAAGAGGCTGAAGCCGCGCGATCCAGCGCTGGGATCAGTACGGGCAGCGACGATCACGATGTCGGCATGGATACCGCTGGTGATGAATGTCTTCTGGCCGTTCAAGATCCAGTCGTCCCCGTCACGAACTGCAGTGGTCTTGATACCCTGCAGATCGCTACCGGTTCCCGGCTCGGTCATCGCAATGGCGCAGATGATCTCTCCGGCAGCCATTCCCGGAAGCCAGCGCTGTTTCTGCTCGTCGGTTCCGAGATCGGCGATGTACGGGATGACGATGTCGTCCTGGAGTCCGAGTCCGGCGCCGAACGAAGTGGTGGCGCTACGGGCGATCTCTTCGGCGACGATGTAACGGTAGCGGTAGTCGAGTTCTCCTGACCCGCCGTACTGTTCGGGTACGGCCAAGCCGATGATGCCCATCTTGCCGGCGGCAAGCCACGCTGATCGGTCCACGAGACGGTTTTCTTCCCAGTCGTCGTAGTGTGGGCTCACCTCACGGGCAATAAACTCGCGGACGGAATCTCGATAGGCTTCGTGATCTTCGGTGAAGAGTGTGCGACGCATACTTTCTCTCCTGTCCTAGACGGAAACGCGTTCGGTCATCGAGCGCAGACGCGCTCCGATGATGTCCTCGGCTTCGGAGACCATGCGCTGCACCATGTCGTCGACGGTGGGGATGTCGTGAATCAGCCCCTGCGAGGTTCCGACAGTCCAGATTCCGGCGTCAGGGTCGCCCTTTTCGTAGACGGTGCGTCCGCGAGCGCCTGCGACCAGTTCGCGTACGTCTTCGAATTGTCCTCCTCGTGAGAGGATGTCGACGACCTCACGGCTGACGGTGTTGCTTGCGACCCGCGCGGTATTGCGCAGTGGCCGGAAGATGAGTTCGGTCTGGGTTTCGTCGGCGGCGACGATGGCTTCTTTGATGTTCTGGTGAATCGGCGATTCGACGGTGCACATGAAGCGTGTGCCCATGTTGATGCCGTCGGCGCCGAGAGCCAGGGCGGCGACGAGTCCGCGGGCGTCGGCAAATCCGCCGGAGGCGATCATGGGAATCGAAATCTTCTCTGCCGCTGCGGGAATCAGGACAAGTCCAGCAACATCGTCTTCGCCGGGGTGGCCGGCGCATTCGAAGCCGTCGATGCTGATGCCGTCGACACCGAGGTCCTGAGCCTTCACTGCATGGCGCACGGTGGTGCACTTGTGGAGCACCTTGATTCCGGCGTCGTGGAACATCGGCAGGTGCGGTCCGGGATTGGAGCCGGCGGTCTCTACGATCTTCACTCCCGAATCGACGATCACCTGGCGGTACTCGTCATACGGAGGTGGCGTGATGGACGGCAGGATCGTGAGGTTGACGCCGAACGGCTGATCGGTGAGGTCGCGGCAGCGGGCGATTTCGTTGGCCAGGTCCGCGGGCGTCGGTTGCGTCAATGCGGTGATGAATCCGAGTGCGCCGGCATTGGCAACGGCAGCAACGAGTTCCGCTCGCCCTACCCACTGCATGCCGCCCTGCACGATGGGATGGCGAACACCGAACGTTTCCGTGAATGCTGTTGAGATCATGAGGGTCCTTGCTGTTGCGTCGGAGTGGAAGTCGGGTCAGAGGTGGGAAATTCCGGCCAGGTCGCTGACGTAGTCTCGTGCCTTCGTGGGATCGAAGGAGCGTGAGATCTGCAGCTTCTCGGCTTCAAGTGAGCCTTCTGCGTGGGTTGCGAGCACGGATTGGTATCCGCCGTAGTCGCGTGCGGTGAGGTCGGCGATGAAGTTGAGTAGCCTCAAACGCTTTTCGGCAGGAACTGCGGCTGCATAGTACTTCTCGAGGACGGCGCGAATATCGGGGTTGTCCCAGTCTTCACCGCCTGGGCCGGTGGCGAGCAGGCCGCCGGAGAGGTCCGTCAGGATAGCGACGGCGTTGTGAAATCCGTGGGCGAAGTGGTATTTGGCCATGTTGACGGCGAGAGGATCGGGCTGCTGAACGCCGTGTGCGCCGGGACGGGATCGCACGGCGGCGAGTTGCGCCAAGCCCCGGACCGTTTCGCTCCAGGTGATCAGTTCGGTGATCTTGCCTTTGACGTGGCCGGCCTTGCTGATGCCGTTCGCTTCGGCGATCAGCGATGCCGCACCGACCATGATGTCGAGCAGGGGCAGTTTGTAATTGACGGCGGTGAAGCGGTGGTAGTCGACGAAAGCCAGTGCGAGCGGGCCGGCGAGTTCGGGTTGGCGGTTGAGGAAGACCCGATTCTTCGGTACGCGTACGTCGTTGAAGACGGTGAGCAATTCGAGCAGCTTGTGCTTCGTGGAGATCGGGAACTCGAACGAGTTGCGTTCCCCGGCAGCGTACGGGGAGACGTACAGTTCGAGACCCGGTGTGTCGATCGGAATGGCAAAGGATACGGCGTAGTCGGCGTCGTCGGGTCCCATGGCGCGGGTGGGTAGCACGATGAGCTCGTCGGCGTTCGCGGAGAACGAGGTGTGACATTTGGCGCCGCGCACAGTGATGGAGTCGGCGTCTTCGTCGACGATGTGAAGGTAGAGGTCGGGGTCGGCCTGTTGACGCGGCGTGAGTGAGCGGTCGCCTTTGACATCGGTTTGGGCGACGGCCAGGGACAGGTCGCCTTCGCACACTCGCTGGTAGAAGGCGCGGGCATTGTCGAGTCCATCGCCGGTGGTGGCGCGTAGTAGTGCAAACAATGCGTCGCTGCCGACCTCTTTGAGGACGATGGTTCCGCCGCCGCGTCGTGATACTTCCTCGATGAGTGCTCCGCGGCGCACGAGATCTTCGGCGGAGTTCGGCGCGACGTAGAACGCACTGACCGGTTCGCCGTCCACTTCGGTGATCGCGAGGTCGGGCCGGTCGTCGGCAATGTCGTAACACAGTGCCGAATGATCGACTGCGAGAGTCAGTTCCGGCTCCGCGTAGACGTCGGAGATCTTCTTCCCTCGGTAGAAGACCCGACGATCATCGTTGAGGCCTTTTCGATACTGGTCACTGGACCGTATGCCCACGGGATACTTCCTTGCTCTTCTGTCGCGGTTGTTGCTCTGAACATAGCTTAGCGATCGCTATATAAGCTATGTTGCACGGTCTTCAGATGTCAATGGGTTGGGCGAACGGCCATGCATCAGCGCGGTGACCCGTTCTGCGGCTTCGCACACAAGTGCGCCGAGTTCGGTAATGCGTTCCCCGGTTACGGATGACGGTGCATCAACCAGGCAGAGAATCAGTGCGGGTGACGTGTCCTGATCGAACGCGGTCGCGTTCACGGACAGCAGTTGGTAGTGCGCGTTCGGGTCGATCGCGCCTATGGCAACGTCTGCGGACAGAAGTCGCCGTGCTTCTCGTAGTGCGAGTGCTGCCCGCTGTCCGCCGACCCCCGGTGCGCGCAGCTCTGCGACCGCATCGGAGATCGAACGGTCTTGTTGCCAAAGGCATTCCACGGCAAATCCGCGCTCCCGGATAGTGGCGAGGATCGATTCGTACTCTGCCTGTAATAGCTCGGTCTCCGCATTCAGGGCTTCTGTGCCGAGCTGAAACCACTCGTCGAGTTGATCCTGCTCGTACCAAGCTGCCAGTGCGGCGCCTAGCGGCGGTGCCATCAATACCTTGTCGCCGACGCGTAGTCCGAGCGTTCCGCCACGTCTGGAGATCGGTTGAACAACTTCTGCGACAACCAGATCGGCGCCTGACCGGATGAATCCCAGGCATGCCAGTTCTGACGTGTCGGCCAATTCGTGCATGACAGTTCGGGCGAGGTCGACGACATCGGTTGCACGAGAGGCAGCCTGGCCGATCGGGATAAGGGCAGGGCCGAGTTGGTATGTCTTGCGAACAGGATGGCGGACGAGCCAACCCGACTCTGTCAGCGCGACGACCATGGGGTAGCAGGTTGCCTTTGCGACCCCAAGGTGCCGAGCAATGTCGGCAAGGCTGCGTCCCGTTTCGGGATCGGACGCCAAAAGTTCGGCGAGCATGACGATGCGATCGGTCTGTGGTGAGTTACGTGCCATGTGTTCGCATAATGCCACTCTGGCGTCGCACTGTGACCCACGCTACCGTGCAAAGTGCTTAGCGATCGTTAATCAAGCGTCAGATTCCTGGAAGGACAACCATGACTGTCAACGGTGGCGAACTGCTTGCCAGAGCCCTAGCAGAAGCCGGAACTACCGAGGTATTCACCCTGCATGGAGGACATTTGGATGCTTTCCTCGTTGCCTGTCGGCGAAACGGCATTCGCCTCACCGACACCCGTCACGAAGCCACTGCCGGGCATGCCGCCGACGCCTACGCGCGGGTGACTGGGACGTACGGCGTTTGTGTCGTCACATCCGGTCCGGGCTTTACCAACGTCTACACCGCGCTGACCAATGCGCTGCTCGATCGCACTCCGACCATCTTCGTTGTCGGGGCTCCGCCGATGCGCGAGACCGAGACGAATCCACTGCAAGGTGGGTTCGATCAGATAGCAGCGGCCACACCGGTGACCAAGTGGGCCTATCGAATAACCGACCCGGCACGCGTGCCCGAAATCGTTGCTCTGGCTATTCGCAAGGCCACGACCGGAATTCCGGGTCCAGTGCTACTCGAAGTTCCGATCGACGTGATGTTCGGTGAAGCCGACGAAAACGCCGTGAGATTCCCCGCGAACTACACAGTCGACGCACGGCCCGGTCCAACGGCCTCGGCTGTCGAAGCCGCACTCGATGTGCTTGGTAGCGCGAACAATCCCGCGATTGTGATCGGCGGTGGTGTTACGTTCTCTCGCGCCGGCGAGGCTCTGGTGGCATTTGCGGAAGCGGTGGATGTACCCGTGTTCTACCCGGGAAAGTCGGATGGAGCGATACCCGCAAGTCATCGTCTCGCCGGCGGCGGACTGTTGGCGATCGGGTCTTTGCCTGCCCTCGGGCAGCCGACTCCCGACGTGGTGCTGGTAGTCGGAGCTCGGGCCGGAATGTTCACGGGCGGGCGCACCAGCCTGTTCCCTGGCGCGCGGTTGATACAGATCGACGTCGACGCGTCGGAAATCGGACGTATGCAGGATGTCGAGGTTCCGATCCTCGCCGACTGCCGTGAGGCGCTCGTTGCGCTGAAAACTGCTGCTGATCAACGTCAATGGCCTGACTGGACTAACTGGGTCGAGGCCGCCACCAGTGCGAGGCACGCGCATCGTCATGGATTCACGGATCAGGAGACGCAGACCGGAAAGGCGCATCCGTACTTCGCGGCGCGCGCGATCGTCGAAGCTTGCCCTCCCGGCACGACCTTTGTCATGGACGGTGCCGAGGCGCCGTCATGGGGTGAATTCTTCACGACGACAGAACAAGTGGGTGGCGTTCTGCGCCTCGGGTATCTCGGTTGTCTGGGAATCGGGCCGGGATTTGCTATCGGCGCACATCGTGCGCGCCCGGAATCGCCCGTCGTGCTGATCACCGGCGACGGTGCCGCAGGATTTCACATCCAGGAATTCGACACTATGGCCCGTCACGGAATACCCGTTGTGACAGTGGTATTCAACAACGCCGTGTGGGGGATGTCGATCCACGGTCAGGAAGCTGTGTACGGAGATGAAGGTATCGTCGTGTCCGAGCTCGCGGACAGCGCATACGAGAAGGTTGCCGAGGCCTTCGGCGGGTACGGCGAGCGAGTCAAGGATGTTGCATCTATCGCCGACGCGATGAAGCGTGCATTCGACGCCGGGGTGCCCGCATGTATCAATGTCGAGGTGGACCCGCACGTCGTTCACCCCATTACGACAATGATGCTCGGCGACGTCACCAGCACGGACGAAATCGTGGTCCCCTACTACGAGAACATTCCTCGCTGATGTCGACACGTGTTGCGGGGAAAGTAGCGGTCGTGATCGGCGGGGCATCCGGCATCGGTTGGGCAACTGCGCAATTGCTGGCATCGGAAGGTGCAACGGTTGTAATCGGTGACATCGACGTCGAAGGTGGACGGTCCCGGGCCGTCGAACTCGGCAGGGGAACTGAAGCCGTGTGCGTCGATGTTGT
Source organism: Rhodococcus sp. 24CO (assembly GCF_050586165.1). Lineage (NCBI taxonomy): Bacteria > Bacillati > Actinomycetota > Actinomycetes > Mycobacteriales > Nocardiaceae > Rhodococcus > Rhodococcus sp. 24CO. Next base: position 419,036 of record NZ_JAZFNF010000005.1, on the reverse strand, counting down.
CGACGAGGACTCGGTTCGGGCTGTCTTCGCAGAAACTCGGGCGAGGCTCGGTCGGGTGGACATTGCAGTTAACTGCGCCGGCGTGAATCTGCCCGGATTCATCACCGAGTTGGACGCCGAGACGTGGAGGCGCACGGTGGATATCTGCCTGACCGGTGGGTTCTTTGTGATCAAACACGCTGCCCGAGCGATGGAGGCCGGGGGCGGGATCGTCTCGATCACCTCTCTGAACGCACGCCAGGCTGCCGCGGGATTTGCGGGATACTGCTCCGCCAAAGCGGGTCTCGCCATGCTCACCGAGGTTGCAGCGCTCGAGCTCGGTGAGCGCGGGATCCGCGTCAACGCCGTCTCTCCCGGTCTGGTCGAGACACCACTTGTCGAGGGGCTGACGTCTGTCCCGGTAATTCAGGCAGATTTCACGGAGAACACGCCGCTCGGACGCAACGGATCGCCGCGCGATATTGCGGAAGCTGTGCTCTACCTGGCCTCCGACGAGTCGTCGTGGACAACGGGGGAGGTTCTCGACGTCAATGGCGGTGCGCATTTGCGTCGGTACCCCGATGTCATGAAACACCTCGGAGCTTTGTCGTAGCGGCAAGGCTTTGGTGTGGTTGGTTCGGGGGTATCAGGTTGATGCGCTGGGAACCTTCCCTCGGGGCTGCCCGTCGCACATGAATCCGCTCCTTCGAACTGAGAAAGATCGTCTACTCACATGCTTACGGAATACCGCCTCGCCGACGAGAGTCGTCGTCATGCTCTTGCTCGCCCCGATGCCCTTGCTCTGACTGGTCGTGATGGTTCGATCACTTTCGCGGAGTTGGACATTCGAACAAACCGGCTTGCGAATGTTCTGATCGCGCTCGGTTGTGGTGCAGGCTCTCGGGTGGCGGTTGTGGACAGAAGTTCCACGCAGGTGGTCGAGACAGTGCTGGCCGCGGCGAAGATCGGGGCAGTAACCATTCCGGTCAACTGGCGATTGTCCGGTGCAGAGGCGGCCGAGGTGCTCTCCGATTCGGAAGCGCAAGTGTTGTTCTTTCACAGTGAATTCGACGGTGCGGCATCCGCAGTCCGGGAATCCGGAGCGCCGCTGCCGCGGCTGGTTCAGATCGACGGTGCCGGCCCGTCGGACTACGAAGCTCGATTGGCGGGTGCGAGCACGGTGGACCCCGGGTGGCATGGAGGCTCGGATGACGTTGTTCTGCAGCTTTATACGTCCGGCACGACGGCAAAGCCCAAAGGTGTTCTCACGTCGAACCGGAATCTCGGGGCGTGTACACAGACCGGTGGCCCATGGGGATTCGACGAATCATCCGTCAGTTTGTGTGCGATGCCGCTGTTTCATATCGGTGGATTGGGTTGGGTCCTCGTCGGTCTCGCGAACGGCGCGCACAACGTCATTCTGTCGGAGTTCACGCCGCCTGACCTGCTGGACGTGATGGAGACTATGAGCATCACGAATACATTCCTGGTGCCCTCCGTGATCGGGATGATGGTCGAAGTACCGGGCGCGCGAGACCGAGGTTTTGCAGCACTCAGATCTATCGCCTACGGATCCTCGCCGATCACACCAGCAGTGTTGAGGCGAGCTCTCGACACATTCGACACCCCGCTGTTTCAAGTCTACGGTCTGACCGAAACACACGGAGCTGTAACGCAACTCGATGCCGCTGACCATTCGATTGACGGAGAGAAGGTCTCGCTGTTGCGGTCGGTAGGCAAACCGTACCCCTGGGTGGAGTTGAAGGTTGTGGGCACGGGCGCATCCGAGGTAGCAAGTGGTCAGTCAGGGGAGATCTGCATCAGATCCGAGCAGACTACGCAGGGCTACTACAAACGTCCGACGGAGACGGCGGCTGCGATCGATGCAGACGGTTGGTTTCACACCGGAGATGTCGGACGGATCGACGACGATGGGTACGTCTACATAACCGATCGGATCAAAGACATGATCATCACCGGTGGAGAGAATGTGTACCCCGTTGAGGTCGAATCGGTAATCGCCGAATACCCAGGCGTTTCACAGGTTGCCGTTGTCGGAGTGGAGGATCCGGTCTGGGGTGAGGCAGTCAAGGCGGTGGTGGTCGCCGCCGCAGAACACGAACTCGATGCCACCGCGATAATCGCATTCACTCGAGCACGCCTCGCCGGATACAAGTGCCCGAAATCGATCGACGTCGTCGCTGAACTCCCACTGGGCGCTACCGGAAAGATACTCAAGCGCGAGCTTCGAGCACAGTATGCGGCACTGTGAGAACTGCAGCGCCGTGAGAACTAGCGAGTCCGCTTGGGGCGAGGCTTGCATCCCACCGTGTTCAGGGCGATCTGTGCATATTTCTTGGCGACTTCCTCCGGGCTGAGTTCGCCTTCCGCGTGGTACCACCGCGGAATGGACTGGCACATAGCGAGTAGTGCCCGAGTGGTCTCGGCTGTGTCGGCGACAGAGAACAATCCTCGTTCGACGCCATCGACGACGATGTCGAATGCGAGTTCCTCGATGCCCTTGCGGACAATGCGGTATCGCTGCCGGTTCTCGGGGCTGAGGTACCGCACCTCACCTTCGAGGGCTGCCAGGCGGGATCGGGTTGTCATGCGCAACACGATCGCTTCGACGACATTCGTGAGCTGTTGGCATGGGTCGTCGCCGCCGTCGGCCGAGGCGGTGTGTGCACGCGCGAGCACGTCGCCGGTCGAGATCTCCAAGAGCGCGAGGAGAATTCCTTCCTTGCTCTGATGGTGGTAGTACAGCGCAGGGATCGTGACACCGACGCGGCGCGCGATATCTCGCACGGAGGTGCCGTGGAAGCCGTTGTCGTAGAATCCTTCGAGGGCAGCTTGGAGGATGGGGCTCAGTTCGAGTGGCTCGATCCGTCGCCAACTGGCCTCGGTGGTGGCAGTTTTCGCCGAATTCTTCGTGACCATGACTTCTCCATTAGCTATCGTTCGATAAGGCTTGGGGGGATCGTACGCTGCGGAGGTCGATGCTCCTCCGCGTGCCGGACTACGGACAAGGCGGTTGGTTTCCGCGACCAGGCCCTTCCCGATGTGTCGGAATATCGCGGCGGGTGCACAATATTGAAATGCCGAATTCAAGTCCTAAGTCCGCCTGGAAGTCCCTCCGTGAGGGAAACGAGCGATTTGTGGGCGGCGAGTCCATTCATCCCAGCCAGGGAATCGCGGATCGCGCGAAGCTGGTCAACGAACAGCACCCCACCGCCGTGCTGTTCGGTTGTGGTGATTCCCGTGTTGCCGCCGAGATCATCTTCGATCAGGGGTTGGGTGACATGTTCGTCGTCCGCACCGCAGGTCACGTGCTCGACGATTCCGTTCTCGGTTCCATCGAGTACGCCGTGCACGTTCTCAACGTGCCTCTCATCGTTGTGCTCGGGCACGACGGCTGTGGCGCCGTCAAAGCCACGCTCGACGCTCTCGACAAGGGTGCAGTGCCCGACGGCTTCATTCGCAGTGTGATCGAACGCGTTGCGCCGTCCATTCTCATGGGACGTAACGAAGGACTGAAGACTGTCGACGAACTCGAGGGCCGGCACGTTGTCGAGACGGGCTCGCTCATCATGCAGCGGTCACGAATCATTGCCGACAAGGTGGCCAAGGGAGAGTGCGCGATCGCGGGTGTCACCTACACGCTGTCCGACGGACACATGCGTCTGCAGGGCGTAGTAGGGGAAATCGGCGAGTAGGCCGGGATAATCCCCGCAGTCCTTCGTCACACGGTGCCGACACGCCGTCTCAGCTGACCGTTTGTGAGCCTTTCGCCAACTACCGTTGAGACCGTGTTGGAACCGAATGGACCACTGCCCCCTCAGATCTACTGGCGTCGCCGGGCTCTGGCCATCGGTGCTGCCGTTATCGCCCTGGTGTTGCTGATCTGGGCGATTTCCGCACTGGTAGGTGGGGGAGACGATCCTGCCGAAGCAGATGCCGCGGCCGCGACTTCCTCGCTCACATCGGAGGTGTCGTTCACACCGAACCCGTCGGGAAGCAACAACTCCGGCGGCAACGGTGGTGGAGGTAGTGGTGATTCCGGTTCGAACGGTTCCGCGACGTCTGCTGCTGCGAGTTCGACCACGTCGACGACCAGCGCGGCTCCGGTGCCCGCTGGGCAGTGCGCCGACTCGTCCCTCGCGGTCAAAGCAACGGCAGACAAGCCGACCTTCGCCGGTGGTGAGGAACCGACCTTCACGATTGTGATCACGAACATCGGTTCCGCCGCGTGTGACCGCGACCTGGCTGGTGGACTCCAGCAGGTGCTTGTCTACAGCATCGACGGCAAGAACCGACTGTGGTCCAACGTCGACTGCTACCCACAGCCGGCGCCGGATGTACGCAACCTCGAACCGGGTGAGCAGGCAGCCTTCAAGGTTGCCTGGTCCGCCACGACATCGAGTCCGGACTGCGCCACTTCGCAGAATCCGCAGCGCAATCCCGTGGGCCCCGGCGCGTACACCGTTGTCGGCCAGCTCGGTGCCCTACGTAGCAGCGCGGAGCCGTTCAATATCGCCTAGTTGAATGAACCGGTGATCGAAGATTCGGCGAGCCGGGACAGACCTTCGCGGATGTGACGGGCCCACAGCCCACCGATACCTTCGACGGACTGAAGGTCGGCCGCAGTAGCAGCCAGTAGAGCTTGCAACGTGCCGAATGATCCGACCAATCGGTGGATCTGATGGAACTGAAGCCGTGGTACCCGCATGAGAACCCGGTATCCGCGGGGCGTCATCGGGGTGTCGAGGGCTTCGATAGTGCCCGGGTAACCGAGCACTCGCGCGAGTGTTGTCAGGTCGAGGAGATCGGCATCGGTTACGCGGTCCAGGGCGGCGAGCACATTGTCCATCGCGGCCGTTCCGACCGGCTCGGGGCCGGCAAGGTAGTCGCGGACGATGAGCTGACGCGCAATGTCGTTGTCGCCGACCAGTTCTTCGAGCTGAAGGGCGAGCTGGCGACCGTCGGTGCCGAGTTCGAGGACGTCCTGTTCGATCTCGAGCGATACGCGTCGAACCATCTCGAGTCGCTGAACCACCGTCAAAGCGTCGCGCAGAGTCACGAAGTCCTCGATCTCGACGACGGACAGTGATCTGGTGACCTCGTCGAGACGTGCCTTGTACCGCTCGAGTGTCGCAACGGCTTGATTTGCCCGGGAAAGGATCGTGGCGGAACCTTCGATGACGTGTCTGATGCCGCCGACGTAGACGCTGACGATCGACATCGACTGACTGACCGACACGACCGGGTATCCGGTCTGGATTGCCGTGCGTTCCGCCGCGCGGTGCCGAGTGCCGGATTCGACGGTCGGGATCTTGTGGTCCGGAACGAGTTGAACGTTTGCGCGGACGATGTGCGAGCCGTCCGTGGACAGCACCACCGCCCCGTCCATCTTCGAGAGTTCCCGAAGGCGGGTGGGCGCGAACTCCACGTCGAGGTTGAAACCACCGTCGCAGAGCGCTTCGATCTCGTCGTCGTAGCCGAGGACAATCAGGGCCCCGGTGCGACCTCGAAGAATGCGTTCGAGGCCGTCGCGGAGCGCGGTTCCGGGGGCCAGTCTGGCGATGGTTTCTCTCAACGCCGGCGACGACTGGGGATCCGCCATCGCACTGATCATTGAGAAACTCCCTGCTGAGGTCGATGTCACTAAGTTCGGGTCCGATAGCTGGTACTGGCAGATCCTTCGATTAGATTACCTATCCGTGAGTAGCACCTGGACTTTGCCTGACGACCTGACCGTGCCCGTGCCCGTCGAATTCTTCCCGGCGGCGGGTGAGAAGTTGCCTCAGCACTGGTCGAAGTGCTTCGGTTGCGGCGACGATCAGCCGGCCGGGATGGCGATGAGTTTCAGGGCGGGTGAGGGCCTCGAGGTGACCGGACGCCTCGACGTCGCGAAGAAGTACCAGGGTGGACCCGGAGTCATTCACGGCGGAATACTTTCCACCGCTTTCGACGAGGTGCAGGGCGTGGCATGCATGGTCCTCGGCACGCCGGTGGTGACCGGTCACCTCGAGATCGACTTTGCGCGGCCGATCCCGCTGGGTTCGGTTCTCGAGTTTCGGGCTCGTGTCGACGGCACCGTCCGGCGCAAGGTCTACACCAGCGCCGAAGCTGTCATCGTCGAAGGTCCAGCGGCTGATCCGGACGTGATAGTCGGAACGTCGCGTGGACTGTTCCTGACCATCACTCCCGAGCATTTTGCCAAGACCCAGGAATTTGTGGACGGCGTTCCGACCTCACCGTTCGGGACCTCGTCTGTCTGATTGCCCAGCACTGATCACCGCCGTCATTTGACGGGGGTGAGCTTGGGTCGAGGCGCGCCCTGTTTGCCGCCGAGTAAACCGGCGTAGGTCAAAGCTTCGGCTATGTTCGTCACTTCGTTGACTCGCATGCCGGGAATGTTCGGCCCGGAGTCGACGGGCACTATTGCACTCGTGAATCCCAATCGGGCGGCTTCGATCAGTCGTCGGTTGACGCCGGCAACTCGGCGAACCTCTCCGGCGAGTCCGACTTCGCCGAGGATCACCATTCCCTTGGGAACCGGCTTTCCCTTCACCGCGGACGTGACGGCGATGGCGAGAGCCAAATCGGCACCTGGTTCCGTCATTCGCATGCCGCCCACGGTTGCCGCGTAGACATCGGCCTTGGCGATCGACACTCCGGCGCGTCGTTCGAGTACCGCCAGAACCATGGCGACACGCGCGGTGTCCAGGCCGCTCACAGCGCGGCGGGGAGTTGGGAGTGGGGTAGGTGCCACTAATGCCTGTACTTCGCCGAGCAGTGGGCGTTTGCCGTCCATCATCACGGTGACAGCAGTGCCTTCCACCATCTCTTCCCGATGATGGAGGAACAATCCGGACGGATCGCTGATCTCCTTGATGCCTTGTTCGGTGAGTTCGAAACAACCCACCTCGTCGGCTGCTCCGAATCGGTTCTTCACTCCGCGGACCATGCGAAGCGTGGAGTGCTTGTCTCCTTCGAAGTGCAGGACCACGTCGACGAGATGCTCGAGCGATCGTGGGCCGGCCACGGCTCCGTCCTTGGTGACGTGGCCGATAAGGAGTACCGGGATTCCGCTGGACTTCGCCAACGACGTGAGCGCGCTGGTGACCGCTTTGACCTGTGTGACACCACCGACAACGCCGTCGACGTCGGCCGCGAGCATGGTTTGCACGGAGTCGACGATCACCAGTGTGGGTTTGACCTGCTCGACATGGCCGAGGATCGTCGCGAGGTCATTTTCCGCGGCCAGGTACATCCGTTCGTGGACGGAATTGGTGCGGTCGGCCCGGAGCCTGACCTGTCCGGCCGACTCCTCGCCGGTGACGTACAGCGCGCGATCCTGCGGACTCCGCATCGCCCACCGGTAGACGACCTCGAGTAGCAGCGTGGATTTGCCTACGCCAGGTTCCCCGGCGAGCAGGACGACCGACCCGGGAACAACACCACCGCCGAGAACACGATCGAGTTCACCGATCCCGGTGGGCTTGGCCTTGGTGCTCTGGCTGTCGATCTGGGTGAGCGGAGTCGCGGGTGTGGTGGGCAGGACAGCGGCCGATCCCGCCTTGGCGAGCGATGCTCCCGCGCGACTGGCGACCGGAGCGACGACGGACACTTCGGCCATGGAGCCCCACGTGTCGCACTCGGGGCAGCGGCCGACCCATTTGGGCACGACGGATTTGCATTCGGAGCACCGGTAGTTCGATTTCGCTTTGGCCACCGGAACAGACTAGAGGCGAGGTCCGACATGGACCCCGCCTCTAGTGTGGCAATTCGTGACCTCGGCGAAACGCAGTGTCCGCCTGAGGTTTACAAGCTCAGTGCCCTGAGCCCTCGACCGGTGACTTCTCGGACACGTCACGCTCGAGTTGCGGGCCGGCATCGACAGGGACCTGAACCGTGACCGGGCCGGCCTTCTCGAAGGTGAAGGTGATCGGGATGGTCAGGCCCGGGCGAACGCCGGCCTTGATGTCTTCGAGGACCACGAGCATGAGCGCTGCGGGAGCGTCTGTGTTCTGGTCCTTGTTCTCGATCTGCTTCTCGGCTTCGGCCTCAGCGGACGCGCCTGCGGGAAGCTCTCCGGCCTGCAGGGACGTCTGCGGCTTGATCACCAATCCGGCAACCTCTTCACCGGCGACAACGCTTGCCGCGTAGTCAGTGGTGATGCTGACCAGCTTGTCGGTCGTCTCCGTGCTCTCGTTCACGATCGTGAAGGCCAGCACGGCCTTTCCACCGGGTTCGATGCTGTATTCCTCGGACGAGGGGTAGGCGATATGCACGTTGCGCAGGGCGATGTCACCAACGGTGGCACTGTTGCCGTTCACGGCGGCCTGCTGGATGGCAGTCTGGCTCACCTGTCCCGAGCCGCATGCGGACAGCGCGATGGCTGCGCCTGCAGCCAGTGCAATGGCGGTAGCGACTCGGCGAGTCGGCTTGCGGATAGCAGTCACGGTTTGTCCTCCAGGGCGTCAGGTTCGCACTCCACTAGGCAGAGTAGTAGTCAGCTCTCGCGGGCCGGTCGCTGGGTAGCCACAACGGTTGTCCGCGTGGGCTTTCACGCCGCCGTGAACAGGCCGTCGACGCTGGTTGAATGCACGTCCAACAGGCACTGTCAACCCCTACGCTCGAGCAAGGATGCCCCTGACCTGCGCCGTTGATGCATGGCTGGTTCTTCGACGTGTTAAACTAGTGGAATCGAAAGGGGCACGGGACACATGATTTTCAAGGTCGGAGACACCGTCGTATACCCCCATCACGGTGCGGCGCTGATCGAAGCTATCGAAACCCGCACCATCAAGGGTGAGCAGAGGGAATATCTCGTTCTGAAGGTTGCTCAAGGCGATCTGACAGTTCGAGTTCCCGCAGACAACGCAGAATACGTCGGAGTTCGCGACGTCGTCGGCCAGGAAGGCCTCGACAAGGTTTTCCAGGTTCTGCGTGCACCGCACACCGAAGAGCCCACCAACTGGTCTCGTCGATACAAGGCAAACCTCGAGAAGCTTGCTTCAGGTGACGTGAACAAGGTCGCCGAGGTTGTTCGTGACTTGTGGCGTCGTGAGCAGGATCGTGGACTTTCTGCTGGTGAAAAGCGCATGCTTGCCAAGGCTCGTCAGATTCTCGTCGGGGAGCTCGCGCTCGCCGAGGGCACTGACAACGAAAAGGCTGAGATCATTCTCGACGAGGTCCTCGCGACCGCGTCCTGAATCAACACCACAACAAAGCTGACAGTGTCGGTAGTCGCACTGGTTCCTGCCGCAGGTCGGGGAGTGCGCTTGGGTGAGCAGATACCCAAGGCATTCGTCGAACTCGGTGGGCGCACCATGCTTGCACGCGCGGTTGACGGGCTCCGGAAATCCGGAGCGGTCGACCGCGTTGTTGTGATTGTGCCGCCTGAACTTCTTGGATCGGTCAAGGCTGATCTGGGACGTGGCGACGACGTCGACGTGGTGGCAGGGGGGTCGGAACGCACGGATTCCGTGCGGGCCGGGCTCGCGGCGGCCGGAGACGCGGAGTTCGTCCTCGTGCACGATGCTGCGCGAGCGTTGACTCCACCGGCGATGATTGCGCGGGTTGTCGCTGAACTGAAGGCGGGCAGCGCTGCGGTCATTCCCGTGCTGCCGGTCACGGACACCATCAAGTCCGTCGATGTTCACGGCATGGTCACCGGTACCCCGCTTCGCAGCGAACTTCGTGCGGTACAAACTCCCCAGGGCTTTTCCGCGCAGGTACTGCGCCAGGCCTACGATGCCGGGGATCTGGCGGCAACGGACGACGCGTCGTTGGTCGAGCGACTCGGCGTTTCCGTACAGACAATCGCCGGTGAAGCTCATGCCTTCAAGATCACGACGCCACTCGACCTGGTACTTGCCCGAGCACTTCTGGATGCGGATTCGTAAGGACGGAAACTGGATGCGAGTCGGTCTGGGGACGGATGTTCACCCCATCGAGGTAGGACGGCCGTGTTGGATGGCCGGTTTGTTGTTCGAGGAAGCAGACGGTTGCTCTGGGCATTCCGACGGCGATGTTGCCGTTCACGCGTTGTGTGACGCTCTTCTCTCTGCGGCGGGATTGGGCGACCTCGGATCCGTCTTCGGTACCGGCAGGCCGGAATGGGACGGAGTGAGTGGCATCCGGATGCTCGCCGAGGTTCGGCGGTTGCTCGAGGAAAACCAGTTCACGGTGGGCAATGCCGCAGTTCAGGTCATCGGGAATCGCCCCAAGATCGGTCCGCGTCGAGATGAGGCGCAGCGGGTCCTTTCCGATGTTCTGGGTGCCCCGGTTTCGGTCTCCGCCACCACCACCGACGGACTCGGTTTGACCGGGCGCGGCGAGGGGATCGCCGCCATGGCCACCGCGTTGGTCATGACAACCGGCAACGACAGGTAAGATCGCTGGTCGTGACCCTGCGCCTATACGACACCGGTACGCGGGCCCTGCGGGATTTTGTTCCGTTGGTCCCCGGACATGCATCGGTGTACCTGTGTGGGGCGACAGTCCAGGGTGATCCTCACATCGGCCACGTGCGTAGCGGCGTCGCATTCGACGTGCTGCGCCGCTGGTTGCTGGCGCACGACAACGACGTTGCATTCGTGCGCAACGTGACGGATATCGACGACAAGATCTTGAACAAGGCTGCCGACGCCGGCCGTCCCTGGTGGGAGTGGGCCACGACGTTCGAGCGTTCCTTCACATGGGCGTACGACCAGTTGGGTGTACTGCCGCCGTCGATCGAACCGCGGGCCACCGGTCACGTCACGCAGATGGTCACGATGATGGAGCGTCTCATCGCGAACGGCCATGCGTACGCCGCGGGCGGTGACGTCTACTTCGACGTGCAGAGCTACCCCGAATACGGCGCTCTCTCCGGGCACAAGCTCGACGACGTCCATCAGGGTGAGAGTGCTGCCGAGGGCAAGCGTGACCCGCGTGACTTCACGCTGTGGAAGACGGCCAAGCCTGGCGAACCCTCGTGGCCGACTCCGTGGGGGCCCGGGCGTCCCGGTTGGCATCTCGAATGCTCGGCCATGGCCGAGTTTTACCTCGGCGCTGCATTCGATATTCATTGCGGTGGAAGGGATTTGGTCTTCCCGCATCACGAGAACGAGATTGCCCAGGCAAAGTGCGTCGGCGACGATTTTGCTCAGTACTGGTTGCACAACGGCTGGGTCACGATGAGCGGCGAGAAGATGTCCAAGTCGCTCGGCAATGTGCTGTCGGTGCCGAATGTCTTGAAAAAGGTTCGTCCGCAAGAACTTAGGTACTACCTCGGTAGTGCGCACTACCGTTCCAACCTCGAGTACTCGGACGAAGCCCTCGAAGAGAGCGCCAAGTCCTACCAAGGGCTGGAGACGTTTGTCCTGCGCACGCACAAACGCGCAGGCGGCGTCGAACTCGGGACGTGGACAGAGGGTTTCGCGGAAGCGCTCGACAACGACTTGTCGGTCCCGATCGCGTTGGCCGAGATTCACGGCAAGGCGAGTGCGGGCAATACCGCGCTCGCAGCGGGAGACTTGGGTGCGGCACGGGTGGCGGCAGGTCAGGTGCGGGCGATGCTCGCGATCCTGGGCGTCGACCCCCTCGACGCGCATTGGTCGCAGTCCGGTGGCGACACCGAGGCGGCAATGGAAGCTTTGGACGTGTTGGTGCGCGCTGATCTCGATCGGCGGCAGCAGGCACGGACGGAAAAGAACTGGGCGGTGGCGGACGAAGTCCGTGATCGCCTCATCAAGGCGGGTATCGAAGTAACCGATACTCCCGACGGACCCGAATGGTCCCTGAAGGCAGGGCAGTAACAATGGCTGGAAACTCGAGCAGGCGCGGCGCAGTCCGTAAGGGCGGCACCAAGAAGGGCCAGGTTGCCGGTTCCGGCGGTAAGCACCGTCGCGGTCTCGAAGGGCGTGGCGCTACGCCGCCCGCCGAGGCACGCACCAAGCATCCCGCGGCGAAGCGTGCAGCGCGCGCCGCACGGGCCGACGAGAAGCAGGGGCGCGGTGGCCGCCCGGGTCCGGGCCGCAAGGTTCTCGACGGTCCCGAGACAGTGCTCGGGCGCAACCCGGTGGTCGAGTGCCTGCGCGCCGGCGTTCCGGCGACGGCGCTGTGGGTTGCCGTCGGCACCGAGAGCGACGATCGTCTGAAGGAATCCGTTCAGCTCGCTGCGGACGCCGGCATCTCCATCCTCGAGGTGCCCCGCACCGATCTGGATCGCCTGAGCGCCAACGGTCTTCACCAGGGCATCGCGCTGCAGGTTCCGCCGTACCGTTACGCGCACCCGGACGATCTCCTGTCCGAGGCGCGTAAGCACGCCGAGCCGCCACTGCTCGTCGCGCTGGACAACATCACCGACCCCCGCAACCTTGGTGCAGTCGTGCGCTCGGTCGCAGCTTTCGGTGGACACGGCGTCGTGATTCCGGAGCGTCGCAGCGCCAGCGTCAGTGCCGTCGCGTGGCGTACCAGCGCCGGTGCCGCCGCTCGTCTGCCGATTGCTCGCGCCACCAACCTCACTCGCACGCTCAAGGACTGGGCCTCCAAGGGTGTTCAGGTTGTGGGCCTCGACGCCGGTGGCGACACCACTCTCGACGATTTCGACGGCAGCGGTCCCGTGGTGATCGTGGTCGGTTCCGAAGGCAAGGGACTCTCACGTCTCGTCCGCGAGAACTGCGACGCGATTCTGTCCATCCCCATGGCCGGACCGGTCGAGTCGCTCAACGCTTCGGTTGCTGCCGGAGTTGTGTTGGCGGACATCGCTCGTCGTCGCCGTAGCAGCTAGGGCCTTCGGCCCTGTGCGCGTTTTTGGTAGTGGGAACTACCAGAAACGCGCACGGGGTCTTAGCTGAATTCGATCGATGTGTTGATTTCCTCGACCTGGTCGGAGAGCGCCATGTCTTCCTTATCGGTGAACTGATTCGCGAAGCTCACCAGGTACACGGGAGACGATTCGTCAGCCTGGTAGGCGATGACGGTCATGACCGCCAACAGGGGAACGTTAACGTTCGGCGGCGACCAGGTTCCGGCGACTCGAATGGCCTTCTGTCCGTCGATGTCGAGGTCGACCTTGTTCACCTCGGTCCATCCGTTGAGTATGCCGAGCGACGCCTGGGCGCCGGCAAGTACCTCGTCGGGGCTTGCGGTGCCCTGGCTTTCCACCGTCAATGTCGTGTTCGGCATGAAGCCGTTTGCATCGGCCTGGTTGCTGGACAGGATGTCCGTGACGCTTCCGGTGGTGCTTTTCTGGGTCTGCGACCATCCGTCCGGAAGGCTGACGCTGATGACCGGTGCGTCGGCGTCGGTGCCGGAGTTGAGGGTGACGCGTTCGCCGGTGAAGCTGATGCTGTCATCCGACGTCGTCGCCGCGGCGGATGAGGTGGTTGCGGAGCTGGTTTGCGAGCTGGTTTCCGAGACAGCCTCGCCGTCGTCGGAGTTGCTGCATCCCGAGAGAACAAGTGCTGCGGTGATCAAACTGGCTGCGCTCAGAGCGATTGTGCTGCTCTTCATACTCATATGTCAGTTTCCTTCGGCTTATTCACGACGGCCGTGCGCCGACGCCAGCAGTGGCTGAGACTATCAGCGCCGCCTACGCCACCCGGAAGGTAACCGAACTTCCCGGTCTCATTTGCGCCAGCGTGGCGATTCCGGGGTCGGTGACCACTGCGATCACCGGATACCCGCCGGTTACGGGATGATCAGCCAGGAATATCACGGGGTGACCGTTCGGGGGCACTTGAACCGAGCCGGAGACGACGCCTTCGCTGGGCAATTCGCACGTACGTGAGCGATGCAGCGGTCCGGGGCCGCGTAGCCGAACGCCGACTCGATCGGTGTCTTCGGTGACGGTCCAGGCGTGGTGCAGCAATGCGTGGACGGAGGCGGGTGTGAACCAGTCGTCGCGCGGTCCGAGGGTGATGCCGAGCGGAACGGGGCATGGGGTGGGCGCCGGCGGTGGGATGAAATCCTCGATCGGCCACTCGGCTTCGCCAACTCCGACGAGCAGGTGATCGCCCGCGCGGACGGGCGCTGGGCCGAGTTCGGCGAGTGTGTCGGTGGAGCGAGAGCCGAGAGTTTCCGGGACGTCGATGCCGCCGCGGACAGCGAGATAGGTGCGCAGTCCGGTTGTGCTGTAGCCGATTTCGAGAAGGTCGCCGCCATCGAGTTGGAGAGTGGAGTAGTCGGCAGCGGGATGTGCGTTGACAGTCACCGGTGCCCTCGCCCCGGTGACTGCGACGGTCAACGGCCCGACAGCCCGTACCGCGAATCCACCTGTCGTGATTTCGAGCGTGGCGGCGTGAAGTGCGTTTCCTACCAGCCTGTTTGCCGCGTCGTGGGAGCTCAGATCAACGGCGCCGGAGCGGCCGACGCCGATGCCCGCGCAACCTGCCCGTCCATGGTCCTGGACGGTGGTCAACGGGCCGGGGCGAACGACGTCGAGCCATGCCATGAAGTCATTGTCCCGCACCGAGGAGTCCGGCGCAGGAATCAGGTGAAGGGAGTGATCGCCACGTCGGACGCGGTGAGCAGTCTCCGGATTTCGGTGGCCATGTCGACGGCGGCCGGGGTATCACCGTGGACGCACACCGAGTCGGCGCGGACCGTCACGCGGCTGCCGTCAATGGCGTCGACGACGCCCTCGAGCACTATCCGTCGCACGCGTTCGGCAATGGCAACTGGATCGTGAAGCACGGCGCCCGGCAGGTTTCGGGGCACCAACGTCCCCTCCGGTGTGTACGCGCGGTCGGCAAAGGCCTCGGTCACAACGGTCAGACCGGCCGCTTCCGCTTCGGCCAGGAACACCGAATCCGGCAGACCGAGAATGGGGAGGGTCGCGTCGTAGCTGCGAACGGCGTCGACAACTGCACGCGCTTGTTCACGGTGATGCACTATCGCGTTGTAGAGCGCGCCATGAGGTTTGACGTACGTGACACGGGAGCCGGCAACACGGGCCAGTCCGTCGAGTGCCCCTATTTGATAAATGACGTCGGCCGCGAGATCGGTGGGGGAGACGTCGATGAAGCGTCGGCCGAATCCCGAAAGATCGTTGTATCCGACTTGCGCGCCGATCCGCACGTTCTGCGCAACAGCGGAGCGGCACGTCGCCAACAGCGTGGCCGGGTCACCGGCGTGAAAGCCGCACGCGATGTTGGCGCTGGTGACCACGGTCAGCATGGCGTTGTCGTCACCGAGCGTCCAGGCGCCGTATCCCTCGCCGAGGTCGCTGTTGAGGTCGACGCGGATCGTCATGCGTGCGCCGGAATCCGTCCCGCGTTCTTGCGTCGCGCAGAACCGGTGAGGCGGCACACCAGGTAGATGACAAACGACACCGTGGTGACAAAGCTGGACACCGGAACTCCGGGTGCGAGGGAGAGCAGGATGCCGCCGACAGCGGCGAGTTCCGCGAAGACCACCGACAGGATGGTGGCCTTGAGCGGGCTCGCGGTGACGTAGGCGGCCGCCGCGGCGGGCGTGATGAGTAGCGACATCACCAGCAGTGCGCCCACGATCTGCACACCCAGGGCGGCCGTGATGCCGACCAGAACCGCAAAGACGATGGACAGCGCGCGTACCGGAACACCGCGTGCCGCAGCCACTTCGGGATCGGTGCTGGCGAACAGCAAAGGGCGGTAGATGAATCCGAGTGTGCCGATCACGATGACTGCGCACAGAAGAAGCAGTTCGAGTCCGCTGTTGCCCGGTGCCACGATCTGACCGACCAACAGCGAGAAGCTGGTTCCGGTTCGGCCGTCGTACGCCCAGAGGAACAGCACCGACAGTCCGAGCCCGAAGGCCATGATTACGCCGATCACCGAATCGCGGTCTCGTGCTTTGGCTCCCAGCAGTCCGAAGAGAACTGCCGCGACCACCGAACCCACAATAGCTCCGGCGCCGACACTCACACCGACCAGTAGGGCAGCCGACGCGCCGGTCAGCGACAGTTCACTGGTTCCGTGAACGGAGAACGACATCTGCCGGCTCACGATCAGCGGGCCGATGATGCCGGCCAACAATCCCAGGATCGCGCCGGCAATCAATGCCTGCTGGACGAAGTCGTACTGCAGAAGGTCGACGGTGGCGGACACGTCGAACATCCGCGACATCGCGTCGGTGAATTTGTTGCTCACGCGTGATCCTCATCGCTGTGGTGGACGCCTTCGCCCGGACGCAGGCCGCCCGCGCTGCCGAGAGCGTCGATGGCGTCGCCGGTGCCGACGACAACCAGGCGGCCACGAACCTGCAGTACCTCGACGTCGGTGTTGTACAGATCCGAGAGAACCTCGGACGTCATCACCTCGGCCGGCGTTCCGATGCGGAACTTGCCGTCGACCAGATACAACACCCGATCGACCAGCGGAAGGATCGGATTGATCTCGTGGGTCACGAACAGCACGGCCGTGTTGTGGGTGCGTCGACGCTTGTCGATCAACGTGGACACCAGATGCTGGTTGGCGAGGTCGAGGCTGAGCAGCGGTTCGTCGCACAGCAGGATCTTCGGATCGCCGACCAGTGCCTGCGCAATACGCAATCGCTGTTGCTCACCGCCGGACATGGATCCGATGGGGGCGTCCGCGAACGCTTCGGCGCTGACCTGCGCGATGGCGTTGTCGACAATCGCGCGCCGACGCCCCCGCCGAAGCAGGCCGGTGCCCCACTGATGTCCGTCGACCCCGAGACCGACAAGGTCGCGCCCGCGCAGCGGAAGTCCGTCGTCGATGGATTTCTGCTGCGGGATGTACCCGACGTGCGAGTTTCCGGCGCGCGCCGGGGTTCCGGCGATTTCTGCGCTGCCGCCGCTGAGTTGTAGTTGCCCCAGCAGAATCTTCAGAAGCGAGGTCTTGCCGGAGCCGTTAGGGCCGAGAACGGCGATGAACTCGCCGGGCTGAACCTCGAGGTCGAGGCCGTCCCAGAGGGTGCGGGCGCCGAAGGACAATCGGGCGTCCTTCAGGGCGACTGCTGGCACGGCATTTGTTGCCGGCGCCGTTGTATTCGCGGAGGTTTCTGTCACAAGCCGATCGGTTCTTCTCGGAATTGAGTGGGCAAAAAAATTACTGGGCAGAGAGGGCGTTGGCTAGCGACTCCGCGGTCTGCGTCTGCCACTGAATGTAGTCCAGGCCTTCGGGGAGAGTCTCCGTAACCTCGACGACAGGCACGCCTGCTTTCTCGGCGGTGGAGCGCATGTCCTGCGTCACTTTGTCCTGCGTCTGAGTGTTGTAGACGAGGGCCCTTGCAGCCTTGTCCGACAGCAATTGGCGCGTTGCGGCGATCGCGGCCGGTGACGGATCGTTGCCGTCTTCGATCGCGCTGGTGAATTCCTCAGGGGTTGCGTCCTTCAGCTCGGCGGCAACCAACAGGTAGTGCGCGATGGGTTCGGTCTGCGCGACCGACTCGCCGCCGTGGGCAGCGGTAATCGAATCGGTGACGGCGGTGATGCCGGCCAGTTTCTGGCTGTATGCCTGTGCGTTTGCCTCGTACGTCGACGCATTGTCGGGGTCGAGTGCACTGAGTTGGTCGGCGACGGAGTGGGCCACTGCGTCGACGGTGGGGATGTCGAACCAGACGTGCTCGTTGACGGCGCCGTGCGTGTGACCGTCGTGCGATTCTCCGGCGGTCTCGCCTGCGTGGATTCCACCGTCGAGCAGGTTGTAGGCGTTGACGGTTTTCTGGTCGCCCTTGCCGGCGTCGAGGATGTCGGTGACAAATTGGTCGTAGCCGCCGCCGTTGTAGACGACGAGGGAGGCATCGGTGATCTTGGCAGCCTGAGCCGGGGTGGCTTCGAAGGAATGCGGATCTGCGGACGGCTCGTCGATGATGGAGGTGACGGTGAGGGCGTCGCCTGCCACGGCCTGGGCTACATTGCCCCACACGTTTGTGGAGGCTACGACGGAGATGCCTTCGTCCCCGGTTTTTTCGGAGCCGCAGGCCGTCAGTGCCATGGCCGCTGCGACCGAGATGGTGGCGAGGGCGGCGATGCGGATTTTGGACGACGAGCGCACGAATTTTCTCCTGAACGAAGGGTGGGCTAAATGCTATTGGAAACCGTTACCGTTACACATTAGCGCATAATCGCTGGTAGGTCATGTTCGGTTCAGCCCCGTCGTGCCGACTTTGACGGGTACCGATAACGTCCGTCTATGCCCCGGTCCCGTCAGCCACGCCGTCAAGCCACTTTGGCGTCGCTCGCCGCCGAGCTCAATGTGTCGAGAACAACAGTCTCGAACGCGTACAACCGACCCGATCAGCTCTCCGTCGAGCTCCGGGATCGAGTGCTCCAGGCGGCCAAGCGACGCGGATATCCCGGACCTGATCCGGTCGCCCGTTCACTACGCACTCGCAAAGCCGGTGCCGTGGGACTTCTCCTCACCGAAGCGCTCAGTTACAGCTTCCGTGACCCGGCCGCCATGAGCTTCCTGGCGGGCCTCTCTGAATCCTGCGAGGAAGCAGGGCAGGGGTTGCTCCTGATTCCTGCCGGACCGGGGCGAGACGACGTGGATGCCGCCGCGGTCGTACAGCAGGCAGGAGTCGACGGTTTTGTCGTCTACTCGGTTGCCGACGACGACCCGTATCTTGCCGCCGTGCTCGAACGTCACATCCCCATCGTGGTGTGCGATCAGCCGCGCGAGATTCCCGGAGCGTCTCTGGTGGGTATCGATGACCGCGCTGCCATGCGCAAGGTTGCCGATTACCTCATCGGTCTGGGCCATACCGAGATCGGTGTGCTGTGCATGCGGCTGGGGCGCGACCGGATGGATGGTGTTGTCAGTCAGGAACGCCTGAAGTCGCCGCATTTCCACGTTCAGCGTGAGCGGATCGAGGGAGTGCGCGACGCGATGTCGACGGCGCAGATGGATCCGCTATCTCTGACTGTGATCGAGCGGTACGTCCACACCACGCAGTCCGGGCACTCCGCGGCAGCGGAGGCGCTCGCGACCAATCCGAAGATCACGGCACTGATGTGCACCACCGACGTCCTTGCCCTCGGCGCTTTGGACTGGGCGCGCTGGCAGGGCATCGACGTGCCGGGCCAATTGTCGATCACCGGATTCGACGGTGTGAGCGAGGCTCTTCGTGAATCGCTGACCACCGTGCGCCAGCCTCAGGAGGAGAAGGGCCGGCGCGCGGGTGCACTGCTGATGTCACCGTCCGGTTCCGGTGTGCCGATCATCGAGATGCTCGAGACCGAACTACTGGTCGGCCGTACGTCGGGTCAGGCCAAGATCTGAGCGGGTAAGTCCAAGAGCTGAGCGCAGCGCAGCAGACCGAGATGGCTGTAGGCCTGGGGGTGGTTGCCGAGTGACCGTTCTGCGACAGGGTCGTACTCTTCCGCGAGTAGGCCGGTAGGACCTGCTGCGTCGACCAGTTGGTCGAACAGTGCCTCTGCTTGTAAGCGTTGTCCGGTCAGCAGGTACGCCTCGACCAACCATGCTGCGCAGAGGTGGAACCCACCTTCGAGGCCGGGTAGGCCGTCGTCGTGGTGATAGCGGTACACCGTTGAGCCGCTACGCAATTCGGCTTCGGTAGCAACTACCGTCGCGGCAAATCGCGGGTCCTCCGGATCGATCAGCCCGGACAGTCCAATATGCAGGGTCGCGGCGTCGAGATCTACACCGTCGTATGCGGCGGTGTACGACTGGACGTCGTCCTTCCATCCCTTGTGGCGCACCTCGTCGGCAATCTGATCGCGCAATTCGGCCCACTCGGGTAGTGCCGTCCGGCCGAAGCGGTCGGCCAGTTTCACCGCGCGGTCGACGGTCACCCACCCCATCACCTTGGAGTAGACGTGATGGCGAGGGTTGTCGCGGATCTCCCAGATGCCGTGATCAGGTTCGAACCACCGTCGTTGAACGGCTTCGACCATGGCGCCCACCAGTTCCCAGTCGCGATCACTCAAAGGCTGGGCAGCCCCGGCCTTTTCGCGGGCATCGGCGAGGTGGACGATCAGTTCGACGATCGGGCCGAAGACGTCGAGTTGGACTTGCTGATTGGCAGCGTTACCAACTCGCACCGGACGGGAGCCGGCGTACCCGGGCAGGGAATCGATGACGGCCTCAGGTGGCAGTGACGTGCCGTTCAGCGTGTACAGCGGGTGTAGACGCTCGGGGCCCGGCAGTGTTTCGAGGACGCGGTGGACCCAGTCGAGGTACTCCTCGGCCTCGTGGGTGGACCCGACACTCACGAGAGCTGTTGCGGTGAGTGCGGCGTCGCGCAACCAGCAGTAACGGTAGTCCCAGTTTCGGACGCCGCCGATTTCTTCGGGCAGCGACGTGGTTGCCGCGGCCATGATGGAACCGGAGTCGGCGTGAACGAGTCCGCGCAGCGTGAGGGCGGAGCGTTTCATCAAGTCCGGCTTGAGTTTCGGCAGATCGAGAGTTTTGGCCCAATCGGACCAGTAACTTTCCGACCTGGCGCGACGATCTGCTTCGGGCGCCGGTGAAGGGTCCATATCTGTTGTGCCGCAGCGTAGTTCGAGAACGATATCGCCGGCTGACGGCGTGACGATTGCATGGGCGGTCTGCTGGTTGCCGTCGGTGGCGATGTTCCACTGCACGCCGGGGGATCGCAGCACGTACGGCTCGTTGGTGCCCAGGACGCGGATGCCGTCCTCCACGATCTCGAGGGTGACTTGCGCTTGGCCGAACTCCGGACGCGGTGCAAACGAGACCACGGCATCGGCTCTACCGGAGATGATGCGGGTGAAGTCGGTTCGGCCCTGTTGCACGTCGTGCGGGAGGTAGTCGGTGACAGACAGGCTGGCCCACCGAGTTTGAACGGTCATGGTGCCGTCGAGGTACTTCTGGCTCAGCGGCAGCGCAGTCCGCCGTGGCCCGACGCTGAAATGCCCGGCGGCGGTCCCACCGAGCAGGTGGGCGAAGACCGCTGCGGAGTCGGGTTCGGGGTGACACAACCACGTCAGGGTGGCGTCGGGCGTCACGAGGGCAACCGTGCGGGGGCTGGCAAGCATGGACAGTCGCTCGATGGGCGGCGCGTCGGCACCCGAAAGCCACGTACGACGCTCTTCGAGCAGAAACGCCAACGCGGCCGCGACATCCTCGGTGCTGTCGACGCGGAACGCTGCCATGGTGTCGCCTGGGCCGACCTTGACGCCGATGTCGGGGCCGGACAGTCTGGCGAAGGCCTTTTCATCGGTGACGTCGTCGCCGATGAACACTGCGGCGGTTGCGCCGTCCTGGTGCCGGATGAGATCGAGCGCCTGACCCTTGTCGGTGGCGATGACAGCCAGCTCTACGACGGACTTGCCTTCCGTGACCTGCACTCCCGGCCACAGCGCGGATTCTGTCCGCACCGCGATCAAGGCCTTCTCGGCGTCGTCTTCGGGGGAGTTTCGAACGTGTAGAGCGATGCTGGCAGGTTTCTTCTCGACGGTTGCGCCGGCAGTGCGGGACGCGATACGGGTCAGTTCAGAGGTGATCTCGCCGAGCAGCTTCTTGGCGTCGGCATCGATGGCGTGAACAAATCCGATGTCGAATTCGGAGCCGTGACTACCGACCAGCTGTACTTCGGCTGGGAGTCGGGAGAGCGCGGCGAGGTCTTTGAGCGCACGTCCCGAGATGACGGCCGCTGTCGTGGAAGCCAGGCTGGCGAGCGAGCGAAGGGCTCGGACCGATTCCGCGCGCGGATAGGCCTTCGCCGGATCCGCGACGATGGGTGCCATGGTCCCGTCGTAATCGGAGGCAACCAGCAACCGTGGAGTCTGGGCCACGGCTGAGAGGGCTCGACGGAGTTCGATGGGGAGATCCTGTGCGCTCACCTCTTCAAATCTAGGTGATTGCGAGCGTCCTGGCTCGGTACGTCAGCTCAATGGGTGCCCAGAACCAATTGTCGATCCGGATTATCCCTATGCGGGTCTGCGGGATCCGTCGCCGAGCAACAGCTCAACGGTCAATTCGAGTCGATTGGCGACGTCGGTGGCCGATGATCGGCGTGTGAGCCAAGCCACGAGATTGGACAGCCACACATCGGAAATGACGCGGGCGATAGCCAACTGTTCGTCGTTCGGTTCTTCTTCGGTCATCGCGCGTGCAAACAATCGGTCCATCAGTTGGCCGACGTGATCGACCTCGGCAGCAGCGGACGCGTCGGCGAACATGAAGGCGCGGGTCATTGCTTCGGTGAGCAGTGGATCGCGTTGCATTGCGCGGGTGATCAAACTCAGGATCAGCTGCATGCGCTCGAGCGGGCTCGTTCCGGGCGGAATCTTGCCTCTGGAGTCGATCTTCTCGAACTCACGCGCTAGAGCGGAAACCAGGAGGTGCACCTTCGACGGAAAATATCGGTAGAGCGTTCCGACGGCAACGTCCGCGCGCTCGGCCACCGCGCGCATCTGAACGGCTTCGTATCCGCCCTTGGATGCCAATGTCAATGTGGCATCGAGAATCCGCTTGCGACGCTCGCGTTGCGCGTTGGAGCTGAGATCGTCCTCTCCGAGCGTCGCGGATGCGACGGCGGTGGAGCGGGATCGGGATGTTGCAGTCATCGACAATTTCCTTCGCGCCTTGACTCATGGCCAGGTGTCATATTAGAACACGTTCTAAACAATTGTGTCACTAATGGAGAGGTGGGAACCAGTTGTGACTATCGCCACGACCGATGAACAACGGGCAGTCCAGGAGTCGATCGAGGCGTGGGCGCGATCGGCAGCGCCGATGGACATGGTACGCCGAGGACCAGCGAATTCGTGGCGCCAGGGTTGGTCGGATTTTGCCTCTTTGGGGCTCTTTTCGGTTGCTGTGCCCGAGTCGGTGGGCGGCTCCGGAGCTGAGATCGTAGATCTGGCAGCGATGCTCGAGCAGGCCGCTATTGAACTTGTGCCTGGTCCTGTTCTCACTACGGCGCTGGCCGCGTTGGTGGTCGGCCGCAGTGCAACTCCCGCGGCAAAGCGCTGGTCCGAGCCGCTTGCGGACGGTGCAATTCCCTGCGCTGTCGTATTGGACGAAAGACCAGTTGCCGCAACGGCAACCGAATCCGGAGGGCTCGAACTTCACGGTGACGGAGGTTTTGCGTGGGGCGGAGATACCGGAGTGTCGGTACTGGTTTCCGCGGACAGTGGCAATGGTGTTGTGTGGGCGCTCGTCGACGGCGAAGCGAGTGGGCTCACGTATGACGCGCTCGACACGATCGACAAGTCCCGCCCGTTGGCGAAGGTCTCCTTCGATCGTGTGGTCGTGGATGCGGATCGGATCATCGGCGACATAGCGACGGAATCGGTGGCTGATCTTGCTGCAACACTCGCGTCGGCGGAGGCGGCCGGAATTGCCGCGTGGAGCCTGCGGACTGCGGTGCAGTACGCAAAGATTCGTGAGCAGTTCGGCAAACCGATCGGTTCCTTTCAAGCGATCAAGCATCTGTGCGCCGAAATGCTGTGCCGGGTTGAAAACGTCGGTGCAGCCGCCTGGGATGCTGCTGTGGCGGCGGAGTCGGGTGACGAACTTCCGATCGCCGCAGCAGTAGCCGCCGCGGTGTCCCTGGATGCGGCAGTCGACACGGCCAAGGACTGCATCCAGGTACTTGGCGGCATCGGGTTCACCTGGGAGCACGAGGCGCATTTCTACCTTCGTCGCGCCGTGTCGCTGCGCCAGATGATGGGAGGCTCGTCTCGTTGGCGCGCCAGGGTGGCTGAGTTGACGCTCGCGGGATCACGCCGACATCTGCAGATCGATCTCAGTGCGTTGGAGTCGGATCGCGCCGAAATTCGCAGTGAAGTAGCACAACTCGTCGCTCTGCCGGAGTCCGAGCAGCGCACTGCCCTGGCCGAATCGGGTTACCTCGCACCTCATTGGCCGGTGCCGTACGGCAAAGGGGCCAAGGCGGCTCAGCAGATTCTGATCGAGGAAGAGTTGGCTGCGGCAGGCGTCGGCCGGCCCGATCTGGTAATCGGATGGTGGGCCGTGCCAACCATTCTCGAGCACGGCTCTGTCGAACAGATCGAACGGTTTGCCGTCCCCACCTTGAAGGGGGATATCACGTGGTGCCAGTTGTTCAGTGAGCCAGGAGCTGGGTCCGACCTCGCCGCGCTGCGCACCACTGCCGAGAAGGTAGACGGTGGATGGAAGCTCAACGGGCAGAAGGTGTGGACTTCGCTTGCACGTGAGGCTGACTGGGCGATCTGTTTGGCGCGCACCGATCGTGGTGTACCCAAGCACAAGGGCATCACGTACTTCCTGCTCGATATGAGAACGCCGGGGATCAGGATTTCGCCGCTGCGGGAGATCACAGGCGATTCGCTGTTCAACGAGGTGTTCCTCGACGACGTGTTCGTGCCGGACGACTGCGTCGTCGGAGAGCTCGGTGGTGGTTGGAAACTGGCCCGAACCACACTCGCCAACGAGCGGGTTGCGATGAGCGGTGGTTCGTCACTTGGCGGTGCGATGGAGGAATTGCTTGCGCTGGCAGGAAGTCCCGATCCTGTGGTGGCTGACAAGTTCGGTGGTTTGATCGGCACCGCGATGGTGGGATCACTCTTGGAGTTACGAACCACATTGCGGCAGTTGGATGGCCAGGATCCAGGACCGGCGTCGAGCGTCCGCAAACTGGTCGGTGTTCGTCAGCGCCAGACCGTCGCGGAATTTGCGATGGAGTTGGGCGGTCCTGATGGTTGGGTCGAGGGGCCGTTGTCGCGGGAGTTCCTCAACACGCGTTGTCTGTCCATCGCCGGTGGTACGACGCAGATCTTGCTGACTGTCGCGGCCGAGCGAATTCTGGGGCTACCGCGCGAATAACAGGTCTACAAATTTGCTCCCGTTGGTGATACAACTAGAACACGTTCTATATCGACGACGGGAATTTGCCAGCGTGGACTTCACCAGAGATGAAACCCAGGATGCGGTAGCCGAGGTGGCTACCGCACTCCTGGCCCGCGAACTTGCGCCGGATGCCTTGTGGGCGGCCTTCGCCGAGGCGGATCTGCTCACTTTGGCGCTACCGGAGCGACTCGGAGGGGAGGGTCTGTCCGTCACCGACGTGGGCGCCTTGCTCACCGAAGTCGGCCGGGCGGCGGCGCCGATTCCGGCGCTGGCCACACTCGGATTCGGGGTGCTACCCATAGTGGCGCTCGGCAGCGACGCCCAGCAGGATGAACTTCTGGCCGGTGTTGCCGCGGGACGGGTGTTCACGGCTGCCTTGGCTGAGCCGGGCCGCCAGTTTCCCGAGCAGCCAGCTGTTACGGCAAGGAAGACCGGTGATCGTTACCGCGTTGACGGGACCGCGCTCGCGGTCCCCTTCGCTGCGAGTGCGCACCGCGTATTGGTCCCGACAGACGTCGGTGTTGTGTTGATCGACCCGAACTCAACCGGTGTGACGCTCACACCGACGCCGAGTTCGTCCGGCAGCCCCGAGTTTGCGATCGTTCTCGACAACGCTTCGGGCGAGCTGCTCGGCGCCGGCACGGAAGCCGTGCACACGCTCTATCGCATTGCTTTGGCGAGCATCGGAGCTGTGGTCGACGGATTGGTTTCCGGAGCCGTGGATCTCACTGCTACCCACATCGGATCGCGCGAGCAATTCGGTAAGCCGCTCGCGACCTTCCAGGCCGTCGCGCAACAGATCGCCGACGCCTACGTCACTTCCCGGACACTGCATGTTGTGTCGCTGTCGGCATCGTGGCGCGTGTCGGAAGGCCTTGATGCGCAGTCCGATCTGGATGTGATGGCGTACTGGATAGCTCAGGAGATTCCTGCGACCATGCAGGTTCTCCATCATCTGCACGGCGGTTTGGGAGTGGATGTCACCTATCCGCTTCATCGCTATTACGGGGCAGCAAAAGACTTGGCGCGCCTGCTCGGTGGCGCTTCGCATCGACTCGACCTCGTGGGGGCCCGGTGTTCATCGATCTGACCGACAGTCAGCGCGCGTTGCAGGCTGAACTTCGTCGTTACTTCTCGAATCTGATCTCGCCCGACGAGGCCAAGATCATGCGTACCGAACGGCACGGACCGACCTACCGTGACGTGATCCGCCGAATGGGCAAAGACGGGTGGCTCGGTGTCGGCTGGCCGGTCGAATACGGCGGGCGAGGCTTCGGTGAGGTGGAGCAGCAGATCTTTGTCAACGAGGCTGTGCGAGCCGATGTTCCACTGCCGTCGGTCACGCTGCAGACGGTCGGCCCGACGTTGCAGAAGTACGGTAGCGAGGAGCAGAAGCAGAAGTTTCTTCCCGCCATCTTGGCCGGCGAAGTGCATTTTGCCATTGGATACACCGAACCTGAGGCCGGAACCGACCTCGCGGCTTTGCGTACCGGTGCTGTTCGCGCGGGTGACGAGTACATAGTCAACGGCCAGAAAATCTTCACCACCGGTGGACATGATGCGGACTACGTGTGGCTGGCTGTGCGAACAGGAGCAGCAGACTCGCGGCACCGGGGGATCTCGATCCTGATCATGGACACAAAGGATTCTGGGTACACCTGGACGCCCATCATCACCTGCGACGGCGCCCATCATGTCAACGCCACCTACTACGAGGACGTCCGCGTTCCGGTGAACATGCTTGTGGGCGAGGAGAATCAGGGCTGGCGCCTCATTACCACCCAGCTCAATCACGAGCGGGTCATGCTCGGACCAGCGGGCCGTGTCGGTGGCATCTACGACCATGTCTTCGACTGGGCTCGCCGGGAGAATCTCCTTGACCACGCCGACGTGCGACGCACGCTGGGGGAGATCCACGCAACCTATCGACTGAACGAACTCCTCAATTGGCAGGTGGCGTCGAGTGATTCGGACTCGGTTGATGTTGCCGATGCTTCCGCAACCAAAGTTTTTGCCACCGAGCGCATTCAGCGAGTCGGTCGACTGGCCGAGGAAATTGTCGGTCGATACGGCAACCCTCTCGATCCGGAGACCGCTGATCTCATGGAGTGGTTGGACATGCAGGTCAAGCGCAATCTGGTGATTACGTTCGGCGGCGGGGTCAACGAGGTGATGCGTGAATTGATCGCGACTGCCGGCCTGAAGCTGCCAAGAGTTCCGAGATAGGAATTGACTGTGTCAGATCCCATTCTTACTGCTGCAGAGCAGGTTCGTGCGGCCGGACCGAGCGCGCCGCGCGCCGGTCGAGATCCCGTGAACGTGCCGATGGTCCGCAACTGGGTCGAAGCGATCGGTGACGAGAACCCGATCTATGTCGATGAATCCGCAGCAATCGCCGCCGGGCACGGCGGCCTGGTCGCTCCGCCGGCCATGGCGCAGGTGTGGACGATGCGGGGACTCGGCGCTGTACGCGAATCCGACGATCCTCTCGGCCGTATGACGGATATCCTCGACGAAGCCGGCTACACCTCGGTCGTTGCAACCAACTGCGATCAGAGCTATCACCGCTATTTGCGGCCGGGCGAGGAGGTGACGATTTCGTCTGTCTTGGAAGATGTTGTGGGGCCGAAGAAGACGGGCCTCGGTGAGGGCTGGTTCTTCACAACCCGTAGCTTGTGGCACGTCGGTGACGAATTGGTATCCGAGATGATGTTCCGGATCCTGAAGTTTGCTCCGCCGGCCGGTGAGACGGTTCAATCGGATGTGCCCGAGGATCTGGATTCTTCTCGAATGCTGCGTCCCACGCCGTCTTTGGACACGCAGTTCTTCTGGGACGGAGTTGCCGCGCACGAACTTCGGATTCAACTGCGCCCCGACGGCAGCGTGCAGCATCCGCCGGTGCCCGCGATCTGGAAGGACAAGTCGGCGCAGACCGACTATCTCGTGGCCTCCGGGCGGGGAACCGTATTCAGCTTTGTCGTCCACCATGCGCCCGCAGTGCCCGGTCGCTCTCTACCGTTTGTGGTTGCGCTCGTCGAACTGCCGGAAGGTGTGCGTATGCTCGGTGAACTCCGCGGTGTCGCACCTGCCGACGTCTCGATCGGAATGGCTGTCGAGGCAACGTATCTCGATTTTCCGGGTGATGAAGAGACTGGTGGAACTCCGTGGACTCTGTATGCCTGGATACCGGTTTCGCGGCAGGAGGAGACTCGATGACTTCGGTTTCGGACATCACTGTGGGAGAGCAGCTTCCGACACTCTCGATCTACGGCGACCCGACGTTTGTCGTGTCCACGGCTTTGGCAACGCGCGATTTCCAGGACGTGCATCACGATCGCGACCTGGCGCAACAGCGCGGCTCGAAGGACATCTTTGTCAATATCCTCACCGACACCGGGCTGGTGCAGCGATTTGTCACCGATTGGGCGGGGCCGCGTGCTGTCATCACCTCGATCAAGCTCCGACTCGGGGTGCCCTGGTACGCGTACGACACTCTGACGCTCAGCGGAACCGTCACCAACTTCGACGAGGCGATGGTGACGGTTGCCGTGGCGGGCAAAAACAGTCTGGGTGATCACATCACCGCCCAGGTCATGCTGACATTTACCCCGCTGACTTCCACGACGGCCGGAGAGATCGAATGAGCGCACTGTCGGGGAAAGCCGCAATCGTCGGTATCGGCGCGACGGATTTTTCGAAGGACTCCGGTCGAAGTGAACTTCGTCTGGCGGCTGAGGCCGTTCAGGCGGCATTGGACGACGCTGGCCTGACCCCTGCAGACGTCGACGGGCTCACCTCCTTCACGATGGATACCAATACCGAAGTAGCCGTGGCGCGTTCGGTAGGAATCCCCAACCTGAAGTTCTTCAGCCGCATCCACTACGGCGGCGGAGCTGCTGCAGCCACGATCCAGCAGGCTGCCATGGCGGTCGCGACAGGAGTCGCGGATGTCGTTGTTGCCTACCGTGCTTTCAACGAACGCTCCGGTGCCCGGTTCGGCCAGGTGAACTCCGGCCTTGTGGCACAGGTCAATTCATCGGGAACGGACAATGCCTTCTCGTACCCGCACGGATTGGGAACTCCCGCTTCATTTGTCGCGATGGTGGCGCAGCGATACATGCACGTCTACGGTGCGTCGAGTGAAGACTTCGGCCGCGTTGCCGTTGCCGATCGCAGGCATGCTGCCACAAACCCGAAGGCCTTCTTCTACGGAAAGCCGATCACGCTCGAGGACCACCAGAATTCCCGGTTCATCGCCGAACCTCTGCATCTACTGGATTGCTGTCAGGAATCCGACGGCGGTGTTGCCATCGTGGTCACCTCAGCCGAGCGGGCCAAGGATCTGAAGAACACCCCTGCCGTCATCGCGGCCGCAGCTCAGGGCAGTGGGGCCGATCAGTACATCATGACCAGCTATTACCGTGACGGTCTGACCGGACTGCCGGAAATGGGGCTGGTGGGTGATCAACTCTGGTCGCAGAGCGGACTGCGGCCGGCGGATATGCAGACAGCGGTTCTCTACGACCACTTCACGCCCTATGTGCTTATGCAACTCGAAGAGCTCGGCTTCTGTGGTCGGGGAGAAGCCAAAGACTTCATTGCCGGTGGCGCAATCGAACTCGGCGGGAAACTTCCGATCAACACCCACGGCGGTCAACTGGGGGAGGCATACATTCACGGGATGAACGGCATAGCCGAAGGTGTCCGTCAGATCCGGGGGACTTCCGTGAACCAGGTCGATGCTGCTGAGAACGTATTGGTCACTGCGGGTACAGGCGTGCCGACGTCGGGGCTGGTTCTCACTCGGTAGGCAAAGCTCTCTGCTGCGCAATTGTCCATCGGGACAGGTGACCCGGCCCGGTTGTGATGCGATACTCGGAACATGTTCGAGAATGCCTTGCTGATCGACGCGGCGGGTCGGCCGACCCAGCGGCACCACCAGGCCTTTTCTCAGGATTGGGACCGTATCAAGCAGTGGTCCGACAGTATTTACATGCCGTATACGGTCACGCCGATCGGTAGCCGACTACGTCCGGCGTCGGATATGTATTCGGCTACCGTCGGTCGGATCGACGTCACCCGTTTCTGCTACGGCATACCCGTTACTGTGGGTGAGTGTTCGCCCGAAGCTGGGAACATTCTGGTTCTGACGACGATTCGGGGGAACGGACGGCATGCTCTTGGCGGCGGGTCGTCCGTGAATACCGGTGTCGGAGAAACGTTTGTGGCGGACTGCAGTCGGACGGACTATTTCGTAGAGTTCGACGAGGATCACTTGCAGTTGAATTTGACTGTGCCGCATCAACTTGTCGCCGATCATGCCCAACAGTGGTATGGACGTGTGCCGGATGATCGTCTGTGGCAACACAAGTGCTCGATCGGTGGGCGCGGATCGAGCTGGCTGGCGCTGATGGATTACGTAGTGCGGGCAGTCGCAGAGTCGCCCGAAGCGCTGTCGCGCGAACGGTTGGGGGCGCGGGTGCAGGAGCTGATCACCGCGCAACTGCTCGAGGAGTGGGCCGCGCAGGCCGGTATCGCACTCGGTGCCGGGATCGATTCTGCGGAGCCGGTATATGTACGAGCGGCCGAGGAGTACATAGACACTTTCGCTCGTTCGGTTCCGACTGCCTCGGAGATCGCGGCTGCGGTCGGAGTGAGCGTTCGGGCGCTCGCCGCAGGCTTTCGCCGATACCGTGACACGACACCCGGTCAGTTGTTGCGAGAGCGTCGGCTTACCGGAGTGCGCAGTGAACTCCTGTTTTCGGACGGAAGAACCATTTCCGATATCGCCAACGCCTGGGGGTACGTCAACCTGGGCATTTTTGCCGCCGGATACCGGAAACGATTTGGGGAATTGCCGTCGCAGACCAGGTCGCGAGCCTGAACGTGTGGTCTTGGGGAAGTCGTGACACCCCGTTTGCCGCTTCGAGGATCTAGGTCGATCCGTTGTTTCTTGTCGGAGCCTTCTGCGAGGATTGACGGTAAGAGTGACAGCAGGGCCCGGAACATCAATCAGACCTCGCATTAGGAGCTCGATCATGGCATCTCGACTCAATCCGTACATCAGTTTCAACGGCGACGCCCGTGAAGCGATGGAGTTCTACAAGAGCGTTTTCGGTGGCACGCTCGCGCTGAACACCTTCGGTGAATTCGGCCAAGAGGGCGCCGGCTCGGACAAGATCATGCACGCAATGCTCGAAACCGACGAGGGATACACCGTGATGGGCTCGGATACTCCTCCCGGCATGCCCTACAACCCGGGTGACAACATCACCGTCAGCCTCAGCGGCGACAACGGTGATGTACTTCGCGGCTACTGGGAGAAGCTGTCTTCCAGTGGAAACGTGTCGATGCCGCTCGAAAAGCAGATGTGGGGCGACGAGTTCGGAGCCTGCGTCGACAAGTTCGGAATCAACTGGGTCGTAAATATCGGCACGCCGCAGAGCTGAGCGATCCGGTCCGGTTCTGCCGAAATCAGACGGAACTTCTGCCGTCTCGAGGCAGAGCCGGGCATGTGATCGTCGTTACATTCTCTCTGACAGAAGAGTTTTCAGTCGGATGGAGAGTGTGATGACGATCGAAGATGTTGCAGGAAAGGCTTTTTCGAAGGAGCGTTTCGACGGTCTGTTGGCGGATGCTGTTCGCGGACCCGCTGGTGTCCCCGGTGTGGTTGCCATGATCACCGATCGCGACGGCAACGTCTACGAGGGTTCCGCAGGCGAGCGTGCTGCAGGCTTCGGAAACCCGATGTCCACGGATTCGGTCTTCGCCTTGTTTTCGACAACCAAGGCGATCACCGGAACTGCTGTACTGCAGTGCGTCGAGGAAGGTTTGCTCGATCTCGATGCACCGGCGGCTACGTACATTCCGGAAATCGGTGAGCTGAAGGTTCTTGACGGATTCGGCGATCAGGGTGAGCCGATTTTGCGGGAACCGAAGCGAGAGATCACCACTCGCATGCTGATGCTCCACACAGCCGGATTCGGCTACGACTTCTTCAACGAGTCGTACAACCGCCTGTCACAGGAACACGGTCAGCCCAGCGTGATCACGTGCACCAAAGCTGCGCTCACCACTCCGCTGCTGTTTGATCCGGGCGAGAAGTGGGAGTACGGATCCAATATGGACTGGGCTGGTCAGGTCGTGGAATCCGTTCGTGGACAACGGCTCGGCGAGGTGATGCGAGAGCGGATCTTCGAACCGTTGGAGATGACGGACACCGCATTTTCGATGACTCCGTCGATGAAGGACCGCCTTGCAACCATTCATCAGCGGGACGACGACGGAACGCTCACTCCGCTCGTGGGATTCGAACTACCCGCCGAGCCTGAGGTACACATGGGTGGGCACGGGTTGCACGGCACGGTCGGTGACTACATGAAGTTCATCCGGATGTGGTTGAACGACGGCGTCGGCAGCCGGGGGCGGGTGCTGTCGCAGGAATCGGTGGCAGCAGCAACCAGGAACGGACTCGAAGGCCAACATGTCGGACTTCTGCCTGGCGTGATCCCGACACTGTCCAACGACGCCGAGTTCTTCCCCGGAGTGCCGAAGGGATGGGCGTACTCGTTCATGACAAACGAGGAGGTGGCTCCCACCGGACGACCAGCGGGTTCACTTGCCTGGGCTGGACTGGCCAATCTCTTCTACTGGATTGATCGCCAAAGCGGCGTCGGTGGATTCTGGGCCACGCAGATCCTGCCGTTTGCAGATGCGGGTTCGGTTGGCGGGTACTTGGATTTCGAGTCGGCCGTGTATCGCTGACGGCAAAGTTCCCGCTGTCCGGGATCGGAGGCGGCAACGCTGGGAGTTCGGAGTACTCATGCAGTAAGCGAATGTGTACAACGAACTAGGAGATGGCATGAACAGCCTCGAGGGTAGTTTCGAAGGCAAGGTGGCACTGATCACCGGTGCCGCTCGCGGGCAGGGACGCGCTCACGCCGTTGCGTTTGCCGAGCGTGGCGCCGACATCGTGATCTGCGATCGCTGCGAGGACAGCGACGCCGTCGCGTACCCTCTCGCGACCGAAGCTGATCTCGCCGAAACAGTGCGCCTCGTCGAGGCCACGGGGCGTCGTTGCATCGCAGTCAAGGCAGATACCGCCGACCGTGAGGCAATGGACGCCCTCGTGGCCCGGGCTGAAGCCGAATTCGGCAAGGTTGACATCGCCGTTGCCAACGCCGGTGTGTCCGTTCCCGCCCCGATCACGTCGATGACGTCGGCGCAGTGGAACGAAGTCATTTCTTCCAACCTCACGGGTGTTTTCAACACCGTCGCCGCGGTGTCCGGCGGAATGGCACAGCGTGGTTACGGCCGTATCATCACCATCTCCTCGATGATGGGTCGATCCGGTGGCACACAGATGGCCGCGTACGGCGCCTCCAAGTGGGGTGTCATCGGGCTGACCAAGAGCGTGTCCCTCGAGCTTGCAAATTCCGGCGTCACAGTCAATGCGATTGCGCCGGGCAATATTTCGACGCCGATGATCCACAACGACATGATGTATCACATGATGCGTCCGGATCTCGAAGAACCGGCGATGGCAGACGTCGAACCGGTATTCGCGACTTTGCACGCGCAGCCCGTCGGGTGGCTTGATCCGTTCGAGATTACCCGCGTCATTCTGTTCCTCGCGGCTGATGCCAGCGCGCACATGAGTGGCATCGTTGTTCCTGTCGACGCCGGAGTCGCTGCTCGTTCGAACGCTTGACCGTAGTGTCGTCCCGCCGTCACGTGCGGGCATCGTGGGTTGTCGGAGTGCTGAGTCTGAGCGGTGTGGTGGTCGCACTGCAACAGACTTTGGTCGTTCCGCTTCTCCCTGAGTTTGCGACGGCATTGGGAGTCTCCAACTCGACTGCGTCGTGGTTGGTGACATCAACATTGTTGACCGGTGCCGTCGCAACTCCACTCATCGGCCGGCTTGCCGATATGTACGGCAAGCGGGCCATGATGCTTCTGTGTCTCGGCGTCATGATCGTGGGTTGCTTGATCGCCGCGACCAGTCAGAGCTTTCTCGTTCTTGTACTCGGTCGATCGATGCAAGGATTTGCCTCTGCGTTGTTGCCCGTGGGAATCAGCATCATGCGCGACGCCCTTCCGCCCGAAAAACTCAGTGGTGCAGTTGCTCTCATGAGCGCGACCGTTGGTATCGGGGGAATGGTCGGCATGCCGATGGCGGGCGTGCTCTCCGCCCATTGGGGCCTGTCCTCGCTCTTCTGGGTGACCGGTGCCGTCGGTATTGCTGTCGCAGTTGTACTGCCATTTGTCGTACCGGAATCCGCCGTGAAAAGCCGCGGACGCTTCGACTTCCTCGGCGCAATAGTCTTCACCGCGGCGATGACCAGCTTGCTTCTTGCCATCTCCAAGGGCACGGAATGGGGTTGGGGAAGCCCGGTCATTCTTGTGCTCATTGCGGCGGGAATTGTGTTGCTGAGTTCATGGGTTCCATGGGAACTCAGCACATCGGCGCCCCTCGTGGATTTACGAACATCGGTTCGCGCCCCGATCCTGGTATCGAATATCTGCGCGCTACTGCTCGGCTTTGCCATGTTCATCAGTTCACTGGCTGCTACGCAGGAGTTGCAGCTTCCCGCAGAATCCGGGTTCGGACTGGGGCTGTCTGCGTCAGCGGCAGGACTGGCAATGTCGCCGGGTGGGCTCTTGATGGTCCTCCTCGCGACCGTTTCGCCTAAAGTCACTCGCCGCTGGGGAGCCAAGACAACACTGGCGACCGGGGCCATCGTCATCGCTCTCGGTTATGTCCTGCGTCTATTCCTCACTCCGACGCTGTTCACCATCATTCTCGGCACAGCGATTGTGTCTGCAGGCGTCGCATTTGCCTTGGCGGCGATGCCCACTTTGATCACCGAATCCGCTCCGCTCGACCAGACGGCGTCCGCGAACAGCGTCAACAGCCTGCTCCGTTCCGTGGGTACTTCGACCGGAAGTGCCGTCGCTGCTGCGGTATTGGCTGGTTCGACCGTGTTGATCGGCACTGCAGTTGTGCCGACGCTGCATTCGTTCGAGGTTCTCTACTCGATCGGCGCGGGAGCTGCGTTCCTAGCGGCAATAGTGACACTGGTGGTTCGCGTCGAACGGAAAGGCGCTGTTCAGCGGGATCGCTCGGCAGAGAACGTTCAGTCCGGAGACGCTGTCCGCGAGTAATTCTGTAGAAATCTGTCGGGGCTCTGCGTCACACTGGGTTCTCGGGTTGGATTTGTGCTGACGCGGGAGGACGCATGACCGGAGCGATTGTGGCCGAGGGACTGGTCAAGAAGTACGGCGAGCTGACGGCGTTGGGCGGCGTAGATCTGGAAGTGCGCGAGGGCTCGGTAATGGCACTTCTCGGACCCAACGGTGCGGGTAAGACCACAGCGGTTCGCATATTCACGACGCTGCTCACTCCTGACGCCGGCCGTGCCGAAGTCGCCGGGTTGGACGTCGTCAAGGATGCGCGGGCCCTGCGATCCAAGATCGGGGCGTCAGGTCAGTACGCCGCAGTCGACGAATACCTCACTGGGTACGAGAACCTCGAGATGGTCGGACGGCTGTATCACCTGGGAGCAAAGAAGAGTAAAGCGAGGGCACGCGAGCTACTTGACCAGTTCGACCTGGTCGAAGCCGGAGATCGCCCGGTCAAGGGCTATTCCGGCGGTATGCGCCGACGCCTGGACCTCGCTGGTGCCTTGGTGGCCCGGCCGCAGGTTCTGTTTCTCGACGAACCGACAACCGGCCTCGATCCGCGCGCGAGGCTCGGACTCTGGGACGTCATCGAAGGCCTGGTGGCACAAGGCACGACTCTGCTGCTCACGACGCAATACATGGAGGAAGCCGAAAGGTTGGCCGACCAGATCGCAGTGATCGACCGCGGCGTGGTGATCGCGCGTGGAACATCCGATCAACTCAAGGCACGGGTTGGTGGCGAACGTATCGAACTGAGCGTGCACGAGAACGAACATCTCGACATCGTCCGGGAAGAATTGAGGGCACTGGCCGTGGGGGAGATCCAAATTCAGGAGAACGTCCGACGCATCACTGTGCCGGTCGATGACGGAACCGACGCGTTGGTCACCGCCCTCAATCTGCTGTCGGCCCGAGGAATCAGAGTATTCGATGTCGGGTTGCGTCGACCGACACTCGACGACGTTTTCCTCACGTTGACCGGGCACCAGGCTGAATTGGAGGACCAGAAATGACGGTGCAGATGGCACTCGAAGATGGCCTGACCATTGCCAAACGAAACCTGATCAAGATCAAGCGCGTTCCGGATCTCCTCGTGTTCACGACGCTTTCGCCCATCATGTTCGTGTTGTTGTTCGCGTACGTGTTCGGCAGTGCGATCTCCGTCCCCGGGACGTCGTACCGCGAGTTTCTGATCGCCGGAATCTTCACGCAGACAGTAATATTCGGTTCTACGTGGACAGGTTTGGGTATGGTCGAGGATCTGCAGAAGGGGATCATCGACCGATTCCGTTCCTTGCCCATGGCTCCTTCGGCAGTGCTGATCGGCCGTACGTCCAGCGATGTCCTCATCAACGTGATCAGCCTGGTGGTCATGTCGATCACCGGCCTGCTCGTGGGATGGCGCATTCACTCCAGTTTCTTCGAAGCGCTGGCCGGATACTTACTTCTCTTGTTGTTCGCGTACGCGTTGTCCTGGGTCATGGCAGTGGTCGGCCTGTGGATCAGGACGCCGGAAGTGTTCAACAACGCCAGCTTCGTTGTCATTTTCCCGCTCTCGTTCATCGCGAATACATTTGTCGAAACCACCAACTTGCCAGGGCCTTTGAAGGTGATCGCGGAGTGGAATCCGGTGTCGGCCGTGACTCAGGCGGTGCGCGAGCTTTTTGGCAACACCAACCCCGCCATGACGGTTCCCGATGCATGGCCACTGCAGAATCCGATTCTCGCGTCGCTGTTGTGGACGGCCGGCTTGCTGATTGTCTTCGTGCCGTTTGCAATCCGTCGATACCAGAAAGCCGTCAGTAGGTGACTCGTGCTGCGGGTTTGGTGCCGGTCACCACTGTCGACGAGGTGGCATCGTGTGCGGAAATTTTCACGAGAAGTCCTCCGTGAGTGAATGATTCCACGGTGCGGTCTACCTGTTCGTTGCTGGTTTCGACAAGCAGGTGCCCGCCGGGTTTGAGCCACGTCGCTGCCTCGTCGGCAATCCTTCGTTGGATATCGAGTCCGTCGACACCGCCGTCGAGGGACACTCGGGGTTCGTGGAGTCGCGCTTCGGGTGGCATGAGACGGATCGAATCGGTGGGGACATACGGTGCGTTTGCCGCTATGACGTCGATCCGTCCGCGGAGTTGGGAGGGTAGCGGATCGTAGAGATCGCCGTCGAGAACCTGACCAGGTGCGGCGATGTTGCGGCGTGCGCAATGAACCGCAGCGGGTTCGATGTCGATGGCGTACAACTCGATCGCCGGGACGTTCGCCTGGAGTGTCGCCCCGACGGCACCCGAGCCGCAACAGAGATCGACGGCCACACCGCCGGGGGCTGTCAACGAACATGCCTGCCTGGCCAGGAACTCAGTGCGTCGACGTGGCACGAATACCCCGGGTTCCAGCACTATGCGCAAACCGCAGAATCCTGCCCAGCCGACAATGATCTCGAGTGGTTCGCCGCCCACCCGCCGAGCGATCATGACGTCAAGTTCGGCGGGGGATTGTGCGGCATTCAGTAGAACTCGCGCTTCGTCCTCGGCAAAAACACATCCTGCGCGGCGCAGGA
The DNA here is from genome assembly GCF_050586165.1 of Rhodococcus sp. 24CO. Taxonomy (NCBI): domain Bacteria; kingdom Bacillati; phylum Actinomycetota; class Actinomycetes; order Mycobacteriales; family Nocardiaceae; genus Rhodococcus; species Rhodococcus sp. 24CO. The sequence continues at coordinate 381,557 of NZ_JAZFNF010000005.1, read as the reverse complement.
CGTCGGTAGTGGATTTTTGCCGAGAACGAGAGGGCATCGGTGCGGACATATGAGAGTGCCTTTCGGGAATTACCGTATGGGCGCTCTCGACCGCTACTGGAAGATGAACGGAGGAGGCGGCGCCACTACTGACCTAGCGGTAATGGGACTCACCTCCTGAGTGTCTGCATATCGACTGCGTCTGCCTGTCGACCTGCACGTATTGAACGTCGATACTCTATCGAATCATTGTCGTCTGCGCGCGCCATTAAGCGCATTCACTGTGAATTCGGCGGCGATACTCGGGTTGTCGAGCCGCCGAACCATCTGGTCAGAGAAGTATTCAACTCCGACTGTGTGGCCCCGACCCAGGCCACATGGCCGTCGGGGCGAAGCAGCACGGCGGGAGCGTCCAATTCGGTACTGGTGTCGACGATGTGGTCGACGCGATCACTCCATTCATCGACCGACAGTTGACCACCCTGGTCGATCAGCAATCCGCGGCCGGAGTGCATCAGGTCGTAGAGGTTGCCACCGGTCAGCGCGATGTTCTTCAGCCGGCGGCCCAGCAGATTGTCGCCGTCACCGAACTCGTAGCGAATCGAGATCGCCGTGATCTTCTCGGTCAGATAGCGGTTGACATCGTCGAAATCCATCAGCTCGGAGATCAAGCGCCGCACAGCTTGTGGGCCCGCTGCGGTGGAGATCAACTCCGCTTGTGCGCGCGTGTTGTCCAGGACGTCGGCGGCCACCGGACGCCGTTCGGCTTCGTAGGTGTCGAGCAGGCTTTCCGGTGCCCATCCGTTGATCTCTGCGGCAAGCTTCCAGCCGAGGTTGAAGGCGTCCTGGATACCGAGGTTCAGACCCTGCCCGCCCATCGGCGGGTGGATATGTGCGGCGTCGCCTGCAAGAAATATCCGGCCACGGCGGTAGCGATCAGCCAAACGGGTGGCGTCGCCGAAGCGCGAGAGCCACCGCGGCGAGTGCACGCCGAAGTCGGTGCCCGCGATGACCTGGAGTTGTTGCTTGATGTCGTCGAGGGTGGTCGGGACGGCACTACCGTCGGCAACATCGGCTGCGGGAACCACGACGCGATGAGCACCATTTCCGGCCGGGCCGATTCCGAATCGCTTGTGCGTTTCGCGGATCCTGGCGACCACGGCGGCCAGTTCGTCCGCCGGCATGGTCACGTCCATTTCGCCGATCAACGTGTCTGCCGTCGACGGTTCGCCGGGGAACCCGACGTCGATCAGCTTCCGCACGGTGCTGCGTCCGCCGTCGCATCCGATGAGGTAGCGCGCATGAAGTGTTGTGCCGTCGGCTAATTCCGCAGTGACGCCGTGGTCGTCTTGACCGACCGCGACGACGCGTTTCCCACGCCGAATGTCCGTGCCGACTTCGGTGGCGTGTTCTGCGAGAATCCTGTCGATCTCGGGCTGGGGTATGCCCAGTACGTAACCGTGCTCGGTGTCCAGGTAGCTGGGTGCGGGTTTGGAAATGCCCGCGAAGAATCCGCCGAGTGGATACTTTCGGCCGTGCGCGAGGAATCTGTCCAGCAGGCCGCGCTGCTCCATGATCTCGATACTGCGCACATGGATGCCGAGGGCGCGGACAAACGGGGCAGGTGCTTCGTCTTTGTCCAGCACCACGACGTCGACACCGTGAAGCCGGAGCTCACCGGCCAGCATCAATCCGGTTGGTCCGGCACCGACAACGATGACGTCACTCATGTAGACCCCTCCTGCGGGCAAGGCGTGCGCTTGCTCGCAGCAGCCGAGTCTGCACCATTACCCGGGCCTTGCCGCAAGCCCCGGGGCACGCGATATGGTGAAAGGGGCGGGAGGTTCAGTGCCGTGCGGTCGCGCTGTCCTTTCCCGCGGACCCTTGGCGTGTCCCTCGGCTCATAGCCAGAACCGCATCACGGCGGTCGATGCTTCCGAACGGTGACCCGCCGGTCGGGTTGTCACTTCCGAACAGCCAGGTGGGTCCGTCGGCCAGGTGGTCGAGAGCTTCCCGGGCAACGTCGGCGGGATCAGCAAGGTTGGCACGCGTTGTGGCCTGCGCCCCGAGTGCACGATGCAGAGACGGGGTGTCTGTTGCGCCCAGCACGAGGGACAGAACGTCCACGCCCTTCGGATGCCATTCCGCCCAAAGGCTTTCGGCGAGAATGAGATCGAATGCCTTTGTGGCGCCGTACGTGGCGTGCTCCGCGCCGCCGGCCCAGGCTGCGCCGGAGGTCAGTAGCACCATGGCACCCCGCCCGCGGGCTACCATCGGCGCGCCGAAGCGATAGGTGGCCTCGAGTACGCTGATGCAGTTCCGATGAACGAGAGACAGGTGATCGTCCAGATCCTTGTCGAGGAATTCGGCGCTGTAGTCGTCGCTTCCGGCGTTGTACACAAACAGCCCAACCTCGAGATCGGCTGTTATCCGTGCCAGTTCGGACATTGCGTCCGAGGAGCTGAGATCTAGCGCAACCGTGCGTACTTCGACATCGTACTGTGCGCGGATGTCGTCGGCGAAGGCTTCCAAGACGGGTACTCGCCGGGCAACGAGAACGATGTTCACGCCGCGAGAGGCCAATTCGTGAGCGAATGCGGCACCAACCCCGTCGGATCCGCCGGCAATGATCGCCCACCGTCCGTACTTCTGTGCGAGATGTGTTGGCATTGTGTGCTTCCTTTCAACGTGGACTCTGTTCGACGTGTGCGGTCAAAGCGCGAATTGTCGTGCTGGTGCATCGCTCACGTCGACGGCGCCAGCATCGTGCGGTGCTCGGGTGTCCCGTCGAGGTTGGCATTGATTCGCTCGACGGTTCGCCAACCCTCCGCAGTGCGCACCCACCGCCAGGTATTTGCCGAGACGCGAGCCACCCAGAAGCGGTCCGCGTCACTGTCCCAACGGATGTTGAGTGCGTAGTTGCGTCCCGTTGCGTTGTCGCCGTCGATCTCGATGTGTGGAGCGGTCAACACATGGCCGCACCCGTTGCGGATCAGACTCTGGTGACCTTCGCCCAGCACCATCTCGGCGATTGCTTCTCGACCTTTCATATGACGTTGCGGAACGGCGTCGAAGGTGCCGTCTTCGGTCCAGAGTGCCGCAGCGGCCGCACCGGAACCACTGTCGACGGCCGGCCCGTACTGCGCTACGAGTTGCATGATTTCGACTTGGTCTTCAAGAGCACGAACTCGGTTCATCAGAGTTGTCACTGCGGTCCGAAGATCGTCGTTCTCAACCATTTTCACACCTTTCCAGGAATGACGACTATGCGAGCCGGTCCGTTGGCGTCGCGCGACGCATCGAGTGCCTCCGCGACTTCGTGGAGTCCGACTGTCCGTCCGAGCATCGGGCTGATGTCGACCTCGCCGGAGCACACTGCATGGAATGCCTCGTCCCAGTGGGCAGGCAATGGGCCTCCGCCGAATTGGATGTTGAGGCCCTTGCGCTTTGCAGTAAGTGTATGGAGGTGATCGCCCTCCGGCGGTCCGCCGGAGGAGAATATCCTGGTTCCACGCTCGCATCCTTTGACGATCGAATCGAGAACACCTGGTATTCCGACACATTCGAAGATGACGCAGCCCGGTAGTGCGGCTATCGCCATCATGTCCCTCGTCGTGTCCGGCGATCCGTGCGCCACATCTCGCCAGGCTTGGTACGGGGAGATTTCGGCGGGATCTATGACAGCGTCAGCCCCCATTGCCGTCGCGGTCTCGCGGCGAGACGCAATGAAATCCACGGCAATGATCGGGCCGATTCCGAGACGTTTGAGGTTCGCAATCGTAGAAAGGCCGATGGCGCCGCAACCGATGACCAGGGGAACCTCGCGGGCACCCATCTGCGCGCGTGCTGCTGCAGACCATCCGACCGAGAGTGCGTCGGCAACGCAGATCACCTCGCTCGGAAGGTCCGAGCGCACCACGCGTGTAATCGATTCGTCGAGGAGTAAGAACTCGCCGAAACCGCCGGGCGATTCGGGATTCTGCCCGATGATCTTGCGGCCCATGGGGGTGGCGAGCACCGGGAGGGAACTTACTCGGGTGCCGATGGGGATTCGTCGGTCGGTGCCGGGTCCGTAGTCGACGACTTCGGCGCAGTATTCGTGGCCCATGACGATGTCGACGTTCTGATCGTAGGTGGACATCCCGCTGTCGTCGTCGATGCCGGCGTCCGGGTTATCCATGTAGTGAAGGTCCGACGCACAGATTCCGCAGGCCAGCGAACGAACAAGTAATTGGCCGGGACCGGGAACAGGATCATCGACGACTCCGAATTCGACGGTGCCTTCTCGCAGTACTGCAGCGCGCATCTGATTCTCCTCCATGGATATGCAATTCTCATTCTGTGTGTGAACTGTATCCACGGGTTGGCACTTACGGAAGACTCTCTCCTGTAAAACTTATAGAGCAATCTCTCCTGTAAAGATGACGCGCACTTGCCGGCGGTCACTACACTCGCTGACATGTCAGAACCTCATCGACGCCTGGGGAGACCCCGCGACACCAGCATCGACGAGCGAGCCCTCGAGGCGACGCGCGCACTCTTGATCGAACGAGGCTTCGAGGCGACGACCATTCACGCCGTTGCCAGTCGTTCGGGTGTGCATTCCTCGGCGATCTACCGCCGATGGTCGTCGCGGATCGAGTTGATCGAGGAGGCTGCGTTCCCTCGCTTCACGTTTGCCGGCATCGCGCCGAGTGGGGATCTTCGACGCGACCTTCGCAGGTTCATCCGTGCGTACGTCGCGGCTTTCAGCGCGCCGGCGGCGCGAGCCGCCGCTGCGGGACTTCTCGCTCATCACCAGAAGCCGAATCGCGATGCGCAATCAGAGGTATACCCGAGGATGTCGGTGCGGCCCCTGTTCGAGGATATTCTGCGCGCCGCACCTCGCGGAAGTATTGATTCCACGGTCGATCCCGACGACGTCTTCGACATGCTTCTCGGTGCAATTCTCACTCGCACAGTGGTATTCACGCCGACGTCGAGGCAGCGTCCCATTGAGCGCACGGTCGAGATGATTGTGCGATTGTTGCGCCCGGTCGACTGAAAGGCCCTTCGCTAGCGGGCGCCGCGCAGGTACGCATCGATCGGGATCCTCAGTTGAAGAATGGATTCCGATGATTCGGTGTGATGGGTATGGGTTGATCTCGCTCCGATGCATCGATCGAATATCAGGCCTTCCAGCAAGCTGACAAGATCGGCTGCCGCACTCTCCGGATTCTTCACGCCGTGGCGTACGAAGATCTCTTGCGCTTTGGCTGTGGAGAACAGGCTGTGCGCCAGGGCGTCATGCAATTCGCGATTGCTTCGAGTCTCCAGGAGGAGCGCGTATCGGGCGATCAACTCGTCGCGGCGACGGGACAGGAGGTCGCCGAGATATCGGGCGATCAGAGTGGCCGGATCGGAATTCGTCTCCAGCAGTTCGTCGAATGTCGATCGTGACTGTTCGACGATGTGCTGGACTGCCGCGGCCAGCAGCGCTTCTCGAGTCCGAAAGTAGTACGAGGTTGAACCCTGCGGGATCCCCATGGCAGCGTCGACAGCGCGATGAGTCAATGCCCGCGGGCCGTGTTCCGCGATGATCGCGACAGCACACGCTCCGATGAGGTGTCTGCGATCTTCAGTCATGGCTATCCCGTTCTGCGTAGTGCGGATCACGTTGACTCGGGTCCGAGCCGGTCTCTAGCCTCGACTCTACAGATGTAGAGGAGAGTTATGCGGCTGGACGAAGAGCAGTTGTCGGCACGTGTATCACTCGACGCACTGCGGGCTCGGATTGCGATCGGCGGCATCGGGGGCGGGATCTACCTGTGGGGCGGGGTCGGGCGTGGAAAGACCATGCTCATGGACGAGTTCTACGACAGTGTTCCAGTGGCAAAGCGGCGCGTTCACTTTCACCAGTTCTTTGCCGATCTGCACACCCGCGCACACAGTCTCGGGTCGATGGGCGAGGCGCTCGGCCAGGTGGTCGACGGGATTCGACTGCTGTGCTTCGACGAGTTCCACATCGACGACATCGCTGACGCAATGTTCATGGCACGAGTTCTCGAGACCATCGTTGCGAATGATGTGACTGTTGTTGTCACGTCCAATGTTCCGCCGTGCGATCTCCTTCCCAATCCACTTTTTCACGATCAGTTCGTGCCGTCCATCGAGTTGATCGAAAGGGCGTGGGAGGTGATCGAGTTGGGTGGAGCGGTCGACTACCGAATACTGGGGGAACCGCGTCAGCGGGATCGACGGTTTGCGTCGGGATCTTTTCACTCGAGTGCAGGCGCCGTTGACAGTGAACCGGTCGAATTAACAGTGGGGTCACGCACATTGATGTGCTCTGCGCTTCGCGACGGAACTGTCTGGTTCGATTTCGATGTGTTGTGCGGTGGTTCGACCTCGGCGGCCGACTATCTCGATCTTGTTACCCGCTTCGATGAATGGGTTATCCACGGTGTGCCGATTCTCAGCACTGCAACGGAATTCGCAGTGCGGCGTTTCGGGAACGTCGTCGATGTTCTGTACGACGCCGACGTGCGGTTGACCCTGTTCGCAGACGGGGACGTCGAGGACGTAGCCGGCCACCTTCGAGATGTTCCGGGGCTTGCCCGGCTGTTCAGTAGGTTGTCGCTGCTTCAGTCGATGGGCATCATGGTGCGGTCAGAACAGTAGCCAGCGCGCTCGACAGTGCTGCTTTCACGTAGGGCGTGAGGTTCTCGACGAGCCGCGAGGCGATCGCGGTGGCAACCTCCGCCGGCTGTAGGGGAACGGCCGGTGATTCGGGAAGGCCAGGCTGCGGCGGCGGAGTGCTGTCGGTCATCATCGGTTGATACGTACCGTGTTTCGTGAAGTAGCCGAAAACCGAGTCCACAAATTCTTCCGGTGCATCGCGTGGTTTGGGCATGTTGCAGATGCCGTCGCCTTCGATGCATACCTCCTGGACGGGTATGTCGCCGAAGCCGGCGCGGGTCCCGGACATCGTTGCACCCGGAACAACGTTCGGGATCACGGTTTCGATGCCGCCGTGAGAGTTTCGTGGGTCCGAATACAGGACGCCGGTCACCTGAGATTGGGGAATGGACCCGTCTCGGGCGATGTCACCGAGAACGTCGCCCGCAATCCGTGCACCTTGGGAGTAGCCGGTGATGACGACTTCGCTCCCGGGGCACTGGTTGTGAAAGGTATCAACTTCAGCATGAAGGGCCTGGACACCGACAGCAACGCTGGCGTCGTAGGTCTGGTCACCGAGTGGCCAGAAACTAGCGGGGTAGCTCACGGGTTTTGCGACATATCCCTGGGCGGCATAGCGATCGGTGACAGGTTGTGTGGTCTGGCTGGTCGGGTCCCATGTTCCACCAACTGCGAATACCGCGCCGGCCGGGCATGAGTTCGGTGATGCCGTTGCAACATTGGCGGACAGCAGCGCGGTCCCCAGGGCGAATGTGCACACCACTGACAGCGAGTATTTCCTCATCGGGCCGTCCCAATCCATCTTTTGCTCTCGTAGCTCCACTGGGAGCTCGCGGTCCGACGCGGGTTGTTCGGTACTGAGCGCAATGGTGACGGTGTGATGAGTCCTGGAGGTATTCCTCAGGTAAATACGACGTTGCCAGTGACAAGAGACGCAGTGACAAGAGACGCAGTGACAAGAGACGCAGTGACACGAGACGCGGTGACAAGAATGGCAGTGAGAAGAAACGCCGCTTACGGCCCGGGCACGTGCGGCGGCTTGTCCGGGACCATGACAGCGCCGATTGCGTTGCTGATGGGGACGGCGTTGTTGCTGTTGGCGTTGGCGCTCGGTCCGAGGGTTGCATAGATGACGATGGTGGTTTCGGACTGCGGTTCGTAGAGGGCAACACCGTTGTATCCGCCGTATGACGGGTTCATGACGAGCCACCCGTCGAGATGCGCCGTTCCGAACGTGAAGAACTTGTCGGCGGTCAGAGGTCCGAGACCCGCGGTTGTCGGGGCCATCTGTTCGTCGAAGGCTGTATCGGAGAGCAGCTCGCCGGTTCCGAGGGCACGAACCCATTTCCCGACGTCGGTGACTGTCGAGTTCATGTTGCCGCTGTGGAGGAAGGCCGTGGGATTCCAGAACGTCGAGTCCTCGAAGACCCCGCGTTCAGTGGTGTAGCCGTGCAGGACTGGATCTGGGATTTGTGGGTTCAGCGCAACCCGACTGTCGGTCATGCCGAGCGGATCGAAAACACGTTGCTGCAGTAAGTCACTCAAAGGTTGCCCGGCTGCCTTCTGGACAACTTCACCGAGCAGGGTCAGATCGCTGTGCGAGTACGCAAAACTCGTTCCGGGTGCAAACAGCGGTGGACGGGTGTTGGCGAGATCGAGGATTTCCTGCGCAGTCCATCCCAGGATCGGGTTGGCGTAGAAACGCTTCTCGAATTCGGGGTTGGTCACGTAGTCGGAGATTCCGGTGGTGCTGTTGGCGAGCATTCGCGGTGTGATCTGGTCGGAGCGTGGAAAGCTCGGTTCCCACTTGGCAATCGGTTCGTCGAGTGGGAGAGTGCCGGACTCGTCGAGTTGGAGCAGGACGGTCGAGAGCATCGGTTCCATGGGCTGTCCGACGCGTAATTGCATGTCGGTTGTTGCGGGAACTCCGAGTGGGGATTCGCCGACAGCGCCGGTGACCACCTCGGTGTCACCGCGCCACACCCCGTACACCGCGCCGCTGAGGCCGAGTTCGGTGACCTGGGCACGGACAATGTCGTCGATCTTCTGAGATTCGGGGCTGACGGTGCTCGACGCGGGACTACTCGGGCCAGTGGTGGTGTCCTCGTTGGATCCGCAGGAGACGAGAGCCGTCACTGCGAGTGCAATCACGGCCAATCGAGTTCGTCGCTGTCGCAAGGGAGACTTCATCCGTGGCGATCCCTTCGTGTCCTCAGCGGAAAAGGAATGTCGCAATTGACTGAATCTACCGCGACCGGGCAGTGCTCGTCGCTGAATGAAACGAGTGAAACCAACAGAAAAGCCCGGCACCTTCGTAGTGAAGATGCCGGGCAGTGCTGATCGAGGGCTTGCTGGTCGAAGCTACGGAAGTAGTTGGTCGAGGAAGGTGTTGCTGAAGACCTTGTGCGGGTCCAGTGCGTTGAAGGCGGCGTTGGCGGTGTCCCAGTTGTCGCTGGTGGGGACGCCGTCGCGGTAGGTCTGGGGGAGGGCGTTTTCGATGATCTGCGTGTCGGTGTACGGCTTGTCGGAGCTGAATGCCCAGCCCTTGGACCATTCGGGGCGGAAGGTGGCGTCGTTGTTGTTGTAGTGGCCGCGCATCCATTGCTCCATTTCGCGGTAGAACGCGAACATGCCGGGTGTTCCGGGGACCCCGAGGACGTTGAGCCAGATGGCGGTGTCCCATTCGGGGTGGTCCGGTCGCGGACGCATAGCGGAGATCGTGGGGGCGCCGGCGGATGTGACTTCGACGTCGGATGGGTCGTCGAGGCCGCAGCAGCGGATTTCGACGGGTCCGTTGAGGGGGAACTGTCCGATGGAGCGGTAGTACTCCATGCGGCCGTTGAACCACTGGGTGAAGTCGTGGATGACCTGGCCGATGTTGGCGCGGGACGTGATAACGGCGCCGCCGCCTTCCGTCAGACGCAAGGTGGTGGCCCGGATGTAGAACTGAACATCCTTGGACCATCCCCACAGGTCGTTGGCGAAGGTCGCGGCGAGACCGGCGACGGTGGTGGCGTACATAATCTGCCCGAATGCGGGTGCAATGCCGGGGTTTCCGGAGTTGATCTGTCCGATCATGTCGGTGATCGGTTCGGGGAGGTTGTCGGAGAAAATATAGTTGTACGGTCCGGTGACTTCGCGGGAGAAGCGAGGCTTTTCAGGCGCGAGGGACCACACCTTCATCCACGGGCGTTCGGTGAAGGGGTACCAAATTGCTTCTGCGCGACCGTTTTCGCGGACGAACTTCTCGAAGGTGCGTCCGGAGGCCCCGCGAGCGCCGAAGAGTTCCTGCCAACCGATGTCCGTGTGGCTGACGCAGCGCATGCGGTAGTTGGGCGCTGCCTGCAGTGTGACGGAGGTGAGGAAGGTGCGGCCGAGGTGAGTGAGGAGTGGCTTGATGGCAGCGTCGGCCCGCGAGTACGTCCTGAGCGCGTATTCGCTGCCGTTCCAGACCACTGCGGTCAGGGAGGTGACGAGGTTGGACAGAGAGCCGAAAGTTTGTCCGGGAACGTGAGCTTCGCCTTCGGCGGGAAGGGCTGCGCCGTGGGCGTCGACGGCCAGGGAGCCTGCGATGGACAGGACGCCGGGTGCGGGGAGATTGGCGAAGCCGAGGCCCTGCGCCTGAAGTGCGGTGGTGATGGCGTCGAGGGTGGCACCTGGTCCCGCGGTGACTGTCGCCGGTGATCCGCCGGCGTCGACGTTGACCCAGTTCAGATGGACCATGGTATCGGCGAGGATGACCTTGTCGATGGAAGCGCCGTTCACCACAGTCAGGGGCGTCCAGCCGTGCATGGCTCCGCGGGGGCGGATGGTGTAACCGTTGGCGTGTCCCCAGTTGGCCAGGCGTACTACGTCTTCGGGCGTTTTGGGAGCGCAGGTCCAGATGGTGTCGAGCATGATCTCTTTGGACCAGTTCTGGTACGCCTGCTGATAGAGCGCAATGCCTTCCGGGAATGCCGGGGGTGCGGCGAGCGTGGGTACCTGTCCGCCACTGGATCCGAACGGAATGGCGTACGCGGGGGTCCAGCTGCCGGCAAGGGCGGTGGCGGCGACTGCGCCGGCTCCGGCGGCGAGGAATCCTCGTCGGGACAGTCGGGTTGTTTCGTCTTGGGCCGTCATCTTCGGGCTGCTCCATCGGGGTTTGGGAACTGCAATGAGTTCGACAAGTGAATCTCAGGCGAGAGTGAGAACTACGTCAGCTAGGGCGGGGGCGTCGCGCTCTGTGGCAAATGCGGAGATCAAGAGTTGCCCTTCGCCTTTCCAGATTCGGATGCTCAGGTTCTCACCCGGGAAGACCACCCCGGCAAAGCGTGCACGGAACCCGGCCACCTGCGTGCTGTCGCCGTCGAGCATCGTGTCCACTGCGGCCTTGCAGACCATTCCGTAAGTGCACAGTCCATGAAGGATAGGCGCTGGAAAGCCTGCAGCGGAGGCGAATTGCGGATCCGAGTGCAATGGATTGCGATCGCCGCACATGCGATACAGCAAGGCTTGCTGCGGAAGTACCGGTATCACGACTTCGGCATCGGGCCCGCGATCAGGCAACGGAATCGACTCCGACGGCCCGCGCTGCCCACCGAATCCTCCTTCGTCGCGCGCGAAGATCGACGAACGAGCAGTCCACAACGGGTTGCCCTCCACATCGACCGTGACTGATTCCTGCACGATGACTGCAGCTTTGCCCTTGTCCCAAATCTCGGCGATCCGAGTTGTGGTTCGCCCGGTGCCGCTGGCCGGAATCGGCTGATGGACCGTGACTTCCTGGCTTCCGTGAACAACCTTCGCGAGATCGATCTCGACGCCGGGGAACGAGACCTTCGGCGCTTCGGTGGCGTGGAAGTTGGCCGCGACGGTGGCGAAGGTGGGCAGGACCTGCGGCTTCTCGTCGTCGAGGTATCGCAGTTCGTTCGGATCGAGCGGACGAACCCCAGCGCCGAGCGCCAGGTGGTAGTGCTGCACGTCCGACGGTGTCCACGAGAACTCCTGTGGCGCAAGCTCTGCGCCGAGTGCAACAGAAGGATCAATTGGCATGATCGACCGCCGTGTTTGCAGCCTCAGGGGTCCCGGCGGCCTCTGCGGTTTCTGTGGCGTCAGCGGTCTTCATGCGCTCTGCGATGTCCAGCACTGCCAGGTAGCCGAAAGTCATTGCGGGACCGATGGTCGCGCCTGGTCCGGCGTACGTGTGACCCATGACCGGTGCGCTGGCATTGCCTGCGGCGTAGAGACCTTCGATGATGCTGCCGTCTTCACGCAGTGCTCGGCCATTGACGTCGGTGCAGATTCCGCCCTTGGTGCCGAGGTCGCCCGGAACCATCTTGATGGCGTAGAACGGGGCCTTGCTGATTTCGGCGAGGCTGGGGTTCTTCAGTCGGGGATCGCCGTAGTACGCGTCGTAGCCGCTGTCGCCGCGCCCGAAGTCCTCGTCCTTGCCGTTGCGTGCGAAGCCGTTGAATCGCTCCACCGTTTCGGTCAGGGAAGCGACAGGAAGGCCTGTCTTCTCGGCTAATTCGGCGATCGTTCCTGCCTTGACCACGATGCCGGCCTTGAGCCAGCGGCTGGGGAAGGGGGATCGGGGCGTAATGCCGGCAAAGGTGTAGCGGTTGCGGTAGCGCTGATCGAGGATCATCCAGGTCGGGATGTTCTCGCCGGGGCCTGGGCCCTGGCCGTACTCGCCGCCGTACATCGCATGCGTTGCCTCGACGTACGGCGCCGCCTCGTTGCCGAAGCGCTTGCCCGAGAGGTTGACCATCATGCAGCCGGGAAGTGTGCGTTCGGACAGAGCGAACCACGGTCCACCCGTGAGTGGGATGGACGGGCCCCACCAGGCGTCATCCATGAAATCGACTGCGGCGCCGATCTCTTGACCCGCTCGGATGCCGTCGCCGGTGTTAGCCTTCGCGCCGACGGTCCATTCGGTGCCGATCGGTCCGCGCTGGTACTTCTCGCGCATTTCCTTGTTGTGCTCGAATCCGCCGGAGCCCAACACAACTCCGTGGCGAGCGCGGATGACCTGATCTTCGCCGTCGATGAGAACGTTGACGCCGCGAACCGTGCCGTCCTCGGTGTAGAGGGAGGTCAGGGGTGTGTTCAGCAAGATGGGAACACCGGCTGACTGAAGGCCGAGTCGAATGCCGGCGACGAGTGCCTGGCCGCGAACCAGCAGATCCTTCTTGGTGGCCTTGGCCGCGAGGAATCGCATGCCGACCTTCATTGCGCGCAGGGGACCGCGAGGGTTGCGCATCAGCAGGTTGAGCCACTTGTAGTCGGCCTGGGTGATGACAAAGTTCTTGGGTGCCTTGACGTAGTCGGGTTCGAGATTCTTGCGATCGGCGCCCAACTTGTTGCCGTCGAATGGGGTGGGCTCGACACTGCGGCCACCGAGGCGTCCGCCGGGAGCTTCCGGGTAGTAGTCGGAGTAGCCGGGAACCCACTGCAATTGGAGTGGAGTGTTCTTCAGTACGAACGAGAGCATCTCGGGCCCGCGCTCGAGGTAGGTGTCGATGCGCTCGGGAGCGACGACGTCGCCGATGATGCTGTGCAGGTAGGAACGTGCGGCCTCGGGTGTGTCGGTGACACCGTCCGCCTGCAGTGCCTCGTTGTTGGGGATCCAGACTCCGCCACCGGAGCGGGCGGTCGATCCGCCGTAATGGGCGGCTTTCTCCACGATGACCACGCTCAAACCCTGATGGGCTGCGGTCAAGGCCGCTGTCATACCTGCGGCACCACTGCCGACGACGACGATGTCGTATTCCTGCTTGCTCATGTAGAACACGTTATAGAATGATGGGGGTGTCAGTCCATGCTTTCTGCCAGGAAGTATTTGCGAACGTTGCCTTCGATAACGAAACGCGTTGCAGTAAAATTGAGGATGGTGCAGTGTGACCTGGGATACTTCGGTTGATGTCCTCGTTGTCGGATTCGGCGTGGCGGGGGCAAGCGCCGCACTCGAAGCGGTGGCGGCCGGTTCGTCGGTGATGGCGATCGATCGGGCATTGGGAGGTGGCGCCAGCACCATTTCCGGTGGAATCTTCTACGCCGGTGGCGGCACCGCGATTCAGAAAGAAGCCGGTGTCGAGGACACTCCGGAAGCCATGCTCGCGTACTTGAATCGCGAGGTCGGTGATGCAGTGACGCCCCAGACCTTGCGTCGGTTCGTAGCGGAGAGTCCGGCGACAATCGACTGGCTGCGCGGTCACGGCGTGCCGTTCGAGGCGTCGTTGTGTCCGTACAAGACGTCGTATCCGAGCAACAAGCACTACCTGTACTTCTCGGGTAGCGAATCGGCCGGCGGGTTCCGGGACATCGCCAAGCCTGCTCCTCGTGGGCACCGTGCCAAAGGCCGAGGAACGTCGGGGAAGATGCTCTACGGCCCGCTTGCGAAGTCCGCCGAGGCCAAGGGAGTGCGGTTTCTCGGTCAGACCCGAGCGGACAGGCTGGTCATCGAGGACGGCCGGGTGATCGGCGTCGAAGCGCTGACGCTTCGGGATGCACCCGCCGGGGTACGGCGGCGTCACGCGGCGCTCAGTTCGCTTTCTGCCAAACCCGGTGTGTATGCGCCCCAACTGCGTTCGATTATCGACGCCCAAATCGGCAAGATCGAGAAGAAGTATGCAAAGAAGATCCGCATAAAGGCGCGTGGTGGCGTGATCCTCAGCGCGGGTGGATTTGTATCCAACCGCGAGATGATGCGCACTCACGCACCCGCGTACAAGGGCGGGATCCCGCTCGGCACGTCGGGCGACGACGGCAAGGGAATCAACCTCGGAATCGAGGCGGGCGGTGCGACCGACAAACTCGGTAACGTTTCCGCGTGGCGGTTCATCGTCCCGCCCAGCGCTTTTCTCGGTTCGATACTCGTGGGCGAATCCGGAGCGCGAATCGTCGACGAATCGCGCTACGGTGCGGCGCTGGGGCAAGCAATGGTCGAGAAGAGCAACGGAATCGGCTGGCTGCTGGCGGATTCCGACCTCGTTCGTAAAGCGAAAGCGCAAATACCCGATCAGTCCATGTGGTTTCAGCGGGTGCAGACCGCCGGGATGATGCGCACCGCAGTGCATGGCAACACGATTGCCGAAGTGGCACACAAGGCGGGAATCGATGCGGCCGGCCTGTATGAAACGGTCGACGCGCACAATACTGCTGCCGCTAACGGTCAATCCGATCCGATGGGTAAGCCGTCCGACTTCATCAGACCGATACTCAACGGCCCGTTCACGCTGTACGACGTCTCGATCAAGCCCAACATGATGAATCCGTGTCCCATGCTCACGCTTGGTGGATTGGTGGTCGACGAATCGACCGGCCTGGTGAAAAACGAAGCCGGGGAACCAATACTGGGACTTTATGCAGCCGGACGCACCGCCGTCGGTATTTGTTCCAATTCGTATGTGAGTGGCTTGTCGCTCGCCGACTGTGTGTTCTCCGGCCGCCGCGCCGGACTTCATGCGGCCACGGTCACCGCGATGGCTCGCATCAGTTCACCCCCCAGCTTCAGCTCACTTAGGGAGTAGTCATGACCAAGGCAAGTGTGGCGATTGTCGGGTCGGGAAACATCAGTACCGATCTGCTGTACAAATTGCAACGTTCGCAGTGGCTGGAGCCGCGGTGGATGATCGGAATCGACCCGGAGAGCGAAGGATTGGCGCGCGCCGCCGCGATGGGGCTCGAGACCTCCGCCGAGGGGGTCGACTGGCTGTTGAAGCAGGCGGAGAAACCGGACCTGGTGTTCGAGGCGACCTCGGCCTACGTCCACCGTGACGCGGCTCCGCGCTACGAGGCCGCGGGAATCCGCGCCGTCGACCTCACCCCGGCTGCTGTCGGCCCGGCGGTAGTTCCTCCGGCCAACCTGCGCGAGCACCTCGACGCGCCCAACGTCAACATGATCACCTGCGGCGGGCAGGCAACTATCCCGATCGTGTACGCGGTATCTCGTGTGGTGGAGGTGGCTTACGCCGAGATCGTCGCCTCCGTTGCATCACTGTCCGCCGGACCGGGAACCCGCGCGAACATCGACGAGTTCACCAAGACCACCAGTCGCGGAATCGAGACGATCGGCGGCGCCCAGCGCGGCAAGGCGATCATCATCCTCAATCCCGCCGACCCGCCGATGATCATGCGAGACACCATCTTCTGCGCCATCCCCGAAGATGCGGATCATGCCGCGATCACCGACTCCATTCATCGCGTCGTCAAAGACATCCAGCAGTACGTGCCGGGCTATCGGTTGCTCAACGAGCCGCAGTTCGACAAGCCGAGCGTCGTGTCCGGTGGATACGCAACGGTCACAACGTTTGTCGAGGTCGAAGGCGCAGGCGACTTCCTGCCGCCGTACGCCGGAAACCTCGACATCATGACGGCAGCAGCCACCAAGGTGGGCGAGGAGATCGCCCAGAAGCTTCTGAGCGTGAAGGCATGAGCGACATGATTCACTTCGATTCGAGCTGGGACATCCGCGTCACCGACACCTCGCTGCGCGACGGTTCCCATCACAAGCGTCATCAGTTCACGCTCGAGGAAGTCCGAGCGATCGTCGGTGCCCTCGACGGAGCCGGTGTGCCGGTCATCGAGGTCACCCACGGTGACGGTCTCGGCGGGTCCTCCTTCAACTACGGCTTCTCGAAAACGCCGGAGCAAGAACTCATCAAAGCCGCTGTGGAGACGGCAAAAAACGCAAAGATCGCCTTTCTGATGTTGCCGGGGCTGGGTATCAAGGACGACATCGTCATCGCCCAGGACAACGGCGCGTCCATCTGCCGAATCGCCACTCACTGCACCGAGGCAGACGTCTCCATTCAGCACTTCGGGCTCGCTCGTGAGCGTGGACTCGAGACCGTCGGATTCCTGATGATGGCTCATTCGATTCCGCCGGAAATGCTCGCCAAGCAGGCGCGCATCATGGCCGACGCCGGCTGCCAGTGTGTGTACGTCGTCGACTCTGCGGGTGCACTTGTTCTCGAGCAGGTATCCGAACGGGTCGAGGCCCTGGTCCAGGAACTCGGCAGCGACGCTCAGGTCGGCTTTCACGGACACGAGAACCTCGGTTTGGGTGTCGCGAATTCGATTGCCGCCGTTCGCGCTGGGGCCAAGCAGATCGACGGCAGCACTCGCCGTTTCGGTGCCGGTGCGGGCAACGCGCCGGTGGAGGCGTTTGTCGGAGTCTGCGACAAGATCGGCGTCAAGACCGGTATCGACTTCTTCGCGATAGCCGACGCCGCCGAAGATGTTGTGCGACCAGCCATGCCGCAGGAATGTCTCCTCGACCGCCAGGCGCTGATGATGGGCTACGCCGGGGTGTACTCCAGCTTCCTCAAGCATGCTGAACGTCAAGCCGAGCGGTACGGCGTGTCCTCTGCCGAGCTACTGGTACGCGCGGGGAAGCGCAAGTTGGTTGGCGGACAGGAAGATCAGCTGATAGATATCGCGTTGGAGCTTCAGCGGGAGGCTGCCGCGTCGTAGACTCGGTGTGTGGCTGACGTACTGGACGGAAAAATTGCACTGGTGACCGGCGCGTCCTCGGGGTTGGGGCGCGCCGTCGCCGAGATCCTGACCGGCAAGGGAGCCAAGGTTTTCGGAGTTGCCCGGAGCAAGGACAAGTTGCACCAGGCGATGACCGAGCTGGCGGGAAGCGACGGTGCGGGCCATTATTCGGCTTCTGATGTCTCCGACTCCGCTCAGTGCGACGCCGCCGTGCAGGCGTGCGTCGACGCCTTCGGTGGAATCGACATCCTCGTCAATGTGGCTGGTTCACATACCATCCGCCATACCGCGGACATTGCCGATGACGACTGGGCGCATGACCTTGCGGTCAACTTGAACGGGCCGTTCTTCCTGTCGCGAGCCGCGCTGCCGCATCTTCTCGCGCGTGGCGGCAACATCGTCAATGTTTCGTCGATCGCTGGACTCGAAGGGCAGGCCTACTCGGCTGGTTACTGCGCTGCCAAGCACGGGCTGATCGGGCTCACTCGAGCTATGGCAATGGAGTTCACCGGAAAATCTCTGCGCGTCAACGCAATCTGCCCCGGTGGCATGATGACGCCGCAGGTCACGGGATTCACCTTCCCGGACGGTGTCGATTTCGATCTGATCATGAAGGTCGCGTCACCGCGTGGGCTGATGGAGCCGGAAGACGTCGCCAAGATGGTGGCGTTTCTTGCTTCCGATGATGCCGCCGCGATTCACGGTGCGGTGTATTCGGTGGACAACGGAAAAATGGCATGACCGCGCTGGTTTCGGGACCGATCTTTCAGATCTGTTGGGTGGTAGCCGATATCACTGCAGCAGAAGGGGAGTTCACCGAGAAATGGGGCGTTCAGCGATGGCTGCGGATGCCCGACCTTCACTTCGGCCCCGAGACCACCACCTTTCGGGGCGAGCCCGCCGACTACACAGTCCACATTTCCCTGGGCTATGCGGGAACTCAGCAAATTGAGCTGATCCAACCGGTTTCGGGACGCAATCTCTATTCGGAGTTTCTCGACACGCACGGCGTTGGTGTTCATCACGTGGCATTTGTTCCGGATGACTACGACGAAACGCTGTCGGAAGTAGCGCGGCGAGGAATGCCGGTGTTGCAACAAGGGCGTATCGCAGACGTGGGAATGGAATTTGCCTACGTCGACGGCGGCCCGATGGGTGGCTACGTGGAACTCATGAAACTCTCACCCGAGATCCGGCTGATGTTCGACTCCCTCATTACACATTGAGTGCAAAGACTTTCGACAGGTAGCCGAAGGTACCGGCGTGCTCGCCGCAATATCCGAGGTACCCGTCCGGTCGGATTACCAACGCGCAGTTCTCTTCCACGCCGTAGGCGGCACATAGCTGCGAATCGGTGTCGCGAATGATCGGCAGTGTCGAATAGACCGAATCAGACGACGGTGGTGCGATCACGTACGCGTCCAGCTTTCCGTGCGCCGCGTGAATCGCAGCGGCAGCCTGTTTTTCGCAGTCGCCAATGCTGCCCTCGGTTCCGTCCGAGCAGAGAAGGAGTGTGTGGTTGACTCCCGACAGCAATTCGAACAACCGGATGGGGAACTGCACGCAGTCGCGGGTGAGTCCACGTGCGTCCGGTGCCCGCTCGCCGGGGTGAACGTTTGAGACGTTCCCGGTTTCTCCGCTGTTGAGCGGACTGTCGGGATAGGCAACCAGTAGTTGTGCCTGCCGACGCATCGCGGTATCGATCGAGGACTCTCCGGCGCCGATCCCTTCGCGGGCGTTGCGGACTGTCATGCCGACAACTTCTTCACCAACCGGACGTCTTTCGGTGTCGTAGGTATCGAGAAGACCCGGGGCCGCAAGGTTCTGCGCCGCCAGTGCCAATTTCCATGCGAGGTTGTGCGCGTCCTGGATTCCGGTGTTCATACCTTGCGCGCCGGTAGGCGGGTGAATATGGGCAGCATCACCGGCGATGAAAACCCTTCCGCGACTGTAGGCATCGACAATGCGGTGGCTGATCCGAAATACCGACGACCACCGCAGCGCCGACGCCGTCGTTGGTTCGGGCGACAATCGGTCGAGCACAGCCTGAATATGGTGGAGTTCGGGAGCCTTTCCGGACGAAAAGCCGTGTGCAATACCGTCAGCTCCTGCGGGGTCCGGGAGGAGATCGTCGGGAACCAGCATGGACATCCGATATCGCTTGTGACCTGGGAGCGGGATGCACACCAGGAGATCGTCGGTAGTTCCTGCGTCGTCGACATGACTTGCGCGAATCGCGAATCCGCTTGGCATCGACCAATCAACTTCGACGTCGCCGAGCATGTAGCTTTCGGCAAAAGCTCCACCCTCGAAGGTCAATCCCAATCCCTTGCGAACAATGCTGTGGGCGCCGTCGCATCCCACCAGATACTTGGTCCGCACAGTACTTCCATCGCTGAGTATGCAGGTGACTCCGTCGTCGGTGTCCTCGAAACTGGCGAGGGAGAGCCCGCGCTCGATCGAGGTTCCGAGTTCTCGCAGTCTGGCCGTCAGGATTCTTTCGGTCTCGTATTGGGGGAGCCCGCAAAAGGTGTACGGCACGTCGCCGGGGAGTGTGAGATCCATCCGCCCCGCTTCGGAACCGTTGGTGTAGCTGATCTGCCCACGCAGGATGGTGGCCGCATCGAGAACCTGTCGCAGAACGCCCATGTTCTCGAAGACTTCGAGGGTGCGGGGTTGGATGCCAACTGCTTTGGCGTACTGCGGAGGTTCTTCGAGCGGGTCGACGATCCGAACGTTGATCCCGCGACGGCGTAGTTCGATGGCAGCGGTCAATCCGATCGGGCCGGCGCCTGCGACGAGTACATCGATATCCATACGCACCTACTTGGGTAGGGGAAGCCTCCATTCCAGTATGGCGACTGAAATTATGGTGCGTGGGAAATCTCGCAAATCCGGCATCGTGCCATTCGAGTGGGCGTCGATGCAGGACTCAGGAAATCGGGGTCGACGCGTCCACACTGGCCCGAATGCTCTCCATTCGCTTCTCGACGTAGTCGAGATAATGCGGGTGCGTGACGATGTACGGGAGATTCTGCGCGATTCCTCGGGCGACGTAGGAGCCTGCGGTCGCAGGCTCCATGCCGATGTTTCCCGTTCCTTTGATGTGGCTGACATCCTCGACCTGACCACCCAATTCGCTGGTGTTCCGATCGAGATTCGACATCACCAATCCCGGGCACAGCACGGAAACTCCAACACCATGCGGCGCCAGCTCGGTGCGCAGCGCCTCGGACAGAGCGATGACTGCACTCTTTGCGGCACTGTATGCGCCACGCCCGGGAGCGCCGGCGGTCAATCCCATGACGGAAGCGGTGTTGACGATATGCCCGTGCCCACGTGCTCGCATATCCCCACCGAAGGCGGACACGCCGTTGAACACTCCGGTCAGGTCGATCGCGACAAGATTGTCGAAGGTATCCGGGTCCATGTCGACCACATCGCGCCCGTTGAAACCGATGCCCGCATTGTTGACGAGGATATCCACGGGGCCGAAAGTGCCTTCGGCCGTTGCCTTGGCCGCTACCCACGATTTGCGATCACGGACGTCGAGTGAGACACCACGAAATCCGACACCTCGGGAAGCAATCACCGAATCCAGCGACTGCCGATTGATATCGGCAACCGTGACGGATAACCCGCGCTCGGCCAACGCATCAGCGATGCCGAGGCCGATACCGCTCGCACCGCCGGTAATGAATGCGTGCCGCGCCGAGGACAACTCCATGCCTTTTCCTCCAGTGAATACTGTTCGATCAGAACTCGGTGACACCCGCGTCGGGTGCCAATTCGTGTGCGGTGATGTACTTCGATTCGTCGGATGCCAAGAACAACACCGTGTCCGACACGTCCTCGGGCGCGATGATGTCGACGGGCAGCATGTTGATCATCATCGCGCCGATGCGACTGTTGCCGGCAATCGCCTTGTCGAGCTGCCCGCCGAGGCCACCGTCGTTGACCATGGGTGTGTTCACTCCGGTGGGATGCACGCTGTTCACCCGAATACTGTGTTGAGCGAGTTCCGCGGCGAACGCTTTTGCCATTCCCCGCACTGCCCACTTGCTCGTGGTGTACGGCATCGTGAACGGCTGCGCCTTCAAACCCGCTGCGGAACTGATCAAGATGATCGATCCACTGCTGCGCTCGACGAGATGTGGGGCCGAGACCATGACGGTGTTCCAGACGCCGGTCACGTTGGTACCTATTGTGTCCTCGAAGGATTCGGGGGTTACCTCGTGCCAGGGAGCGGCAGAGCAGATCGCCGCGTTCGCGACCACGATATCCAAACCGCCGAGGCGAATGACGGCATCGTCGACGATCCCACGAAGTTTCTCGAGGTCCCGGACGTCGACAACTGCTGAAATTGCCTGCTGTCCAGTCCTTTCCACCAACCGTACGGTCTCCTGTAGATCCTCGGAGGTAGCTGAGGCGTACGGGACACCACGCATGGGTGCGCACAGATCGACGACAATGACGTCTGCGCCCTCGGCAGCCAGTCGAACGGCGTGCGCTCGCCCTTGTCCGCGGGCGGCGCCGGTGATCAGGGCAACCTTGCCGGATACACGCCCGTTCGCGGGCCGATTTACGTTGCCGGTCACAGGTTTACCTTTCAGGCCGGCGTCTTGGCGGGGTGGTTCGAGAACCACAGGTTCTCCTCGGTCACCCGAGCGCTCTTCCAGCCGTCGGCGGTGCGAACGACCTCATGGTGGTAGTTGCCGCCGCAGTAGGTCATCTCCGCAGCGCCCGGGAGTTGCATCGGGTTGTAGAACATTGCCCGTACGTTGGCGGTGTCACCGTCGAGTTCGACCTCGACGTTGGTGACAAAATGCTGAGTCATCGGCACCTGGCCGAGCGCTTGTGTGAGCAGTGTCAGCACTGTGTCTCGGGATCCGGCCGGGTAGCCGACGGCGCTGTAGTCGAGATGCGCGTCCTCGGTGAACACGGTGGTCAGCAATTCCCAATTCTTGGTGTCCACCGCGCGGGCGTATCGGTAGATCAGTTCGGCGATTTCGATCTTGTCCTGAACAGTCTGCAGATCCACGAGGTTCCTTTTCTGGCGGTGGGTTCCTGGCCCTCGTTGCTCGATGAACTCTCGGGTCAGGGGTCACGTTCAGGAGAACGTAATTCTCACAAACTAGAACATGAAGTGTGGAAAATCCATCGCGGGTGCTTTGGGTGGCGGGTTCGCGGGTACCGTCGGCCCACGCAACCTCGGGCGATCTGTGGCCGAATGTACCGATTCGACTGTCGAACGGCGTTGTCTTCCAGTACTCTACGCAGCTCAATTCGGCGTAGCCTCAGTTGAAGAATGTGTTCGATGTAGCACCAGAATAATATTCTTTAGAGCGAGAATGGCCTTTTCAAAGTGTGGTCGAATCAGGCATGATTCACCTATGAGCACCTTGGAACATCTCCACGACCTGACCGGCAAAGTTGCGATAGTCACGGGTGGATCCCGCGGGATCGGCCGAGCGATTGTCCAGATCCTCGCCGAAGCGGGAGCTGACGTGGTCATCGCGTCCCGCAAACTCGACTCGTGCGAGCGCGCCGCCGAGGAGGTCATGGCGTCGACCGGGCGTAAGGTTCTGCCGGTTGCGTGTCATGTCGGACGTTGGGACGATTGCGAGCAGTTGATCGACCGGACGCTCGAACACTTCGGCCGACTCGACGTGCTGGTGAACAACGCGGGTATGTCGCCCCCGTACAAGAACCTCGACGACATTACCGAGGACCTGTACGACAAGACTCTCAGCGTTAATCTCAAGGGGCCCTTCCGACTTGCGGTCCGCGCCGGTACCTACATGGCCGACAACGGCGGTGGTTCGATCATCAATGTCGGCACCGCGGGCTCCCTCGTTGCCAGCGTTCGAGAGCTGCCTTACGCATGCGCCAAAGCGGGCCTCAACGCTCTCACTGTCGGACTGGCCGAGGCCTTTGCGCCGACGGTACGCGTCAACGCGATTCTTCCCGGGCCTTTCCTGACGGATATCTCCAAGTCCTGGGCTCCGGCCGAGGGTGAAGATGCACCATTCGTGCCGCTCCGTCGTATGGGCCGTCCCGAGGAGATCGGTCCACTTGCACTCCATCTCGCAAGCGCGGCTTCCAGTTACACCACCGGTGCGATCATCCGCGTCGACGGTGGGGTTACCCGCAAGGTCTGACGAAAGGGAAACATGACCGACAACGTTCTACTCGAGGGCAAGGTGGCCGTAGTCACCGGTGCGGGCGGCGGGATCGGCCGCACATACTCTCGAGGACTCGCCGAGGCCGGCGCCGCCGTGGTGCTCGCTGACGTCAATCTCGAGGCCGCCACTGCAGCAGCAGACGAACTGGCAGCGGCCGGCCACCGCGCCATTGCGGTGCATGTCGACGTCCGGGACGAATCGAGTGCGGTCGAGATGGCGGCTACGGCAGCCCGGCACTTCGGGTCCGTCGACATTCTCGTGAACAACGCAGGGTTGATGGCTGAAGTGGTAGGCGAGGGATCCTTGACCACGATGGATCTCGAACTCTGGAACCGCACGCTTGCAGTCAATCTCACCGGTCCGCTTCTGTGTGCCCGCGCGGTGGTGCCCTACATGAAGGAGCGCGGACACGGCAAGATCGTGAATCAGTCGTCGAGCGGCGCTTTCATGGCTGCGCAGGCGTACGGTATCACCAAACTCGGCCTGGTGAGCATGACTGTGTCGTTAGCGCGAGAGTTGGCGCCGTTCGGTATTCGTGTAAATGCGATCGCTCCGGGAATGGTCAACACTGAAGCGGGTTCGATCGCGTCACCGCCGGAACTCAAGGAAATGGTCAAGCATGCCATTCCGTTTCCCTTCGGCGAGCCCGAGGAGCTGATTCCCGGTCTGTTGTACCTCGTCTCGTCGGGCAGTGACTGGGTGACCGGTCACACGCTCAATATCGATGGCGGTTGGGTCGTTCGAGTCTGAATCTGCTCCTTTACCAGTATTTCTCACAGTGAGGATCCAGAATGAAGCATTACCTGGTTGTCGAATCGCATCCCTCTCATCCGGATCGGCTGGACGAGTTCAATCGGTGGTACGACGAGATACACATACCGGAAGTGGTGGCTCTGGACGGATTTGTCGGCGGCACCAGACTGGCGGCTGCAGACGCAGATGGCGGTCCTTCCGTCACGCTCTACGAGCTCGAGGGTGATCCCCATGAGGCAAAGCGAAACGTTCATATCGCTGCTGCGGCAAAGCGGTTGAATATGTCGGATTCGCTAAGCTACGGCCCGATCCCGAAGATGCGGATCATGGCCGTGCAATCGGAGTACTCCAAACCACGTTGATTATCCAGAGCCAGAATAGTATTCGAGGCCGTCGCCGCAGTGCGGCGACGGCCTCGGGCAGTGGAGAGGGTGCTCAGCTCGGCAGATTTGCCGGAATCCAGTTGGGGTCACGTTTTTCCATGAATGCACGCATTCCCTCGCGGGGTTCCGGTGACGTTTCGAGCGCGCCGAACATGGTCTCGTAGTCGAACAGTCCGTAACGCTCGTTGAGCATTCGTTTGACCTGGGCACGGGCCAGTGGTGCGCTTTGCAGTACCTCGCGTGCGGCCTGAAGTGCGGCAGCCCGGAGATTCTCGTGCGGTACGACGCGGGATATCACTCCGAGTCGAAGTGCCTCTGCGGCATCGAATTTGCGTGCGGAGAGCATCAGATCACGCGCAGCTGCAACGCCGACGTGAGCGGGCAGTACGGCGGCGTAGGTCGCGTCCGGGATTCCGCGCAGAAGTTCGGGAACGCGGAATGTGGCCCGATCGCTGGCAACGGCGATGTCGGACATCATCGCAACAAGGAGTCCGCCGGCCTGGCAGATTCCGTTGACAGCGGAAATGACAGGCGCGCGGCTGTCTCGGATGGTCATGAACGGGACGACGTCGTTGCCTGAAAGTCCTTCCGGCATATTGTCTCCCGGATCGGAGCGCCCGCCTAGGTCGCCGCCGGGCGCAAATACGTCGTC
Source organism: Rhodococcus sp. 24CO (assembly GCF_050586165.1). Classification (NCBI taxonomy): domain Bacteria; kingdom Bacillati; phylum Actinomycetota; class Actinomycetes; order Mycobacteriales; family Nocardiaceae; genus Rhodococcus; species Rhodococcus sp. 24CO. Next base: position 356,451 of record NZ_JAZFNF010000005.1, on the reverse strand, counting down.
GACACCGGTGATGATCAGTGCTCCCAGATCAGGATCGGAGTTCACGAGGCGAACTGCTCGTTTCAGCCCGTAGTACATCGCTGGGGTGAATGCGTTTCTCGCCGCGGGGCGATCGATGGTGCACCACCCGATCGCACCTTCGCGCTCGAACCGTAAACCGTCTGCTCCCAAGTCGTCTCCCATACGGCGAGCATACGTCATTCTCTCACCTAAGAATCGTAATCTCGCAAAAGTGGGGTCCGAGCTTGCCGGGGTGACAATGCGCCAACTCCGAACACCGCTCCCGGACCCCACTGACGGCTTGTTGCTGTCAGGACGTCAGGTCGATGAGTACCTTCCCGACGGCCTGGCCGTCGGCGACCATCCGAAGAGCATCAGCTGCCTTGTCGAGTGGGAATTCGGCGCCGATGTGGGGAACTGTCCGGCCGGCGACCAGTAGATCGGTGAGTTCGGCTTCATTTCGGCGGTATTCTTCCGGCGGGATGTCCTTGAACTGGAATCCGTTGACCTGCACACCCTTTACCAAGATCAAATTGAGCGGAATCTTGGGGATGACACCGGACGCGTACCCGATGGTGACAAAGCGGCCGCCCGGACGCAATGCACGAAGTGCAGGTTCGGAGAGGTCGCCGCCGACTGGATCGGCAACAACGTCTGCTCCCTGGGGGAGCGCCTTTTTCAGTGCCGTGCGCAGATCCTCGGTGCGATGGTTGACGAGGTGGCCGGCACCGTACGACGCCGCGACGTCAAGCTTGTTCGTGCTCGACGCGACCGCGGTGACCGATGCCCCGAGGGCAACACCGAGCTGAACGGCGGCAAGGCCGACACCGCCGCCGGCGCCGAGAACGATCAACTCGTCTCCGGGTTTGACATGAGCCACGGATCGGAGTGTGTGGTAGGCCGTGCGGTGAGCCACGCCGAAGGCGGCTGCGATTCGTGTCTCGACACCGTCCGGGATGCGGCCCAGCGTGAGTTTGTCGGAAGCGATGACAATTTCCTCCGCAAACGCGCCGACAAAACCGGTGCCGGTGACACGGTCACCTAGGGAGACAGCTGTGACACCGTCGGCAATTTCGGATACGACGCCGGCGAACTCACTGCCGGGCGTGAACGGCGGCGGGACACTGACCTGGTACTTGTTGGCGATCAACAACACATCGGAGAAGTTGACGGCTGCGGATTCGATGCGGATCCGAATCTGCCCGGCCTCGAGCGGAGCCGAGGGGAGTGTTTCGACGGTGACAACCTCGGGAGGCCCGTACGCCCCGCACACTGCAGCGCGCATCGCAGGTTACCTGCCCTGCCAGATGGGGGTGCGCTTCTCGATGAACGCCGCGGCGCCCTCTTTGGCGTCGCCACTGCTGAACACGACCGACTGCCACTGGCCGAGTTTCTGCGCAGCGCTGGTTGAATCGGTTACTGCGAGACGGACAAGTTCCTTACATGCAGCCAAGCCGAGTGGAGCGTTGGCGGCGATGCGCTCGGCGTATGCCACCGCGGTCTCCAACACCTGGTCCGGATCTACGACGGCGTTGATCAACCCGAGTTGGTATCCCCGTTCAGCCGTGATGAGATCACCGGTGAGCGTCAACTCCAGGGCGACGTGCATCGGGATTCGGGTTCCGATGTTGGTGCCGCCGCCGCCGGGGAACAATCCCCGTTTCACCTCGGGGAAGCCGAATTTCGCGGCCGACGACGCAATGATGATGTCGGAACCGAGGAGGAGTTCGAGTCCGCCGCCGATGGCGGTGCCGTTGGCGGCACCGATCACCGGGGTCGAGAGTTCGCCCGCTGCGAGTCGCGCGAAACCCTCGGAGGTGAAAGCTCCTTCACCTTCCGTGGCAAATGCCTTCAGATCCATACCCGAGCAGAAGGCGCGATCACCGGTGGCCGTGATGACGATGGCGCGGATGTCCGGATCGGCGTCGGCAGCAAGAACCGTGTCGCCGAGATCGCGATACAGGCTGCCGGTGAGGGCATTTCGTGCGTCCGGACGGTTGAGGCGCAGGATCAGGATCTGTCCGCGACGTTCTTGAACAAGTTCGGGGGTTGTGTCGGTCATGACTTGTACTCCGTTGTCTCGGCGAGTTCGGCAGCAGCGATCATCGATTGGGCGACAATGGGTCCGAAGGCGAGTAGCTTCTCGTTATCGCCCGCACGCTGGAACCCCTGCTCGAGGATGATCGCGAGTTTCCACTTGGCGAGGATGCGGTAGTAGTCGAGGTCGTCGACCTGACGACCCGAGATCTCGGAGTAGTGCCCGGCCAACTGTTCCATCGACGGCATGCCCTGCAGATTGACGTAACTGCTGGTTGCGGCCTCCGGAGCGCTCGTGTCCTTGGGCCAGCCCTCGAGCATCCAGGCGAGGTCGAGTTTGGGGTCGCCGACGGTTCCCATCTCCCAATCGACGATGGCGGAAAGCCGGGCCGGTGCACCGTTTTCGAACATCACGTTGGCGAACTGGTAGTCGCCGTGCATGATTCCGGGGATGAAGTCGAGTGGCTTGTGGTTCCGCAGCCACTCGGTGGCGACTTCGATACCTTCGAGTTCGCGGCCCTTGATCTTCTCGAACAGGCTGGTCCAGCGATCGACCTGACGCTCGTGGAAACCGTCGGGCCGGCCAAGATCCTGGAGGCCCTTGGCTTTCCAATCGACCTTCGACAGAAGCGCGATGCCTTCGGCCAGCTGGTAGCCGAGTCCGCTCCGTGCTTCGAGGTCGCTCTTGAAGGGCTCCGGCCAATTCCGGTCGTCCATGGGGGACCAACCGTCGACAAACCCCATGAGGTAGAACGGCCGGCCGAGTACGGATGCGTCCTCGCACACGGCGATTGCCTCGGTGTGCGGCACATCGGTGCCGTCGAGCGCCGAGATGATCTGCCACTCCCGGAGGATTCCCTTGTCACGGTTGGCGGGAGCCTCCGGCGGTGGTATCCGGATCACGCAGCGAAAGTCGTCACGGGTGAGTTCGTAGATTTCGTTCTGGGTACCGCCGGAGAGGTATCGGTGCTCGAGCGGCGCGCCTTTGCCGAGACCTTCGCCGTCCATCCAGTCCGAAAGCCGTTGAAAATCGATCACAGGTTCCCCACTTCCAGTTCGAGGTACTCGGCGTACTTTGCCTTCGCGGCTTCTTGCTTGCGCGGGATCCATTCCGTGGGCCAGAGGTCTTCGCTGGGGCTGTAATCCCGCAGTACCTGCTTGGCCACGGTGGTCTTGTGCACCTCGGTCGGACCGTCGGCGAGACCCATCACGGCGGCACCGTGAATCATCTGGAAGAGCGGAAGCTCGTTGGTAACGCCGAGTGCGCCATGAATTTGCATTGCCCGCCAAGCGATGTCGTGCAGCACGGTCGGCATGATGACCTTGGCAGCAGCGATGTCCTTGCGGACCTTCTTGTAGTCGTTGTACTTGTCGATCTTCCATGCCGTGTGCAACACGAAGAGCCGGAACTGAGCCAGTTGTGCGTATGAGTCGGCGATGTAGCCCTGCACGAACTGCTTGTCGGCGAGCCGGCTGCCGGCGGTTTCGCGGCTCAGCGCGCGCTCGCACATCATATCGATTGCCTTCTGCGCGAGGCCGATAGTCCGCATGGCGTGGTGGATTCGTCCGCCGCCGAGTCGCGTCTGCGCCACGGCAAATGCCTGGCCTTCGCCGCCGAGGAGTGCGTCCTCGTGTACCCGGACACCTTCGTAGTGGATGAGGGCGTGAGTGCCGTCATTGAGGGGCTCACCGTACAGGCCTACGTTGCGGACGATGTTGATTCCCGGAGTGTCCGACGGTACGAGGAACATCGACATGCCCTTGTACACACTGACATCGGAGTTCGTGACGGCCATGACGATCAGGAACGACGCGGTTCTCGCGTTGGAGGAGAAGTACTTCATTCCGTCGATGACCCAGTGGTCGCCGTCCTTGACTGCGCGCGTCGTGAACTGCGCGGGATCCGCACCGGCCTGAGGTTCGGTCATGGAGTAGGTCGAGAACATCTCACCGTCGAGTAGCGGCTGCAGGTAACGCCGCTTCTGCTCTTCGGTGCCGTAGTGGGCGATGATCTCGGCATTCCCAGTATCCGGTGCCTGGCATCCGAATACGATTGGTGCCCAGGATGATCGACCGAGAATCTCGTTCAGTAGCGCCAGCTTGAGTGCTCCGTATCCCTGGCCGCCCATGTCGGGTCCGAGATGTGTGGCCCACAGGCCTTGCCTCCGTACCTGCTCCTTGAGTGGGTCGATCGCCTTACGCCTGGCTCCGTCCAGTGGCACGAACTGCTCGTGCGGCCAGACCAGGTCGAGTGGCTCGACCTCTTCACGTACGAACTTGTCCGCCCAGTCCAGTTTCGCTTGGTACTCGGGGTCGGTTTCGAAATCCCACGCCATGTGCGCCTCCTTGGTTACTTGGAGAATAGCGTTCTTATTGATAAAAATGCAATTCTTTTCGGACGAATTTCTTATTCTTGACGGGTGCGACGGTCGATGTGTTGGTTCAGTCAAACCTGTTGGGCCGGTGAGGTTCTCCATGAACCCGTGAGGCTGTTCGCGGGTACGACAAATGCCGCCGACACGGGTGTCGGCGGCATTTGTTCAAGCGTGGAAGCTACGAGTTGGCGAGCTCGTAGCGTCGACGGTATTCGGCCTTGGATGTCTCACTGATATCGACATCGGTTGCTCGCGCACGCAGGGCGCCTACGGTGGCGTCCTCGCGCTTGATGTGCTTGAAGGGATCCCAGTCGAAGAACCGGGCAACGTTTCCGAAGGTGATCTTGTCGATCTCCTCGTCGGTGAGCTTGGCGTCGACGAGCTCTTCCATCAACATCTCCGGCGAGATAGGCCACGTGGAGTCGGAATGGGGGTAGTCGCATTCCCAGGCGATGGTGTCGATGCCGAGGCGGTCACGGTTGTTCAGTCCGCTCGGCTCCGTGATGTAGCACGCCAGGAAGTTCTTGCGCCACACATCGGTTGCCGTCATTCCCTTGGGGAGGAAGCTGGTTCCGGTCCAGGACTGGTTGACGACGTGTCGTTCGACTCGGTCGAGCCACGGCGCCACCCAGCCGACGCCACCCTCGCTCATGGCGACCTTGAGATCCGGGAACTTCTGGAAGGCTCCGCTGAGCATCATGTCGTTTGCCGCGATAGTCGAAATGAGTGGTGTCAGAACCATCATGTCGTCGATGTTGAAGCCCTCGGGACGCTTGACCAAGCTGAAGCCACCGCCGATGTGCAGACTCAGGACGATGTTGGTCTCGACGCATGCCTTGAAGATCGGATCCCAGTAGCCGGACTTGAAGTCGGGGTAACCCTCACCGACTCCGTACGGAGTCTCGGGGATGCTGATGGATCGGCAACCCATTGCGGCGAGGCGGTGGATCTCCTTGACGGATTCGTCCACGTCGAAGAACGGGATGATGCCGAGGGGGATGAAGCGCCCGGGGTGGGCATTCGGTACCTCGCCGACGACCCAGTCATTGAAGGCCCGAGATGCCGCTAGGGACAACTTCTTGTCCGGCAGGCTCGCAAGGTGGGTGCCGGCGAATCCGGGGAAGGTGGCAAACAGTGTTGCGGCCAAGGTGCCGTTGGCATCCATGTCGCGCACACGCAGGTCCATGTCGTAGACGCCGGGACGCATCTCGGCGTAGCCCGTGGGGTCCATGCCCCACTCTTCCTTCGGCCAGGAGACAACGGCGTTCAGGCCGGAGCTGCCGACTACCGTGTCCTGGAAAAGCCAGGCTTGCACGTTGGGGTTGCGGGGGTGGGCCGTCAGCTTGGGGGCCTGGTCCATGAGGCTTTTCGGGAAGTGCTTTTCGAAGATGTCAGCCGGTTCGACTACGTGGTCGTCGATGCTGACCATCACCATGTCGTCAATGTTCATTGAGAATCCTCTCCTGCGCTGCGCAGAGATGCCTGGCAGCGGCGCCTACTGCAATGAGAATATTGTTTTCGGTATTGAGAATCAATAGCTGGACGAGCGGAGAATCACATATTCGCAGTGGATGGTCACCGCAACACCGTGCCGCCGTCGACGTTGACGACCTGTCCGTTGATCCACTCGCCGTCATCGGACATCAGGTACGCGACCATGCTCGAGATGTCGCTAGGTCGGCCTCCCCGTGTACTGCGAGATCGCGCGATCAACGACTGCAGCAGTTCGGGCGACGCGCCCTCCTCGATCTCTTTTGTCAGGATCAGGCCGGGAGTAATGGCGTTGGCGCGGATGCCTTCGCGGCCCCAGCGGGACGCGACGTGGCGGGCGAGGGAGTTGATTGCGGCTTTGGTCGCCGAGTAGGCGGGACGCTGCGGATCACCAGTGAACGAGGCGATCGACGATGTGTAGACGATAGTGCCACTGCCGCGCGCGAGGAGTTCGGGAATGGCGTGCCGGGTCACGAGCATGTGACCGCGGAGGTTGACGGCGATGGTGCGGTCCCAGACCTCGAGGTCGATGTCGACGATATCCGTGTCCTTGGACACCGAACCCATATCTCCGGCATTGATATGGACGGCGTCCAGACCTCCGTAGGTTCGGACGCTGAATGCCACCAGTTCTTTGACGGACGTGTCGTCGGAAATGTCGAATTGTGCTGCAACTGAGCGTCCTCCGGCCTCGTTTATTGCCGCCGCGGTCTTTTCGGCGCCTTCGAGGTTCAGATCACCGACAACGATCTGTGCGCCCTCCTGCGCCAGTCGCTGCGCGGAGGCAGCGCCGAGGCCGGTGGCGCCGCCGGCAATCAGAATGACCTTGTCTGTCAAACCCTGCACGAGGGTCTCCTGTTCTCTCGTCAAGCGATAGGGGTGGCGCGGCTCGACCGATAGCGGTCACGCAACAGGCGCTTGTACAACTTGCCGTTTGGATCACGCGGGAGCGCGTCGACAAAATCGATACTTCGGGGGCATTTGTACGACGCCAGTGCCTTGTGGCAGTACTCGATGAGCTCGGCGGCGAGGGCAGCGTGGGCCGCCGCTGGATCGACCAGTTGCACAACAGCCTTCACCGACTCGCCCATCTCGTCGTCGGGTACACCGATGACTGCGACGTCGGCGACGGCGGGATGGCCGGCGAGTTCGTTCTCCGCTTCCTGCGGATAGATGTTCACACCGCCCGAGATGATCGTGTGCGCCTCGCGGTCGGTGAGATAGAGGTATCCGTCCTCGTCCAGACGTCCGATGTCGCCGAGTGTGCGCCACCCGCGGTCGTTGGTGACGGACGCGGTCTTCTCGGGATCGTTGTGATATTCGAACGGACGGCCGCCGGAGAAGTACACCGAGCCGACTTGTCCGATGGGAAGTTCCGCGCCGTCCTCGCCCACGATGTGGCACTGCTGCATCGGCCGCCCGACGGAGCCAGGGTGCGTCAGCCACTCCTCGGGTGTGATGGTCGAAGCGCCTACATCCTCGGTGCCCGAATAATATTCGTGGATGATCGGTCCCCACCAGTCGAGCATCTGCTGCTTCACGAGGATCGGGCACGGCGCCGCTCCGTGAATTGCGTTGCGCAGGCTCGACAGGTCGTATCGCGCTCGTTCTTGTGGTGACAACCGAAGCATCCGCACGAACATGGTCGGCACGAACTGCGCGCTTGTCACTCGGTGACGCTCGATCAGTTCAAGGCATTGGAGTGGGTCGAAGTTCTCCATCACCACGACCGTGGCGCCGAGACGGTGCCATGACATCGAAAAGACCAGGGGCGACGCGTGATACAGCGGTGCCGGCGACAGGTACACCGCATCGGTGACGGTGTTTCCGGCCATCAGGCCCCTGGCGATCAGGACGGGTGCGGCATTCGGATCTCCGAACGCCGTTCCTGGCAACGGCTTACGTACACCTTTGGGACGTCCGGTGGTTCCGGACGAATACAGCATTTCGCGGCCCTCGCACTCGTCGTCGAGTGGTGTGGCCGTCTCGCCGGCCAGCACGTCGTCGTACCGATCGAATCCGGAGACGTCACCGCACGCAGATATGCGGATGGAGATACGCGAGACGTCGAGGTCGGCCACGACGTCGGCAAGTGTTTCGCTCGAGATCAAGGCGCGGGCACCACAATCGTCGAGAACGTACTGGACCTCGAGCGGGCGTAGGTGGCGGTTGATCGCGGTGTAGTGAATGCCGGATCGCTGCGCTGCCCAGGCAATTTCGAGAAAGGGGCGGTTGTTCTCCATCAGGATCGCGATGTGGTCGCCGACGCCCAACCCGCGCGCCCGCAAGGCCCGCGCAAATCGCGTCGACCGCTCGTCGAGTTGGGCGTAGGTCGTGACCTCACCGCTCGATGCCATCACGATGGCAGGGGTGTCCGGGCTCAGGCCCGCGTGGTAGCTCGGAGTCATCGTCGCGGTCGTCATCGACTCGCCTCCACTATCGATCCGTTCGAAGAAGCATTGCGCCGCCGGGGGACAGGCCACCCGTGGCCGCGACGGCGACCTTGGCTCCGACGACCTGACGGTCACCGGCCTCGCCGCGCAACTGCGTGACCGCTTCGTGAATCAGCCCCATGCCGTGGGTGCGGCCGTGTGAGAGTTGTCCACCGTGCGTGTTGAGCGGGATCACGCCGTCGCGGGCGATGTTGTGGCCGCCGTCGAGGAAATCCTTTGCTTCGCCGATGCCACAGAAGCCCAGCGCTTCGATCCAGGACAGGCAGTTGAACGAGAATCCGTCGTACAGTTGCGCGACATCGACATCACTGGGGCGCATCGTCGTTCGTGTCCACAGGTGGGCGGCGGGGCCGAGAACCTGAGGCTCGTGTGTCAGTGTGCTCTGATCCCATTCGATACGTTCGACAATCTGCGTGCCGACAGCTTCGACGAGTACCGGTGGCTTGGCAAGATCGTGTGCCGCATCGATGGCAGAGACGATGACGGCGACCGAAGCGTCGCACGGTACGTCACAGTCGTAGAGACCGAATGGCGTGGTGATGGTGCGGGCCGAGAGATAGTCGTCCATCGTCATCGGGTCGCGATAGATCGCGCTCGGATTGAGTGCGGCATTGGCCCGTTGGTTCAGCGCAATCCAACCCAAGCTTTCGCGGGTTGTGCCGTACTTGTGGAAGTGGCGCTGCGCATTCTGCGCGAGAGTGTGCGCCGCGGAGGTCGCCCCGAACGGGAACATCCAGCTCGGTGTGCGACTCGGCGCAGGTGGGCTGATTTCGCCCAGGCGCATCAGTTCGTTGTGGGTGGCTTCCCAGACAGTTCGGTAGCACAGCACGTGGCGGGCAAGGCCGCTGGCGACAGCGATCATCGCCGCGATCACCGAGCCGCTGGGGCCGAAGGTTTCAATGCCGCCGTTATGCCAGGTCGGCCGGATACCGAGAGCCGCCTCGACGCCCGTCACTCCGCCGCCCTCGCCGAACCCTCCCACCGGTCCGGCGCCGGGATAGCTTGCGAGACCGTCGATGTCGTCCATCGTGAGACCGGCGTCGGCGACAGCACGCTCGCACGCCTGCACCGTCAGTTCCATGGGGGAGAGCATCAAGCGTCGACCGATCTCGGACATGCCGATGCCGGTGAGCGCCGCCTTGTCCTCGAATTTCACGGTGGTGGACATCGGTCGTACGCGTCGTCGGATCTCTTCCGGATCACCCTCGGCCTGTGGCAGCGGCGCGGGTTCTGGTTGCTCAGCTGTCGGCCGGAACAACGGAAGCCACACATCCCCGTCCTGGTGGAAGACAACTTCCATGCGCATGCCCAAGTGCAGTTGCGCGGGATCGCACTCGATTACGTTGGTAGTCAGCCGAACCCGAGGATCGTCTTCGATTGCGACCTGGGCCACCACGTAGGGTGCCGGCAGGCCAGGCATGCTGAAGCGTTCGTTGACCGTGAATCCGATGAGTGTGGCGTAGCCGGAAACCACGCGCACGCCCATCTGATGTGACCGGCAGTACCTGCAGACCGGCTGCGGCGGATGGATGAGAGCCGAACAGGACTCGCACTCCTGTACTCGCAGCCGGCCATCCGCGCCGGACGTCCAGTAGAACCGGTTTTGCCGGGTCACAAGGGGAAGAGGACGCCCCGACTCGGCTACCTTGTTCTCGTTTACCGGATCGACTACCGCGGAATCAGTCACTTACTTCAGTTTCCTTACTTCTGCGCAGTGATCGGTGCGGCGAGTCCCTGCTCGTCGACGATCAGCTGGATTTTCTCGAGGGTCTCGTCGAGGCCGGCGCCGAGACGCGGGCCGGGGGTGAATGTCGCCGGGAGGTGACGCATGCCCTGGATGACGCCGATGGAGTCGTAGTGCACGGTGCCTTCGGGATCGCACGTGAAGTCCGGCATCCGGTCGAAGACTGCGACGAGCATGCGCTTGAACACCGTTCGGGCCAGGTTCGAGCCGATGCAACGGTGAACTCCCAGACCGAAACTGAAGTGACGGTTGGCTGTTCGTTCGAGGTCGACTGTGTTCGGGTCCTCGAAGAGTTCGGGGTCGCGGTTGGCCATCGCCCAGGAGAGCCAGAGTCGATCGCCCTCTTTGAACTGCACGCCGCCCAATTCGCCGTCGGCGGAGAAGGTACGGCCGTCGCCCGGTGTCGGGCAGAAGAAGCGGAGAAATTCTTCGGTTGCCGAGTCAAGCATGGTGTCGCGTTCGCGGCTGAGGATCTCGCGCTGATCCGGGTTCTGTGACAGCCACTCGAGTGCGTGTGACGTGAGCGCTGTTGTCGTGTCGAACCCGCCGCCGATGAGCAGGCTGAGGACTCCGAGAAGTTCGAGATCGTCCGGCTTCTCGCCGTTGACGGTGGCACGGGCGATCGCGTCGACCATGCCGGGCCGGGGGTTCTCGCGGATCTGGTGGAGATTGGTGAGGAGGTCCAATCCCATGGCGCGGTGGAGCTCACCGATTCGTGCGATGTCAGGTGAATCCGGCGGGGTGTACATGGCCGCGTGTACCGGCTCGCAGTAGACGGACCATTTGACGACAGGGATACCGAGCATTGCCAGTGTGATGACGGCCGGGACGATGTTCGCCAGATCGTCGATGAAGTCGATCTTGCCGGACTCGATCTTCTCGTCGAGGCTGGCGCGGATCACCTCGTCGATGAGCGGAACCCACTTCTTGATGGCAGCGGGAGACAGGTAGGGGTTGAGAACCGCGCGGAACTCGCGATGCTCGGGATCGTCCATTTCCAGGATGCCGCCGCGGACACCGGACGCGCGTTCCGCGGTCGGAATCATGATTCCCTTGTAACCACGACGAACTCCCTTGAGGTCGTGATCATTCGAGATGTCAGCGGACCGCGCGAGAGCGAAGACCTCGTCGCCACCCGAGGCAACCCAGTGCCCGCCGTGGGTGTCGGACCAGGCCATCGGACACTTCGAGTGCATCTCCTGGGTGATGTCCAGGAAGTTGTCGCGATAGTCCGCTGCGTGCCGGTCGAACTGGAATACGGGCTTCTCGTGATTGTCTTGCGCTGGCGCATTGTCGATGCTCACGGAGCTGTCCTCTCTGGCGTCTTGGCGTCGGCGTTCTCGGAGGCGGAGTTACTCGCAAAGATGGTGATGGCCTGCTCGGGGCAGGAATGGGCAGCTTCCCGCACCTTGTCCTCGAGATCGGCAGGAACATCGCCTTCGATGGCCGTAGCGTGGCCGTCGATGTCGCTCAGTTCGAACACATCCGGTGCAGCCATGGCGCACAGTGTGTGCCCTTGGCACAGTTCTGGGTCGACCTTCACCTTCACAATATTCCTCCTGTTTGCACGTGAATCTTTTTGTTATTCAGGCTGTTTCGACTAGCTGATAGGGGATGGCCGGTAATGACGATGTTGATCGAACTTGCGTCGTCGACGGGCGGAAGGCGGGCACGGAACGTGTCCTGGCCCGGAAATGGGCTGGGCTGGGAAATGGCTCGGGCCTGAGTGCGCGACTCGCCGGCGACGGGGCTGCCGTCGTTACAGGTGAGTGTTCGAGTGTCGCATTCTGGTTCACAAGAATCTCCAATTCAATTTTGGAGAATCCTACTCTCGCGCTGACGTGGCCGCAAGATCCCGAGTAGAGACTGCTCATGTGCAGTGCAACCTTTCGGCGGGGGGTATGCGTACGACTTCACAGTTGCTACATTCACACCACCAGGATGCAATATTCTCGAATATGAGAACTCTATTTTCATACTTTAGTGAGGAGAACGGATGTCATCTCAGGAATCGGTATCGGCCAACGAGGGCACCGCCGTGCTGGATGTCGATCGGCGCTTGCTCATCGACGGAAAGCTCGTGACAACGGAGCAGACGTTTGCGTCGATCAATCCCGCTACCGGTGAGATCCTCGGTTACGCACCGAATGCGGGTGTCGCGGAGGCAGAAGCCGCTATCGCAGCGGCACGCAAGGCCTTCGACACCACCAGCTGGGCAACCGATGTGGAATTCCGCATCAAGTGCCTCGACCAGCTGCACCAGGCAATGCTCGACAATCTCGAAGAGTTTCGTGCGCTGACGATCGCCGAGGTCGGAGCTACCTACCTCAATACGCAGGGCAACCAGCTCGAGGCGCCCATCGGCATCATCCGCTACTACGCCGATCTGCTGCGTACCTACCCGCTGACCGAACAGCTCGGCGAGGTAGACATCAAGGGGCAGAAGCACAATCGCTGGATCGAGAAGGAAGCCGCCGGAGTTGTTTCCGCGATCATTGCGTACAACTACCCGAATCAGCTGGCGTTTGCCAAGCTGATTCCGTCGCTCGCCGCCGGTTGCACGATCGTCCTCAAGGGCGCTCCGGACACACCGCTCATCACGTTGGCGCTGGGTGAATTGATCGCCAATCACACCGATATTCCGGCCGGCGTGGTCAACGTACTGTCCTCGTCCGACGTGGAGACCGGCAAGATCATGACCACCCACCCCGACGTGGACGTGGTCACCTTTACCGGATCCACACCCGTCGGCGCTTCGATCATGGCTGCGGCAAGTGCGAGCCTGAAGAAGGTCTTCCTCGAACTCGGCGGCAAGTCGGCATTGATCGTGCTCGAGGATGCCGACTTCGGCACGGTTGCACAGTTCGCGGCATTCTCGATCTGCTCCAACACAGGTCAGGGCTGTGCGCTCACCACCCGGTTGCTCGTGCCGCGGGCACATCACGACGAGATCGTCGCGAAGGTGGCCGGAATGATGGCGCACGTGCCGGTCGGCGACCCGACGAACCCGAAGATCTACATGGGCCCGCTCATCAGTGAGAAGCAGCGCGACAAGGTCGACGGTTTGGTTCAGCGGGCCGTCGAGGCGGGCGCGACGCTCGTGACCGGTGGCACGCGGATCGATCCCGGCTATTTCTACGCGCCGACTTTGCTGGCAAATGTCCACCCGGACAGCGAAATTGCGCAGGAAGAGGTCTTCGGACCCGTGCTCGCAGTCATCCCGTTCGATGACGACGACCATGCTGTGGAGATCGCCAACAACTCGAAGTACGGACTCTCCGGTGGCGTGCTCGGCGCCGACGACGATCGTGCGATTGCCATCGGCCGTCGTATCCGCACCGGAACCTTCAGCATCAACGGCGGCAACTACTTCACCCCCGATGTTCCGTTCGGTGGGTACAAGCAGTCGGGCATCGGCCGTGAGATGGGTACCGCCGGACTGGAGGAGTTCCTGCAGACGAAGGCTTTTGCGACGGTGGTCAAGTGAAGCCTCTCGAGGGAATCCGCGTTCTCGAGGTCGCGATGTACGGCTTCGTTCCGTCGGCGGGCGCAGTGCTCGCCGACTGGGGCGCCGAGGTCATCAAGGTGGAACACGCCGTCACCGGTGACCCGCAGCGTGGCCTTCGTCAGGTCGGTGCGATGAAGGTCGAGGGTGACCCGAACCCCAACGTCGAGCACGCCAACCGCGGCAAGCGCAGTATCGGCCTCGACATGGGAACCACCGAGGGCAAAGAGGTGTTGGACGCACTGATCCGTAAAGCGGACGTGTTTCTCACGAGCTTCCTGCCTCAGGCCCGGACCAAGTTCGGAATCGACGTGGACGACGTTCGCGCCGTGAACCCGAAAATCGTCTATGCCCGCGGCAGTGCGCTCGGACCGCGCGGTGTCGAGTCGGACAAGGGTGGGTACGACATGACGGCTTTCTGGGCCAGGGCCGGAATCGCCGCTACCCTCACGCCTCCAGGGGTCGACGGAATGATCACCCCGCCGGGGCCTGCGTTCGGTGACACGATCTCCGGTACGAACCTTGCCGGCGGTGTTGCGGCAGCACTGCTCAAGCGGGAACGTACTGGCGAGCCTTCGGTTGTCGACGTCTCCCTCCTGGGTAGCGGTGTGTGGTCCATGGGACACGGGATTGCGTTGTCGGCGCATCTGAGTCAAGCGATGGCGGCGCCGGTGCCGGGTGGTCATGGCGCACTGACCAATCCGCTGTCAGGGTTGTACAAAACGGCTGACGGGCGCTTCCTGTCCTTCGTGATGCTTCAGCCTGGCAAGTACTGGGCTGATGTGTGTCGCCACATCGATCGCCTCGACCTCATCGACGACCCTCGTTTTGCCGATTCCCAGCAGATTGCCGCCAATACCGAAGCAGCAGTGGCAATTCTGCGTGAGGTACTGGGCAGCCGCACGCTCGCGGAATGGTCGGAGAAGTTTGCCACGCTGGCCGGACCATGGGCGCCTGTGCAGGACTCGTTGCAAGTGTCCAGCGACGCGCAGGTTCTGGCCAACGAATATCTGCTCAAGGCAGGCGAACTCGAACTGGCCGCAAACCCGGTGCAGTTCGACGTCACCGCACCCGAACTGCGCGCCGGACCGGAATTCGCCGCTCACACAGACGAAATCCTCACCGAATTGGGCTTCGACTGGGAACGCGTCATCGCTTTCAAGATCGCGGGAGCAGTTACCTAGGAGGTTGGACCGCACCTGACAAATGAGGGCCGACCCGTTGGGGTCGGCCCTCATTCAGCTTTCGGTGCTCAGCTTTTCTCGGCGTCGCGAACCGTAATCGTGCCGTCCCTGACGGCGTCGGCGATGCTGTCATGAAGCATCGGGCAGCCGTCCTTCAGCGCAGATTTCTGCCCCGACGCGATGGCGTCCTTGAACGTGTGACACCGACGAGTCGGGTCGGACGTCCACTGAATACTGGTGTGCTTGTACGTGTTCTTGCGAACCAGTACGCACGCGCCACATGCCTTGCAATCGACTTCCTGCATCCCCGAGTCGAGGTATTCCTGCTTGTCCTCGACGGTCTGGGCTTCGATTGCGCCCCGCCGTTCCGGTTGCCCGGCAAAGTCCGGAGCCTTGGCCCAACGGAGGTCACGGGTCGAGGCGCTCACGACTAGACCTCTGCTTCCTTCTGTGCAGCGGCTTCCTTCTCGGCCTTCTGGCGGGCGAGGTTTTCCTCGACCTCGAGGTGCCAGGCTTCGTTGGCCTTTGTGGTGTCCACTTCGAATTCGAAGCGCTGCGTCATCTTCTCGGTGACGTCGGCCTTGTCGACGTAGAACTGTTCGTACCAGCGTCGTAGCTGGTAGACGGGGCCGTCCTCCTCGCAGAGGAGTGGATTTTCGATCTTGGTCTTGTTCTTCCAGATCGCGACGTCCTGAAGGAATCCTTCGCTGATGCCCTCGGTGAACTTGCCGGCCAACTTGTCGGCCATTTCGTCGGAGACACCGGTCGGCTTCTTGACCGTCACGCCCCACTGCAGCACAAATGAATCCGGGCTGATCGGGTAGTGGCAGTTGATCAGGACGCTTTCGACCTCGTAGCCGCTGTAGCTGTTCCACAGAGGATTGACCATGTACGACGGTCCGTAATACGCGGCTTCGGAGCGAAGCAGTGTGTCGCCGCCGTACTGGGAGGCCATTCCGATGTCGGGACGTCCGGTGGTGTTGAGGTACTGAGTGGCGATCTCACCTTCGAAGACGTTCTTGAAGTACGTCGGGAAGGCGTAGTGGATGTAGTAGAAATGCGCCATGTCCACGACGTTGTCGATGATCTCGCGGCAGTTGGAACCCTCGATGACCATGGAGTTCCAGGTCCAGTCTGTCCACTCGTCGCTGTACGCGCCCTCGATGCGAGGGATCACGATTTCCTCGGGCGGGGGATTGCCCTCCGGGTCGTTCCAGACGAAGAGCTGAGCGTTCTGCTCGAGTGTGTGCCAGGCCCGGGTGCGGGCGAGCGGGGGCACGCGGCGGGCGTAGGGAATACCGGTGCACTTTCCGTTTCCGCCCCAGCGCCAGTCGTGGAACGGGCACGCGATGGAATCGCCTTTGACCTCGCCTTGGGTGAGGTCACCGCCCATATGTCGGCAGTACCCGTCGAGAACTTTGATATCGCCCTTGCTGTCGGCGAACACGACGAGTTTGGTGCCGAAAGCCTCGATCGCGTGCGGTTTGCCGTCCTTGAAGGTCTTCAGAAGACCAAGGCAATGCCATCCACGCGCGAACCGTGTCTGCACCGTTCCCACGTCGATCTCGCGAATCTGCGCCATAGTGACCTCACATCCCTTCTAGCTGTTAATAGAACACGTTATAGAATGAACTCTGGTTTCGCTAGATTTCAGAAGCACTTGTTACAGCATTGCGGCCGTCAATGACGCGGTTTACGACATCTCGACAGAAAAGAGAACGTGTTCTAGTCTCAAAGGTAAGTGAACTATCCGAGCGAGACAGACGGGAGCGTCGAAGTGGGTAACCATGACAGCCACGAGGTGATGCAGAAGCTCGACGCATTGTTGCCGGCACTACGTGAGCGGGCGCAGGAGACCGAGGATCTTCGTCGTATCCCTGACGAGTCCGTCAAGGCATTGCAGGAGACCGGTTTCTTCCGTCTGCTGCAGCCCAAGCAGTGGGGCGGATACGAAGCCGATCCGGTCCTGTTCTACTCGGCGGTCAAGAAGATCGCGAGCGCCTGCGGATCGACGGGGTGGGTCTCCTCGATCATCGGTGTTCACAACTGGCACCTGGCTCTGTTCTCGCAGCAGGCCCAGGAAGACGTGTGGGGCAAGGACTCTGACGTTCGCATCTCGTCCTCCTACGCGCCCATGGGTATGGGTGAGGTAGTCGAGGGCGGCTACAAGGTGAACGGCGCGTGGGCGTGGTCGTCGGGTTGCGACCATGCAACGTGGGCAGTTCTCGGTGGGCCGGTCTTCAAGGACGGTCGCGCAGTCGATTTCGTCAGCTATCTGATTCCCCGCGAGGACTACCAGATCGACGACGTCTGGAATGTGGTCGGCCTGCGCGGAACGGGCTCCAATACCGTTGTGGTCAAGGATGTATTTGTTCCGTCGCACCGCGTGCTGAGCTTCCGGGCGATGAGTGAACTGACTGCTCCCGGACTCGAGAACAACACTGCTCCGGTCTACCGGATGCCGTGGGGCACCATTCATCCCACTACGATTTCGGCCCCGATCGTCGGAATGGCTTACGGTGCTTACGAAGCGCACGTCGAGCATCAGGGCAAGCGTGTTCGCGCAGCCTTTGCCGGCGAGAAGTCCAAGGACGATCCGTTTGCGAAGGTTCGTATCGCCGAGGCGTCCAGCGACATCGACGCAGCCTGGCGTCAGCTGTCCGGCAATGTCGCCGACGAGTACGCGTTGATCCTTGCGGGCGAAGAGGTTCCGATGGAGCTGCGTCTGCGAGCGCGACGCGATCAGGTCCGGGCAACCGGCCGCGCGATCGCGTCCATCGACAAACTCTTCGAGAATTCCGGAGCAACCGCACTGCAGAACGGCACGCCGATTCAGCGATTCTGGCGTGACGCTCATGCCGGACGCGTCCATGCGGCCAACGATCCAGAGCGCGCATACGTCATGTTCGGAACAGGCGAGTTCGGTCTGCCGATCACCGACACGATGGTCTAGGGGAGACGTCCGTGACAACCACCGAAGAAGTGTTCACCTACGAATCGACGTCACGGTTCGCGCAGGTGCGCCCCGACTTGAAACTGCACTTCCACGAAGCCGGGGTAGGGAACGATCGCACCATCGTGCTGCTGCACGGCGGCGGTCCGGGAGCCTCGTCGTGGTCGAACTTCGCCCGCAACATTCCGGTGCTGGCCCAGAACTTTCACGTCATCGCGGTTGATCAGCCCGGCTACGGACAATCGGACAAGCCGACCGAGCATCCGCAGTACTTCGTGCACAGTGCATCGGCGCTCCACGATCTGCTCGACACGTTGGAGATCTCGGGACGTGTTGACCTTCTGGGCAATTCCCTCGGCGGCGGTGCCGCAGTGCGCTTTGCGCTCGACTACCCGGACCGCGCCGGTCGCCTCGTTCTGATGGGCCCCGGCGGTCTGAGTGTCAACTTGTTTGCACCGGACCCCACCGAGGGCGTCAAGAACCTCGGGAAGTTCAGCTACCAGCCCACCCGCGAGAACCTCGAAGCATTCCTGCGGATCATGGTCTTCGATCAGAAGCTGATCACGCCGGAACTCGTAGACGAACGCTTTGCTGCGGCCAGTACTCCCGAGTCGCTGGCTGCGGCCAAGGCGATGGGTAAGTCCTTCTCCAGCGGCGACTTCGAGCTCGGCATGCTCTGGCGCGAGGCATACAAGCTTCGTCAGCGTGTGTTGCTGATCTGGGGCCGTGAAGACCGTGTCAACCCGCTCGACGGCGCTCTCGTGGCACTCAAGATGATTCCGCGCGCGCAGCTCCATGTCTTCGGCGGTTGCGGGCACTGGGCACAGCTCGAGAAGTTCGACGAATTCAACCGGCTCGCAACCGACTTCTTGCTCGACGGAGGTAAGTGATGGGTATTCGATCTCTGGCGTACATGCGTATCGGAGCCACCGATATGGGCGCGTGGCGCGAGTACGGGCTCAAGGTTCTCGGCATGAGCGAAGGCAAGGGCGTCGACCCCGATTCGCTGTACCTTCGCATGGACGATTTCCCGGCACGTCTGGTCATCGTTCCGAACGAGTCGGATCGTCTGCTCGTCTCCGGGTGGGAGACCGCGAATGCGGCTGAGCTGCAAGATATCCGCGACAGGTTGTCGGCAGCCGGTGTTCCTTTCAAGGAGGGCACGTCGGAGCAGTTGAAGGACCGTCGCGTCGTCGAACTGATCGCGTTCGAGGACACTTCGGGGAACTCGCTCGAGGTGTTCCATGGTGTAGCGCTCGAACATCGACGCGTCGTGAGCCCGTACGGACACAAGTTCGTCACGGGGGAGCAGGGTCTCGGCCACGTCGTGCTCACTACCGATGACGACGACGCGTCGTTGCGTTTCTACCGCGACGTCCTCGGCTTCAAACTGCGGGACTCGATGCGTATGCCACCGCAGATGGTCGGCCGGCCCGCAGACGGCGATCCGGCGTGGCTGAGGTTCCTCGGCTGCAACCCGCGGCACCACAGCCTGGCATTCCTGCCGTTCCCCAACCCGACGGGCATCGTGCACCTGATGCTCGAAGTGGAGAACTCCGACGACGTCGGACTGTGCCTTGACCGTGCGCTGCGTAAGAAGGTCAAGATGTCGGCGACGCTCGGGCGTCACGTCAACGACGAAATGCTCTCGTTCTACATGAAGACACCCGGCGGCTTCGACATCGAATTCGGTTGTGAGGGACGCGAGGTCGAAGACGAAAGTTGGATCGCGCGGGAGAGTACGGCAGTGAGTCTGTGGGGTCACGACTTCACGGTCGGAATGAAGCCGTGAGTGCCCCCGCACTCGACCCGCGGCAGTTCCGTACGGTCCTGGGTCAGTTCTGTACCGGCGTCACCATCATCACGACCGTCGACGACGGTGTTCCGGTGGGCTTTGCATGTCAGTCGTTTGCCGCGCTCTCCCTCGACCCGCCCCTGGTGTTGTTCTGCCCCACCAAGGGTTCTCGGTCCTGGGCGGCAATCGAGAAGACCGGAAAGTTTGCCGTCAACGTGTTGGCGGAGGAACAGCAGTCGGTATGCGCGCGCTTCGGTTCGCGTGAGCCGGACAAGTTTGCCGGTATCGACTGGACACCTTCGCCGTTGGGTTCACCGATCATCGACAAGTCACTCGCGCACATAGATTGCACCGTGGAGACCGTCCACGACGGCGGCGATCACTTCGTGGTCTTCGGGCGGGTCTCGTCGATGAGTGAGGTCAAGACCGAGCGTCCACTGCTGTTCTATCGCGGCCAGTACACCGGAATCGAACCGGACAAGACCGTACCCGCACATTGGCGGGACGATCTCGAGGCGTTCCTGACAACGACGACGGAAGACACCTGGCTGTAAGGGCCTGCTTGCCCCTACAGGGAAAAACACGTCTGGCAGAAGTCCTCACCGAACGGCGTCAGCAGGATGCTACGACGCACTATCTTGTTGGACCGGCCCGCGCGGCGCACAGCGTCGATCACCGCGGGCTGGACTTCGATGACCTGATATCGCTCCGCTTCGACGGGTTCACGCGAGAACGACACCAGCCCGAGTCGGTGCAGGTTGTTGAGGTAGGCATTGGTGCGATCCAGGTGCCGGCACCCGGCGAGATCGCCGATCATCGACAGGCCTTCGTCGATCATTTCCGACCCGACGCCAAAGGGCCGGGCTGTCCGGACGTCGACGGCCGGCTGCGCGCCCGACAATGCGAGCAGGCGGAGGATGCGTGCTTCGTCAGGCGCAATCTCGTCGAGGATTCGGTCGTAGGCGGGGTGGAGATCGTCGCGGTCGGTGACGTCGGCGGAACGGTCGAGCAGATTGTCGCCGCGCTGGCGCAGGGCCGCAAGCAAGGCCTCGGTGCTCTGTTTACCCGTGGGGCGAGAGCGCATGGCCGATCGCAGGTTCTCGGATCGGGAGGGCCCAGCACTTGCCGGTCGCTTTGTCGAAGGTTGAACGTTGGCGGCTTCGGCGGCCTCTGCTGCCGCTTCGGCGGCGGCTGCAACGATCTGCCGCGTCGCCTCGCGCGCCGTGCCCAACGCCCACCCCGTTATCTTCAGGGACGTAAGTGTGGTGGTGGCGGTCAAGCCGACCAGGCTACGAATCAACCGCTTTTCGACGGATTCTTCGGTACCCGTGTCGATATCCCAGTCGTACGTGGGTTCTTCGCGCTGCTCACTCATTCTCATACTCCGAATATCGCGAGGTGCAGGAAACCGGCTAATGAGCCGAGCACCGCTCCGTGGACGAACAACAACCATTCATCTTGTTTGACGGCAGATCTCAGCAGTTCGCTGAAGTCTTCCGGTGACAGTTTGTTCATTTGCGCCGTGACGAATATCCGGATCTTCTCGGACTGACTTTCGGCAAAAGCCGCGTCCTCGAATACTCGTGGAACGAGGTCGAGCACTTCGGTTGTCGCGAGGCTCGGCAGGCGCTCGTAGCTCTGTGAGCCGACCGTCATCTTCACGACGGATCGTGCCCACCCGACGGCGTCGTCGACGGATTCACCCAGTACCTGATCGAGCATCCGACGGGTTCGGTCCGAGCGCGGCCCTTCGAGAAGTTCTGTGCCGATGTTCTCGAGAGTGATGACGCTGTCGGCGAGTGTTTTTGCGTAGCCCTCGATGATCTCGGTGCGTCGTTTGAGGAAAAGACCTTGCCGCCACGGTACCCATCGGCTGGGTGCGATGGGCTCGAAGATCATCGTGATTCCGAGGTAGTTGACGACGTAGCCGATGATGACTCCGCCGATCGGCAGGATCCACCAGAAAGGTAGGAAATGCAGTACGGCTACCAGGACGAACCCCATCGGAAACCCGAAGTAGAAACCGAAGTTCTGCATGAATCGCAGCTCTTTGTTTCCCATGGTCCGGAAAATGTCGTTGAGTAGTTTCGGGTGCGACGACAGGTATCGGATCACCATGAGTTTGGCGTCGATGAATTCGTCGATGTTCTCTTCGATGCGGTCCGTGATGGTGCGGACGCTGGCCGGCAGATCTTCCTCGACCTTCCGGAAAACGGCTTCTTTCACCGGGTTCGGAAGGTTGTGCCAGAGCTGAGGATTCTCTGCGGTCATGATTCTGGTGACAACTCCGCGGACTTCGCTTCGCGAGATGGTGACCAGATGTTCGGCGATGCTGTCCGGGTCGAGTTCACGGTAGAAGTCGGCAATGCTGCCCACTTTTGCCAACGATTTGTCCACTGCGATGGACGCCATCTTCTCGGCGCGGGAGGGCACAATTCCTTGCCAACCGAACCGGCCGTCGCTGGTGATGGCCGGGATTACCTGGACCCGGCGCGGGAGCAGTGGGTACAGGATCTTGAGGCCCGGAATTCTGATTCCGTGGAATTCGAGTGGGGCGAAGAGCATCAGAACGCCAGACCAATTGGTGATGTACCCGATGATTCCCGTGAACAAAGGAATGGTGATCAGCTGTTCGAGCAAGTGGTCCGGCACCGTCGCCCATCCTCCTCATATCCGAGAACCTCACGTTCGGACATGATTGCCGAAACTTCGCTCTTCGTGGGTGTTTCCTTCGTTACTACTGCGCCTTCCCAGTTGCGTCAGCATAGAGGCCCGACAATCCGGGCCGTCGGTGGGTCGGAAGTTGATGTAACCTCGAGTACATGGTCAGTATTGCGCACAACACGACGACGCCGGTTTCCTTCCGGCGCATCGTTTAGCAACAGCTGACCGAACCCTTTCCGCCCCGGGAGTTATCGCCCCGGGGTTTTTCTGTTTCTTCGCTCCGTGCGCGACTCCCCTTGAACGATTTGGAGAGCTCTCATGAGCGTTGACCACCGCGAACTCGGACGCGAGCTGGACTTTTTCACCACCACCCCCATCGTCGGCGCGGGCCTTCCGCTCTGGTTGCCGGACGGCGCGATCATCAGATCGGAGCTCGAGAAGTTTGCGGCCGAGCACGCTGCTCGGTCCGGATGCCGCGGTGTCTACACCCCGGCTATAGCGAAGAAGGAGTTGTACGAGAGATCTGGGCATTGGTCCAAGTTCTCGGACGACATGTTCCCCGAAATGAAGATCGGTGGGGAATCGTTTCTTCTTCGTCCCGCTAACTGTCCTCACCATGCACAGGTATTCGCCGCTCGCGGTCGTAGTTATCGTGAGCTACCTTTCCGCGTTCGTGAACTCGGCTCGATGTTCCGTAGCGAACTCTCCGGAGTTCTCAGCGGATTGAGTCGAGTCAGACAGATCAATCTCGACGACGCACATGTCTTCTGTAGTCGTGAACAAGTGCAAACGGAAGTGATCGTCGCGCTCGACGCGATCGAGCGCTGCTACTCGACTCTCGGGATTACCGAACGGGAATATCGGCTCTCGATCAGAGGGGCAGAGGGGCAGTACCTCGGCACCGACGAGCAGTGGGCTGACGCCGAAGATCAACTTCGCAGCGCGCTGAATGCGCGCTCGATCGAGTACGTGGACGCGAAGGGGGAGGCGGCGTTCTACGGTCCCAAGATCGACGTCCAGGTGCGAGACGCGCACGGCCGCGAAGAAACACTCTCGACCGTCCAACTCGACTTCAATCAACCGGAGCGATTCGGGCTCGAGTACACCGCAGAAGACGGTTCGAAGGCTCGCCCCGTCATGATCCACCGAGGCTTGCTCGGGTCGATGGAACGCATGACCGCGCTCTTGATCGAAAGGTTCGAAGGGCGGATGCCGCCGTGGCTGGCACCCAACCAAGTCTCGATCCTGCCCGTCGGCGACCGGCACCAGGATGAGGCCGAGCGTCTGCGGGCCGATCTCGAGGCTCGCGACGTTCGTGTGGCAGTTACACCTGACGGATCGTTGGGACGTCGCATCCGCGAGGCTCGCACTCATCGGGATTCGTACGTCGCGGTGATCGGGGACAATGAGGTGCAGGGCGGGACTGTCGACGTTTTGGTCCCCGCGCGAGGTGGTCGGGCGGTCGTCGACGCGAGTGTGTTTGTCGCTCAGGTGGTCGCGGACATCAACGAGCGTGCCCTGCTTCCGGCTGGGTTCTAGCCGACAGGCAGTTCGTGGAGCGCCCGTACCAGTGGCGCGAGTTCGGGTGTCTTGCATGCCTCGTCGAGTGCGGCTTCGAGGGTGGCGTCGTGCGTCGGCCGTGCGCTTTCGAGAAGCTCGCGGCCGGCGGGCGTCAGCTCGGTGTAGATGCCTCGACGGTCGTCGGCGCACAGGATTCGGGTCAGTAGTCCACGATCTTCGAGGCGGTTGACCAATCGCGTCGTGGCACTGCTGCTCAGTGCGGCAGCGCGGGCAAGTTGTGCCATCCGCATGTGCCACCCGTCCTGGCGGCTCAGCGCGTCGAGCACGGTGTATTCGACGACGGACAGTTTGTGCTCACGCTGGAGAGCGCGTTCCAGTTCGGTGTCGAGGGCGCCGTGCAGTGCTGCGAGCGTGCGCCATCCTTGCGAACGGATTTCGACGGCGTCGTCGGCGATCCCCATGTGATTCTCCTTGTCCGATTGCTGCCGCTCCAGGTTACCAGCTTGCGCATGTAGCGCGCGCGTGCAACTATTTATAGCGCGCCTGCAACTACTGCACACGCCCGCTAACGGCTTACGCGTAAATCTGTGAAAGGAACTGTCGAGATGCCATTGGGTCTCATTGCCCTCGCTATGGGCGGGTTCGGGATCGGCCTCACCGAATTTGTCATCATGGGCCTGCTGCCCGAGGTCTCCGCCGATTTCGAGGTCACCGAAGCTGTCGCCGGTTACCTGATCTCCGGCTACGCACTCTCCGTCGCGATCGGTGCAATTCTGGTGACCGCGGCCGTCATCCGTTTCGAGCGCAAGACGGTCTTACTCTCGCTGATGGTGCTGTTCATCATCGGCAACCTGATGTCTGCGCTGGCCCCCACGTACGAAGTGATGATGGGTGGGCGCATAGTTGCGGCCCTGTGCCACGGCGCGTTCTTCGGCATCGGATCGGTGGTCGCGGCGGGAATGGTTGCACCGGACAAGCGTGCAGGCGCAATCGCAATGATGTTCTCCGGGTTGACCATTGCCAATGTTCTGGGAGTTCCGTTCGGCACGATGTTGGGCCAACAGTTCGGATGGCGCTCGACCTTCTGGGCGATCACCGTTATCGGTATTGTTGCACTGATCGGGATCGCGGCTCTGGTTCCTACGACGCCGGCACCAACCGCGGGCGGCGGCCTGCGCGGCGAACTCGGAGCCTTCCGCAACAAGCAGGTGTGGCTCTCGATCGCGATCACGATTCTCGGGTACGGCGGAATGTTCGGAGCGTTCACGTACATCGCGTTCACCCTCACCGAGGTGAGTGGCTTTGCGGCGTCCAGTGTTCCGTGGTTGCTGATCCTTTTTGGTTCCGGTCTGTTCGTCGGCAACGTCCTCGGTGGGAAGGCTGCCGACCGATCGCTGACCAAGTCGTTGGTGTGGATTCTGGCAATTCTGACAGTAGTGCTGATCGTGTTCGCCGCGAGCGCCGAGAGCAAGATCATGACCGTGATCTCACTGTTCTTCATGGGCGCCTTCGGTTTTGCGACGGTACCGGGGCTGCAGATGCGGATCATGAACTACGCGTCGGAGGCCCCGACCATGGCTTCGGGCGCTAACATCGCCGCGTTCAATGTCGGAAACGCACTGGGCGCGTGGCTCGGTGGTCTCACCATTGCAGCCGGACTCGGCTTCACGTCGCCGATCTGGATGGGAGCCGTTGTCACTGTGGTCGGTTTGGTGGTGCTGCTCCTCGCGTCGTCGATGGACAGGTCGGAGAAGGCTCCCGAGCGGGACGGCGTACTGGTGGGGTAGTGCCGGTATTGTCTGGGTCTGTACCCCACTTCGGCTGAGCGAACGTACCTTTCGGCGCATCCAAGGCGACGAAAGGTACGTTCGCTCAGTCTGGCAGCAACCGCCTTCCCGCTCAGAACCTGATCAGATCGCCCACGAAGATCTGGTCGGGATCGGTGATCCACGCGTTCACAGCCCACACCTCTTGCCAACTCTTCCCTCTCGTGGAAGCAAGCTCGAACAGCGTGTCGCCTTCGGACACGGTCACCGTGTCGCCGACTGCCGATGTGGCAGGCTCTGGTGTCGGAGCATTCAACGCGGGGGTGAACGTCGATGTGGGAGTGACACTCGCCCCGGTATCGCACGCGCCTGTCGACTTCAGGAATGCGACGGGATCGACGGCGCCGCCGCTGTGAATGCGGAGATGCAGATGCGGGCCGGTCGAGCTACCGGTATTGCCCGTGGCACCGATTTCGTCGCCGACCTCGACGTGAGTGCCTTCGCCGACCCATGTCTCGGAGAGGTGACCCATCTGAATCTGCTCGCCGGTATCGGCTTCGAGCTGGATATAGGTTCCGTATCCGCCAGGATCAAAAGGTCCGGCAACCGAGATCGTGCCCGAGGTCGGGGCATGGAGAACCGTTCCGACGTTGACCGCGAAGTCCGCTCCATCGTGTCCGGCGTGGAAGCCCTGCGAGAGCACCCCATCGACGGGCCATTCCCAGCTGCAGCTGCTACCAGCATGAAGAGGGGCTACGTGGATGGCTTCTTCGGCAGAAGGCAGGAGCGATGAAACCACGTTGGCCGAACCAGGGGTGACTCCACCCCAGCCGAGGTGTGTGCCACACACTGGCCACGCGCCGATTCCCTGAGCGTCGAGTGTTGCCTCTGCTGCTGCAACTTGATCCGCGATCGATGCCATGTCAGCACGGGCCGGTGCACCGGCTGGCTTGTAGGCATACCACGTCGACTGCGTGAACTGCAGTCCGCCGTAGAAGCCGTTGCCCGTGTTGATACTCCAGTTTCCGGAACTCTCACACATGGCCACTTGTGACCAGTCGTGTGCGTTGGCTACACCCGTGTTCGCGAAGGTGCCGATGGCTGTCAGAGCGCCTGCACCCGCAGCGAGTGTGATCAATCGCGTGGCGCGAGAACGATGGTGTTTCTTGTGTTTTCCCATGATCTTTCCTTGATTGGGGTCGGCAATCTCGCCGCAGACAGCAGTGATTGACTGCTGAGCAGCGTGGTGTGCGAGATCGCCCATGCTGGAGAGCGATTCAAGATGAGTTGACAACAAGTGCGCCAACAGTTCTCGCTATCCGTGGACAGTTATTTTGCGATTGGCCGAATCGATCTGGCCAATTTCTTTGTTACAGGGCGCATCTCGTGTGAAGAGAGCGCGTGCTGATAGTTCCTTCCGGTTTCGTGGTCGCGATTTGCGAGTCCCGACAAGGTTGTTGCCTGGCTCACATGCCTACAACGGCCCAATTACCCGGTGGCATACCTATTTTGCCGATCATGCCAATCTCTGGCAGACCGAACCAAGTCGACCGGTACCACGCTTTTTGGGGCAACGGGTCGATGTACTCCATGCCGGCCGAACGAGCGGCGTTTCTGGCAGCGTCAGGTAACACGCTGTACCAGAAGAACTCTGGTTGGAAACTCATGTCCTGGGAAAGTTGACAGCGGGGTTGGCGTCATCGACTCCTGAGAAAACGGACTGACCGAGTTGCCGCTGGTTGATGGCGCAGAAACTATTGATCTCGCACGCGCCACTATTGTCTTCGGACCGGTTCAGGGCAGGTGAGAGATTTCTTTCGTGGTGCGAGCGGCATCGCTTGACAGGTAGATCTACGGCAAAGCCACACGTCAAATGGGTTGGAACTTCGCGAGTGGTTGCGATGGTAGTGATGCGCGACGACCCGAAAACAGGTACTCGAATGGGTCATTCGACCCGTGTGCGCAGAAACGCCGGATGCCAGAGTGGAGCACACGGATTCACCCGAAGCTGTTGTCCACAATAGAAACTTGCGACACGCCTTGCGCTCCCATTGATCGATTGGCGCACCCTTATGAGGGAAATGTGTCGCACCCTGAAGGGGCGCAATCTGCCCCCGGGGATCAGCCCTCCTGCGGAGTCTCGGCAACTGGCGCCGCAGGAGGGCATTCAAATACGTTCACGCAAATGGGGCAGACACCGTCAGATCGATGTCGCCTCTCCGAACGTCATGGCGAGGTTGGTGATCGTGGTTGTCATCAATGCTCGTTTCGGCAGGCCGAGGCGTCGTAGTTCGGCGGCCATCGGGTGGGTGCCAAGCTGGAGTTCTGCACCACCCGGACGAGATTTGACGCCGGTGGGAGCCATATCCCACGACGTACAGCGGGTGACGCCGTCGAGATGTGAGTATGCGGCAAGTGACATGTTTGCTCCCGAGCCGGGAACACTCACGCCCGTTTTCACGCTCAACTGCGCGATGAGCTTGCCGTCGTGAGATACCGAACCCCGCTTGACGGAACCGACATGCTCGGTATCGAACTCCGCCAACACCTTCGGGAATCCCCAGATCTCGCGGCCGGCGGCCTTGGTGAACTCGCCGTCGACGGGCAGCTGATGGATGAGGGCGCCCGCTGAGCCTGACGTGAGCGCACGAAGGTCACCCAGCACCGAAATCTCAGGGGGAGCGGTATGGCTTCGCACCATGTATGTCACGCCGAATTCGTTGTACGGTCCCAGATCTCCATCCACGTAGTCGACGAACACCAGTCCGCACAGTGCGCGTCCCGGGCGAAATTGCAGAACGGTCAGCCCGGTGTGGTTGATGATCGACTGGGCAGTGACACTCGGAACGGAGAACATCGCCATGAACGCGGAGGCGGTACGAACTTCTACGGGCATCTCGACGGTCTTGCCCAGGATGGTGTAGCTCATGCCACCACCCCGCGGAGTCCGTCGGCGCCGTATACGGATTCGAGCATCGAGCGGAAATCCGGTCCGCGACGCAGCATTTGACCGCCGTCGACGTTGATGATCTGTCCGGTGATCCACGTGGAGTCCGGTCCGAGGAGGAATGTTGCGAGTGCTGCAATGTCCTCCACTTCGCCGACACGTGCGAGGGGAGTGTTGGCCATGTAATCGTCGAGAATCGGTCCACCATCGGTGATGAGCGCGACCAGATCGGTCCGGGTGAGGCCGGGGCGAATCGCATTGACTCGGATATTGCTGGCACCCAGTTCATCTGCCGCCAACTGTACGAGATGGTCGACGCCGGATTTCGACACGCCGTACGCTCCGAACCATCGATGTGTGTTGCTGCTCGCGATCGACGAGATCGCCACGATGGAACCACCGCCTCCGGAGACGAGGGCGCGTGCGCCGTGCTTGATCGTCAGCATCGTGCCGGTCACGTTGAGGTCTACCGTGCGGCGCCAAGCATCGACGTCGAGTTGGGTCACCGGGGCGATGGTTTCGTTGCCGCCGGCGCAGGCGACAACGCCGTCCAGTGTTCCCGTCGCCTCCACCGCGGATGCGACCGCGGCGATGACCTCGGCTTCGACGGTTATGTCGGTGGGTACGGCAGTGACGGAGCCGGACCCGTTGCGGGCACGAATCGAGTTGGCCGCAACATCGAGTTTGTCCTTGTTTCGTCCGCAGATCGTGACGTGGGCACCGGCTCCGGCGAGCGCACCGGCAATGCCGAATCCGATGCCGCTTCCGCCGCCGGTCACAAGTACCGATCTGCCTGCAAAGGCGGTGTTGTCGCCCATGTCCATCTCCCGGTTGTCGTATGCGCGGTGATACACGGATCGAGGTGCACCGATGAACTTCGGCAATAACGCCCCGAGGTCTATAGGAACAGGTTCTACTTGTTGAGGCAAGGGTTTCTCGAGAGAGGACGGCGAGATGGCGAATCGACCGAACTTCGACCTGATCGACGGGCGCTTCTATTCCGGTGACCTCGGCGATGTGCGCGACGCATACGCGTGGATGCGTGAGCACGAACCCGTGTATCGAGACGGTGCGAACGGAATCACCGCCGCTGCAAGCTACGCCGCCGTCATCGAGGCAGAGCGAGACCCGAAGTTGTTCTCCAATGCCGGCGGCATCAGACCCGAAACCGGTCCGCTTCCGCAGATGATCGACATGGATGATCCCGAGCACCTCACGCGTCGACGCCTCGTCAATGCCGGTTTCACTCGCCGGAAGGTCGAAGCGAAACGTGATCGGATTCGACAGATCTGTGACCAGTTGATCGACGCTGTTTGTGAGTGCGGGGACGCGGACTTCGTGGCCGATCTTGCAGCGCCTTTGCCGATGGCGGTCATCGGCGACATGCTCGGCGTGCGTCCGGAAGAACGTGAGGTCTTCCTGCGATGGTCGGACGATTTGGTGAAAGCGCTGGGTAGTAACGCTTCCCCGGAGCAACTTCAGGCGATGATGGCGGCATACGTCGATTTCACCGAGTACATGACCCGGATGATCGGGGAGCGTCGGTCAGCCCCAGCAGACGACTTGATCAGCACATTGATCCACAGCGAGATCGACGGAGAGGCACTGTCGGACCAGGAAATTGTCAACGAGTCGTTGTTGATTCTGATCGGTGGCGACGAAACAACGCGCCACGTTCTCAGCGGAGGGATGGAACAACTACTGCGCCACCCCGACCAGTACCGAACGCTGGCCGCCGACCCGGAGACGATTCCGTTGGCGATGGAAGAGATGCTGCGATGGTCGTCGCCGATCAAGAACATGGCGCGCACACTTACCCGCGACACGGATTTTTTCGGAGCGCATCTGAAAGCGGGAGAGAAGATGCTGTTGCTCTTCGAGTCGGCAAACTTCGACGACGCTGTGTTCGTGGACGCGCCGCAGTTCGATATCGGTCGGACGCCGAACCCACACGTCGCGTTCGGGTTCGGCACGCATTTCTGTTTGGGTAATCAGCTGGCGAGGCTGGAAGGAACGATCATGTTCGAGCAGCTTTTCGAGCGTTTACCAGGGATGGAACTGGCGACGGACGCACCACTGCCCCGTCGCGCCGCCAACTTCGTGTCCGGCATCGAAACGATGCCGATACGTTTCCCCGTCGCTGATCCGCTACCGGGGTAGTTGGCAGTTGGGTGCCGCCGCGTCCTCGGACAACGGACTGCCCGTGGGGTTGACGTAGACAACAAGGAGGACCAAGGGAGTGGTCTGCGAATTGTTGCCGATGTGAACGTGATCCGATCCGCTCGGTTCGATGAGGGTGTTGCCGGTCTGATAGATGCCGTCGACCGAGCAATCGGATCGGTAATGGCTCAAGGTGCCGCCGGCAACGGCGGCGTACAGAACGCCGTCGTGGAAGTGCCAGCCGGTGGATCCACCCGGGTCGACGGTGATTTTGCGCAACACATAGTCTTTGTCGCCGAACGTCACCTGCCCGAGGATTTCGCCGTGTACTCCGGTGCTGGGGGTGGCGGATGCCGCGATCGGCGTCAGTGACAACCCGATCGCGGCGGACAAGGCAAGCAGAATCTGGTGACGTTTACGCATGAAGAGCCTCTCGGACGGTTGTGCTCATGAGTGTCCTCCGGCTACGCCTGAATTGTCGGATATTAGGGACTGTGGTTGTAAACAGTCAGGAAATTGCCGGACGGCTACGCATCATGGCCGGGGTCGAGTTCTCGGATGACCGTAAACGTGACAATCGCACCGCCTGCAGAGCCTGAACTCTCCCGTTGATCCCCCGAACAACTCCGTCAAGTCGGTGAGATCGCTCGGAATCGACTGGAGGCTAGGTTATTTCGCGGGGCGGAGCCGTTGGTCCGAGGTGATGTCAGTGGTGTCACCCGTCATCCGTGTGGGAATTTCCTGAACCGGAACGATTGAACGCATCACGGGCGGCACGATGGTGCAGATCCGTCACCGTAGAAATTTGTTTGGATACCAGTGCATTGAGTTCGCGATGTTGGTCTTCGGTCTCACCAGCCGGTATATCGCGCAGCACTTCCCACATTGCACTTTTTCCGCAGAGCGCGGTTCGCATGACTTCCAGGGCAGCTAGTTTGACGAGACGGGACTGCCACAGTGCATCGATGTGAACGAGTTTTCTCAGCCGATTCAATCCCGCATCGATCACCGGATAGCGGGGTAGCGAAATTTCCTGCGTGTCTTCGATCAGTTGCAGTAGCTGTCCGATTTCGTACTCCAACTCGTTCGGCAGCGAATCCAGCCGGCCCTCCGCCCAGGATCCGTACGAGTCGACGAGCGATCTCGCGAGCTGTAGACCCAACATTGCTCCACAGAGGTGTGTGACCAGGTAAGTCGTTGCGATGTGTTCCTCGGATGATCGAGATTGATTTCCGAACATGTTCACCCTTCCTCGATGCTGCATGCAGTGTTCGTGAACGGTGTGTCGGCTCAAAGCGGTGCGTCGTCCGCCTGCCGCGGCGTGACGTCGTTTACCCGCTTTGATACGCCCGGCTGTTGGCAGGTGAGTCCCGCTGTCGCAGCTGGATGCGGATGCTGATTCTTCGTTTGCCGACATCGGCTTCAGGGTATTCCCAGCTTAGTCATCGCGGTAGAGCTGCTGGCCGTTTGTATCCGTGGGTTTACAGTCGCGCGCGACTTGTCGGCACTTGATCGAGCGGCCCCTGGTTCGCGCACGACAAGGAGTGGAATCATGTTTCGTCAGAATGCATCTCGGC
The DNA here is from genome assembly GCF_050586165.1 of Rhodococcus sp. 24CO. Taxonomy (NCBI): domain Bacteria; kingdom Bacillati; phylum Actinomycetota; class Actinomycetes; order Mycobacteriales; family Nocardiaceae; genus Rhodococcus; species Rhodococcus sp. 24CO. The sequence continues at coordinate 324,279 of NZ_JAZFNF010000005.1, read as the reverse complement.
ATGAGAGGCACGAATCATCCGCGGAGGATGCAGTCCCGGCAAATGACAACGCAGCCCCTGATCGCACGGCGGTACCGGTTCGAGAAACAACGCCTGGTCGGATGTGGGTGCCTCGCACGCGTGGTGCTGTCAGTGGGTTGGCCCTGATTCTGCTTGGACTCTGGGGCGCGTTGATACCGTTTGTGGGTCCGTACTTCTCGTTTTCCTTCACGCCGGACGAGGCATGGACCTGGACTTCCGCCCGGGGTTGGCTCGAGGTTTTGCCGGGCGCCGTGACCGTGGTTGGCGGGATCCTGCTCATGTTCAGCGCCAATCGCGCCGTCGCCGGCTTTGGTGCGTGGCTTGGTGTTGTCGGCGGCGCATGGTTCATCGTCGGACCCGTGCTGGCACCCGTGCTGCACATCGGAGACCCCGGAAGCCCGACAGCAACCCGGCCAGGATTTCAGGCATTGCAACAGTTGGCGTTCTTCGAAGGTCTCGGTGCGGTGATCCTGTTTTTCGGCGCGGTCGCTGTCGGGCGGCTTTCCCTACGAAGCCATCGAGACGTGCGACGTGCCCAGCGACGTGCAGATACGCACGTTGCAGATACACCAGCCCCGTGACGGCGAACGTCGACGGCATGCGTAGCTGAATCTGCTTGTCGAACATAGTCATCAGTGGAAGTGGATCGATCATCCCCGCCATCGAGCCCGCTCAGCGAGATCGTTCCGCCGCGGCAGAACGATCTCGATTGCCGAATACAGTGCGCCCAACCGGTCGATTCCCACAGTGCGCGTGGCAGGCGCTGCAACAGCATCTGGAAGACCGGCGAAATTGTTGTAACTCATTCACTCGGCCGAAACTGGTTGTAACTCATTCACTCGGCCGAAACTGCATGGATGCAAACACACCCAGTCGGGGTTACGGTGAAGGGGACGGGGCCGAGTTGAGAGAACGAAGCTCGGTTTCAGTGAGGCAAACTTCGAACAACGAAGGAGTTCACGTAGTGAGTGCAGCGTCGAAAGCTATGTACAAACCACTTTCGCTCGCAACGAGTGTCCTCGGCGGAATCGCCGCCGGTGCTGTATTTCAACAAGTTTGGAAGCGTGTCGCGCATCAGGACACGGCTCCTGACCCGCACGATCTGACCAGGTCGAGCAAAGAGGTTCTGATTTCCGCAGCACTGCAGGGAGCAATTTTCGCAGTGGTCAAAGCGGCAGTGGACCGCATGGGCGCTAAGAGCTACCGCGCACTCGCACACGAGAGTCCGGTGTGACCTTCGGTTCACCGCAACCACTCCGACGACGGTTGGGATTGATTGATGAGCGAACAGTTGCTGGACCGGATTCCGAGGAATTTGGCGAGGACCGGAGCGTTGACCACCCTTACTGCTCTCGTCGGGTCTGCGGCTAGCCGTAGCCCCGAAAAAACATTATGGTTCAGGAACTTACGCAAGCCGGCATTTCAACCGCCGGCTGTTGTTTTTCCGGTCGTATGGACCGCCTTGTATGCCGATATTGCTGTCACCTCCGCAATTGCATTCGATCGACTCGACGAGACAGGAGACCACGCCAACACACGCAGGTTGGCGCTGGCGCTGCTGGCCAACCTCACCGTCAACGCCGGCTGGAGTTGGGTCTTCTTTCGCTCACATCGACTCGCTGCAGCACCCGTCATCGCGGCGGCCCTTGCTGTCAGTAGTTCTGATCTGGTGATACGAGTTGGCCGCGTCGACCGCTCGGCCGGCGTTGCGCTGGCGCCATATCCATTGTGGTGCTCGTTTGCCACAGTCCTGTCTGCTGCGATCTGGAGAAACAATCGGTAATAGTAGGATTGTGTGATGCACCTAGATGCGAGTCGACGCCGGAGTGGAGCGAAATCGACTGCAACAGTTGTGGAATCGTAATGTGTCTCAGAAACCCGTCTCACCTTCTTCGGTGCCACCAGAGCGCCAGGAACACGTTTTCTACGTTGATCGGGACGGTGACGGCGCAAATGGTTGGGGATGCTTCTGATTCGCGGCGACAGTCGTATGAAACACGAAGTGATTGCGCCGTACGACAGTGCTGATGCTCAAGATTTCAATCCAGATCCGTTGCTACGGAATCATTCTCGAACCGTTTGCGGGTGGGGTCAGGTTGCCGGCTGACGATGCCTCTTACCGCATGCTTGGATGCACACGGAGGATGCGGTCGTCCTCGGAGCCCGGTTCGCCGCGGCCATCGGTGTTGTTGGTGATGAGCCACAGCTCCCCGTCCGGGGACTCGGCGACATCGCGGATGCGGCCGTACTCGCCGCTGAAATAGTCGGTCGAAGTGGCAGGGTGGGCGCTCGGGACAGCTCGCAGGACCTGACCGCGGAGATTGGCGATGAACAGTGTCCCTTCAATGTTGACCATGCCACTGGGGCTGGCCTCGCTGGGCTCCCACTGCTGTACGGGGTCGGTGAAACCGTCGGTGTCGGCGATGCCTTCGACAGTAGGCCACCCGTAGTTGCTGCCGGGGGTGATGATGTTCAGTTCGTCCCAGGTGTCTTGTCCGAATTCGGTGGCGAACATCGTTCCGTCGTCAGACCAGGCCAGACCCTGAGGGTTGCGGTGCCCGTAGCTGTAGGTGAGTGAGTCCGGGAACGGGTTGTCTTCGGGGACATCACCGTCGGGGGTCATCCGTAAAATCTTCCCGGCAAGGGAGGCTGGGTCCTGCGCGGTGCCGCGCTGTCCGGCATCACCTGTTGCGGCGTACAGCATTCCGTCGGGGCCGAACGCGATCCGTCCGCCGTCGTGCCAGCCGGCGGCCGGGATCTGATCGATGATGGTCTGTGGTTCGCCGAGCGAGAGTGATCCGGCTGTTCCGGTCACGGAATACCGCTGGATGCGGTTTCCACTCGATGCTGTGGAATACACGTACAGCCGACTCTGATCGTCGACCGCCATACCCAGGAGACCACCTTCGCCGCTGCCGGTGACGCCTGTGACCGTTCCGATTTCGCGTGCGGTGCCGTCCTCTGCGAGTTCGAGGATTCGCGCGCTGTCGCGTTCGCTGACCAGGGGTGTGCCGTCGAGGAACACCACCGACCACGGGGCTTGCAGGTTTGTCGTGACGTGGGAGGGCATGGATGTCCCGAGAGACGGGTGCGCCGTTGAGTGAGAGGAAGTAGAGGTCGTCGCGGAGGGTATGGGCTGCGCGGTGCACGAGGCCAGGAGAGCGCCCACAGTGAGTCCTGCTGCGATGAACGTGTACCGGGTTGATGTGCGGGTCATAGCTCTCCATGTCTTGCCGCGGATTCGCGGTCGGTGTGGATGGTCGGGATGGGTCTCGCCGTCACGTTGTCGCCTCGAGGCGGGGGCCGATGTGTGCGGCCGAGTTGTTCGGATTCGTTTTCGAAATCAATAGTGGCGAAGTATCTCTCGGGGTTCAGCACATCTGGCAGCCTGTGCCCGTGGGCAGAAGTTTGTTGGCTCGGTATCTACTGCTGGTGGATCACTTCGGCGGTGACGTCTCCGCCCTCGAGGCGGCTCAGCTGCTCGACGGATCCGTCGTAGGTGCCCAGGTGAATGGTCTGATCCGAGTAGCCGATGCCGTCGGTGTCGTAGTAGAAGCCGATATTCCCCCACGGTGCGTAATAGATGAGATCACCGTCCTCCGGGTCGGATCCAGGCGAGCGGTCTGTCTCCAGTTTTCGGGGCAGTTGGCTGATCTTTTCCCTTCCCGCGAATTCTTCGACTGACAATGTGAGTGGAAGCATCGAGAGGAAATCACGGGTTGTGGGATTGTCCGATTCGATCGTGACGTCGACTGCAGTTTCACCCGAGGTGAAGCGCACTACGGTTCCTTCGGCAGAACTGCTCGCAGAAGCGATGCCAGGTGGGAAGGTGGCGGAAATTGCCGACGTCGAGGAGGCGGGCCCCGCAGGGGTCGTGCATCCGGCGGCGGCGAACACGATTGCCGCTGATCCTGTGATGAGGAGCTTTCGTCGCATCGTTTCCTTCTTCTCGGTTGCAGTTCACAGGTTCGGCCCGCAGTGAACGGGACCATCGCCTAGGTGTGGCCGAAGTTCTGCCCTCCGGCCACACCGGAAACGTGGGGTCTAGACGAGGGTCGCAGTATCGATGACGAACCGGTACCGAACATCGGAGGCAAGGACGCGTTCGTAGGCATCGTTGATCTGATCGGCGGCGATGAGTTCGGTTTCGGGAGCGATGCCGTGCTCGGCGCAGAAGTCGAGCATTTCCTGGGTCTCGCGGATGCCGCCGATCGCAGACCCAGCGAAGGAGCGGCGTCCCAGGATCAGCGAAAATACATTCACCGGAAGCGGTTCCGGCGGTGCGCCGACGTTGACAAGGGAACCGTCGAGCGTCAGCAACTGCAGGTAGGAGCTGATATCGATTTGTGCGCTGACGGTGTTCACGATCAGATCGAAGGTGTCTGCGAGATCGAGGAACGTTGCCGGGTCACTGGTGGCGTAGTAATGATCTGCACCTAGACGCAAGCCGTCGTCCTTCTTGCTCAGCGTCTGGGACAGGACGGTGACATCGGCCCCCAGCGCGTGTGCGATCTGGACGGCCATGTGGCCGAGTCCACCCATCCCCACGATCGCAACTTTCTTTCCGGGGCCCGCGCCCCAATGTTTGAGTGGTGAGTAGGTGGTGATGCCGGCGCACAGCAGTGGGGCGGCCGCTGCGAAGTCGATGCTCACCGGAACGCGAAGGACGAAGTCTTCGTCGACGACGACGTGGGTGGAGTACCCGCCCTGGGTGATCGTGCCGTCGCGGTCCACGCTGCCGTAGGTCTGGGTGTTGCCTTCGCGGCAGTACTGCTCCTCGCCGCCACGGCAGTTGACGCATTCGCGGCACGAGTTGACCATGCAGCCGACACCCACACGATCACCGACGGCGTGCTTGGTGACGGCGCAGCCCACTTCGGTGACGATGCCGGCAATTTCGTGGCCGGGGGCGAGGGGGTAGTTCTGGGGCCCCAGTCTCCGCGGACGGTGTGGATGTCCGAGTGGCAGATTCCGGCGTACTTGATTTCGATGAGCACGTCACTCGGGCCGACGTCGCGGCGTTCGATGTGTGTGCGGCGCAAGGGTTCGGTTGCAGACGGGGCGGCGAAGGCGGTGACGGTGTGCATGTTCTGTCTCCTGGTGTGTGGTCAGTCGGATGAGTGTGACGGTGGGCTATCGGGCGGGGAATGCTGTGCGGCGGGCAGTGAATGCGATGGAGACGGCGATTGCGGTGAGCCCGATCATGAGGAAAGGCAGGGCCATTCCGTCGATGGTGCTCACGAGTACGGCACCTAGGACTCCGGCCGCGAAGATGGCGACATTGAACGCGACGCCGAGCATGGAGTTGGCGATGTCTGCGTTCTCGCCGCTTGCTGCGCTGATGGCTGTTTGGAGCTGTGGCGCCGCGCCGCCGAAGGCGACTCCCCAGAGAACAACGGCGACGAGCACCGCGGCGGGCGAGTGGCTTCCGGCAACGAAAACTACTCCCGCGGTGAGGAAGAGGAAGAGGCTGCCCAAAATCAGTGGCCGAGGAACGCGGTCGATGAGGACGCCGGTGATCGCGATGCCGATCAGTGCGGAAACCCCGAACACCATCAGAGCCACGTCTACGGAGATCGGCACATTCGCGGTCCGTAGATAGGACGCGATGTAGGTGTAGAGCGTGTTGTGCGCGAGCATCCATGCAAAAATGACGACGAGGATGACGGTGACGCCGGGAATGGCAAACACCCGCACGAGGGGGACGCGTGATTCCGCAGGTTGCCCTGGGGCGTCGGGAACGATCGTCAGGGCGAGGACGGCGGTGACAATAGTCAATACGGAGATGACTCCGAAAGACCAGCGCCAGTCGAATGTTGTGCCCAGCCACGATCCGAAAGGCGTTCCTATGGCCAGGCCGAGGGGTGTGCCGATCGAGGCAATGGTGAGGGCTCGCCCGGCAAGTTCCGGGGCGGTGATGCGGCGTGCATATCCTGCGAGCATTCCCCACACCAGACCGGAGAAAGCGCCGGCTGCGAACCTCGCGATCAACGTCGCCGCGATATCCGGGGAGAACACGGCGATGGTGTTGGCGATCAGGAATCCCAGGATGCCGACGAGGAACACAGGTTTGCGTCGCATGCCGCGGGTGAATGCTATGGCCGGGATGGTGAGGACCACGGTACCCAGAGCGTAGGCGCTGACCAGCTGTCCCGCGGTCCCTTCGGCGATGTTGAGGCCGCCCGCGATTTGCGGCAGGAGCCCGGCGGGCATCGTTTCGGTGGTGATGAGGATGAACCCCATGAGCGCCATGACGAGCAGTGCTTGCAACGGTAGGCGGCCGTGTGGATACGACGAGTCCACGAGTCTGGCCGGCATCGATGTGGTTGGCTCGACGATACCGTCTTTGGAGGTGGATTGCGTTAGTACGCTTACGGTTTCGATCGACTCGGTGTCTGAATTCAAGGTGGGTTCGTTTCTTCCTTGTGGACGGCCGCTGAAAGTCGCAGGCGAGACCTTCGTCTCTCGATCACCAGCACACCACTCATTGCGCACAGGTGGGAGTCCCGGTTGGTGGGGGTACTACAAGGGACTCCCTCGACACCGGGACCTCGACTAGCGTCGACGCATGGACAATCGAGCGGAAGTCCGGGAATTCCTGACCTCACGTCGCGCCCTGGTCACTCCGGAACAGGTCGGACTCCCAGCGGGAACCAACCGGCGGGTCGAGGGGCTTCGCCGCAGTGAGGTCGCGACCCTGGCCGGGGTGAGCATCGAGTACTACACACGGATAGAACGCGGCGCAATCAGCGGCGCCTCACCCGAGGTGCTCGACAGTCTCGCCAAGGCACTGTGCCTTGATGATGCCGAGCGTGCGCATTTGTTCGATCTCGCCCATGCAGCAAGTCCCGTGGCCAGGCCCCCGCGGCGCCGCAATTCGAAGACATGGCTGCCGCACCGGAGTCTGCAGTGGGCCCTCGACGCGATCACCGCCGGCCCGGCATTTGTCCGCAACGGACGCATGGACATCCTTGCCGGCAACATGCTTGCCCGCGCGTTCTACGGGGACGTCTACGACATGCCGGGCCAGCCGCCGAACATCGCCCGGTACACCTTCCTCGACGAGCGGGCACGAGACTTCTACCCCGACTGGGACCTCTTTGCCGAGGTGACGGTTGCCATCTTGCGCACCGAAGCCGCCCGCGACCCACACAACAAGGAACTTCACGACCTCATCGGCGAGCTCAGCACCCGTTGTGAAGACTTTCGTCGTCGGTGGAGTGCACACAATGTCCGACACCACGGCACCGGGTCAAAGACCTTCCACCACCCCGTCGTCGGTGAACTTACCCTGGCATACGAGGGCCTCGAGATGGCGGCCGAACCCGGCCTGACACTGACCATCTACTCCGCAGAGCCGGGCTCCGGATCCGAACAAGCGCTGCGACTGCTCGCCTCATGGGCTGCCAGCGAATATGGGGCTCCGGTTCCCGCTTCGCCGGCAAAGGAATCCGGCCACTGACTCCGGGATGCACTTGCTACATACCGGATCGCACACCGATAGTCGGTCAAGTCTGGGACAGAGCCGGCGACCTCAGTTCGCGCTGATCCCGAATTGACACGCCTCACGTCGGCTCCGGGCGTCAGTAGGATTGCGTGATGCACTTAGTTGCGAGTCGACGCCGGAGTCAGCCGCCGCCTGCGCGGTTCTTGTTCGAAGCTCTGATCGATCCGCATCGGGAACCGGTTCGGCACTGGTTGGATTTGCGGGACAACGAGATTGAGCCGACAATCGTCGAGGCTGTCGAACCGGAGTTGGTGGTCTGGTCCTCGATCTGGCCTGACCGCCCCGATGCGATTATTCGTTTCGACATCGAGGCGGTCGGCAACAGCACGACACTGTGTTGGACGTTGTTCGTGGACGATCCGGTGCCGACGGAGCCCGATGTAGTCCGTCTGCGAAAACGGATCAACACACTGATCAACGCGAACCTGCGGTTTACCTTCGGTCAGTAGCGTCAGATGAGATCCGGGTTCTCGGCGTACACCTCCTCGAGGATCGACAGGTCGAACAGTTGATCTGCAGAGATCTCCAGTCCGGCTTTGGCCAAGGCGGCGATGTTCTGCTCGATCAATGCCGGGGTCATCGTGAACAATCCGTTTGCCTTGGTGTCGGCCGACACAACAAGGTCGTTCTGCGCGGTCGCTTCCTTAATCTGTTCCTCGAGTTCGAGGTTCTGGTCCTTGCCGTACACCTCGACTGCGAGGCGGGCGGATTCTGCCGGATCGGCGACCGCATCGCGCCAGCCCTGGATTTCGGCCTTCAGGAAGGCCTTGAGCTTGTCTCGCTCGTTGTCGATGGTCGATTGAAGGACGGTGAACGATTCGGCCACGAGTGGCAGGTTGTAGTCCGCGAACAGGAAGTGGGCATTGGGAAAACCTTTTGCCGCCAGAGTGATCGGCTCGTTGGTGACGTAGGAGACCCAACCGTCTACCTCGCCGTTGGCCAGTGGGCTGGGATCGAATTGAGCCGGCACAATGGTCATCTGACTTTCGGTCAGTCCGTTCGCGGCTAGGAGTGCTCCGAAGACGAGCTGATTGGAATCCTGGACGCCGATCTTCTTGCCGATCATGTCCTGCGGCGAGTTGATCGGTGCTGCAGCGGAACTGACTATCGCAAACGGATTCTTCTGGAAGGTTGCGCCGACGATCTTCGCCTCGAGTCCGTCGAGAACAGCGGGAGCGGTGAGCTGCGGAGCTGACATGCCGATCCACACCTTGCCGGTGTCCAATCCGGCTTCGACGCCGGTGCCGGCGGCGCCGCCCGCAACAAGTTCGACGTTCCCGAATCCGGCGTCCTTGTAGTAGCCCTTGTCGAGGGCGAAGTATTCGCCGGCAAATTCGATGTTCTTGATCCAGGACAATTGCACTGCAACAGTTCCGAATTCGGTTCCGTCGTCGGAGGTGCCACCGCTCGAGGCTGTGGAATCGCTACTGCAGGCGAGTAATGACGCGCTGCCTGCCACAGCGATGCCGGTCAGTGCGGAGTAACGGAAGAAAGCTCGGCGGTCCACCTGGCGGACGGGCTTGAAAGGCGTCATGAACCGGAACACTAGGGGCAGTCGATTTCGGCGAGTTTGCTTGGGGGACAGTATTTGTTGAGCTTGTGTTAACACTTCTCACGATTTGCCTGCTGAAGGACCGAAATGAGACAAAGCGAGGTTCTCGAAGATTCCGACAACGGCATAAAGGATGATCGACACGACTGTGATCACCACGATGGACGCCCACAACTCGTTGTACTGATAGCGCGGAATCGCCTTGATCATGCTCGATCCCAGGCCTTGCCCGCTACCGAGCCACTCGCCGATCAGCGCTCCGATGAGTGCTCCGGGCACGGAGACGCGCGCGGCGGCGAACACTGCGGGAAGTGCCGAGGGAACCGACACCATTCGTAGTGCAGTCCAACGACTCCCGCCGTATGCGGCAATGAGGTCCTGGGCTTGCGTTGGCGCGGCCCGCAATCCGACCATGATCATGACCAGCGCAGGGAAGAACACGACGATGGCGACCATTACTGTGACGCCGACGATTCCGCGTCCGAAGATCAACACGATGATCGGGGTCATCGCGACGAGAGGCACGGACCGCAGCAGCATCGCTACCGGCATGAATGTCTGTTCTACGGTGCGTGATACGACAAAGATCGATGCTACGACAATCGCGGCTGTCATTCCGACGGCAAAACCGACGCCCGCATCACGCAAGGTGATGAGCAGATTGTCGAAGATTCCGGCCCTCGCGTCAGCGGATTTCGGTCCGGAGAACAGGTATTCCCACACATCGGCCGGTGTTTTGCCCACTCGCGGTCCGACTTGAGGAAAGGCGTTGAGAAAGACGACCCAGATGACGAGCAACAGTGCAGACGCAATGGCAATCGGAGTGAGGAATCTGAATGTTCCTCGTACCGCGGTCATTTCTGTGCTCCCGGAGCCGACGTCCACGGTGTCACGATCTTTGCGACCGCGGCAACGAGGGCGTATCCCAGCCCGGCGAGCAGGGCTGCGGCTATCGCCATTCCCCACGTCCGGGGGACGTTGTACGACGATTGCGCGGCCGTCAGGGCAACTCCGATTCCGCTGTCGACACCGCCGAGGTACTCACCGAGGATGGCGCCGAGGACAGCCGACGGTGCGGCGATCTTGAGCGCGGCAAATGTGCTCGGAAGTGCGCTCACCAGTTGTACTTTGGTGAACTTCTGCCAGCGTCCACCGCCGTACGCGGCAACCAGGTCGAGGCTCGCTTTGTCGGCGGATCGTAGGCCGGCGAGAGTTCCGACCATGGTGGTGAAGAAGCAGTACATCGCAGCGAGGAAGATCGTCGGAGTCCGTCCACCGAAGACCACGAGGATGATCGGACCGAGTGCGAGAAGTGGCGTGCAGTAGCTGAGGATCGCAAGTTGAGTGGCGAGACTCTCGATCGGTGGGATGAGAACAACCAGGACTGCCAGGGTGATTGCCAGCAGGTTTCCCCACAGGAACCCTTGCAAGGCGCCCGAAGCGGTGACAGTGAAATTGGGGCCGTAGAGCGCCCAACCGTCGTCGAACATCGTCGAGATCACTACCCACGGTGTGGGGATCGTCCCTCCCGCAACGCCGACCGCCGCGAGAATCCACCAGATTGCTATCAGCCCACAGATTCCGACTGCGCCGCCGAGCCAGGTGGGACGCTTGAATCCCCGTCGCCTCGCCGGAATGGGTTCTGCTGCGGCGGTGGCAACATTTTCGATGTCGGTAATTGTCATGCAACGCCTGCTTTTCCGAACAAGAGACCGGACAGGTAGTCGTGGATCGCGTGGAATTCGGGCGTACGCATCATCTCGGGGGTTCGCGGACGAGGGAGATCGATGGGAACAACTTCGAGGACACGACCGGGCCGCGGACTCATGACGGCAACAACATCCGAGAGGAACACCGCCTCCGAGATGCCGTGAGTGACCATCAACGTCGTAGCCGGTTTCTCGGTCCAGATTCGAAGCAGTTCCATGTTGAGACGTTGGCGGGTCATGTCGTCGAGGGCACCGAATGGCTCGTCGAGGAGGAGGACACTCGGCTTGACGACAAGCGAGCGAGCGATCGAGACGCGCTGACGCATACCGCCCGAGAGTTGCGCGGGTTTTGCCTTCTCGAATCCTTCGAGGCCGACAAGAGCGATCAGGTCGGCTATCAACTCCGGATCCGGATCTATGCCGGCAACCTGGAGTGGGAGCTTGATGTTGGAGGTCACCGTCCTCCACGGAAGGAGTGCGGAATCCTGAAAGGCGATTCCGAGTTCCCGGCGTTTTGTCAGCTCGGCGGGCGTTTGCCCGTTGACCAGCGCAGTTCCCGCGCTCGGAGTGTCGAGTCCGGCGAGGATGCGCAGGACAGTGGACTTACCGCAGCCGGACGGCCCGAGCAGGGACAGGAAAGTTCCCTCGCTCGTCTGCAATGAGACATCGGTCAATGCGGTCACCGACCGCCGTCCCATCGTGAAGGTCTTACCGAGGCCCGATATGTCGAGACCTGTTCCAAGCGGACGAGGTGTGGTGATGGGACTGGTCATTTCCGCACAGTACGAAGGTTCGATTGCAGGCATGTTGCCTGCTCGTCACTGCTGTGTGAGGGGGTTGCGGGCGCGGGTGAGACTTCGTGTCGCACTCGCGTGGTGAGATGGACGTATCCGAGTTCAGGACATCGCGGGATCGAAAGGGGCGAGGATTGCTGAAGTTGTATCGTGCCGAGCGTGCCGACACGCTGGTCTGCGCTCTGTCCACACTTCTCCGCTCGCCGTTGTCGGATCCGTTTGCCCGAGAGATAGTCGCGGTTCCGGCAAAAGGCGTGGAGCGCTGGCTCAACCAGCAGCTTTCCTCACGATTGGGTACTACGACGGAGTCTTCGCAGGACGGCATCTCCGCGAACATCAGCTTTCCCTCGCCGGTTCGACTGGTCGACGACGTGCTCGCTACGGTGAGTGGTGTCGGCGCGGACAACGATCCGTGGGCGCCGACGCGCTTGGTGTGGACGGTTCTGGGTGCCATCGATGATTCCGTTTCCGAACCGTGGTGCGGTGTGCTTGCCAAGCATCTCCGTGGGCTCGGGGTGGGGCGACGCTTCGCGTCGGCGTCGCATGTCACTGATCTGTTCTCCAGTTACGCGGCGCAGCGTCCACAGATGCTGATCGAGTGGGCGGCCGGTCGGTTCACCGACGGCCACGGGCTACCTCTCGCCGAGGATCTCGAGTGGCAAGCCAAGTTGTGGACGGTTGTAGCGGAGCGAATCGATGTGGCAGGTCCGGCCGAGCGACTCCTGTCGGTGTGCAGCAGGCTGAGTGATGACGCCGCTGTTGTTTCTCTACCGGAACGTATTTCGGTGTTCGGTCCCACCCGACTGCCGGTTGATCAGAGAATGATTCTCGATGCATTGGCGACCCATCGTGACGTGCACATCTGGCTGCCGCATCCAAGCCCGGCGTTGTGGGAGGAGATGAGTTCCCAGCTGTCGTCGGGGACAGTCGTCACTCGCCGTTCGGACGACAATTCTGCGTTGATTTCGCCGAACCCGCTGTTGTCCAGTCTTGCCCGTGATGTTCGCGAAATGCAATCGACTCTGGCAAGCATCGATCTCACTTCGGAATATCTGCCTGCCACATCAGGCGCGCCGACCCTTCTGGCGGCGATACAGGCGGATATCGTGGCCGATCGTGCCCCCTCGGGTGGGGTGAAACCCGATGGGAGCGTTCAGGTTCACGCGTGTCACGGCGCGGCTCGTCAGGTTGAGGTCCTGCGAGAGTGCCTGTTGCGGTTGTTCGAGGACGATCCGACGCTCGAACCTCGTGATGTTCTGGTGATGTGCCCGGATGTCGAAACATATGCGCCGCTGGTGCGCGGCGCGTTCGGGCAGGGTGTTCAGGGACACCCCGGTCACCGCCTTCGCGTCCGTCTGGCTGATCGTGGTCTGCGTCAGACAAATCCGATGCTGGCTGTGCTGGGTACTCTGCTCGAACTGGCAGACGGCCGCGCCACGGCCAGCCAGGTTCTCGATCTTGCCACCAGCGTGCCGGTACGTACCCGATTCTCGTTCTCCGACGACGAGTTGGAGCGTCTGCGCGAGTGGACCGGAGCTGCGGGGGCGCGATGGGGCATCGACATCAGACAGCGGGCAACGTTCGGTCTGGCCGGATTCAAGCAGAACACTTTCAACACTGCCGTCGACCGCATTCTGTTGGGTGCCAGTGCAGACGAGTCGGAAAATGCATGGCTGGACCTCGCATTGCCTCTCGACGATGTCGAAAGCACAGACATCGACCTCAGTGGCCGCTTTGCCGAGTACATCGACAGACTGGCGGTCTCGTTGCGTGATCTGGCGGGCCCCCAGTCGCCGTCGGAGTGGCTTCGGGTGTTGCTCAGAGCGTTGGACCTTCTCACCGATACGGCACCGGACGACGCCTGGCAGAGTGCGTCGGCCCAGCGCATTCTTGCGAGTGCGGTCGAATTCGGTTCGGACACCACACTTCAACTCTCCGACATCCGTGCGCTTCTTTCGAAGAGTCTGGCGGGGCGGCCGACTCGGGCCAATTTCCGTACTGGTGAACTAACCGTCTGCACTATGGTGCCGATGCGGTCGGTACCGCACCGGGTTGTTGTGCTGCTCGGACTCGACGACGAAGTTTTCCCGCGGTCCGGAGGCGTCGACGGAGACGATATCCTGGCCCGCGATCCTGTTGTCGGGGAACGGGATCTACGTAGCGAGGACAGACAACTGCTGCTCGACGCGGTGATGTCGGCTGGTGAACACCTGCTGCTCCTGTACACAGGTGCAGATCCGGTGACCGGCGCAACCCGCCCACCGGCTATTCCGCTCAGCGGGTTGCTCGATGTCCTGAAGTTGGCGGTAGGGCCAAACGACCTGGACCAGGTTGTGACTCGGCATCCCTTGCAGTCATTCGACAAACGGAATTTCGAGGTGGAAAAACCGTTCAGCTTCGACGCCGCAGCGTTGGCAGGTGCCCGTGCCATCACGGGAACGCCGATCCCACCGCCGTCGATCCGCTCGGCATCGCTGCCGTCGATACCGCCAGGCGACGTCAACCTCGCGGACCTGGTGTCGTTCCTCACTCACCCGGCCCGCGGATTCCTGCGTCAGCGACTCGGTGTGCGGGTACCGGAACTCGGCGACGACATTGCCGATTCACTCGACGCGGAACTCGACGGGCTTGCGACCTGGGAGTTGGGAGATCGAATGCTCCTCTCTCGCTTGGCCGGACGCAGTTCGGCCGACTTCCGGGCCGCCGAATGGCGGCGGGGCACGTTGCCGCCCTACAAACTGGGCAGTGCCGTGTTGGGCAACGTCGAGTGGGTAGTGGATCAGTTGGCGTCACTCGCACTGCCACACATGGCCGGAGATGCTGCTTCCGTCGACGTTGCAGTCGACCTGGGTGGAGGTAGGCGCCTGAGCGGAACCGTGACTGGAGTGTACGGAAATTCGATTGTGCGGGCGCAGTATTCGTCGTTGGCGCCCAAACATCGGGTGAGTGCGTGGGTCAATTTGTTGGCGCTTGCCGCTGCCGGCGATCACGGTCAGGTCAATGCGATCACGGTAGGGCGCGGTGGAAACCAGCGCGCGGCAACACGTTCCGTTCTGTCCGCTCCGGAGAACCCGCTCGGTATCCTTCTTCAGTTGGTCGATCTACTCGATCGGGGTTTGCGCGGCCCGATTCCGATGTGGGTCAATACCACCGCCGAATACGCGAAAAGGCGTTTTGCCGGTCAGTCGATCGACAATGCCATGAGCAGTGCCGAGGCAACGTGGGGCCGGCAATTCAGCGACGGTGACGATCCGAGCAATGTCTACGTCTTCGGTGAATCCAGTTCCTTTGCCGACCTAGCCGCTACGGAGCCACTCGACGACGAATGTGTCTGGGCCGAGGAGCCGACCAGGTTTGGCGTCCTTGCCAACCGGCTGTGGTTGACCTTGTTGCTCAACGAAAGTGCGGAGTAGTCATGGACTTCGACCTGCTTGGTCCCCTTCCTTCCGGCACAATAGTATTGGAAGCAAGCGCGGGCACGGGTAAGACCTACGCCATTGTGGGTCTGGCAACTCGGTGTGTCGCCGAAGGTGTGGCGGATATTTCGCAGGTACTGCTGGTGACGTTCAGTAGGGCTGCAACGCAGGAGCTTCGGGAGCGGACGCGTGAGCGGTTCGCTGGTGTATCGGCTGCGCTGGCACAGCTGGACAGTGCCCGTCACTCGGAAGACGTGTTGGTTCGTCATCTGGCATCTGCAGGTGACGAAGAGGTTGCACGTCGTCGCCGCCGACTTCTGCAGGCCCTCGCCGAGTTCGATTCCGGCACCATGACCACAACTCACAGCTTCTGCCAGCGGATGCTCGACGGTCTGGGTATCGCGGGTGAACGGGAACCGGATGCGACGTTTGTCGAATCGGTCGACGATCTGATCGACGAGGTCGTGTCCGATCTCTACCTCGTCCGCTACAGCTCCCTGGACACATCCCCTCCGTTTTCTGTGAAGGATGCGCTGGCGATCGCGCGGAGCGCGGTCGCAGACGGGCAAGCTGTACTCGAACCCGATGCCGATGAGGACACCATCCCGGGGCAGCGGGTGTTGTTCGCCGCGGCAGCTCGGGACGAAGTCGAACGACGCAAACGTGCCAGGGGGATTCGCGACTTCAACGACCTCCTGACGTTGTTGCACGGCGTGCTCGCTGATCCTGACTACGGCCAGGAAGCTTGCCGCCGCGTGCGCGAGAAGTTTCGTGTGGTCCTGATCGACGAATTCCAGGACACCGACCCGCTGCAATGGGATATCTTGCGCCTCGCGTTTCACGGGCACACCACGCTGGTACTGGTCGGTGACCCCAAACAGGCAATCTACGCATTTCGCGGAGCCGAGGTGCTGAGCTACCTCGACGCCGTTCAGCAGGCCGATTCACATCAGGAACTGACCACCAACTGGCGCAGCGATCCGGGTCTGCTGGCTGCGCTCGAGCATCTGTACGGCGATGCCGCGCTGGGTAACGACAGCATCGTCGCTCATCCGGTTGCGGCGTCGCACGAGGTTTCCCGGCTTCCGGGGCAGCCGCCGATGCGTTTGCGCTATCTGCCGCGCACCGGCGCAGGTCCGCTCAATCGGTCGCAATTTCCCGCGGTCGGCAGATTGCGGAGCCGCATCGCCGACGACCTTGCCGCGGACGTCGTGCGCGTGCTCTCGAGTGGGTCCGAGCTGAGTCTCGACGGTGCGAGCCGGCCTGTTGTACCCGGCGACATTGCAGTCCTGGTGCGTAATCACAAGCAGGCCGAAATGATTCGTGGCACTTTGGAACTCGTCGGTGTTCCATCGGTATTGACCGGCGGATCCAGTGTCTTCGCGACGGCGAGTGCACAGCACTGGCTGTGGCTGTTGCAGGCCGTCGAGCAGCCTCACCGCGCAGATCGCGTACGGCTGGCTGCCCTGTCGCCGATTCTCGGACATACGCCGGAGGCGATGGATTCCGACGGCGACGCAATTGTGGCTGCGGTGTCCGGGCAGCTGCGAGTGTTTGCCGAGCTGTTCCAGCGCATCGGATTTGCTGCGGTATTCGAAAGAATTTCGGGTGAAACAGGTTTGGAGCGAAGAATCCTGTCGTCGCCGTCCGGCGAACGTGATTTCACCGATCTGCGTCACGTGGCGCAAATGCTCGGCCGTGTTGCGGCCGAGGAATCGCTCGGGCTGAGCGCCCTCGTACGGTGGCTGGGGGATCGGATCAAGGACCCGGCGTCGGGAAGCGTGAGTGATCGAAGCAGGCGGCTGGACAGCGACGCAGCGGCAGTGCAAATCGCCACGGTTCACGCCAGTAAGGGCCTCGAGTTCCCGATTGTGTACGTGCCCTTCGGTTGGGACAGCGTCGGCGGATTCGCCGCAGCGACCCAGATGCTCCACGACGGTGACGGACGCCGGATTCTCGACGTCGGTGGAGCTGAAGGTCCGGGATACAACACCCGGAAGCTGACAGCTGAAACAGAGGGGGCAGGCGAGGAGTTGCGTCTGCTGTACGTGGCACTCACCCGGGCGCAGTGTCAGCTTGTTCTCTGGTGGGCGCCGGCATTCGGTACGTCGCGGTCTGCGTTGCACAGGTTGCTGCTCGGACGTACACCCGGAATCGTCGAGCCCGCCCGAGTGGTGAAAGTCCTTGACGACGGCGCAATTGCCGCACGACTGGAATCGTGGCCCGCGGGTCGCTCGGACGTGATTTCCGTCGAATCGGTCGGCCCGCACCCACCGTCGGTTGATCGTTGGTCCGAATCCGCCTCGGAGACCTACGAGTTGGAGGCAGCCCGCTTCGATCGTGACCTGGATACGCTGTGGCGCCGGACGTCGTATTCGGCGTTGACGGCGGGCGCTCATCATGCGCCCACCACCGGCAGTGAGGTCGAGGATCCGGGCAAGGACGACGAACCCGAGGACTTCGTGGACGTCGGCCCAGTTGAATCCTCACCGCTGGAGGCATTGCCGTCGCCGATGAACGGACTACCCGCGGGCGCCGCGTTCGGCACGTTGGTTCACGAAATTCTCGAAGTTGTCGATACCTCCGCTGCGAACTTACGCACCGAACTCGAGGCGCGATGTGCACTGGCGGTTGCTGCCCGGGCTGCGGATCTCGACCCGGTTGCGCTGGCGGGCGCGCTATTTGCAGTAATGCACACGCCGCTGGGCTTCGGAACGCTGGCGACAATCGATCCTTCGGATCGACTGCCGGAGTTGGACTTCGAATTGCCATTGGCAGGCGGTGACGATCCGGTGTCGATTATGGTTACGCTGCGTCAGGTGGCGGAACTTCTCCGAAAGCATCTGCCGCACGACGATATTCTGGTGAGCTATGCCGATCACCTGGGCCGCGTCGACGCCGTACCGATGCGGGGATTCCTGACGGGCAGTATCGATGCCGTGCTGCGGATTCCGGGGCCGTCGTTCGTGATCGTCGACTACAAGACCAACAGGTTAGGCCGCGGCGATCTCACGGCTGCGCATTACACCCGGGACCTGATGGCAGCTGAGATGATTCGCTCGCATTACCCGCTTCAAGCTCTGTTGTACTCGGTTGCATTGCATCGGTATCTGCGGTGGCGACTTGCGGATTACGATCCGGGGCGGCACCTGGGCGGTGCGCAGTATCAGTTTGTCCGCGGGATGCTCGGACCGGAAAGTCCGCCGCAGTGCGGTGTATTCGAGTGGAAACCACCGGCCGCACTCATCGTCGAGTTGTCGGATCTGCTCGCGGGCCGATCTTC
The DNA here is from genome assembly GCF_050586165.1 of Rhodococcus sp. 24CO. NCBI lineage: Bacteria > Bacillati > Actinomycetota > Actinomycetes > Mycobacteriales > Nocardiaceae > Rhodococcus > Rhodococcus sp. 24CO. Next base: position 305,997 of record NZ_JAZFNF010000005.1, on the reverse strand, counting down.
GCCTGACGTACTGGAGTTCTCATGACCGAAGCTCAGTTGGCCCAGCGAGCACGAGGGATCGTGCGCACGTTCAACGAGGCCGGGGTCCTTCTGGCCGCTGACGTCCACGTTGCTGTCAGATTGTGCACCCTGGGAGGGGAACCGTCGCCAGGCGTGATGCTGGTGGCGGCGTTGGCGGTTCGCGCGGTGCGCTCGGGATCGGTCTGCCTGGATCTACGACGCATGCAGGATGTCAGCGTCGACGGGGTCACCGAAGCGGAACTTGCCGCGTTACCCTGGCCGGAACCTGAAGCGGTGATCGCCGCGCTACGGTTGAGCCCCTTGGTGATCGGCGGAAATGGCGGGCCGTTGCGACCGCTGCGACTGGTCGATACCGATGACGGAGAGTTGCTGTACCTGGACCGGTATTTCCTGCAGGAGCAGACAATTCGGCGGGTGCTCGATGAGCGAGCCGAGACGCATCCGGTGGTCGACACCGAACTGTCGCGCACCCGATTGCAGACAACTTTTCAAGAGGATTCAGGCCGTACCAGTGGCCCCGACCGTCAGCGCATTGCGGCAGCCCTGTCGCTCACACACTGGACAACGGTTATCGCCGGTGGCCCGGGTACCGGCAAAACCCACACAGTGGCACGTATTCTTGCACTGCTTCTCGAAGAGCACGGCAGCGAGTTACGAATCGGACTGGCTGCACCCACCGGCAAAGCGGCTGCGCGATTGCAGGAGTCGGTGCGCGAGCAGGCAGAGCAGTTGAAACTTCCGGCAGACCTCACGGCGATGACGCTGCACCGTTTGTTGGGGTGGCAACGGGGCAGCGCCAGCCGATTCAAGTACAACGCGTCGAACCGCCTGCCGTTCGATGTGATCGTGGTGGACGAGACGTCGATGGTGTCGTTGACGTTGATGGCTCGATTACTCGAGGCCGTGCGTCCTGACGCGCGCCTGCTGTTGGTCGGCGATCCGGATCAGTTGACGTCGGTGGATGCCGGTGCGGTTCTCGCGGATCTTGTTGCACGACCATCGAATGCGGAGGGCAACACGGCGCTGGCAGACATTGTCGGTGCGGACTTGGAGCCTGGAGGTACGGCCGAATCACTCACCGCTCACGATCGTGAACGTCTACGCGGCGGCATCGTTCAACTTTCGCGTGGCCGACGATTCGACGGAATCATTGCGCAGTTGGCGAGCGCGGTTCGGGAGGGCAAGGCAGAGGAGGTCATCGGCCTTCTTCGTAGCGGTGATCCCGCCGTGTCGTTTCATACGCCCGAGGACCTCGGCGCGCTGCGTTCCGACATCGTCGCGAGCGCTCAGTCCACAACTCGATTCGCGAAACAGGGTGACGCGATGCGAGCGCTGAAAGCGATGGAATCGCACCGCCTTCTGTGCGCACACCGCGACGGCCCGTACGGCGTCAGTCGATGGGCAAAACAGGCCATGGACTGGGTGGGTGCCGCCTCCGGGGAGTTCCTGAATCCCGAGCAGTGGTACCCCGGCCAACCGCTGTTGGTCACAGCCAACGATTACGAGGTGGGCATCTACAACGGAGATACCGGGGTGATTGTCGAGGGTGAGGGCGGAGTGCTCATGGCAGCCTTCCAACGCGGCGACAACACCTTCCAGCTGCACCCGAGCTCATTGTCGTCCGTGCAGACGGTCTATGCGATGACCATCCACCGAAGCCAAGGCAGTCAATACGACACCGTCTCCGTCATGTTGCCGGCCGAAGCGTCGTCGCTGCTGACTCGGGAGTTGTTGTACACCGCGATTACTCGCGCGCGAACTCGTGTTCGGGTGATCGGAACAGAGGAGTCCGTGCGTGCCGGCGTCGAACGCCAGGTGCTCCGGGCCAGTGGCTTGCGTCGTGCCATCCGTCCCTACGACGGTTGACATGGCTGCATAAGGACTTCGGGAAGCCCTCGACCTCCACGTGAGATTGAATGAGTTTGTGTCTGGGTATGCACTGCGTGCACGCTCCGTTGTCGATGCTCCATTGAAACATACGAGACACACATGGACTCCGCTGATGCCGAACCCCTCAGTACATCGGAACGCGCTGAACTCGAGAGATTGCGCGCCCAATTTGCGGCTGAGAAGCCGACTGAGAGGCAACGGGGTGAGCATTCGGCGCTTCGCTGGATCGGCGTCTGGATCTTGCTCATCTTGATTCTCGTGCTGTCGTTCGCAGGTGTACTCGCACGTTATGCACGCAGCGAACTGCTCGATTCCGCCCGCTACGTACAGACCGTCGCGCCTTTGGGGTCGAATCCTGTCATCCAGGGCGAAGTCACCGACCGGATCACCGATGAGATCGATTCACAGCTGGACATCGAGAAGGTGACTGCGGACGCGTTGGCATCACTGACCGAGAATGCGGAGCGGGTGCCGCAAGTGGTGGTCGGTCTCGCGCCGGTCATCGCTGATCAGGCGAAATCATTCATCCACCAGACAGTCGGCTCGGTGGTGTCCTCGGACGCATTCGAAAATCTGTGGGTAGAGGCGAATCGTGAAGCCCACCAGTCCTTGACGGCGGTATTGACCGGCGACACGCGAGCCGCGGTCGATATCAGTGACAAGGGTGAGGTCAGTATCTCGCTGGCTCCATTGATCGAGAAGGCGCGCAGCGCACTCGTCGATCGTGGGTTCGCTTTTGCCGACAGGATTCCCGATGTCAATAAGTCGTTCGTGATCTTCGAATCCCCGAAGTTGGTCAAGGCTCAGCGCCTTGTGTCTGCGTTGGACAAAGCGTCTGCGGTTCTTCCGTGGGTGATCATCATCCTTGCCGCCGGGGCAATTTGGTGCGCCCCCAAGGGATCGCGTCTGCGGACTTTGTCACTGGTCGGAATCACGGTTGCTGTGGCGATGGCGCTCCTCGCCGTCGCGCTCAGCATCGGGCGCGCGGTGTATCTGGACGACATTCCCGCCGACGTGCTGTCGCCCGCGTCGGCCGGAGTTATCGTCGATACCCTTCTCCTGCCGCTCAAGACGAGCTTGCGCGCCGTCTTCGTTCTCGGTGTTGTGATCGCGATCGTCGGCTATCTGACCGGTGGATCGTCGTCGGCGCTTGCCGTGCGCCGCGGATTCAGCAAGGCGGTTGACTCGGTCAGGTCGCCGAGTACGGATCGTGAACCACGTGCGATCGAGACTGTGTGCGCAAAATATATTGTGGCGCTTCGGGTCTTGGTCGTTGTCATCGCGGTGGCCGTATTGGTTTTCTGGCGCTACCCGTCGGGTGTTGTCGTAGCGGTGACGGTGCTCGTGGCAGTGCTCGCGTTGGTTGCCCTGGAGGTAATTGCGCGGCCGGCTCGGGTGCATTAGAGCCTTCGGCCCCGTGCGCCTTTCCGGTAGTCGGCACTACCGGAAAGGCGCACAGGGCCCGCAGGGCCTTAGACGTACGGCGAGTACGCAGGCAGATCCAACTGACCGTTGCCGGACAGACCGATCACGATCACCTCGGGTTCGGTGACGGAACGCGCGTGAGCGATCGCACCCGCAACTGCGTGGGTGGATTCCGGAGCCGGGATGATGCCCTCAGCGCGGGCGAAGATGAGGCCGGCGTTCAGTGCGTCGTCCTGATCGATGGCAATGGCATCCATCAGTCCCAGGTTGACAGCATGGGAGACCATCGGCGACATACCGTGGTAGCGCAGACCACCGGCGTGGATGGCCGGCGGAACAAAATCCTTGCCCAGCGTGTGCATCTTGAGCAGCGGGGTCAGGCCGGCAACGTCACCGAAGTCGTAGCGGTACTCGCCCTCGGTGAGGGACGGGCAGGCCGACGGCTCGCAGGCAACGAGACGAGTCTTGGTGCCCTCACGCAGATTCCGTCCCAGGAACGGGAAGGTCAGGCCAGCCAGGTTGGAACCGCCACCGGCGCAACCGAATACGGTGTCCGGGACGGCGTCGCCAGCTTCTTCGAGCTGAACCATGGCTTCCTGGCCGATGACGGTCTGGTGCAGCATGACGTGGTTCAGGACGCTACCGAGCGAGTAGTGCGTGTTCGGATCCTGCGCGGCAACCTCGACTGCTTCGCTGATCGCCATGCCCAGTGAACCCGTGGTGTCAGGGTGCGATTTCAGCAGTGCGCGACCGGCTTCCGTCAGATCCGACGGCGACGGGTGGCAGATTCCGCCGTAAGCCTCCATCTGGATGCGGCGGTACGGCTTGGAGTCGAAGGACGAACGAACCTGCCACACCTCCACGTCGAGTCCGAGCAGCGCTCCGGCAAAGGACAGCGACGCGCCCCACTGGCCGGCGCCGGTTTCGGTGGTGAGCTTGGTGGTTCCCTCGATGGCGTTGTAGTACGCCTGAGCCACAGCGGTATTCGGCTTGTGCGAACCGACGGGGCTTACGCCTTCGTACTTGTAGTAGATGCGGGCCGGCGTTCCCAGCGCGCGCTCGAGGCGGTGTGCGCGGAAGAGAGGGGAGGGCCTCCACATGCCGTAGATCTCGCGGACGGTCTCGGGGATCTCGATGTACCGTTCCGTCGACACTTCCTGCGCGATGAGATTCATCGGAAACAGCGGTGCCAGGTCCTCAGGACCGAGCGGCTCGCGGGTGCCCGGGTGCAGGTGCGGGGGAACGGGTTCGGGGAGGTCGGCCGCCAGGTTGTACCAGTGCGTCGGAACCTTCGACGGGATGGAAACGCCCAATGGTTCGAGCGAACGGTTGAGTGGGGTGGTGGTCAACTAACTCTCCTTCATGGATTTCGGTACCTGGTTCGCGGTATCGGGTGATCCAATGCTGGAGCGTTGCGGACCACCCGATCTCGTCTGGGCAGCACACAGTTGCGGCTGACCGTCAGCGGTCAGGCCACCAGCTGTGCAGGGCGGGGAAGGTCACGAGCCGATGGTACATCGAGTGCCCGCGTGGTTGCTGAACCGTCTCGGTCTGTGGACTGGGCGGGAATCGAGTGAGCATGGTTTGTCTCGAGTGAGCATGGACATCAACGGGCAGGAAACCGTGCTCACTCTGCAGAAAAGGTGCTAGCTCCGGCACGTACCATGAACCCGACGCACGAAGACGCACGAACGAGAGGAACGGAGGCGCGGTTGCGATGGCAGACCTGAGCTCGCGCGAGCGGATGATCCGCAGCGCCGTCGAGTTGATCAGCCGCAACGGCGTCGACGCGACCTCGTTCAACGACGTGATCAAGCACAGCAGCGCCCCGCGCGGGTCCATCTACCACCACTTTCCGGGCGGCAAAACCCAGCTGATGGTCGAGGCCGTGCAGGCTGCAGGCGCCGTCATCACGCGTCGGATCAGTGCGGCGTCGGCCACTGGATCGCCGGCCGACATCATCGATGCCGTCGGCGATATCTGGCGCCGTAACCTCGCGAACTCCGATTTTGCGATCGGCTGTCCGATCATTGCCGGCGGGCTCGCCCGGGCGAGCGAACCCGAAGTTGCGCAGGCCGCTGCTGAGGTTCTCGCCGGTTGGCAGAGGCTGGTCGAGACTGCACTGGGCGAGGCAGGCTCACCGCCGGATCAGGCCCGGTCGATGGCAAACCTGACCATCGCCTCGATCGAGGGGGCGGTTGCGCTCTGTCAGACGACGCGCAGTATCGAGCCCCTCGAGCGAGTGATGGAAGCTCTGCAAGATCTATCGAAAATTACTGTGGCGCACCGATATTAAGTTCGTCGGGATGAGCGCCGACGCGAGTGCCGTCGTCAAGCGTGGCGATTTCGCTGAGGTCGAGTTCGGTCAGTTCGAAGTCGAAGACGTCGATGTTCTCGGCGATGCGGGCATCGTGCACGGACTTCGGAATGACGATGAGGCCATTCTGCAGATGCCAGCGGATCAGCACCTGCGCGGCTGACTTGCTGTGCCGATCTCCGATGCGGGTGATGATCGGGTCCGTCAAAAGTGTGTTCGGTTTCGAGGCCGGGCCCCATCCCGCGTTGCTGGTTCCGCCTAGTGGGCTCCACGATTCGACCGCGATTCCATGCTCGGCAGCCTTGTCGCGAATGGCGTGCTGAGGGAGATGGGGATGCAATTCCACCTGATCCACAGCGGGGAGCAGCCCACCTCGGTCGACAAGAAGCTGCAGGTGGTGGGGTTCGAAGTTGCAGACGCCGACCGCTTTCGCGCGACCTGATTCGGCGATCTTCTCCATCGCGTCCCACGTGCGGAGCAGTCGTTCCTTGTCCTGGAGCGGCCAGTGGACGAGGTACAGGTCGACGTAGTCCACGCCCAATTTCTTGATGCTGGTGTCGAACGCTGCCAATGCCGGTTCGTAGCCCTGATCGGAGTTCCACAGCTTTGTGGTCAGGAAAACGTCCTCACGGGCAACCGATGACGAAGCGATGCCGCGTCCGACGCCCTCTTCGTTGCCGTAGGCGGCCGCCGTGTCGATGTGGCGATAACCGGCGTCGTCGAGCGCAAAGCGCACGCCATGTTCGGTTTCGTCGTTGGTGGCCTGCCAGACGCCGAGGCCGAGTTGCGGGATCGTGGTTCCGGAATTCAGGCTGATGTCGGGGATGCTCATGTATTCAGGCTAGCGAGGGTGCCGACGGATTGCCTGGCATCATGTATTCACGTGACCCGAATCCGAATGTTTGCCACCGACCTCGACGGCACCCTGCTGCGCTCCGATCGAACGATTTCGGAGCGGACGGCGCAGGCGATGGAGAGTGCACGCCTCGCGGGAATCGAAGTGGTGTGGGCTACGGCTCGCGCTCGGCATTCGGTGCATACGTTGGCAAGCTCGTGCGGGTTCCGGGGTAAGGCGGTGTGCGCCAACGGCGCTGTGATTCTCGATCTTGCCGACGGTACCCCGGTGATCGTCGACACTGTCTCGATCGAAACATCCTTGGCGGCAACGGCAATGGAACAGATTCGCACCCTCGTTCCCGGCGTCGTATTCGCGAATGTCGGGCCGACACAGTTCTTCGCGGAACCCGAATACGCTGCGCTGTGCGACTTCACGGATCACCACAGACACGTCCACGAGATGGTTCTTGCTGATGCATTGCCGCTGGAGATCGAACCGATGGTGAAGATTGTTGCCCGGCATCCGGACGTGTCGAGTTCCGATCTCTACCGGACCGCCGCTGCAGCCGGAATTGCCGGTGTCGAACTCACTCATTCAGGTGCCCCGTACATGGAAATGGCGGCTTCCGGGGTGTCCAAAGCCAGTGCACTTGCACAGTTGTGCGCCGCTGAAGGCATTGACCCGTCGGAGGTCGCTGCGGCAGGTGACGCCGTCAACGACCTGCCGATGCTGATGTGGGCAGGTACGGCGTTGGCGCCGTCGAACGCGTTACCGGAAATTCTCGAACTCGCAGACCGAGTGCTGCCGAGCAACGACGAGGACGGCGTCGCGAGCCACCTGGAGGAATTGGCGATGCTGAATCGCAGCTAACTCGCCAGTCTGGTGTGATCTCCACCGGCGGCATGCCGCGCTAGTAGTTTTATCGCATGCTCGACTGTCGCGGCGAGAATATCCTCCGGCTCGCCGCTGAAGACCTGTTTCTCGGTCTCGGCGACACCATGATCGACAACCCCGAACCACACCGTTCCAGGCTCTTGGTCCTCCTGGGGTTCGGGGCCGGCCTCCCCGGTGACGGCCAGAGTCAGCGTGGCACCCATCAGGGTTGCAGTGCTGTGGGCCATGACTCGTACCGCGTCTTCACAGACGACGGGACCGTCCGGAACGTGGAGCACGGAATGCTTGACCGCGGGACTGTACGCGACAATCCCACCACTGAACCAAGACCCGGCATCGGGCGCCTTTCCCAGGTGCGCGGCGATATTTCCGGAGGTCAGTGATTCCGCTGTTGCGACGGTCAAACCGCGTCTTGTTGCTGCGGTTGCCAATTGCTCGCACACATCGTCGAGGCCGCGTTCAGTGGGGAGTGCGGGTTGGGGATCGGTGCTCACCTTGTTGTCCTTTCAGTTCGCAGAAGGCGCGCGAAAGCGTTCCCACACCCGGTGCGTCTTCAAGAGTTCTGTCAGGGCGTTGACCGCTTCCTCCGGGTCGGGCGCAACTAGAATTCCTCTGCCAAAGCCCTACCCCACACATGATTCGACAAACATCGTGCTGGTAGCCCCACTCGAACGGGTCGTGTTGTTATTCGACCATCGGGTAGTGGACGCGAGGCGCCGCGGCAATTTCAGCCCGTGACGGCTTTCGGTCCGAAGCCCACACCACAATCCGTCATGAACTCCGTGAATACGCGATCGAATCGGTCCGGGTAGTCCAGGTGCGGGAAATGTCCTGCGCGGGGGAAGATTTCGACACGACCCAGGGGGAGTTCGGCGCGGGCGTTCTCGGTGTGCGCGTTGGGAATGATGGTGTCTTCCGCGCCCCAGACCAAAAGTGCCTGCAAGTTCTGGAACTTCGCGAAATGTGGTGTAGCGGCGACGGTTTGGCCCTGGTAGTTGATTACCGAACGGGCGGTGGCAAGAAATGCCTGCCGGGTTGCGGCGTCGGATACCGTCGCAAGGCTCTTGCGAGCTTCACTGGCGCTGGCACCCAATCTGAACAGGCCGACCTTGTTGAACAGTCCGAGAGCTTTGTCAGTGACGTCGGTCAGCGTCTTGGACGCGAGGACGGGAAGAACCAGTTCGCTGCCAGGCAAGGTTGCGGCCCGAAGGAGCGGACTGACTTCGGGGCCGAGGCCACCGCTGGCCACCAGACACAGGCGCTCGACGCGGTCGGGGAACAGGTACATGGCTTGCATGGCAACACCGCCGCCGAGGGAGTGGCCGACCAACGTCGCGGAGGGTATGTCGAGTGCTTCCAGGAGGTCGCGCACCGTCGCGGCGTGGGCACTGAGAGAGTAGTCGCCGGTAGGCTTGTCGGAGGCTCCGTGCCCGAACAGATCGGGTGCGATGACGCGGTAGCGCCGCGACAGCGTCTCGATCTGCGGTTCCCAATTGGTATGTGCGCCGAGAAGGCCGTGAATCATGACGACAACGGGGCCTTCGCCCTGATCGACGTATTTCAGCTGGTCACCGTGCAGTACAACGGTCTGCAATTGATCGGTTGCCATGGTTGAGCCTTTCGGAGCGACCGGGTTGTCCAGCGCTCGCGTGTTGTGAGGGCCGCATCTCCGCCCCGACGCGGATTCACGGTGTTTGTGACTGGGAGTTACCCCAGTTCCCTCAGTATGCCCATTGCAGGTCGTCCTGTCGTGGTCGTGCCGGGTGTTGTGACGAACCGTGATTGCTGCCTCGACGGGAGACATAGAACTCAGTTGGGTGCGGATCAGGTGAAATCCTCGAGCTTTCCGAAGGTCAGAGCGATATCCCAGGGATGGACGTTCCACGTCTGGATGGCTGTTGTGGCGAAGATGCCTGCCGCTTCGATGGTCTCCTGCGACGCCGGTGCTGCGACGGAAACTCCTGGTTGATCGCTGGGAACCTCGGGCCAGACACCGGTATCGGTGGGGGCCGGTGCTGCTTCCATGACGGCATTTGCTGCGCCGTCCTCGCTGATCACGGCAAACAGGCAATGCGGCTGCGGCGGAGCGTCCCAACCACCCTGTTCTACCAGCCAGAATTCGCTGCGCCCGGCAGCGGAGAGGGCAACGTGTGCGAGTGCCAGTTCGAGTTCGTCCCACGGATCTCCGTCGACGGGGATGGGTTCGCCGAGTTGGAACGATCCGGCGGCTTCGGCGTTGTCGGCAGAGGCGAAGCGCGGTTGCACCGACAGGGTGCCAGACTGTGCGTCCAGGAAGGCAATCTCTCGAGATCGGTTGTCCGGCATCATGGTACGGGCGATTCGTCCACGGCCGAGGAGTTCGGCAAGGCCTTCGGGATCGTCGATGCTCCACAGGCGGGTCTCGTCCTCGGACCAGGTGCGGATCATTCCACTGACGACGGGACTGATCAGTACAGGTTCGAGATTCGTAGTGTCGCTCTGTTCACTCATCGCGCGCTCCCACCGAAGTTCGTACCGCCGGACGGGTTCCAGGGGACTCTCGGACAAGTATGCCGCCTCGCGCTGTGCGCCTTTACTAACCGCGGGCGGTTGGTAAGGGCGCACAGTAGGCGATCACATATGCGTTCCACCGTCGATGCGGATTTCGGTTCCGGTCACGAATGAGCCGTCCTCGGATGCGAGCATCGCGATCACGCCTGCCACCGCGGACGGGGGCGCAAACCCGTCGCCGATGGCTGGTAGCAGCTTGCCGAGCAACGTGTAGTCGATATCGGCGGGGAATCCGGGGTCGGAGGTCATTCCCGACGCGATGCTGCCGGGTGCCACGGCAACAGCACGCAGGCCTTGCTTGCTGTATTCGAGAGCGAGTGCATGGGTGAAGGATTGGATGCCGCCCTTGGACGCCGCATAGGCCGCCATGTACGGGTGGGCAAACGTGGCGGAGGTGGAACTGAAGTTGACGACAACACCGTTGCCGCTTTCCAGCAGAGCGGGTAGCGCTTCACGGGTCATGAGGAACGTGCCGGTGAGGTTGACGCCGATGACGGTGTTCCAGAAGTCGAGCGACATCTCGTGTGTACGTTCGGAGCGCAGGATTCCAGCGGCGTTGACGAGGACATCCAATCCGCCGAGTGCGGTGATCGCAGAACCGATCTGCTGCCGAACGGAGTCCTCTTTCGAGATGTCGACGGTGACGACGGTGAGGCGGTCCCCGTGACAAGCCGCAGCTGCCGCGGCTTGGGTGAGTTCGAGTCCTGCTTCGGAAATATCCGCGGCAACGACGGTGCCGCCCTCCTCCAGGATTCGAGCCACCGTGGCTTGCCCGATGCCGGACCCGGCACCGCTGATGAGGACACGCTTGTTGTCGAATCGGTTCATGAAAACTCTCCGGTCTGTGGAAGAAACGACGCTGCTACTTTTGATTCTCCGGAGAAAAAAGCCCGAAACCAGGGGTTATCCCATTGAGCGAACACGTGGCTTTTGACGCACTACTACGGCCGGAATTACGTACAGCGCAAGGCTGTACGTAGCGCGGCGCTGGTCGGGTCACCGCGAGATGAAAGGAGGAATCCTGCTCGCCGACCATGCATTCTCCAACCGCCATGAGCTACGGGTGGAGCGAGTTTGACGCCTAAGCTCTTCGACCGTATTCCTGCCGCGACGGGTGAAGCGAGGGTTTGGGCGAAAGATGCAACTTCGTAACGTGATTGTGCTGTGTGCTCGACACAAAAGCCCCCTCGGCCTGTCGGCTGAGGGGGCTTTCGGATGTGGTTGTTACAGCCCTGCGGCAGTTGCCAACTCGGGCAGGTACGCACTCGGCTGGCCGAACAACTGCGCGCTACTGTGCGCACGCTTGAAGTACAGCTGGGCGTCGTGCTCCCAGGTGATGGCGATTCCGCCGTGCAACTGAACGGCTTCGGAGGTGATCTGCTGGAAAGCCTCCGAGCAGTACACCTTGGCGACAGCTGCGTCACCGGCGGACTGTGTGGCAACGGCCGCGTAGGTCATGGACCGTGCCGTCTCGACCAGCGTGTACATGTCGGCCATCCGGTGCTTGAGGGCCTGGAAGGACCCGATTGCGCGACCGAACTGCTTGCGAGACTTCGTGTATTCCACGGTCTGTTCGACGATGGCTGCGGCAGCACCCACCTGCTCGGCGGACAGTGCGATCAAGGCAACCGTTCGGATGCGCTCGACCAAGTTTGCAGACCACGCAAGAGGCCGCCCGCGAACACCGGAGAACGTGACCTCCGAGAGCGTGCGCGTCGGGTCCATGGTGGGGACGCGTCGGCGGGAAACACCCTCGGCTTCGGGATCGACTTCGTAGAAACCGTCGCTCGTCAGCACCAGCAACGTATCGGCGATGTGTCCGTCGAGTACGTAGGCAGCGGTGCCGTTCAATGCGTCCTCGGTGGCGGAGATTCCGAAGGAACCCCAACCGCTCGCACCCGCCCAGCACAGCGCGAGTGTGCTTTCGCCGGCAGCAACGCCGGGCAGCAGACGAGAGCAGGCGTCGGTATCGCCTGAGAGCAACAGGGCTTGCGCAGCGAGAATCGCGGAACCCAGCATCGGTGACGGAGTCAGTGTGCGCCCGAGTTCTTCCTGGACCACGTGAACTTCCGCCAAGCTCGCTCCGACGCCGTCGAACTCCTCGGGAATCGCCAGTGCGGCGACGCCGATCTGCTCGCACAGCTTGCTCCACAGCGCGGCGTCGTAGCCGTTGTCCGTGGTGATGGCGGCGCGGACGGCAGCGGAGTCGGAATGCTTGCTCAGGAGATCGCGTACCGACGCGCGCAATGCTGCCTGGTCTTCGGTGTCGATGCTCATGACGCCACCAGCGATGCGACTACTCGGGCGCGGTGCTCGGACGGAGCGCCCCACGCGGTGAGCAATGCCCGTACCTTGGTGAGCCACAGTGAGAGGTCGTGTTCCATCGTGTAGCCGATGGCGCCGTGAACCTGCAGTCCGACGCGAGCGGCCTTGTAGGCAGCATCGCCACACGCGACCTTGGCGGCGGAGATGTCACGCGACGCGTCGGCCGACTGATCGCGTACCGACAGTGCGGCACCGTGCAGGAGCGGGCGAGCCATTTCGAGAGAAACGGCAACCTCGGCCAGGTGGTGCTTCATGGCCTGGAACTGTCCGATGACCTTGCCGAACTGCTTGCGCTGCTTTGCGTATTCGGTGGTGACCTCGAGGAGAGTCTGGCCGAGGCCCTGAAGCTGAGCAGCAGTAGCGAGAGCGCCCATGTCGAAGGCTGCCGAGAAGTCGGCGGAGCCGAGCGACTCGCCGGCGGATACCTCGAAGAGCTTGCGCGAGAGATCAACCGACGCCTTGGCTTCACCGGGAACACCGAGGCTGACTGCGCCGTCCTGTGCAAGCAGAACCAGATCAACAGAGTTGGCATCGAGTGCAAACGGCGTGTGCGGGGGCGCTGCGACCGTGGCCAGCGAACCTTCGGCAAGAGCAGAGAGTCGCTCCGGTGCAACAGAAGCCAGCAGTGTCGGTGCTACCGCGATGGTCTCGACGACCGGACCAGGTACCGCATGGCGACCGAGCTGCTCGAGAGCGACAACCAGGTCGACGGCGTCAGCACCCAAACCGTCGTGTTCTTCGGCGATGACAAGTCCGTTGACGCCGGTCTCGGCGAGGCGCTGCCACAGCTTCTTGCCTGGTGCGGTGTCACCGTCGTTCCAGGAGCGGATGACGGCGGGCATGTCGGACTTGGTGAGCAACGCATCGATGCTCGCAGCGAAGTCCTGGTGGGAGGAGTCGAGCGCGAATCTCATCGGTCCGCCTTAGGTAGGCCGAGCAGACGCTCAGCGATGACATTTTTCTGAATCTCGTTGGTGCCTGCGTAGATCGGGCCGGACAGGGAGAACAGGTATCCGTCCATCCAGTTGTCGGCCAGTTCGGCTTCGGGGCCCTGCAGTTCTAGGGCGGTCTCGTGGGTCGCTATGTCCCACTCGGACCAGAAGACCTTGTTGATCGAGGATTCGGCACCGAGTTGTCCACCGTCGGCGAGACGGGTGACGGTCCCGAACGTGTTGAGCTGGTAGGCGCGAGCGCCGATCCAGGCGTCGGCGACCTGGTTGCGCAGAGCGCTGTCGTCCGTGCGTCCGCTGGTCTTGTACAGCTCGAGAAGGCGGTCGACGGTGGCGAGGAAGCGGCCGGGGCTACGCAGCGAGAGGCCACGCTCGTTGCTGGCGGTGCTCATCGCGACGCGCCATCCTTCGTTGACGCTGCCGATCACACCGGACTCACCCGGGTTGGCCGGGTCGTCGGGAACAAAGACGTCCTCGAGGAAGATCTCCGCGAACCCGGGCTCACCGTCGAGCTGATCGATCGGACGGACGGTGACGCCGGGCGAACGGAGGTCGAACATGAAGTAGGTAATGCCCTTGTGGCGCTGCGCATCCGGGTCGGAGCGGAACAGGCCGAAGCCCCAGTCCGCATAGCTGGCGCGTGAGCTCCACGTCTTCTGGCCGTTGAGCAGCCAGCCGCCGTCGACCTTCTTGGCGCTCGAACGCAGGCTGGCGAGGTCGGAACCGGATTCGGGTTCGGACCAGGCCTGGGCCCAGATGTCGTCGGCGCGTGCCATGCGAGGCATGATGCGTGCGAGCTGTTCGGCGTTTGCATGTTCGAAGAGTGTGGGAGCCAGGAGGAAGATGCCGTTCTGGCTCACGCGTCCGGGTGCGCCCGAGCGGTAGTACTCCTCCTCGAAGATGACCCACTCGAGCAGCGACGCGTCGCGTCCGCCGAGTTCCTTGGGCCACGAAACAACGGCGTAGCCGGCGTCGGCGAGGGTGTGCTCCCACTGACGGTGCTCTTCGAAGCCCTCGGCGGTATCCATCGACTTCAGGGGAGTGGCGGGCACATTCGCCTCCAGGAACGAGCGGACCTCGTCACGGAATGCGGTTGTGGCGTCGTCGAATACGAGATCCACTAGTTTGTTCCTTCCTGCGGTGTGCGAGCACTGGCAGCCATGGCTTTGGCGTCGAGACCGCCAAGCGAGTCTTTGCCTACCTCGGCGTTGTGAGCGTGAGCGAAGTGATGCAGACCGAAGACGGAATCGATGCCGTTGCGCATCCCCATCTGATCCTCACACTGGTTGACGGCTTTCTTCGTGAGAGCCAGTCCGAAGCGCGGCATCTCGGAGATGCGTTCGGCAAGTGCAAACGTCTCCTGCTCGAGATCGTCGCGGGCAACAACGCGGTTGACCATGCCGATTTCGTAGGCGCGTTGCGCGGTGAATCGGTCGCCGGTGAACAGCATTTCCTTGGCGAATCTCGAGCCCACCATCCACGGATGTGCAAAGTACTCCACGCCGGGGATACCCATGCGGACAACGGGATCGGAGAAGAAGGCGTCGTCGGCGGCGACGATCATGTCGCAGACCCACGCGAGCATCAGGCCGCCGGCGATGCAGGCACCCTGCACCATGGCGATGGTGGGCTTGGGGATCTCCCGCCAACGGCGGCACATTCCCAGGTACACCTCCATCTCGCGAGCGAAACGTTGGTCACCACCGGGCTTGTCGACGTGATCCCACCACATGGCGGCTTTGTTCTCGTACTCGACGTGATGGTCGCGGCCAGGAGTCCCCAGGTCGTGTCCGGCACTGAAGTGCGGTCCGTTGCCTGCCAGGACAATGACTTTGACGTCGTCGTCGTCGACAGCGCGCTGGAAAGCGGCGTCGAGTGCGTACGTCACGACCGAGTTCTGGGCGTTGCGGTAATCGGGACGGTTGAGGGTCACGACGGCCACCGTGCCGCGGACCTCGTAGGTCACGACATCCGCTTCGAAAGGTACGGTCATGACTTTTCCTCACGCAGAACAGTTTTGAGGATCTTGCCGGAGGGATTGCGGGGGAGGTGATCGACGAAGCGCACTTCGCGAGGGACCTTGAATCCGGCGATCTTTTCCTTGAGGAATGCGATGACGGATTCTTCGGTCAGTCCGGCACCGTCGAGCTGAGCGATGTAAACACGGCCCACCTCACCCATCCGGTGATCGGGAACGCCGATGGCAGCCGATTCGTGGACACCGGGCAGTCGAGCCAGCATTCCTTCGATCTCGGCGGGGTAGACGTTGAATCCGCCGCTGACGTACATGTCCTTGAGGCGGTCGGTGATATCGAGATATCCACGCTCGTCGAGGGTTCCGACGTCGCCGGTGTGCAGCCAACCGTCGGCGTCGATGGCCTTGGCGGTGGACTCGGGGTCATCGAGGTATCCGAGCATGACGTTCGGTCCGCGCAGCAGGATCTCGCCCTGGTCGCCGATCTTGACCTCGAAATCAGCCGTCGCGCGGCCCGAGCTCGTGGACACCGTGACCGGGTCGTCGTCGGTGCGGCACATGGTCGCCACCACAGCCTCGGTCAGACCGTAGGCGGTGAGAACGGCGTCGAACAGTTCGCTTTGCATGCGCTCGACCAGAGCGACGGGAACCGGAGCGGCGCCCGTGATGGCGATACGCAGCGACGAGAGGTCGTACTCGCCGCGGCGGGGGTGATCGAGGATCGTCTGGTAGATCGTCGGCGCGCCCGGGAGGATGCTGACCTTCTCACGGTTGATCAGTGACAGGGTCTCGTCGATGTTGAAGACGGACACCGGCACGATGGTCGCACCGTTGAGGAGGCAGACCAGAATTCCGGCCTTGTATCCGAAGGTATGGAAGAAGGGGCTGATGATCAGGAAGTTGTCATCGGCAGTGACCTCGGCATTGTCTCCCCAAGCCTGTGCGACGCCGATCGACTGGCGATGAGCGCTGATCGCGCCCTTGCTGCGTCCCGTCGTACCGGAGGTGAAGAGGATGTCGCTGACATCGTCAGGCGTCACCGCTGCAGCCCGCGCGTCGGCTTCGATGCGGGTGTCGTCCGTCGAGAGGGCGAGGAAGTCCTCGAACTCGATGACGCCGTCGCGAGCGTCGTCGCCGTCTACCGGTACGCGGATCACCGTCGGTATCGACAGGTCGGGATTGGCGTCGAGCAACTGCTGGTATCGATCGGCCTTGAGGAACTTGCCGACGACTACCAGGGCGGCTGCGTCGACGCGCTCGACGATGTCGAGTGCCTCGGTGCCCGTGTATCTGGTGTTGATCGGGATAATTGCTGCTCCGGCGTACTGCGCGCCCAGCAGTGCAATCACCCAGTCGTGGGTGTTGGGCGCCCAGATGACAACACGGTCGCCTGCCTTCACTCCACGTGTGATCAGTGCGCCCGCAAAATCACGAACACGCTGGTGCAACTGTGCAAAGGTCAGTCGGGTGTCGCCATCGGCAATTGCCGCGAGCTCACCGAACTCCTCGGCGGCCCTGATAAGGGCTGATGGGATGGTTCTCGGTTGATCGGTCACTGGACTCCTACCTGACACGCTACCTAGCAAGTGCTTGGTAGGTTATCTTACATATGTGGACCAGAGCGAGAGCCCGGACGGGCAGATGACCGACGACGAGTTTGCGGCAGAAGTTTCGCAGTGGCTGGCAGAGAACCTGACCGGCAAATTTGCCCAGCTCAAGGGCAAGGGCGGACCGGGCAGTGAGCATGAGTTCTTCGAGCAACGCCTCGAGTGGGACAAGCATCTCGCGGCCGCGGGCTGGACGTGCCTTGGATGGCCGAAGGAGTTCGGTGGCCGCGGAGCCACCATCTCCCAGCAGGTTGTCTTTCATCAGGAGTACGCGAAGTCGGGTGCCCCGGCACGTGTCAGTCACATCGGCGAGGAACTTCTCGGTCCGACCCTGATCGCCTACGGAACCGACGAGCAGAAGCGTCGCTTCCTGCCGGGCATCAACACGGTCAGCGAGCTGTGGGCGCAGGGGTACTCCGAGCCCGGAGCCGGCTCCGACCTCGCCAACGTCTCGACGACGGCCCGTCTCGAAGACGGCAAGTGGATCATCAACGGCCAGAAAGTATGGACGTCGCTCGCACACGTTGCGCAGTGGTGCTTTGTCGTGTGCCGCACCGAGGTCGGATCCAAGCGTCATCAGGGCCTGAGCTTCCTGCTGGTGCCGCTCGATCAGCCTGGTGTGACCGTACGTCCCATCCAGCAGCTCACCGGCACCTCCGAATTCAACGAGGTCTTCTTCGACGACGCCGTCACGGACGCAGACCTCGTGGTCGGTGAACCGGGTGAAGGCTGGAAGATCGCCATGGGCCTGCTCACCTTCGAGCGTGGTGTGTCCACACTCGGTCAGCAGATCGGGTTCGCCCGCGAACTCCAAGGCGTCGTAAACCTGGCGAAAGCCAATGGCAGTGACCAGGATCCGCACATCCGCGAGAAGATCGCCCGTGCCTGGGTCGGGCTCCGCGTCATGCGCGCCCACGCTATGCGTACTCTCGATGCGGTCGACGCCGGAACCGGTGGCGGCGAAGCGTCCGTCGCAAAACTGTTGTGGGCCAACTGGCATCGTGACCTCGGGCAGCTCTCGATGGACGTGCAGGGTGCGTCGTCGCTGGTTGCACCGTGGGAGAACTCCGAGGGCCAGCCCTCCGACATCACCGATCCCGAGCACCTCGAGTTGGACGAGTGGCAGCGACTGTTCCTCTTCACTCGCGCCGACACGATCTACGGCGGCTCCAACGAAATTCAGCGCAACATCATTTCCGAGCGTGTGCTCGGTCTTCCCCGAGAGGCTCGCTAAATGTCTGACTCCACCGTGGTTTCGCCCTTGTCCGTCGCGCCGGAGGAAACTCCGGGCCACGCTTTGCTGAAGGGCAAGAAGGCCGTCATCACCGCCGCCGCGGGAACGGGCATCGGTTTCTCGACCGCGCGTCGTGTCCTGATGGAAGGCGGTGACGTCCTCGTCTCCGACTTCCACGAGCGTCGTCTCGGTGAGACCGTCGAGAAGCTGAAAGCCGAATTCCCCGGCCAGCAGGTCGAATCGATCATCTGCGACGTCTCCAGTACCGCACAGGTCGACGCACTCTTCGACGGCGCAGCCGAGAAGCTGGGTCGCATCGACATCGTGGTGAACAACGCCGGTCTCGGCGGCGAGACACCGGTCGTCGACATGACCGACGATCAGTGGGATCGTGTCATCGACATCACGCTCAACAGCACGTTCCGCGCGACGCGCGCGGCGCTGCGGTACTTCAAGAACGTCGAACATGGCGGTGTTCTCGTCAACAACGCATCGGTTCTCGGCTGGCGCGCACAGCATTCGCAGGCCCACTACGCAGCGGCCAAGGCCGGCGTCATGGCTCTGACGCGTTGCAGCGCGATCGAGGCCGCCGAGTACGGCGTCCGTATCAACGCCGTCTCGCCGTCCATCGCCCGCCACGCCTTCCTGGCGAAGGTCACCAGCGAAGAACTGCTGGACCAGTTGGCGTCCGGAGAGGCCTACGGCCGCGCAGCCGAGGTGTGGGAAATCGCTTCGGTGATCGCGATGCTGGCGAGCGACTACACGACATACATGACCGGCGAGATCGTTTCTGTTTCTTCGCAGAGGGCGTAGGCCTACTGTGCGCCTTTTGGCAGTGCCGACTACCAAAAGGCGCACAGTGAAGCCCTGGATAGGATTGAAATCATGACGCCATCCCGAAATTCCGACGACACCACAGGAAAATCCGGTCGCCGCGACGAACTTCTCGCGATCGCCGCCGGCCTGTTTGCCGACCGCGGAGTACGGGCGACGACGGTACGCGATATCGCCGATGCAGCTGGGATACTGTCCGGCAGTCTCTATCACCATTTCGATTCCAAGGAGTCGATGGTCGACGAGATTCTGCACCAGTTCCTCGACGACTTGTTCGGCAAGTACCGCGAGATCGTGGCTGCAGGTCTTGGCAGTCGGGCAACGCTCGAGGCGCTGATCGTCACGTCGTACGAAGCGATCGACGCGTCGCATTCGGCCGTCGCCATCTATCAGGACGAGGTTAAACACCTGGTCGCGAACGAGCGATTCTCGTACTTGGTCGAACGCAACACCGAGTTCCGGGACCTGTGGGTGAGTGTGCTCGAGGCTGGGGTGGCCGACGGAAGTTTCCGCTCCGATCTCAATATCGAACTGGTCTTCCGCTTCATGCGCGACACCGTCTGGGTTGCCGTGCGCTGGTACCGGCCGGGTGGCACGCTGACCGCGCACACCGTCGCAGCCCAGTACCTCGCAATTGTTCTCGACGGGCTCTCTGATCCGTCTGCGGCAGCTGCCGCACCCAAAACTACTGCTGCACTATCGAACTAGGAGTAAAGATCATGTCCGAGGTTTACATCGTCGATGCCATCCGCACCCCGATCGGTAAGCGCGGCGGCGCACTGTCGGGTGTGCACCCCATCGACTTGGGCGCACACGTCATCAAGGCTGTCGTCGAGCGCACCGGTATCGATCCGGCAGAGGTCGACGACGTCATCTTCGGTTGCGTCGACGCCATCGGTGGCCAGGCCGGCAACATCGCCCGCATGTCCTGGCTCGCAGCAGGATTGCCGCAGCACGTTCCCGGTGTGACTGTGGACCGTCAGTGCGGTTCCAGCCAGCAGGCAGTGCACTTCGGCGCGCAGGCAATTCTCTCCGGCACCGCAGACCTGATCATCGCCGGCGGCGTGCAGAACATGAGCCAGATCCCGATCTCGGCAGCCATGATCGTCGGCCAGCAGTACGGATTCGACACTCCCTCTTCCGGTTCCGTCGGCTGGACCGAGCGCTACGGCGATCAGGAAGTGTCGCAGTTCAAGGGCGCAGAGATGATCGCCGAGAAGTGGGACGTCAGCCGCGAAGAGCTCGAGAAGTGGGCACTGCAGAGCCATGAGCGCGCCAAGGCCGCCATCGCAGCAGGCCGATTCGACAACGAGATCGTCACGATGGGTGACGCCACCGTCGACGAAGGCCCCCGTGAGACCAGCCTCGAGAAGATGGCGTCGCTCAACGTCCTCGTCGAAGACGGCCGGATGACAGCTGCTGTCGCAAGCCAGATCTCGGATGGCGCGAGCGCACTGCTCCTGGCGTCGGAAGAAGCAGTCAAGAAGCACGGTCTCAAGCCCCGCGCCCGGATTCATCACCTCAGCGCCCGCGGCGACGACCCCATCTTCATGCTCAGCGCACCCATCCCGGCAACGCAGCACGCGCTGGAGAAGACGGGCCTGACCATCGAGGACATCGACATCGTCGAGATCAACGAGGCTTTTGCTCCCGTCGTCCTCGCGTGGATCAAGGAAATCGGTGCGGATCCGGCCAAGGTCAACGTCAACGGTGGCGCAATTGCCCTCGGTCACCCGCTCGGCGCTACCGGCACCAAGCTGATGGCAACGCTTCTCAACGAGCTCGAGCGCACCGGCGGACGCTACGGCCTGCTCACCATCTGCGAGGGTGGCGGCACCGCAAACGTGACGATTATCGAGCGCCTCTGACAAATCTGCTGTGCGCCTTCGGTAACCGCGGGCGGTTACTCGAGGCGCACAGCAGTTAGTTCGGAGTATCCGCCACCTGCACGTCGAACTTGACGTTGTCGCCGTCGACGCTGGTCACAGTTCCTGTCACGTCGTATTCGGTGCCCTGGTCGGTCAAGGTGCACACGACGGTTGCACCGACCTCCGCGTCGAGGCCCTCGGGACAGGTGACGTCATCGGGCGCCCTGCCGACGGTCGCTGCGAGCTGGCTGGACATCTGGGCTGCGACCTCGTCCGCAGGTACCTGCTTGTCGCCGACGCTGACGGATGCCGAGCACGCACCGGTAGCCAGTGCGGCAGCTACGCACATTGCCGCAACAAGGTAATTTTTCTTCATGCGTTCTCCCAGGTGAGCGCGGTTCCAGCCTCGGACCGGCAGGCCCTCGCTGATAGTAGACCTGGAATCAGCTCTTTGGACGATTCGGGCACGCTGGGTCAGCGTCGTCTAACCGACAGCGTGAACCCCTCCGGCATCAGGGTCAGACGCTCGACAACTTTCAATCGGTACTCGGGATCCGGTTCGACGGTGTACTTCTGCAGGATCGTTCCCAGAACGAGAACTGCCTCGTGGATGGCGAATTGCCTTCCGATGCACGCGCGTTCGCCGGTACCGAAGGGCTTGTACGTGTGGGCGGGGCGCGCCTTGATATTTGCCGGCAAGAATCTGTCCGGATCGAAAGCTTCCGGATTGTTGCCCCACACGGGATCTCGGTGCAGTGACGGGATGAGGACAAGCATCCAGTCACCCTTCTTCATCGGGTATTTGCCGATCAGCGTGGTGTCCTGCCGAGCGGCGCGGGCATAGGCCGGGGCCGTCGGCCACAACCGCAATGATTCGTCGAGGACGCGTCGGACGTACCGCAATTTTGCGATCTTCTCGAAGGCCGGTTCGTCCGTGCCCCACACGGCATCAACTTCTGCCTGCGCTTTGGCCAATACCTCCGGATTCTGCGACAGGTAGTACAGCGCGAACGACAAAGCGCCGGAAGTTGTTTCATGCCCGGCAACCAGGAATGTGACTACCTGGTGCCGGATGTTCAGCTCATCGATCCGATTCGGATCGTTCTCGCGGGCAGCACGCAGCATCAGTTCCAGAAGGTCTTCGTGTGCGCTACCGGGGTTCTCTCGCCGTGTGCGGATCACCTCGTCCACCACTTCGGCCATATACGCCTTGCGCACGTCGTCGCGTTGGTCTGCGCGCCGTGCGAGTCGTCGGCCGAGGGCTGTGGATTTGAGGAAGGTAGTCCGCTGTGAATGGGACAGAGTGCCGATCATTGCCTTGACAAAGGGATGCTGTTCTTCGCGTTCGAACGAGTCGAAGGAGTAGCTGAACCCTGTGCGGCCGATCGTCTCGAGGGTCAATTTGGTCATGTCGGCAGAGACGTCGATGGGGGAGTCAGTGCCATGACGGTCCCAGTACGTAACCAGTTCGCCGGCCACGTCGAGCATCGTGCGGTGGTACGAGCGCATGGCCGTCTGGCTGAACGCCGGAGCCAGAAGATTGTGGGCCTTGGCCCAGTTGGGTTCGCTGTTGTAGGCGGTGAAGAGTCCGTCGCCGCCGATCCCGCGTAGTGCTTTGACGCCGGGTGCCAGGTGTTTTGCAAACCTGGACTCATCGGAAAGGTCGGCAACCATGTCCGCGCCGGAGACGAAGACAAAGCGATTTCCGACTACGTTGCGTTCGAAGATCGGACCGAGTTCGCGGCCGATACTCACGGAGTTCTGCAGTGGTGTCGAGACGTTGACACCCAGAATGTCGCCGAGGAGGGGGAGGCGCCAGGCCGGATGCGGAATAGCAGGCGCGCCCGTGTTCGGCGTTGCGTCGACGCTCATCGTTGTCCCCCGAGAAGAGTTCGCTTACTGAATTGGTGTCTAGTACGCAAAGTACGCCTTACTGAATCGGTGTCAAGTAGTAATCTGGGTTCGCCATGGTCACCCCACGTAAGCGTCTCGATCGCGAGCAGCGACGCACGCAACTCCTCGACATCGGTGCGCAACTCTTTGCCGACCGGTCGTACGAGGATGTCTGGATCGAAGAGGTCGCCGAAATCGCGGGTGTCTCGCGCGGGCTGATGTACCACTACTTTCCGACCAAGCGGGACTTCTTCGCGGCGATAGTCGAGCGAGAGTCCCAGCATCTCCTCGAAGTGACGGCGCCGGATTCGACGCTACCCATCCAGGAGCAGATCGCTGCTGGGCTGGATGCCTACTTTGCGTACGTGAAGTCGCACAGTAAGGGAGTGCGTGCAATCAATGTCGGGACGTTATCGGCTGAAGCCGGTATCCGGGCAATCGTCGAGCGCGAGTTGGAGCAGCAACAGATCCGGATCCTCGACGCGCTGGGATTCGATGGCGAGCGCAGGCAGATTGCCGCTGTCGCGGTGCGCGGCTGGATCGCCTTCGTTCGTGCGGTGTGCCTGAACTGGCTCGATCAACCGTCGATTCCGCAGGAAGAATTGCGCGTGATCTGTCTGCGCACGCTTGCCGGGGCGCTCGGAACAGAACTGAGCAGTACGCAAGAGAACTGACGAAAATGCTCTGATCTCAGTCGATCTCGGCCATGTTTCGAGATTTTCGCGTGATGACCGCACCGAATGCCGCTGCCAACGGGAACATGACGACGCCGTAGACCGCGGCCGGAACTGCCAGAGCCACGTTGTCCATCAAGCTGACGGCAATGGTGATGGCCAATGTGCTGTTGTGGATCCCGATTTCCATCGAACTGGCGATGGCTTGGCGGTCCTCGATGCCGAAAATCTTGGGAACGACGTACCCGATCGACAGGCTCAGGAGGCAGAACAATGCCGCGACAACTCCGATGTCGACGAGGTAGTCCGCAATGTTCTCGCGCTCCGATACGACGGTGCCGACAATAACCAGCGCCAGCACGACGGCCGACCCGATGCGTACCGGCTTGTCCATTCGCTGCGCAAAAGCGCTACTGCGCAGGCGAACCCACATCCCGATTGCTACCGGGATCAGCACGACGGCAAAAACTTGCACAACCTTCGTGAACTGGAGCCCGAGGGTGCCGTCGGCGTCGGTAGGTTCGAAATAGCCGAGGGCGAAGTTGGTGATCACCGGCAGGGTAACCATGGCGATCACTGAATTTACTGCTGTGAGTGTCACATTGAGCGCGACATCGCCGCGAAAGAGGTGGCTGAACAAGTTGGCTGTGGTGCCGCCAGGCGATGCGGCCAGGAGCATCATGCCGACAGCGAGCAGGGGATCGAGATCGAAGGCGGTGACAAGCCCGAATGCGGCGGCCGGCAGCAGTATCAACTGGCAGACGAGGGCGATCGAGACTGCTTTGGGTGCTTTTGCGACACGGGCAAAGTCCTCGACGGTCAGTGAGAGTCCGAGGCCGAACATGATGATCGCGAGTGCAATCGGAAGACCGACCGATGTGAGAGCTGAGTCCATGTGGCCACTTCCAGTCACTTGGGGAGAATTTTACTGAAACTACCGTGATGCTTGGGTTTGCGTGGCCATTTGGATGCATTCGTGTATCGGCCCGTGACGAGGTGGCTGAGCACGGTTATCGTCGAACTATGTGCCGAAACATCACCGAACTCCGAGGACTCGAACCGGCTGCCACAGCGGAGGAGATCGAGGCGGCCTCTCGCCAATACATACGTAAGGTGAGTGGAATTGCCAAGGTGTCCGATGCCAACCGTGATGCCTTCGAACAGGCAGTTCGGGAGGTAACCGAAACCACGACGCGATTGCTCAGCGCGCTACCGCCACGCAAGCAGCCGCCCCAAACCGTCCCGCCGCTGCGTCGGCCCGAGGTTCAGGCTCGAATCGCCGCTCGTTCGTCCTGACCCGAGTGGACCTCACCGACATCGACGTGTGGGACGTCGAACCACTCGAACAACTTGCCGGAGGTCTCGAGGGTGTCCTCGTTGCGCACCGCGTCCGAGACATGCGACGACGGTTGGACTTGTTGCGCAGAGAGGCGGCCTCCGACGAATTGCAGATCCGTGAAGACGGTTCGGTGACGGCAGTCGCTCCCATCGCCGAAGGGCATCCCCTTCACGTTCACGCCGAGCTGCTCTCGGCTGCGGCACGTGAGTTGATCGGGGAAGCTCTGCTGTTATCCGCGGATCTGCACCATGCGCTGTCCGTCCGGGCGCAGGTGGGCACGGATCTGCGGGACAAGGCTTTTCGTGTCAACGAGGAATGGCGTGGTTTCAGTGCGGCGCGCCGACGGGAGATAGTCCAGCGCGCACCGGATCTGATCGCGAATCTCGACGGTATCCCGACAAGTGTGCGCAGTCCGGTGAATCTGCGACGCGTGCAGGGCGAACGGGCACGGCTACAGGATGATTCGGTGCGCATCTCTCAAGAACTCCACCGCGAATACTTCGGGGGAAGATTGAGCAATACCGGTGCGGGCCTGTGGTATGCCCAGCGTAAACTCGAGGATCTGAACGCGCTGGACGAGCTCCTTCACGAACAAACCGACCGCAAGCTGGTCCTGATGGATATGCGTTCCGGCGAGCGTGGGTTTGCCGCGATAGCGATCGGTGATCCGGATACGGCTGATCACATTGCCGTGACCGTCCCTGGGCTCAACACCAACGTCAAGGACTCGCTGCGCGGAATGGTCGGGGAGGCAACACGATTGCGCGACGAGGCGCAGCGTCAGCTCCACAGCGCCGGACGTGCGGAAACCGTTGCCACGATCGCGTGGATCGGGTACGACGCTCCTCAAGTCATCGGCCCGGGGAAATTCGACCTCGGCCGGGCAAGTTTCGACGTGAGCCGTTCCGCGAAAGCGGGTATCGCGGCCGATGCGCTGGGGAGCTTCTTTCACGGCCTACGGGCGGGCGCTGCGAAGCCGGACGTGCACATCACCGCGCTCGGCCATTCCTACGGATCCCTCGCGACTTCTCTTGCGCTGCAACGGGGTGCCAGTGCGTCGGTCGACGACGTGGTGTTCTACGGATCTCCGGGTGTGCGGGCAAAAGTGGAGGCAGATCTCGGAATCGCGGATCGGCACGTCTACGTCATGAAAGCCGAAGGGGACAGTATCGCGGGCTTCGGACGCTTCGGTGGGGATCCGACGCGAACGGAGTTCCAGCGCTTGTCCACAGCCGAGGGAATCACTCCGGACGGTGTGAAACATGAACGGGCATTCGGACATGCGGAGTACGCAAGAACCGGAGACAACGGTGAACTGAGGATGACAGGCTACAACCTCGCCGTGGTTGTAGCGGGATTGCCGGAGCTTGCCGTACTGGCCTGAATGCGCCGTAGGCCGTTTCGGTACACACTGTGAGGGTTGTTCCCTTTTTCGATCTCGAGGAGTGCTCATGCCTGTTTCCACCGTCACCCTGGCCGAAGGTCTGACCGTCAGCGCGCAGGGCTACGGCGCTATGTCGGTAGCCCCCGTGTACGGCCCGGTGGATCCGGCGGAAGCACTCGCGACGCTTCATCATGCGGTCGATATCGGGATCACCTTCATCGACACCGCAAACATCTACGGAGACGGTGCGAGCGAGCGGGCCGTGGGCAAATTGCTCGAAGGTCGGCGCGATGAGGTCCAATTGGCCACCAAGTTCGGATTGGTGGGCGGCTTGTCGGCAGGTCAGCGGGGGATCAACGGCGATCCGGCCTATGTGTCGCAGGCGCTCGAGGAATCGCTCGGTCGACTTGGCGTCGACCACGTCGATCTCTACTACCTCCATCGCGTTGATCCGAGCGTTCCGATCGAGGACACTGTGGGCGCGATGGCAGAGCAGGTGAAGGCGGGCAAGATCCGACACATCGGGCTTTCGGAAGCAACGGGAGACGAACTGCGCCGCGCGTATGCGGTCCACCCCATCTCCGCTATTCAATCCGAGTGGAACATCTCGAGTCGCGACGTCGAGAACAAGGTGGTGCCGGCCGCCGCTGAACTCGGCGTGGGATTTGTGCCGTTCTCTCCCGTAGGCCGAGGGTTCCTAGCGGGGTCGTTCGATCCCAGCGAGTGGGGCGAGAACGATCTGCGTCGACGCTTCCCGCGTTTCACGGACTCGGCGCTTGTCACAAACCAGAAGGTGCTCGACGTCGTGCGTGACGTGGGCGTCGAATCTGGAGCCACTCCGGCGCAGGTGTCACTTGCGTGGCTCGACGCCAAGGGGCGCCATTACGGTCTGCCGTCGGTGTCCATTCCGGGCACTCGTTTCGCGGCGCGCGTGAGTGAGAACGCCGGCGCACTGGACATCGTGCTGACCGAAGATCAGATCGCCCGACTCGACGCGCTTGCAGCCATCACCGAAGGGGAGCGTTCGGCAGATCTGAACTGGATCTCGCAAGGCCGCGAGTAGTCAAAGTCGTAAGCCTGGCGAACTACTAGTAACATAACTACGCGATGAAAAAAGTGTGGCTGGTCTGGGGTATCGGTGTATTCGCGTATGTGATCGCCGTGCTTCACCGCACCTCATTCGGGGTTTCGGGTCTGGCTGCAGCAGAACGTTTCTCGATTACTCCCAGTGTGCTGTCCAGTTTTGTGGTGCTGCAGATCGTGGTGTACGCGGGAATGCAGATCCCGGCGGGAGTGCTGCTCGATCGGTACGGCTCGCGCATCATGATCGGCGTCGGCGCGTTCATTCTGACGTGCGCGCAGCTGACGTTGGCGTTCACGGAATCGCTGCCCGTCGCGATTGGCGCACGTATCGCAGTCGGGGCCGGCGACGCTCTCACCTTTATCTCGGTGCTTCGCTTGGTTCCGCAGTGGTTCCCACCGCGGCAGGTGCCACTGGTGTCGCAGTTCACGGGAATTCTCGGTCAACTGGGACAAGTACTTTCGGCGTTGCCGTTCATGTTGCTGCTGACCGGGACCGGTTGGACGCTCGCCTACGGCAGCGCGGCCGGCCTGGGGCTACTCGCTTTTGCATTGGCGCTCAGCCTGATTCGCGATTCTCCGCCCGGTACCGAAATAGTCGCGGTTCCCGCCGGGGCAAAGGAGATCGGACGCCAGATCAAGACGGTCTGGATGCGTCCGGGTACACGCCTCGGGTTCTTCAGTCACATGGGTACACAGTTCTCGATCACGACATTTGCGTTGTTGTGGGGAGTCCCGTACCTGTCATCGGCGCAAGGCCTCGACGCTGCAACAGTCGGTTCCCTGCTCACGCTGTCGGTGATCTCTGCCATCGTCGCGGGCCCCATCCTCGGCATCCTCACCGGCCGGTATCCGATGCGTCGATCCTGGCTGGTTCTATCCATCATGGTGAGCAGTGCGGTGATGTGGACGATCGTGCTGGCCCGCAGCGAACCGTCACCGCTGTGGTTGCTGACGATATTGATCATCGTGATTTCAATCGGCGGTCCGGGTTCGGTGATCGGCTTCGACTACGCCCGTACCTCCAATCCCAGTTCGTCGATGGGCACCGCTCAGGGAATGGTGAATATCGGTGGGTTCCTGGCCTCGTTGATCGTGATCCAGGTGATGGGTGTGATTCTCGGCCACATGGGCGGCTATACCTTCGACGGCTTCCGGGTGGCCTGGTTGGTTCAGTACCCGGTGTGGATTCTCGGCATCATCGGTGTGCTCGTCACCCGGGGCAAAGCGCGGCGTCAACTCGAGGCAGACGGAGTTCGGGTACGTCCGATGCGTGAGGTTCTCCGAGGCCGTCGGCGGTAATTCATCCGCGACGGGTGAGGCGAGCACACGTTCGCTCGTACCACCCTTGATGGATGAACGATCCATTGGACATCGGCCCGGTTGAATTGGTGGTGCTGGGGTTCCCAGGTTCGAGAGTGGACCCGGATACCGTCGCCGCATTGCAGAACATCGTCGAGCGTGGGTTCGTGACCCTGCTCGATCTCGTATACATCGCCAAAGATCTCGACGGCAACATCAGGCAGGTCGACGTCGACGAAGACCTCACCGACATCGGCCTGGCAATTTTGTCGATCGAGGCAAAAGCTCTGATCAGCGACGAGGATCTCGACGTGGTTCGTGAGTCCCTGGAACCAGGCACCTCCGCGGCAGTCATCGTCTACGAGCAGACGTGGGCGCGAGACTTCACCACCAAGGCCCGAGCAGGCGGTGGCGAGGTGGTTCTCCATGTTCAGATCCCACATGACGTCGTTGTGGCCGCAGTCGCTGCGGCGCTCTAGGTAGCTCAGGCATCGTCTCAAGCAGAGGAGATCAGCATGGTTTTTCGAGGTGGACGCAGAGGACGGCCAGGACTGCTCGGCACCGTCGCGCGCACAGCAGTGGTGGCCGGAACGGCAAAGGCGACGTCCAATGCCATGGATCGGCGCAGCCAACGGAAGGCGAGCGAGCAGCAGGCGCAGTACGAGCAGTACGAGCAGCAACAGCCGCCGCCCCCACCGCAGCAGGCTGCCCCGGCAGCGCCGCCGGCCGGTGACGACCTGGTCTCGAAGCTTCAGGAATTGGGACGGTTGCATCAATCGGGAGTCTTGTCCGACGAAGAATTTGCGGCGGCAAAAGCCCGGTTGCTCAGCTAGCTTTCACGCCAACGTGATGTCGGCAATCAGACCGTGATGGTCGGATCCCAGGACGTCGATGCGCTCGAGCGACGTCGCCACCGCGCCTCTGGTGAGGATGTGGTCGATGCCGACTATCGCGGGATACGGCTTGTCGGTCGGGTAGGTCGGGATCAGACCCGCACCTACCTGATCGGCCGCGCTGGCGTACCCGTCCGTGAGGAGATCACGAAACTCCTTGTGTGAGTAAGTTGCATTGAAATCCCCACTCGCTATCACGTTGTCGCGACCGTCGACGTCGGTCAGGTAGCTGCCGAGCTTGCGCTGTTCCGCTGCCCATACCGAGGCCGGCGAGATGTACGGCGGTGCGGTGTGGACGGCAAACAGCGTGACCGGTTGCGCCAGACCGACATTCAACTCGGCCGCCAGAGTTTCGGGGGAGAAACCGTCCAAACTTCGTGTGGCGGATAGAGGGAAGCGGCTGTAAATTCCCGCTCCACCGCCGCCGCCACCATAGGGAACCACGAACTGATGGGGCAGAACATCCTCGAGCCCAGCAGTTTTCAGCGCTTCGGCCGCACCTGACGTCAACTCCTGCACCGTCAGCACATCCACGTCTCGATCGCGGACGGTCGCAACCAGAGATTCCGGGTCTGCTTCCCCGACCATCAAATTGGCCTGCATGATTCGTATCGACGGGCCGTGCGCGGTGCCGGTCGGCCCACCCACGTACAGCGGTCCCACCGACCACGCGAACAGGCCAAGCACTACCGCCGATCCTGCGCACAGGATCCAGCGTCGGCCGACGCCTGCGACCACCCCACCGATCAGGGGTGCAAACATCGCCACCGGGGCGAAGGACGCCAGAACAATCACCACATTGCGCTCTACCGCCAGCCGCGTTGCGATCAAGGCAACAAGCCCGACGACGATTCCCGCCACCCCGACAGTCGTCGTGAGCCGAAGTAGAGTTCGTCGTCGGGTTGTTGTCGTATCGGTGCGCATGTTCTCCATAGAAGCAGAACATCAAGATTCAGAGTCCGTGTCAGATGGTATTTCTTTCCCTGCGGTCACGATCGCGGTCGGCGAACATGACCTCCATCCGAGCTTTGATCTCTGCGGTACTGATTGCTCCACTGCGCGGGGCAGAGTGCGTGGCGGTTACCGGGGATGTCGAGGATTGAGGAATCTGGAAGCCCATGGTGAATGTCCCTGTCCTGGTTGCGGAAGTGGTGATCGGTGCAGGAGTGGTGGATTACAGGCCGGCGCCGGTTTCGAGGAGTTCGAGTTCGGTACCTAGGTGATCGAGCAGGGGGTTGAGGTCAGGAACGGCTCTCCGGCAGCTGGTAAGACCGAATGAGATCTGATCGTCGCTGCTGGTGCAGGTGATGTTGAGAGCTTGCCCGGTTGTCGGGATCGACAGTGGGTGGAGGGTATCGAGACGGAATCCGTTCCAGTACAACGGCGTACGCGGACCGGCAATATTGGAGATGATGATGTTGAACGGAGGCCGCTGCGGTCCCCGCTGCCCGACAAGCATTTCCATACCGAGGGGAGCGATACCGAGGGCGCTCATGGCCAGTACCTGGGCGGGACTCATCGCGCGGAATGCATCTTTTCCCTCATTCATGCAATTGCGTATCACGTCGAGTCGGTCTGTGGGGTTGTCGAGGTGAGTTGCCAAGTTGCACATGAGCAGTCCCACGCGATTACCACCGGGGGTGCGATCGTCGGCTTTGTCGTCGGCGCGCAATGACACGGGAACCATGGCAACCAACGGGGCGGACGGTAGCGCGTCTCGCTCGTGGAGGTAGTGGCGGAGAGTTCCGGCGGACATTGCCAGGATGATGTCGTTGATGGTGGCGTCGGAGTGCTTGGCCAGCAATCGGATCCGTTCGAGGGGGAAGGACCGGGCGCCGATGTGGCGGCTTCCGCCGATCGGAACGTTGAACAACGTGTGGGGCGCGGTCACGGAGACGGCGCTGCCCTTGCCGCGTACGGCGCGGTCCATGGTGCGGACCGTCGTCGGTATCAGTCCGGCCACCTCACCGGCGGCAGTCCGAGATGCCCCCCACAACGTTGCTGGCAGGGACGATCCATGCGGGCTTGGCTTTGTCTCGACTGGTGTCGGCACCGACCGCAGTGAGTGCGGAACCTGCCAGGGCGCGGACATGTTTCGACGATGGGGATCTTCACTCATGCTCTCGCGGAGCAGCCTCATCGCACTGGCTCCGTCGGCGAGGGCGTGATGGATCTTGGTGTACACGGCGTAACGGCCGTCGGCGAGTCCTTCGATCAAGTGCATTTCCCACAGTGGGCGGCTGCGATCGAGCAGAGTGCCGTGCAACCTCGAGATCAATGCGGTGAGCTCGGTTATGCCGCCTGGGGTGGGAAGTGCGTCGCGGCGTACATGGTGCTCGATGTCGATCTCGTTGTCGGCGAGGGTTTCCCATCCCCACTGGCCGAGCGACGTGATGGATCGGCGCGCCCGCTTACGGAAGACTTCGGTGACTTTGCCGCCGGTGAGGGCGATATCGAACATCGCGCGCATGTCGGTTGCGGACGCTCCGTCGGGTGGGGTGAAGATCGCCAGGCCACCGACGTGCATCGGGTTCTCGCGGGACTCTCCGAGAAGAAATAGTGAATCGGTGGGTGCCATCGGTAACAGCATGCGTGTCCTTCACTCATGAAGCCGGGGTTGGTGCGCGTGGTTCTTCCCGAGAACTGGTATTCGAGTGGGTGTTATCGATCGGTCGTGAACTTTCGGCGTGCTAGAAGTCACATGGAAGTAGCTCGCTATTGGTTCTACAGCCACGGCACGGTCGGCGCTATTTGACATGTCAGGGCACTGACCTGGACGTTTGCATAGGTGGCAGGTAGAGCATTGTGGGTTGAAACTAATCATCAAATCAAAGTGATATGTCTCACATTTTGGGGAGTGGCGGTACCTGTGACCGTTCCGACCGCACTCCTTTTTCGGAGCGGGCTGAGCCAGGGTCGCGGAAGTGCGCTGCGTTGACGACCAGGCCCGTGTGGGCACATTATCGAGAGGTAACGCGACGGTGCATCATCGACGATGCCGCGGAATCGAAGTAGCAGATGGACGAGAACGATCCACTCCAAACGCGTCGTGACGTGCTTCCGTTCATTTCGGATGAGCTGAGAGAGGCGGGATTCGACGATGCCCGAGAGATCGGGCGCGGCGGCTTCGGGGTGGTGTACCGCTGCACGCAGGCCGGGCTCGACCGCACGGTGGCAGTGAAGGTCCTCACCGCGGACCTCGACGAGGAGAATCGGGCACGTTTCTTTCGGGAACAGCGAGCAATGGGGCGACTGACCGGGCACCCGAATATCGTGGGTGTCCTGCAGGTTGGAACCACCGATACCGGTCGCCCCTACTTGGTGATGCCGTATCACCGTCAAGGGTCCGTCGAGGCCAAGATTCGCGAGAACGGGCCGCTGGAGCTGGAGGAAGTCCTGCGACTCGGGGTGAAGATGGCGGGGGCGCTCGAGACCGCGCACCGACTCGGCATTCTGCATCGCGACGTCAAGCCTGCCAATATTCTGCTCACCGACTACGGTGAACCGGCGCTGGCGGACTTCGGAATCGCACACATTGCAGACGGATTCAAGACCGCAACCGGCACTGTCACGGGTTCGCCCGCGTTCACTGCTCCGGAGGTTCTCGGTGGTGAACCGCCAAGTCCGGCCTCGGATGTGTACGGGCTCGGGGCCACTCTGTTCAGCGCCCTCACCGGGCACGCGGCATTCGAGCGTCGCAGCGGTGAGCAGGTTGTTGCCCAGTTCCTGCGGATCACCGCGCAACCGGTGCCCGACATGCGCGAGCACGGCTTCCCCGACGACGTATGTGCCGTCATAGAGAAGGCAATGTCCCGCGATCCACGGGACCGCCCTTCTACGTCGGTGCTGGGCGAGAACCTCCGGGAGTTGCAGGTCAGCCGTGGGTTGTCCGTCGATGAGATGGCGCTACGCGCCGAGCCGGGGGCGGACCCCCGGGATCCGCAGCCGCCGTCGACGCGATGGCGTCAACCCGCATCGCCCGCGGTTCGGAGAGCCGACAGGAATCTGCCGCTGGAGTTGACGAGCTTCGTCGGTCGTCGCACCGAGTTGGCCGAGGTGAAGAATCTGCTGTCGGTGTCCCGCTTGGTGACTTTGACCGGAATCGGTGGTGTCGGCAAGACGCGTCTCGCGTTGCGGGTCGCGAGCAATGTTCAGCGGGATTTCGCCGATGGCGTGTGGCTGGTCGAGCTGGGCGAGTTGCACGACGATTCGCTTGTGGTCGGCGCGGTGGCCGCAGAACTCGGCGTACGCGACCAGTCGTCGCGGCCGTTGTCGGAGATTTTGGTGGAGTTCCTGGCTAGTCGGACATTGCTTCTGGTCCTCGACAACTGCGAGCAGGTGATCGATGCGGTGGCAGGTTTGGCCGAAGTGCTGTTGCGTGCGTGCCCGCAGCTGCGGATTCTGACAACCTCGCGCGAGCCTCTCGGTATCGGTGGGGAATCGGTACTGCGTGTGTCCCCGCTAGCGGTGCCCGACCCGGGTCGGGAGCCGTCGCTGCGGGGGTTGCCCCGGTACGACGCGTTGACGTTGTTCGCCGAACGGGCAGCGGCTGCGGTACGCGGCTTCGAAATCACGGAGGAGAACAAGGCAACGGTGTCCCGGATCTGCCAGCGTCTGGAAGGGCTGCCATTGGCGATCGAGCTGGCGGCTGCCAGACTTCGGGCGATGTCGCCCGAGCAGATCCTGCAGAGGCTGGACGACCGTTACGCGCTCCTGACCAGCGGCAGCCGGGGCGCGCCGACGCGTCAGCAGACCTTGCGATGGAGCATCGACTGGAGCTACGACTTGTGTGCGCCCCGTGAGCAGCAGCTGTGGGGGAGGCTGTCGGTGTTTGCGGGAAGTTTCGAACTCGACGCGGCGGAGGAGATATGTGGTGGCGACCTGACTCCGGAAGAACTGCTCGACACGTTGGGGTCACTGGTGGACAAGTCGATCCTGATCAGGGAGGAATCGGACACGGCGGTCCACTTCCGATTGCTCGAGACACTCCGTGATTACGGCCGGGAGAAGATTGTCGAGACCGGCGAGTACGAGGTGCTGCGTCGTCGGCATCGGGACTGGTATCAGCAGTTGGCAATCGACGCGGCAGCCGGATGGGTCAGCCCACGGCAACTCGAATTGATCGATCGGCTCGACCGGGAAGTTCCGAACTTGCGGGAAGCACTCGAGTATTGCCTCTCCGACAACGACGGGGGCGCTGTCGCCGGATTGCGTATGGCTACTGCGCTGTATCACTTTTCGCTGACTCGTGGCCTGTATACCGAGTCTCGGCATTGGCTCGACATTTTCCTTGCCCGCGACGCAGGAAAGCCGACAGCCGAACGCATTCGGGCGATACACGCCGACAGTCTCCTGGCGGTGGTCCAGGGTGATCTGCTGGCAGCGACTGCGTTGGTGGAGGAGGGGCACGCTCTCGCGGAGCAGATCACCGACCCCCTCGTTCACGCTCTGCTCGACCAGGCAAACGCTATGTTGGCCCTTTACCGAAACGACCTGCCCCGCGCGATTTCAGGACTCGAGAGCGCACTGGCGGTGTTCGACACCCGTGGTGATCTCACACTTCAAGTGGGCGTGCTGCAGATACTCGGGTTGGGGTACGAGATGCTCGGCGAAACGAAGCGATCGGTTGGCTGTTACGAGAAGGCTCTCGAGATCAGTGAATCTCACGGGGAATCGGTGTATCAGTCGTACACCCTGTGGGCCATGGGCGTTGCTGTGTGGCGACAGGGCGATCAGCGTCGAGCGGAGGGGCTGATCGGGCAGGCGTTGCAGCTCACCGAGCAGGTGAACGATCCACTCACCTGCGCGGCGTGTCTGGAGGTGTTGGCCTGGATTGCCGCCGCGGAACCGAACCCTCGACGCGCCGCCGTGCTGATGGGAGCCGCAGAGGAGTTGGGTCGCTCCGTTGGCAGCATCACGATCGTATTTCCCGCACTGCAGCCGTACCATGAGGAAACTGCAGCGACGACGCGGCGTGCATTGGGAGAGAAGGTATTCGGGACGTCACTTCGTCAGGGCCGACTCATGAGCATGGATGATGCAGTCGCATTTGCGCTCGGCCGGCAACCTCCGGATACGTCGCCCACCGGGCCCTCGGTGGTGCTGACCAAGCGTGAGCGTGAAGTCGCCGACCTGGTCGCCCAGGGGCTGACGAACAAGCAGATCGCTGCCAAATTGGTGATCTCGCTCCGCACCGCCCAAGGTCATGTGGAGCACATTCTCACCAAACTCGGATTCACCTCGCGGGCGCAGATCGCAGCCTGGGTGGTCGAGAGTTCCAGCAACGGGCAGGCCTGAATGTGCTGTGCGCACAGCAAAAGGGGCTGCAACCCTTCTCGGACCTGTGATTCGCATGGCCTGATCCCGGGCATTCGAGGTCAAGTAAAATCCCTGTGACCAGTAACGAGAAGAGAAGGGGATCGAAGTGACCGCGCATACCGAGCAGCTCGAGTTCCAAGCAGAAACACGTCAGCTGCTGGATTTGATGGTTCATTCAATCTATTCGAACAAGGACAGTTTCCTTCGGGAGTTGGTCTCCAACGCTTCGGACGCGCTGGACAAACTCCGTCTCGAGGCATACCAGGACAAAGACCTCAACGTCGATGTCTCCGATCTTCACATCGAGATCGACATCGACAAGGACGCACGCACGCTCACGATCCGCGACAACGGCATTGGCATGTCGCGTGACGAGGTCGTCGACTTGATCGGCACGCTCGCGAAGTCCGGCACTGCCGAGGTGCGTCGCAAGCTCAAGGAAGCAAAGGACGCCGCGGCTTCCGAGGAGCTGATCGGTCAGTTCGGCATCGGTTTCTACTCCACGTTCATGGTCGCGGACAAGGTGACACTGCTGACCCGTCGCGCCGGTGAAGATCACGCAACGCGCTGGGAGTCGACCGGCGAAGGCACGTACACGCTCGAGCACGTGAACGAGGCGCCGCAGGGTAGCTCCGTGACACTGCACCTTATGCCGGAAGATTCCGAGAACGGCCTGCACGACTACACGTCGGAATGGAAGATCAAGGAACTGGTCAAGAAGTACTCCGACTTCATCGCGTGGCCCATCCGCATGGATGTTGCGCGCACGTCGACGCCGGCCGAGGGTGAAGAACCCGAGGTGACCATCGAGACCGAGACCATCAACTCGATGAAGGCTTTGTGGACTCGCTCCAA
The DNA here is from genome assembly GCF_050586165.1 of Rhodococcus sp. 24CO. Taxonomy (NCBI): domain Bacteria; kingdom Bacillati; phylum Actinomycetota; class Actinomycetes; order Mycobacteriales; family Nocardiaceae; genus Rhodococcus; species Rhodococcus sp. 24CO. The sequence continues at coordinate 269,531 of NZ_JAZFNF010000005.1, read as the reverse complement.
GGACGAGGTGTCCGAAGAGGAGTACAAGGAGTTTTACAAGCATGTGAGCCATGCGTGGGACGAACCGCTCGAGGTTATCCCGATGAAGGCCGAAGGTACTTTCGAATACCAAGCGCTGCTGTTCATTCCGTCGACGGCACCCTTCGACCTGTTCATGCGTGAGCGCAAGGCCGGCATTCACCTGTACGTCAAGCGCGTCTTCATCATGGACGACTGCGAGGAGTTGGTGCCCGACTACCTGCGATTCGTCAAGGGTGTTGTTGACGCACAAGATCTTTCGCTCAATGTCTCTCGTGAAATTCTGCAGCAGGACCGTCAGATTACGGCGATCCGTCGTCGACTGACCAAGAAGGTTCTCTCGACCATCAAGGACATGAAGGCAAACGAGCCCGAGAAGTACTCGACCTTCTGGACCGAGTTCGGCCGCGCACTCAAGGAAGGCCTGATGGCCGATGCCGACAACCGAAAGACGTTGCTCGACATCTCATCCTTCGCCTCGACCAACAGTGAAGAGGGCGTGACCACCCTCGCCGAGTACGTCGAGCGCATGAAGGACGGTCAGGAACAGATCTACTTCATGACCGGTGAATCTCGCCACCTCATCGAAAGCTCCCCGCACATGGAGGCTTTCAAGGCCAAGGGCCTCGAGGTTCTGGTTCTCACCGATCCGGTCGACGAGATGTGGGTCGACGCTGTTTCGGACTTCGACGGCAAGACCTTCCAGTCGATCGCCAAGGGTGAGGTCGACCTCGACACCGAGGACGAGAAGAAGGCAGCCGAGGCGGAACGTGAGGAGAAGGAAAAGGAATTCGGTGCGCTCCTGACGTGGCTGACCGAAACCTTGTCCGACGACATCAAGGAGACGCGACTTTCGACGCGACTCACCACGTCGGCTGCCTGCATCGTCGGCGACGCGTTCAGCATGTCGCCGACGCTCGAGAAGATGTACCGGGCATCGGGCCAGCCGGTTCCGCACACCAAGCGGATCCTCGAACTCAACCCGTCGCATCCTCTGGTGACGGGTCTGCGCGATGCGCAGGCGGCAGATGGTTCTGCTGAAAACCTTACGGAGACAGCGCAATTGTTGTACGGGATGGCACTGCTCGCCGAGGGCGGCGAGTTGAGCGATCCGGCGCACTTCACGCGCCTGCTGGCTGACCGTTTGGCTCGCACCGTCTGATCTTCGTACCAGTTCGGTTGAACTCCCGGCATCTGCCTTCATCGGCGGATGCCGGGAGTTTTTTGTGGAGAAGTTTCTAATGAGGACCGTTTCTGTCCGCAATGGGTTCTACCGTTGTTTTCACAGGCAAGATCCCACAAACAAAGGACGAACCGATGAACGCATCGACCAGCACCCTCACCGGCGAGCGCGCGGACCTTATCCAGACCTTGCGCGAGCATCGCGGATTTCTTCTTGTCACTGTTCGGGGCTTGACCGACGAGCAGGCAGCGTCGCGGCCCACTGTGAGTGAGCTGTGCCTCGGCGGGTTGATCAAGCATGTGGCCCACACCGAGCGAGGATGTGTGGATTTCATCCTGGAAGGCCCGTCCGGTATGGGTGGGGATGTCGATCCGGCGAAATTTACGCCGGAGATGCTGCAGAAGCGCATGGACGAGTTTGCCATGGTGGGTGACGAGACCTTGGCCGGAATCGTGGCCGAATACGAGCAGATCGCAGCCAGGACGGATGAGTTGGTGGCATCCTTGGACAGTCTCGACATCTCGCATCCGCTGCCGTCTGCGCCGTGGTTCGAGCCTGGTGCGCGCTGGTCGGCCCGGCGTACGCTGCTGCACATCATTGCCGAGACTGCCCAGCATGCGGGCCATGCGGACATACTTCGCGAAGCTATCGACGGTTCCAAGACAATGGGATGATTGACCCACCTATGTTTACACATCGAACCGATGTGTAACACTGGTACGCATGAGCACCGAGAAATCTGCCTTGCAACCGCCGATGCAATGGGACGCGTGGGGCGATCCGGCGAAGAAGCGTGAGCTGTCGGACGCGGTCGTAGCTTTGCTGACCGGATTTCTTGGTGTATCGGCCCCGAAGCAATCCAGACTGGCCATTGGGGACGTGCGTGTGACGCCGTCCGCTCTGTCTCAGGCACACGTCGACGCACTGGCCGACGTGGTCGGTGCGGAGTACATAACTACCGAGGATTCGGATCGGATTCTTCGAGCCGGTGGCAAGAGCACCCCGGACCTGTTGCGTCGCCGTAGCACCGAACCCCAGGACGCGCCGGATGCCGTAGTCACGCCCGGCACGGACGCCGAGGTAGAGCAAGTCTTGCAGTACTGCGGGGCCAACAAGATTGCCGTAGTGCCGTTCGGTGGCGGTACCAGCGTCGTCGGCGGATTGGATCCCATCCGGGACGGTTTCGACGCGGTTCTTTCTCTTGATCTTCGACGGTTCGATCAGCTTGTCTCACTAGACGAGGAATCCGGCATCGCCACGTTCGGCGGCGGAACAACGGGACCGCGCGCCGAGGAATTACTGCAAGAGCACGGCTTCTCCGTCGGGCACTTCCCGCAGAGTTTCCTCTTTGCCACGCTCGGTGGTTTCGCGGCGACGCGTTCTTCGGGACAGGCGTCGGCCGGTTACGGGCGTTTCGAGGACATGGTCCAGGGTCTCACCGTGGTCACTCCGAGTGGTGTGCTCGAGACCGGTAGAGCACCGGCATCGGCCGCGGGTCCTGATCTCGGGGAACTGTTTGTCGGCTCCGAGGGCACTTTCGGCGTCATCACGCATGTGCGTGTGCGGGTTCACCGACTTCCCGAGACTACGGTTCGGGAAGGGTGGAGTTTTCCTGACTTCTCAACCGGTGCAGCAGCATTGCGCGAGCTTGTCCAGGAAGGGTCAGCGCCCACAGTGCTGCGGTTGTCCGATGAAGCCGAGAGCGGCGTGAACCTGGCCACCACCGACAAGATCGGCGAAAATGCCTTCACGGGTGGCTGCCTCGGCATCACCACCTATGAAGGCACGGCCTCGCACACCGCAGAGCGAATGGCAGAAGCCCGCGCAATTCTTACCGCGCACGGCGGAACGTCGCTCGGCGCTGAGCCTGGAAACAGTTGGGAACACGGACGGTTCGATGCGCCGTATCTGCGCGACGCACTGCTCGACGTCGGCGCACTGTGCGAAACCCTCGAGACGGCAACAACGTGGGGCAACCTTGCGAACCTGCGCTCGTCGGTCACAGAGGCATTGACCAAGGCATTGGTCGAGCAGGGCACCCAACCGCTCGTGATGTGCCACATCTCCCACACCTACAAGACCGGTGCATCCCTGTACTTCACCGTGGTGTGCGCTCAGACCGAAGATCCGATTGCTCAGTGGCATAAGGCCAAGACAGCAGCCGGTGACGCCATCATCGCTGCCGGTGGCACGATCACACATCATCACGCGGTCGGCGCGGACCATCGGCCGTGGATGAAAGACGAAATCGGTGAATTGGGCGCGAATATTCTTCGCGCAGTAAAGAATGCAGTGGACCCCGCCGGCATCCTCAATCCTGGAAAGCTGATTCCTTGAGCCAAACCCGCAGTCAGATCGAGAAGGTAACCGTCCTGATCAATCCGATGGCGGGACATGGACATGCGCCCGCTGCCGGTCGCAAAGGTGTTGCGCGCCTGCGTGAACGTGGAGTTGCCGTCACCGAGATCATCGGCACCGATGCTGACGACGCCAAGAAATTGGCGCGCCGGGCGATCGCCGAAGGTACCGACGCTCTCGTGGTGGTCGGTGGAGACGGTGCCATCAGTATCGGACTGCAAGCGGCCGCGCTGACCGACACGCCGATCGGCCTCATTCCGGCGGGCACGGGAAATGACCATGCCCGTGAATTCGGTATTCCCACAGGTGATCCCGAAGCCGCTGCCGACGTCATTGCCAACGGGATCGTGCAGCAGTCCGACCTCGCGAAGATCACGCTGGCCGACGGGTCCGTGGTGTGGTCCGGCACGATCATCGCCAGTGGCTTCGACTCGTTGGTCAGCGAGCGTGCGAACAAGATGACCTGGCCCAAGGGGCGAATGCGCTACAACCTGGCGATGCTTGCCGAGTTGGCGAAGATGCGTCCGTTGCCGTACCGGATCGAACTCGACGACGAGGTGATCACCATGGACGCGACGCTCGTCGCGGTCGGTAACGGGCGCTCGTACGGCGGCGGCATGCTCATTACGCCTGGTGCGTCCAAGACCGACGGTTTGCTGGATCTGACTGTTGTCGGGCATGGTTCGCGGCTGCGTCTGGTGCGCCTCTTTCCGCGGGTCTACAAGGGAACACACATCCATCTGGACGCGGTGCAGACCTACCGATCCAAGAAGGTCCGACTCATCTCCGAGGGCATCATCGCTTATGCCGACGGTGACCGAGTAGGGCCGCTGCCGATCACAATCGAAGCAGTGCCCGCGGCGTTGAAAATTCTGAGCGCTGAACCTGTGTAACCGAAAGGGGTTCTGCCGTCCAGGCACAGACGGTGGTGTCAGACTGCTCCGATGAGCGAATCGTCGAAGTCGGTTTGCTTCGACTGGTCACGCTTCTCGCAATAGTCCATCGCTCGAGTGGGGAGAGTCTGCGCGGTCGTGTAGTCGTCTATGCCACCGGCGCGAATTGGCGTCGAGGGGTGCTCTGCCGCTGCGCTCGCCGTCGGAGAACTGATTCGCGAGGCAGATAACAATAGACTGGTGGTCTGATATTCTGACCAGATGGTGGCGACTCACGGATTTCAGCGCGCGCGCAAACCGGAACAGATCGAGGCACGGCGATGCGCCATTCTCGACACCGCCCGCGCTCTACTCGGATCCAGGCCAGTTGCCGACATCAGTCTGCGTGAACTCAGCGAAACCGTCGGACTGGCAAAGTCGAATGTGCTGCGATACTTCGACAGTCGTGAGGCCATTTTCCTGGAAGTCTTGGACGAGAACTGGGTGGCATGGCTCGACGAGCTGGAAGCGTCGGTGAGCCCGACTGGCGACAAGTCGCCGTTTGCCGCCGAGATTCATCTGGCGTCGACCATCGCGGAATCGCTTGTCCCTCAGCGTTTGCTGTGTGAACTGCTGAGCGTGATGGGGAGTGTTCTCGAGAAGAACATTTCGGAGGACTTCGCCCGCGACTTCAAGAAGCGCGCATCGAAAAACGCGACTCGGCTTGCATCACTTGTTCATTCGCAGATTCCTGATCTCGCGGAAGAGGACGCGGCACATTTTGCCAAAGCAACTCTGGTGATCGTCGCAGGAATGTGGCCATATGCCGAACCGGCAAAATCCATGGCTGTTGTCCTAGGCGAGATGCATGCACCACCCGCCGCGGAAATGTTTGCCACGGAACTCCGGGAAGGTCTGGTCAATCAACTCGTCGGGTTGTCGGCACGGGCGGCAACCCGAACGAGCTGACTGACGTCTCAGGAGCTGTGCAAGGTCAGTACGGTGATCTCGCTGGGCGCGAAGACCCGGAACGGTGGGCCCCAGAATCCCGTGCCGCGGCTCGTGTACAGCTGGGTGCGTTCGCCGTGACGGCTGAGCCCGGACACTGACGGTTGATCGAGTTTTACCAGAAAGTTGAATGGCCAGATCTGGCCGCCATGCGTGTGTCCGGCCAGCTGCAGATCAACTCCGGCAGAGGCGGATTGGGGAACCTGTTTGGGTTGATGGGCGAGCATCAGGATAGGCAGTTCGGGATCGGCACCGGTCAATGCGTCGTCGAAGTTCGCGCCGTGCCCTTCCAGTCGCGACCCCAATGCGGTGGCGTCGTCGACGCCGGCGATCACCAGGCTGTCGCCGCCCTTGCTGACAACGATGTGGCGGTTGTGGAGCGAGTCCCAGCCGATCGACGTCATGTAGTCGAGCCACTCCTGTGCTTCGTGGAAGTATTCGTGATTGCCGGTCACGTAGACGCGGGCAAGCGCGGCGTCCGCCGAAGCGAGCGGCGATGCCTGGTTGCGTCGCTGCTCGACTGTTCCGTCGGCGATGTCTCCGACATGGGCCACGATGTCCGCGTCGAGTTCGTTGACGGCGGCCACAACCCTCGACGACCACTTCGCCCGGTTGATCGGACCGAAATGGGTGTCGGTGATTGCGACGACACGAAGCTTGTCCATCCCGGCGCCGAGTCGTGGAATCGTGATGTCCACGTGCTTGATCCGCGGCAATCGCATCGCTTCGCGATAACCCCAGACCAGTAGAACTGCCGAGATGATCAGTGCCGCAACGGCAACAACGCGTGCACGAAGTGGGTTCTCCAGACCGCCGACAAGTAGGCCGAGTCGCAAGATCTCGCCGAGCAATGTCCAGACGAACACGACCCAGATGACTCCGAGGAGTGCATCGCCGATCAGTCGAAGTCGATCACGATCGGTGTGTCCGTTGCTGAGCACCATGGTGGCGGGCAGGGCGATCAGGAGGGCGGCAAACAGGGCGGTGCCGATAATCGTCACGGCGCCCGGCCAGTCCGGCCGAATGACCAAGCTCCACCAGGGATAGGCGAACAGCAACGCCAAGATCGAGGCGACGGTCGCACTGATGGCGACGATCCTCAGTGGCTTGCGGCGCGGAACGGGGGCAACTTCGGTCGCCGGTGGTGTAGTCACCCCGTCCAGAGTAAAGGTCCACTGGTCTATTAACAAGGGGACGGCGGTCCGCTATTTGGACGTCGGTACCTTCGGATAGGTTTCGCGGTGTTGGAGCTCGACCCGAGACCAGGTGGGTGGACATGGAAAAGTTCGACGTCAAAAAGGCATACAAGGAACTGTATGCGCCGAGTCGGCGCGATTTTTCGCTGGTGACCGTGCCGTGTTTCAGTTACTTTGCCGTGGACGGTCACGGTGATCCCAATACCGCCACCGAGTACTCCGAGGCGCTCGAAGCACTCTATGCGGTGTCCTACGCGACCAAATTTGCGAGCAAGAAGGAACTGGGCCGGGATTATGTGGTTGGCCCGCTCGAAGGGTTGTGGCGGGCCGACGACCTCGAGGTGTTCGTAACGCGAGACAAAGCGTCGTGGGACTGGACGATGATGATCTCACAGCCCGAGTGGATCACGTCAGCTGAACTCACTGCCTCGATTGCCGCAGTCGGAGCAAAGAAGAGCCTCGCAGCCCTCGACAAGGTGCGGTTCCTCGAGCTGGAGGAGGGCTTGTCTGTGCAGATCCTCCACATCGGGTCGTACGACGACGAAGCTCCGACGTTGGAGCGCCTGCACAATACCTTCATTCCGGCGAACAATCTGAGGTTCAACGGCGATCATCACGAGATCTACCTCAGTGATGCGCGCCGGACGCAGCCCGAGAAGCTCAAGACGGTTCTGCGTCAGCCTGTTTCGAGGCCGTGATTGCGGATTCCGGCGTACGCGCGTGGCGCATATCGCACGCGTAGCGGCAGAAGATGCCAGAAACGATCCGACAACGTCAGAAAGCGTGCGAACCAGGCGTAGATGCGCTCATCTCGCGCAGTCCATTCCCATTCGAGGGTCTGACGTGCCTTGTCGGGCATCAGTGCCTTGCAGATCCAGTTCGAAGCAGCAACCGTCGGGCGCGAGACAATCGTCCATGCCCAACTTGGCACTTTGGGTGGTGGGGCGATTCGGTGTTCGGCGACGCGCGTCGACCACTTGGTGGTGTGGGTATTGATCAACTGATTGTCGAGCATGTCTTCCCAGTACGCGCGAAAGCTCGCGTAGTTGTCGAAAGCCGGCCGGTCGGTGAGACCGTAACAGCGCCACCATGTTACGGCTTCGCGGACAAGTAGGTCCTTTTGTTCTTCGGTGAATTTCTTGTACGCAAACCGCTCGTTGAAATCGAGGATTACCTCGAAGAACGTGACATGTGTCCACCAGAAAGTGTCCGGAGCGAGTGCGTGATACCGCCGGCCCGTTTCATCGGTTCCCTTGAGTTCGGTGTGAAAGTTGCGGACGAGCGTTCCAGTGCCGTGATCGTTCCGGTCGTATACAACGCCGTAAATGGGGGGAAGTGAGCGGAACAGTCGATCGAGGGGATCGGTGAAGAAGTTCGAATGATCTTGCAGCGCACCGCTGACTGCTGGATGCATGTTCTGAAGGGTTCCGGCACGTGCGAGGTACAGCAAACCGCGAATGTCGCCGAAGTGCAACCACGTCAGGGAGCCTGGACCGATAGGAGCACCTTGAAGTGTTCGCGGCTCAGGATGACTGACCGCCTTCTCGGAAACCGTATCTGCATCGTTGGTCATTCCGGTGACCTCTGCCTCTCGCGTGCCTCTCGCGCGGACATGACAACGCATGTTGTCATGTTTCGACTTTCGCGTCACCGAGCGCAAATGTCAATGGTTATGCGGAGATCGGCGCCATCGAAGTTCAGAGATCGATGCCCCGCAGTTTCTCGAGATCGCGTCGTTCACGCTTGGTGGGGCGACCCGCTCCGCGATCGCGCATCGGTATCGACGCCAACAATTCCGGGGGTGGGGGCGGCGGTGAAATGTCCTTCAAGCAGTCGTCGACCAGTACTGCGCCAACCCGTTTGGTGATGGGCTTGACCACGACAACGATGCGCTCGACACCTGAAACGCGTACCCGAACCTCGTCGCCGACCTTCACTTGCTGAGCAGCTTTTGCCGAAGTTCCGTTCACTCGCACATGGCCGGATCGGCACGACGCCGCAGCCTGGGACCGGGTCTTGAAGAGGCGGACAGCCCACGTCCAACTGTCCACGCGGACACTGATCGCGTCGGGAGGTAGTTGGGCCATGGCCATGACGATACCGGCCGTGCGAGTGGTGATGCGACTACGGAACCTTGAGAGTAGGGGAGGCGTCCGCCGGCTCGTCTTGTTCGATGTCGGCTAGTTGCTCGATACCCGTCTTGGTGCCGAGCACAGCATTCGGGAGGAAGATGACGCAGATCAGGGCGATGACGGCAAACGGAATCGAAATAAGGAATACCTCCCCGACTCCCTGACCGTATGCCGATTCGACGATGTCTCGTACGGGATCTGACAACGTGTCGATGTTCGGGAGTGAACCCTCCGTGAGGCCGCTCGCCGATCTCTCGATGCCGGATTCTTGTAGCCCGTTCTCGATTTCGGTATCGACTCGCGCAGAGAGGGCTGCGCCGAGCATGGTCACGCCCAGGACGCCGCCCAGGCTGCGGAAGAATGCGGCGGCTGAGCTGGCCGCGCCGATCTCGCGTACGTCCGTGGCATTTTGTACAACAAGGACAAGGTTTTGCAACAGCATGCCGAGGGCGAGACCGACGAGCGGTAGAGCAAGAAAGAGCACAACGATATTGGTGTCGACTCGCAAGGTCGACAGCAGGATACTTGCGACGGTAAGTAAGGATGCTCCCGTGATCAGCCACGGTTTCCAGTGCCCGGTGCGAGAGATGAGCCCACCCACGACAGTGGATGCGATGAGGTTTCCGGCGACCTGTGGGAGTGTGATCAGGCCCGCTCCGGTGGCCGATGCGCCGCGGCTGAGCTGCATGTACTGGCTGATGAAAATGGCAACGCTGTAGAGGACTATTCCGACGCACACGCTTGCCACGATCGACAGGGTGAAGGTTTTTCCGCGGAACATGTGTAGCGGGAGCACGGGGTACTTCACCTTGCTCTCTACAATCAGCGTCACGGCAATCAGCACCGCTGTGCCGACGCCCATGCACCAGGACACCGCGGAGTTCCACTCGAAGACCTTGCCGCCGAGCGAGAGCCAGATGAGGAGGGTCGAGATCGCGGCAGTGAGAAGGACGGACCCGATGTAGTCGATCCGTCCGATGCCTTTCCGTCTCGGCAGGATGAGTTTCAACTGGATGACGATCATCGCCACTACCGCAAAGGGAATGACGATGTAGAAGTTCCAACGCCAGCCGATGGTGTCGGTGACGAGCCCGCCCACGAGAGGTCCGCCGGCGGTGCCTGCCACGACGACGGCCCCGAGGACGCCCATGTACTTACCGCGTTCGCGAGGGCTGATGATGTCCGAGATGGCGATCTGAGAGAGGGTGATGAGCCCGCCGGTTCCGATTCCCTGCACCAACCGCGCCGCGATCATCAGTGTGGGTTCACTCGCGAAACCGGCGGCAAGTGAGCCGATCATGAAGATCAGGAGCGCGATGTGCAGAAGAAGTCGCCGGCTGAAGAGGTCGGCCAGCTTGCCCCAGATCGGTGTGCAGACGGTGACTGCGAGCAGTGATCCGGTGACGATCCAGGTGAGGGTCGTCTGATCGCCATGGAGATCGGTGACGATGCGTGGGAGAGACGTGTTGATCACCGACGTCGACAACACGGCAACAAGCATTCCGATGAGGATTCCGCCGAATGCTTCGTTCACTTGGCGTCGAGACATTGTCGGCGCTGGTCCGCTTTCGGCGGTCGATTCCGTCATGGGGTTCCTCGCCTGGCCGTCAAAGTATGTGACCGAAGTCAATCACATTTAGTTGATTTCAGCAACTATTTTGCGGAACAGATGACGAGACAGGTCCTATGCTGACCACGTGAGGTCGACAAAACCTGAAGCTGATATCCACGCGATTCAATGGGCAATCCGGCAGTTGGTGCAAGGTTCCCGGAAGACGCTGATCGCAGACGCGGGTGCGGCTGTACCGGAGATGACTCCCGCTGCATTTGTCATCATGACGCGCGTCGTCGACATGTTTCCGGTGTCGCCCGCGGCCATCATCGCGGTTACAGGTTTGGACCGAAGTGTCGTGAGTCGAAATCTGACTGCTCTGACAAAGAAGGGCTACGTGGTGTCCGAATCCGATCCGGATGACGGCCGGGTTTCGCTGTTCTCTCCGACGCCGGACGCTGCGGCAAAGTTCGGTGAGGCGAGCCGGGTGAATCGTGATCGGATCGCCGCCGCGATCGGCGACTGGTCCCCAGCGGATGTCTCGACGTTTGTCACATTATTGGAGAGATTCAACAAGTCCGCCTACGAGAGCTGAAGGGTTACCGAGAGACTTTCGGCCCCACACCTTTCGAAAAGGTATGGGGCCGAAAGTAAATACTGAAGCGGTTACGCGTAGTCGTAGAAACCGCGACCGGTCTTCTTGCCGAGGCGGCCGGCGTCGACCATGCGGCGCAGCAGTGCCGGGGGAGCGTAGTGCGGCTCGGCAAATTCTGCATACAGCGACTCTGACGCTGCGAGAGCAACATCGAGGCCGACGGTGTCGAGGAGCGTCAGCGGGCCCATCGGGTAGCCGCAGCCGCCCTTCATTGCCTCGTCGATGTCTTCGGCGGTGGCGTAGCCGGAATCGAGCATCCGGATTGCCTGGCACAGGTACGGGATGAGCAGTGCGTTGACGATGAAGCCCGAACGGTCGCCCGCGCGAACTGTCTTCTTGCGCAACGTGTTCTTTGCGTAATCCGTGACCGCGAGGACAGTCTCTTCGGACGTGGTCAGGCTGACCACGATCTCGACGAGCGGCATGACCGGCACGGGGTTGAAGAAGTGAACGCCGACAACCTGACCGGGGCGCGAGGTGGCCTTGGCGATCTTGATGACGGGGATCGACGACGTGTTGGTCGCCAGGATTCCCGCAGGCTTCACGATCTTGTCGAGCTTGCCGAAGATCTCGTACTTGAGGGCTTCGATCTCGGGAGCAGCCTCGATCACCAGATCACGATCGGCGAACTCTTCCATGTCCAGGGTGACGCGGACGCGAGCAATTGCGGCGTCTGCTTCTTCCTGGGTGATCTTGCCCTTGGCTACGCCGCGGTTGATCGACTTGGCGATCCGCTCGCGTGCGGAAGCGGCAAATTCTTCCTTGGTTTCGAGCACCAGCACCGAGCTACCGGCTTTTGCACATACTTCGGCGATGCCGGCACCCATGGTGCCGCCGCCGATTACGCCTACAAGTTCCACAATTCTCCTCAAAAATTAGGGGCAAGCCCCTGTGCGCCGTTCCGGTAGTCAGAACTACCAGAAAGGCGCACGGGACGCGAAGCGCCTTACTTCAACAGCGCACGCGACATCACGACGCGCTGGATCTGGTTCGTGCCTTCGTAGATCTGCGTGATCTTGGCGTCGCGCATCATGCGCTCGACGGGGAAGTCGGTGGTGTAGCCGGCGCCGCCGAACAGCTGAACGGCGTCGGTGGTGACCTCCATGGCAACGTCGGATGCAAAGCACTTCGCCGCAGCGGAGATGAAGCCGAGGTTCTTCTCGCCACGCTCGGCGCGAGCAGCGGAGGTGTAGACCATCAGACGTGCGGCTTCGACCTTCATTGCCATGTCGGCGAGCATGAACTGAACAGCCTGGAAGTCACTGATGGACTTGCCGAACTGCTTGCGGTCCTTGGTGTATGCCAGTGCCGCGTCGAGTGCACCCTGAGCAAGGCCGACGGCCTGTGCGCCGATGGTGGGACGCGTGTGGTCGAGGGTTTCGAGTGCCGTCTTGAAGCCGGTACCCGGTGCGCCGATGATGCGGTCGCCGGGGATGCGGCAATTCTCGAAGTACAGCTCAGCGGTGGGGGAGCCCTTGATGCCGAGCTTCTTTTCCTTCGGCCCGACGACAAAGCCCTCGTCGTCCTTGTGGACCATGAAGGAGGAGATGCCGTTTGCGCCCTTGTCGGGGTCGGTGACAGCCATGACGGTGTACCAGGTGGACTTGCCGCCGTTGGTGATCCAGCACTTCGAGCCGTTGAGGATCCAGTCGTCGCCGTCGGCCTTCGCGCGGGTACGCATCGAGGCTGCGTCGGATCCGGCTTCACGCTCGGACAATGCGTACGACGCCATTCCGCCGTTCACGAGGTCCGGGAGAACCTTGGCCTTGAGCTCTTCGGAGCCCTTGAGGATCAGGCCCATGGTGCCGAGCTTGTTGACGGCGGGGATCAGTGAGGAGGAGCCACAGACGCGGGCAACTTCTTCGATGACGATGCAGGTGGCAACGGAATCGGCGCCCTGGCCGTCGTAGGCCTCGGGGACGTGGATGGCGTTGAAGCCCGACGCGTTTAGTGCGGTGAGTGCTTCCTCAGGGAACCGGGCGTTCTCGTCGACGTCCTTGGCGTGCGGCGCGATTTCCTTCTCGGAGAGTCCGCGGATAGCGGCCCGCAGTTCGTCGTGCTCTTCGTTCAGTGAGAAGAGATTGAAGTCTGGGTTTCCGGCCATGGGAACACTCCTTGATGGAAGGTGGATCGAACGGCGCCGACAGAACCAGCATGGCTCGTCGACGGACTGGTGCCAATGACGTCAGTCAAACACGGCACTCAGTGCCAGGTCAAGGGAACGGAGTGTGACGTTGTGGTGCACGATGCGTGTCAGCCGAGTTGTTCGTGAATCTTTCTGCTGATCTCTTCGGCCGAAGTGCCCGGAGGGAATGCCACTACCAGCACAGACCTTTCTTCGGGGGTGCTGGTCGTGGATCCAGGGGCCACGCCGTACGTTCGACGCACATTCAGTAGCGCTAGGCGTAAGGCCTCGGCGGTGGCGTCGGAATCGCCCTTGATCATGCTGCGCAAAAGATAGTTGTGGCACGCGGTGACAGCGGCGGCGAAGCCGACAACCTCGAGCACCGGTTCGCGGGGGACAGCGCTCCGCAGATAGTCGACAAAAAGTCGCTCGTACCGGAACCCGGTGACCAGTTCGCGGTCGCGGAGAGCGGGAACATGCTGCACGACGCGATATCGCCGCATCGACAGATCGCGGTTCTGCTGGAAGAAGTCGAAGACCAATCCGGCAGCTTCACAGACTGATGCCCAGGGGTCTGTGGATTCGGTGGACAGGAACTGTGCGACATGCGTGAGAAGTGACTCGTGATCGGCGAAGATCACGTCTTCCTTGGACCGGAACTGCCGGAAGAACGTGCGACGCGATACCCCGGCGGCAATGGCAATCTGTTCGACGGTGGTGGCTTCGTAGCCGTTCTCGGAGAACAGCCGAATTGCTTGGGACGCGACATGAACGCGGAACTCTGTCGGATCGGTTCCGGGTACGTCTGCGCGTTCACTCATGGAGACAAGTATCGCGCCTGTGGCCACATGCCCGGTGTGACGGGGCGGTAGCCGGATCGACTGTCACTCATCGGTGTGCGGTGGACGTGAATTGGTATGTTGCCGCCTCGACGATCTCTTCGGGCGTAATGGCGATCTCCTCGTTCAGCCATGCGGTGACCAGTTCGGCAAAGCCGCCCACAAACAGCAGTCCGTTGATCGCACCCTGGTGTGGTGGCCACGCTCGATCGCCATACATCCGTGTCGCCTCGTCCGCCACGATCTGAGCAAAGCCTCGCAGTACAGCGCGTCGGTGAGTGCGCAGGGGTTCGAACGCGGCGGATTCGATCATCGCGACACGTCCCTTGCGTGGATCGTCCGTGAGGATCGTGACGAACGACGCGATCGCATTTCGTACGCGTTGCTCGAGCGTCCCGGTGCTCGCTCGAAGCGCGGCCAGTCCCGCGTCGCGGACCTCGTCGGCGATTTTGTCCAAGACCTTTTGCAGGAGTTCGTCTCTGCTGGTGAAGCTTTCGTAGAAGTATCGCTCCGTCAACTTGGCCTGGGCGCAGATTGCGGTCATCGTGGTGCCGCGATTGCCTGCGGCAGCAAATACTTCCAGCCCTGCCTCGAGCAAGCTTTCGCGCCGCAGCGCCGAGCGCTGGTCGCCGCTCAGGCCCGCGTATCGACGCGGCATCGGTGGAGTCATAGGTCGATATTGACAGACGCAGCAGATGTGACGCAGACTACATGCATCTGACAGGACGCACTGTCAGATTGAACGGGAGTAGAGGTCATAGTGTCCAAGATCCTGGCTCGCCCACCCGCACGCTCGCAGTTGCACCCCGTTTCGGGCCGGTCAGGGCTGCCCTTCGTCGGGCACGCGCTCGAATACATCCGTGATCCACTCGCTTTGATGCAAGAGAACTGGGATCGCTACGGCGAGGTTTCCTGGTTTTCGATGGTCGGTCGGCGTTGGATCGCTGTTCTCGGACCTGACGCGTGCCAAGAAGTGCTGCAGAACAAAGATCGAGCATTCGTCAACAGTGACGGCTGGTCGGTCCTGATCGGCCCCTTCTTTCACGGTGGGCTGATGCTTCTCGATTCGGACGAACACCTACGACATCGTCGAATCATGCAGCAGGCGTTCACCCGGTCACGGCTCGAGAAGACCGTCGACGTTCTCAACCCGGCGATCGACTCGGCACTCGACGCATGGACGCCCACCGACGGATTTCGTGCTTACACGGCACTGAAAACGCTCACTCTCGATCTCGCCACCGACATCTTCATGGGCGGGGCGGAAGGAAGTACCGAAAGCGAAATATCGGCGGTGAAAAAGGCTTTCGTCGATTGCGTTCAGGCGGCAACCTCGTTGGTCCGATATCCCGTACCTGGGACTCGATGGAAGCGTGGGCTGGACGGCCGCCGAGTCCTGGAAGCCTTCTTTCGTCGCTACCTACCGGCGCGTCGAGATCGCGAAACCGACGATCTGTTTTCCGTGCTTTGTCACATCGAATCCGAAGCGGGACAACGCTTCAGTGACGACGAGGTGATCGACCACATGATTTTCCTCCTGATGGCCGCACACGACACCTCTACGATCACCATCTCCACGATGATGCAATACCTGGGCCAACACCCACAGTGGCAGGACAGGTGCCGGGCGGAGTCGCTCGCGTTGGGAACGTCGACGCCGAGTTATGCAGATCTCGACGGACTAGGCAGCCTTGATCTGGTCATGAAGGAATGTCTCCGAATCGTCTCTCCGGTACCGGTTATGGCGCGCCGAGCGATACGCGATACCCAAGTGCAGGGGCACTTCGTGCCTGCGGGAACGTATACCGCGGTCGCTCCTCATTTCACCCACCACATGTCGCAGTACTGGCCTGATCCCGAGCGTTTCGATCCTGATCGCTTCGCGGAGCATAGACGCGAAGACAAGGTGCATCGATTCGCGTGGGAGCCCTTCGGCGGTGGTGTGCACAAATGCCTCGGAATGCATTTCGCCGGTGCCGAGATCAAGGCAATCATGCATCACCTTCTCCTACGCTTCGACTGGCACGTCGACGCCGACTACGTCGCCCCGCTCAACTTCACATCCTTGCCGTTCCCCTCCGACGGACAACCTGTCGATCTGCGTCGGCGTTCCACTCCGGCGCCCTGACCCCCTACGGCCGAGTTACTTCGGCGCCCGCAGTTCGAACTTGAGGACCTTGCCGGTCGGGGTGCGGGGAAGGTCGAGGGGGAAGACGATGTCACGAGGCACCTTGTATCCGGCCAGCAAGGTTCGGGTGTGCTCGACGATGTCTTCCGCGGATGCCTGTAATCCCTTGCCCAGGACCACGAATGCCTTCGGGCGCTCGCCCCACTTCTCGTCCGGAACGCCGACGACGGCCACGTCGATCACGGCGGGATGGCTCATGATCGCCTGCTCCACCTCGACGGTGGAGATATTCTCGCCGCCGGAGATGATGATGTCCTTCGCGCGGTCCTTGAGCTGAATGTATCCGTCGGGATGCATGACGCCGAGGTCGCCGGAATGGAACCACCCGCCGGCAAAGGCTTCGGCCGTTGCAGCCTCGTCGCGGTAGTACCCGAGCATGACGTTGTTGCCGCGAAGCACGATCTCTCCCATGGTCTGGCCGTCGGCGGGAACGTCGTTCATGTCTAGGTCGACGACCCGTGCGTTTTCCGCCTGGACCATGCCGACGCCCTGCCGGGAGAGCAGCGCGGCACGCTCGGACTGCGGCTTCTCGTCCCAGGCCTCCTGGTATTCGCAGATCGTGTACGGCCCGTACACCTCGGTGAGTCCGTAGACGTGGACGACGGTGACGCCGATGTCCTCGAGCTTTCCGATGATCGTCGGTGACGGGGGAGCCCCGGCGGTGGTGATGCGCAGGTGCTCGACCTTGTGGGCCTGATCCGCGTCGGCGATGGTGGAGCAGACAGTTGGTGCACCGCACAGATGGGTCACGCCCAAGTTGTCGATCGCGTCCCAGATCGAGTCGGCGCGGACGGCGCGTAGGCAGATGTGGGTGCCGGCGGCCTGGGTGACTGCCCACGGTGTGCACCAACCGTTGCAGTGGAACATCGGGAGCGTCCACAGGTATTTGGTGGAACCGGTGAACCCGTTGTGGAAGGTTTCACCGAGGGAGTTCAAGTACGCGCCGCGGTGGGAGTACATGACGCCCTTGGGTTTTCCGGTGGTACCCGACGTGTAGTTGATGGCGATGCACTGTTGCTCGTCGTCGACACCCCAGCGCAGTGGCTGATCGGCGAGCGCTTCACCTTCGGCCAGCAGATCGGCGTACTGCCCGGTGACGATTCCGGCGGGAACCTCTGGGTACGGGACGGTGGAGTCGGGGATCTCGATGATCTCGCGCAGGCTCGATACGTTTGTTTTCGACGACGCGACGGAACCGACGAACTCGGAGTCGACAAACAGGATCGTGGTTCCCGAGTGATCGAGGATGTACTCGAGTTCGGGACCGGCGAGGCGCGAGTTGAGGGCGATCAGGATTCCGCCGGCCAGAGGCACGGCAAAATGTGCGAACAGCATTTCGGGAATGTTCGGCGTCAGGTAAGCGATGCGATCGCCGGGTTGGATCCGCTCACGCAGAACACGTGCCAGTGCGGCGACCTCGTCGCCGAACTCGCGGTAGGTGTACGTCCGGTCGCCGTGAATGACGGCGGTGCGATCTGGGAACACCGAAGCGCTGCGTTCGAGAAAGCGCAGCGGGCTGAGCGGGGTGTTGTTGGCTGTGAGTGCGGCGGGTGCAGACACGGGTTCCTCCGAGGTTCGCGTGATCGGACGCTGCAGCTCACCCGTCACGGTGAATGTGATCGGCGCTACAAACGCTCGTGTTGGACGATATTGGGCCAGCGCACCGGCCGCTACCCTACGAAGTGGGTATCTACGTTTCCTCTCACCAGGAGTGCACGTGAACAGGGTTTTAAGGCCGAGCGACGACGACGCGCTGCGGGCGGCACTGCGCCGACTGCAGCCGCAGACGGAACTGCCGGTCCTGTTCGGTGGGGGCGTGAGCGGCAACTCGTTGACCATCACCAGCTACGTCGGGACGCACAGCACTCTGTTGCGCAACCTCGAGATCAACGCCGAATGCGGACTCGGTGGGCGGGCGATCGCCGAGCAGCGGACAGCTGTTGTGCAGGACTACGCCAATTCGTCGCAGATCACTCACGACTACGACTACGAGGTCGGCACCGAGCGAATCGAATCGTTGATGGCGGTTCCCGTGGTTGTGCGTGGGAAAACCCGCGGCGCGCTCTATGGCGGACTGCGCGCCAACCTGCCGATCGGAGATGTTGTTGCAGACAAGATGATGCGCGCGTCGTACTCGTTGGCCCGCGAAATCGAGATCCGGGACGAGGTTGATCGTCGTGTCGCGATGATCGACACTGCTGCGGTGGAACAGGTTTCGAGCCGTGAGGCAAAAATATCGGAGACGTTGACGGAGAGCTTCCTCGCGTTGGGTGAGATCGCGGCGGGTATGCAGGACGAGAAACTCAGTGCCCAGGTTCAAGCCGTCGAAGCAAAACTGCGGGCCTTGACGGCGCCTGCCGACATCGCGAGTGCGGTAGTCCTGTCGCCGCGTGAAACCGACGTGATGAGGTATGTCGCGTTGGGTCTGCGTAACGCCGAAATTGCGGAGCGACTCTCCTTGAGCGTCGAAACCATCAAGACGTACATGCGCAATCTCATGGCCAAACTCGATGTGCGGAGTCGCCATGAGGCGGTTGTCGAGGCTCGCCGTCGAGGTCTGATTCTGTGAGTCAGTCCCGGTAAGCGGAATCCTTAAGACCCGCGGCCGTTGTGGTTGATATGACGGACCTCACAATCGCACAAAGAAGCACACGAGTGATGAGGGCATCGATGCAGGATTTGTTCGACAACAGTGACATGACGGGCCTGGCCGGAGCGATTCGCAAGGGGGACGTATCCGCCAAGGAAGTCCTGGAGTTCAGCCTTGACCGGCTCGACGAGCGGAACCCGGCCGTCAATGCAGTGATCAGCGAACGCCGCGACGAAGCTCGGAACGAGGTTGCTGCCGGTCTTCCCGAAGGCCCACTGCAGGGTGTGCCGTTCGTGATCAAGGACCTCGGGCTTGATGTCGCGGGTCTGCCGAGTACCAACGGATCTCGTTTGTTCGCCGATGCTGTGGCGCAGGAGGATTCGACGCTCGTCGAGCGATACCGTCGTGCGGGACTGGTGATTGTCGGTAAGACCAATACTCCGGAGTTCGGCAAGAACGCGAGCACCGAACCCGCACTGTTCGGTCCCACCCGCAACCCGTATGCCCTCGATCGCTCACCCGGTGGGTCATCGGGAGGAACGGCAGTGGCTGTTGCCGTGGGAATCGTGCCCGCGGGCCATGCCAGTGACGGCGGCGGCTCGATCCGCATCCCGGCGTCTGCATGCGGCCTGGTTGGTCTCAAGCCGAGCCGCGGTCGTACCCCGACTGCACCGGCACGAACTCTCTTCGCGTCGCCGATGGGTGTTCACCACGCGCTTACTCGAAGTGTGCGGGACACCGCACTGCTCCTCGATCTTTCCGCCGGACCCACAGTGGGCGATCCGTACGTGATCCTGGCGCCGAAGCGCCCGTACGTCGAGGAAGTGGGCGCGGATCCCGGACGGTTGCGGATTGCTCTGAGTAACGCGCTGCCGGACGGCACGCCGGTGGACCCGGAATGCGCGGCCGTCACCACGGGCGTAGCCGGTCTGCTCGAAGAACTCGGTCACCATGTCACCGAAGGGGCCCCGGACTTCCCGCTTGATGCACTCACTGCCGGGCTTTCCGTGCTGATGGGCATTCCCATGACCATTGAGGTCGATGCACGACTCGAGGCCGTGAACCGCGCAATCCGCGACGACGACCTCGAACCGATGGCTCGGATGATCTACGACCGCGCGAAGTCCGAAAGTGCGACCAACGTCGTCAAGGCACTGCAGGAACTCGAGCGGGCAGCTCAAGTCATCGGTGCGTTCTTTGTCGATCACGACCTGCTGCTGACCCCGACGATGGCTCGCCCGGCTGCTCCGCTTGGTCTCCTCGATACGGCAAATCCCATGTCGATCTGGGAGCACTCGGCCGGATACAGCGGTTTGACCAGTCCGTTCAACAGTTCCGGTCAACCGGCAATTTCCTTGCCGATGGGTCATGACTCTGCCGGTGTGCCTATCGGCGTGCAGTTGGTTGCGGCCTTCGGGCGCGAAGATTTGCTGATTCAGGTTGCGTCGCAACTTGAAACGGCGCGCCCGTGGTCCATCGCTCCGGTGTGGCCGCCGACCCAGGGATAAGCGCGACAGTAGCGGTCCGGCGGTGGTTTCATGCCCGCTGCCGGGCCGCTTTGTCGTGTGTGGAGGCGTTCGACAAGCCCGCGGAAATTCAAAAAAGTATTTCTAATCGAAATATCGCATATCGAACGACTTTTCTGCGTAGTATCCACAATGAGCGGTGGTGAGTAGTTGCGTCGGTGTGGAGCGAACAGGCTCCGATCCACACGGACGGGGCCGCCCAGCGCGATCGAACTGCGTTGTCACAGAAATGGATCAAGGATGGTCGTTCAACCGGACATGGCATATCGGCGCTCTCTGGCCGTGGCAGAACTGACAGGCCCGGGGCAGTTGTTCGAGGTGGCTGAAGAACCCGTGCGCGGGCACGTCATGCCGGTGTTCAAGAATCGCACGCACACGCTCCGTGAGCTCCTGGCGGCGTCGGTCGAGTACGGCGACACCGAGTATCTGGTGTGTGACGAACTGCGGATTACCTTCACCGATCACTTTGCTCGCGTGGCGTCACTTGCGGAGGAGTTGCGACGCACGTACTCGATCGGCAAGGGCGACCGCGTGGCAATTCTGTCTGCGAACAATGCTCAGTGGATCATCACGTTCTGGGCGGCGACGTCGCTCGGGGCGATAGTGGTCGGGATGAACTCGATGTGGTCTGCCCCCGAGATCGACTACGGTATGAAGCATTGCACGCCGAAACTTGTTGTCGCCGATGCAAAACGGCGAGAACTACTCGGTGATCCCGAACTGCCGGTGTTGTCCACCGAAGTCGACGTACCTCGATTGTCCACACTGCACGCCGATGCAGCACTGTCGACCTGCCCCATCCACGAGGACGACCCCGCCGTCATCCTGTACACCAGTGGCACAACCGGCCGGCCGAAAGGTGCGACGCACTCGCACCGGAACATCATCACGGCAAACGACTTTCACCGATTCAACGACGCGTTGGCAACGCATCTCGGAAGCCCACCCGCGAACCGGCGGTTTCTCCTGTCGAATCCTCTCTTCCACATCGCGTCACTGCACAACCTTGCCGTGCCACGGTTGTCGATCGGCGACACCGCAGTCATCTACAGCGGCCGATTCGAGATCGAACGTGTGCTGCGTTTGATCGAGCGCGAGCGGGTCACCAACTGGGGTGCTGTGCCAACCATGGCGAATCGTCTTGTTTCACATGGTGATCTGTCCCGATACGATCTGTCCTCGCTCAAGACGATGTCACTGGGATCAGCGCCGTCGTCACTCGCGCTGAAGGAGAAGGTTCGCGAACTGTTGCCGGTGGCAGGGCGTTCGTTGGGGACGACGTACGGGCTCACCGAGTCGTCGACAGGAGCCACCTTGGCGACAGCCGCCGATCTGGAGGAGTACCCCGATTCCGTGGGTCGCCCCGTCGTCACAATGAGCGTCGAGATCCGGGACGACAACGGTCATCGACTCCCGGACGGTTACGAGGGTGAGATCTGCCTACGTGGACCGCACGTGATGGTGGGCTACTGGAACAACGACGCCGCGACAGCCGCAGCGCTCGACGATGAAGGATGGCTACGTACCGGCGATTTGGGGTTCATGGCCGACGGTCACCTCCGCGTCAGCAGTCGTAGATCAGACTTGATTCTGCGTGGTGGGGAGAACGTCTACCCCGTCGAGGTCGAGAACGCCCTGAGCGAGCACCCGTCGGTGCAGGAATGCGCGGTGATCGGAATTCCCCACGCAGATTACGGCGAAGAAGTGGCCGCAATTGTTGTGGTCGAGGAGCCGGGATCCGTGACGGAAGCGGAGCTGCTCGGGTACGTGCGGGAGCGTCTCGCGAAGTACAAGGTTCCGTCGCGATGGCGACTGACAACAGAACCGTTGCCGCGCAATGCAACCGGAAAAGTTGTGCGTAAACAGCTCGATGTTGATGCTGAACCGGCGATGGTGTCGGAGAATCGCCACGCGTGGACTTCGCTGCTGACGGCACTGGACGAGCGTCGCCGGGCCGCACGGGAGATGGGTGGCCCCGACAAACTACGGCGGTATCGGCGGTTCGGGCGGGTTGATGCGCGCGATCGAGTAGCAAGGTTCCTGGATGAAGATACATTTCAGGAAATCGGTGTGCTGGCCGGTGATGCGTCGATTCCGTCCGACGCCTTCGTTGCGGGGTCCGGGCTTGTCGACGGTCGGCCGGTGCTTGTCGGTTCGGAGGACTTCACGGTTGCCGGCGGATCCATCGGAACGGCAGCGGCCACCAAACGCGCCCGGATCGCAGAACTCGCCAAACGCGAGCGGACTCCACTGGTGATGATGCTCGAAGGTGCCGGGCATCGGGCCACCAATGCACTGCATCCGCACCGTCCGGCACCCAACGATCTGCAGGCGATGGCAGACCTTGCCGGATTGGTCCCGACGGTTTCGATCGTGTGTGGACCCTCGGCTGGCCACGGTGCTCTTGCCGCACCGATGTCGGATTTTGTCATCATGGTCAAAGATCACGGCGCGATGTTCACAGCCGGCCCGCCGCTCGTGGAGGCGTCGCTCGCCGAGAAGGTGACAAAGGAAGACCTCGGCGGTAGTGCCGTTCATGCCGAGGCGAGTGGAATCGCCGACAATGTTGCGGCGGACGTAGACTCGGCGCTCGAGTTGACGCGTCGATACCTGTCCTATTTCCCGTCGAACGCGTGGAGTCGCGCGCCACTGGCGGATCCTGACACTCCGGGTGCCGCGCCGCGCTCGCTCGACGCTCTTCTCGACATAGTTCCGCCGAATCCTCGTATCCCGTACGACATGCACGATGTGTTATCCGTGATGGTGGACGAGGGCACCCTGTTCGAGTTGCAACCGCAGCACGGTTCTTCTGTCATCACAGTGCTGGCACGGATGGGCGGCAGGGTTGTCGCCGTAGTCGCCAATCAGCCATTGGTGCTTGCCGGTGCGTTGGATGTTGCTGCGGCGGAAAAGGCATGCCGGTTCATCGAGATGACCGGTGCTTTCCATATCCCGTTGATCTTCCTGGCAGACAACCCTGGAGTTCTTGCGGGAAGTAAGTCCGAACGGGACGGGATACTGCGGGCGAGTGCTCGGATGTTTGCGGCGCAGCATCGGTCCACCGTGCCGAAAATGCATGTGACAGTGCGCAAAGCCTTCGGATTCGGGGGCTCGGTCATGGGTCAGAATGCTTTCGACAATCAGACCGTGTCGTTGTCGTTCCCGGGTGGGATGCTGGGAGGAATTCCCGCTGCCGTGGGTGGGAGCACTTCCAAGGCAGATGAGCGGACACAGCGTGCATTGATCGAGAACGAGGCTGCAGGTCCGTGGCGTCTGGCAAGTTCGGTGACGTACGACGACGTCATCGATCCACGCGAACTACGCAACGCGCTGCTCGGTGCGATCCGACTCTCGGCGGGGCGAGATGCGGAACCCGTTGCACCGGTTATGCACACCGGGTACCTTCCCTAGTGAAATCCGACGTTCCACCGGGCATTCGGACCAGATTCGGCGCTCGACTGCGGATTCCGCTGATCGCCGCACCCATGCTGAGAGTGAGCGGGCCGGAAGTCGTCTCGGCAGCCTGCGCGGCGGGCGTCGTCGGCGCTTTTCCGACGGCAAACGCGCGCACGGCAGAGGAACTCGATTCGTGGCTGGCGACATTCGATCGTGCCCATGAGGAGAGCGGCGGAGAACTGGCACCGTACTGCCCCAATCTGATCATGAGAGCGCCGCGACTGGCAGACGACGTTGCGTGCTTGGTTCGCCGCCGAGTGGAAATGGTCATCGCGAGCGTAGGCTCACCGGCCCCGATCATCGGACCGCTCCACGACATCGGTGCCGCAGTCTTTGCCGACGTCGGCACACTTCGTCATGCAGAAAAGGCTGTTGAAGCCGGTGCGGACGGACTCGTGCTGCTCTCGGCCGGAGCGGGTGGGCAGACGGGGTGGATGAACCCGTTTGCCTTCATCCGTGGTGTCCGTGAGTTCTTCGACGGCACAGTCATTCTCGCAGGTGGAATCTCCGACGGGCAGGCGTTGTGGGCTGCCGAGGTGGCAGGCTTCGACGCGGCGTACATGGGCACACGTTTCATCGCGAGCGACGAGAGTTCGGCGTCGGCGCCGTACAAGGACATGTTGGTCGAGAGCACGATGGACGACGTGGTGCTGACCAACGCTTTCACCGGACTGCGGACGAACATGCTTGCCCCGTCCATCAGAGCGCAGGGGCTTGATCCCGACACACTGAACGAGCAGATCTCCGTGAAAGAATCGGCCGAGCTGTTCGGACCGGGGTCATCAGAACCGGGGCCGAGAAGGTGGACCGACGTCTGGAGTGCGGGCCATTCGGTGTCGGGGGTGAAACGACGCAGCCCCCTTTCGGAAGTAGTTCGCGAAACAGTCGCAGAGTACGAGGACGCCCGAGCGAGAACACGTTCGGTGCTGGAGCAACGACGAGCAGCGAACGCAGACTCCTGAGCAGACGTTTTTCGCTAGGTACCTTCCCAGTGATCGGGACAAGGATGGATAACTTCTGTGGCGGTAGCCATTCTGAAAACTAGTTCCGAAAAAACGTATACCTAATAGACATATCCGGGCTAGTCTGCCTGTGAGCCGAAGAGACCGTGTGCGCGGGGTTTCTCGCCGACTTTGATCTATCTCGAGAGGGAATTCGATGAGCGGAAAATGGAACGGCAAAGGCAGAATTGCCGCAGTGTCGCTGGTGACTGCTTTGGCGGTCGCGGGATGTGGCGGGGGTGGCGGCACCAGCACTACAGGCGGCTCCACTGCATCGGCCGCAGATATCGACCGCGCGGCGGTCCTTCGCGTCACCGCGTCGGCGCCGACCCGAAACCTCGATCCGTACCTCCAGACAAGTTACGGCGGTTGGGGATATCTGACTCCGATGTTCGATCGCTTGACCATGGTGGACAAGGAGGGAAATCTTGTTCCGGGACTTGCGGAGTCGTGGGAGTTTTCCTCTGACGGTGGTTATCTCGAGCTGAAGTTGCGCGACGACGTCTCGTTCCACGACGGCACCAAGTTCGACGCCGCCGCCCTCGCCGCGAACGTCCAGCGTGGAAAGACGATGGCAGGCAGCACTGTTGTCGCCGCGCTCGACGACATTACGTCCGTCGATGTTGTCGACCCGACCACCGCTCGGCTGAACCTGACCAAGGGTTCCGGTGTGGAGCTACCCGGGCTGTTCAGCACGAATGTCGGCATGATGGTCAGCCCCAAGACCATTGAAGCCGGTACGGACATCCGAAATGATCCGGGCCAGAGCGGATCCGGACCCTACACCGTCACCAACTACGTACCCGAGGAATCTCTCGAGGTCACCCGCGCAGAGGGCGACTACTGGGATTCGGCGGCCGGACTGCTCGGTGGAATCAGCTTCAAGACCATGCCGGACGCGACAACGCGTTTGAACGGAATGCAGACCGCCGCCACCGACATCAGCTGGGTGAGCTCGGCCAACGAGATCGTTCAGGCGCAGTCGCTCGCAGACCGCGATGTGCTGGGTATCGACAAGGTGAAGTTCCGCAACGTGCTTGGTGTCTTCATGCGAGCACGTGACGATCTCGCGAAACCTGAAGTGCGCCAGGCTGTTGCACACGCTATCGATCCCGAGGCCATCAGCGCGCTCTTCTCGGGAACCTGCACCCCGTACCGACAGATGTATCCGGAGTCGAGCTGGGCGGCGGACCCGTCGTACCAGTACCCGTACACCTTCGACGTGGACAAGGCCAAGAGCCTGGTCGAGAGTGCCGGCGGAGCCAAGATCACACTGACATTCGGTGCCGGAACAAATACGGAAAAGCCGGCCAACGTTATCCAGTCCTCCCTGGCAGCAGCAGGATTCGACGCGGAGCTCAACCCCGTTCCGAATACCCAGAACGAGCCCGGCTACATCGCCGGCACCTTCCAGTCGATGGTGTCGAACAGCTTCAGCCCGAAGGTGGACCCCGCCGAGACCGTCAATACCTTTGTCGTGGGTCCCTACGACTTCGGCAACGGCAACCCCGAGATCGCCGCACTGGCAACAAAGGCTGCCAACCCGACGTTGTCGCAGGATGAGCGGGCCGGGCTGTACCACGACATCTGGTCGAAGACACTGGCCGAGGCCATGTTCGTCCCGATCTGCAATCAGACGAACGCGACGATCTTCAGCGACAAGGTAGTCAACGCCGACAACATCCCGTGGGTTGACACCGGAATCTTCGATCTGCGCTACGTCGGAATGACCAAGTAGCACTGCAGATTCAGCAATCTTGCTGATAGACCGATCCGCTTCGCAGGTGATGCGACAAAGAATTCACGGAGTCGCATCACCTGCGAAGGGGAACCGCCGACAAGACCGGCTGTAAGCGCCGGTGAGGGGTGCTTATGTTGCGTTACGCGGGGCGACGGTTGCTGGCGGCGGTGCCGCTGTTGTTGATTGTGCCTTTGATGATTTTTCTGTTGATCGATTTGGCGCCGGGGGATCCGGCTGCGATTCTTGCCGGGGATGATCCGACTCCGGAGCGGTTGGCGGAGATCCGGTCGACACTTCACCTGGACGACAACATCTTTCTGCGGTACGTCCGGTGGGTGGGCGGTGTTCTGCAGGGTGATCTGGGCACGTCGTTTCTGTCGAATCAGTCGGTGACGGAGCTGATCTTCCGCCGGATGGCGACGACGTTGTCGCTGGTGATCTTCGCGATGGTGCTCGCGGTGACGATCGGGCTGATCTTGGGTGTTGTTGCCTCGCTTCGTCCCGGCGGATTTGTTGATCGTCTGGTGAATGTGGTGGCGTCGATTGCGATCGCGATTCCCGCGTTCTGGTTCGGTTTGGTGCTGGTGTCGGTGTTCGCGGTGACCAATCAGATCTTCCCGGCCTTCGGGTATGCGCCGCTGTCGGAGGGGTTTGTGCCGTGGATTCAGCACCTCATTTTGCCCGGTACGGCGTTGGCGTTGTTGCCGGCGGCGGAGGTGACGTTGCAGCTGCGGTCGTCGCTGGGGCAGGTACTCAAGAGTGACTACATCCTCAACGCGGAAGCGAAGGGGCTCGGCCGCGGAAGTGTCGTCTTCAAACACGGACTCAAGAACGCGTGCATCCCGGTGGTCACGGTGCTCGGATTCCGCGTCGCCGAAGTGTTGGGCGGTGCAGTGACTATCGAAATCATCTACAGCATGCCGGGGTTGGGCTCGCTGGCCGTGAACAGCGTCCAGAACCACGATATTCCGGTGTTGCTCGGGTTTGTCCTGTTCACCACCGTGGTGGTGGTGCTGGTGAATCTGCTTGTCGACATTTCCTACGGCTACTTCAACCCTAAGGTTCGCGCATGACTGATCCGAAGGTAGTGACCACCAAATCCGAGACAGCGGAGCGGCCCGCGAGGGGCCAAGGCTTGAAAGCTGTTCTGCGTAAGCCGGTGACGATGGTGGCGGGTATTTTCATCCTGCTTCTGGTGATCATGGCGGTGTTTGCTCCGATTCTGGCACCGCACGATCCGTATGTGCAGGACCTGGTCAACCGATTGCAGCCGCCAAGTGCAAATCATCTGCTCGGCACCGATGATTACGGCCGAGATGTGTTGAGCCGGTTGATCTACGGCGCGCGGATCTCGTTGACGGCGTCGTTGCAGGCGGTGAGTGTGGCGTTGATCCTGGGACTTCCCCTTGGTGTCATCGCCGGTTATCGCGGCGGCTGGGTCGATTCGCTGATCACCCGGGTGATGGATGCGTTGATGTCGGCTCCGTCGCTGGTGCTGGCGATCACGATTGTCGCAGTCCTCGGTTCGGGAATCACCAACGCGATGCTCGCCATCGGTTTGGTCATGGCGCCCAGGTTTTTCCGGGTTGCGAGGGCGTCGACGATGGATGTGCGGCACGAGACGTACATCGAGGCCGCAATCGCCTTGGGCTGCCGTCCGGGCAGAACAATTATCCGCCATATTCTTCCGAATGTGATGCCGCCGGTGGTGCTGGTCATCTCCGTCTCTCTCGGTGCTGCGGTTGCGGCGGAGGCGAGTTTGAGTTTCCTCGGTTTGGGGGCGAAGGCTCCGGCGGCGAGTTGGGGTTCGATGCTCAGTACTGCGGCGTCGAATATGCAGCTGGCGCCGTACCTGGTGTGGCCTCCCGGTGTGATGATCTTCTTGACGGTCCTGTCCTTCACCTACCTGGGCGACGGTGTTCGCCGATCCCTGCTACGGAGTCGTAATGGTGACAATGACTGATCTGATGCGTAAAGAGCAGCTCGAAGCGAGCACTCAACCACTGTTGCGGGTTCGGGATCTGACCATCGAATTCCCCAGCGGCGGAAGCGGTTGGCAGACGACAGTCGAAGGTGTTTCGTTCGACGTCGGTGCCGGCGAGTCGGTGGCGTTGGTCGGTGAGTCCGGATCAGGCAAGACGGTGTCCTCGCTTGCGGTGATGGGGTTGACCCAGGCCACCGGCGGCCGGATTTCGCGGGGTTCCATCGAATTCGACGGTCGTGATCTGACGAAGGTTCCGGAGCGGGAGTGGCGCAAGCTCCGCGGTACCGGGATGGGCATGATTTTTCAGCAGCCGATTCGCAGCCTCAATCCGGCCTATACGGTCGGTGATCAGATCGCTGAATCCGTCCGCAAGCACTTGGGTTTGAGCCGCAAGGAAGCGATGGCCCGGGCGGTGGAGATGCTCGAGTTGGTGCAGATTCCCCGGGCGAAGGAGCGGGTGGGTGACTATCCGCACGCGTTCAGTGGTGGTATGTGTCAGCGCGTGATGATCGCGATGGTGATGGCGTGTAATCCGCGGTTGCTGATCGCGGACGAGCCGACCACGGCGCTCGATGTGACAGTGCAGGAGAAGATCCTCGATCTGTTGCGGGATCTGCAGGAGCAGACCGGTGTGGCGTTGCTGTTCGTCAGTCACGATCTTGCGGTGGTGGCGGAACTGTGTCAGCGGGTGGTGGTGATGTATGCCGGTGAGATCGCGGAAAACGCTGCGGCAGAGGAAGTGTTCTTCCGCCCACAGCATCCGTACACGTCGGGGTTGCTTGCCTCGATCCCGCAGCCGGGACTGAATGCGGATCGTCGGCTGCATGCGATCCCGGGCGGAATTCCCGCGGCGGCCGATTGGCCGACAGGATGCCGGTTCTCGCCGCGGTGCCCACACGTGGCGCCGGGGGTATGCGATGTGGAGCATCCGGCGATGGCGAGTGTTCCCACCGGTGAGGCGCGATGCCTGCGCGTGCAGGACCTTGATCTGCAGGGAGTGAGTGTGCGATGAGCCTTCTCGAAGTGTCGAACGTGTCGAAGTCGTTTGCATCGGGCCGCGATTTTCTCGGGCGCCGCACCAAGTGGTCACATGCGGTCAAGGATGTCAGCTTCAGTCTCGAAGCCGGTGAATGTCTTGCCGTGGTGGGGGAGTCAGGTGCGGGTAAGTCGACGGTGGGCCG
This sequence comes from Rhodococcus sp. 24CO, assembly GCF_050586165.1. Taxonomy (NCBI): domain Bacteria; kingdom Bacillati; phylum Actinomycetota; class Actinomycetes; order Mycobacteriales; family Nocardiaceae; genus Rhodococcus; species Rhodococcus sp. 24CO. The sequence continues at coordinate 239,926 of NZ_JAZFNF010000005.1, read as the reverse complement.
GATTGCGTTGCGGTTGATCGAGCCCGATACCGGTTCGATCACATTCGACGGTGTTGATGTGCGGGCCGCGAAACCTGCTGAGTTACGTACGATGCGTCGCGGTATGCAGATGATTTTCCAGGATCCGCACAGTTCCCTCAATCCGCGGATGACCGTCGTGGATGCCGTGGTGGAACCGTTGATCGTTCATACCGACATGGGTCGGGGTGAGCGTGAGAAGTTGGCGACGGCGATGTTGGACAAGGTGGGTATCGGTTCGCGTTATTTCGGCCGGTATCCGGCGGAGCTTTCGGGTGGTCAGCTGCAGCGTGTGGCTATTGCGCGGGCGTTGACGTTGAACCCGAAGATGATCGTCTGTGATGAACCTGTTGCTGCGCTCGATGTTTCGGTGCGGGCTCAGGTGCTCAACTTGTTGCGGGATCTGCAGGAGGAGTTGGGTCTTGCGTATCTGTTCGTGTGTCATGATTTGGCGTTGATCGAAGTGATCGCCGATCGTGTGCTGGTGATGGCGCGCGGTGAGGTCGTTGAAAGCGGGACTGTCGAGGACATCTTCCGTCGCCCGCAGCAGGAGTACACCCGAACATTGCTCGACGCGATACCGGTACCTGTTCCGCGTTCCGTCCGGGGGCAGGATCTCGAGAGCGCCCGAGCCGAACCTGTGAGTTGAGGAGAATTCGATGACATCGGCACCGACAGCAGTGACACCTGCGCAGTCTCGAACCATACTGCGTACCACGGAGTCCGGCGACTTCCTGATGAGTGACTACCTAGGTGAGCACTCCGACGGTTCGGCAACCGGGGGCTTCCAGGCCTATCTTGTCGGCCAGAAGGCAGAGAAGCTTCGGCCGCACTATCACGAGGTGGATCAGTTTCAGGTAGTTCTCGATGGCGCCGGACGCCTCGGCAGGCACGCCATCGGCGCGGGCACTGTGCATTACAGCGATGCGTACACTGTGTACGGGCCGATCTTCGCCGACGCTCCAGAGGGGCTGTCGTACTTCACGCTTCGGCTCGATCCTGCCGCTGGATTGAACTACATGCCGGAATCACGCGTCAAAGGCGAGACGCGAGCCGGCGAACATTTCACCTGTGCGATCGACGCTGCAGGAGAGACGGGAAAGCTGAATCTACTGGCGCGTACGCGTCGCGGTGCCTCAGCATTCGGTGTTGCGCTCGACTTCGGTGGGGCATTGACCGCCGACGCGCTGGCTGAATGTGTAGGCCGCGGATACGCAGTGGTGTTGGGCGGCAGTGTTGCGTTCGGCGACCGTACATTGCCGTCGGGAAGTCTCATTCCGTTCGAGTCTGCTGTTGCGTTGGAGGGGCTTTCGGGGCAGTCCGATCACACGAACCTAGCCCTGGTCGTCTTTGCGACACTGAGTGGGTGAATTCGCTCAATACGAGCCGCCGAGCTGATCGGCCGCCGATCGGAGCAGTTCGCCGTACTGCGTGAAGTATTCCTCGGTGAGTCGTGTCGCCGGCCCACTGATCACGATTGCAGCGAGCGGCGCTCCCGACGCATCCAATATCGCTGCGGCGAGGCTGGTTGATCCTTGCTGGACGGCTTCCTCGCTGGCGGCCCATCCGCGACTGCGAATCTCCTGGTACTCGGCATCCGTGAGGAGGAGATCAGGCTGACCCGAGCTGTTCACGCGTTCTTCCTGTGACTGGTACGCGTGGATGACCCGACCCGCTGCACTTGTCTCGGGTACGTGTATCTGGCCAGGCTTCAGACCTGTCCGGACCATGTGGGTACCTTCAACCACCCCGAGGACGATCATGTGTTCTTCCTCGGCGACTGCGAGATGTACTGTCTCGCCGGTTGTATCCCTGATCGTGGTCATGACGGGTTGTGCTCGGGCGGCCAGCGACGAGCCGTTGTAGACCTGTCCGGCTACGACAACACAACGGGTGGAGAGCTCCCAGCGGGGTGGAGCCTCGCCAACGGGGTGGATCCATTGCGCTTCATGGAGGGTTGCCAGCGTGCGTTGCATGGCGCTTTTGTCGACCTCGAGTAGCCGTGAAAGCGCGGTCAAGCCGATTGGCTGATGGGCGGCAATGGCTTCGATGACGCGGAGTCCGCGCGTGAGACCACTGATTGTCTTGACTGCGATCTGAATCACCCCTACTCTGATTGAAGAATTGATACACAGTATCACATAGAGATACTTACTGCGACGACGATCTTCCTGAAAGTTCGCACTTTCCTTCCCGCTGGCGGTCCAGTGCACTACCGAGAGGTTGCTGTGAAGAAGTTCAAACCCACTGTTGATCAATTGATCCCGAACCTGACGCCGGCGGAGGAGATCGTCCTGCTTGCGCGCGCTCTGTGGGCTGAGGGGTACCGGGATCATCTCGCCGGGCACATCACGTACAACCTCGGTGACGGCACCATGCTGTGCAACCCGTGGCTTCTCACCTGGGAGGAGATTCTCCCCTCCGACATCATTCGAATCGACATCGACGGCAATGTCCTACAGGGTGATTGGCCTGTCCCGCTGGGAATTCCCCTGCACCTCGCGCTTCACCGAGCACGTCCCGATGTCGGCATCGCGCTACACAACCATTCGGAGTTCGGAACTGTCTGGGCTGATCTGGGCGAGGTACCACCCGCCTACGATCAGAGTTCCAGTCTGGGCGGCGGCGAGGTAGTGCTGGTCGACGAGTACGACGGTGGCGTCGACAACATGGAGGCGGCCGTGGCTGCGATCCGGTCGATCGGTCCAGCTGATCGCGCCCTCTTGGCAGGCCATGGTGTTTTTGTCACCGGAAGTACCGCCGCAGCAGTTTATTTGCGGGCGGTCGCGCTCGAACAACGTTGTAAAAACGCCTGGATGATCCGGGTGGCCGGAGGACCGGAGAAGACAGCACTGCCCGACTGGTGGCTCGATCGAATGGCCGGTAGCGACGGAAACAGCTACCACGGCTTCTGGGAGGCTGCGGTGCGCGCTGCGTTGCGCTCGGATCCCGAACTGCTCGAGAGCCTCCAGGCTTCCCAATGATCGACCAAGGCTCTCAGACCATCCGCTACTCCGGAACGGATACTCATGGATTTTGAACTAGACGATGATCAGCGAGCGTGGCGCGAGGAGATACGCGCGTTTCTTCGCGACAATGTCACGCCGGAATTGCGCGCGGAGATGGCCGAGCACGACCTCGAGTTCATCGGCGGCGAACTCACTGCCTTTCGTCGGAAGATCGGGGCAAAAGGGTGGTTCGGGCTCAATTGGCCCAAGGAGTTCGGTGGGCTCGGTCTCGGCGCTGTGTATCAGCACCTCCTGGTCAGCGAATTCGAGTACTGGGGTGTGCCTGGCCCGGACTTGACGGTCACGTCGGTGGCCCCGATGATCATGCGCCACGGCACGCAGCAGAACCGAGAAGAGTTCCTGCCGCATATCGCACGCGGTGAACTGACCTGCGCCGTCGGCTATTCCGAACCGAATGCCGGAACCGACCTGGCAAGTTTGAAGACCCGGGCGGTACGGGAGGGTGACGAGTGGGTGATCAACGGCTCCAAGATCTGGAACAGTATGGCGCAGCGCGTCACGCACGAATGGCTGTGTGTCCGTACCAACACCGAGGTGCCCAAACACAAGGGAATCTCGGTGATCATCGTGCCGATCGACGCTCCCGGCGTCGTGATTCGCCCGATCACCGCGTGGTCCGGGTATCGAACCAACGAAACGTTCTTCGACAACGTCCGTGTCCCGGTGACCAACCTGATCGGTGAAGTCGACAAGGGGTGGAAGTACATCACCGGCGCACTGGATCTCGAACGCGGTGCGCTCACGAATGCCGGCGATCTGCGCAGAGCCGTCGACGATCTGTTGATTCTTGCGCGTGAGATCCGCGAAGACGGAACACGGCCGCTCGACAACGCGGATGTTCGACGCAAGCTTGCTCAGTTGGATGCGGATGTCGAACTCGCGCAACTCATGGGTTTCGAGGCGTCGTCGCTGCTCGAGAGCGGAACCATTCCGTCTGTGCTTGTCAGCGTCGAGAAGGTCTTCTCCAGTGAACTCAGACAACGGATTGCCGACGTTGGAACCTCGATGCTCGGTCCTGCGGGTTTGATCGCGGGATCGGACTCCCACGCAGTGATGGCGGGAAAATTCGAGCGACTGTACCGTGCCGCGCCGCTGCTGCGATTCGGTGCCGGAGCTAACGAAGTTCTCCGAGATGTCATTGCGCAGCGTGGTCACTCTCTACCGAGCTACGGACGCTGAATGATTCCGACCTTCCTTGACAGCGTAGGAGTTCGCTGATGAAACTTGTTGCTACCCAAGACCAACTCGATCTACAGGCAATGTCGGCTGCCGTTCTGGCCAAACAATGCCCGATCAGTATGGTGCGTGAACTGGCAGAACCGATGTCCGAAAGCGGTCCGGACAAACTGATGACGGCGCTCGCCGAGGTTGGTGTACTGGGCCTGGCGATCGATGAAGAATACGGCGGTAGTGGAGCGAGCCTGTACGAACTCGGAGTGTTCTTTCGGGAGGCCGGCCGGGTTCTCTGCCCGTCGATTGTCTACAGCACACTGCAATTCGGTATTGCCGTCGGGCGACTGGCTACGTCGGAACAACGCAGCCGGTATCTGCCCGCACTGGCCGAAGGTCGACTCCGCGCCGGCGTCGCCGCCTGGAATCCCGGGGACGCCGGCGATATTCGACCCACGCTGACGGCAACACCGGCGCCTGGTGGGTGGCTGCTCAACGGAACCCTGCCATTTGCCGCGAACGCCTCGATGTCCGACGTGGTTCTCGTGACTGCTCGTACATCTGTGTTTGCCGAACCGGAACGGTTGATCTGTGCGTTCGTCGAGCCGACAGCCGAAGGGTGGAACGGCGTCCCATTGTCGAACATGTCCGGAGAGAGGCTCTCTCGCGTCGAACTTGTCGACGTGTTTGCGTCGGACGCGGCCGTTTCTCTCGGGGCCGGCGGAAATGGGCTGAGCGCCGCCGATATTCGCTGGGTCGCCAATGCGGCAGTGGCGCTTCAATGCATGGAGATGGTAGGTGGCGGCGCCGCAGTTCTGGAACGGACTGTCGACTACATTGCACAGCGCGAGCAGTTCGGGCGTCCGATCGGCAGCTTCCAAGCTGCGCAACACATTGTCGCCGATATGCACATCGCACTCGAAGGTGCCCGCTTGGCTGCCGCGCACGCGGTGTGGTGGGTGGCTCGCGGCGAATCCGCCACTCGTGCAGTCGCGATTGCAAAAATGCAGTGCAACGAGGCCTACAAGCGCGCGACTCTCGACGCGCATCAATTGCACGGCGGCATGGGATACGTTCTCGAGACTGATTTGCACCTGTGGTCGGAGAGGGCAAAGGTCACCGAAATCCGATATGGCACAGCAGATATTGCCGCGGGTTGGCTGCAGAAGGAGCTTAATCTTGCCTAGCGAAGCGAATCCCGGACCGCGGCAGGCACTTCAGGATCTCCGGATCGTGGATTTGTCGAGGTGGGTGGCAGGAGAATACGCAACAAAGATGTTCGCAGATTTTGGTGCGGACGTCGTCAAGGTCGAAAAGCCGGAGACAGGCAGCCTGACGCGGTTATGGGGACCGTTCCCCGATGACGTCCCGGACATCGAGCGAAGCGCTCTGTTCCTGCATCTGAATACCAACAAGAAATCGCTTGTCGTTGACTTGACCTCGGAGTCCGGACGTGAGGTTCTCCTGACCCTCGTGGACACGGCAGACGGGGTGGTGGAGTCCTTCCGGCCAGGGCAACTGGAGAAATTGGGCCTGGGGCCGGACGTGCTCCATGCGCGTAACCCCTCACTGGTGATCACTCGGATCAGTGCCTTCGGGCAGACCGGGCCGTACCGGGATCGTGAAGCGAGCGGCCTGGTCCTTCAGGCTGCCGGTGGACCGATGAACGCAACCGGCGCGGCTGATCGTGCGCCGTTGCGTAAACCGGGCCTGCTCGAGCATTACACGATCGGCCGCACCGCCGGCGAAGCCACGATGGCGGGAATCTTCAGTGCCAAGCGCACGGGAGAAGGTTCGGTGATCGATGTGTCCGGGCAGGAGGTTCTGCTCGCGGGCGCCGACCGGCGAGCGTCGTACCTGGTGTCGGCGGCCTATTCCGGCATGAATGCTCCACGCGGAGTGCGAAGCCCGCATCGCCATGGCGTGACGTTCACGGGACCGTTCCGGGCGAAAGACGGATTTGTGATGCTGTACGTGACCAATCAAGCATTCTGGAATCGATTGGTCGACATAGTCGGCGAGCACGACGACGAGTTTCATACGCGGTACCACGGACGCGAGACGATCATGGGAACGGACCGCGACGAGTTCATGGCCTATGTGACGGAGTGGTTCGCGCAGCGGCCCAAAGTAGCGATCATGGAACAGTGCGAGGCGGCACGTATTCCCGTCACCGCGTACCTCGACGTCTCGGAATTGCTGAGTCACGATCACTTTCGTAACCGAGGCGCTTTTGTCCGTGGTACGCATCCGGTTGCGGGCACGTTGGAGTACACCGGCGCGCCGTGGCGGATGGTCAACGGGTACCAGTTGCGTCATACCGCACCAACTCTTGACCAGCACGGCCAACAGATCCGCGAGTCACTGACACAGGCAGGGGAGCGAGCATGAGTTATCCGCTCGAAGGGATTCGTGTTGTCGACCTGACGGTTGTGTGGTCCGGACCTGGTGCGACAGCGATGTTGGGGGACTTGGGCGCCGAAGTGATTCGTGTGGAAGGGAACAACCGCGTCAGCCGACAAGTATCTGCAAAGACCACGAAGGAATCGATCGCGCAGACCGGGTATCACGGCGGCACATATCCGGAGAAGGATCCCGGCGAGCGACCGTACGACCGCACAGCTCTCTTCAACTGGCATTCCCGGAACAAACTCTCGGCGTGTATGAATCTCAATACCGCTGAGGGATACGCAGCTGCGATCGAATTGATCAAGGTCAGTGATGTTCTGGTGGAGAACAATTCCAACGGAACTCTCGAAAAGTTGGGGCTCGGGCACGAGCGTTTGCTCGAACTCAACCCTCGATTGATCGTCGCCCGCATGCCTCCCCTCGGGATGACTGGACCGATGAGTGACTATCTCGGTTACGGCCCCAATTTCAACTCGCTGGTGGGGATTGCCGCGATGGACGGTTACGAGGGTGAGGAAGCCGACTCGGCCGGCGAGAACTACCACATGGACGAGGCAGCTCCGGCAGGATTGGCCTTTGCGGTGATGGCCGCCCTGTGGGACCGCGAGCGCACCGGTGTTGGGGGACTCGTCGAGTTTGCGCAGGCGGAGAACGTCATGGCGGAGATCGGTGAGTTCGTGCTCGACGCTCAGATGAACGGGAGAAATCCGGAAATCCTCGGCAACTCCGATCCTCATGTGCTGCAAGATGTTTACCTCAGCTCAGACGAGGATCGGTGGGTTGCGATATCTGTGCGCAGCGATCACGAGTGGACGGCATTGGCCGCGGTAATCGGCGGGGACGACCTCGCCGAACTGGGCGCCGATGCAATCGCCAGACGGAACAACTCCGCACCGATCAGGGATCGAATCGCGAAGTGGGCACGTTCGACATCGGCGTCCGAGATCGTTTCGGTGTTGCAGGAGTCTGCCGTTCCCGCGGGTGAAGTGATGAGCGAAACCGGATTGCTCGAAGACGGCCATCTGCGCGAGCGTAACTGGTTCCAGGAGCGGTCACATCCGTCGGTAGGAACCTATCGATATCCTGGACATCCCTGGCGGGTGGAGGGATTCGATCTGGCATTCGGGCGGGTACTCCCGGGGTTCGGTGAGGACAACGAGTACGTCTACAAGAAGATCCTCGGCTACTCCGATGAGAAGTATGCCGAACTCGAGAATTCCGGACTGGTCACCGATCATCAAATAGCGTGAGAGAGAAAGAACATGACTGAAAATGTAGCCGTGATTCCGGATTCGGAATCTCTGATCCCCGACAATGTTGCCGGGCGGGTCGGGGAGGTGGTTTCCCAGGCGAGCGGAGCTGTGGTCGCACGAGACTGGCAACGGTGGGCTGTGTCGGTCGGCGAAACCAACCCCCTGTACTTCGACAGCGAGTATGCCCGTGAGCACGGCTATCGCGATATTGTCGCTCCGCCGCTGTATCTGCAGTACGCGATCCTCGGGGTGACGCCGATACCGGAACTTCGGGTAGACGGCTCATCCGGTGCTGCCTCCGGGAATCTGGTTTTCCCGTTGTGTCCCAAGCGAATGGCCGGTGGCGAGAACACCACGTTCCTCGGGTCAGCCTACGACGGAGACATGATCACCAGTGTGCGCGTTGTGGATTCGGTGGTCGAGAAGCGCGGTCGGTCCGGCCGATTCGTCCTGGTGACGTGGAAGACCACGTACACCAATCAGAACGACGAGGTTGTTGCCGAAGCGACCACGTCGATGATCGCCCGACCGTAGCGCGAGGAGATGAAAATTATGTCACCGCAAGTATATTTCGACGATATCAACACCGGCGACACGATTCCGGTGTTGGCTGTCAGTGTCACTCAACTGCAGATGTTCCTCTTCAGTGCGGCGACGTACAACGGGCATCGCATTCACTACGACCGGAGTTGGGCTGTCGACGTCGAGGGCTATCAAGACGTCGTTGTGCAGGGACCGCTTCAAGCGGCGCTTCTGGCGCGCGTTGTCACCGACTGGATCGGTGGCGGGGGATCGTTGGTGAACTTCTCGGCCTCGAACCGGGCTGTGGCCTTTCCCGGCGAGTCATTGGAATTCACGGGGACGGTGACCGGTAAGCGCGACGAGAACGGTAGAGCACTAGTCGATTTGGACCTTGCCGGAGTACGGGGTGGTGAGGTGCTGATGCCGGGAACGGCCACCGTGCTGCTGCCGCGCCGCGATAGCGCCACCTCCGCCGGAGGGTCCTGATGGCGGGACTGCGCGGAGAGGCCGCCATCGTCGGCTTCTGTGAATTGCCCGCCCAACGTAAGCAAACCCGACCTGAGTTGTTCACCATCGAGCAGTGGGCAATACTCTCGAAGCTGGCAATCGACGATGCGGGGCTGGAGGCGTCACAGATCAATGGTCTTGTCACGCATGGTATTGCGGAATCCGATATGTTTGCCCCGGCCACGCTGTCCGAGTATCTGGGGATCCCCCTGAACTTCGGTGAGCGAGTAGACCTCGGCGGCGCAACGGCAGCAGGGATGGTGTGGCGCGCTGCCGCAGCGGTCGAACTCGGTATCTGCGACGCGGTTCTGGTCATTGTTCCTGGGTCGTTCATGACACCGAAATCGCAGATTCAGCCCGCTGTGGATCCTGGGTATCTCGGCGCCTCGAGTGGCAAGTTCGGTTCTCCTCAAGCCGAATTCGAGATTCCGTACGGCAATCTCGGCCAGAACGCGCCGTACGCCCAGATCGCTCGGCGGTATGCGTCGGAGTTCGGGTACGACGACCGTGCCACGGCCAAGATCGCGGTGGACCAGCGAACCAACGCCTGCAGTACTCCCGGTGCGGTGTTTCACGGAAAGCCGATCACGATCGACGACGTTCTGGCGAGTCCGATGATCGCCGATCCCATTCGGATGCTCGAGGTTGTGATGCGGGTGCAAGGCGGGGCGGGGATCGTCGTGGCGAATGCTGATATCGCGCGTCGCGGTCGTAACCGTCCGGTCTGGGTCAAGGGGTTTGGCGAGCACCTGTCGTTCAAAACGCCGACCTATGCCGAGGACATGGTGCGCACGCCGATTGCGAAGGCCGCGGACACGGCATTCGACATGGCTGGAATTTCACGCTCGGCAATCGATGTCGCGTCGATCTACGACTGCTACACGATCACGGTGGTGATGAGCCTCGAAGACGCGGGCTTCTGCGAGAAGGGAAAGGGTATGGAGTTCGTGTCGTCGAAAGACCTGACCTTCCGAGGGGACTTCCCGTTGAATACCGCCGGCGGCCAATTGTCCTACGGGCAAGCCGGAATGGCGGGCGGGATGCACCACGTATGCGACGGCGTGCGTCAGGTGATGGGCCGATCCGGGACGGCGCAGGTCGACGACTGCAATACCGCTTTCGTGACCGGGAACGGCGGCATCATGAGTGAGCAAGTTGCACTGATACTCCAGGGAGATTAGGGATGTCGAACGAAAAGCCGTTTCCGGAACCGACGCCGGTGTCCGCACCGTTCTGGAATGCTTTGCGAGAAAAGAAGATAAAGATCCAGTACTCGCCGTCGTCGGACGAATTTGTCTTCTATCCGCGATTGCTGGCTCCGCGCACGTTGGCCGACGACCTCGAGTGGCGTGAGATCAGTGGACTGGGCACGCTCTACACCTATACGGTGGCTGACCGTCCCACAGCACCACCGTGGTCGGACGCGTTGCCGCAGACGTTGGCGGTGGTGCAGTGGGACGAGGGGCCGCGGTTGAGTACCGAATTGGTTGATATCGGTGATCTGGAACTCAGTGTCGGTATGCGCGTGGAACCCGTGTTCTGCGACTATCCGGATCGAGACATCACGCTACTGCGATACCGGCCTGTATCGCTCTGACACCGCAGTGTCAGAGCGACCCGAGCACTTAGTCTTCGTGTTTGCGGAGCTCGTCCGGCGTGCGGGGTTCGGGTTTCTTCCGGCGTGCTTTTCCGGCGCTGGATTTGTCTGATCCGAGGCGAGAAATGTTCTCCAACATCCAGTTTGCGCGGTCACGCTCAGATTCGTAGTACATCTCCGACCATCGCAGCACCAGTTCGGGGTATGCCCATCCAGCTTCTTCGGATGCGCCTTCGGCGTCGGCAATTGCGCGGATGCGCATCTTCTCGGACTGGTCGCGATGTTCGGTGAGTACCGATTGCAGTTTGTCCGGGTCGGCCAGATGGCCGAGCCACATCCTGAGCATCACGCCGTGTTTGAGCACTGCAGGTTCGACGGGGGATTCGTTTGCCCACGTCGCTACCGCGTCGGTTCCGGCCGGAGTGATCGCGTACAGGCGCTTACTCTTGACGTCGTTTGTGCTCACCACGCGGGACGTGGCGAAGCCGTGCGCCTCGAGATTGCGGAGTTCGCTGTAGATCTGACTGTACGACGGTGCCCAGTAGAAGAATCGCAGGCTCCAGTCGGCCCATTTCTTGAGGTCGTAACCGGATAGTTCGGATCCGAAGGACAGCAGACCCAGGACGGCCCAACTTGTCGGTCGCAGAGTGGGCGCGTCTGCAGATGTTTTGTCCTTTGCCATAGTCGAAAGATTACCTGGCAGTAGACTTAAAGAGAGTATTTCGGTTAGAAATATGCTGAAAAAGACTGGTAGATACCTTGAAGACTGTCCCGCTCTCGTAGGACCACTGAGCGGGAGAGGCGTCAAGTCTACGTCGGCCGAGTGTTTCAATGCAGATATGCCGCGTGATCCTTTTGTATCGACGCTCGACGCGCTCTGTGTGGACTTGGCGCGCCGGTGCGGAGACCGGGTGGCATTGCTCGACGGCGTCCATGAGGTCACCTACGCCGAATTGACGGACCAGGCTCTGAGAGTGGCCGCTGTTCTCGCGGATTCCGGCGTGCGGCCACGATCGCGGGTGGTCCTCAGCGGCCGGAACACCACCGACTGGGTCTGTATCGCCCTCGGGATCCTGTGCGCTGGGGCAACCGTTGTTCCGGTGGGCCACGGAGTCAGTGGCCCCGAGTATTCGCGGATCCTGGATGTCACCGAACCAGCACTCGTAGTCGACGAACCACGGATCGCCGCCATCATGGAAGCTGCCGCAGCCACCGTCCCTAACCCGGACAGGCCGGCAGCGGGGCCCGACGACATTGCGGTGATTCTCTCCACCTCCGGCTCGACTGGGGTATCCAAGCAAGTTCCCATGACTCACGGACAGCTGTCGCGGTTGTACTCGGCAGTGGCAGACCGGCTCGAGCTGACCGGTGCGGATCGAGTGATCGGCGCCGTCCCGTTTGCGCATTCGTTCGGGTTCAACGGTGTGCTGCTGACCGCAATGTGCGCCGGAGCCTCGGTGCGCGTCGTCGAACACTACGACAGAGCTGATCTTGCCGACGTGATAGTCCGTGACCGCGTCACTGTGGTGATGGGGCCACCGACCATTCTCTTCGATTTGGTCGGCAGCGGCCGTGACGACATCGGGCTGGTATGCAGGATGGCGGTGAGCGGCGGTTCCGAGGTGCCACTCGACCGGATGCGCGGAGCCTGTCGCGAACTCGGAATCGTGAACATGGTTGTCGGCTACGGGCTTACCGAAGCCTGCGGAACCGTCGCCATGGGCAGTATCACCGAAGGCGAATCGGGTTCGCTCGCGATGTTGACCCCCGTCGACGGACTCGAAATTCGGATTGTCGACGACTACGGCTATCCGCTTCCCCCCGACGAGGACGGCCACGTTCTCTGCTCCGGGTACAACATCATGCACGGATATCTGCGAGCGGGAGATGATCCGGAATCAACGCCCGACAGCGCGGTAGATGGTGACGGGTGGTTGCGAACCGGCGATATCGGTTGGTCGGACGACGAAGGGCACCTGTATATCGTCTCGCGGGCAAAGGACACGGTGATCGTCAGCGGGTTCAACGTCTACCCGCAAGAAGTGGAGACGGTGTTGATGGAGCATCCGTTGATCCTCGAAGTCGCCGTGATCGGCGTGGCCGACGAACGGCAAGGGCAACGGCTGGTTGCCTGCATCATTCCGGCCCACGGGCACTACGTCGATTCCGAGGATCTGGTCAGCTTCTGCAAGGAGCGACTGAGCGCTTACAAGGTGCCGCGCATCTTCGTCGAGTTGGAGATGTTCCCGACAACGCACACCGGCAAACGATCACGAGAAGAACTACGCAAGCAGGTGTCGCAGAGATTGTGACCTGTGCGGACAGGTGTCAGGCGATGAAATGAATAGGCCACTGGCCGTTCACGTCTGACACGTCTTTGCCCTGGCTGCTCAGGAATTCGGCAAAATCCCGCTGGCGCTCGGCGTGCCACTGTGCCTGATCGACCATGAGATCAAGATCGTTGATCTCCGGAAAACGCAAAGCCAGTTCTTGTGCGAGAGCTGCCGCCGCCATCGCGTCGGCCTCCGCCTCGTGCGCGGATTCGAGTGTGATTCCGTAGAACTCGCAGACCGCAGACAGTGTTCGCTTTCCCGAGCGGAACTTGTCCATCGCACGATCGATCACGTACGGATCGACAACCAGCCCGGGAACCAGCGCCGGTTTGCCGATTCGTAGGCCTTCGGAGTGCATGACCGTGAGGTCGTAGGACGCGTTGAACGCAACAACCGAATGATCACGTGCCCACGAATTATGGAGAGCCTCACGGATCTCCTCGTACCCTTCGGCGTAGTCCTGCCCGTACTCGGCCGCATGTTCGGTGGTGATGCCGTGAATGGCGATGGCACCGGCCGGAATATCGACACCCGGGTCGAGTAACCACGTGCGCGTCTCCACACTCGAACCATCCACGACGGCAACACACGCGCTGACGATCCGGGCAGTGGATGGATCGCGCCCCGTGGTCTCGAGGTCGAACGCGCAGATCGGGCGATCGGACCAGTTGTTCATCGGGGGCCTTTCGGTGTTCAAGTTCATGTCCGGTTCACTATGCACGCAGGCACCGACAAGAACTGGCCCGAACCCTCTCGACCTACATCAGGTCAACCCCGACGGTCACATTAAGTCAACCCCGACGGTCACATTAAATCGGACGCGACGGTCACATTAAGTCGGACCCGACGGTGAATCGCTCCAACACCTCCAGGCGCGGAGTCACACCGAAGCCCGGCCCTTGTGGCACGGCGATGTGCCCGTCCTCGATCACAAACGGTTCGGTGATGTCCTCGGCGTAGAACCGGTCCGATGCAGAAATATCGCCCGGCAACGTGAAGCCGTCCAACGCCGCGAGCGCAGTGTTGGCAGCGCGGCCGATCCCCGTCTCGAGCATTCCGCCGCACCACACCGCGATGCCGTGGGCTGATGCCAGGTCATGGATGCGTTTTGCCTCCAGGTACCCGCCGACCCGACTCGGCTTGATGTTGATGACGGACGCAGCGCCCAAGGTGATCGCGTCCGCGGCATCCTTGGCGGATTCCACCGATTCGTCGAGGCAGATGGGTGTACTGAGCGCAGCGGCAAGTGTGGCATGCTGCACCAGATCGTCCTCGGCCAGTGGCTGTTCGATGAGGAGCAGTGCAAATTCGTCCAGCCGGCGCAGTAATTGGGCGTCGACGAGGGTGTATGCCGCATTGGCGTCGACCTGCAGGGGAACGTCGTAGCCGAATTCCTTGCGTACTGCGGCAACCGGTTCGACATCCCAGCCAGGTTTGATCTTCAGTTTGATGCGGACGTAGCCCTGCGACAGGTAGTTGCCGACGGTCTCGAGCAGTTGGGGAATGCTGTCCTGGATGCCTACCGATACTCCGGAGGGCACCCGTGTGCGAGTGGCACCGAGGTAACGGGCGAACGACTGACCGCGTGCCTGCAACTCTGCGTCGAGGACAGCCATTTCGACTGTCGACTTCGCCATCCGGTGACCGACGATGCCGGCGAGCGCGTGGCCGACTGTTTCGGCGGACAGCGGCCCCTTCGACTGCGCCTGACGCAGTATGGGGATCAGGTAGTCGCGCAGAATCATTCGCGCACCGGCGGTGTACTCGGCGGAGTAGTACGGGTCGCTCAGCGCACCGCATTCGCCCCATCCCGTGGTCTCGACCGGTCCGTTCGGGCCGTCAGCGGTGCCGGTCACCTTCATCACCAGCGTGTTGCGCTCGTACTGCGTGCTGAAGGACGTGGTGAAAGGGGAGACCAGCGGTATACGCAGCTCGCGCAGTTCTACGGATTCGATATGCATGGGTATGTCATTCTCCGGGTGTCGCGAGAGTTGTTGTGAACGTGTAGAAACCGCTGGGGTGGAAGCCGGTCGAGTGCCATTGCGTCGATGCCACGAGTGGCGCCAGATACTCACGAAGGGCATGTCGCCACACGAAGGCAGAGGCGCGGTCGGTCCTTCTCAGCTGCTCTATGTCCCTGGGTATTCCGACGGCGATGTCGGCGGCGTCGGGTGGGATCTGAATCATCCGCGGCTCGCCACTTGCAGTGGGGCGGAGCACCTTCACAATGTCGGTGAGGTCCGCGCTCGCCCGCGGCGCCGCGGCTGCGCCGTCGAGTTTCCAGCTCACCAGCATTCGATCAGTGGCATCACCGGAATTGATGCCGTCCGCCATCGATCCGTAAAAGTTCGGGGTGTATTCGGTCGGCTCCGCGCCGAGGCGTTGGATGTTGAAGTACGCGTTCCGCGCGACGAGGGGATCGAACGTCCACCGGATGGTGTGGACCCCGCGTTCCAGACACCAATCTCGTTGGTGAAACTTGAGTTTGCGGCCGATTCCCAGGCCGGTAAACTCGGGCAGTACGCCGGCGATATGCGAATGCAGAACCTCGCCGAAGGGTTCGACGAAGAAGCCGACACAACCGCCGATCAACGTGTCCTCGGCAAACACTCCGACGACGTAGTGGCCGCCGTGGTGGAGAGCGATGAGCATCGCTGTGCCAAAATGTGCCGGGCCCGGACTGGTGGCCCATATCTTGTCGAAAACTGCGGAGAGTTCGTCGATTTCGTGGACGTCGACCAGTTCTCGAAACGTGACTGTCGGGTTACTCGGCACGGGAAATACCTTCTGTCGTGATCGACCGGATCAGGCCCGCCAGCAGTACTGTTCTCGGTGCGATCGCGGATATACGTGCATGCTCGGTCTCGGCATGGGCGCCACCACCGACGCCGCCCAGGCCGTCGAGGGTGGGGATTCCGAGCCCGGCGGTGAAGTTCCCGTCCGAGGCACCGCCGACGGCGATTCCTGCGGGTGGAGTCAGATCATTCTGGAGCGCAACATGTTCCGCGAGCGCCAGGAGTGTCGCAGACATGGCCGTTTCCATGGGTGGCCGGTTCACTTCACCCGATACCGTGATCACCGCATCGGGATGGAGTGTGCGCAGGCTCCTGATGTCCGAGTCGACGCGGTGCTGCTCGGCCGAACTGGTCGCGCGCACGTCGATGTCGACACGTGCTTCGGCGGGAACGGTATTGGTTGTGGTTCCGGCCGAAAGCACCGTAGGTGTGACCGTGGTGCCCAGATCAGGTGCCGACAATGCTGCGATTGTGATGACCAGGTGAGCGAGTTCCACTGCGGCGTTGATGCCCTTTTCCGGCTCCAAGCCGGCATGAGCCGCTCGACCGGAGACCTGAATTCGATACAGTGACACACCTTTACGGGCAGTCTTGAGTTCCCCGTTGTCGCCACCAGCTTCCAGGACCAGCACCGCCCCCGCTGCACATTTTTCGATCAACGAGCGCGACGTGGGTGAGCCGATTTCTTCGTCCCCGGTGACCAGTAGTGTGACGCCGTCGAGTGCGTCGACGCCGTGTAACTCCCGGACTATGGCAAGCGCGTGAATTGCTTGAACAACACCAAGTTTCATGTCGAGCCCGCCAGGACCCCGCAGTGCGCCGTCGGTGACGCTTGCAGGCAGGCGTGCCAGGGTGCCGATCGGCCAGACGGTGTCGTGGTGTCCGAGAAGCATCAACTGTGTCGGTGACGTTCCGAAGCTGACCAGCAGATGGGTTCTGCCCTCGACCACAATTGACTGGGCCGGGGCACCGAGTCGCTCGTGAATGAGGTCCGCGGTGGCCTTCGCGCTGCGGGTAACCGCGTCGAGGTCGTGTGACGGCGACTCGACTTCGATGAGCGCGAGGGTGTCGTCGATGATCTGGGGGAGGCGTTGTTCGGCGAGCCCCAGTAGTGCGGTCATTTCTCGCTCACCCGTGGGTATGCGCGGCTTCCGAAATGCAGCAACTGCGTACTCGCCTTGCCGGAGAACGTGATCCGAGACCAAGCCGACATCTGCGGCAGTCTGGTTGCGAAGACTCCTGGCCGAACTTCCAGCAGATCCAGATCCACCGCCGTGGTGATCTCCTCGGAGCCCGACGGGTTGGTGTGCTCGGTACGGGTGACGGTCAGGGAATTGCCGTTTCGTTCGACGGCAAAATCGGTAGCCGCATCACGGAAGATGCCGCACAGCGTATCCAGTTCAGCGGGAGAGGATGTCGTGCGATTTTCGGCATCGCCGGGTGTGAACTCCGGTGTAGAGGTCACGCCGGCGATCGTATCCGCCACTTCGGCACGGATGTCACCCGACAGCGCGTCCATCGCGCCGCCGTTGGTCATGAGGACAATGGCAATACCGCGCGACGGAATGACATCCAAATATGCCTGCTGCCCGAGTGTTGCACCCTTGTGACCGTGTACGGGCACCCCGTCCCAATCGTCGAGTAGCCAGGTGGTTCCCATTCCGTCGGCGGCGCTCGCGACGTCTCCGATCGGCATCTGCTGCTCGATCATGGCAAGATGCGTCGCGCGACGCAGGAGGACGGGATCGTCACGCATCGAATCTTGTGCGAACAGTAGGAGATCTTCGGCGCTGGAAGTGATGAGGCCGGCCGGACCCATGGAGCGAGTGATCAGGAAGTGTGGTGTCGGCTCGGTCTTTCCGGCAACGGCGACGTGGCCGACCGCCGCAGAGTGCAGCGCCGTCTCCTCCGGCAAGGTGGTGGTGTGGCGCAGCCCGAGCGGCTCGAGTATCCGGTCCCGCAGCACGGTATCCCAGCTTTGACCGCGCAGGACTTCGACGATGCGCCCGGCAATCGCAAATCCGGTGTTGCAGTACGACCAGCCGGTTCCGGGCGCAAAGATCTGCACTACCGATTTCAGCTCTGCCACATAACGTTCCAGGCAGTCGTCGCCGCGGCCGTTGTCGAGGAAGACGTCACCGTCGATTCCGCTGGTGTGGGTGAGGAGGTGACGCGTCGTGATCGATCTGCTTGCGGCTTCGTCGGCAACTGCGAAGTCCGGTAGTACTTTCCGGATCGGCGCGTCGAGGTCGAGCTTTCCCTCCTCGGCGAGTTGCATGATCAGGGTAGCCGTCCAGACCTTGCTGATCGACCCCATCTGGAACACCGTGTCCGGTGTCACGGCGACGCCCGTGCGGGTACTGACAACCCCGGACGAGACGACAGTGCGCTCGAATCCGCTGCGCGTGGTGGTCAGAATCCCCAGCGAGGCTCCGGGGACACCGTACTTTGTGGTGAGTGTGTCGAGTCGGTACTGCCAGTAATCGCGATCGACACCGCGGCGCGTCGGTTGCGGCGACAGGTGCCGCTCGATCCAGTCGACAAGGCGGGCAGCGTAATCGATTCGGTGTGACGGCCGGCCTGTGAGGACAAATGCGTGTGACGCTCCGGGATAGACCACTAGTTCGGTGTCCACACCGGCCAGGCGGAGTCCACCGAACCACTGTTCTGCCTGGTTGACCGGGCACAGGACGTCGCTGCCGCCGTGGAGGACAAGTGTTGGTGTCGTTACCTTCGCGACACGGCGAATCGGCGCGAGTTCGTCTGCCCGCGAGGAGGACTGATCGAATTCGAGCGTCTGCAGCAGAATGCCTGCATCGGAAGCACCCACGATGTGTGCCAAGTCGCAGACGAGCCCACCGGCAACCGCGACGGCAAATCTGTCCGTGGTGGACGTCAGGGAGGCTGTCATGAATCCGCCGTAGCTGTAGCCGACAACCACTAGTTGAGCTGGATCGGCAATGCCCTCGGCGATCAGAGTGTCGATCGGCTCGAGAAGGTCAGCGCGGTCTGCGTCCCCCCACCCGTCGTGAACGCCGCCGAAGAACGAATTCCCGTAGCCGTCGCTACCTCGAGGGTTGATCATCAGGATCGTGTAGCCACGGCTGACCAGTGCGCCGTGGTACGGATTCATGGGCGACGGCGTACCGGTCCACGCATTGTGCGGGCCGCCGTGAACGTCGAGAACCAGCGGGCCCGCGCCACGGACGTTCGGATCGCGCAGGATCCAGGCCTGAACGCGGGTGCCGTCACTGATGTCGAACCAGCGCTCGGTGGCTTCAGGAAATTCGATGTGTTGCGTTGTCGTCGAATTCAGATCGGTGACGAACTCGACGGCGAGGGTGTCCAGGTCGATTGTGGCGATTTCCGCGAAGGACGTTGCCGTGGTCAACGCAACGACAGCGTGGCGTCCGGAAACCGCGAGTCCGGAGATCACAGTGTGACCGCCGGTCAGAAGTGGCTTGACAGAACCTGTTTCGAGATCGAGACCGTGAAGTTCCGTGGATCCGTGGTGGCGAATACAGAAGGCGACGGTGCCGTCGTCGGTGAAAGCCGGCGCTCCGCCCGGGTACCCGGTACCACCGGGAATCACATTTCGATCGAGATCGCCGGTGAGGCTGCGATCGGCCATCCGTCGGTCGCGATGAAGCAGCAGGAGCTCGTTGTTGTGGATAGCCGGGACATGCCAGCCGACAGCAACAACAGCGGTGGCGTCGGGAGTCCACAGCAGCGGGCCACACACGCCGGTTGCGTTGCCCAACATGCGTGGAGGGGAACGGAGTTCGGTGACCGAGATGATCCACGCCGAGGTGGCCATGGTCACGTCGGCGTCGTCGTCCAGCGCTGCGGTGAAGGCCAGTTCCCGCCCGTCGGGGCTGTACACCTGGTGGGATGCGTCCCAGTCGCCATCAGTCAGACGCCGAGACGTGCCGTCGGTGAGGTCGAGTTCGAAGAGGTGCGTCCGCATGCTCGCGCGGACACCCGATCCGTCGACCTTGTAGTTCAGCCGGCGCGTCACCATGGGGCTGGTGGACGTCGATACCGCGCGGTCGACGGATGCAACAAACGCGATCCGGCCACCGTCCGGCGAGAACACGGGCGCTCCGGCGCCGAGTGGGAATTGTGCCGAGGTAGTCAGCTGCGTCGGCACTCCGCCGGCCGCGTCGACCGTCCACAGTTGCGGGATGTCCGCGGAATCGGGTCGGACGAATATCAACTGCGTCGAGCCTGGTCGCCAGGCCGGCGACGTGTCGGAAGGTCCGGCCGTGAGCTGCACCGCTGGGGAAGCCAACCAGATCGAGTCGGTAGTGGTGTCGTCGTCGAGATGTGATCGGCTACGTACATAGGCGATTCGGCCCGATGAGGAGACGGTAATGCCGGACGGCGTCACCACAGAGGTGTAGTCCTCGATGGTTGCCGCACGCCGGCCAGCGGGCACAGGTGTTGACGGTGTTGTCGGTGTTGACGGCGTCGTCATCGGAACATCGGCTCCCCGAGTTGTGGAACAGCGGACAGGAGTGTGGCGGTGTACTCCTCACGAGGAGAATCGATAACGTCGAGTACCGGGCCGTGCTCGACGATTTCACCTCCGAACATCACCGCAACGTGGTCACAGACGTACCGGATGACGGCAAGGTTGTGGCTGACGAACAGAACAGTGAGCCCGAGCTGTCGCTGTAGGTCCATCAACAGATTGAGGACGGAACCCTGCACGGAAACATCCAGCGCAGACGTGATTTCATCAGCGAGCAGCACTGACGGCGCAGCGGCGAGCGCTCGGGCCAGGGCAACGCGTTGTCTCTGACCACCCGACAGTGAAGCCGGGTAGTCGTGAGCTTTTTCAGCCGGCAGGCTGACCGTGGTGAGAAGCCTCGCGACTTCGGCTGCCCGCTCTCCGCGACCGCGCCGTGCCCGGTCACGTCGCTCGGTGGCGCGAAGGGCCTCGGCAAGAGACTGGCCGATGGTCATTCTGGGGTCGAGGCACGAATACGGATCCTGGAAGACCATCTGAATACGGTGGCGCAGTAATGCATTTGCACCACGCGCGTGAGCGACATCGACACCGTCCAGCAGGATCGAACCCGAACTGGGCTCAGCCAGTCCTACGGCTGCACGTGCCAGAGTGGACTTGCCGGAACCGGATTCACCGACGAGGCCGACTACCGATCCCGACGGGATGACGAGGCTGACGTTCTTGACGGCGTGGAATCGCCGGGAACCACTACCCAGGTGAACATTGACGTCACGAAATTCCACACTGCTCATTGCATCTCCTCTGCGAGCGACATCAGATCGTCCACATCGACGTCGACGGCGATCTCGGAACCCTGGGCCTGCCACGCCTCGTCGACTGTGGCCAGAGGCTTGTCACGATCGGTAGTCATGGTGGGAACCGCGGCAAGAAGTGCCTTGGTGTACGGGTGCTGTGCGCGTCCGCCGACCAGGTCGTCTACGGCGATGTCCTCGACTATCTCGCCGGCGAACATGACCAGTACCCGTGTACACATTCCGCTGATGACAGCCATGTCGTGGGAGATCAGGAGTATGGCGGCGCCAGTTTCCTCGCGGACGTTGTGCAACAGCCCGAGAACTTCCCGTTGGACGGTGACATCGAGGGCGGTGGTTGGTTCGTCGGCGATGATCAGTGCCGGTGTTCCCATCAGACCCATCGCGATCATGGCGCGCTGACGCATGCCTCCCGAGAATTCGTGTGGATACTGTTGTGCGCGCCGCTCGGCATCGGGGATCTTGACTGCCGTCAAGCGGTCGACCGCCGCCTTCTTGGCTTCGGACTTGCTCATTCCTTCGTGAAGCCAACCGATTTCGGCAACCTGATATCCCACCTTGAGAGACGGATTCATCGACGACATCGGATCCTGGAACACCATTGCCAGGCGGGTGCCGAGCTGGCGGGCCACGTTGCGTGACGATCCGTTGTCCGGTCGTACACCGTCCTTCATCAACACGGTGCCGTCGAACTCGATCAGACCGGCATCGACCACGGTGGGGTGGTCCGTGAGCTGCGCGATTGCCATGCAGCTCAGTGACTTTCCGGATCCGGATTCGTCGACGATGCCGACGGTCTCACCGCGCCCTACGGTGAAGCTGATGTTGTTGACTGGTCGACGCCATTCACCCTTTCCGGGGACGGCGACCGACAGGTTCCGAACGGTGAGAACGGCGTCAGCTGTTCCCGGTATCGAATCCGACGTCGCGCCACTGGTGTTGAGTGGCGTCCACTTGGGGAGTGTGCGGGTGAGCGGACTGCGCACACCTGCGCCGCGGGCTATTGCTTCGCCAACCAACGTGAAGGTCAGTCCGGCAAGGACCACGGCAATTCCAGGTGCCAGCGCGGTTGCGGGGTTCACGAAGATCTTGGACAGGCCTTCGTTGAGCATCCGCCCCCAGTCGAACGAGGGTGGCTGAATACCCAACCCGAGAAACGACAGACCGGCAAAGACGACCAGGCCCGTACCCACGGCGATGCTGGCGTTGACGATGAGGGGTTCGCGAATGTTCGGGAGTATGT
Organism: Rhodococcus sp. 24CO; assembly: GCF_050586165.1. NCBI lineage: Bacteria > Bacillati > Actinomycetota > Actinomycetes > Mycobacteriales > Nocardiaceae > Rhodococcus > Rhodococcus sp. 24CO. Next base: position 217,764 of record NZ_JAZFNF010000005.1, on the reverse strand, counting down.
GACGAAAAAGCAAGCCAGGTTTGGTGATCCCGAGGATTCGGGCCGCATCGATGAAGTCACGTCCGTTTACCGACGAGGCCAGCGCATAGGTCAGACGTGCAAACGCCGGTGCGATCGCGAGCCCGATCGCGACAACGGCGCTTCCTGCACCTTGCCCGAAGATGATCAGGAGGAAGATAGCCAGGAGCAATCCGGGGAAGGCAATCGCAAAGTTGAGGAATGCCACGACTATTCGGCCCATCCAGCGAGGGGCAAGCATGGGGAGTGTGCCGAGGGCGATCCCGAGTGTGACGCCGATGCTTACAGCTCCGAGCGCCATGGCGACAGACAAGCGGGCTGCCGTCATGGTTCGGGCGAAGACGTCGCGTCCGCCCGCGTCGGTGCCGAAGAGGTGTTCGGAACTGGGACCTTGTGAGAGCGCCCGCGGATTGGCTGCAACTGCGGCGTCACCCCAGATGATGGGCCCGAAGATCACCAAGGCGATCAGGGCTGCGAGAGCGCTCGCAGCCAGGATTCCGAGTGGAGTCCGGAGAGTTGCGACGATCCAGTGCCGTTGAGTGGTTGTCTGAGCGGTTGTCGGTGAAGTACTCAACTCAGTTCTCCCGGATCGTGGATCGTGGGTCGATAAGTGCGAGCACCACGTCGACGATGAAGTTGACCAGTAGGACGATGCCGCCGTAGACCACGACCAGGGTCTGGGCGAGGGGGTAGTCCTTCTCGGTGATGGACTTCACCAGCGCCAAACCCATTCCTGGCCAAGCAAAAATGCTTTCGACGAGTACCGTTCCCGCGATCAGGCCGCCAAGGAGCAGCCCGGCGAGGGTCAATGTCGAGGTGAGCAGATTGGGCATCGCGTGGCGGAAGTACAGGCGCGCCATCGGCATTCGTTTGGCGCGAGCCGTCCGGATGTAGTCCATGTCCAAAACCCCGAGTGCCTCGGCGCGAACGATGCGCGACATGGAGGCCGTAGCTCCGATCGACATCGCGGCGACCGGAAGAATGTAGCTTTCAAGGCCGCCTCGTCCCGCAACCGGCAGGATGGGGAACGTGACGGCAAAGAGGTAGACCAGGGCTGTACCGAACATGAACTCGGGAACGACGGCAAGAGCGCCTGACGTTGCCGTGTAACCGATCTCGACTCCGCGTCGGCGCCCGCCGCGCGTCAGGGCCGCGAAGACGAGCCCGATCGGAATTGCCAGCACCAGCACGGTGATAACGGTGAGTACGGCAAGTTCGAGGGTGGCGGGTAAGCGTGAACCGATCACCTCGAGGACCGGAGTTCTCAAGGTGATCGAATCGCCGGGATCCCCCGTCAGTAACCCGCCGATGAATCGAAAGTACTGCTGCCACAAAGGAAGATCATAGCCAAGAGCAGACCTCGTGGACTCTACGAGCTCGACCGGTGCGTTCATCCCCAACGCCAACCGAACCGGATCGCCCGGAATCAGTTGGAGCATCAGAAAGGCAGCTGTCACCAGCGCCCAGAGGGAAATCACGAAGGTGCCGAAACGACGTACGAGGTACGCCGGCCAGCTGTTGGCGGCGTCGAAGCGTCTTGTTCGAACTGTCGGCGCCGAAACGGATTTCACGGCTTCACGCATTGCACTCATGGCTGTCTTTTCGAGGTGTCGGGATGAGGAGACAGGCGGTACTTTCGGACAGCGGCCGGGACTCCGTGAGTCTCCGGCCGCTGCTACCGCTTACTGGTAGAGCCGCAGGGCGGAACCGACGTACGTGCGACCGAACGCGAGACCAGCGTTCTTGAAATAGACGGTCGTGAGCTTGTCCGCGAACGGCACTGCCGACACGGACTTGATGATCTGTGATTCCGCATCGGCCCACGCTGCACAGGCGTCTTCGCCGACCAATCCTGACGCCTTGGTGACTGCGGCGTCGTACTCGGGGTTGGCGATCGAGGAGAAGTTGAGCCCCTCGGCAGGTGCCGGTCCGGATAGGAACGGAACCAGCATGCTCGGCAACGACACGTTGATCGGTTCCCACGCGACGTCCCACGCGGTGTTGTCCTTGCCACTGAGCAGTACGTCGACGATCTTGTTGGAATCGCCGCCGGTGATCACGACGGTTGCACCGAGTTCGGACCAAGCCTGTTGGGCGAGGTCGGCTGCGGCGTTGGTCGAGTCACCGAAGGTTTCGTAGGTGAGGCGGATGTTCAGCGGAGCGCCGTCCTTGCTCCGCTTCCCATCCGATCCGGCCTTCCATCCTGCAGCGTCGAGGGTTGCCTTGGCGGCACCGAGATCGAAGTCGGGGAGGTTTCCTTCGATCGAGTTGTACGTACATGCACGCGGTTCGACGGACACCATGCTGGTCGAGCGCTCGCCTCGGCCGCCGGTGAACACCTCGGTCAGGTCGTCGAGGTTGAGTGCCTGGACAAGGGCCTTACGTACGGCTGGATCACTGGTCGGGTTTCCCGCGATGTGGTTGAAGAACATCTCGCCGCCCGGCGACGGGCGTTTTACGGTGGTCAGGTTTGCCGAATCGAGCCGATCCTGATCCGGTCCGGAAACCTCGGCGGCGTTCAGATCGCCGGCCAGGAGTTGATTCGTGGAGGTACTGGCGTTGGTGACGATCGTGGCGACCACGTCCTTCGGCACACCGGCCGTCGACGGCGTTGTGTCATCCGGACCCCAACTGTAACCGTCGCGGCGAGTGTACGAGTAGTGATCATTTGCCACCGCCTCGGTCATCGTGAACATGCCGGAACCGATCGTGGCCTTGTTCGCGGCCGTCGGATCCGCGAGTCCTGCGTCGCACATGATCGGTACGCGAGCCAAATTCAGCATGAGGAACGCCGACGCCTCCGGGGTGGACACGGTGACGGTTCGCGCTGCGACATCGGCTGTGGCACTTGCATTTTTCGGGACGTAGACACCGCGAAGAGCGGATCCTTTGGATTCGTCGGTGATGAAGCTGACGTTGTCGGCGACGGTCTGAGCGGTGAGCGCAGATCCGTCGGAGCAGGTGACGCCGTCACGAATGGTGAACTCGACCGATGTCGGTGTCTCGGTCCATTTCTCGGCGAGCCAAGGTTCGGTGACGCCGGTCTCGGGGTTGGGGTAGACGAGGTAGTCGTAGCTCAGCCGCGCCAGTTCGTGTGCGGGCGTCGCGGCTGTCATGAGTGGGTTGAGCGCTCCGGGATCTGCGCCCAGTGCAAGCGTGAAGGTGCCGTCGGTAACCGGTTCACCACCACCGTCACCTGAACCTGAGGTGCCGCCCGAAGAACACGCGGACAGCAGGAGAACCGCGCCGGTTCCGGCAGCGAGTAGTGCGTAGGACCGTTGTTTCATGGTGCCTCCGAGAATCAAAGCCTGACCCGAGCGAAACCACGTGCAGCGGGCGCGGAATGGATGACGACCGCTTGATCCTGTCGCATCGAGAGGATCAGGGCATCGTCGTCTTCTACGAAGATTTGGAGTGTATTAGTAGTGACCTACGAAGGATTCGGATAAAACAGACGAATCTGGAGCATTAGGCTGAAACGCGTCTCCGCATCATTTAGGTCAATTCCGGCAATTCCGGCAAGCTTCTTGAGTCGATAGCGAAACGTGTTCACATGGACGTGGATCAGCGCGGCCGCGGCGGGAATGTCACCGAACGTGTCGAGCCACGCCCGGAGAGTCGCTACGAGGTTGATGTCGTGTTCGCTGTCGTACTTCTGCAGCGCCGCAAGTGGCCCGGACGGCTTCTCGTTCTCGTCGGCCAATGCGTCGGACAAACGAAGCAACAGTGAATCGATCGGCACATCCGACGTCCGTGCGACAGTGCGGAGTGTGGAATTCCAACTCGATCGCAGAACCCGCAGAGCGCGGTCGGCCTCACCCCGTGATGCCTCCAACGATCGCGCGCCGGTCACTGTCGTCCCGATCCCGATGACAACAGATCTCTGGGATCGGCTCCGGTCGGCAAACTCCGTCGCGATGTGCCGTATGTAGTCGTCATCGGTCTGTTTCCGAGTGTGCGGGACGACGGCATAGACCGTGCCGCCGATCGGAGCCGCAATCGACATCGGAAATGATTGGTGCAGAAAAGTATTGAACGACGAGGCAAGATTGTCGACGTCGGCTTCGGCGTCCACGGGCACATCCGTATTGGACCGGAATGCAGCGGCAAGCACGGTCGCCTTGGCGCGCCCGTATCCGAGTCTCTCGGCGGCCGCTTTGGCCGCGGTTCCACCGTCGAGCAACGTGATTACTTCACTACGACGCAGTCGCTTTGCGGAATCGGCCGCAAGCCTGGCGCGGAGCATGCTCATCGCGGCTACGGTGGCGGCTTCGACAAGTGCTTTGACCTGCACGTCGTTGGGCTCTTCGTCCACGATCACCCAGATCGAGCCGAGAATCTGTGTTGCCGCATGGATTCTCATGCCGACCCGGGGTCTGACGCCGGGCCCGATACTGGGCAGGAAGACCGGCAGGGCAGATCCGTAGATCCGATTGAAGACACCCAAGGACCGGAGCCGGTCGGAATAGTGCTGTGGCACTTGGTGGCCGAGAACGCTCTGTTTGCGGGCCTCGTCGCCGCGCGCCTGATCTGCCGAGAACGCGAGGATGCGGCTGGACGGATTCTCGATCGTGACAGGACCGTTCATCACGTGTGCGATCGAATTGGCAAGATCGAACAGATCGGCTTCGGCGGTCGACGTCTGATCACCGCGAGTTCCGGATTCCAGGATCTCGTTGATCAAGGATGCGCTCTGGAGCCAGCTCGCGTCCTTGATCATCCCGAGTAGTGCGATGTCGGCGTCGTCGAGTGCCAGAGCAACGTCGTCGACGATGTCCAGTGGCTCTTTGACGATCAACGCTGCGGCGCCGGCGGCGCTGTATTCCCTTATCGCCGTGGCGATGTCGGCTGTACCGACAAGGCCGGCGCCGAGAACGACGGCGCCGGCGCTGTCACTGGCCGACTGCGGGCCCTCGTGCAGAACCACATGGCTGAACGTACGGGTGCTGGTGACGCCACTGCCGCCGCGCAGGAACGTCATACCGAGTCTGTCGACGATATCGACTATCGATACTCCGTTGCTCGTATGCACGATCACACTCTACGGGCAGCGATATCGCTCAGGCTGAAGGCTGCTCGGCTACTGCTTTCCCTACGAAACGGTGGGTCTGATCGAATGCAGCGGGTACCTGGATCGAGTCGGTCATGTCACTGATCTCAGCCCAGCGTTCGGCGACCACCTCGGGCGAGAGCGCTTCCTGCGGGATGTAGACGCCCTGCGACTCCTCCATGCGGGCGATCGCGAACACACCGGCGCCGGCGCTGAGGATCGTCTTGGTGGGTGCGTCCTCGGAGACCATGAACAGCGCGCCCGGTGAAATCGACTCGGGTGCAAGGAGTGCAAGGGTCTTCTCGTCGAGGAGGTCCTCGGTCATGCGGGTAGCCGCCGTCGGGGCAAGGGAGTTCACACGAATGCCCTTGCGCTCACCTTCGATGGACAACACGTTCATCAAACCGACGACGCCCGACTTGGCTGCGCCGTAGTTGGCCTGGCCGAAGTTGCCGTAGATGCCCGACGCGGACGTGGTCATCAGAATGCGGCCGTAGTTCTGCTCGACCATGTGCGGCCAGACAGCCTTGGACACGATGACCGAACCCATGAGGTGAACGTCGATGACCTTGCGGAAGTCGTCCAGGTCGGCCTTGATGAACGACTTGTCGCGCAGGATGCCGGCGTTGTTGATGAGGATGTCGACGCGGCCCCACTTCGCGATCGCAGCGGCGACCATGGCGGCAACTGCGTCGGCGTTTGTGATGTCGCAGTGGTCTGCAAGCGCTTCGCCGCCGAGAGCCTCGATTTCGGCTACTACCTTCGCGGCTGCGGTATCGGCGCCGCCACTGCCGTTGACGGATCCGCCCATGTCATTGACCACAACGCGTGCGCCGCGAGCGGCGAGCGCCATGGCGTGGGCTCGGCCGAGGCCACCGCCTGCACCCGTGATGATCGCGACCTTGCCGGAGAAATCCAATGACATGGGAAAAACCTCTCTGATCTGGGATACTACTGAGTATTACTATGTCAAGTGTGGAAACAAGTCAAGGCAGTGAAGGGTGAACGATGAGTGCTGACGCACCTGATATGCGCTCGGTGATCATCGAGACGGCCGCAGACGCATTTGCGGCCGACGGATATGCCGCGACGACCATTGACGACCTCGCCGATCGAGTCGGTGCTACCAAGGGTCTTGTCTACTACCATTTTCGGTCGAAATTCGATATCTACCTGGCTATTTTCGAGCAGGGCATGAGCAGGCTCAGAGCGGACGTCGACGGAGAAGTGGCGGCGGGCGGCACGGGATTGGTCAAGCTGGCGGCGATGTCTCGGGCACATCTGATCAATCTCATGACGCACCTCGGACATCATCATGCAATCCATCAGGGGGTACGGGGGCAGCTGAGTTCGGCACTCAAGCCACGCCAGCAGCAGGCGCTTGTCGAGCTCAATGCCCTGCGCTTGGACTACGAGAAACTTTTCGAACAGGTGATGATCGAAGGAGTTGCGGACGGTTCCATCCGCGCATCGTCACCACGCATGGCGGCAAAGGTGCTGCTCAGTAGTCTTAACGGTATTGATCTCTGGTATCGCCGTCGCGAGGGCCAGCCGCTTGCGGAAACCGAGGCGTTGGCTGACGAGATCGTCGAACTCTTGATCGGTGGGTTGCGCGCGGCCCAGTAGTGCGTCGCCAGACTGTCCGTAGAAATGACTGCGGTGGCGGACAGTCTGTCGGTTGTCGCAGCTCTCCCCGCACTTCAAGGTTCTCTTATGGCAATTACCGAGGGTGTAACCGGAGAACAGACCGGGGTGGATCGCGAGTACGGAGACCGCGTACTCGCCGTCGAACCTGGCGGAAACGAGTTCATTCCCGACGAGGATCGCCACGGCAAGCCCGGTCAGTTGTTCTGGACGTGGATGTCTCCCAACCTCGAATTCGCCACGATCTTCATCGGAGTTCTCTCCGTATCCGTATTCGGGATGACGTTCTGGCAGGCGACGCTCGGACTGTTCATCGGAACCGGTCTCGGTGCGGCCGCGCACTTCGTGTTGTCGGCACGCGGACCTTTGCACGGTGTGCCGCAAATGGTGCTCGGCCGGTTGGGCTTCGGATACCGAGGTAATGCTCTGCCGTCGGCGTTCATGTCGATCATGTGCGGCGTCGGATGGTTTGCGACCAACAGTGTCAGTGGCGCTTTTGCGCTCAACACGCTGACCGGATTACCGCCGGTGCCTTCACTGTTGGTGATCGTTGTCATCCAGACCGTGTTCGCTTTCTTCGGGCACAACCTGGTTCAGGCTTTCGAGCGATATGCGTTTCCCGTCCTCGCCGTGATCTTTGCGATCACCGCGATTGTCATTCTGACAAAAGCCAATCCAGGTGCGCCGGCGATCGAGGGCGGCGTCGGTGGACTCGGCGGTTTCCTCCTCACCGTGGGTACCGCGTTCGGGTACGCCGCCGGGTGGACGCCCTATGCCGCTGATTACACGCGCTACCTTCCGGCGTCGGTCTCGACCTTCCGAACAGGTCTGTTCGCGTCGGCCGGGCTGTTTGTCTCCTGCGTGGCACTGTCGGTGGTCGGTGCAGCATCGGTCACGATCGGCGCGGCGTCGTCGGATAACCCTGCCGACGCTTTCACCTCCAATCTTCCTTCGGCGCTTGCCAATCTGACACTGCTTGCCATCGCGCTCGGGGCCGTCGCCGCGAATGCGCTCAACGTCTACTCCGGCTCGATGGCCTTTGTGACCATCGGATTGAAACTTCCGGTGAAAACGCAACGCGCCATGGTTGCGATGGTTTTCGGAGTTGTCGGATTCCTGGTTGCATGGTGGGCACTCGCCGACGCAGCAGCAAGCTACGAAGCTTTCCTCCTTGTTGTCGCCTACTGGATCGGGCCGTGGCTCGGCATCATGTTCGCCGACCAGTATCTGCGCCGCGGGCAGCGGATCGACAATCTCCTCTACGACCCCGAACACACCAACTGGGGCGGATTCTCAGCCTTCGTGATCGCACTCCTGACCTCGGTTCTGCTGTTCTCCAACCAGGAGAAGTTCGTCGGGTACGTCGTCCGGTCAGTCCCCGAACTGGGCGACATCACGTTCTTCGTGGGATTTGTCATCGCGGGCGGGCTTTACCTCCTCGCCAACGGTTCGAAGATCTCGCGCGGCAAGTCGGTGAGCACACAGCGCTAGAAGCAGAGTCGCGTACATCGACGGCGTCGACGGGTCGTATCCGAGTAGCGCCCGGATACGGTCGAGTCGCTGATAGAGCGATTGCCGCCCCAGGTGCAGTGCGGCCGCCGAACGTGTTGCGCTGCAACCATGACGGAGATGGACCTCGAGTGTTCTGGTGAGATCACTCGAATGGGTGTCGTCCCAGGAAATCAGGGGAGCGACGACGGCAACCATCCGCTCCCGAACCTCAACCGGCAACTGGTCCACCGCAAGTTCAGGGGACAGTTCTCGAGTGGTTGTCACCACGCGCCCGGCGAGCCAGGTCCGGCGCGCCGACGTCGCAAGGCGAAGCCCCGATCGGGCAGCGTGCAATGCCGCACTCACCTCGGACGGCGTGAACGCACAGGGGTCTCCGATCACCACCGTGACTCCGTCGGTGATGTTGGACGACAGGGATGTTCCGAATGCCGCGCTCACGGCTCCGACAGCATCGATCGTCTTGGCCGGCACTGCCACAAGACCGAAAGTGCTGGCATGTACTTCGGCTCCCAAGTTCGGTTGGCCCAGTAGCTTGGCCGCGGAATCGAGAAGGCGAGTGGCGATTCGGGAACCAGGGGAGTCGATCGCGATCGCAACGACGCGGTGGCCGGGAGTGGGATGGAACCCGGCCGCTGCGGATCTGACGCGAAGGTCGATCTGCCGTACGTCGGTGCGCTCCAGTAGATCCGACACGAGAGTAGCGGCCGCCCGCTGGGGACGTCCGGTCAGGTTTCCCGAATAGGTCAGTGCCAACCCCAAGGAACCGGCAGAGCGTTGCAACAGCCCGTGCAACGTCGCCGGATTCAGTGTCGAACCAGGCCCGGCCGTCAGAGTTCCCCAGGCTCCGTCTCTGGAATGGATAGCGGCAGTGGCAGTTCCGGCGTCAGCGGCACGCCACGCGGAACGATCGTCGTCGACGCCATGTGCTGCGACGAGAGCGCCGCTGCCGCTTGTCACGATCAGCGGGCACCCGGTTATGTCGCTGATGCGCTCGAGCAGGGTAGCCACACCGCTGCCCGCCATCAACTCGATTTCGAGCACACGCGCGAGATCATTTCCCAGGCGCAGTACGGCGACTTCACGCGAAATGATCTCCGTATTTGCGTTCTGACACAGTTCGATGAAAGGGACAACAGTCCGGAGTGCGATCAACGGCATGCCCATGATCGCAGCTTCCTCGATCATGTCCGACGGAATCGCGTCGAAGGTTCGTCCGAGTTCTACGGCAACTCCGGCGACGTTTCGGTTCCCGACCTCTCGTAGATAGTGCCGCCTGGTCCCCGGATCGACCCCGGAAAGACCCAAGCCGGTGGTGAGCAACAGTTCGTCCCCGGACAATAGCGGACTGATCTCGTAGATCTCGCTCGAATGGACCCAACGGACCGTCCGTCCCAATTGGCTGCCACCAGCGAGAACCTGTGGATCGGCCCCGCGAAACTGGTTGTCGAGTAGCTCGCGCACGGTCAGAGTCATCGGTTCGGCTTTCCTCACTCTGGGCGACAGTATGTCCACACTAGGGGCGGCTCGTTACAACAATGTGTCGGTTGTGGATGTAGTCGGAACAGCAGAAAGTAGAGGGATGTCGACGACTGTGCCGAGCGCTTCTCGCGTTCTCGACCCCCAGACAATGTTGCAGGCAGCGATATCCGAGGCCGAACTCGGCCGCAGTGAGGGCGGAATCCCCATCGGCGCGGCACTCTTCGCGTCCGACGGCACCCTTCTCGGTAGTGGACGAAACCGTCGAGTCCAGCACGACGATCCGTCGGTGCACGGCGAAACCGACGCCTTTCGTGCGGCCGGAAGGCAACGCGACTATCGGCAGACCATCATGGTCACCACGCTCTCGCCGTGCTGGTACTGCAGCGGGCTCGTGCGTCAGTTCAACATCGGATCCGTGATCGTCGGTGAAAGCGTCACATTTACCGGCGGGCACGAATGGCTCCGCGAGAACGGGGTGTCTGTCACCGTTCTGCGAGATCAACACTGCATCGATTTGATGACCGAGTTCATCGAAACATACCCGGCATTGTGGAACGAAGACATCGGAGTGGCGGAATGAAAGCTGTATCGACCGTGGATATTTCCCTGTGGCGGGCCGGCGGGCCGGGCGCCGAGGCTGTCGAGCGTGAGGTGGACGAAGGGCTGCAACGTGCGGGCTTCCTCCTCGTGCGCGGGCATGGGATCACCCGCGAACTTGCCGCAGACGTGCGAGCCGCAGCCCGGAAGTTCTTTGCACTACCCGAGTCGGCCAAAGCCAAGTACGCCGCAATAGTCGGTGAACGCGGATGGATCGGTCCGGGGATGGAGGCAAACGGCTACTCCGAGGGAACCGAAACTCCGCCGGATCTCAAGGAGACCTTTGCGATCGGAGCCGAAACGCGGACGGGAGATCCGCTGGTCGACGACGTCTGGTTCCTCTCCAACGTCTGGCCGAGCGAGGTTGCCGAACTACACGAGCTCTTGACCGTCTACACCGCGCAGATGCGTCGACTGTCGGACGATTTGCTGGAGATGTTCGCAGCCGCACTGGGTTTGGCGAACAACCCGTTCGACGGGCTTGCCGACCTCCCCACCTGGACGTGCAACATCAACCATTACCCGCCGATGAGCATCGTGGGTGAGCCTGAGCCGGGACAGTTCCGTATCGGTCCGCACACAGATTTCGGAACGGTGACAGTTCTCGATCGTGAGCTTGGATCCGGTGGACTGCAGGTGTACACGGACGAGGGCGGCTGGGAAGACGCCCCGTACGACGCAGAAGCGTTGACGGTCAACATCGGAGACCTCCTCGAATACTGGAGTGGGAAACGCTGGCCGTCGGGCAGGCACCGCGTACTTCCTCCTCAGGCTGACGCTCCGGAGGAAGATCTGGTCTCGCTCATCTACTTCTACGAACTCAATCACGATGCGGTAGTCACCCCGTTGGAGTTGCCGATCGGGCGAGTGTCCGGCCTGGAACCCGTCGTGTCGGCCGACTTCATCAAACTTCGGTTGGACGCGATCACTCCCTAACTCGCGAGAATCCCTGGTTTGTCCCGTTCCCGGAAGAGGGGTAGTGTGTGGGCGTCGTGCGCCGTCCGAGCGCGCGGCGAACGAGTAGGAATTCAGGGAAGAGGAGGTGTGGCTTGTAATGCGTGGCCAACCTCCGAGTACCAACTGAAGCTGTAGACCGCCCGGGTGCCGGTATCTTGCTGCAGCTTCATCGTGTGTTCATCGGCTTCTGCTTCGCTGTGAAGCGCGCTTTGGCCGTTCACTCTTCCTTGAAAGCTGTTGCAGCATGTCTGAATTCAAGTTCCGCCGGTCGTCCTTCCCGCGTCGTTCGGCAGGTTTCGGTGATAGTCGAACCGGTCACGCGCGCGGCGCCCACACCGTCGTGAAGGCCGCATCGACCGATGCGATTGCGCCGGTGGAAGCCACGGTCGTGAATAGTGGTGTGTACCGCGACGGAGCGCGGATCGCGTCGCCGTCCACCCTCGCCGAAGCGTTGTCGTGCCTGCCGGATTCACAGTCGATGGCCTGGATCGGGCTGTACCGCCCCGATGACACTCAATTGTATGCTGCAGCACAACATTTCGATCTTCACGAGTTGGCAGTCGAAGACGCGATCGCGGCCCATCAGCGGCCGAAGCTCGAGCGCTACGGTGAGACCCTTTTTGTCGTGCTGCGCGCGGCGCGCTACCGCGACGAGACCGAACGCGTCGAATTCGGCGAACTGCATGTGTTCTGCGGTCCCAATTTCATTCTCACTGTCCGCCACAGCGAATCGCCGGACCTCACCGCCGTGCGAACCAGAATGGAGAACGATCCGGACCTCCTCCGTCTGGGGACCGAAGCTGTTCTCTATGCGATCCTCGACGCCGTCGTCGACGGCTATGCACCAGTTGTCGCCGGCCTGCAGAACGACATCGACGAGATCGAGACCGAGGTATTCAGCGGCGATCCGGGAGTGTCGCGTCGTATTTACGAATTGACCCGTGAAGTGATCGAATTCCAGAGGGCCACAAGGCCGTTGCTCGGGATGCTCCGTGGGCTGTCGGCCGGATTCGACAAATACCACACCGACGAAGAATTGCAGCGCTATCTTCGCGATGTCACGGACCACGCGACAACGGTGGTCGAGCAGGCCGACGGGTTCCGTCAGCTGTTGGGAAACATCCTGACCGTCAACGCAACTCTGGTGTCGCAGAATCAGAACGAGGAAATGCGAAACCTCACGCACGCGAGCTACGCGCAGAACGAGGAGATCAAAAAAGTGTCGGCCTGGGCGGCAATTCTCTTTGCCCCGACGCTGATCGGAACCGTGTACGGCATGAACTTCGACGACATCCCGGAACTGCACTGGCAGTTGGGCTATCCGTTTGCGCTCTCGATGATGGTGCTGACGTGTGGAAGTCTCTACACGATTTTCAAGCGGCGAGGCTGGCTCTGACCGTGCGCCTTTGTTAACCGCGGGCGGTTAACAAAGGCGCACAGCAGGTTAGAGTGTTGCCGTGCAGACGGTGAACTTGCGTTCGGCGTGCTCGAATCCCGAATCTGCTTCGGAACCACAATCTTCGATGGACGTCGAACCCTGCAGGATTTCGATTACCTGGACTACGTCGCTTCCCGGATCGGCGCAGTCGATACGGGCCGGCTCGTCGTCGAGGCCACCCGGTCCGAGATCCATGCAGCCGCCGACGACCCAGTCGATGTCGAGGCAGACCGCGCCCTGTTCCTGCCCGAGCAGAGTCTCGTAGTAGGTCTGATCGATGTCGGACGCGCACTCATCCGACGTGGGCGCTTTGGCGACAACCTTGTAGTTGGATTCGTCGCTGCCGCACACGGCGTGGTCGATTTCGGCGTCGTTCGTGGTGCCGCCGATCTTGACGCAGTCGCCGATGTTCACGTCGATATCAACGTCGCCGCCCGCGTCGGTGCCCTCTTGACCGTCGATCTTCGAGGTGGTGGTGCTCGCTGCAGTGGTGGTCGAATCTGCCACGGTGGATGATGATTCCGCGATGGCTTTAGGCTCGACGTCAGATCCGCACCCGGTGGCGAAAATGGCGATTGCAGACGTTGCGATCACTGCTGTGCACAGTCGTCCGACGATTCCGGACATTCAAGTCTCCCTTGCTGATCTTGGATTATTCGGGCTCTATTCCACTTGACTGCTAGTCGAATAGCGAATCGGGCTGTCAGTATGAGGGGGTGGACCTCCCTCAGATGCCGCCACTCGCCCCGATGTTGGCGAAGGCCGCTACGACAGTGCCGGTACAACCCGAATCCGACCAGCCGATGTGGTCGTACGAACCGAAATGGGATGGCTTTCGGTCGATAATCTTTCGTGACGGGGACGAGGTAGTCCTCGGTTCACGAGGAGGAAAAGACCTGGCTCGATACTTCCCCGAAATCGTCGAAGCCGTGAAGGCGGAACTGCCGGACAAATGCGTGGTGGACGGCGAACTTGTCGTGCCCCGAGAAATGAACGGCGTGACGCGGCTCAGTTGGGAAGCGCTGTCCGAACGCATCCATCCGGCAGCCAGTCGGGTGAAACTGCTCGCCGAACAGACACCAGCACAATTTGTCGGATTCGACCTGTTGGCGTTGGGAGATCGGGACGTAGCGGCCGAAGATTTCACCGTTCGACGCGCATTGCTGGTCGACTCGATCGGCAGCGGTCCGAGCTGCCATGTCACGGCTGCAACTTTCGACAGCGCTGAGGCGATGCGGTGGTTCGAGATGTTCGAAGGCGCTGGTCTGGACGGGGTGATCGCCAAGAAACTGGTCGGCCCCTACCTGCCGAACAAGCGCGAGATGATCAAGGTCAAGCACGCCAGAACCGCAGATGTCGTACTGCTCGGATACCGTCCGCACAAGAGTCAACCGGGTATCGGTTCGATGCTGCTGGGTTTGTTCGACGGATCCGAATTGAAGATGGTCGGTGGCGCTTCGGCATTCACCGCCGCGCGGCGAATCGAGTTGCTGGAAGAACTCGAACCGCTACGCGTCGGCGACGACGTGGTGGCGGAAGGCGAGGCAAGTCGATGGAAGTCGGCGGCCGATCGCTCGTGGGTTCCGCTCCGCCCGGAGCGGGTGTTGGAAGTGGCATACGACCAAATGGAAGGGGAACGCTTCCGGCACGCCGCGCGTTTTCTGCGGTGGCGCCCGGATCGGGTTCCCGACGAGTGCACGTTCGATCAGTTGGAGGTTCCGGTGCGGTACGACTTCGCGGATGTCCTTGCAGGTGGTGTGTGATGGCCAGTCCGGCAGTAGAACTGGATGTCGACGGAATCGCGGTCCGTCTTTCCAGCCCCGACAAGATCTACTATCCGCAATTGGGCGTTGACGGCGGGACCAAGCGTCATCTTGTGGAGTACTACCGCACAGTCGCGTTGCAGGGCGCCGCAGTAGCCGCCCTGAAGGATCGACCGACGCACCTGCAGCGCTTTCCCGACGGTATCGAGGGCGAAGAGGTCTACCAGAAACGATTGCCGGCAAAACGACCCGAACATGTCGAATCCTGTGAGGTGACGTTTCCGTCCGGGCGCAAGGCCGACGTCCTCCGAGTGCAGAACGCTGCCAACATCGTGTGGGCAGCAAACCTCGGAACCATCACGTTTCATCCGTGGGCCGTGCGCTGCCCGGATACCGATCATCCCGACGAATTGCGGATTGATCTTGATCCGCAGCCCGGAACCGGTTTTGCGGAGGCCGTCGCGATCGCCGACGAGGTACTGCGTCCGCTTCTGTCGGAACTGGGCCTGGAAGGGTTCCCCAAGACGTCCGGCGGACGGGGTCTGCATGTGTACATTCCGCTCGCACCGCGTTGGGATTTCATCGAGGTCCGTCACGCGGGAATTGCACTTGCCCGTGAAGTCGAACGACGCAGTGGCGACCGGGCGACAACGGCCTGGTGGAAGGAAGAGCGTGGTGAGCGAATCTTCATCGACTTCAACCAAAATGCCAGGGACAGAACGATTGCCGCGGCCTATTCTGCGCGCAAAACTCCGATCGCAACCGTGTCGACGCCGGTGACGTGGGACGAACTACGCGACGTACACCCCGACGACTGCACTATCGCGACGGTCCCGAATCTGCTCGCCGACCGCGGTGATCCCATGGCAGCGATGCACGAGAAGGCCTTTGAACTCGATGTTCTCCTGGAAATGTTCGAGAAGGACATCGCAGCAGGATTGGGAGACCTCCCATATCCGCCCAACTACCCCAAAATGCCGGGTGAACCGAAACGGGTACAACCGAGTCGCGATCGAGATCGGAAGCAGCCGGAAACCGAGTAGCGTCTGAATCGGACAAATCCGAGACTCGCGAGTGCATTGTGAGGTTGAAATGGATCACCGGGGCGCACGGGTAACCGGATTATTGATGGGCGGCGGGATAATCGCTGCTCTGAGCATTGTTGGTGCTACTTCACACGCGTCGGCCGCAACATTGGACTGCTCTGCGAGAGGGCTCGACCAGACTCTGGTGGACGGGTCGTCGGCGTGCCGGGCGGTTGCCGATGCGGACAGTTCCGCCATCTCGCATGTCGAAGGGGACGGAGTCGGGGCCGCAGACGCGCGCGACGGCGGCACGTCCGCTGGGCTTGCGATGTTCGGTGGTGTCGCGGCAGCGGAAACTCGCGGTGGAATGCTTGCTGCCATTGCTTTCGGGCGGGATTCGTTAGCTCTCGGCCGTACCGCATCGCCGTTTGCGCTCGTCCTGGCAGGCCCAGGAGGTCGCGCTGCCGTCGGTGACGCCGACGTCGGGGCAATCTGCGGCGGGGGTCCTGCTCTGGTTTTCAATGTCGCGACTGCTCAGGGGTGTTTCAGCGATGGAATATCGACCTGGACGCTGCCGTGACGGTACCCCGCACTACAGTTCACTTCGTGACACCGGTCACAAAGATGTAAAGCTGTGGTGGGTCGATCAGGGCAGCTGGCCGTGATCAAACGGGGATCGGAGGACGCGATGACTGCAAACGCACGGCGCGGTTCATTCGCGCGCACAGAGGTGCCGGCGCGGACCGAACTGTACGTCGATCGTCGATTCCTGCCACTTGCAGACCGGTTCTTTGCGATGTACCGGCAACCGCAGCAAGGCGGCGGCGCTCTGGTTGCGTACCAGGACGGAGAGAAAGTCCTCGACATCTGGGCTGGATATGCCGACCGTGATCGCCGCTGGGACCACGACACGATCTCACTCTCGTTCTCCACCGGCAAAGGCGTGGCCAGTACCGTCGTACATCGTCTGGCTGAGCGCGGATTGATCGAGTACGACGCGCCGGTCGCGCAGTACTGGCCCGAGTTCGGCGCCGCAGGCAAAGACAGGATCACCGTTCGTGAATTGATGACGCATCGCGCCGGCCTGCACAAGGTGCGTGGGTTGATGCGCAATCCGCTCGATCTGATGGACTACGACGCCGTTGTTGCCGCACTGGCTGCGAGTAAGCCGGATCCGCGCCGGCTCAAAGGGCCCGGATATCACGCGGTGACCTACGGATGGTTGCTAGCCGAGTTGGTTACGCGGGTGACGGGACTGCCCTTCACGGACGTCGTCGAGGCGGAAATCGCGAAGCCGCTCGGTGTCGACGAATTCTGGTTCCGCGTGCCCATCTCCGAGCGGACGCGTATCGCGAAGCTGTTTCCGCACATCAATCCGGCGGGGCTCAACTGGGCGTTTGCCTCTACGGTTCTCTCTCATGTCGGCCCTACTCGCGGCTTGGCCGAGGCGGCGATGCCCGATGGATTCGACGTGATGGTTCGAAATCCGGCGGTGCACGATACGGTGATGCCCGGTTGGAACGGAGTCTTCAGCGCGCGGGCGCTGGCGAGGATGTATGCGGCAATTGCCAACGGCGGCATGCTGGACGGAAAGCGGTTCCTGAAAGAGTCCACCATCGATCAGATGGCGACCATTCAAACGCGAGAACGTGACTACGTACTCGCTGTTCGGCCCAATTGGGCGTTGGGTTATCACCCGCCGATCATTGCGGCACGGCGTCAACCGCGAAATGCCATCGGACACTACGGCGTCGGTGGTTCGGGTGCGTACGCCGATCTCGACAGCGGCTTGTCTTTGGGTTTCACGACCAACCGACTGGGTAGTGCGGTAACAGCACTTGGCGACCTTCGTCTCGCCAGGCTGGGAGCCGAAGCGCAGGAGTTGGCGCGTCGGGCATAGCGAGTGAGGGGAAAATGGTCGTAGATCTTGCGGCAGCAACACGATTTCTGGCCGGGAACGGCCGGATACTCGACCGTCACCGGTTGAATTTAGTTCTGGGGCACGGTGATCGGGATGGTGCGTTGGCGTCCGTGGACGGCTACCGCAATCCGGACGGTGGGTACGGCTGGGGTCTCGAGCCGGACCTGCGTTCGCCAGGTAGTCAACCCGGTGGGGCACTGCACGCGTTCGAGGTTTTTGCCGATGTCGCCGCGGTGACCCCGCGGGCCCTGGAATTGTGTGACTGGTTGCAGACGGTATCGACCGTCGACGGTGGTCTGCCCTTTGCTCTTCCGATTTCCGAACCGGCTGGGTGCGCGCCGTTCTGGGTCGACGCGGATCCGTCGGAGTCGTCGCTGCAGATCACGACCATCGTGTGCGCCACGGCGTTACGGGTAGCCGAATTCGATTCTGCAGTGGCCCAGCATCCCTGGCTCGATTCGGCGGTTCGGTTCTGCTTGGGTGCAATCGAGCGTGCGGAGACGTTGAGTGCTCTCGAATTGGCGTTTGCGTTGCAGTTCCTCGATGCGGCGAAGGAGGTCCGGTTGGCGGCAAAACTCGGTGCTCTGATTCCTCCGGACGGATTGGTGCACGTGGACGGGGGAGCTGTCGACGAATACATGCGTCCCCTCGATTTCTCGCCGTATCCTTCAGGTCCGACCCGCACTCTGTTCAGCGCGGAGGTAATCGAGGAGGAACTGTCCGCATTGGCGGCGAGGCAGTGCGACGATGGCGGATGGATGGTGGATTTCGACAGTTATTCACCCGCCGCCGCGCTTGAATGGCGTGGTCATGCCACGGTTTCGGCAGTTGCCCTGTTGAAACGCAATGGCGTGATCTGAAAACCGTTCTCGCACCAAATTGGAACACGTTATAGTCTGGAAAGTAGATGTGCTCGAGTGTTTCAGGGATAGGGGAGAGCAATGGCGTATGTGATCACGCAGCCGTGCTGTAACGACGCCTCATGCGTGGACGTGTGCCCGGTCAATTGTATTCATCCGACGCCGGACGAAGCCCAGTTCGCCACTACCGAAATGCTCTACATCGACCCGGACACCTGCATCGACTGCGGTGCGTGTGTGGACGAGTGCCCGGTCGACGCCATCTATTCCGACAACGAACTCGCTGAAGCCGACGCGCCGTACCTCGAGATGAACGCGTCGTACTTCGAGAAGCATCCGATGGGGCCGGACTGGCCGGAGCCGATCACCATGGCCAAGATCGCTCCCGAGATGGGGACGCTGCGGGTCGCCATCGTCGGTTCGGGTCCGGCGGCGTGTTACGCGGCGATGGAACTGGCCGGCAAGCCGCGGGTCGAGGTCGACATGTTCGATCGTCTGCCGACACCGTACGGGTTGGTCCGAGCAGGCGTGGCTCCCGATCATCCGGGTACCAAGGGCGTCACGGACCAGTTCCGGGCGGTCGTGTCGAAGAAGACGGTGCACTGCCACTTCAATGTCGAGGTGGGCAAGCACATTTCGCATACCGAATTACTCGAGCATCATCATGCGGTGATCTACGCGGTAGGCGCGGCGGGTGACCGCAAGCTCGATATTCCGGGCGAAGATCTTCCGGGAA
The DNA here is from genome assembly GCF_050586165.1 of Rhodococcus sp. 24CO. Taxonomy (NCBI): domain Bacteria; kingdom Bacillati; phylum Actinomycetota; class Actinomycetes; order Mycobacteriales; family Nocardiaceae; genus Rhodococcus; species Rhodococcus sp. 24CO. The sequence goes on along the minus strand of NZ_JAZFNF010000005.1, from coordinate 198,764 downwards.
GCCATGCCGCTACCGAATTCGTAGCCTGGTACAACGGTCATCCGAGTTATGCCGATCGAAGCTTCGATCTGTCCGGGGAGCGGGCCGTCATCGTCGGCAACGGCAATGTCGCACTCGACGTCGCGCGCATACTGGTCACCGACCCGGAGGTTCTGGCCAAGACCGATCTTGCGGATCATGCCCTCGAAGCGTTGCGAAACAGCAATATTCGTGAAGTGGTGATCCTCGGTCGTCGTGGTCCGGCGCAGGCCGCGTACACCAATCCCGAACTGCTGGCGCTGGGCCAGATGGCCGATGTGGACGTCATCGTGGATCCGGCAGAGGCAGAACTCGACGATTCGAGTCGGGCTTTTGTCGAGAGTGACGCAGCAGAGCCGTCGGTGCTCCTCAAGGTGAAGCAGGCTCAGGAATTTGCCTCGCGCACAGCCGATCCCACACGTAAGCGCATAGTCCTGCGATTCCTCACCTCGCCGGTCGAGATCCTCGGCGACGGCAGTGTGGAGCAGATTCGCGTCGTGAAGAACGAACTGGTGGCAACACCTACCGGTCAATTGTCTGCGCGGCCCACGGAGAAAACCGAGACCCTCGACACCGGACTGGTATTGCGTTCGGTCGGTTATCGCGGAACGCCTGTCGCGGACCTACCGTTCGACGATGCACGGGGCGTGATCCCCAACGAGAACGGCCGCGTGATCGATCCGGAATCGGGGATGCCCATGCCGGGCGTCTACGCCGGGGGGTGGATCAAACGTGGCCCCACCGGTGTGATCGGCACGAACAAGTACTGCTCGGCCGAGACCGTATCCATGATTTTTGACGACTTCGCAGCGGGACGCCTTGCAACGCCAAGCGCCGATGCGGAGAAGCTGACGGTACTTCTGGCCGATCGGTCGCCGGATCAGGTGGATTACCAAGGTTGGCAGCGGATCGACAAGGCCGAGCGCGCATCCGGGGCAGCTGTCGGTCGTCCGCGAACCAAGCTCATCTCGATCGAATCGATGCTTGCGGCCGCTCGCGAGGACAGCTGACGGAGTTCGTTCAACCTACGTGCTCGGTGAGAGACCACTGTCCCGAACCCCGCAGTTCGAGTTGCCGATTGTGAAAGACGTCGAGCGTGCTGCGATGTCCCACGCTGACCACGATGCTGTCGGGCAATTCGCTGCGAAGCATGCGGTAGAGCGTGTACTCGAGGCCCTCGTCGATCGCGGATGTCGCTTCGTCGAGGTACACAGTGCGGGGTTTGGCCAGAACTATCCGGGCAAACGCGAGTCGCTGCTGTTCACCCGGCGAGAGGATTCGGGTCCAATCGGCTACTTCGTCGAGGCGGTCGGTCAAATGCGCCAGCTGCACCTGGTCGAGTACCTCTCGGAGCCTGCCGTCGTGGGAGTTCGATTGATCCGGATACGCCAGTCCCGTGCGCAACGACCCCAGCGGCAGGTACGGGCGCTGGGAAAGGAAAAGCGACTTGCCCGCCGGCCGGGTTACGGATCCGTCCGCGTAAGGCCAAAGTTGTGCGAGGCTTCGCAGCAAGGTGGTCTTACCGCTACCGGACGCACCTTTGACGAGTAGGGCGTCGCCGTGATCGAGCGTCAGATCCAGCTCGGCGATCAGAGACTCGCCGGACGGCTTGCGTACGTGGAGTTTTCGGATGACAAGTTGATCTCCGGCATCGGAAACGTCGAGCGTTGGTAGCGCCCGGGCTCGCTTGTCGGCGTCGGCGAGGCCGGTCAGGCGTATGAGGGTGGCACGAAAGCTCGCGAAATCGGCGTACGACTCACGGAAGAACGACAGAGATTCGTGAACTTGGCCGAACGCCTGCGCGGTCTGCATGACGTCGCCGAAAGTGATCTGCCCCTTGAACAACCGAGAGCCCTGCACCAAGAACGGAAAGATGACTGCGGTCTGGTTCACCGCCAGATTGAAGCCGCTGAACTTCAGAGTCCGGAATACGATGGCCCACATGTTGCGGATCACCGCAGCGAAGCGTGTTGCGAGAGTTCGACGTTCGACGTCTTCCCCGCGATAGAACGCGATACTTTCGCCGTACTCCCGCAATCGCACCAAGGCATAGCGAAAGGTCGCACCGAGTTTCTCGTTCAAAAAGTTCAACATGATCAGCGGTCGACCGATCCAGAAGGCCAGTGCGGTGGTCACCAGTACGTAAATGTAGACCAGGAAGATCATCGCCCGCGGAATCTCGGTACCGAAAATGGTCAGCGGTCCGGAGAGATTCCACAGGATCGCGGTAAAGCTCACTATCGACACCATCGCGGTAACCGCACCCATCGACAACGTGCGGGAATAGGTCACGAACGAGGTGGTATCGGTCTGGATGCGCTGATCCGGATTGTCGATCGGGTCGTGCAGGAACTCGCCGCGGTAGTACGCAAGACCGTCGAGCCAATCGTCGGTCAGGGTGTTGTTGAGCCAGATGCGCCACTTGATGTCGAGAGCCTGGCCGACGAAGTATGTGAGGAGCGAACTCACGACGTGAATGACCGCCAGGACGGCGAACACTCTGAGATAGTGCCAGAACCCGGCTTCGTCGAGGTTTTGAATCGTGTCGTAGAAATCCTTGTACCAGTAGGAGAACAACACCGTCACGCGCACTGCCCACACCGTGAGCAGCAGCAGTACTGCAAGAATCAGTATCGGGACGGGGCTGCGCCTGGGGTTGAAGTACGGCCAGGCCATTCGTCGAAATTGGCGTCCCCAGTGAGTGAAGCGGGCCAGCAGAATTGCCACGATCGCGAGGGCGGCTGCGGTGATCGTGTACGCCTTCGCCAGCCACAGCGCACTGTCCGGAACCGCGGTGCTCCAGTTCACGTGCACCTCCGTCGCAGAACGGAAAAGGCGATCCCGTCGGGTACGGAAGCTGAAAAGCGGATTCACCGAAGTGGACGCCGCCAAACCTGGAAGCCTCGCTCCATGACCGTTGACAGCTACGGTTCAGCGAACCTTCGTATTGCTGGATTTCTCGATTTATGTGTTAATTACAAGGGAATTGTGCGGTTTGCTCCGAATGGCGCGTTGGCGTCGATGCCAGGCGGGTATCGACGCCAGCCTCGCATGACCAGCAAATGCACGTTGTCGAAGGAAAGTAGTGAGATGGTCAGCAAGCGAGTGCGTCGGACATCCCGGATAGCTGTGGCGGTTGTCGGAGTAGTGGCTGCAGGCCTCACATTTGCCGGACCGGCAGCGGCTTTCCCGCTCTTTCCCGGTGGTCCGGAGATTCCCGTACCCGTCGTCGCCGGTGTTGCCGGCCTTGATCCGGCGCTACCGGGTTTCATGGGCACGGCGGATCAGATTCCCGCCCCGGTTCCCAACTTCTCGGCACCGTCGGTCAACCCGTCCAACGGTGAACGCGTCGGAATTGCCCAGCCGATCATCATTCGCTTCAACGAATCGATCGATGACCGTGCGACCGCGGAACGTGCAATTCGCGTCACCACCAATCCGCCGGTCGAGGGCAGCTTCTACTGGATCAACAACAGCCAGGTGCGGTGGAAGCCGACGCAGTTCTGGCCCGCGAACATCTCGGTGACGGTCGACGCCGGCGATTCGCATTCCACGTTCAGCATCGGCGATGCACTCGTCACGGTTGCGGACGACAACACAAAGCAGATCACCGTCACTCGCAACGGTGAAGTGGTGCGCACCATGCCGACGTCTTTCGGCAAGCCCGGCCACGAAACTCCCAACGGCACGTACATCGTGGGTGAGCAGTTGCGTGACATGTACATGGATTCGTCCACCTACGGTGTTCCGATCGATTCACCCGAGGGTTACCGGACCTACGTCGAATACGCGTCACGAATTTCCTACAGTGGCATCTTCGTCCACGCGGCACCGTGGTCCGTTGCGCAACAGGGCTTCACCAACGTGAGCCATGGCTGCCTCAACGTCAGCACCGAGAACGCCAAGTGGTTCTTCGAGAACGCAGGCAAGGGCGACCCCGTGATCGTGCAGAACACCGCCGGTGGAATCCTCAGCGGCGCCGACGGACTGGGTGAATGGAACCGCTAGCAGCGCTTTACAGTTCTGGGCATGACCGTCGCTCGTTCGCTTCTGCTGTTCGTTCTTGCTGCCGTACTCGAAATCGGTGGAGCCTGGCTGGTATGGCAGGGAATTCGCGAGAACAAAGGCTGGATCTGGGTCGGCCTCGGCGTGATCTCGCTCGGCCTGTACGGGCTGGTTGCGACGATGCAGCCCGACGCGAACTTCGGTCGAATTCTTGCCGCGTACGGCGGCATATTTGTCGCCGGATCCTTGCTGTGGGCAGTTGCGATGGACGGTTTCCGCCCTGATCGGTTCGACATCGCCGGTGCGCTGATCTGCCTCGTCGGAGTTGGCGTGATCATGTACGCGCGCTAATAGTGCTGTGCGCCTTTATCAACCGCGGACGGATGACAAAGGCGCACAGCAAAGGGTCACGCCTTCGCCCGGACCACCAGAACAGTGCCGGGGAACTCGGCGGCGAGTTCGCGGCGAGCGTGCTTGATGCACGCCGTGCCGTAGCCCTTCTTCCGTGCCTGCGGAGCGATCCAGATCGCGACGTTCACTTCCTGATCGGTGAGCTCACCGAAAACCAGGCCGACGCTCTTCGGGGTATCGGACGAAAGATCCTCGGCGACAAACCAAGCCGCGTTTTCGTCGTCGATGCGCCCCAAGCCGGCCGCGCGCTCCGATTCGACGCGATCAGAAGCCCACGGAGCGCCGCTCTCGTCCAACTGCTCCGCGGAGCGCTCCGCGAACAGCGTGGCATCGTCGGCGCTGTCGGTGAACGGGCGCAGATTGAAGTGCGCACCGCTGCTTGCCGGGCGATCCACGGCGGTCCATTCCAAGGTGGCGTCGAGGTTCTCGAGTTCGCCCTGGATACGATCGCGTGCCGCCTTGGTCAGTGCACTGAACTTGAGGCCCAACACGGCTTCCGCGTTGGACTCCGACGTCCCGAGCAGTTCTGCCACCGTCGCCACTGCTGCCTGATGATCGGCGCTGTCGACAACGGCGTCCAGGACCTCGTGTCGGCGTTCCAAGGCGCGAACAAGTGCGGCGGTGAGCTCGCGACGGTCCAGGATCTGATCTTGAATGTGCGTCGTCATAAATGCGACTCCTTGCTGTTCGAGGCTACAAACGCTTGCCGTGCGGACCGTACTGGTCAATAGTGCTCCACCTTGCACGTTATGGCACGTGTTCAGCCTGTGGTGCGGCGGACGAGCCGTTCGTAGCGCTGACGGGCGGCCTGTGTGCTGCCGAGGCCGAGTCCGAACGCGATGTCCTGCCACGTCATTCCGCGTTTGCGTGCAAGCGCGAGGAAGAGTGCTTCGTCCTGGTCCATTTCGGCGCGGGCCTTGGGGATCAGACTCAGGGCGGCCATGATGTCGGCGTCGTCGACGTCCGGTTCACCGGGTTCGCGAGTGCTGCTTCCCGCGGCGAGGCCGCCGACGACGCGGATCGCGCCGTACGGTTCGAGCATGTGCGGGAGGGATTGCCTGGCTCGTTGGCTCTCGGTTGCTCCGTGCCGTTCGTTGATACGAAAGAGCCCGGCGTACTCGCGATGTGCGCGCTTACGCCCGGGCTCGATCGGTCGGAATTGGTCATCGGTCATGCATTTCAGGTTTGCATGATCCCTCGGCAATGTAAACACTTTGTTGTAAACAAGTTGTTCACTTATTTGCGAGCGGCTCACAGACAATGACTGGGATAACCCGATCGGTCCAGGCTTGGTAATTGTCGAAGTCGGCATACATCGCGACAAGTTTGGGCCACAACCGGGCGCGTTCCTCGTCTGTGGCGACACGAGCTTTCATCGACCGCACGCGTGCCTTGATCTGTACGGTCACCACGGGATCGGCCTTGATGTTGAGGTACCACATCGGGTTCTTCGGCAGACCGCCTTGTGACGCCACCAGAATCACGTTGTCGTCGTCCTCGAGGAACAGCAGCGGATTGATCCGCTCCTCGCCGGACTTGCGACCAGTCGTGGTGAGCAGGCAGATCGGCAGCCCGCGTGGAAACGCGCTGCCGACCCGCCACTTGCTGCCCAGCATTCCGCCGGTCGCCCGATACATCGCGACGTTGGCTTTCGACATCCACTTGATGATCGTGACTGTCGCCGGAGCGTCGAGTCCCTTGGGTTTAGCTGGGGGAGTGCTCATGTCAGATGCGCTCGATGATCGTGCCGGTGGCCAGTGCGCCGCCCGCGCACATGGTGATCAACGCAGTCGAACCGTCGCGGCGCTCGAGTTCGTGCAGAGCAGTCGTGATCAGTCGCGAGCCGGTGCTGCCGACCGGATGGCCGAGTGCAAGAGCGCCGCCGTTGACGTTGACGTTGTCGAAATCCGGTCCGTGAACCTGCGCCCAGGACAGTGCAACCGAAGCAAAAGCCTCGTTGACCTCGAACAGATCGAGGTCGCCGATCTTCATGCCGCTCTTCTCGAGTACGCGGGTCGTGGCCTGAACCGGACCGTCGAGGTGGAACTCGGGTTCGGATCCGACGAGTGCCTGCGCGACGATGCGGGCGCGCGGCTTCAAGCCGAGAGCGCGGGCCTTGTCCTCGTCCATGAGTAGGACGGCAGCTGCACCGTCGGAGATCTGCGAAGACGTTCCGGCAGTGTGGATTGCGCCCTCCATGACCGGCTTCAGCCGAGCCAGGGACTCGGCCGTCGTGTCACGCAGACCCTGATCGCGATTGACCAGCTTGGTCTCGCCCGTCAGGTTGCCTTCCTTGTCGACCTGAGGTGCGGACAGCTCGAGCACCTCGCGGTCGAAGCGGCCTTCTTCCCAGGCCTGCTTGGCGAGGGCCTGGGAGCGGACGCCGAGAGCTTCGAGGTCCTCACGGGTCAGTCCGCGACGACGTGCGATGCGCTCGGCGGCTCCGAACTGGTCGGGCATGTCGATGTCCCAGGTGGCGGGACGGCGTGGTCCGGCGAGAGTTCCGACATTGGCCCCAAGCGGGACCTGGCTCATCGCTTCGATGCCGCAGGCGATGCCCGCGTCGATCGCACCGGTGGCGATCAAGCCGGCGATCAGGTGGTTGGCCTGCTGTGCGGATCCACACTGGCAGTCGACGGTGGTGGCACCGGTCTGCCAGGGCAGTCCGGCGTGCAGCCACGCGGTGCGGGTGATGTTGTTGGACTGCGCGCCGGCCTGGGTGACGCAGCCGCCGATCACCTGCTCGATCAACATCGGGTCGATTCCCGAGCGGTCGAGAAGGCCCTTCTGAGCAGCTCCGAGAATTTCGGCGGCGTGTAGGCCGGCGAGCCAGCCTCCGCGCTTACCGATCGGTGTGCGGACGGCCTCGACGATTACTGGTGTGCCCACGGTGGGTTCCTTTCCTTGTATTGAAAAAGTAGAACAAGTTCTTAGCAAGAAGCAAGAGCTGTCTGCCGTTTCCTTTCCTAGTAAGCAGGCTTGTGTTTCAATGTAAGTAGAACGTGTTCCACATTACGGATGGTCATCACCTCGGTGATGAAAAGGCTCATGGCAGGAGACATCAGTGGCACAGCCCGCAATCCCCCAGGGGATCGACTTCACGGACCCCGACATCTACGCAGAGCGGATGCCCTTCGAGGAATTTGCTCAGCTGCGTAAGACGGCTCCCGTGTGGTGGAATCCGCAGCCGCCGGAGATCGGTGGGTTCCAGGACGAGGGCTACTGGGTGGTCACTCGGCATGAAGAGGTCAAGGAAGTTTCGCAGCGCAGCGACATCTTCTCGACCCACGAAAACACCGCGATCCCGCGTTTTGCCGATGACATCCCGCGTGAGAACGTCGAAATGCAGCGGTTCATCCTCATCAACAAGGACGCTCCCGAGCACACTAAACTTCGCAAACTGATTTCCCGCGGGTTCACGCCGCGAGCTATCAACAGCCTGCGCGACGAGCTGACCGAGCGTGCCGAGCAGATCGTGAAGACCGCCGCCGAGAGTGGTGCCGGAGACTTCGTCACGCAGGTGGCCTCGGAACTGCCGCTGCAGGCGATTGCCGAGCTTCTCGGTGTGCCGCAGGAAGATCGTACGAAGCTCTTCGACTGGTCCAACCAGATGACGTCGTACGACGACCCCGAGTTCGACATCGATCCGCAGGCCGCGTCGATGGAGCTCCTCGGGTACGCGTACCAGATGGCCGATCAGCGCAAGAAGTGTCCTGCCGATGACATCGTCACCAAGCTCATCGAAGCTGACATCGACGGAAATGAGCTCTCCCCTGAGGAATTCGGCTTTTTCGTGATCCTTCTTGCGGTCGCAGGAAACGAGACCACTCGCAATGCGATCACACATGGCATGGTGGCGTTCCTCGACAATCCCGACCAGTGGGAGCTGTACAAGAAGGAACGTCCCAAGACCGCTGCCGACGAGATCGTTCGCTGGGCCACTCCGGTGACGTCCTTCCAGCGCACCGCTCTCGAGGACACCGAGCTCGGTGGACAGAAGATCAAGAAGGGCGATCGCGTCGTGATGATGTACGCGTCGGCCAACTTCGATGAAGAGGTCTTCGAGAACCCCACGAAGTTCGACATCATGCGTGACCCCAATCCGCATCTCGGATTCGGTGGCACCGGTGCGCATTACTGTGTCGGCGCGAATCTGGCTCGCCTCGAAATCGACCTGATTTTCAATGCGATCGCCGATCATCTTCCCGATATCACCCGGCTCGGAGATCCTCGTCGTCTGCGCTCGGGCTGGCTCAACGGCATCAAAGAGTTTCAGGTTGATTACAAGACCGGCGGCTGTCCGGTCAAACACTGAACCAGCCCTATACTGAGACGGTAACCGGCGGGTAGGTATGGGCATGTAGGTATGTGTACGGAATCGAAGGTTGGCGCTGCGCTTTCGACTGCACAGAACTACAGTTGACGTTCTGAGGAGCCACTAGCTGGCTACTTGGAACTGCGGTGGCGTCTGTGGGATCCCTCATCTCCCGCAGGCGCCACCGTTTTGTAGTTCCGGGGGGCGGGTTGTTTCAGCCGCCGTACGGTTTCGTGATGGCTTCCAGAAAGTGGCCCGACGGGTCGAGGAAGTAGACACCGCGCCCACCGTCGTTGGTGTTGAAGCCAGTGCTCGATTTTCGCGGATCGGCCCAATGATCGAGTCTCAGATCGAGTATCCGCTGGTAGATTCCGTCGAAGTCTTTCTCGGATACCAGGAATGCGTAGTGTTGCGGTGAAACCTCAGCGCCTTGGTCGACCTGCGCGTAGTCCAGCATCACTCCGTGCTCGAGTTCGACGGAGAGGAAGTATCCGGCCGGCACAGGATCCGGAAGACCAAAAATGTGGGTGAAGAACCACGCAGACTCTTGTCTGTCCTGCGCCGCGATGATGGTGTGATTGAACGAAATGGTCATTGAGAACCCTTGGGTACGACGCCTCCATGCCTGGCGCAGTCCGCCATCGACACGCGACGATAAATTCCAGGAAACCATTTCCGCGAATCCGACGCAACAGTGAGGGCTCCGGTCAATATGACCGGAGCCCTCATTTGTTTGTTTGTTCGGTCAGGCCTTGCGAGCAGTCTTCATGGCCCGCTCCACTTCCCAGAACGCGCGAAGTGATTGGATCTTGCCCTCGTCGTTGACGCGGTAGACGAACACGCCTTCCGCATCGACGACCATGCCGCCAACCGTGCTCCGAATCTTCCCGATGTTGACGTTCTCGTTACCGCACACCAGGGAATCGTCGATGAGGAACTCGAGCGACTCCGTCGTGGCGATCGTCATGTCGTAGAACTTGGAAATGGCTTCGCGGCCGTGATGGCCTTTGCCCTCGGGATCGAAGCCTGAAGGGCCGACGGGATCTTCGACCCAGCCGTCCTCGGCAAAGAGATCCAGCCAGGCTTCTTTGTTCTTTCCACTTGCCGCTGCCCGCGATGCATTGCCCGCTACGCGGGCGGGATGTTCGGTCGTCATCGTTTCCCTCACTGAATGTACTTCTCGGCGAACCTGCGCATGGAATCCTGTTTTGCCTCGAGCGGCGCGTCGAAGCCGATCCCGTCGAAAACCCAAGGAACCGTGATGATGTCGGTGACACCGGCGTCCTCGAGTTCGGCGTAGCCGTCTTTCCCGAACCGGTCGACGCACACGGTCTGGATCTCGTACGGTTCGTTCTCCTTGCCGTACTCGGCGCGCAATTCGCGCAGTCTGGCGATGACGCCGACCAGATCGTCGAACTTGATCATCGCCGACGTCCAGCCGTCACCCACCCGTGCAGCGCGCTTGAGAGCAACCTCGGTGTGGCCACCGACGTAGAACGGAACCGGTTTGGTGGGAGTCGGACTCATCTGCAGGCGATCGAAATCGAAGAACTCGCCGTGGTACTCGACCATGCCGCCGCCCAGGATCAGCTTGATGACGTCGATCATCTCGTCGACCCGGGCGCCGCGACGCGCGTAGGGAGCCCCGCACCACTCGAATTCTTCTGGAGCCCAGCCGATTCCGACGCCGAAGCCGAAACGGTTGTTCGTCAAAGCGGCGACGGACCCTACTTGGCGGGCGAGAAGCACCGGATTGCGGCTACCCAGCTTCAGTACCTGCGTGTAGAACTCGATTTTCTCGGTGACGGCGCCCATCGCGGCCGCGGCGATCAGCGGATCGACCCAGGGGGTCTCGGCAGTCCACATCCGAGACCCGTCCGGCGTGTACGGGTAGTCCGCCGTCTGGGTTTCCATGAAGAACAGTGAATCCGGTAACGCAATGGACGTAAAGCCGCACTCTTCAGCGGTTTTGGCGATACCGGCCAACTGATCCAAGGGGTTCATCGCAACCCCGACGGTGTACTTCATCTTCGACTTCTCCCTGATCGGCGGTTGGCGTGTTTACGTGGTGGGGCGTTCGGAGCCGACGACCCACATCGAGAAGTACTGTGAGCCACCGCCGTACGCGTGACCGAGGGCCTTGCTTGCATTGGCCACCTGGTGGTCACCGGCCCTGCGCATCACCTGCATCGCGGATTCGGCAAACCGAATCATGCCGGACGCGCCGATCGGGTTGGACGAGAGAACGCCACCCGACGGGTTGACGGGAAGCTTGCCGCCGATGGCTGTTTCGCCGGCTTCGGTGAGCTTCCATCCCTGGCCTTCCTCGGCAAATCCGAGGTTCTCGAGCCACATCGGTTCGAACCAGGAGAACGGCACATAGATTTCGGCGCAGTCGATCTCGCTGAGCGGATCCGTGATTCCGGCCGCCTTCCAGAGCGCTGCCGCAGCATCGCGTCCGGCCTGCGGGTTGACCTGGTCGCGGCCCGCATAGGTCGTCGGCTCGGTGCGCATCGCCGTTGCATGAATCCACGCGACGGTACGACCTTGTGCCTCGACCTCGGCGGCGGCCTCCTCGTTGCCGATCACCAGAGCACACGCGCCGTCGGAGGACGGGCACGTCTCGTCGTAGCGAATGGGATCCCACAGCATCTGCGACGCCTGAACGGATTCGACCGTGATATCGGGCTGCTTGAGGTGTGCGTATGGATTGATGCTGCCGTTGAGACGGTCCTTTGCGGCAACAATGGCGCCGATGTGCGAGGGTGCCCCCGAGCGACGGATATACGAACGGACGTGCGGCGCAAAGTAACCGCCGGCTCCGGCGCCCACCGGCATGTTGAAGGGAATCGGCGTGGACAGTGCCCACATCGCATTCGACTCGGACTGCTTCTCCCAGGAGACTGTCAGAACCCGCTTGTGAACCCCGGATTTGACGAGGCTCGATGCCACGATAGCGGTGGAGCCGCCCACCGATCCGGCGGTGTGGACGCGAAGCAACGGTTTTCCGTTGGCGCCGAGTGCATCCGACATGGCGAGTTCCGGCATCATCGATCCCTCGAACAAGTCGGGGGCCTTGCCGATCACGACGGCGTCGATGTCGTCCCAGCCGACCTGAGCGTCGAGCATTGCGGCATCGATCGCTTCGCGGACCAATCCGGCCATCGACACGTCGTGACGCTTTGCGACGTAGTGAGTCTGGCCGGTGCCGAGCACGGCCGCGAGTTGTGGCGTTCCGGCCATCAGTTCCGTCCCTCCAAGACTGCTACCAGGTTCTGTTGCAGCACTGGGCCGCTGGTTGCATGGGCCAGTGCGCGATTCGCCTGGCCTCCCCAAATTGCCTGCGCTGCGTAACCGATACGTTCGAGACCACCCGCAAACATCGGGTTGCCGCTCAGCGGGCCACCCGACGGGTTGATCGTGGTCGCATCCGTGAGACCGATTGCCTCCTTGAGGATCAGTTCCTGATGGCTGAACGGTGCGTGGAGTTCGGCGATGTCGATGTTGCTGACATCGCCGCCCGTCGCAGCCTTCGCGGCGGATGCCGTCGACGGTGATGTCGTGAGATCACGTGCCCCGAGGTTCGGAGAGTCGATGCGATGTTCGATGCCGGAAATCCAGGCGGGGCGCTCGCACAGGTCACGAGCGCGCGTGCCGGATGCGAGCACGATGGCGGCTGCTCCGTCGGTGATGGGCGCACAATCATGGGCGCGCAACGGATCTGCGAGGAAGGGACTGGCCAGCAAAGCCTCGATATCCACCTCGCCGGCGAGCTGCGCGTTGGGGTTGCTCATGGCGTGACGACGGCTACGAGCGGTCACCTCGGCCATGTCCTCGTGCGTCCACTTGCCTGCGTCGATACCGAGACGGGCCTGCAGTCCGGCGATGGAAACCGAGTCGGGCCACAGGGGCGCAACAAGATATGGATCGAGTTGCATGGTGAGGATCTTGCGCAGGTGTCCTGCGGACGACTTTCCGAAGCCGTACACAAGTGCGGTATCGACCTCACCTGTCAAGATTTTGATCCAGGCCTCGTAGAACGCCCAGGCCGCGTCCATCTCGACGTGGGACTCGTTGATGGGCGGAACGGCACCGATGGAGTCGATAGCCGAGATGAAGGAAAACGATCGTCCGGCAAGGTAATCGGAAGATCCCGAGCACCAGAATCCGATATCGGATTTGGTGATTCCCAGGTCTTTGTACAGTTGCTGGAAGCAGGGGACCAGCATTTCGACGCCGTTGGTGGTGCCATGGGTCTCGCGTACGTGCGGGGCTTGTGCAAAGCCCACCACTGCGATGTCTGCAGAAGTCATGTCAGAAGCCCTCACAGGTGGTGTTGGAAGGTGGAGTACTCGGCGTCGGGTTCACCGGTCGGCCTGAAGTATTCGATATTTTCGAGCGTGTAACCCCACTCCTCGCGTGGCTTCCACTTGGCCTCGACGCGCATCCCCATACGCACGTCGGCCGCGTCGCACTCCAGGATCAGATGCAGGAACGGAATATCTGCACCATCGAGCAGCACGTAGGCAGCGACGTACGGAGGCTTGATCCGCTGGCCGAGAAACGGAACGTTGACGATGCAGAACGTCGTGACAGTGCCCTTGTCCGGCAGTTCGATTTGTTCGTTCGTCGGAAATCCGTTGGTGGGGTTGGCGCCGCGCGGGGGGATGTAGACCTTGTCGCCCGGGGCGCTACGTCCGCCGATGAGTTTGCCCTCGGCGAGCCCGCGGAGATAGAAGCTCTCCTCAGCCGACGCGGAGTGCATGAAGTTCAAGTCGACAGGTGTCGTGATCATGGTGACTGGATCCGCGCTCGAATCGACTGAGGCGATGCCATTTTCGCTCTCGCCAGGCTCGAAGCACTCGATGTCCGTGATCTGACCGACTCGCTCCGTCGCCCAGCGAGCGCGCACTCGCATACCGGTGCTGATTGCGCTGGGGGAGTCGACGTCGACCGCGTGAAGCATGGTGGTGTCTGCGCCGTCGAGCCTGATCAGGGCCCACGCGAATGGCTTCGTGAGCGGTTGTCCGTCGATCGGTTCCGGCATCCACGACCAACTCACGACGGTTCCGCCGTCGGAGACTCCGACGAAGTCGGTGAGTGGTTCGGCGGTATCCGGATCGAATTCGGGTGGCGGCACAAAAACTCGACCGTTCGACCCACGCGCGCCGATCACCCTGCGATCACGCAAGGCAGTTACGAACGCGCCGATGGTCGGCCCCGTCGATCTGGTGTAGTCGAAATGGAGATTCAATGGTGCGCTCAGCGGCTTTTCGGCCACCCCGCTCTTTCCGATGGTCACAAGATCGAGTAGAACAGGTTCTAGAGATTGTGGCAAGGGTCACTTCTGATCACCGGAGACGCGGAGGCGCAAGATGAAGCTTGGGTTGCAACTCGGATACTGGGGCGCACAGCCCCCCACGAACGCTCCGGAACTGATCGAAGCAGCCGAGAACGCGGGCTTCGATTCGGTCTTCGCCGCGGAGTCCTGGGGGTCCGACGCGTTCACGCCACTCGCGTGGTGGGGATCGCGAACCGAGAACCTTCGGTTGGGCACGTCGGTCGTCCAGATTTCTGCACGCACGCCCACCAGTTGCGCCATGCACGCGCTCACACTCGATCATCTCAGCGGCGGTCGGACCATCCTGGGGCTCGGCGTATCGGGACCGCAGGTTGTCGAAGGGTGGTACGGGCAACCGTTCGAAAAGCCGCTAGCGCGCACCCGCGAATACGTGGACATCATCCGCCAGGTCCTCGCCCGCGAAAAACCTGTCACCAGCCCCGGACCGCACTACCCACTGCCGTACAACGGACCCGGAAGTTCGGGTCTTGGCAAGCCGCTCAAGGCGATTACGCATCCATTGCGTGCCGACATCCCCATTTGGCTCGGCGCCGAAGGACCCAAAAATGTTGCACTCGCCGGAGAAATCGCCGACGGTTGGCTAGCTATTTACTACACCCCGCGGCTCGCACCGGTGTACAACAACTGGCTCGACGAAGGATTCGCGCGCGCCGGAGCGCGTCGTAGTCGCGAGGACTTCGAGGTGGCCGCCACGTGTCAGGTCATCGTGACCGACGATCGTGCTGCCGCCATCGCCGCTCTCAAACCGATGACCGCCCTCTACGTGGGCGGAATGGGCGCCCCGGAGTTGAACTTTCACGCCCAGGTCTACAAGCGCATGGGTTACGAGAAGGAGGTCGACGAGATCGGCCGTCTCTTCATGTCCGGTCGCAAGGACGAAGCTGCGGCGGTCGTCCCCGACGAGATGGTCACCGAGACCATGATCATCGGCAACCTCGACGAAGTTCGGGCCGGCGTGAAGCGCTGGGAAGAGGCAGGCGTCACGATGCTGTTGGTGACCTGCCGCGACGCCGATCATGTTCGGGAATTGGCGGCAGCGGTGCGGGGTGACATTTTTTGAGCGAACGTACCTTTCAGCGCATCTGAGGCGATCAACGCCACTTTCGCACCGCTAAAGTTATCCACAGGCACCGGTAAAACCCCAGGTCGCCGTCGCTGGTGACGGTGACGTGTGCGTCATGCTGCACTCATGCGTCGAGGCGAGTGGGGGCGGGACCCCGATGAGATTTACCGAGCCAGCACGAGCGGAGTAATCCGAGTGTCGGAGTTGGCGAGACTACGAGTGTCGAACTCAGCCGTTCACGGCAGATGCCGAGCCGGCGGGCCGTGGCAACGGATACTGCCCGGAGTCATCATGCTCGGAAACGGGCAGCCGACCCCGCGGCAGCGGGCCGTAGCCGCGCTCATGTTCGGTGGCGTCGACGCAATGCTCACGGGGCGGTCTGCGTTGGCAGAGTACGGATATCGCAGCAATTCGGGTGACGTACAGGTTCTGATACCTATCCATCGACGTGCGCAGTCCGTCGGATTTGTGGTGGCGGAGCGCACTATTCGGCTACCTGAACCCGAGATGCGCAGCGGCCTGCGTTGTGCGCCGCTTCCGCGCTCACTGCTCGACGCGGCCCGGCGATGCAAGGCCGTCGGTCCCACTCGGGCGCTGATTGCGGAGGTCATTCAACGAGGTGATGCGTCGGTGCGTGAACTCGCCAAGGAACTCGATGCGGGAAGTTGTCGTGGGTCCGCCCTTCCTCGGGCAGTGTTGCGTGAGGTGAACGCCAATCTGCATTCCGTCCCGGAAATCGAGGCGCGCGAACTGTGGAAGCGAAGTGGTCTGCCCGACATGTTGTTCAACCAAGAGATACGCGACTCGGACGGAAGATTCATCGCAATTCCAGATGGATGGATCGACTCCGTCGCATTCGCGTGGGACATCGATTCGTTGGAGTGGCACTTGTCGCCGACGGACTACAAACGCACGGTCGAGCGTCGGACGCGGATGCAAAACGCCGGAATTATTGTGCTTCCCACGGTGCCGAGCGCGCTGCGCACCGACCCTGAACGTGTCATCGACGACCTCAAGAGACATTTTGCGCTTGCTTGCTCTCGTCCGCGACCACAAGTGTCCGCCGTCGCGAACTGATCAGAATCACCATAAGCGGGACGAAGTGGACCGAAACAGACCGAGCGAACGCGCCTTTCGTCGCCTTGGATGCGCCGAAAGGTACGTTCGCTCGAAAAGGGGTGGGGGCTAGCCTCAGACTCCCTTGAACTTGGGCGCCCGCTTCTCGCCGAAGGCTCGGGGGCCTTCCTTTGCATCCGCGCTCATGAAAACCTTCATGCCCAGTTCCGCGTCGATGCGGAAGGCTTCTTCCTCGTGCATGCCCTCGGTGTCGCGGATGGTCTTGAGGATCGCCTGGACTGCGAGAGGTCCGTTGGCGGAGATGAGGTCGGCGAGTTCGAGTGCCTTGTCGAGGGCCTGACCGTCCGGGACGACGTGGCCGATGAGGCCGATTTCCTTGGCTTCCGGGGCTTTGATGTGGCGTCCGGTGAGCAGAATATCCGCGGCGATGGTGTACGGAATCTGCCGGACCAGGCGCACTGCTGAACCGCCGAGCGGGAAGAGTCCCCACTTGGCTTCGGACACTCCGAATTTGGCGCTTTCGCCGGCGACGCGGATGTCGGTGCCCTGCAGGATTTCGGTTCCGCCGGCGATGGCTGCGCCTTCGACGGCCGCGATGAGGGGCTTGGTGAGCCGTCGGCCTTTGAGGAGACCTTCGATTTTGGACATGTCGACGCCGCCGCCGGCAAAGGCGTCTCCCGGGGGTTTGGCGGACATGTTCTTGAGGTCGGCGCCGGCGCAGAAATCGCCCCCGGCTCCGGTGAGGACGGCGACGCGGATGTCGGGGTCGTTGTCGACTTGATTCCAGGCGTCGACCATGATCGCCATCATGTCGCCGGTGATGGCGTTCTTCCGCTCGGGGCGGTTCATGGTGATGATCAGGACGTGACCGCGTTTCTCCACGAGGCAGTGCGGTGCAGTTTCCGAAGTGTCGGATTTTTCGGTCGTCGTAGAGGACACTGATGGCTCCTGGGGCGTTTGTGAGCTGGCTCTCAAATTGGGTCTTGCCAGAAAAGGTAACACGTTCTACTTTGAAGGGCGTGGCCCTTAACATCGCAGACTTCGTAGAGCACTCGATCGACCTCGTTCCGGACCGGGTTGCACTGGTCTCCGATGGCCGGGAGGTGACGTACGCGCAACTCGAGGACCGCGCCAACAGGCTCGGTCATTACCTGCGTGAACATGGCGTGAAGCCGGGTGACAAGGTCGGCATCTACTGCCGCAATGTCATCGAGGCGATCGAGGCCATGGTTGCGATCTTCAAGATCCGGGCGGTGATGGTCAACATCAACTACCGCTACGTCGAGAACGAGTTGCAATACATCTTCGACAATTCGGACATGGTTGCGCTGGTCGCCGAGCGTCGATATGCCGACAAGATCAAGAACGTTCTCCCGAACGCGCCCCTCGTCAAGTCGGTTGTCGTCATCGAAGACGGCACCGATGGCGACTACGCGTCGTTCGGCATCGAGTACGAAGCCGCACTGGCGCAGAGTTCGGGCGAGCGCGATTTCGAGGATCGCAGCAACGACGACATCTTCATGCTCTACACAGGCGGTACGACGGGTAGCCCGAAGGGTGTCATGTGGCGCCACGAGGACTGGTGGCGTGTGCTCGGTGGTGGTATCAACTTCGTCACCGGAGTTGCGGTCGAGGACGAATACGAAATGGCGAAGGTCGGCGCTGCCAACCCGAGCATGGTTCGCTACCCGATTCCTCCGATGATCCACGGCGGCTCACAGTCGGCCGTATTCCACAGTCTCTTCGGCGGCGGCACCTGTTTGATGCACCCTGAGTTCGACGCCCACGAGGTGTGGCAGAACATCGACAAGCACAAGGTCAACCTCATCTTCATCACCGGCGACGCGATGGCTCGACCGATGCTCGACGCGTTGATTGCCGGAAACCCGGAAACGGGTGAGCCTTACGATCTTTCGTCGCTGTACGTCATGGCAAGCAGCGCGGCGCTCTTCTCGCCGAGCATTCAGGAGCAGTTCCTGGAACTGCTGCCCAACCGTCTGCTCACGGACTCCATCGGAGCTTCGGAGACCGGTTTCGGAGGCTTGGCGGTTCTCTCCAAGGGGCAGAAGCACACTGGCGGCCCGACGGTCAAGATCGATGCTTCCACAACGGTTCTCGGCGACGACGGCAACGAGGTCGAACCGGGATCGGGTCAGCGCGGAATGCTTGCGCGCAGAGGCAACATCCCGCTCGGCTACTACAAGGACGAGGTCAAGACGGCCGAGACGTTCCGCACGATCAACGGTGTTCGGTACTCGATCCCCGGTGATTACGCGCAGGTCGAAGCCGACGGTACGGTCACGATGCTCGGACGCGGTTCGGTATCCATCAACAGCGGCGGCGAGAAGGTGTACCCGGAAGAGGTCGAAGGCGCATTGAAGGCGCATCCCGACATCTTCGACGTGCTGGTAGTTGGTGTCCCGGACGAGCGTTTCGGGCAGCGAGTTGCCGCGGTGGTTCAGGTTCGCGAGGGTACGTCTCCGACGCTGCACGACATCGCCACCGCGGCGCGTAAAGAGATTGCCGGATACAAGGTTCCGCGCAGCGTGTGGTTTGTCGACCAGATCAAGCGCAACCCGGCAGGTAAGCCGGACTACCGGTGGGCGAAGGCCGAAACAGAGTCCCGTGAAGCGGACGACCACAACGGGAACGGTGCTCCCGAGGCAAACAGTGCAGAGAGTGTGGAAGCCTGATGCGATCCGATCTTGCCGACAAGTTCGGCATCGAATACCCGATCTTCGGATTCACACCGTCGGAGCACGTAGCGGCCGCGATCTCTCGCGCCGGTGGACTTGGAGTCCTGGGGTGCGTGCGATTCAACGATCCCGAAGAACTCGAAGCTGCCCTGACCTGGATGGACGAGAACACCGACGGTAAGCCGTACGGCGTCGACATCGTCATGCCCGCAAAGGTTCCCACCGAGGGCGGCGCGATCGATCTCGACAAGTTGATCCCGGCTGAGCACCGCGCGTTTGTCAATCGCACCCTCGACGAGCTCGGTGTGCCGCCGTTGTCCGACGACGTCGAACATGCCACCGGTGTGTTGGGTTGGTTGCATTCGGTAGCTCGCTCGCACGTCGATGTTGCTCTGGGGCATCGAATTGCTTTGATCGCCAACGCGCTTGGTTCACCGCCGAAAGATGTCATCGATCAGGCGCATGCAAAGGGTGTGCCGGTCGCGGCGCTGGCCGGTGCTGTCGAACATGCCCGTCGCCATGTGGAGAACGGCGTCGACATCGTGATCGCCCAGGGCTACGAAGCCGGCGGGCATACCGGTGAGATCGCCTCCATGGTGTTGGTTCCCGAAATCGTCGACGCACTCGGTGACACCGCAGCTGTGTTGGCTGCCGGCGGAATCGGCAGTGGTCGACAGGTGGCTGCAGCCCTCGCGCTCGGTGCATCCGGAGTCTGGATGGGCTCGTACTGGCTCACCACGTCGGAGTACAAACTGGGCAGCGCGTCGGGGGAGGGCCCGTCGGCCATTCAACGTGCATTGCTGAAAGCGACGTCGGCGGACACCGTCCGGTCCCGGATCTACTCGGGAAAGCCGGCGAGGTTGCTCAAGACGAAGTGGACCGAAGCCTGGTCGAAGCCCGGCGCGCCGGACGCGTTGCCGATGCCGTTGCAGAATCTTCTGGTCAGTGATGCACACCAACGTATTTCGGCGTCGGAGAATCCTGACGTCGTGGCAATGCCGGTCGGTCAGATCGTGGGACGGATGAACGAGATCCGTCCGGTCGCCGAGGTTATGGCTGAGTTGGTTTCCGGATTCGAAGACGCGCGTGCTCGTCTCGACTCCATGAAATAGCGGACAGGGCAAAAGGCTCTCGGCCACAGTGGCCGAGAGCCTTTTGTTGTTTCAGCCCGCCAGGTCGTCCGGTCCGACGCTGTCGGCCAGCCATTCTCCGCGACTGAGCACTCCGCCGTCGTCTCGACGACGGGCGATCACGAAAATGACCAGGGCAGCGGCGGCGACCAGCGCGAGGATGCGCGATGGCGTCAGGTTCGGATTCTTCATACCGGTAATTTTGCCGCAAGATCTGTCGGCATGGGAGATACCGTGTCGAAGATCAATGCTGCCTGGAATGTCCTAGGTCGATGTGTCCGCGTGCAGGTTTCCGATCCGCTGTCGGAGACCACCGAAATGGACGTCGAGAGTGTGCGCAGCTTCGATGGCGTCGCCGGTACGAATAGCGTCGAGAATTGCGCGATGCTTCGACGCTATATCGACGAGCGGTGTATCCGAATGACCGATGGCCTGCTGGATTTCGCTGTACACCTGCCAGAAGACATCCATCAATTGTGCAAGCACCTGATTGTCGAGCGGTGAATACAACCGGCTGTGGAAAGTCGCATCGATATCGGAGAAATTCTTTCCGGCTGCTGCGCGAACTTCCATTCCCGTGACGAGTTCGTCGAGAGCGTCGTGGTCTTCGGTGGTCATCTCGGCCATTGCGGCGCCGATCAGACCGGTTTCGAGAGCCTGACGGATGTCGACCAGTTCCATCGCTTCGTGGCCGGTGCCCTGAAGCGACAATCTGCCACGGAACGTCAGACCGTCGGCCAGTGCGTCGAAGTTACTCGGAGCGACAAACATTCCGAAGCCGTGCCGGATTTCGACGACGCCCAAGGCCTGCAGAACCTTGAGAGCCTCGCGCAGAGTGTTCCTGCCGATTCCCAGTTCTTCGGAGAGTTCCGCCTCGGTGGGCATCGGATCACCGGGGGAGAGTCGACGATCCAGGATCAAGTTCATGATGTCTGATTGAAGTGCGCGCATACGGTTCTGCGCGCTGAAACGAGCACGCGGTGTGCCACTCCGAACAGACATCGATTCCCCTTTTCCGAATTGAACGTCCTTCATCCTATGTCCGCTTGTCGACTCCATCGGTTATCACGCATCCACGGTGCGTTGCAGCAGGCTTGGGGCTGCGCCGAGCAGTTTTGCGGTGTAAGCGTCGGACGGGTTGTCGAACACTTCCTGCGCTGTTCCCTGTTCGACGATCCGGCCGGCATTCATGACGACAATGCTGTCGGAGACATAGCGCACGGTCTGGATATCGTGCGAGATGAACACCATTCCCAGCCCGAGTCGTGCCTTGATGTCGCTGAGCAAATTCAGGATCTGCGCGCGCACCGACACGTCGAGTGCGGATGTCGGCTCGTCGGCGACGATCACGTCCGGTTCGAGTGCCAGCGCACGGGCGATGGCAACGCGCTGTCGCTGTCCGCCGGAGATCTGACTCGGGATGACTTCGAGCGCGGATTGGGGAAGTCCGACCAGTCCAACCAGTTCGCGAACCCGAGCGGCGCGGGTCGAGCGATTCCCGATGCCGTGCACGTCGAGTGGATCGGTGAGGATGTCGGCCACCGTCATTCGCGCATTGAGCGCGGTCGCCGGGTCCTGGAACACGATGGAGATCGCGCGCCCGAACTCCTTGCGGACCGACGCCGATCGGGTCAGAGCACTCTGTCCACGGAAGATGACGTCACCCGACGTCGGCTTCTGCAGTCCGACCATGACCTTCGCGAGCGTCGACTTACCGCAACCGGACTCGCCCACGATGCCGATCGTCGTCCCTCGTCGCACGGCGATACTGACATCGTTGACGGCGTGCACAGTTCCGGGTTTGAACAGCGATCCCGAACGAGTCTTGTGGACGACGTGAATGTTCTTCAGTTCCAGGATGGGTGTTTGCGCTGTGGTCATCGCACGCTCTCCAATTCCGATTCGGCGGATACGGGTGCCGCGGACTGGTTGGCGAACCAGTGCTCGGTTCCATCGATCCGAACCATCTCGGGCTTTCGGTGGGGATCGGAATCCGGACGCAGGGAACGTTCGGCAAAACGGTCACCGGTGGCGAAGCTGCCGGGCGACGGTACGGTTCCCTGGATCTGGTGCAGCCGCGGAGCCTCGTCCTCGATGGAGAGAACGGCGCCGAGGAGGCCCTGGGTGTATTCGTGGCGCGGATCGATGAGCAGATCGCCGGTGGGTGCAGATTCGACGACCTGACCGGCGTACATGACCGTGATTTTGTGGGCGAGCGAAGCAACGAGTGCCAGATCGTGGCTCACGAAAACCATGGCAAAGCCGAGCTTTTCCCGCAGATCGTTGAGCAGGTCCACCACCTGAGCCTGGACGGTGACGTCGAGAGCAGTGGTGGGTTCGTCGGCGACGATCAGGCGCGGGCTACGCGTGAGCGACATCGCGATGAGGACGCGCTGACGTTGACCACCCGACAACTCGTGCGGGTAGCTGGCAAGCGTGCGAACCGGGTCGAGTCCGACAAGTTCGAGCAGTTCCTCGGCGGTACGCGTTCCGCCTCGTTTGGTGAGCTGCTTGAACTGGGCGCGAATCAACATTGCCGGGTTCAGGGAGCTGAGTGCGTCCTGGTAGATCATGGCCATGTCGTGTCCGCGAAGCTTGTTTCGTTCCCGGTTGTTCAGTTCGAGGACGTTGACGCCGTCGAAGAGGATCTCACCGGTCACCACTGCGGTCTTGGGCAGCAGGCCCATGATCGCCAGTGACGTCAGCGACTTGCCACAGCCTGATTCGCCGACGAGAGCCATCGTCTCGTTCGGACGGACTGTGAAACTGACGTTGTCGACGATTGCGGTGTCGCCGTAGCGTTCCGGGAAACGGATCGTCAGATTGCGTACCTCGAGCAGTGGAGCGGCGTCGCCTTCGTAGACAAGACGATCGGTGCGTGCCCGTTCGGTTTCCGCCAGGATCTTCAGGTGTGTTTCGAGTGGCGTCGGCGCGACGACCGGTTTCAGCGCATTGGTGACGATGACACTCGAGTCGGCGAAGTCATCACTGACAACCAGTGATTCGGCGTCTCGCGCGGCTTCTTCTTCCAGGATGAGCTCGTTGGACGTTTCCTCCGCAGCGGCGGTGCGGGCTGCTTCGAGAGGCGTCTTCTTGGTCTTCTTCAGGCTCGGATCAGCCATCGCGTCGGTGAGACCCTCGGCGAGCACGTTGAGGGAGAGCACCGTCAGAAGAATCAGCAGACCGGGGAACACGGTTGCCCACCAACCACCGAGCAGGACCATGTTCTTGCCGTCGGCGATTACCGATCCCCACGACGGGTCCGGTGGTCGCACGCCCGCGCCGATGAACGACAGGCTGGCTTCGAGCACGATGGCGTCGGCGACCATGACCGTGCAGAACACGAGAACAGGGGCAGCGCAGTTGGTGACGACGTGCTTGACGACGATGTGGGAAGTGCTTGCCCCGATGACCTTTTCAGCGGCGACGTAATCCTCGCCGTACTGGGCGAGCACGTTGGCGCGAACGACACGCGCAACCATCGGGGTGTAGAGGAAGGCGATGGTGACGATGAGGACGGGGATCGAACCGCCGAACGCTGCAACGAGGACGGCTGCGAGCGCGATGCCCGGGAACGCCATGACGACGTCGAGCACACGCATGATGGTCTCGTCGACGGACTTTCGGCTGGTTGCGGCCACCGAACCGATGAGGGCGCCGGCGCACAGTGCGAGGAAGGTGGACCCGAGGCCGATAGTCAGTGACCAGCGTCCGCCGTACAGCAAGCGGCTGAACAGATCTCGGCCGAGACTGTCCTGGCCGAACCAGTGTTCCGCGCTGGGGCCGGACGTACCAACAGCCTGTTCGAGCGGGCTGTACTGCGTGACGAGTGGCGCGAACAGGCAGGCGAGAACAATGATCGCGAGGACGGCCATCGAGAGCCAGGCGGAGAGGGGAAAGCGTGAAAAGGTGATACCGGGACGCGAAAGCTTCTCGGTGAGTTTTCTTCTCATCATGCTGCACTCCGAAGTCGTGGATTGACAAGCAGGTAGAGGATGTCGACCGCGAGGTTGACGACGACGAAACCGACTGCGATGACGATGACAACACCCTGCACAACTGCGGGGTCGCCGTTGGTGACGCCGTTGATCATGAGCTGACCCATGCCGGGTAGGCCGAAGATCTGCTCGATGACAACGGCGCCGCCCAGGAGGTAACCGACGCGCAGACCCAGAACAGTGAGCGGGTTGATCAGCGCGTTACGCAACACGTTTCGCCCGATCACGACGGGGTAGGGCAGGCCGCTTCCGATTGCCGTGCGGACGTAGTCCTTGTCCAATTCCTCGACCATGGACGTGCGGATGATGCGGGTGAGCTGAGCCGCGACGGGGAGTGACAGAGACAAGGCGGGGAGCGCCATGTACCACAGCCAGTCCGTGACCGAGTCGGCCGGATTGACGTAGCCGCCGGTGGGGAACCACCCGAGTTTGACAGCCAGATACTGAATCATGAGTAGCGCCAACCAGAATGACGGTGCGGCGACGCCGGCGAGTGAAACCACCCGGATGACCTGATCTGGCCAACGATCACGGAACAGGGCACTGGTGACACCGAAGATCAGTGAGAGCACGATGGCGATCACCAGGCCCAGAACCGTGAGTTGGATCGTCAGCGGCAATGCCGTGGAGATCGAATCCAGCACCGGGGTACCGGAAATCAGGCTGTCGCCCATGTTCCCACTGAGGAGATCGGTGACGAAGTGGACGTACTGGAGCGGCAGTGGGTCGAGCAGTCCGTTCTCTTCCTTGAACTGCTGCAACTGTTCTGCCGTCGGGTTACCACCGTTGAACGCCGCCGTTGCGGGATCGGTGGGCGCGAACTGCATCACGATGAAAACAAACGCGATGATGCCGAGGATCAGGGGGATCAGTATAAGTAATCGCCTGATCAGCATGGGGAGGACTCTGGCCATCGGGGGATCTCTCAGTTGATGGGAAATTGCCGCGCGCGGGCGATCAGGCCGGCTTTGCCGCGAGCAGGTTGACGCCGGGGTACGGCAGCGGGGTGACGTCGGTGACCTTCTGCGGATCCCAGGCCGTCAGCAGTTCCTGATGCAGAACCGGGTAGTAGACAGCGTTTTCGGCGATCTGGTTCAGGTACGACTGCACGAGGGTGCTGCGCTTGGCGGGATCCGTCTCGCGAGTTGCCTCGTCCATCGTGGCGTAGATTTTCTGAGCCTCAGGCGTATCGTCCCACTTGGCGTACGTCTTGGTCCACAGGCCGCCCTTGCTGTACGTGTAACGGACGAGCAGGTCGACGTCGGATCCGAAAGCCTGCGGGTTGGACGTGCCGGCCGCGATCTGGAACTTCTGGCCACTGTTGAGCTTGCTGACCATCGCGCTGGTGTCCTGCGGCTCGAGCGTGGTGTTGAATCCGACTGCGTCCCAGGACTCTTTGATCGTGGGGAGGCAATCGGCGAGCCAACTGACGTTGGTGGAGAGCAACGTGAGGTCGAGCCCACTGACGCCGGCGGCGGCGAGGAGTGAGCGTGCCTTGTCCGGATCGTACGAGTAGACGGTGGACGCACGCGAGTAGTCGGGATTGCGCTCGTACAGGTAGCTCGTGGCCGGAGCGGCCTTGCCGCCCAAGGCGATCTCGATCATTTTCGGAGTGTTGAGAGCGTAGAACATCGCCTGGCGAACGCGAACGTCGTCGAACGGTGCCTGCGTCGTGTCGAAGAGCAGGTACATCAGGTTCATACCCGGATTGCCCTCGACGGTACGTCCACCGGACGTCAGCGTCGGGACATTGGCGACGGGGATGTTGTCGGCCAGTTGAGCGCCGGCGTTGTTGCCCGATACTCGTGCGATACGCGAGGACGTGTCGACGATGGACAGCCAGTTCATGGTCGTGAAGTTGGCCGGACGTGGGCCGTTGTACGCGGGGAAGGCCTCGAATGCCGTGTTGCTCTTGGGAGTGTGGCTGGTCACCTTGTACGGACCGGAGCCGACCACGAGCGCGCCGGACTTGGCTTCGTCCCAGTGGCCGTCGAAGACATGCTTGGGCATGATCTTGGCAATCGAAAGGCGTTGAGCAGCAGCGCTGAAGGGATAGTTGAAGTTGAGCGTCACGGTCTGATCGTCGACCTTGGTGACGGACTGCAGCCAGGACGAGAAGAAGGCGCGGATCAGCACGTTCTGCTGGGGATCGAGAATGCGCTCGAAGCTGAAGACGACGTCGTCGGAGGTGACCGGGGTGCCGTCGTGCCAGGTGGCGCCGTCACGGATCTGCATGGTCCAACTCGATGCGGTGGCGTCGGTGGGAACCGTCTTCGCCAGCGCGGCATACGTCTCGCCGGTGGTCGGATCATTTTCGAGCAGGCCTTCGTACACGTGATTGACCGCGGCCATCAGGAAGCCGGATGCGGTCTGCATCGGATCGAAACTCTGGTCGTTTCCGTACCCGATAGCGGTGGTGAGGTCGCCCGTGGACGAGGAGCCGCCCACGGCCGAGGTCGACGAGGGGCCGCCGCCGCACGCTGCGAGTGTTGCGGTGATACCTGCAGCTGCTCCGAGCAGGCCGGTGTACCGGAACAGGTCCCGGCGGGTGATGGCGGAGCTCAGCGGTCGTTGGTTCTTCAAGGCGGCCTCCAAGGCGGGGGAGCGGGACATCTCGAGTGGGATAGGGGATGTCCTATGTTCGACGTCCGATGTTGCGTAACCTACATTGTGGATCAGAACGCGTCTAGAGAGTCGTGAGAACTCGTAGGCAGAATTTTCGTATTTCGGTGAGTTTCGTGAACGTTTTTAGTGCTCTCACCTGCATAGATGAAGACTGTGTTACCGGCCTCGAATTGACGGTCGATCACACTGTCCGTATAACATAGGACATCCCTTATCCAATCTTTGGAGACTTCATGACCCGATACAAAGTCGGCGTGGTCGGTTGCGGATTCTTCGGTAGTTCACTCGCACGCGAGTTTGCTGCCCATCCCCGTTTCGAACTCACGATGCTCTGCGACCGAGATATAGAGCGGGCGACGGAAGCTGCGGGAGAATTCGGCGCGACCCCTACCAGCGATCACGGTGATGTGGCGGCTGACGCGACGATCGACCTTGTTGTAGTGGCGACGCCCAATCACACCCATGCGGAACCGGCACTCGCCGCACTGACTCAGGGCAAGGCAGTATTCGTCGAGAAGCCGCTCGCAGTCGAACTCTCCGAAGCTCGCGGCATGATCGAGTGCGCCGACGCCAACGGTTCGACACTCATGGTCGGACACATCATGCGGATGATGCCGGGCGTGCGACGCCTGGCCGCATCGGTCCGATCCGGAGACATCGGTGACGTCAACGCAATCGAGACTTCGAGGTCCCGGTGGATAGACACTGCCGGCGCGGACCCGCAGTGGTGGAAGCTCGACAAGAGTCAGACCGGCGGCGAACTCACTCACGAGATTCACGAACTGGATTTGATGTGCTGGCTCGGCGGTGACGTCAACGGGGTGTCGAGCATCGTGACACCGGACGACGGATTCCGGACGACGGTCGTGAAGTTCGCCAACGGCGCGGTCGGCACCCACACCATCTCTACCCGCTCGCACACGTCGTCGTGGGATCTGACGGTCAACGGATCGAACGGCGCGCTTCGGGCAGATTTCCGCACCGGGCTGGTGCAGCTGTTCACGGATGGTCGGATTGTCGAATCCTGGCCCATCTTCGATGACACCGACGAGAATCAGTCCCTGATCGACTCGGCAACCAAGACGCAGAAGTACAACTCCGGCGGCGGGGCGTCGTCGGTGTGGATGCAGGCCGCGATCCGTCACGAAATCGACGAGATCGCACGGGTTCTCGATTCCGGTGCCGAATCGCCCCTCACTGCGGCCACCGACCGGGCGCTGGTCGTGGCGCAGCAGGTGCGTCTCGGACAGGCCGAGCCCGCAGACCTTCGAGTTGCGCGATGAGCGTCCGCGTTGCCGTGATCGGCAGCGGCGGAATTGCACGAGACCACGTACGTTCGCTCGCCGGCCTGCCGACGGTGGAGGTCGCTTACGTTGTCGGTAGTGACTCGAGCCGGGCCGCCTCTGTTGCGGCGCTCGCACCGGGAGCGCAAGCGAGCACCGACCTGGACCGAGTTCTGGCAGATCCGTCGATCACGGCTGTCAACGTCGTCGGGGCAACTCCCGATCATGCGCCGGTGACGATTGCGGCAGGCCGGGCGGGAAAGCATGTCCACGTGGAGAAGCCGGCCGCGCTGAGCGTCGCCGACTTCGACGCCATGGTTGCAGCCACCGAGGGCAACGGTACGTCGTTGATGGTCGGTCAGACCGTGCGGTTCCAGCCGTCGATCACCTCGATCGGCGCTTCTGTCGCGCAGGGCGCTATCGGTGATCCCCGCTTGATCCATCTGAGTTGGTACACCGGCCACGTCTGGCCGGGCGGCTGGCGCGGGTGGCAACACGACAAGGAACGCTCCGGTGGGCACCCGGTGCACAACGGAACTCACGCACTTGATCTGGTGACCTGGCTGATCGACCGCAAGCCGATTCGGGTGTTCGCCCGCAGCTTCCCGACGTTTGCCGCCGGCATGCCCGTTCACGACAGCTTCCATCTGACCGTCCGCTTCGAGGACGGTTCCCTGGCGCTGATCGAGTTGGCTTACGCGCTGCCACAATCGGGAAAGATGGTGCGCCGCATCGTCGTCTCGGGCACGCGGGGCACTCTCGCGCACGACACGGGCGATGATCCGGGGCTTATGTCCGACACCACCAACGCACCGCCGTCGTCGATCGAAGATGCCATGACACATCAGATGCGCCACTGGATCGGCACTCTTGACGGTTCCGTCACGCCGTTGGTCCAGAACTGGCAGGTGCGCGCGGCGCTCGCCACAGCCGTCGCCGCGCAACAATCGCTCGAGACCGGGCGCGCCGTTGCAATCGGAGGGCAGCAATGACCAGCACTGGCTCGATCCGAATCGGATTCATCAGCGGCGTAAGGCATGCCGGATCCTACGCGGACTTGTTGCGAGCCGACCCCCGCGTACACCTCGTCGGTGTTGCCGACGAATCATCGGTGCCCGACTGGATCCGCGAAGACGGCATGAAGATGGCCGATGACGCCGACATCGCATGGATCGACGACCTCGGTGAGCTTCTCGACCCTGACCGAATCGATCTGGCGGTCATCTGCAGCGAACCGACTCGGCATGCGAGGCTCGCCATCGCTGCCCTGAACGCGGGACTTGATGTCCTCGTGGACAAGCCGGTGGGAATCGACGAGACAGAAGCCGCGGCGGTTCAGGAAGCAGCTGAGGCAAACGGGCGCATCTGCACCGTAGTAAACCGCACGCATTCACCCGCCCTGCGGAGACTGCGCCGCTGGATCGACGCGGGAAACCTCGGACTTCCACGCCACGTGGACATCGAGTTCCTCGCCAGCGGAACACATTTTGCGACATCCGTGGAACGGCCGGAGTTGGTTGTCGACCCAGCATTGTCGGGCGGGGGAGAAGTTGTGAACTTCCTCGGATACGCCGCCGACTACCTCCGTTACCTCACCGGACTCGACGTCACCGAGGTGTACGCGGAGACAAGCACGTTGTACGGCGGCGCACACGAGAAGTTCGGTGTGGAAGACACCGCGCTGATTTCACTCGCGCTGGCACACGGCGTCACTGCGACCGTCACAGTCGGAAGAATCCCCGCAGCACCGGGTTTCGGTGCCAATACCGCAACGGTTCGAGTCCTCGGATCGCACGGGTACGCCAGTTCGGATGACGACAAACCCGCGCTCATGCAGTTCGGTGCTTCCGGTGACGTCACCGCACTACCCATCGGGGGCTTCGGATCCGACAATGCAGTCTCGTCCTTCCTCTCTCACCTACTCGATCGACTTCCGAAGCGCATCAACCCTGATTACTCCGTTGCCGATGCTCGCGCATCGATGCGCGTGATCGACGCCGCATACCGGTCCGCCGCGTGCGGGCAGCCGGTCTCCGTGTGATCAACCTTCAAGTGTATTGCCCCGCAATTTAATCCGATAATCAACGTACGGAGACCCCATGAGCACGGACACCACGACCTTCAGCGGAATTGTTCCTCCGATCGTCACACCCCTGACCATTGATGGTGACGTCGACACGAAGTCGCTCGAGCGCCTCCTGTCGATGCAGATCGAGGCGGGCGTCGACGGACTGTTCATCCTCGGTTCCTCGGGTGAGGTCGGCTACCTGACCGATGCTCAGCGCGCCCAGGTCGTGCAGACGGCCATCGGACATGTCGGCGGTCAGTTGCCGGTGTTGGTCGGCGTCAACGACATGACCACGAACCGCGTCATCGCCGTTGCCGAGCAGGCTCGTGAGGCGGGTGCCGACGCCATCGTCGCGACAGCTCCGTTCTACGCGATCACCAACGCCGAAGAGACGGCCACGCACTTCCGTTCCATCCATGCGGCAGTGGACCTTCCGCTGTTCGCCTACGACGTTCCGGTCCGTGTTCACAGCAAGCTTTCCGTCGCAATGCTGGTCGAACTCGGCCGCGAAGGTGTCATCGCCGGTGTCAAGGACTCGAGCGGCGACGACGTCAGTTTCCGCATGCTGCTGCGTCAGTCCGTCGGCCTGGAGAACTTTGCGGTCTTCACGGGCCACGAGGTTGTTGTCGACGGGTGCCTGCTCATGGGTGCATCAGGTGCGGTGCCCGGTCTGGCAAACGTCGATCCCCATGGCTACGTCCGGCTGTGGCGCGCCGCGCAGGCCGGTGACTGGGCTGGCGCCAAGGTCGAGCAGGACCGGCTCACGGACCTCTTCTCCATCGTCGAGGCGCCGACACCCGGCCGCGTCAGTGCAGGTGCTGCCGGATTGGGCGCCTTCAAGACTGCACTGGCTCTGCGCGGTGTCATCTCGAGCAACACGATGTGCGCTCCGATGTTGTCCCTCGACGAGTCCGAGGCCGCAACCATCAAGGTCATTCTCGAACGCGCCGGACTGATCTGACGATGACGCACGGGCAGGAGCGTTGGATCGGTGTCGACATCGGGGGCACCAAAGTGGCTGCAGCCGTGGTCACCTCCTCCGGTGAGGTACTCGAATCCGTTCGATCGGCGACGCCGGCATCGGGTCGAGATGCGGTGCTGGGCACTACAGCTGCACTGATCGACCGGTTGCGCGCCACACATACTGTCGAGGGAATCGGCGTGGGTGCACCGGGAATCGTCGACCGCTCGCGCGGACGAGTGGTGTTCGCCTCCGACATCCTGCCCGGGTGGATGGGCGCCGAAGTGCGCAGCGAACTCGAAGCGCTCACGTCGCTGCCGGTAACCGTGGACAACGACGTGCGAGTTATGGCGCACGGGGAGAACATGATCGGGGCCGGCCAGGGACGGAGTTCTGTTCTGTTCGTCTCGATCGGTACCGGCATCGGTGGTGCGCTGTCCATCGGCGGCGAACTCCGCCATGGTGCTCACGGCACGGCCGGTGAACTCGCGCACCTCCTTGTTCCCGCAACCGGTGCCATTGGCTGTGGATGCGGACGCATGGATCACCTCGAAGCGGTTGCCTCCGGACCGGCAATGGCCGCCGAGTATGCCGCCAGGGCCGGTGTTCCCGTGCAGCCGCTGCAGAAGGTGGTTGCACTGATGCACTCAGGTGACCCGATTGCACGCGCAGTGATCACCGATGCGGGTGAACTACTCGGCCGGGTTCTGGCCGGAGTGGCAACGGCCTTTGATCCCGAGGTGATCGTCATCGGAGGCGGTGCCGCCCAGATCGGACCTGATCTGCTGGTGCCGCTGGTGTCCGCATTCCGTCTCGAAGCGATGCGTCCGATCGCTGACACTGCCATTCTCCCGGCCCGTTTGGGCACCGACGCACCGTTGGTGGGTGCCGGACTACTTGCCGCCGCAACACGAACAGAGGTATCACGATGACGCTCGACGAGTTACTGAAGATCATCAGCGGAAAGCTGGTCGTCTCGTGCCAGGCGGGCCACGGGCACGCACTGCGCGACACGGCGACAATCGAGCGGATGGCACGGGCTGCAGTCGACGGCGGCGCCGCCGCGATTCGCTGCGGCGGAGTAGGTGGAACACCCGACGTCGCGGCGGTTGCCGCCGCGGTGACGGTGCCGGTGATCGGCCTGACGAAGATCGGATCCTCCGGGGTGTTCATCACTCCGACACGAGAATCTGCATTGGACGTTGTCGACGCCGGTGCCCAGATCGTTGCAGCCGACGCGACATTGCGTCCACGCCCGGACGGACTGTCATTCGCGGATACGGTCGAGGCAGTCCATGCGCGCGGCGCTCTCGTGATGGCTGATTGTGGAACACTCGAGGACGGCATTGCGGCAGCGGAGGCAGGTGCCGACATCATCTCGAGTACCCTCGCCGGTTACACCGAGAACAGTCGACGACTCAGTGGTCCCGATCTGGAACTCATCTCCGAACTGCGCAACGCACTTCCCGATGCGGTCCTGATCGCGGAAGGCCGCTACCACAGCCCGGAAGCTGCAGCGCAGGCGATTTCGCTTGGTGCGGATTCGGTAGTGGTGGGTACCGCGATCACCGATCCGGCGTTCATCACCTCGGCGTTCGCCAAGGCGATCGCGAGCGCGCGGAGCGATGGTCGATGACGGCTGAGCGTCGCAGAGTCGAAGCACTGCTGAAAGATTCGTCTACACCGATCCGATGGGTGTTCACCGGCGACAGCATCACGCAGGGTTTGGCTCACACAAACGGGCAGCGCAGCTACGTCGAACACTTTGCGGAACGCATCCGTGGTGAGATGTCGTTGTTCAATCACATTGTGATCAACACCGGCGTGAGCGGTAACCGCTCGTCCGATGTCCGTGACGGATTTGCCCATCGCATCGAGATCTTCGAGCCGTCGGTGGTGCTGATCATGCTCGGCACCAACGACGCTCTCGGCGGCGGCGGTGACGACCTCGAACGCTTCCGGGCAGATTTGTCCGACATCATCTTCCGCTCGCGCGCGCTCGGCGCCGTTCCGATCCTGCAGACGCCGCCGCCCATCGACGTCCCGAATGCACCGACGCGATCCGCGCTGATCGACTACGTCGAGATGACCCGTCAGGTTGCCGCGTCGACGCGCGCGATCTTCATCGACCACTACGAGCAGTGGTTCGCGGATTCACCTGAGGGGCCGCCGTCGTCGCTCTTGGCTGATGCGTTCCATCCGAACGAGAACGGGCACTATGTGATGGCGGACGCAGTGCTCCGCGAGTTGGGGATCGCCGACATGGACAGTTCTGTTGCAACACAGGTGATGTCGTGATCCTGCGGGGAAAGCTGATCGCCGGAGGCCGCATGCTGGCCGACGGAGTTGTCGAGACGTCCGGTGATCGAGTGGTGTGGGCCGGACCCGCGTCCGATCGGACGGACCCGCTCCCGGAACCTGCTGATTCTTCCACGACGATCATTCCCGGTCTCGTAGACGTGCACTGCCACGGGGCCGGCGGATTCGGTTTCCCGGAGGCCGATCGTGACGGTTCCACGACGGCGGCGGATCACCACCGACGCAACGGAACGACCTCCTTGATCGGGTCGTTGGTGTCGGCTCCGCCGGAGATCTTGCATCGTCGCATCGAATTGCTGGCGTCGCTCGTGGACGGAGGCACGCTTGCCGGAATCCACCTGGAAGGCCCGTTCCTGTCTGTACTGCGCTGTGGTGCACAGGATCCTGCCAGCATTCTCGACGGTGATCCAGCCCTGCTCGAGTCGCTGTTGACTGCCGGCCGCGGCCACATCCGCTCGATGACCATCGCACCCGAGACCGCGCATTTTGCCGAACTGTCGACAATGCTGGCCGAGAATGGCGTAGTGGTCAGCATCGGCCACACCGACGCGTCCAATCCCACCGCCACCCGCTCGATCGCGCATTCCGCTCACGCACCGCTCAGTGCCACACACCTTTTCAACGGAATGGCGCCCATGCACCACCGTGAGCCTGGCACAGTGGCTGCCTGCCTGGCTGCCGCAGCCCGTGGCCAGATGGTGGTCGAGTTGGTCGGCGACGGTGTCCATCTGGCCGATGAAACAGTCTCCACGGTATTCGATCTTGTCGGCCCACATCAGATTGCTCTGGTCTCCGACGCCATGGCGGCAGCAGGTATGCCGGACGGTCGGTACCCGCTCGGTCCACTCGACGTGGACGTTGTCGACGGAGTAGCCCGATTGGCCGGGCAAGGCGACACCGCGATAGCCGGCGGCACCAGCAGACTGATGGACATCGTGCGTCGGACGGTGCTCGATGCCGGCGTCGATCTGCTCTCGGCAGTTACCGCCGCAACTGCAACTCCCGCTGCGCTACTGGGATTGACCGGGATTGTCGGCGACCTCGTTCCGGGATGCCGCGCCGATCTTGTCGTGACCGATGAAAAACTTTTGCCCCGAGCAGTCATGGCTTCGGGAAACTGGCTTACGAACACCATGGAAAGCTGAGGGGAAGAACTCCGATGGAAATTGTCATCGTCAACGACGCGGATACGGCCGGCACGGTTGTCGCCGATATCTTCGACCACGCAGTGCGCTCCGGCGCACGAACTTTGGGCTTGGCTACCGGATCGTCGCCGCTCTCCGTCTACCGCGAACTTGCGAGGCGCCACCGCGAGCAAGGCTTGAGTTTTGCCGGCCTACAGGCTTTTCTGCTCGACGAGTACGTCGGCCTCCCGGATGGACACCCCGAGTCGTATGCGCAGGTGATCCGGACCGAGCTGGTCAATCACCTGGACCTCGACAGTGCTCGCGTGTTCAGTCCGAACGGGACTACCGGAGACCCGTTCGGCGCCGCTGCCGCCTACGATCGCGCGATCGCCGCCAACAGTCCGGTGGATGTTCAACTCCTCGGTATCGGAGCAAACGGCCACATCGGATTCAACGAGCCGACGTCGTCGCTGACCTCACGTACGCGGGTGAAGACGTTGACCGAACAGACCCGGATAGACAACGCACGATTCTTCGAGAGTCTCGACGACGTTCCGCGCCACGTCATCACCCAGGGGCTCGGAACTATCTGCGATGCACGGCATCTAGTGATGATCGCAACCGGAGAACACAAGGCCGACGCGATCGCTGCAGCAGTTGAAGGACCCCTCGCAGCGGTCTGCCCTGCATCGGTTCTCCAATTGCACCCGCACGCAACAGTTGTCGTCGACGAAGCCGCGGCGTCGAAGCTTCAGCTCACCGAGTTCTACAAGACGGTGTCAGCGCACAAGCCCGTCGCACAACACTACTGAGCGACGCGGCACCTTCACTTTGCTCCGACTGTAACTTTCTCGAGAGTGAGCGCCCGCTCCGGCGTGAGCAACTGGAATTCGGCCTCGCCGCGTTGACGGATCCAGACCGGATCGCTGGTGTTCCAGCGCTCCGCGCTCTGGGTGCGGGTGACAACTTTGAAGGTTGCGGTCCGGGGAAATTCGCTGCAGACCCGGATGAGTGTGGGCTTCTGCTTCGGGCCCAGCTCGGGACGTGAATCTATGTAGGCGGCAACCGCTTCGGGATCGAAGTTGCTGACATCACCTACCGGGATGACCGATGCCATCACTCTGTCGCCGACATCGCTGTCCGGGACGGCGTAGACCGACACCTGCGCAAAGCCGGGGTAGGCGGTCAGCGCGCGTTCGATGGGGGCGGCGCCGATGTTCTCTCCGTCGACGCGCAGCCACCCGGAACTGCGCCCCGCGAAGTAGACGTATCCGTCGGCGTCGGCGTACGCGAGGTCGCCGGTCCAGTACTGACCGTTGCGCATACGTTCGGCGTCGGCTTCGGGGTTCTTGTAGTACCCGGCGAAGGCTCCCGGGCCGGTCACGTTGACCATTTCGCCGGTTGCCTCGTCCGCGTTGACGATCCGGCCATCCGCGTCGAATTCTGCAGGTGGGCAGGGAACTCCGGTTTCGGGGTGAAGAATCTTCACGCCGTCCGGGAGCAGTCCGAGAGTGCCGGCGCGGGGGACAGGAGCTGCGCCGATGGATACTCCACCCTCGGTGGATCCGAATCCGTCGATGACGCGCGCGCCGAAGCGACGGACAAACGTGGCGACTGCCGGAGCGGCGCCCTCGTTGCCGTACATGATCTTCAGGGTGTTGTCGTGATCGTCGGGCTGCTCGGGTGTTGCGGCGATGAAGGAGAGCGGTTTGCCGACGTAGTTGGAGTAGGTGATGCCGTATTTGCGGACGTCAGGGAGGAATCCCGAGGCGGAGAACTTGCGGCGCATGGCAATTGCGCACTTGCGGTGCAGCGCGATTGCCCACGCTGCCATGATCGCGTTGGAATGGAACATCGGCATTGCCATGTAGATGACATCGCTCGGCCCGAGTTCGAATCGATCACCGAGCATGATCGCGGGATCGGCGATCTTGGAGTGCGTGCAACGAACAGCCTTGGGATCGCCGCTGGTCCCTGAGGTGAAGATGAGCATCATCAGATCGTCGGGAGAGACTGCGCAGGCGTTGTGCGGGGAATGGGCGAAGGGCGCCAACAGTTCCGCCCACTCCGGCGAGTCGACGTTGACTACCCGAACGTCGCCGAGGTCGACACCGTCCAGAAGATGCGCCTGACTGTTCTCGGTGAAGACGATCTGGCAGTCGGCCAATGCGACATCTCGAGCCAGCGCCGGCCCGCGCCTCGTTGTGTTGAGTCCGGCCAGCACCGTGCCGGAGAAGGCCGCGGCGCCCAGTAGCAGTGAGAACTCCGGGATGTTCTCCATCAACAACCCGAAGTGGCGTGGACGCTCGTGGTCGAGCACAGCATCGAGCATCGCGGCGCGGTCGAAGGAGGCCTGGATATGCTCGCGCCAGGTGATGACCTGGTCCTCGAATCGGATGCCGTACGAGTCGATCTCACTGACTCCGAGGAGCAGATCTGAAACGGTGGGGCTCTCACTCATAATTGCATCATTACCGATTCGTCGAGGACCAGGTCCGGGTATTCCGCTTGGTGGGACTCCGCTTGGCGAGACAAGCTCACGCAGGCTCGTCAGCCAGTTCCTTACCGAGACTGCGCAGCAGATCGGTGGTGTTGCCGAGCAGGAATTCGTGACGCTTGGCAGCGAGGAAGTACCGGTGGATCGGGTGATCCTCGTCCAATCCGACACCCCCGTGGACGTGGACAGCGGTGTGCGCGACGCGATGGCCGGCGTCGGCTGCCCAGAACTTCGCGGTCTTGACGGCCTCGGTGGCAGGGAGAGATTCGCTCAGTTGCCAGGCCGCTGCCCAGAGCGTCAGACGTACTCCCTTGACGTCGATGTACCCGTCGGCCAGTCGCTGAGCCACAGCCTGGAAACTGCCGATCGGGCGACCGAATTGGACTCTCTCGCGCGCGTATTCCGCGGTCAGTTTCAGCGCCTGATCGAGTACGCCGTATTGGTATGCGCTGGAACCGAGTCGGGCGCGTCCGACGATCCATTCGCTGATCTCGGAGCCCCGAGCCACTGAGCCGAGCACCCGGTTGTCCGGCAGTTCGACCGCGTCGAGATCAACCTGGCCTGCACTGCCGAAGTCGACTATCGACTGCCGTGTGACACTGACACCGACATCGCCCGGCTGCACCAGGAACACCACGACACCGTCGTCGGTGCTTGCGGGAACCAGGAAGAGATCCGCTATCGGTGCGCTGTCGACCACGATCTTCGTGCCGGTCAGCTCCCAACCGCTATCCGTCCGGTGCGCCCGCGTGAACGGGAGCGCGGGATTGTCGCTCCATTCTTCGGACAGCGCTGCTGTCAGGATCTTTTCGCCGCGGGCTGCGGGCGCAGCCCAGTCGGCGCGCTGCGTGTCGTCGCCGAATTCCGCGATCGCGGCGGCGGACGTCGCGATGGACGTCAGATACGGCACCGGCGCAACAGCCCGGCCCAATTCGACAAGAATGCTGCACTGCTCCAGCACACCAAATCCGTCGCCGCCCACCGATTCCGGCAAGGCTGCGCTGAGAACGCCGGACGACGCGAGCGCCGCCCACAGCGTGCGGTCGGTACGGTCCTGCGCTGCGTCGAGTTCACGGAGGCGGTCGTTGGTGACGAGCTCGGTGACAATTCCGCGGGTGAGGCCGGCCAGATCGTTCTGGGCCTCGGTGAAGGTGAAATCCATGTCGCGAGGTGTCCTTATCGCTTTGAGGGCGGCAAGCCCAGGGCCGTCATACCGATGATGTCGCGCTGCACTTCGTTTGTGCCGCCGCCGAACGTCAGAATCAACGAGGAACGGTGCATCCGTTCAATCCGTCCACGCAGGACTGCGCCGGGGGAGTTCTGCCGGATCACGGCAGACGGGCCGAGGATTTCCATCAGCAATCGGTAAGCCTCGGTGGCGAATTCGGTGCCGAATACCTTGTTCGCCGACGCCGCCTCCGGGCCAGGAGAATGATCGGTGGTAGACGCGATTTCCCAGTTCATCAGCTTGAGGTACTCGGCCTTGGCATGCACCCGAGCCAGGTTGATCTGCACCCATTCCTGATCGACCATGCGTCGGCCGTCGGGAAGCTTGGTGTTCTGGGCCCACTCGCGGACCTCGCGCTGCGCCGTCAGAATCGGACCAGCCGAGGTGAGCGCAACACGCTCGTGATTGAGCTGATTGGTGATCAGGCCCCAGCCGCCGTGTTCCTCGCCGACGATCGACGACGCCGGAACACGCACATCCTGGTAGTAGGTGGCGCTGGTGTCCGGTCCGGCCATGGTGTGGACCGGTGTGTAGGAGAATCCTTCGGCGGTGGTGGGGACGATCAGCATGCTGATTCCCTTGTGCTTCTTGGCTTCCGGATCGGTGCGGCAGGCGAGCCAGATGTAGTCCGCGTACTGGATGAGACTTGTCCACATCTTCTGACCGTTGATGATGTAGTCGTCGCCGTCCTTGACTGCGGATGTGCGCAGCGACGCCAGGTCGGTTCCGGCTCCGGGTTCGGAGTATCCGATGGCAAAATGCAGTTCGCCGCGCGAGATTTTCGGCAAGAAGAACGCCTTCTGCTCCTCGGTACCGAAATGCATGATTGTCGGGGCCACTGAGTTGATGGTCAGGAAGGGCACCGGTGCTCCGGCGATCGCGGCCTCGTCGGTGAAGATCAGCTGGTCCATGGCGGATCGTTCCTGCCCGCCGTATTCCTTGGGCCAACCCAGCGTGAGCCAGCCGTCCTGGCCCATCTGTGCCACAACCTCGCGGTAGACGTTTCCTTCGCCGTACTCGCCGGTGGTGGCTGCGAGGGCTTCGCGGCGAGCCGGGGTCATCAGTTGAGCAAAGTATGCGCGCAACTCCTCCTGAAGCGCTTGTTGCTCAGGTGTGTAGGTGATGTGCATGGTTGCCTCTCGAAGTAGAGATACAAATCGACTATCTGGCACAGGTTCTATAGGCAGGTTCTTCGGGCGTGGCCCGCATGTCGGCGAATCCAGGCACTCGTTTCTGCTACTTTTCCGAATCATTGCACACGAGGTGGAACAGGTTCTAGTGTTAGGGCAGGAACGGTGCCGAGCACAGCCCTGCGATGCCCGTTCCTCCACTAGTCTGTGGCGCCCAAATGTGTGAGTAGAGAAGAGGAATACCCATGGAGGTCAGGGTTGATCTGGACCGTTGTGAGGCCAACGGAGTCTGCGTCGGTATCGCCCCCGATATTTTCGACCTCGACGACAACGAGGAGTTGGTGATCAGTTCGGCGCGTCCGCCGGAGGATCGCTGGGAAGATGTTCGCTCTGCGATCGCCCAGTGTCCACGCGCCGCATTGACGGAACATCCGTGAGGGCTATTGCCCAAAACAGGAACACGTTCTAAAGTTGCGAAGTCGTGAGGCCCGGCAGGCTCCGCCGAGACGGTCGGGTTCACGATCGCACAGAACTGGGAGAACGCGTCGATGAATGCTGTGAAGAGCGAGGACACCAGTCTCGAAGGCAAGGTCGCCATCGTGACCGGTGCCGGATCGGGACTCGGAAAATTCGAGGCCATCGCCCTGGCGAAAGCCGGCGCGTCGGTGGTTGTCAACGATCTGGCGCCGAACGAGGCTGTCGAGGCAACTCTCGACGAGATTCGTAGCCTGGGCGCCAAGGTCGAGTTTGTTGCCGGCAATGTCGGCGAACGTTCCACGGCGGACGCGCTCATGGAGAAGGCGCAGGGCCAGTTCGGCAGTGTCGACATCGTGGTCAACAACGCCGGAGTCGTCCGCGATCGGATGCTGTTCAATATGTCGGACGAGGACTGGGATCTGGTACTCGAAGTCCATCTGCGTGGGCATTTTCTGTTGTGCCGCAACGCCGCTGCGTATTGGCGCACAAAGTCGAAGGATGCCGGCGCGCCGGTGTACGGGCGCATCGTCAATACGTCTTCGGAAGCGGGATTGCTGGGGCCGGAAGGTCAGCCGAATTACGGTGCGGCCAAAGCCGGCATCACGGCGCTGACGCTCTCCGCCGCTCGCGGGTTGTCCCGCTACGGAGTGCGCGCCAACGCCATCTGCCCACGGGCACGGACGTCGATGACCGAGGGTGTTTTCGGTGACGCGCCGGAAGAGGGCATCGACCCGCTCTCGCCCGAGCATGTGGCGTCGTTGGTGTCGTATCTGGCGTCGCCGGCAGCAGATGCCGTTAACGGTCAGGTCTTTATCGTCTATGGCCCTATGGTCGCGCTGATGTCGGCGCCTGTGGTGGAGCGCCGGTTCGACGCTGACGGGGTGGCCTGGTCGCCCGAGTCGTTGTCCGTGGCGATCGGTGATTACTTTGCCGACCGGGATCCCGCCGCGATGTTCTCGGCTTCCGCCGCGCTTCGCGAGCTGGGCTGACGCACGTTGCCACCGGCTTGCTCGCGACACGAAACTCAAATTCACAGATATCGCCGTTGTCGTCGTATTTTTTGGTAGAAAGAGCATGGTCACATGTCCGAATGACTGATTTGTCGCGAATGCGAGACTGTCGGTCTTCAAAAAACTGGACTGTGTTCTAATTTTGCGCGTCATGGGTGGGGTGGTAGAACCCGCCCATGAAGAGTGCGTTCTCTGATTGTCGACGGCATCTCCGATGTCGATCATCCACCAAAAGTATTAACTTGCATGATATTTCGATCATCTATCCGCAAATGGCGGACAATGTGAGGCGTGTTCGACAGGTGGTTTCCCGGTCGTGAAATCTGGCTATCCCCGGTGATATGCGCCCGTTTTTGACAGGTGAACACGTTCTAGTTAATATGACCTGAGTCACAAGCTGTCGGGGGCTGGACTATGCAAAGAGACAGTGTTGCGGCAACAAGAGACGAGGAGGACGGATGGTAGACCTCGTCGAGGTGCCATTACGGGCGGTCGGTGGCTTCTTTCAGATGTCAGCGGAAACCTTGCGGGCAGTCTTTTCTCGTCCCTTTCAGCGTCAGGAATTCATCGATCAGGCCTGGTTCGTAGCCCGGGTCTCGATGGTCCCCACCGTGCTGGTCGCCATCCCGTTCACCGTGCTCGTCAGCTTCACCATCAACATCCTGCTTCGAGAAATCGGCGCTGCCGACCTCAGCGGCGCGGGAGCTGCGCTCGGCACCGTCACACAGGTCGGTCCCATCGTGACAGTCCTCATCGTCGCCGGCGCCGGCGCCACAGCAATCTGCGCAGACCTCTCCGCCCGCACCATCCGCGAAGAAATCGACGCGATGAGAGTGCTTGGCATCAATCCGATCCAGAGGCTTGTTGTTCCTCGGGTGCTTGCGTCCACCGGAGTGGCGCTGCTGCTCAACGGTTTGGTCGTCACCATCGGAATCCTCGGCGGTTTTGTGTTCTCGGTATTCATCCAGGACGTCAACCCCGGAGCATTTGTCAACGGCATCACCTTGCTGACCGGATTCGGCGAGCTGATGATCTCGATGGTCAAAGCCGGGCTCTTCGGCATGATCG
The DNA here is from genome assembly GCF_050586165.1 of Rhodococcus sp. 24CO. Classification (NCBI taxonomy): domain Bacteria; kingdom Bacillati; phylum Actinomycetota; class Actinomycetes; order Mycobacteriales; family Nocardiaceae; genus Rhodococcus; species Rhodococcus sp. 24CO. The sequence continues at coordinate 156,896 of NZ_JAZFNF010000005.1, read as the reverse complement.
CCGGACTTGTCGCCTCGTATCTCGGGCTCAACGTCAAGGGCGGCGCCAAGAGCGTCGGCGACGCCGTCAACCAGACCGTCGTGTTCTCGTTCATGGCGTTGTTTGTCGTCAACGTTCTCATCACCACCATCGGCATCAAGTTGACGGCCGGATGAGGCACACGGCAAGCGGGAGCACTGTGACACACCACGACGGACAGGAGGCGTACTGATGGCATTGGCGGCAGCAGGGCGTTTCCCGCGAACTCGGCGGCGCATCGGATCGGTCTCTCGCGGCGTCGACAGCATCGGTGATCAGGCACTGTTCTTTGCGAAAGCGATCGGACATGCACCAAAGGCTTTGATGCGCTACCCACGTGAGACTCTTCGCTTGATCGCCGAGATCAGCATGGGAACCGGAGCACTGGCCGTCATCGGCGGCACCGTCGTGATCGTCGGCTTCCTGACACTCTTCACCGGCGGCACCATCGCCGTGCAGGGTTACAGCTCGCTCGGAAACATCGGCGTCGAGGCACTGACAGGATTCTTCGCAGCGTTCATCAACGTTCGTATCGCCGCACCCGTCATCGCGGGTATCGGGTTGGCCGCCACCATCGGTGCCGGCTCCACGGCCCAACTCGGAGCGATGCGTGTCTCGGAGGAGATCGACGCCCTCGAGACCATGGCCATCCCGTCCATCCCGTATCTGGTCAGCACCCGCGTCATGGCCGGCATGATCGCCATCATCCCGCTGTACTCGCTGGCCGTGATCGCGTCGTTCATCGCCAGCCGTTTCGCGACGGTGTTCCTCTACGACCAGTCCGGTGGTGTGTACGACCACTACTTCACAACCTTCCTGATACCCACGGACATCTTGTGGTCGTTTGCCCAAGCGATAGTCATGGCCCTAGCGGTCATGTTGATCCACACCTACTACGGCTTCAATGCGACCGGCGGCCCGGTCGGCGTCGGCGTCGCCGTCGGTAATGCGGTGCGTGCCTCGCTGATCGCGGTTGTCACCGTCACCCTGCTCATCTCACTCGCCATTTACGGTGGGTCCGGCAACTTCAACTTGTCGGGATAAGGGGGGCGAGAAAAATGACAGTTCCCAGCTGGCACAAGAAACTTGCCGCAGCCGGTTTGATCCTCGGACTCGCGGCAATCGTGGCCGTCGCACTCACCATGTTCGCGGGCGGATTCACCGAGAGCACCCCCATCACCGTGATGTCCGCGCGCGCCGGTCTGGTCATGGAACCCGACGCCAAGGTGAAATTGCGCGGCGTGCAGGTGGGCAGCGTCGAATCGATTTCACTCGACGGGGACCAAGCCAGTCTTCAACTCGCGATGTACCCCGATCAGATGTCCAAGATTCCGTCCAACGCCGGCGTGGAGATCAAGTCCACCACCGTATTCGGCGCGAAGTACGTCAACATCGTCATCCCGGACGATCCGTCGACTCAGCCCATTCAAGAAGGTGCGGTCATCACCTCCGACAGCGTGACCGTCGAGTTCAACAGTGTCTTCGAACATCTTTCGGAGGTACTGGCCCAGGTCGAGCCCGAGAAGCTGAACGCAACACTCGGTGCCATTTCGACGGCACTCAACGGCCGCGGCGAAGCACTCGGCGAGGTACTCGAATTGGGCGATACCTACTTGAAGAAGATGAATCCCACGTTGCCACAACTGCAAGAGGATCTGGCCAGCGCGTCCACCGTCACCAACTTGTACGCGGACGTGGCGCCCGACCTGCTGCGCATCCTCGACAACGCAACCACTACAAGCGGTTCGATCGTGGCCGAGCAGGCCAACCTGGATCTGCTGTTGCTCAACATCACCGGCCTCGCCAACACCGGTAACGCCTTGCTGAGCGACAACGAGCAGGCCCTCACCACGTCGCTGGACACCCTGACGGCAACCACGACGCTGCTCGAGGAATACTCACCGGGTCTGACGTGCTTCCTCGTCGGATTGAACGACGGGCGCATCAAATTCGAGCCGATGGCCGGTACTGGCGACAAGGCGGCATTGATGCTCAGTGCGAGCTTCATGTGGGGCGCGAAGGCATACACGAATCCGGAGTCCCTTCCGAAGGTCGCCGCATCGGGCGGTCCGAATTGTTACGGCTTCCCCACCTTCGATCCGAAGGTGGACGGTAAGGCTCCGTTTGCGGTCACCAACACCGGAAACGTGCCGTTCGTACCCAACACGGAGTTCGAGGTGACGGTTCCGACGATCTTCCAGTTCCTCTTCGGGGACTCTTACGAACAGGACGGGGAGTGATGAGACCGACAACGGTAAAACTCTTGATCTTCACACTCGTCATGTCGGTGATCTTTGCCGGATTGGCAATCGTGTTCAGTCAGGTGCGATTCAGCAGTAGCAACGGTTTTCACGCCACGTTCGCCGATGTTTCCGGTCTGAAGTCCGGAGACAAGGTGCGGATCGCCGGTGTTCCGGTCGGATCCGTGACGGGCGTGTCCATCGATGATTCCAACCAGGCTGAAGTCAGCTTCGACGTCGATACCCAGTACTCGTTGATGAAGAGCACCAAAGCGACGGTCCGCTACGAGAACCTAGTCGGCGATCGCTACATGGAACTACTGGAAGGCCCCGGTTCGACCGAATCTTTGTCGTCCGGCGGTTCGATTCCGGTTGATCAGACGTCGCCCGCTCTGGACCTGGATCTGTTGCTCGGTGGTTTCAAGCCGCTCCTGCGCGCGCTGGATCCTCAGCAAGTCAACGATCTGTCAGGAGCGCTGCTTCACGTCCTGCAAGGCCAGGGCGGAACTCTGGTTTCTCTTCTGGGAAACACCAATTCGTTCACCAATACGCTCGCGGATCGCGATCAGTTGATCGGTGACGTGATCACCAATCTCAACGACGTCCTCGGGACGATCAATGACAAAGGCGATCAGTTCTCCACCACGATCGATCAACTCCAGCAGTTGGTGAGTGGTCTGGCGCAGGACAGCGGTCCGATCGCAAATTCGATCACCGAGATCGCCGGTGCAACAGGGGATCTTGCGGCGCTACTGGGAGCTACCCGTCCGGACATCCAGACGTTGATCGGTGAAACCAACCGCACGATGACACAACTGGACCTGGGCAAGGAAGACATCAACACCGCGCTCGCGCGTCTGCCCTCGGACTACCAGAAGCTGATCCGCGTCGGAACCTACGGTTCTTTCTTCCAGTTCTATCTGTGCGCCAACACCTTCAAGTTCTCCGGCCCTGACGGAACCACGATCGTCCTGCCCACGGCAGTGCAGACCACGGGAAGGTGCGCGAAGACACAATGAGTCCTACCCGCGAACGAAATCCCGTACAGATCGGAATCGTCGGTCTGGTCCTCGCCGTCGCGACGGTCGGCGCCGCACTGCAATACGATCAGTTGCAGTTCCTGTCCGGGGGCATCCGGCACTCCGCCTACTTCGCCGACGCAGGCGGTTTGGTGGCCGGTGACAATGTCACGTTGGCCGGCGTGAATGTCGGCAAGGTCAGCGAGGTCGAACTCGACGATCAAAGCGTGCTGGTCACCTTCACCGTCGAAGACGGGATAGCACTCGGTGAACAGACGTCGGCCGACATCAAGACCAATACGGTGCTTGGCCGTAAATCGCTGGCAGTCCGGTCCGAAGGTCCAGGACTGTTGCGGACCGGTACGCCGATACCCTTGGAACGCACCAACTCTCCGTACTCGCTGAACGACGCACTCGGAGATCTGGGCACCACCGTGTCGGAGCTCGACACAGAACAGATCAACGATTCGCTCAATGCGATCTCGGATACGCTTGCCGACACACCGCCGGAGTTGCGGGGAGCACTCGACGGTATGACCCGGCTCTCGCAGAGCATCAACGCGCGAGACGAAAGTTTGCTCCAATTGCTCTCGCGCGCTGAGGACGTCACCAAGATTCTCGCGGATCGCAGCGGACAGATCGACTCGCTGTTGGTGGACGGAAACAAGTTGTTCGGTGAGTTGAGCTTGCGCCGTGACGCGATCAGTGAGCTGATCGTCAACACCTCCGCGGTATCGCGTCAGCTCTCGGGGCTGGTGGTGGAGAACGAGGCCCAGATGGGTCCCACCCTCGAGAAGCTGAATTCTGTTGCGGAGGTCCTTCAGAACAACAAGGACAACATCTCCGGCGCGCTCGACGGCCTCGGTCCGTACATCACGGCACTCGGCGAGACCGTGGCAAGCGGACCGTTCTTCGATGCCTTCATCATCAACATTCTTCCCAGTAACTGGTGGAAGACCCTGGTGGACAGCAGCGTTGATCCCGAACAAATTCCGTCGGACCTCGAGGACTTCTTTCCCGGGATTCCGCCGACGATCAGGGGGCCAGGAGAATGACCGACACAACAGCCTCCACCGCATCGCGTAAGAAGTGGATACTGATCATCGGCGCCGCGGCGCTGGTAGTCCTCCTCGTCGCAGCCGCGGCCTACCTTCTGATTCCGGGACTGGGCAAGACCAAGATCTCCGCCCACTTCGTCTCGACGACGGGTCTGTACGAGGGCGACGTCGTCCGCGTGCTGGGCGTCAACGTCGGCAAGGTCACGAAGATCGAGCCCCGAGATCAGGACACCTACGTCGAGATGGTTGTCGACCGCGGCGTCGACATACCAGCGGACGCACAGGCACTCATCGTCGCGCAGAGCCTCGTTTCTGCGCGGTTCGTTCAGCTGACCCCGGTGTATGCCGGTGGTGACCAGATGCCAGACGGCGGCGTTATTCCGATCGAACGCACCGCGGTCCCGGTCGAGTGGGACGAGATCAAAACGGAACTTGCCAAACTCTCCGAGGCACTGGGCCCGGAGGGCGTTGACGACGAAGGTTCATTGGGACGGTTCATCAATACGCTTGGCGACAACCTCGAGGGCAACGGAGAATCCATTCGGATGACGTTGCGCGAGTTGTCCGACACCATGCACACACTGTCGGAAGGCCGGACAGATCTCTTCTCCACCGTCCGTAACCTGCAGGCGTTTGTCACCGCGCTGTCCTCGAGCAACGAGCAGATCGTGCAATTCAGCGGACACCTCGCTTCGGTCAGCAGTGTTCTCGCAAGCAGCTCCGACGAATTGGGCACAGCCCTGAGCGATCTCGATCTCGCTGTGGGTGACGTCCAGCGGTTTGTCAACGACAACCAGGCAGCTCTGAGTGAATCGGTGGCGCGGTTGGCCGACGCAACCCAGGTGCTGACCGACAAGCGCCCCGAGATCGAACAGGTGCTTCACTCCGGCCCGACGTCGCTGGCCAACTTCTATCAGATCTACAAGCCTGCGCAGGGCAGCATGACCGGTGCAATTGCGCTGAGTAACTTCAAGAATCCGATTCAGTGGATCTGTGGATCCATTCAAGCCATCGATACCGCCCCAGCTGAGAGAAGTGCCGACCTGTGTAAGGAGTATCTCGGCCCGGTGCTCAGCACGCTCATCATGAACTACCCGGGATTCCTCTTCAACCCGGTCTCCGGAGTTCAGGCCTTCCCGGACCAGATCGTGTACACGGAGCCAGGTTTGGAAGCGGCGGCAAGTCCAGGTCAGGCCGCATCCGCTCCGCAGCCGGCAGCAGACCCGCTCAGCGGCGTGCCGATGCCGTCCGTTCCCAAGGACCTCACCGAGCTCTTCAACATGGGGGGAGGCAACTGATGCGCGCCCGAGGTAAAGCAGTAGTGGTGACATTGGCCGTCGGCGTTGCTCTCGGCGCCAGCGGTTGTGAATGGAACGGGTTGAACTCCGTGCCGATGCCCGGCACCCAGGGCCGAGGCGAGGGTTCGTACGAGGTTCAGATCGAGATGCCCAATGTGACTACCCTGTCGCAGAATTCACCCGTCCGGGTGGACGACGTGGCCGTGGGGAGCGTCTCCAACATCGAGGTCCAGGGCTGGCACGCTCTGGTGACGGTGTCGCTCAATCCCGAGGTCGAGTTGCCCGCCAACGCAACCGCGAAGATCGGGCAGACCAGTTTGCTCGGATCGCAGCACATCGAACTGACACCGCCGGTCGAGGAGGCGCCGGAGGGGCGTCTCGAGGCCGGCGACGTCATTCCCCTCGAACGAGCGGGTGCCTACCCGACCACGGAGCAGACACTGTCTTCGTTGTCCGTCGTATTGAACGGTGGCGGACTCGCCCAAGTTCAGGACATCACCACGGAATTGAACGCGGCACTCGTCGGGCGAGAGGATGCTGTTCGCGACTTGCTCCCGCAACTCGATCAGCTCGTCGGAAGCCTCGACAAGCAACGCGGAGACATCATTTCGGCGATGGAAGGCATCGACCGGCTGTCGTACACCGTCGAGGCGCAACGCGACACACTGAACAAGGCGCTCGACGGAATCCCACCGGCACTGGACATCCTGGTGGCACAACGCCAGGACATCACCAATGCGTTGACGTCCCTTGGCGGTCTCAGTGAGGTGGCCAGTCGCGTCATCAACGAAAGCGGCGAAGATTTTGCCACCAATGTTCGGTCGCTGTCTCCAACTCTGAAAGCACTTGCCGATTCCGGTAATGCGCTGACGCAGGTGCTCGGGGTTCTGCTCACGTTCCCGTTCCCGCAGAACGGAATCGACAACGTCATTCGAGGCGATTACGCCAACCTGGCCATGACCATCGACTTGACGCTGCCGCGACTCGACGCGAACTTCCTCACCGGTACACCGCTCGCAGGTTCCCTTGGCGGTCCGGAAGGTGTTCTCGGCACGCAGGCGGGGCTGGGCGGGCAGGCAGGCAACCCGTTGAGCGATCCACTCAGGCCGGCAGCAGCTCCGGCTCCCGCAGCTCCCGCTCCCGCAGCAGAGGCTCCCGCGGCGGACCCGAACACCATCACGATCCCGGGACTTCCGCCGATCACCATTCCAGGACTTCCTCAGGGGGCACCAGCACCATGATGCTCACAAAGTTCGTCCGCATCCAGCTTGTCATCTTCGCGGTATTGACCGTCATCGGCCTGGTCGTGATGGCAACACAATACGTGCGGGTTCCGGCGATGATCGGGATCGGACGCTACGCCATCACCGTCGAATTGCCTTCCACCGGTGGGTTGTACAAGAACTCCAACGTGACGTACCGCGGCCAGAGTGTCGGCGTCGTGAAGGCCGTCGAGTTGTCGCAAACCGGTGTGAACGCCCAGTTGTCCATGGACAGCGGAGTCGAGATTCCGGCCGACGTCGACGCCGTGGTCAAAAGTGTGTCCGCGATCGGCGAGCAGTTTGTCGATCTGATCCCGCACACCGACTCCTCCGGTGCGATCGTCGTATCCGGTCACCTGGAGAACGGCTCCGTCATTCCGGTTGATCGCAGTTCCGTGCCCCAGGATGTCGGTGCGCTACTCGATCAGGCAGATCTGTTGCTGCAGAGCATCTCCGACACAAAACTCAAGACCGTCATCGACGAATCCTTCAAGGCGTTCAACGGTGCGGGACCCGACTTGCAGAAGCTGATCGACTCCGCTCGCCTGTTCGTCGAAGAAGCGAACAACAACTCCGACGCCACAAAGACGCTGATCGAGCAGGTCGGCCCGCTGCTCGACACCCAGATTGTCAGCAGCGACGCCATCCGTTCGTGGACAAGCGATCTGGTGACCTTCACGGATCAGTTGCGGGCCAGTGACCCGGATCTGAGGGCAATTATCCAGAAGGGCCCGGCAGCGGCGTCCGAGGCCAATGCACTTCTCCAGGATCTTCAGCCCACGTTGCCGATCCTGTTGGCGAACCTGGTTTCTGTCGGCGAGGTAGGAGTGCTGTACAACAACGCAATCGAGCAGATCCTTGTCATCTACCCGCCGTTGTCGGCAGCGCTCGTTACGGTCGCCGGCTCCGGAAATCCTGCCGATGGCGCACTGGTCGATTTCCACCTCGAAGTCAACGATCCGCCGCCGTGCACCACAGGATTCCTCCCGGCCGAACAATGGCGCAGTCCAGCAGACGAATCCCCGATCGCAACTCCGTCGGACCTGTTCTGCCGCATCGCTCAGGACTCGCCGATCGCCGTGCGAGGAGCGCGCAACCTGCCCTGCGCTGAGTTCCCGGGGCGCCGCGCCGCGACAGTGGAACAGTGCCGGACCGGTTACGAGCCCCTGGGTACCAATCCGCAGACCGGGCCGCCGCAACCGATCACCGCGACCCCCAGTTCCTATGCGTCGGAACCGGGCGTCACCGCACGTCGGTACGATCCGACTACAGGCACGTACATAGGACCCGACGGAAGGACGTACTCGCAGCCGAAACTCGGTGCCGGCGGAGACATCAGTCTCGAAGAGTTCATGAAGGGTCAGCAAGGTTGATGAACGAAGAAGAACCCAAGCAGCGAGTGCGCCGTCGGGCGTCTCGCAGCGCCGGACCGACCGGCGCAGATACAGACGCAGCGTCGACGGTAGTGCCCAGTGAAACGGTAGTGCCCAGTGAAACGGCAGTGTCCAGAGAAACGGCAGTGTCCGGTGAAACGACAGTGCCCAGTGAGAAGCCGGCTGAACAACTTGTCGCACTGAACAAAACCGAACCGAGTGTCAGTGAGCCGAAGCAGCCTGCAGAAGAACCGAAAGCACCTACGGCGGTGTCACCGGATTCCGAGCTTTCGGCTCCGGCAACAAAGCCACCGAAGTCCCGGAAGTTGGTCGGCGGGATAGTTCTGGCATCCATTGTCGCGCTGGCGTTTGCAGTGGTGTCGGTACTGCTCCTGGTGGATCGCAGCCAGGCCTCCAGCGCTGAGGAAGAACGGTCCGCATATATCGCGGGTGCGCGGACCACAGCGCTCAACCTGACCACTCTGCATTCGGAGACTGCGGGGGCCGATCTCGACAAGTTCTTGGCCGGCACTACCGAAGAATTTCAATCGCAACTCGACGGACGTAAGGATTCGTTTGTCGATGTTCTCGGACAGGTAGGTGTCCAGACGGACGGCGAGATCCTCGAAGCCGGGTTGGAAAAGATCGACGGTGATTGTGGAACCTCGCTCGTCGCGGTGCGTGCAATGCAGAAGAATGCGGAGCAACCCGAGCCCGAGGAACGCAACTATCGCCTGCGAATCACCATGTGCGATACCGACGGGCAGCTCCTTGCCTCGAATGTGGAGTTTGTGCCATGACCCCGGAGACGACAGACCCAGCAACTACAGCGACAGGCACGCCGTCCGCGCGCGTGTCACCACTGACCATCGTCTTGTGCGTGATCAGTGCGCTGGCCATCGCGCTGGCAGGGCTGTCTGCGTATCTCTACTTCGGTCCTGACGGAACTCGGGATCTGGCGGCCACGGACAGCACCAGAGATGAAGTGGTGCAAGTTTCCTCGGACCAGGCAGTCGCGATGTTCCAGTACGACCACAACAACGTCGATCAGCAATTGCACTCGGCAACAGAAGGATTGACCGGCGATTTCCAGAATCAGTTCACCGAGTTGATCGAGTCGGTCATCATCCCCGGCGCTCAGGAGAAGGCACTGACCGTTCAGGTTGTCGTGCAGGGTGCGGCAGTTCTCGATGCTGCACCGGATACCGCCACCACGATGCTCTTCCTCAATCAGATTACGACGTCGAAGGATTCACCGGAGGCCGTCGCCAGTGGCAGTCGAGTCAAAATGGGACTCGAGAAGCAGGATGGTCGCTGGCTGGTGAGTAGCGTTCAACCGTTCTGATCGACACCTGCTCGACATAAAATGACCCGGCCGAGGGAGTCTCCTCGGCCGGGTCCTTCATGCCGTACTCAGTTGTTGTTGTCGTCGATTTCGTGGTTCTCGCCCGGTGCGATCAGCGCCGGCCCCGCAGCGCCGCCGTGTGCGAGAGCGTCGAGGAACGAGTGAGCCCAACGGTCGACGTCATGAGTGAGCACCTGACGGCGCAGGGCGCGCATGTGGCGTCGGCCGTCTTCCTTCGGCTGGTTCAGCGCTTCCACCATGGAGTCCTTGACGTCGTCGAGGTCATGGGGGTTGCACAGGAATGCCTGACGCAATTCTGCTGCCGCGCCGGTGAATTCGCTGAGCAGTAGAGCACCGCCCAGGTCGCTGCGGCACGCTACGTATTCCTTGGCGACCAGGTTCATGCCGTCGCGAAGTGGGGTGACCAACATGAGGTCGGCGGCAACAAAAAACGCAATGAGTTCGTCGCGGTCGACCGGCCGGTGGATGTAGTGGACAACAGGGCGGCCGACTTCACTGAACTCGCCGTTGATGCGCGAGACCATCTGCTCGATGTCACCGCGCATCTGGACGTAGCTTTCGACGCGCTCGCGGCTGGGAGTTGCCAACTGGATCATGACGGTATCGGCGGGATCTATCCGTCCGTCGATGAGTAGTTCGTGCAGTGCGTTCAACCGAACGTCGATGCCCTTGGTGTAATCGAGGCGGTCGACGCCGAGCATGATCTTCTTGGGGTTGCCGATCTCTTTGCGAATCTGCTTGGCGCGGTCGCGAATTGCCTTGGAGCGTGACCGCTCGTCGAGCTTGCCGGAGTCGATGGAGATAGGGAATGCGCCGACACGGACGGTGCGGAAACCCACTTGCACAACACCGAGTTTGGAGCGGACACCGACGTTGCCGCGTGAAGTTTGTTGTCCCGCGAGCCGCCTGGCGAGGAAGAGGAAGTTCTGTGCGCCGCCGGGCAGGTGGAAACCGATGAGGTCGGCGCCGAGGAGGCCTTCGATGATCTCGGTTCGCCACGGCATCTGCATGAACAGTTCGACCGGGGGGAACGGAATGTGCAGAAAGAACCCGATGGTGAGGTCGGGACGCAGCATGCGCAGCATCTTCGGCACGAGCTGGAGTTGGTAGTCCTGGATCCAGACCGTCGCGCCGTGGGCCGCAGCCTTGGCGGTGGCCTCGGCGAAGCGGCGGTTGACCTCGACGTACGCGTTCCACCATTCGCGGTGGTACTCGGGCTTGACGATGACGTCGTGATAGAGCGGCCACAGCGTCGCGTTGGAGAAGCCTTCGTAGTACTCGTTGATCTCGGTGGCGCTGAGCGGTACCGGGTACAGCTCCAGTCCGTCTTCGACGATGGGGTCCATGTCGGCGTCGGCAACACCGGCCCAGCCGACCCACGCCCCTTGCTTGCTGCGCAAGATCGGTTCGAGAGCGGTGACCAGACCGCCGGGACTGCGCTTCCACCGTGTGGAGCCGTCTGGCAGCCGCTCGAGATCGACGGGCAGGCGGTTCGCTACTACGACGAACTCGGCCTGCCCGGACACGGTCTTCTCTTCGGAGAGAGCAACTGCGTCGTCAGAGGGGATTGAGCTGGCCGATTCCGGACTGACAGACACGTGGTTCCTTCTCGTTAGGTATAGGTGAGAGACTCGATCGAGATTCAGTCGAGCTTGCTGACGGGGCTGATACCGAGCATCGAGAGCAGCATCCTGCACTCGTCGGCGTCTTCCGCGTAGGCAGCGACAACGCGCTGTGCCATACGGGCGGTTTCCTCGGCTACGGTCTCGATTTCCTCGTCCGGGATCTCGACTTCGGTTTCGACGGTCGTCTTCTCAGACATCATGTTCCTCTCATGCTTGCCTGCAGGGCGCAAGCAATGGTTCCGCAAGCAATGGTTCTACAGCGACTCTATGAGAACTGGGCACGTCAACGCTAGTTGCTTATGTATTAGGGTCGACTTACTTCTGTGTTCGGCCGACGTTCTTGTTCCTATCAATGCTTGGAGTTCCATGAGTTCGACCTCCGTGAGTGACATCGTAGATTCAGATGAATCCGACATAGGTAAACACAGCGGTGCAGCGATCTTGCGACGGGTTCTGGTTCGAAACCGGGGACCGCTGGCCATCGGCACCGTTCTGGTGTGCCTGCATCAACTCGCCGAAACCGCGGTGCCGATCTCGATCGGTGTCATCATCGATCGGGCAATCGAGACTTCGGACACCACCGCGCTCGTCGTGTCGATCTGTGCGCTCGGTGCATTGTTTCTCGTGCTCACCGCAGCCTGGCGGTTCGGTGCTCGGTTCATCGTGACGGCGATGCAGCAGGAGGCCCACCGATTGCGCCTCGAGGTGGCGCACCGCGTTCTCGACCCGCGAGGTGTGCGCACGGACCTGCGATCCGGCGAATTGCTCACGGTGTCGACGTCGGACGCGGAACAGGCGTCCTGGATAGCGGACATCGTGCCGCGGGCCGCAGCAGCGTTGACCGCTGCGGTGGCGTCCGCTATCGCGTTGCTGTGGATCGACGTCACTCTGGGGCTGGCGGTGTTGATCGGCACCCCGGTCATTCTCGGTCTACTGCAACTGTCCGCGCCGCTGATCACGTCCCGCGCGACGGGGAAGCAGGCGTCGATCGCCCGGGCGTCGGCAATGGCAACGGACTTGGTGAGTGGACTGCGGCCGCTCCGCGGTATCGGCGCGGAGAAGTCCGCATCCGATCGCTACCGCGGTGCAAGCCGTGAAGCCCTTGCATCTGCGGTGCACACGGCAAAGGCCACTGCGGTCTACACCGGTGTGTCGGCGACGGTCAGCGCATTGCTTGCCGTGGGGATCGCCGGTTGCGCCGGCTACTTCGCATTGCAGGGCCGAATCTCGGTGGGAGAGTTGATCACCGTGGTCGGTCTGGCGCAGTTCTTTCTCGAACCACTTGGCCTGCTTGCCTCTCTGCCCGGATATTTTGCGGTTGCTCGCGCGTCGTCCGATCGGTTGGCGTTGGTGCTCGACGCCGATCCGATCCTGACGCCGGGGTCGGTTACCGAGACACCGGGCTACGGTCTGACTCTCGAAGGGCTGCAATTCCGTTCACTCGGCGGCGTCGATCTGCACTGCGACGCCGGCGAACTGTTGGGCGTCGTGGCGTACCAACCGCAGGACGCCGAGGCGCTGGCCACCGTGCTGTCAGGGCAACCGGGTGCATACGAGTACCAAGGTTCTGTGCGGATCGGCGGAATCTCGCTGCGGGACATGGACTTGGCACTGGCCAGGCGCACCGTGCTGGTGGAACCACACCTGACCGATCTGTTCGGCGGTTCGCTCGGCTCCAATCTCGCGGCGGGCGCAGTCGATGCACAGTCCTCGGATCTGGGGGATGCGTTAGCTGCCTCTGCCGCCGCCGATGTCGTCGACTCCCATCCAGACGGACTCGACCTCGAGGTCACCGACCGCGGAGCCAGTCTCTCCGGCGGTCAACGGCAGCGGGTCGCGCTGGCACGCGCGTTGCTCACGAAGGCGCCAGTGCTGGTGCTGCACGATCCGACAACCGCGGTGGACGCCGTGACGGAAGCATCGATCGCGGCAGGCATCGCGGAACTGCGCCACAGCGGAACAGCTCTGCACACCACGATCCTGATCACGAGCAGCCCGGCGTTGCTGGCGGCAACAGATCGTGTGGTCGTTCTGGATCGGGGCGTAGTAGTGGCACAGGGGACGCATGCCGAACTCGCTCACCACGACACCGACTACCGAGGGGCGGTTCTGCGATGACCGGGAAAGAGACTCGCGAACTGCTGCCGATCGCCGGCGGGCGCGAAACCTGGCAGTGGTTGCGGTGGGAGTTGGCGCAGCGGAAGCTGCAGAGTTTTCTTGTTGTGGCCGTATCGGCCGCAGCGGCTGCGATGGCGTTGGTACCGATCTACGTGTTCGGTGTCCTGGTCGATCGGGTTCGTGAGGGCGCGCCCACGTCGACGATTCTGACGGTGGTGGCGATCATCGCGTCGGCGGCCGTCGTCGGTGGTGTGTTCACGGGATACGCGTCGTATCTGGTCAAGAGGCTGGGTGAGACGATCCTCGCGGATCTGCGCGAGCGCACTGTCGACCGAGCGCTGCGGTTGCCTGTCCCGACGCTGGAGAAGGTCGGCAAGGGCGATCTGCTTTCTCGCGTCGGCGATGACGTCGCCGTGATCGCCAAGGCCGTCTCCGAGGTGATTCCGAACCTGATCGGAGCCGTTCTGCTGGTCGCGCTCAGCATGGTGACCATGCTCGGTCTGGACTGGCGTCTGGGTCTGGCCGGGCTGGTAGCGCTCCCGATGTACGCGATGGCACTGAAGTGGTACCTGCCACGATCGGCGCCGATCTACGCGGCCGAGCGCGTGGCGATGGGTGCACGTTCGCAGGAATTGATCAGCAGCGTGCAAGGTGTCCGGACGGTGCGGGCCTACAGCCTGGAGAAGGAGCATCTCGGACGGATCGACGACGCGTCGGCGAAGGCCCGCGATCTGGCGGTGGGAGTATTCGGCCTGTTCACCAGGTTCGCCGGGCGCGGGAACCGGGCCGAGTTCGTGGGCCTGTCCATGATCCTTGTTGTCGGGTTCCTGCTGGTGCGCGACGACATCGTGACGGTCGGCCAGACCACAACGGCAGCGTTGCTGTTCCATCGCCTGTTCAATCCGATCGGTTCGCTGCTCTACACCTTCGACGAAGTGCAGTCGGCGGGCGCGAGCCTGGCACGACTGGTCGGAGTCGTGGATATCCCGGAACCTGACCGCGCCGACATCGACGTGGCCGAACCTCACGATCGCTCACTGACATTGCGGGACATCAGGCACAGCTACGACGGCCGCGAGGTTCTCCACGGCGTCAGTCTCACTCTGGCCGCAGGGGAGCGGGTGGCTCTGGTCGGCTCGACCGGTGCGGGGAAGTCGACGGTGGCGGCGATCGCCGCCGGATCGTGGGCACCGACGTCGGGCAGCGTGCTGGTCGGTGGTGTTGCGTTGGCCGCCCTCGCGGACCTACGACGCCACATCGGCATCGTCAGTCAGGAAGTGCACGTGTTTGCCGGCCCCCTGATCGAGGACCTGCGACTCGCAGCGCCCGAAGCGTCCGAGGAGGACGTGATGTCGGCGCTGAAGACCGTCGGGGCGTCTGCGTGGGTGGCGGCCTTGAGTGACGGTCTTGCAACCGTTGTCGGCGAAGGTGGCCACGAGATGACGGCGTCGCAGGCACAACAGTTGGCGCTGGCCCGGTTGGTTTTGGCAGACCCTGCTGTTGCGGTGCTGGACGAGGCGACGGCGGAGGCCGGGAGTGCCGGCGCCCGCGAATTGGAGGCAGCTGCTGATGCGGCGACGGCCGGGCGGACCACTCTTGTTGTCGCTCACCGGCTTACGCAAGCGGCGGCAGCGGACCGGGTGATCGTGCTCGAGCACGGACGGATCGTGGAGCAGGGGTCGCACCTCGAGTTGGTGGCTGCGGGCGGGCGGTACGCGCACCTGTGGACAGCATGGGAAGGGCGCGAGACGCGATAGTGTTGCCGCAAGCGGGGGAGCTTCGGTCAACCCGAAATCAGGCTGAGAAATGCAGCGGCAGAACACGAGGAGGAAGGCAGCTATGACGGTCGCCACAATCAACGGAATCCCGATCAATTACCAGGTCAAAGGTGATGGGGATCTGGTGGTGCTCATCATGGGGACCGGAAGTCCTGGGCGGGTGTGGGATCTTCACCAGACCCCCGCACTGGTTGCGGCGGGGTACCGCGTCTGCACCTTCGACAACCGTGGAATCGCGCCGTCCGGTGAGAGTGTCAGCGGTATCACGATGCCGGACATGGTTGCCGACACCGCAGGTTTGATCGAGCATCTCGGTGGCGGCCCCGCGTATGTGATCGGCACGTCGATGGGTGCCCGAGTGGCTCAGGAACTCACGTTGGCCCGCCCGGACCTGGTCCGCAAGGCAGTGTTCCTCGCCGGCCATGCCCGGATGGATCACTTCCAGCAGACGCTGTCCGAGGGGGAGCGTGAGTTGGTCGACAGTGGTGTGGAGTTGCCCGCAAAGTATCGAGCGGCAGTAACGGCGGTGATGAACCTGTCGCCCACTACCCTGGCTGATGAGCGCTCAGCCAGGGACTGGCTGGACATTTTCGAATTCTCCGGTGGCACAACAGCACCCGGCGTGCGAGCTCAGCTGAACATGGATCGCTCGTTCGATCGCCGCAGTGAGTACCGGGCGATCATGCGTCCCTGCCTGTCCGTAGCCTTCGCCGATGACCGGATGATTCCGCCCTTCCTCTCCCGTGAAGTTGCAGACTGCATCGCCACGGCGACGTACGAAGAGATTCCGGACACCGGTCACTACGGTTACCTCGAGCGGCCGGATGCTGTGAACAAGGTGCTGATCGACTTCCTGGCCGGGTAAATCGATCAGGCCAGTGCGAGGAACAGTTTCTCGAGTTCGGCTTCGGTAAGAGGGTCCTTGCCTTCAGCGCCGGTCATGCATTCACGCAGGCCGGAGGCGACGATCTTGAAGCCGGCCCGGTCGAGAGCCTTTGAGACCGCGGCAAGTTGGGTGACTACGTCCTTGCAGTCGCGGCCGCTTTCGATCATCGTGATCACTCCGGCGAGTTGGCCATGAGCGCGGCGCAGTCTGTTCAATACGAGCGCAATGCTCTCTTCGTCGCCGGTCATCGTGGCCCTTTCTCGAATGTTCGTACCCGGACGAGAGTACCCCGGGGGGCATGGCGGCTGATCGTGAAGGATTCTGTTCGCTCATCGAACAGGATCCTTCACGATCGAAGCCTCAGAGTGCGCTGATGGCGGCGCGTAGTTTGGTGGCCGCCTCGGTCGCGACCGCCTCGAGTCCGCTTTCGTCGGAAACCTGCACCATCACATCCGGATTCATGGCCTCGACATAAAACGAATCTTCGGCCGACGTGTCTTCGCGAACCACGACATTGCACGGCAGTAGCAGACCGATTTGGCGATCGACCCCAACGGCGCGGTGCGCGAGCTGCGGATTGCAGGCACCCAGGATCAGGTACTTCTCCATGTCTTCGCCGAGTTTGGCCTTGAGAGTGGCTTGCATGTCGATTTCGGTGAGGATGCCGAAGCCTTGATCCGAGAGGGCTCCGCGAGTGCGGGCCACGACGTCGTCGAATGTTCCGCTGACCTTGGTGCCAAGTGCGATATCCATGGGAGTTCTCCTTTGTCGTCTTCGATTCAGCATACCCCTAGGGGTATGCGGTAAACAGTGATGTCGGGTACAGGATCTAGCCGTGCGAGAAGCTGATCTTCGGCAGAACCCGGCGAAGCCACGTGGGTGACCACCACGCTGCCTTGCCGGTCAGACGCAGCGCAACCGGAAGAAGGACCAGGCGGACGAGGACGGCGTCGAGCACGACCGCGACGCCGAGGATGATTCCCATCTCCTTCGGCGGCAGGGGGTCTGCCAACGCGAAGGTGAAGAATACGGCCACCATCACGGCAGCCGCTGCTGCGATCACTCGGCCGGAGTGTGCCAGTCCGTCGATATGAGCGATCTTGGGATCGCCGGTTCGCTCGTAGTGTTCCTTGGCGCTCGAGAGGAGGAAGACGGTGTAGTCCATCGCAATCGCAAAGATCATCGCGAAGAAGAACACCGGACCCCACCCGTTCAAGAAGCCCTGAGGTTCGAAGCCGAGCAGGCCGGATCCGTGGCCGTCCTGAAATATCAGCTTCGCGACACCGAATGCCGCGCCGGTGGACAGCAGGCTCACCAGCGTGCCGATGACGGCGATGAGCGGTGCCTGCAGTGCGATCAACAGTAGGGCGAATCCGAGTGTCAAAATCACGGCAATCACGATCGGCAGGTAGTCGTTCAACGCTTGCTGAAGATCGAGATTCTCGGCTGGGGCGCCGCCGACACGCGCGGATTCGGGTAGTCGCTCTCGCAGGTCCGCGAGGATGCTCTCCATCGCAGGATCCGACGGGTCGATGCCCGGAACCACCTGCAGCATAACCAGATCGGAACCATCCGCCGCGGGTTGCGCCGGAGTGAGCATTGCTATGCCGTCGACGGATTCGGCAACGCGTGCTGTCCCTTCTGCGTCCTCGGCGGTCGTGACAATGTGCAGCATTCCGGGAGCACCGTCACCGAACTGCTGCTGTACCAATTCGTATCCCTGGCGGACCGGAGCGTCCTCGGGAACCACCGCGATGGACGGCATGGCCACTTTCAGTCCGAAGACGGGGATGATGAGCGCAATCAGAATCAGCAGTGCGCCGATGCCAAACGGCCAGGGGTGCCGGTGCAGCAGTGACGCCCACGACGCGAACAACGGGGAACGGTGTTGCTGGCGCCGCGCATAGGGGAGTGAACCGGCGTTGACTTTTGCGCCGATCTTGCCGAGCACGGCAGGGAGCAGGGTCAGCGTTGCAGCGAGAACGAAGATCACTGCGAGCATGATTCCCACGGCCATCGTGCGCACTGCGGGTGCGGGAACGATCAGAACCGCCGTGAGGCTGACGAGGACCGTCAGGCCGGAGAGAACAACGGCTTTGCCTGCAGTGTCCATTGTTTCGGCCACAGCGGCTCGGGGGGCGGGGTTCTTTCGTAGCGCGTCGCGGAATCTGGCAACCAGGAACAGGGCGTAGTCGATGCCGAGTGCAAGGGCAAACATCATCGCGAAGTTCATGGCCCACACCGAGATCGGCGTGATCTCGTTGAGAATCACAAGTCCGCCGGCCGACGCGACGAGACCTGCGAGGGTCAAAAGCAGTGGCAGTCCGGCAGCGACCAGGGAACCGAAAGCCAGCACCATGATCGCGAGAGTGACCGGCCACGACATCATTTCGGCCTTGATCATGGCTTCGTGATTGGCCTTGTTGAAATCGCTCCACAAGGCAGACGCGCCGGTCGGGTACACCTCGATCTCGTCGGTCGAGAGGTCGGAGAGTTGCCCTCCGAGTTGGTCGAGGGCGCTCACCATGTCGTCTGTACTCGCGTTGGCGCCGGCAATCAGAATGCCGGTATGCCCATCGGGGCTGATCGTCATACCGGGTTGTGGTGCGATCACCTCACCGAATCGACTGTCCTCGGCGAACAGTGCCGTTGCCCGGGCGAGTGTGTCCTGCATCGGCGACTCGGTGATCTGCTGCGAATCCGAATGCACGACAACCTGGACTGCAGCAGAGGAATTTCCGCCGAAATGCTGATCTGCCAACTCCCGGACCTGTACCGATTCTGACCCGTTCGCTTGCCAACCCGCGCCGGCCAATGACGTGAAGACACTTGGTGCTGCGGCGCCAAGTGCCACGAGTGCGATCAACCAGATTCCGACAACCCAGCGGGCATGCGTGGCCATGGTGCGTCCGAGTCGGGCGAGCACTCCGTCGCGTGCGCCCTGGTCGGGTGGCGCCGAATCGGCGATTGTTGCGGTCGTCATTCCAACTCCTGATACGGGTGGGGGTATTTACTGGTTGCTGTCATGTATACCCCTGGGGGTATTCTGTTGTCACATCTCGGACCACGAGAAGTGCGGCGCCCATGTCGGCTTAGGCTGACGACGGAGGGCGGTTGGGGCGTCGATTTCGGTCGGGTAGATATTCGGAAGACATTCGTTCGGAAAGTTGGGAGACGCGCATGGATGCATCGGATTGGGACGAGCGATACAGGGCAGTGACGCAGCCGTGGGGGATCGACCCGGCCGGAACGGTGGCTACGCGTGTGGCCACCTTGGAGCCGGGAACTGCCGTCGACCTGGCGTGCGGCGACGGGCGTCATGCCCGCTGGTTGGCGGAGCACGGTTGGTCGGTGACCGGTGTCGACTACTCGCCGGTGGCGATCGACCGTGCGCGGTCGGCTGACGTTGGCGGTGCCGTCACCTGGGAGGTCGGTGATGCGACGTCATGGACAACGGAAAGTGAGGTCGACCTGGTTCTGGTGAGCTTTCTGCATCTTCCGCTCGCTGAACTTGTCGACACTCTGCGACGCGTCGCCGAGTGGGTCGCGCCGGGTGGGCGAGTGATGTACCTCGGGCATTCGATCGAGAACTATCACCGGGGCGTCGGCGGTCCGCTTGAGCCGGACATCTTGCCGGGCATTTCCGATCTTGCGCGAGCTGCCGAAGGCTTCCGCGTCTATGCGCTCGAACATGTGGTGCGTGCCCAAGATGACGGCTTTGCGATAGATATTCTGCTGGAATTCGGTCCGTGGGACCGGCGCTGAACAGGTGATTCGTACCCTGGCCGACAAAATATGACGTGCGTCGCATTGCGGCAGGGCGCCAAGCGCTATGCGAGGAGTCCCCGTGTTGATACCCTCACCTAATTAAGGATAGCCTTTGCTTCTGACTTGGGATCGATGATCGGCCGCCTGGTCGTGATGTCGGGGATGGACAACCTGTATGAGTGAATCACCGAGTGACTTCAGTGCTGCATCTCTCACTGTCGATATTGTCGGAATCGGGTTCGGCCCCGCCAACCTCGCTTTGGCAATCGCAATCGAGGAACACAACGCAAACTGTGCAGCAGTCGATCGTGTCACCGCACGATTCTTCGAGAAGCAGGACGAGTTCGCCTGGCACCCGGGAATGCTCCTCGACGGAGCCACTATGCAGATTGCCTTCCCCAAGGATTTGGTGACGTTCCGCAATCCTCAGAGCGGATACAGCTTCTTCTCCTACCTTCACGAACACGGGCGCCTCGTCGATTTTGTCAATCACCAGACTTTCTTTCCGACGCGTCACGAGTTCAACGATTACCTGTGCTGGGCCGCCCGTCGGGTTGATGCAGACGTGAGTTTCGGAACCGCGGTCGAAGCAGTCGACGGAAATCGAAACGCCGACGGCGTTGTCGACCGTTTCGACGTTCGGCTAGACGACGGGACCGTGGTCACCGCGCGAAACGTCGTGGTCGCTGCTGGTCTGGTGGAACGGATTCCCGAGTGGGCGCAATTGTCGTCTCGCTGTTTCCACAACCATCAGTTCCTGTTCCATCTCGACGCGATGCCTGCACCTGTACACAACCGGTTTGTTGTCCTCGGCGCAGGCCAGAGTGCCGCGGAAATCGTCGACTACCTGCATTCCCACTACCCGAACGCAGAAGTGCACAGTGTCTTTTCTCGCTACGGATACAGCCCCGCCGACGACAGCCCGTATGCCAACCGCATCTTCGATCCCGAAGCCGTCGACGCTCTGCACGGTGCAAGTGCCGCTGAGCGTGAGCGGATTCTGGCGCTGCACCGCAGTACCAATTACTCGGTTGTCGACATCGAATTGATCAACAGCCTCTACGCCACCGAATATCAGGAAATGGTCCGCGGTCCGCGTCGGTTGTTCATGCGCAAGGCGTCGGAGATCACGAGTGCCACCGAATCCGAATCCGGCATCGAACTGACCGTTCGAAGCAATCTCGACGGACTCGCCGAGACGCTCGAGTGCGACGCACTGGTCCTCGCTACCGGCTTCACTGCGGCCCCGTTGGATACGTTGTTGGGCGAACTCGTGTCTGATTCGTCCGTTCCGCGTACCGTAAGTCGGGACTATCGTATGGCTGTAACGGATGACGTGACGGGCGGTATCTACCTGCAGGGTGGTACGGAACGGACACACGGACTGACGTCGTCGCTGTTGTCGAACGTCGCGGTCCGTGCAGGCGAGATTCTGGCGTCCGTTCTGAGCAACCAGAAGACGACCGGTGCGCTTGCTAGTCTGAGCGCACAAGAAACGTACGTAACAAGTGAGGCGAGATGAGCACTAATCCTTTCGATGACGAAGACGGACGCTTCTACGTGCTGGTGAACGACGAGGACCAGCATTCGCTGTGGCCCACGTTCTCCGAGGTCCCTGCGGGCTGGCGTGTGGTGTTCGGCGAAGAGAGCCGGGCAGCGTGCCTCGAGTACGTGGAGAAGAACTGGACCGACATGCGTCCCAAGAGTCTGCGCGAGGCGATGGAAGCAGACCAGGCTGCAGCAGGACGCAGCTCCGAGAGCTGATCCGTTCCTACAACGCTCGACAAAGCTGGGCACCGACATCGGTGCCCAGCTTTTCGCGTTCGGCCGGATGGGGAGTATCAGGCACTAGTTCTGCTGCTGGCTGCCGGTGTGCGGCGTTTCCGCTGTCGGACGAGGGGACGACGCAGTGAGTCCACACGCATGAGAATCCGGGGGCGTCGTAGCGTCCGGGCTACCCACTCGCCGAGTGTGACACCCGCGGCCAATGCGCAACCGATACCGAAGGCCGACAGCAGTGCTGTCAATCCGACCAGCACCTGATCGTTGAGCAACGAATAGAGCCCCTTGTACAGCGAGAGGCCGGGAAGCAGTGGCGTAATGCCCGCGACCGCCACGACAAGCGGCGGAGTCAGCGCCCGGCGTGCCATCAGACCACCGGCGAGGCCGACGACCGTCGCTGCGATCGCAGCTGCGATGACGGGTCCGACGTCAAGTGTCTGCACGTAGATCGACACACCACTGCCCGCGGCGCCGCCGAGGAAAGCGGCTGTCAATGCTCGCCTTTCCGCATAACAGGCAAGTGCGTAGAACACCGAGGCGAATGCGCCGGAGAGCATCAGCACCGGAAGCTGGGTGATCGGGGAGGCTTCGACGTTGATCGGCGGCAATGTCGAGCCCAACATTCCGGTGACGCGCAGTGAGATCGCGACGCCGGCGATGATGCCACCCGTCATCATCACAACTTCGAAGAAACGTGCCACTGCGGTGATAGGCGCGCCCATGATCGCGTCCTGCACCGAGCCGACCAACGACAGCCCCGAGAGCAGAACCACCACCCCGGCCGCGATGACCAGCGACGGTCTGATGCTGATCCCCAACTGTTCCTGAAATGTGTACAGGGTTGCGGCCGGGGCAGCGGCGATCAGGCCACCCATCACCTGCTGGAAGAAGAACGGCAATCCGAAACGGTTGAGCACCCGGTTAACTCGGTCGATCACCATCGTCGTCAGGAATGACACCGTGGCAACGAGGAGTCCACCGCCGAGGAGCACGGACACCGACGCGGCCATCGCAGACCACGCCAGAGTTGCTGTCCAGCGACTGTACGGATGGGGCGCAGTTGTGATCGTCGTCAGTGCTTCGTGGGCCTGATTCGGGGTGATGGCCTCGCGTCTGATGCGACGCGTCAGACGGTCCACAGCAGCGAGGCGGGTGAAGTCCATCGAGCGGTAGTGGACGATACGCATCGTGCTGGCCGGCGGGCGGGTCGGTCCTCGATACGCGGACAGAACGATCGAGTTGTACGTGACATCGACATCACATTGAGCCAAACCGTAGGTCGCTGCGATGAACTGAACCTGTTCGGCGGTGTCCATCGCCGCTGTTCCTGATGCGAGGAGTACCTCGCCGACCCGAACTGCCAGGTCGAGGACTTCTGCGACCACTGCGTCGTCGGTCAGGTCGATCGGTTGTAGAGGCGCGGGTGCCGACGTGACCGTGTCCAGCGTGGCCTGGCGGTGGCCGGTCAAACGGTCGAGGGCCTCGGCGAGTTTCGACATCAAGGGCGGCGCGTCGGTGGTCGACTCTGCGGGGTGCTCATGGGGCCCACGGTATCTAATGTGACCCGCGCGCGGCCACCGTGACGGCTTGGATATGATGGCTCCGCAAGTTCGTTCGCGGCGACGCGTGCGACTTCGCCTCCTTAGCTCAGTGGTAGAGCACTCGCCTTGTAAGCGAAAGGTCGTCGGTTCAATCCCGACAGGAGGCTCCGATGCAGAGGGCGTTCACCCGGCAATCAGCCGAGGGGACGCCCTTTTCGGTGGTGGACCTAGTTGGCGGACGGCCTGGTGTCGTGGGTATCCGCGTTGGCCTGGCTCGGGTGGATCGCAGCGGCGATGTGTTGTTGCGCGACGACGCGAAGTTTGATGTTGCTCGTCTGGGATTCTTGGATGAGGAGTGAGAAGGCGTCGTCGGCGGTGACGTGTCGGGTGCCCATGATGATGCCTTTTGCCTGCTCGATCACACCTCGGGATTCGAGGGCGAGTTCGAGGTCCCTCGTGCGTGCTCGGGCAAGCTCGAGCCGATGCGAACTTCGCAATGCGAAGTACGCCGTGAGGGCAAAGAGTTCGATGATTGCAGCGTCGGCATCGGTGAATCCGTACTGGTCGCGGCTGTACAGATTCAGTGTCCCGAGGGGCTGCCCCTGTCCGGGGAGTGGTGCGGAGAGGAAGCTCGACACTCCGACACGTCGCGCCTCACCGGCAAATTGAGGCCAGCGACGGTTGGCTTCGCTGGAATGTGCGTGCACTACACAGGAGGCGCGTGCGGATTCCACGGCGGGGCCGACTCCGAGCTGAAATTGGAGCTCGTCGACCGAGTGCACGAGATCGTCGGTCGCGGCGACGGTGCGATGGGTGGAGTCGGACTCGGCGACGGTGATGCCGGCAAGGTGGGCGCTGTCGATTATGTCCACGGCATGGGTGCAGATCTGTTCGAGGAAGTGCCCGTCATCTGTGTGCTGATCGGGTTGCGCATAGAGTGAGCGCAGGGCGTCGGTGGTTGCCCGTAATCGCGCTGGAAGTACGAAAGTGCCTGCACCGTAACTAGTTCCATGGCAAAAATCGGCGTGTGGCGGCGTCATAACTTGCACACCCTTCTTCCAGGCCCGCAAATTCGGGTGATTTGTCCCATTCTCGCACCTGGATACCTGGTCCGCAGTCCGTTTAGTCGCGGAACGAGCGGATTGCCGTCGGATTCGTTACCTTTGTCACGAATCGGACATCGAGCATATTTGCCGGTGACGTTTGGCGACGCGCAGAAATGGGTATGCGCCAGCTCGCTCTAAATCTGTTGTGCTACAACAGATTCGCAAGAAGTTACGACTGTAGTACAAGATTCTTCGTCAAGTCCCCGGATGCTGCCCGTATGGCCTATTCTCAGCGCCAGCGCACAATCTTGTACGTGTAACCCGAAGACAGTGAAGGGGATACGACAATGAATGGACTTATTGCCGCATTGAACAGCGGATTCACCCTCGGCTTGGCGAACACGATCCTGACGTTCGGCGGAATTATCGTCAATCTCAATATCGTGATCAACAACTGACTCCGCGAAACTGCTCTGTTATGCAGGAATGACGCCGTTATGCGGGTTCGGCTATGCGGGTTCGATGCCTACATCGGATATCGGCCGCTCGCTCTTGCCTTTGAGCCATCGGTTGGGGAGCTTTCCGGCTAGTTCTCCGAGTGGGCCCACCGCAGCACTCAGTACCGCGACGGTGTCCTGAAGTATTTCGATGCTCGCACTCATGCGTTCGAGGTTGGGGGCCAATGACGTCAGAGTGTCGGAAAGGGCAACAATCTGATCGAGTGGACCACCCTCGGCGATAAGTCTTTCGAATGCGCCGTTCTCGGCGAGCAGTGTTTCGAGGATTCCGTTTTCTGCCAGTGCGCGATCGATGACGCCGTTCTTTGCGGTGAGGCGCTCCACCGCCCCGTCCTGAGCAGTCAATCTTTCCAGTGGGCCGTCTTCGGCCGTCATCCGGTCGAGTAGTCCACCGGGTGCAAGCAGTCGCTCCAACGCGCCGTCCTCGGCGAGCACTCGGTCCAGGGGGCCGCCCGGCGCAAGCACGCGCTCGAGCGGGCCACCTGGAGCTAGAAGGCGTTCGAGAGTTCCGTCCGGTGCTGTCAATTTGTCGACCGGGCCGCCGGGGGCCAAGAGTCGATCGAGTGGCCCGCCGGCGGCGAGAGCCTGCCCGATGGGACGGTCGTCCGCGGTCAGTGACGACAACTGTTGAATCATCTGCAACGGCCCGCGCGGATTTGTCAGAGATGCCGCGCCGACCGTCGCGGCGCCCGGGTTCGAGATAACAACTCGAACGGTTGTCACCGTCAGTTCGGCGATACCCAGACTGATTTCTGCGGCGGCGATGCCCGCACGCACGGGGAGCGTGAGTATCTCGACCAGTTTCATTGAATAACTGTAACCGGTCACACACAAATACTCGCCCGCATAATGCGAACGTCAGTGCAGAAGTACGTCAGTGCAGAACCTTGAGGCCGACCACTGCTCCGATGATGACCAGAATCAACAGGACTTTGACGATCGACGAGGACTCGGTACCCGTGATCATGGCGTATCCGACGGTCAGCGCGGCACCGATGCCGACCCAGATTGCGTACGCAGTGCCGATCGGCAGCGTCCGCATTGCGTACGCAAGACCGGCCATGCTGACGATCAGGCCGAGTACGAACACGATGGTGGGGGACAGCTTGCTGAATCCATCGGATTTGCCCAATGCGGTAGCCCACACAGCTTCGAAGATTCCGGAAATTACGAGCACGATCCATGCCATGACGAACACTCCTAACACCGTCTTGTCGCTGGCCGGGTACGGTGTGCTCGTCCGGACGTCGTTACCGACTTACTTCACGATAGCAACGGAACGCAGGTCGAAGGCTGATTCGGGCGGTCAGACCAGTCACATCCGAAACCGTTCACAGGAACTTCCCAGGGAACACGCAGCGTGAATCCAGCAGGCGGGGAGAAGATGGTTTTCGTGACCGACAAGCCAAGTGAAGCCCGCATCCTCGTTGTCGACGACGAGCCCACCATCGTGGAGTTGCTCTCCGTGAGCCTCCGTTTCCAGGGTTTTGAGGTTGCCACCGCATCCAGTGGCGCCGAAGGCCTCGACGTGGCGCGAACATTCCGTCCCGACGCGATCATCTTGGACGTCATGATGCCCGGAATGGATGGTTTCGGGCTGCTGCGGCGGTTGCGTGCGGACGGCGTCGACGCACCGGTGCTCTTTCTGACGGCGAAGGACGCGTTGGACGACAAGATCACCGGCCTCACATTGGGTGCTGACGATTACGTGACCAAGCCGTTCAGCCTCGAGGAAGTGGTGACGCGGTTGCGCGTCATCTTGCGCCGAGCCGGGCGCGGAGTCGCACCCGAGCAGTCTCCTCGGGTGACGTTCGCGGACATCGAGCTTGACGACGACACGCGTGAAGTGTGGAAGAGCGGAGAGCTGGTATCGCTGTCTCCGACGGAGTTCACGCTGCTGCGGTACTTCATGGTCAATGCCGGCACTGTCCTGAGCAAGCCGCGCATCCTCGATCATGTCTGGAACTACGACTTCGGCGGCGAGGTGGGTGTGGTCGAGTCCTATGTTTCCTACCTTCGACGCAAAGTCGACACGGGCGAGACTCCGTTGATCCACACGTTGCGTGGCGTCGGGTACGTGATGCGCGAACCTCGGCGATGACTTCGCAGTTGCAGGCCGAAAAGCCCTCCTCCGGAGGGCGATTCCGTGTGCATGCGCTTCCGCTCCGATTCACGCTTGTGGCCGCACTACTCATTCTGGCCGGAATGGGTTTGCTCGCATCCGGAGTAGCAGTGACGTCTGCGCTCGAGAACTCGCTGACGCAACGTACCGATCGGACTCTGTACGAGGCCATCGACGGTTGGGCAAAGCCGCATTCGCGAGATGTCCAGCCGCCCAGCGCCGTCGGCCCGAATACCCGTCCGCCGAGCCCGTTCTTCGTTCGCACGGTGACTGCGGACGGAAAAATCATCACCCTGAACGACGAATCGTCGTCGACCACACCGGACCTGTCTGTCGACGCCACGAACGGGCCGGTCACGACAGGTTCGACGGACGGTTCGGATGTGAAGTGGCGTGTCCTCTCCACTGTTCGAGACGGAACAACCACCACGATCGGTGTCCGCATGACGGATATCGAGCAGACTGTCGACGACCTGATCGGTCTCCAGTTCGGGATCGGTGTGGTGGTGTTGCTCGTACTCGGAGGCGCGGCCTACTTTGTTGTCCGTCGTAGTCTTCGGCCTTTGGTGGAAGTCGAGGAAACTGCAGCAGCGATTGCCGCCGGTGATCTCCACCGACGTGTTCCAGAAAGGGACAATCGTACCGAAATCGGTCGATTATCGGTGGCGCTCAACGGAATGCTGGCCCAGATTCAGCGGGCCTTTGCTGCAACGGAGGCGTCGGAGGAATCGGCACGCCGCTCGGAAGAGCGCATGCGACGTTTTGTCGGCGATGCGAGCCATGAATTGCGCACTCCGCTGACTACCATCCGCGGTTTCTCGGAACTGTATCGCCAAGGTGCCATGACGGATACGGCCACACTGATGAATCGCATCGAGGGGGAAGCGTCGAGGATGGGCTTGCTGGTCGAAGACCTCCTGATGCTCGCGCGACTCGACGAGCAACGCCCGCTCGAGAGCAAGACGGTGGATCTTCTTGCCGTTGTGGCAGATTCGGTTCAGGCAGCACGGGCCATCGCGCCCGATCGGAGCGTCACGCTACAGATGGCGGGTGGGCCGGGGACCCCCGAGGTGGTCGGCGATCAGGCCCGCCTGCGCCAAGTCGTCGCGAACCTGGTCGGCAATGCAGTCAAACACACACCGCCGGACGCTGAGATCGTCGTTCGGTTGGGCACTACCGAAGACACTGTGGTCATCGAGGTTTCGGATACCGGCCAAGGGCTCAGTGAGGAAGACGCGGCACGAATTTTCGAAAGGTTCTTTCGAGCGGACACATCCCGCACGAGGGAAACCGGCGGTGCGGGTCTCGGTCTGTCGATCGTGTCCGCGTTGGTGGCAGCGCACCACGGAACCGTCTCGGTGACCAGCGCGCCGGGCGAAGGTGCGACCTTCCGGGTCGAACTTCCTCGCGAGCCACACGAAGACTGACCTGGCCAGACCAGTCCGAATCCACTTCGGGAGTTATCGACCATTTGTCGAAAGTGGTGCAGGGATGCGAGATTCCGCAGCCGAGATGATCTCTCTCGGCGTAAGGTCCGTGATCGTGAGTTTTGTAGCATCCACTGCGCAACACCATTCGAGCGTTGTCGGCGCCAGACCGCTCACGAGGTAGTTCCGGGGCGACAAGATCGTGGAAACTGCTGCCGCCGAAGGTGACAAAAGGACGATTACCTGCGTTATCTTCGAACAAGTCCGGCGGAAGGCACTTCTCGACGAAGTTGCCCCTGTCCGAGATAAGTGGCAACCGACCTTCGGCGTGTCGCCGGTGCGGTGCCCGGCATCATGCCTTCGAATCCTTCGATACCGGCCGGTGTCGAGAACTGTGATCGGTCGACGGCGAGGGCCACGTCGAGCGCCTCACGCGGCGTACGCGACCCGCCGCGGACGGCGTCGTAGCATCGTGGCGTCGAACGTGCTGCTGTTGCTGCCGAGTTCGAGGAGAGCCCGGTCAGGCGACGTAGGACTCGAGGCGGGTTCTCACCAGCGCGTCGATGTCGCCGCGACGCTTCTCCGACACCACACCGGCCAGGAGCAGTACGAACAACTCGTCGATGCGCTCCGAGAGATCTGCTCGACGGCTCAGCACGTTCGAGACCATTTGCACGCCCGTGAATGTCGCAGTGACCACACGACCTACGGACTCGGGTGTGACGTCTTGGCGAATATCGCCTTCTTGCTGCGCGATGTCGGCCAGTCGTTGAAGTTCTCGAATCCAGGTGAGATACGGCTCGAAGGGGCCGTCGGCAGTATTGAGCTCCAAGGTGAGTCGGATGCCGGCACGAACGACTGGATCGGCGATCAATTGTCGAGCGATCTCATTGCAGACCATGATGACCTGCTCCAATGCCGGTGCGCCGGTAGACGCAGCTGCAGAGAACGATGCCAGGGAAATGCGATGCTGCTCATCGATGACGGCCTGGGCAAGTTCGTCTTTGGAGGAGAAATGAAAGTAAACCGCGCCCTTGGTCATCCGTGACGCGGACACGATGTCATTCATGCTGGTGCTGCCGTACCCAGAGATTTCGAAACGGTCAGCCGCGCCGCGGAGAATCTGCTGGCGACTGATTTTGGCGCGTTCCTGCATTGCTTCCGTTCCTCCGAATGGTCCCAGCTGGTGTGTCCCGTTGGGCGCTGGTCCTGCGACCAGCGCTCAACGGTAGCAGCGAAACTCGTTGTTGTGCGACAACCTAAACGGACTGTTCGGAATGTGGAAGTGCAGGTCACCGTAGATAAACGGAATAAAGTGGACGGCCGCAACACTGGAACGGACATTGCGGCAACTCTCACAGTTAACCGTCAGCGCGCTGAAACGTTGCTCGCATGTCCGATTTCGTGGAGTGCTGCCTTCAGACGTGCTTGGGCGTCTTCGAGAGACTCGGGCGACGGCGACGGATCGGCGCCACTGATGTCGAAATTTCCCATTGTGTATGCGGGAAAAACATGGACGTGCAGATGCGGCACTTCCAAACCGGCGATCAGGAGCCCGGCGCGCGGTGCGTCGAACGCTTTGCGCACGGCCTGGCCCATCGTGCGGGCAACGGCGGTCACTTTGGCGAAAAGCTCGGGATCGACGTCCTGCCACTGATCTACCTCGGTACGAGGAACTACCAGTACATGGCCCTGCGTCACCGGCGCGATAGTAAGGAAGGCAACGACGTCGTCGTCCTCCCACACAAAACGGCCAGGTAGGTCCCCGTTGATGATGGCGCTGAATACTGAAGGCATAGGTCAAAGGCTATCCCGCACGGTGTTTGGCAGGAAACTCGTCTTTTGGCAGGAATGTTCGTCGACAGGGAATCCGGTTGCCAGGAAACTCCCAGCCCGTGTCCAGAGTGATCACGGCGTAGCGGGCGATTCTGAGACGCATGACGACAGAAGCCATGCAGACCGTGGGCGCCACGGACGCTGTGGGACGTTCCACGACGGCGGTAGTGCTGGACGTGGTGGTCCCGGTGTACAACGAGGAAGCGGGCCTAGACACGTGCGTTCGGCGGTTGCGTCACCACCTACGCACCCACGTTCCCTTTCCGGCTCGGATAACGATCGCCGACAACGCCAGTGTCGACGGGACATTGGCAATCGGACGCTCACTCGCCGAGGAATTCGACGACGTTCGAGTTGTACACCTGAAAGAGAAGGGACGGGGTCGGGCGCTGCGGCAGGTGTGGAGTTCCTCGGACGCCGACATTGTCGCGTACATGGACGTGGATCTCTCCACCGATCTCAATGCGCTGATGCCGCTGATCGCACCGTTGGTGTCCGGGCATTCGGATATCGCGATCGGATCCCGTCTGGCACGGTCGTCGCGGGTCGTTCGCGGCCCCAAGCGTGAGTTCATCTCACGCAGTTACAACCTCATTCTGCGCAGCGCACTGCACGCCCGGTTCTCCGACGCCCAGTGCGGATTCAAAGCGATGCGCGTCGATGTTGCGCGCCAACTGCTTCCGTTGGTGGAGGACACGGGATGGTTCTTCGACACGGAACTGCTCGTATTGGCAGAGCGGGCCGGGATGCGAATTCACGAGGTACCCGTGGACTGGGTCGACGACCCCGACAGTCGAGTCGACATCGTTGCCACCGCTGTTGCGGATATCAAAGGCGTAGTGCGCGTGGGCCGAGCACTGTCGAGCGGATCGCTGCCGCTGGCGGAGCTTCGGGCAAGCTTCGGACGGGAACCGCTGGTTCCCGGTGTGCCACGCGGGATGGTCGGACAACTGGCCAGGTTTGCCGTTGTCGGTGTTGTCTCGACCCTGGCCTACGCACTCCTGTACCTCGCACTGCACTCCGTGATGGGTGCCCAGTGGGCCAACGCAGTTGCACTGCTGGTGACTGCGGTCTTCAACACGACGGCCAATCGTGCTTTCACCTTCGGTATTCGAGGTTCGGAAGGTTCCGGGCGCCATCAAGCACAAGGTCTGCTGGTATTCGCGTTCGGGCTCCTTCTCACCAGTGGATCGTTATTCGTGCTGCATTCCGCGGCCCCTGACGCATCCAAACATATCGAGTTGGCCGTCCTGGTCATCGCCAATCTTGTTGCCACAGTGAGTCGATTTGTTGCACTTCGCTGGGTATTCCGTTCCGCACAACCTGTAGGAGTTACTCGATGACCGCCACCGTCGAACAGGAGAGTGTCGTCGCGCCTCTTCCCGAACCGCCACGTTCCGTGCACTGGGAGCCGTGGGCCTTGGGTGCGCTTCTTGTGGGTACGGGTGTTGCCTACATCTGGGGGTTGGGAGCTTCCGGTTGGGCGAACTCGTTCTATGCCGCTGCGGTGCAAGCTGGTTCGGTGTCGTGGAAGGCTTTCTTCTTCGGCTCTTCGGACGCGGCCAACGCGATTACCGTCGACAAGCCGCCGATGTCGCTGTGGCTCATGTCGTTGTCCGTGCGCATCTTCGGGCTCAGCTCGTGGGCGATGTTGGTGCCGCAGGCGTTGCTCGGTGTCGGTTCGGTCGCGCTGTTGTGGGGCACTGTTCGCCGGTGCTTCGGCGCCGCCGCAGGACTCCTCGCTGGGCTGGTTCTTGCGCTCACTCCTGTTGCCGCACTGATGTTCCGGTTCAACAACCCCGACGCGCTGCTGGTTCTCCTCATGATCGCGGCAGTATGGGCGATGATGAGAGCCGTCGAAGACGGCCGAACCCGGTGGCTCGTGCTGGTCGGTGTGTTCTGTGGCTTCGGCTTCTTGACCAAGCAGTTGCAAGTCATGCTTGTCGTCCCGCCGTTGGCACTGACCTACCTGATTGCGGGTCCTCCGAAGTTGGGCAAGCGGGTCATACAACTATTTGCCGCACTCGGCGGTCTGATCGTTTCCGCCGGTTGGTGGTTGGCGATCGTGGAGCTGTGGCCGGCTGATTCGCGTCCGTGGATCGGCGGTTCGCAGAACAACTCTATTCTCGAATTGACGCTCGGCTACAACGGATTGGGCCGATTGAGCGGCAACGAGACCGGCAGTGTCGGTGGGGGCGGAGCGGCACCGGGCGGTGGCGGTGGCGGTGGCGGCATGTGGGGTAGCACTGGCATCACGCGGCTGTTCGAATCCGCCCAGGGCGGCCAGATAGCCTGGCTGATTCCGGCAGCGCTCATTCTGCTTGTCGCGGCAATCGTAGTGCGGGGTAAGGCGCCTCGTGTCGACACGCAGCGCGCGTCGTTCATCGTGTGGGGTCTGTGGTTGCTGGTCACCGGACTGACCTTCAGCTTCATGGCCGGAATTTTCCACGCCTACTACACGGTCGCGCTTGCCCCGGCGATTGCCGCATTGGTCGGATCGGGCTCCGTGCTCTTGTGGCGTCGCCGCGAAACTGCGTGGGTTCGTATCGTCCTGGCTGTTGCACTGGCGGCGACGGTGGCTACGGCTTGGGTACTGCTGGGACGAACACCGTCGTTTGTCCCGTGGCTGCGGTGGACGATTCTTGTGGTCGGCATTGTTGGCCCGGCGGCGATGCTGATTCCCGCGATCACTCGGGGACGACTGGCAGTAGCGGTGATACTCGCGGCGCTGTTCACGGGACTCTCCGGGCCGACGGCCTATGCGATCGACACGATCAACACTCCGCATACCGGTTCGATAGTCTCCGCCGGCCCCAGCGTTCAAGGTGGCATGGGTGGACCAGGTGGCGGTCGCGGGGGATTTGGTGGAGCAGGCGACGGCGGCGTCCGACCTACGGGCGGCCCGGCCGGCGCAATGGGCACACCGCCCACCGGGATGGGTCAGGCCCCAGGTGCCGGCGCAACGCCGGGGACTGCAACTGACGGCGCTCGAGGTGGCATGGGCGGTTCGGCCGGTGGACTTCTGCAGGGCAGCACCCCCGGTGCGGCGGTGGTGGAGAAACTAGAGGAGAACGCCGACCAGTTCACCTGGGTAGCAGCTGCAATCGGATCGAACAGTGCGTCGGGATACCAACTCGCGACGGAGTCTCCGGTCATGGCGATCGGCGGCTTCAACGGTAGCGATCCGTCGCCCACGCTCGAACAGTTCCAGCAGTACGTGGCGGACGGGAAGATTCACTTCTTCATCGCAGGCGGCGGAATGGGCGGTGGTATGAACGCCGAAGGAACGGCCACCGCGATCTCGGCATGGGTGACCGAGAACTTCACGGCGACCACAGTGGATGGAGTGACTCTCTACGACCTGACGGTCTGACACGCACCGTGGGCAGTGTCGTGCAGTCCGGTCAACCCGACCGGACTGCACGATCTGTTCCTGTCTTGTGGCGCGGGAACCGCAGGTGACACACGCTGCGAGGCGCACCGACGCGGGGCCGTAGTCTGTTCACGTGCGCGTACTCGTAATCGGCTCCGGAGCCCGTGAACATGCCCTCCTTCTCTCTCTTGCTCGCGATCCAGGTGTCACGGCCCTGATCTGCGCGCCCGGTAATGCCGGTATCGCCAAGATCGCCGAGCAACACGCAGTCGACGTCGCGTCGGGCGAGGCTGTCACTGCATTGGCGAAAAAGGTCGAGGCAGACCTCGTTGTCATCGGTCCTGAGGTGCCTCTGGTACTCGGTGTCGCCGATGCCGTGCGAGCAGCCGGTATCGCCTGCTTCGGGCCTTCTGCCGACGCAGCCCGCATCGAAGGTTCCAAGGCCTTTGCCAAGGACGTGATGGCTGTTGCCGGTGTCAAGACCGCTCACAGTGAGATCGTCGACAATCCCGCCAAGCTCGACGAGGCCCTCGATCGTTTCGGCCCCAACTGGGTGGTCAAGGACGACGGACTGGCCGCAGGCAAGGGCGTCGTAGTTACGACCGATCGCGACGCAGCGCGCGATCACGCCGCCGAACTGCTCGAGAGTGGCCACCCGGTCTTGCTCGAATCTTTCCTGGACGGACCCGAGGTGTCGCTCTTCTGCCTCGTCGACGGTGAGACGGTTGTTCCGTTGCTGCCCGCGCAGGATCACAAGCGCGTCGGCGACGGTGACAGCGGACCCAACACCGGCGGCATGGGCGCGTACACCCCATTGCCGTGGTTGCCGGACGAGATGGTCACGCAGATCGTCGACGACGTCGTGAAGCCTGTCGCCGCGGAGTTGGTTGCACGGGGCAGCGGTTTCACCGGCCTCCTCTACGCCGGCCTCGCGATGGGTGTCAACGGACCGGCCGTAGTCGAGTTCAACTGCCGATTCGGTGACCCGGAAACGCAGGCAGTTCTGGCGCTGCTCGAAACGCCGCTGGGCGGATTGCTCAACGCCGCATCCACCGGCACGCTCGATTCCGTTGGTCCGTTGCAGTGGCGCGACGGCAGTGCCGTCACAGTTGTGATTGCGGCAGAGAACTACCCGGCGACTCCGCGCACAGGCGACGTGATCACCGGAGCGGACGCCGAGGGCGTTCTCCATGCTGGCACCAAGAAGCGTGACGACGGCGCCGTGGTGTCGGCCGGCGGTCGTGTGCTGAGTGTTGTCGGAGTGGGTAAGGATCTTGCCGAAGCACGCGACGACGCCTACGCGAAGATTGCACTCGTGAAGCTTCCCGGTGGGCATTTCCGAACCGATATCGGCCTCGGTGCCGTCGAGGGGCGTATCGCTCTTCCCTGATCCACATCTTCCTTAAGTGACCGGTGAACCGTGTGTTCACCGGTCACTTTTGTTTGAAATGAACGACTGCTCGATGTTACCGACGGGTATTGCTCATCGGAGTTGTTCGGGAACGGTATATCTCTGCGCGGGGGCCAACCGAACAAGAAGGAGTCACTTGACCATTCGAGCTGGATCCAAGGACCGATACGCGCGTACCACTTCCGGGTTGACGCGTAGAAACTTCCTTGCCGCAACAGGATTAGCTGTAGGTGCTGCCGCGTTGTCTTCGTCATGGACGACGGCAGCGGCCTCACCCCGAAGGGCCCTGAATGACGGTGACCGCGTTCCGGCACTGGTGATCGGCAGTGGCTACGGCGGAGCAGTCGCAGCCCTGCGATTGACGCAGGCCGGCATCGACACGCACATGGTCGAGATGGGCCGATCCTGGACCACCCCGGGATCCGACGGTAAGATCTTCTGCCCGACGCTCTCGCCGGACGGGCGCTCCTTCTGGCTCAGAGATCGCACAGTACAACCGGTTTCGCACTTCTCGGGTGGTTCGATCGACAAGAACATCAGCCGATACGTCGGCGTTCTCGACGCCGAGGACTTCGGTGGGATCAAGGTCTACCAGGGCCGAGGGGTGGGTGGCGGATCGCTTGTCAACGGCGGAATGGCGGTGACGCCGAAGCGCAACTACTTCGAGGAAATCCTTCCCGGCGTCGATTCCGAAGAGATGTACTCGACCTACTTCCCGAGAGCCAACTCTGCGCTGGGTGTGAACAATATCGATCCTGCCTGGTTCGAGTCGACCGAATACTACGCATTTGCGAGAACCGGCCGGAAGACCGCGGAGAGATCCGGTTTCGCAACAACATTCGTCCCCAACGTCTACGACTTCAACTACATGAAGCAGGAGGCTTCGGGAGCGGTTGCAAAGTCCGCCCTGGCGTCCGAGGTTATTTTCGGAAACAACGCGGGCAAGAAGTCCCTCGACAAGACCTACCTCGCCTCTGCGTCGGCAACCGGACGTCTCACGATTTCCGCACTGCACGTCGTGACCAGCGTGTCGCCGGCAGCAACCGGCGGTGGGTATCAGGTAGTGATGAACCAGATCAACGAGCAGGGAAACACCGTCGGAACCAAGACGGTTGTTGCCGACAAGGTCTTCTTTGCAGCCGGCAGTATCGGGACCAGCAAGTTGCTCGTCTCGATGAAAGCGCAAGGGCAACTGGCGAACCTACCGGGAGCCGTCGGCCAGGAGTGGGGTCACAACGGCAACGTGATGGTGGCCCGGGCCAACCACATGTGGGACGCGACCGGGGCAAAACAAGCGTCGATACCGGTGATGGGTATCGACAACTGGGCAGACTCCACAGCACCCGTATTCGCGGAGATTGCACCGTTCCCGGCCGGGACCGAGCTATGGGTGAGCCTGTACCTGGCAATTGCCAAGAATCCCGAACGCGCGCAATTCCAGTTCAACTCCACCACCGGCAAGGTTGGACTGAATTGGCAACGCTCCCAGAATCAGCCGTCGATCACCATGGCCAAGAAGGTGTTCGACAAGATCAACAAGAAGGAAGGCACTATCTATCGCACCGATCTTTTCGGTCCGGTCCAGACGTGGGGCGATCAACTGACCTACCATCCGCTCGGCGGGTGCGTGCTGGGTAAGGCGACCGACAATTACGGCAGGCTTCCCGAGTATCCGGGACTCTATGTCATGGACGGCTCCCTGGTTCCAGGCAACGTCGGTGTGAATCCGTTTGTCACCATTACCGCTCTGGCGGAACGGAATATCGAGAACATCATCGCGAACGACATGCACTAGCTCAGCAGCAATGTGCACCGGGGCATGTTTCTGCCCCGGTGCACACGTTTGTTCTTCAGGCCGCTGTCGGCGGTGTGTTCCCGGGAACGGGAACTTGATACGGATCCACGGACATTGGTGGATAGAACCGGGTTTTTCGGTCGTCTCCGATGTCGACTCGCCACTCGGTGTGATGCATCATCCGATGGTGGTGACCGCATAACAAGATCAAATTATCGAGATCCGTGGGGCCGTCATCGAGCCAGTGGATCAGATGGTGGGCGTCGCACCAGCCCGGTGGGGTGCCGCAACCGGGGAAGGCGCATCCGCCGTCCCTAACCGTCAGTGCCCGCCGCTGCGGGACGCTGGCAAGTCGCGCTTTCATGCCGTGGTTGAGGGGAACACCGTTGCTGTCGAGAAGGATTCGGGTGACTTCGCAGTCGCAGGCCAGCATGCGGGCGGTGTCGAGGCTGATGGGGCCGGCCCAGTTGGTGATCGCGTATCCGAGTTCTTCAGTGGAGGGCAACATATCCTTCAGCGCTTGGACATCGGTCATGTCTTTTGCGGTGGCGGTGATCGTCAGGTGCGGTTTGACTCCACCTTCGATGGGGCCGAGACCGGCGGCTTCGTAGCGGCGTAGCATTTCGCAGAACCCGTCGGCGCGTCGAAGTGCTGGGGTGCGTCCGTCTTTCACACCGTCCTTCTCCGGTGTGGGCGCCGACAGGGCGGACAGTAGTGCGATGAGACGGGCGCCGTTGACGGCGTCGAGGTCACCTTTCACGCTCACTCGCCCGTACAGTCCGCGGGAAGCGTAGAACTCGTTGAGCTCGGAGTCCTCACCGGCCGGCACTCCGTCGGCGCGGTTGCCGTACTGCTTCTGAATCCGCCGGATCGCGGCGCGGACGGAATCGCAGTCGGTGACCTTTTTCGAGGCGAGGGTCAGGAGGATGTCGCGGGCTTTCTCGACGTCGGCGAGGCTCATGTTCTTGGGCGGGCGCTGGCAGAAGTGGGCGACCTGACGCGCTTTCAACGCGTCGATGTCGCCGTCGTGAAAAGATTGTCCGACAACAGGTTCGAGCATGAACAACCGCGCCAGACCCACCAACTGGCTGCATTCGCCGATCTCGAGGTTGGTGGACAGGTGCAGCCACTGCGCGATGGCCCGGAATCCTTGGCCGCCGAGGGTGTCGCGGGTGAACATCTCGGTGATCATCACGACCATGCGGGACTGCATCTCGTGCCGGGCGCGAGCGAGGTCGAGAACCTCGGTCTTGAGGCCCTCGCCGTCGTATTGCCACGCTTCCCGACTGTCCATGAACTAATTTTAGTCGAACATAATTTCGATTCCTAGGGACATATCGGACAGGTTTGACGGAGATTTGATCGAAAACCATGTATTTGCACTGCTATTCAGCTCTTCGGTGGGAATCGATAAGTTCAAAAGCTTGATCGGACAATGTTGTCGGTGAATCCGCGAGCGAATCAACCCCCGTGAAACGGAGTCACCAATACGCAGGGCACGGCGCGGGTGCTCTCCGAGTCCAAGGCGTTGAGCACGTGCCCTGTCGCAACCCGTGATGCCGCAATGGCAAGATGGTCCGAGAAGTCCAGCGAACATCCATCCTGCACAAAGATATTCGTAGCATTAGGAGCCTCGGCATATCCACTGGTGTACGGGATCACCAGTTGGTCGTACCGGGTCATGATGTTGGTGTACGTCACGCTTGGCGCGTAGAGGCCTGCATAACTCCCTGCGTCACTCGCCCACAGTTTCGCCAGGAAATCTGACGCCGGAAGCCCTTGTGGGCAACCAGCGCAGAACGGAATCAAAGTCCGTGCGTCGTCGGGAGCCAGATCAAGGATCCACTGGCCGTCGCCGTTCGGACCAGTACCCAGAGTTCCCCTCCAGGCTGGACCCAGTGATACAAATTTATCCACAACGTGCGCTCCGCCAAAGTATTTGACGTAATAGTTGCCAACGAGGGTGCCCTCGGAAACGCCAACAATGCTGACCTTCTGCGCGCCTGTGGCAGTGCGAACACGCTCGACGAATTCCCCAACCTCTGCGGCGCTGTCCTCGAGTCGTCCCAGGCCGCCCACCGAATCGAACGGCGCCGGTAGGCTCGCGTTTTCCCCGAACGTCGGCGCAAAAACGCAGTATCCCTCGTTGGCTAGCAACGGTGAGATTGTGGTGAACATATTGAACCGGTTGGCACCCAATCCGTGTAGAAGAACCACAGGCTCTGGATGTGCGGCCGAAGGGACACAGTTCCAATCATTCGAGCCCGCTGCGGATCCGTATGGATCGCGGACTGAGTCCTGAACGAAGAGATCATAGGGAACGGGATACTGAGGCTCGGCCGTCGCAGTGGCACGGGATGAGCCGATCAGTAGTGCCAGGCCAGCCACCACAACCAGCATGGATCGAAACGCCGTCATGCTCACCTCCGTGAATAGCGGACAACTGACGTCACGCTAGTTGCCTTTGGTTGACAATGCGGAGGAATGATCAATACCTCTGGGTTATGGAATGATCTTGGTTCTAAAGGGGTACGTGGCATTTGCGACCCTCGCGTCATCGGTAACGGTGGCGGGGGAGGGTCTGTCGGTGACGGAAGATCCGAAGTGTGGCTCGTGTGTCCGGGGTGTCCTGCGCCGACAGTTGAAGCGAGTGCGCGAGAAGAAGTATGAGCGCACCCCGCGGCCACCAGACGGAATGCTATGACCAGCGTCGATGCCACGGTCGAGCGGATGCGGACACTCAACTGTGACGGATGGAAAATCGACGACGAGAAGTCATGACATCCAGTCTCTCCCAACGACGTTATCGTGTGGTGTCGTTGGCGTCTGATACTCGGGGGATTGTGATGGGGAACGTGCCAAGTGGTTCGGCAGACCTTCGTGTGGTCGGTGAGATTGAGGTGGACGAGGATGGTTTCTTCGCGTTGGTGAACACCTCGATCTACGAGGGATTTGTCAACGAGGACTGGAGCCTGTCGCAACTGTTGGAGCATTTTGCGGCCGCACGTCAACTCGGGTCTGCCTTTGTTGTATACGTGGGCCCGGAGGCCGATGGTGCGCAGGTGACGATCAGAGTCGGTCACCCGGAACATGTTCCCGACGACGGCGCATCTGCGCGGATCAATGCCACCGACGGTGTGCTTTATGTTCCGTCGTTCACGGATCTGACGATGGCTGCCCAGTTCGCGGACAGCGTCGTCGTCGAGCACCCTGACCGCACCGCACAGATCCACGTTCCGTCTGGAACGTACGAGGTCCTCGCCTGGCGGGCTGGGGAGTCGTTGCACGTTTCGTTGGAGTTGTTGGTCGGCGAGCAGTCTCTCGAGGCGCCGACAGATCAGTGGGATCGCACAATTGCGT
Source organism: Rhodococcus sp. 24CO (assembly GCF_050586165.1). Taxonomy (NCBI): domain Bacteria; kingdom Bacillati; phylum Actinomycetota; class Actinomycetes; order Mycobacteriales; family Nocardiaceae; genus Rhodococcus; species Rhodococcus sp. 24CO. Next base: position 116,876 of record NZ_JAZFNF010000005.1, on the reverse strand, counting down.
GGTTTCCCGCAGAGGAGAGGGGCATTGGACTGATCTAATCGAAAGATATTCTAGGAGAGAATGATTCGTTCCTAGGTTTCGCGGTGGCGTAGGGAGCTGTCGAGCGTGCTCATGAGTTGGGCAACCCTGTTCTTCCCTATTGGGGCAGTTGGGTATCGCCCGAGGACGTCGAGCAGCACGGAGGTCGCGCGATCACAGGTCGACTTTATGGACTGTGCTGAGGCGGCTTCATCGCCGCCCGCCTCGAGTTCGGCTACTCGGGCGGCACATGCCGCCGCCCGCAGGATATGGCCGACTTGCGTCGCTCTCGCGATGGGGTGCAAGTAGGCAGCAGCTGCGGCGTCACCGCAGGCCCGTGCCGCGAGCTGTCCGGCCTCGCTCGTGATCTCCTTTGCAGCCCGGTGTGCATCGAGGGCGGTGGCGCGCTGCAAGATGGTTCTGGGCGCTCCGTCGGCGAAAGCCCGTGCGGCGTCGAGTGCAGCCCGCGGGCGTCGGTCGCCAGGTGCTTCGGCTTCGAATACCGGCAATATCTGTTGAGCGCTTTCGGCGGCGAACCTTGCGACTGTGCGTAACTCGTCAGTCGTCAAGGGGAAGTCGCTGTGGGCCTGTGTCATCGCTTCGATTCTCTCAGGTGGCTTTCCAGACCGTAATGCTACTGATCGAGAACCCGCTGACACGCGATCGCCCGTACCGACTACCGTCGAGGTGTGCGCTCAGAATCTCGTCGATCGAACATCCAGACTTTCCACGTCATGGACGTGTGGAAAGCCGCGACCGAACGTCAGCGGACTCATGGTGACGTCCTGACGTTGGCGGCCGGCCAGCCGTCGACGCCGGCACCTACCCCGGTGCTGGCCGCAACGCGCGAGATCCTCGGCACAGAACTGCTGGGATACACCGAGACGTTCGGCATTCTTCCGCTCCGCGAGGCCATCGCCCGGTACCACTCGGAGAGCTCGGGGATCACCGTCGACGCCGATGACGTGGTTGTCACCACTGGATCTTCGGGTGCGTTCACCTTGCTGTTCTTGGCGGCGTTCGACGAAGGCGATACCGTCGTCGTTGCGCGTCCGGGCTACCCGGCCTACCGCAATACTCTTGCGGCGCTGGGATGCAACGTCGTAGAACTCGATTGTGGCCCGGCCACCAGGTACCAGCCGACCGTCGAGATGCTCGACGCGCTGCCGACGCCCCCGGCCGGACTGATCGTTGCCAGCCCTGCCAACCCGACGGGAACCGTCATCGCACCCGAAGAGCTTGCCGCGCTGGCGAAGTGGTGCGACAAGAACGGAACACTGCTGATTTCCGACGAGATCTATCACGGCATCGGCTACGGCGATCAGCAGACGTCGAGTGCCTGGGAAACGTCCCGCGAATCCGTGGTCATCGGTTCGGTGTCCAAGTACTTCTCCATGACCGGGTGGCGTCTCGGCTGGATGCTGGTGCCCACTTACCTGCGTCGCCCGCTGCAGAGACTGGCGTCGAACATGACCGTGTGCCCGCCTGCAATTTCGCAGTACGCCGCAATCGAAGCGTTCTCGGTGGAAGCGAAGATCGAACTGGACGGCCATGTCGAGCGATATGCGCTCAATCGTGAACTTCTGCTGACGGGTCTGCCGAAGCTCGGCATCACCGAACTTGCTCCCGCGGACGGTGCCTTCTACGTGTACGCCGATATCGGACATCTGTGCGGCGACGAGGGCGCTACTGCATGGTGCTCGCGGTTGCTGACAGATACCGGAGTCGCGCTTGCGCCGGGAATCGACTTCGACACGGTGCACGGGGATCGGATGGTTCGTCTCTCGTTTGCCGGTGCCACCGCGGATATCGAAGAGGCGCTACGACGCCTCGAAACGTGGCTCGAGTAACAATCAACAGGACGTTCGGGCTGTTTTCCGGTGCCGACACTGCTGAAACTGGCACGATGGAAACGTGTCGGGAGCAGCAACACCCAAGGGAGCTAAACGCCGCCAAGCGTTGGTGGCGTCTGCTGCTGAACTTTTGCTGGAAGGTGGATTCGACGCGGTTCGTCATCGCGCGGTCGCTGCCAGGGCTGGTCTTCCGCTGGCCTCGACAACCTATTACTTCGACTCACTCGACGATCTCATTGCGTGTGCCGTCGAGTTGAACGGCAACGCGGACATGGATGCCGTGCGCGCCCGGGTTGCCGCGGTGACTCAGCGTCGCCGGGGACCGGAGTCCACCGTCGACCTGCTGGTAGAGGTGCTACTCGGCGAGGACGAGAAGCGGCCGGAGAGTCGGGAACGATTGATCGCGCGGTACGAGAGATTTGTGGCGTGCGCCCGCCACCCGGCACTTCGTGAGGTGCAGTTGCGACTGCGCGCGCAACTGGACGAGGCGCTCACCGAGGCATTGGCACGTTCCGGTCGCACCAGCTCGGAAGGGCAGTTGCGACGCCTTGTCGCGATGGTCGACGGCGCCATGATCTCCGCACTGGGGGAGTACGACCCCGACCCGCGTGGGTTGGCGCGCGGAATGCTCCTCGAATCCATCGACGTGATGGCCCCACCTGCGTAGGGGTAACAGCACCGTTCACGCACCGTTAGACTGAGGCCTCGTGAGCCGCATCCCGAATGTCCTTGCCAACCGTTACGCCAGCCCGGAGCTTGCAGCTCTGTGGTCTCCCGAGCACAAGATCGTGCTCGAACGACAGCTGTGGGTGGCGGTGTTGCGGGCACAGGCTGAGCTGGGCATCGACATTCCGGCCGACGCTATTGCCGATTACGAGCGAGTCATCGACAACGTCGACCTGGCGTCCATCGCGGATCGTGAGCGCGTCACCCGCCACGACGTGAAGGCACGTATCGAGGAGTTCAACGCTCTTGCCGGTCACGAGCAGGTTCACAAGGGCATGACCAGCCGCGACCTCACCGAGAACGTCGAGCAGTTGCAGATCGTCCGCTCACTCGAGCACGTCTACAACCACGGCGTCGCCGTCGCCGCCCGCCTGGGTGAGCGCGCTGCCGAGTACTCGTCCATCGTGATGGCCGGACGCTCGCACAACGTCGCAGCTCAGGCGACAACATTGGGCAAGCGTTTTGCTTCCGCAGCCGACGAGCTGCTGGTCGGGTTGACCCGTCTGCGTGAGCTGATCGACCGTTACCCGCTGCGCGGAATCAAGGGCCCGATGGGCACGGCTCAGGACATGCTCGACCTCCTCGACGGTGATGCCGCGAAGCTCGAGCAGCTCGAGACGAAGGTTGCCGAGCACCTCGGATTCACCAAGGTTCTCACCAGCGTCGGCCAGATCTACCCGCGTTCGCTCGATCACGACGTCATCTCCGCACTCGTTCAGGTGGGCGCCGCGCCGTCGTCGTTCGCCCACACGATCCGCCTGATGGCCGGCCACGAACTGGTGACCGAAGGCTTCCAGCCGGGCCAGGTCGGCAGCTCCGCGATGCCGCACAAGATGAACACCCGCTCATGTGAGCGTGTCAACGGCCTGCAGGTCATCCTGCGCGGCTACGGCTCGATGGCGGCCGAGATGGCGGGCGCTCAGTGGAACGAGGGCGACGTCTTCTGCTCCGTTATTCGCCGAGTCGCGTTGCCTGACGCGTTCTTCGCGATCGACGGCATGTTCGAGACCTTCCTGACCGTGCTCGCCGAAATGGGCGCGTACCCGGCCGTCATCGAGAAGGAACTGACCCGCTACCTGCCGTTCCTCGCGACGACACGCGTACTCATGGCAGCAGTTCGTGCGGGCGTCGGACGCGAGACCGCGCACGAAGCCATCAAGGAGAACGCCGTCGCGGTGGCACTCGCGATGCGTGAAGAGGGCAAGGAACCCGATTTGCTCGATCGCCTCGCTGCGGACGACCGTCTTCCCCTGGATCGCGCTGCCCTCGACGAGGCACTCGCGGACAAGGCGGCCTTCATCGGTGCCGCGTCGGCTCAGGTCGACGCCGTGGTGGCCGAGGTCCAGAAACTTGTCGACGCCAATCCTGAAGCTGCGGCATACGTGCCGTCAGCGATCCTCTAGGGGCTACGCCCCCGTGCGCCTTTCTGGTAGTGACCACTGCCGAAAAGGCGCACAGGGTCGAAGACCATGAACTGCATCTTCTGCTCCATCATCGCCGGCGAAGCCGAGGCAAGTGTTGTCTACGATGACGCGAATGTCCTTGCCTTCATGGATATTCGACCGTTCACGTCGGGGCATCTCCTGGTCGTGCCGAAGCGTCATGCCAGTGGATTGTCGACCCTCGACTTCGACGAAGGTGCCAGGATCTTTGCAGTCGCGCACAAGATCGCAACAGCGATGCGTACCGGACAGCTGCCTGTCGACGGGGTGAACCTGCATCTCTCCGACGGAGCCGTTGCAGGGCAGGAAGTCTTCCATGTTCATCTGCACGTCATTCCGCGCAATCGGGGCGACGGTTTCGGGCTTCGTGCAATTCCGCGCACACCCACCAGGTCAGTTCTCGACAGTACGGCTGCTGTCATCCGAGATGCCCTGATCCAGTAGTTCACCCGACGTGGGTGATTCGCAGCCTGCCATACCCTTGGACTATCTGGGGTATGGCCGACATCGAACTGACCTATTCCACCGGCAAAGTCCGTCGCGACGGAGAATTGCCCGCGCGCGCCGACATCGGTACGGTTTTCGACGAACTCGACTTCCAGACGGCGGTACAGGCGTATCTCTGGTCCCTGCCGATCGTGTCGTGGGCGCAGTGGATGGACGTCCACACCACCATTTTCGGAGCTACCGCGTCGGACTTGGTCGTTTACCGCTCGTACCGCGATCGGTTGGGCCTGATCACGGCTAACGCGACAACGCCGTACATTCTCGGCTTCTTCGATCTTGGTGCATCGGGGCCCTTGGTGATCGAGCTACCGCCGGGACCGACTGCGGGTGGTGTCGCGGATTTCTGGCAGCGCGAATTTGCCGTGCTCGGAGAAATGGGACCGGATGCGGGCAACGGTGGGAAGACGCTGGTAGTCGGTCCAGGCCAAAGTGTGGACGACACAGGTGAATACACGGTTGTGCAGTCGCCGATGATGCACATCATGTTCGGCTTCCGCACGCTCGATCCGGACCCGGTGCGTTCGGGCGCATTGGTCGACGCGGTTCGTGTGTTCCCGCATCGCGAGCGCGAGAATCCGACGCCGACGCGATTGGTCTCCCCGGATGGCAAGCCGTGGACGGGAATTCAACCTCGAGATCTGAAGTATTGGGAGCTGCTGCACACGATCCTGCAGGACGAACCGGTGGAGGAGCGGGACCGCTTTCCGTTGGCGTGGCTACGGCAATTGGGGATCGAAAAAGGAAAGCCGTTTGCGCCGGATGAGCGGGTGCAGAAAATCCTGCAACGTGCCGTCGACGTCGGCGAGGTGTTTGCTCAGGCCAATGCATTTGTCAAACGGTTCCCAGGTTCGCGTTACTGGCCGGATCGGCAGTGGGACTTGGCAATTGTCCTCGACAACTCCGCTAAACGCGGGGACGGCTACGACGAGTTCTTTGAGCGCGCGTCGTGGTTCTACGAAGCGGTCAGCTTTTCCAAGGCGATGAAGAGTACGACGCCCGGGGTCGGTCAGGCATACCTCGGCAGCTATTGCGATACCGATGGTCAGTGGTTGGACGGCGGACAGAACTACACACTTCACGTTCCCGCCGACGTTCCCGCGAAACTGTTCTGGTCGGCGACGGTGTACACCGTCGACACGCGTTGCCTGATCGACAACGAGCAGGGGCGAGGCGACCGAGGTTCGCGGGATCCCGATCTCGTTTTCGACGACGACGGATCGGTGGACCTCTACTACGGACCGAGCGCGCCGGCCGGGAAGGAATCAAATTGGGTTCAGACAATTCCCGGACAGCACTGGTTTTCGTATTTCCGCCTCTACGGTCCGCTGGAGCCCTATTTCGATCGAAGTTGGAAACTCGGAGATATCACTCATTGTGCATCTGCCATCATCGAGAGCGATAACGTGGATTAATGCCGCGCCGAGCTGGAGGATGATCGCGTGATCACAGTACTCATCGCCGACGATCAGCAGGTTGTCCGTCAAGGCTTCGAGCTTTTCCTCACCGATCACCCTCGCATCGAGGTCGTCGGCCATGCGGCATCGGGATTCGAAGCACTCCAGCAAGTCCGATTGCTTCAACCGGACGTAGTTCTCATGGACATTCGAATGCCGCATGGTGACGGTCTGACTGCGACTCGCGAGGTTCTGAAGGAATTCCCGAAAACTCGCGTTATCGTCGTGACGACGTTCGACCTCGACGAGTACGTTTTCGGTGCGCTGGACCTGGGCGCGGTCGGGTTCTTGCTCAAAGACACCGACCCGGACGATTTGGTGGACGCGGTCATTGCCGCAGCAGACGGCGGCTCGGTATTGTCGCCGAAGCTCACCCGCAGAATGGTCGCCGAATTCGCGCGTCGTAAACCGTCTGCCCCATCCGAATTTCCCGACCACGGATTGAGTGTTCGGGAAATGGAAGTGGTCCAGCTTCTTTCGAGTGGGTTGGGGAACGGTGAGGTGGCCGACGCGATGAAACTCGAACTGAGCACGGTGAAATCGCATATCGGCAATATCTGCCGGAAACTCAATGTCCGCACGCGAGTGCAGATTGTCATCTGGGCGTATCGGAACAATATGGTGAGAGATTCGCGGGTCCGATAAGAACACGTGGTGTCCGCCTCCGCGAAGCGGCGACGAACACCACGTGAAAGTGCATTTATCCGAGCAGTTTGGCCTTCAGCGCCCCGATAGTCGACAGGCTGAGACCGAGGCCCTCGGTCAGGTACCGATCGATGGTTCCGTACGAGGATTCCACTTGATCGAGTCCCGCCTCGATGTAACCGGCCTCGACTCCGAGGAGCGGTTCCATATTGGTTGCCACTGCCGGACCAGCCACACTGGAGATGTACGCGAGTGTTGCTTTGATGCTTTCGGTCGAGTACTCGTTGGTCAGCAGATAATCACTCATGATCGTGGCGCGGTCGACGCCGGCGATGCTCAGCAGCAACATCGACGCCCAGCCGGTGCGGTCCTTACCTGCGGTGCAATGAAAGACCTGTGGCCCATCGGTTTCCGCGAGCGCAGTGAGCAGTTGAGTGAATCCGGCCCGTTCAGCGGCGCCCGTGACAAACGAGCGGTTTGCATCCTGCATCAATGAGCGGGCTTCCTCGGGCGACTTGATCTGGAATGCCATCTGGTAGATGTCGCCGGCCAGGACCGGGATGTTCTCGTAGGCGACCCCGGCAGGTAGAACATCCGGCTTGTCGGCGATTTCGGCTGCGGTGCGCAGGTCGTAGACCTTGGTCAATCCAAGTGACTCCAGGGCAGCCATGTCGGCGCCCTTCGGTGTAATGGCATTGGCGCGGTAGAAGACACCCTTGTTGACGTGTTGGCCGAAGGAGCCCGAGTACCCGGATCCGGTGCCGGCGACATCCCGGAAGTTGTCGATGCCCACCAGACGCGGAGCGTCGGCAACCTCCTGTGAGCTGCCGAAATCCAAGGAACCGAAGTCCAGCGAGCCGACGGGTGATGGGGGAGCGGCTTGGGCGAGTGCAGCGCCGCTGATCAGGAGGCTGCTTGTGATCGCCAATACTGCGACGGCACGGACACCGGTGTTGCGTGAAGCTCGTGACATGTGAAAGTCCTTCGTGGAGAGGGGATCTGATTGCGCGAACGAGGCTCTGAATCGAGTGTGGACCCGCGAATCCCGCAAATTGGAGGTGCCTCCCACCCAATGGGAGATCTGTTTCGGCGGGATTGTCGGCAAACCGGCAGCTCATCAACTGTGACGGTGACCTCTTGCGCACAGGGCATGGATTAGCTGCATATCCGGATAAGCAGGGCGGACGGCTCACCGAATGGGGAGTCCACTTACCTGTCCCGGCTACCAGGGTTCTGTACGAACTGCGAACGCCCGATAGGGTGATAACCGTGCGTCCTACACTTGATTCCTACACTCATCTGGCCGGTGGCAAGGTCCGCGACCTTTACACAATCGACGACGAGCACTTGCTGCTGGTCGCGAGTGATCGGATCTCGGCCTACGATCACGTGCTCAGCACGCCGATTCCGGACAAAGGCCGCGTCCTCACCGCGATGAGCGTGTTCTTCTTCAACGTCCTCGGCGGCAACAATCACCTCGCGGGTGAGCCCGACGACGACCGCATCCCCGAAGAGGTTCTCGGGCGCGCTCTGGTTGTGCGTTCGCTCGAGATGATTCCCGTCGAATGCGTGGTCCGAGGATTCCTCACGGGTTCCGGTCTGGTCGATTACCAGAAGACCGGCGCGGTGTGCGGCGTCAACCTTCCGGAAGGACTCGTCGAAGCATCACGCCTGCCCGATCCGATCTTCACCCCGGCGTCCAAGGCTGCTCTCGGTGATCACGACGAGAACATCAGTTTTGATCAGGTAGTGGAGAAGGTCGGTCAGACCCTCGCGATTCAGCTTCGTGAGGACACCCTCGACGTGTATGCGCGAGCATCCAATTTTGCCGCTGATCGCGGAATCATCCTCGCCGACACCAAGCTAGAGTTCGGTCTCGACGCGGGCGGCAATCTTGTGCTGGCCGACGAGGTTCTGACCCCCGATTCCTCGCGGTACTGGCCACTCGAAGGCTATGAGCCGGGCAAGGTTCAGCCGAGCTTCGACAAGCAGTTCGTTCGTGACTGGCTTACCGGTCCCGAATCCGGATGGGATCGGGCGTCCGACACTCCGCCGCCGGCTTTGCCGCAGGAGATTGTCGACGCGACTCGCGCGCGCTACATCGAAGCGTACGAACGTATTTCCGGATTGTCCTTCGCAGATTGGGTCGGTCCCAGCGCATGAGCCTCGTCCCGCCGGTCGCGAAGAAGGTTCCCACCGAACGTACCCATCACGGACACACGTTCGTCGACGAGTACGAGTGGCTGCGGGACAAGGACAACGCTGAGGTAGTGGCGTATCTCGAAGCTGAAAACGCGTATACCGACGAGCAGACGGCGCATCTGGAGCCGTTGCGCGAGAAGATCTTCCAGGAGATCAAATCGCGTACGCAGGAAACGGATATGTCGGTACCCACCCGGATGGGTAAGTGGTGGTACTACGCCCGGAGCGTCGAAGGTAAGTCGTACAACGTTCACTGCCGGTGCCCGATCGCCGACGACGGTGACTGGACGCCGCCCAACTTGACCCCCGGGGTTGAACTGGACGGCGAACAGATCCTCATGGACGGCAACCTCGAGGCAGAAGGGCACGATTTCTTCTCTCTCGGTGCGTTTTCCATCAGCGAGGACGGCACACTGCTGGCGTACTCCGTGGATATCGTCGGCGATGAGCGGTACATGCTGCGGTTCAAGAATCTCGAGACCGGGGAAATCCTCGGTGACGAGATTCCCGACACCGCTCCCGGTGCTACCTGGGCACTGGATCACAGCCACGTCTTCTACATGACTGTCGACGAATCCTGGCGCCCGGACACTGTGTGGCGCCACAAGCTGGGAACGCCGCAGAGCCAAGATGTTTCGGTGTTCCACGAACCGGATGAGCGGTACTGGGTGTCGGTCGGTTCGACGCGCAGCGAGAAGTACCTGGTGATCTGGGTCGGTTCCAAGGTGACCAGCGAGGGCTGGATCCTCGAATCGGCCAACCCGGAAGGCGACTTCCGCGTGATCATTCCGCGTCGTGAAGGCGTCGAGTACGGCGCCGAACATGCCGTGATCGGGGGAGAAGACCGCTTCCTCATCCTCCACAACGACGTCGTGGACGGTGTGAAGGCCGAGAACTTCGTCCTGGTCGAGGCTCCTGTGTCGGATCCGACGAACATGACTACGTTGATCGCGCACAGTGACGACGTGCGACTGGAAGAAGCCGAGGCTTTTGCCGGTCACATCGTGTTGAGTTACCGCCGTGAGGCGTTGACCCGAGTTGCCGTGTGGCCGTTGACAGCCGACGGCTACGGCGAGCGTCACGAGATCGACTTCGACGAAGAACTCTTCAGCATCGGAATGGGATCGAATCCCGAATGGGCGCAGCCCACCATCCGGTTGGGCTTCACGTCCTTCATCACGCCCGGTCAGGTCTACGACTACTACGTCGCCAGCGGTGAACTGGCACTGCGGAAGTCGCAGCCCGTGCTCGGTGACTTCGACGCGAAGAACTACGTGCAGCGACGCGATTGGGCAGTGGCCGAGGACGGCACCCGTATTCCGCTCTCGATCGTTCGCAAGGCTGGAGCGCCCGAAGGTCCGGCTCCGTTGCTGTTGTACGGCTACGGCTCCTACGAGGCCAGCATCGACCCGTCGTTCTCGGTTGCACGATTGTCGCTACTCGATCGCGGTGTTGTGTTTGTTGTCGCGCACGTCCGCGGTGGCGGCGAGATGGGCCGGCATTGGTACGAGAACGGCAAGACGCTCACCAAGAAGAATACGTTTGCCGACTTCGTCTCCTGCGCACGGCATTTGATCGACACCGGCGTCACCGCTGCTGATCGTATGGTTGCCGACGGCGGTAGTGCGGGCGGCCTGCTGATGGGTGCTGTAGCCAACCTCGCGCCGGAACTCTTTGCCGGCATCCTTGCAAATGTGCCGTTTGTGGATCCGCTGACGTCCATCCTCGACCCGTCGCTGCCGCTGACGGTCATCGAGTGGGACGAGTGGGGAAATCCTTTGCACAACAAGGCCGTCTACGAGTACATGCAGTCGTACAGTCCGTACGAGAACGTGGAAGCAAAGGATTACCCGGCGATTCTGGCGATCACCAGCATCAACGACACCCGAGTGCTGTACGTCGAACCGGCAAAGTGGGTCGCGAAACTGCGTGCCACCAAGACCGGTGACGCTCCGCTTCTTCTCAAGACCGAGATGAGCGCCGGACACGGTGGTGTCAGTGGTCGCTACGAGAAGTGGAAGGAAGTTGCCTTCGAGTTCGCGTGGGTTCTCGACACTGTCGGGGCGGCGAACTAGCTTCTGCGGTAACGGACCTGGGGGCGCCCAGCACGTCCGTATTCGGTTTCCCGGGTGAGCAGACCGTCGTCTGCCAGTTTTTCGAGGTAGCGCCACGCTGTCACCCGGGATACGCCGACGGAAGCGGCGACTTCCGCTGCGGTGAGCGGAGTATCGGTCTCCCGAACACACGCCGATACGAGTCCGAGCGTCTGGGAGGCAAAGCCTTTTGCCGACGCGGCCCGATCGTCGGAGGTGCGTAGCGCGGCCATCGCGCGATCGATGTCGTATTGGCTCGCTGCGGACTCGCCGGCGGGCAGCGCCGCGCGGTACTCCACATACCTTTCGAGCTTGTCGCGGAATGCTGCAAAAGTGAACGGTTTGAGCAGGTAGAGAACAATTCCGCGGGCAACGGCGGTTCGCACCACGTCGAGGTCGCGCGCAGAGGTCACCGCAATGATGTCCGGACTCGGACGCAACCCGCCGAGTGCCGATGCAACATCGAGTCCGCTCGCGTCCGGTAGGCCGATGTCGAGGAGCACCAGATCGATGGACTCACCGGCGGCGTGCGCCTCCGTGACCGCTCGCAGAGTGGCCTGACCGCTGTGAACGACACCGTGTACGACAAACCCCGGCACCCGCTCCACATACGATCGGTGTGCCTCGGCGATCAGTGGTTCGTCGTCTACAACGAGCACCCGGATCACTGCTGTGCCTGCCGCAGCGGGATTCGTACGACCAGCATGGAACCCAGCCCGGGCTCGCTCACGAAGGTGCCGCCGTGGCGTTTCACGATCTGCGAGACCAAGGCGAGGCCGATGCCGCGCGATCCGGATTTGGTGGAATAGCCACGCTCCTTGGCCCTTTCGAGCGCATCGGGCGTCATGCCTGGCCCACTGTCGGCCACCGCAACCACCATTGTCGAATCCTCTTCCATGACCGTCACTTCCACCCACGGCTGCTCGCTGGAGCGCGAGGCGTCAATGGCATTGTCCACCAGATTGCCGACCAGTGTGACCAACTCACGGGACGTGAGCGGCGTGAGAGCACCGAGTGCGGTGTCCTCGGTGACGGTCAACTCCACTCCGCGTTCGGTAGCTTCGCTGAGTTTTCCGAGCAACAGTGCGGCCAGTGCCGGTTCCTGGACGGCGTTGACGAGACGATCGATCAACTGTTGAGAGAGCCGTAATTCGTTGGTGGCAAAGGAAACTGCCTCGTCGTATTTGCCCAATTCCACCATCGTGATGATGGTGTGCAGGCGGTTGGCGCTCTCGTGAGCCTGCGAGCGCAGCGATTCCGCAAAATCGCGAACCGAATCGAGTTCGCCGAGAACATTCTGTAATTCGGTGTGATCGCGAATAGTCAGAACTGTGCCAATCCGCTTGCCTTCCCACTCAACCGGGTGCTGATTGACCACGAGTATTCGTTGATCGGTGAGATGGACTTGATCAGTGGCCGAACCTGCGTCGGCGTCGCGCAACGCGGGCGGAATCGCCGACAGATCGACTCGGCCTTCGGGTAGATCGAGAAGACGACGCGCTTCGTCGTTGACCATATCCACCTGAGCCGCCCCGCCCCGCCCCCGGCCGATAACCACCAAGCCCTCGCCGATGCTGTGGAGAACGGCGTCGTGGTGCTCGTACATCGTGAGCAGTTCGTCGGGTGCCAGACCCAGCGTTTGACGTTTGATTCGTCTACTCACCAACAACGAGCTCAAAACAGCCGCAGTCAATCCCGCGGCGGTAATCGTCAGAATGGTCGGAATGCTCTGGGCAAACTGCTTGCTGATCTCCTCGCGGGTGACACCGACAGCGACCAATCCGACAAGCGTCCCACTCGCGTCGTAGACCGGCGTGACTGCGCGAATCGACGGGCCCAACGAACCCGCGTACGTCTCGGTGAATGTCTCACCCGCCAACGCCCGGTCGATGTTGCCCGTGAACAATTCGCCGATCAGTTCGGTGTTGGTGTGGGTGTACCGGGTGCGATCGGGCGTCATCACCACGATGAAGTCGACGCCGGTGGCCATGCGAATTTTCTCGGTCTGCGGTTGCAAGATCGCGGTCGGGTCTTCGGTGGTGAGCGCCTGCGCAGTGGAGTCCGTCAAGGCCAGTGTCTCGGCGATCGAGCTCACCTGGCGGCGAATGGCGTCGTCGCTGTCACCGCGCTCGTCCACTACGGCCAGTGCCGCTCCCACACCGATGACCAGCGACAACAGTGCGAGCTGCAGCAGCAGGATCTGCCGGGCGACGCTCATGCGTCGGTGACTGCGTCGTTGGACCATCGGTTACTCCTGAACGTTATGAACACAAACTTCACGCCCTACACATTTCCAACAAGAATTCTCCACGAACTCGAGTGATCCCCATCACTTCACTGATTTCCATCAAAGGACATCCCCATGAGCGTCACGGCAACAGGGACAGTAAACGATTCACCCCAGCCTGAGGGCACTCCGGCGAAGCGCGACAAGACGCATTGGCTCTACATGAGCGTCATCGTCGCCGTCATCGGAGGCATTCTCGTCGGTTGGCTCGCGCCCGAATTCGGCAAGTCGGTCGCCGTGTTGGGCACGTTGTTCGTCGCCTTGATCAAGATGATGATCAGCCCGGTCATCTTCTGCACCATTGTGCTCGGCATCGGTTCGGTGCGCGCAGCGGCCAAGGTCGGCAAGGTCGGCGGACTGGCGCTTGCCTACTTCATCGGTATGTCCACTGTTGCTCTGGCGATCGGCTTGGGTGTCGGTAACCTGCTCAACCCGGGCAGCGGCCTGAACATCGAGCCCAACCCGGCGTCCGTCGAGAAGCTCACCACGGCAGCGCACAGTGCCGGTGGAACGTGGGACTTCGTCGCGTCGATCATCCCGACGTCGTTGCTGTCGTCCCTGACTGCGGGCAGCGTGCTGCAGACACTGTTTGTCGCCCTGCTCGTCGGCTTCGCGATCCAGTCGCTCGGCAAGTCCGGTGAACCGATTCTCAGGGGCATCGGTCACCTGCAGAAGCTGGTCTTCAAGATCCTGACCATGATCCTGTGGCTCGCGCCGATCGGTGCCTTCGGTGCCATCGCCGGCGTGGTGGGCCAGACCGGACTGAACGCCGTGGTCCAGCTCGGAACACTGATGATCGGCTTCTACCTGACCTGCTTGATCTTCATCTTCGGTGTACTCGGCACCCTGCTGCGCGCCGTCACCGGATTCAACATCTTCAAGCTGGTCAAGTACTTGGCTCGCGAATACCTGCTCATCTTCGCGACGTCGTCCTCCGAGTCGGCACTCCCACGTCTGATCGCCAAGATGGAGCACGTGGGCGTCGAACGCTCCACCGTCGGCATCGTCGTCCCGACCGGCTACTCCTTCAACCTCGACGGCACCGCGATCTACCTGACGATGGCCTCCATCTTCATCGCCGACGCGATGGGTCAGCCACTCGCGTTCGGTGAGCAGCTCTCCCTGCTGGTGTTCATGATCATCGCGTCGAAGGGCGCAGCCGGAGTCAGCGGCGCCGGACTCGCGACCCTTGCAGGCGGCCTGCAAAGTCACCGTCCCGAACTGCTCGACGGTGTCGGCTTGATCGTCGGTATCGACCGCTTCATGTCCGAGGCTCGCGCTCTCACCAACTTCTCGGGCAACGCCGTCGCCACCCTGCTCGTCGGCTCCTGGACGAAGACCATCGACAAGGAACGCGTCGTCGATGTTCTGGACGGCAAGATTCCGTTCAACGAGGCGACGATGCTGGACGACGAGGACGAAGCCGAACAGCACAAACTCGAAACCGCACCGACCGGCACCCAGCAGTCCTTCGTGAGCCACCACTAGAGGTTTGGCCCCTCCGCTGGAGCGGAACCCGTACTTCAGATCAGTGATCCTGGTCGGAGAATGACGAACGAGACCGTTGCACTCACCGTGCGGCGGTCTCGTTCCTCTTTCGTGGCAGGCTTTCCGTCAGTCGAACGTTTCCGACCGGCGCTGATGGTGCGAGACGGCCTGACCTACCGTGGGGCCATGTGCCTTCACCTCGACGCAACCGCCGCGCTGTCGATCGCAGGTTGGGTTCGCGAAGAACCTACTCGATCGGCCTCTGCCCCAGTTCCGCAACCGCTGGTCGGCGCTTGTGATCAACTCATCGAGTGGGTGAGTTCGTTCTCCGTACTTGCCAGTTCCGACGACCAGGTGTGGTTTCTCTCGGCGGAGAACTATGCCGGTGGGGTCGGCATCAGTGATGAGGCGTTTCCCTGGGATGCGTTCCGGCACGAGAGCCTGGCGGTTGCTTCCGGGCAGGCTGAGCGCGCGGCGATCAACGCCTTCTGGTCCACTCACCTCCCGGTCCTGCTGTCGGTACGCAATGGGTACGAGTACCTGGCGCTCGCACCGGACGGTCAGGTTGTCCGTGGGGGAGAGCCGGAGTTCGAGGACGTCGCCATCGTCGCCGCTGATTTCGACGCTCTGCTTCGGGGTGTAGCCGCAGGCGCCAGCACGGCAGACCCCCTCGCCGATGCACTGCTTGGAACAGTGGGTACTGCCCGGCCGGGCAGTGACCGGTAGCTCTAGGGGAGGCTGAGTTGATTGCTCGACTGTGTTCCTATCGAAGCCGCTGTGTCCATCAACCGATCGTTTCTCGGACACTGATCGGTGAGAGAAGCCCGAACGGTAGTCTTCCACCGCTACGGAAGGGTTTGGAGGACAATGTTTTTGCAGGGGCGGCCTGCACTGATATCGGGTGCACTGCCGCGAAGGTCAGCTGCCGAAGAACGAGTTCAGGGAGCCAAGGGATCCGGTGACTGGTGGTTCGCCCCAGTTCGGTCCGGCGATGACATCGACGGCGAAGTAACCATTGCTGTTCCCGTTGCTGGGATAGGAAGTGGTGACGGCGCATGTCACGACTGTGAGGCCGGTGGGAAACTTCGTCCCGGAGGAATAGTTGCAGGGGCCGAATTGCACTCCGGAGGGCATGCTGGGAGTGGCCCATGTTACGTCGGCTCCGTCGTACGACCATCCGGGGTCCATAACGTCCACAGTGATGTCGGCAGGCATAAGAGTTGAGCCGCCCAGTTGCGTGTAGGTCAGGTTCGCGCCGGTCAGGTTCGCGCCGGTCAGGTTCGCTTCGGTGAGGTTCGCGTCGGTGAGGTTCGCGTCGGTGAGGTCAGCGTCGGTGAGGTTCGCGTCGGTCAGGTCAGCGTCGGTGAGGTTCGCGTCGGCCAGGTTCGCGCCGGTCAGGTTCGCTTGACCCAAGTACGAGGAGTCCAGGTTCGCGCCGGTCAGGGTTGCGTTGGTCAGGTTCGCGTCAGCCATGTAGGCGCCGTGCAGGTCAGCGCCGGTGAGGTCAGTGTCGGTGAGGTTCGCTTCGGTCAGGAACGCCCAGGACAGGTCCATGCCGGACAGGTCCACGCCGGACAGGTCCGCCCCATCACAATGGCTTCTGGCGGCCTCGTAGGGTTGGGGGTTGGCGATGTAATTTGCGCACCGACTGGCAAGGAATTCGGCGGCGGTTTCTGCCGAAGCAGGTCCGACCGCGGTACCGAACGTCATGGAAGCGGCAACCGCGATCCCGCCGACCAGGGCGGCGAGGCGGGTGCTACGAATGCGAGTCCGCCCAGACTGAGAATCAAGAATCGTCATCTATATGGCCTCCACAATCGGGGTCCCCACACGGTGCGGCATGGCACCAGAAAAGTAACCACTTCGCGAACATAACGGACATTTGTGCATCAAACACCCCGAAACGGTGGCCTCTTTAGGTCACTCTTCGGCAATGGACCCACATGGCCGGAAGCGCCCTCGACATGTCGTACTGGATCACCGGCGTCGGATCGCTCGGTGGCCTCACCGTTCTGGACGACCTCGATCGCATTCTCGGAGCATCGACGTAGCGGTGGGCGCGAGAGTCGCTAAGTTGGACATCATGACTCCAGTACAGAACATCGTGATCAACACTCTTGGCGGCGTACCCACCTCGCTGGGCGAATACGACGGCCGGGCCGTGCTCGTTGTCAACGTCGCGTCCAAGTGCGGTCTCACCCCGCAATACGCCACGCTCGAGAAGCTGGCGAGCGAGTACGCAGATCGCGGCCTGACCGTGATCGGTATCCCGTGCAACCAGTTCATGGGCCAGGAACCCGGCACCGCCGAAGAGATCGAATCCTTCTGCTCCACCACTTACGGCGTCACGTTCCCCATGATGGAGAAGATCGAGGTAAACGGCGAGAACCGTCACCCGCTGTACGCGGAACTCACCAAGACTCCCGATGCGGACGGCGAAGCCGGCGACATTCAGTGGAACTTCGAGAAATTCCTCATCGCGCCGGACGGAACCGTAGTCAATCGTTTCCGTCCGCGCACCGAGCCGGATGCTCCCGAGGTCATTGCCGCCATCGAAGCGGTTCTGCCGCACAACTGACCACCATCTGCCGCCGGATGATCATCCGGCGGCAGTGTGTTGTTCACCCGGCGCTGCCACCATCAGAGGTATGTCTGCTGAACTGATCGTGTCAGTGTCCGGAATCAGAGACGAGACATGTTATCTCGCTGCGGGTTTCGCAGACGAGATGGATGCCAGGGGAGTGCGGCTTTCCCTCCTGGTGGCACCGAGGCTCAAAGACAAATACCGACTCGCCGACGACGCCGTCACCGCTGCCTGGCTGCGTGAACGCCGCGAGCACGGGGATGCCGTCGTATTGCACGGTTACGATCAGGCGGCGACCAAGCGTCGACGCGCGGAGTTCGCGACGCTGTCCAGACATGAGGCAAAACTCCGTTTGCTGGCAGCAGATCGAGTGCTGGAGCAGGCAGGATTGCGCACCAGAGTGTTCGCTCCGCCCCGGTGGGTGGCCTCCACGGGAGCGATGTCGGTGTTGCCGGAGGCCGGATTTCGCTCGATGGCCGGCCTCGGCGCTGTGCACGACCTTGCGCGAGGAACATCGCAGCGAGGTCGTGTGCTCGGAATCGGTGAGGGTTTCAAAGTCGAACCGTGGTGGTGCCGGGCCCTGATCCTCGGGGCCGGCCGTACCGCAAAGCGCGGCGGCCTTGTCCGACTGTCGATTTCGGCCAAGCAGCTGGGGAACGAAGGGCCGCGTCGGGCCATGCTCGACGCGATCGACCTCGCACTCTTCCATGAAGCGACATCGAATGTGTACCGGTGGAACTCGCCGGCATCGGAACTGGGCGCAGCCTGAATGTCGCTTCTGGCAACTATCGAGTAGCTGGATTGGTCAGCTGAGTTCTCGGCCGATCTTCGGAAGGTGCGCCTTTTGCCTTTTGTCTGATCAGCGAGGAGATTGTTGGTTAATCGAGCGTTTGTGGGCAAAGCGGACAAACATCTTCGTGGGTGTGGTCGACGCTTTGGTTCGATGCTACGGTGCTTCCAGTTAATTTACCGCTAGTAGATCGGGCTGGAATACAACCATGCGCGC
Source organism: Rhodococcus sp. 24CO (assembly GCF_050586165.1). Taxonomy (NCBI): domain Bacteria; kingdom Bacillati; phylum Actinomycetota; class Actinomycetes; order Mycobacteriales; family Nocardiaceae; genus Rhodococcus; species Rhodococcus sp. 24CO. Next base: position 98,571 of record NZ_JAZFNF010000005.1, on the reverse strand, counting down.
ACGAGTGTTCTCGAAGTCGACCAATCGACGTCTGGTCGCGGCAGTGGGCGCACTCGCCTGCGCTGCACTGGTACCAACTGTGGCAACTGCGGCACCCGTCGATCTGGGTTCGCTGTCCTCTGGCAGCCTGGACGGCGGATCGAGCGAATCGGGCCAAGGAGCGCTCGTTGTCACCGTCGACGATCAGGGCTCGCCCTTGACGTTGCGGTTGGACAAGGTAGATCTGCGCGGCAAGAATTTTCGGATGGCCGTGCAGAAATCCGGTGGAGCCCTTGTTGATTCGGAGTTGCCTGCGCCGCGCTCGTATCTCGGAAGCGTCGACGGTCATCGCGACGCAGTTGTTGCCGCCGTCGTCGACTCCACCGGTACCCTTCGCGGACAGGTGATCTTCGACCGAGGTGCCTCTATCGACTTTGTCGGCTCGACCGTGGTGAGCCGTACTTCCGCGCCGACCGATGCGGCCCCCACTTGGCCCACCGCTGCGATCGCGCCGGCATCGGCTGCATCGGTCGGAAAAACCATGAAGCAGTTCGACATTGGATTGGATCTGAGCGGGGAGTGGTACTCCGCGCACGGAAACGGAAGTCCTGCAGTTGCATTGGATCGCGTCGAGGAATCGATTGCGCGAACTGCAGCGATCTGGATGAGGGACGTGGGAATTCGGCCGGTCATCGGTCAAGTCGTGCTGCGGGCCGATGCAGCCAGTGATCCGTACAAGACATCCTGCGAAAACTTCGATGCTCTCGAGACTGAGTGGTCCGACAAGGTCGGCACCACCGTCGATCAGGCGACAGTAGTGTGCAAGTCCGGTGGCGGAAACGCCTACTACTCCAAGTTCCTCACCGATCACAGCTACGCGCACGTCGGTGCGGAAGGCGACGGTAACTTCTCCCGGGTACTCCGTCACGAACTGGGACACAATTTTTATGCCGATGACTACCACGGAGGTAGCGCGGAGGGCCGCACCATCATGAACGGCAATGATCTGGCCCGCTTCGACGGAACAGAATTTGCCGCCATCGTCGATGCCGCCGAGGTCGCGTCGGCTCGACTTGACGACCTGGGCCGGTACACGGCCACCGCGTTGCCGCCCTACGCAGCACTCGACACTGCGGAGGTTCGATCCGGTGCTTCGGCCACGATCGACGCAGTCGCGAATGATCATGACAGCAACGGAGATTCGATCTCCGTGACCGGTGTCGAGGCAACGTCACTGCTCGGGGGCACCGTGAAACTCGAAAACGGCAAAGTGGTGTTCAAGGCCGGAACGAAGACGGGCACCGACAAGATTCTCTACACCCTCACCGACGCGAATGGTGGGACTAGCACCGGCTGGATCATCGTCAAGGTGAAGGCGTAGAAGAAACTCGCCTCGGAAAACTCTAGCTACGCCACCTCGACATCGGACTCCTCGTCGAGCACCCGGAACTCGGTGCCGGCGGGGGCCATGTCCGTGTACCGGCCGTAGAAGATGCCCGTTGCCTCCTCGCGGAGTATGCCCTGATGAATAGGCACGGCGACACGAGGAGCTACCGCTCGGAGATAGTCGACGGCTTCCCAGATCTTCAACCACGGCGCAGCGGCAGGCAGAGCAAGAACATCGACGGACTGCTCGGGCACGACCAACGAGTCACCCGGGTGCATGAACTGTGCCGGATTGACGGCATCGCCGAGTAGGAAAGCAGTGTTGTCGATCATCGGCAGATCGGGATGAATGATCGCGTGCTCGCCGCCGGCGCCGGTCACCTCGACCTCACCGATGCTGAAGTGCTCACCCGCCCGAACAGCATTCCACCGGCCGCCGAGCTTGGCTGCCGTCTGCGGATCGCTGTACAAAGCCGCGTCGGGATTCGCGTCGACAAGAGCGGGCAGACGCTCCGGATCCGCGTGATCCGGGTGCTGATGCGTCACCAGAATGGCGTCCAGGCCGGTCATGCCCTCGAAACCATGCGAAAAATTGCCCGGATCGAAGAGGATTTTCGAACCGTTCAATTCGACAAGTACACAGGAATGGCCAAAATGTGTCAGTCGCATGATTTCGAGTATGCCTTTAACAGGTGGTGGGCGTCACCCCAGCTCTCACTCGATGCGAAGGTTCCAGACCGCGCCCGGTAAACTCGTCGATACCCGGTGTTTCACTCTGGGTTCGCGCACTAGTACCGAGGAGCAGCACGTGGCCCGTGTCGTCGTCGAAGTCATGCCCAAGGCCGAGATTCTCGACCCCCAGGGACAGGCCATTGTCGGGGCACTGTCTCGCCTGGGCTTTGCAGGAGTATCCGATGTCCGTCAGGGCAAGCGGTTCGAGTTGGAAATCGACGGCAGCGTCGAAGATGCCGAGCTCGAGAAGATCGCCGAAGGCCTACTGGCCAACACGGTGATCGAGGATTGGACCGTCAGGCGAGTCGAGGCATGAGCGCACGAATCGGAGTCATCACCTTCCCGGGCACGCTCGACGATGTCGACGCAGCTCGCGCGGTGAATTTGGCCGGCGGTGAAGCTGTGGCACTGTGGCACGGCGACGCCGACCTCAAGGGCGTCGACGCAGTCATCGTCCCCGGTGGATTCTCCTACGGCGATTACCTTCGCTGTGGCGCGATCGCACGGTTCGCTCCGGCCATGGGCAAGGTTGTCGAAGCAGCCAAGGGCGGCATGCCCGTTCTCGGTATCTGCAATGGCTTCCAGATCCTCTGCGAAGCTGGTTTGCTCCCCGGAGCCCTCACCCGCAACCAGGGGCTGCACTTCATCTGCCGCGACGAGTGGCTGACCGTCGAAGCCACCAACACGGCCTGGTCTTCACGTTACGAGGCCGGCGCTCAGATCCTCATCCCCCTCAAATCGGGTGAAGGTCGCTTCCAGGCATCCGAGAACGTTCTCGACGAACTCGAAGGCGAAGGCCGCGTCGTATTCCGTTACTCGGAAGAAAACCCCAACGGCTCACAGCGTCGTATCGCGGGAATTTCCTCCGCCAACGGTCGCGTCGTCGGACTCATGCCCCACCCCGAGCACGCCACCGAGGCTCTCACCGGCCCCAGCGACGACGGACTCGGCTTGTTCTACTCGGCATTGGATTCCATCGTCAACGCCTGATACATCTTTTCGGCAGCGCCCGCCCACCAGTTCACCTGGTTGGCGGGCGCTGTTGTTCATGTGTCCGATGCGAGTTGCCCGGGCAGTGCAAGTTCGAGAGTGGTGCCGCCGAGCGGATTCGGCCGCGCCGTCAACGTGCCGCCGTGAGCACGTGCGAGACTCCGCGCAATTGTGAGCCCCAATCCGGAACCGTCGGAACTCTCGCCGCGATGAAACCTGTCGAACACAGACTCGAGTTGATCCTCCGGGATGCCCTCGCCGGTGTCGCTGACAGCGACCGAAACGTGGTCGGGCGATTCTGCGACGGCTACGGTGACGTTTCCCCCGCCTGGCGTGTGCCGCAATGCATTCTCGAGAAGGTTGGACAGAATTTGTTCGATCCGCTGGCGATCGACCCGAACTCTCACCGGGTGCGCAGGTGTTGCCGTGGACAGCGTCACGGCCCGTTCCTCGAACCGTGGTGCGACCGCAGTTGTTGTGCTGCAGACGATATCGCTGAGGTCGTCGGCTGCGAGAATGAGATCCAGGGCGTGCTCGTCAGCCGCCGAAACATCGGAGAGATCATGAGCGAGCCGTCGCAGTCGTTCCAGCTGATCGCGCATCACTGCCCATGACGTGCCGTCGGCCTCGAGTACACCATCCTCGAGGCCGTCCACGTAAGCTGCCAAAGTTGATACCGGAGTGCGTAATTCGTGGGCCAGATCCGCCAACAGGCGCTTACGGACGCGATCGGAATGATCAAGTCGCTCGGCCATGTCTGAGAATGCGCCTTCCAGGCGCGTGAAATCCGAGTCGACATCCGAGTGCTCGATGTGGACGTCGTACTTGCCTTCGGCGACGCTCTGCGCCGCGACCGCGAGCCGACTGATAGGTGCGGTAATCCGCCGAACGACGTACACCGCAGCGATACTCGCGCCGATGAGTGCAACCGCTATGCCGCTCAACAGTGCCACGAATATTGTTTGGCTGAAGGCTTCTTCGGTGTGCAGGCGGACGTTGTCGTCTTCGATCCCGGCCATCGCGAGGTGATTGTGGAACAGAGGAGCCGCGACCCCGAGCGCGACCGCAGCGATCGTCACGCAACACACCAGTAGAACGACAATCTGAGCGACCAGCAACCTGCCGCGCAGGCCGAGGCGGTTCATGACGACCTCAATGCATAACCCATGCCGCGCACGGTCCGGATGAATCGGGGATCTGCTGCGTCGTCGCCGAGTTTGCGTCGGAGCGCGCGGATGTGGACGTCGACGATGTGCTGATCGCCGAACCACGAGGAACCCCAGACTGCCGTGATGATGTCGTTTCGGCTCAGAGCGGCGTCGGGTCTGGTCGCCAGGGCAGTGAGAAGTTCGAACTCGGTGGGGGTGAGTTCTACGGACGCTCCGTCGACGCGCACGGTCCGCGCGATGAGGTCGATGTCGAGACCGTCCGGCGTCGGCAACGGTTCGGACATCAGGCTCGACGCCCGGGGTCTACGCAGAAGCGCTTTGACGCGCGCGACAAGTTCGCGCGGTCCGAAGGGTTTGACCACGTAGTCGTCGGCACCGGCTGCGAGTCCCGCGACCTTGTCGGACTCGTCTCCGCGGGCCGACAACATCAGAATGTAGGCGTCGGAGAAACTGCGGATTCGTCGGCAGACTTCCATGCCGTCGAATCCGGGAAGCATCAGATCCAGAACGACAAGCGAAGGTTCGAAATCATGGGCAGCCGCGACGGCGGTCGGACCGTCATGCGCGATGCGGACGTTAAAACCCTCGCGTGCAAGGTAATTGGCTACCACCTTGGCGAGTGCCGGTTCGTCCTCGACCACCAGGACGCGGTCGGCTCCCTCGGCGCGTGAGTGTCCGGATTCGGAGTTCATGTTGTCAGGTTAGCCCAGCAGCGAGGCGATATCGGCGCCTTCAGATGGACTGTGAAGATTCGATGAAGGTACTCCGTTTCGATCGATTATCACGGGCTTCGGCGCACTCTCGTCGGTATGGTGGTGGACGCACGCTTCGAAGCTTTCAATTCCGAAGCCGTTGCACAGTAATAAGTTTCGTGTGAAGTCGGATTTTCAGGAGTGTTGTCGTGATGTTCTCTCTCAAGAGTGGTTATGTGAAGTTTGTTCCCGTCTTGGCAGCAGGTGCGTTGGTGATCGCCGGTTGTTCGGACAGCGGTGATTCGGCGCCCACGACCGCAGCGGAGACATCGATGTCCGCCTCCCAGACTGCGGTCCCGCAGGGAGTCAACGCAGCGGACATCGAGTTCTTGGAGGGCATGTACCCGCACCACGCCCAGGCGCTCGACATGGCAAAAATGGTTGAGGGGCGGACGGATAACGCTGAACTGATCGCGCTGGCAGCGCAGATCGAAGCTGCTCAGGACCCGGAAATGCAGCAAATGTCGGAAATGCTGACACAGTGGGGGCGCCCGGACCCGGCGTCCAACCCCGCAGGCGATATGGACCATTCCGGTCACGGAGTAGGAATGGCGGACATGCCGGGCATGATGTCGGATGACGACATGGCCGCGATGATGGATGCCCAGGGTGTCGAGTTCGACAAGATGTGGCTGACCATGATGATCGAACATCACACCGGCGCGATCACCATGTCGCAGACCGAACTCGACTCCGGGCTGGATCCAACTGCCGAGAAGCTGGCAGAAGAGATCATCGCTGCTCAGCAGGCCGAGATTGTGCAGATGCAAGCGATGCTGGCCGTCTTGTAGCGGTGCCTGCGATTGTCGACGCGTTGGATCGGGCATACGTTCAGTTCCGAAGTCCGAGGTTTGACGACGAAGGCCGCGGCACGCCGGCAACCGGACGCAAAGGGAGATGACCGCGCATGGACCACAGCGACATGGACCACAGCGACATGGACCACAGCCACGCCAACCACGGAGGGCATGGTGACCACGTTGCGCAGTTCCGGAAACTGTTTGTGATCATGCTTGTCATTGCGGTTCCGGTCGTGGCGGCCGACGCGATGTTCGCGGATGTGGTCGGATATACGTTGCCGGACAACACCGTGGTGACGTGGACGTCTCCAATCCTTGGCACGGTGATGTACTTCTGGGGTGGAAAGCCGTTCCTGGCCGGTGGGTTGTCGGAGATTCGTGCTCGGCAACCAGGGATGATGCTGCTGATCGCCTTGGCCATCACGGTGGCGTTCTTCGCATCATGGGCGGCAAGCCTTCACTGGGTCGACCACACTCTCGACTTCTGGTGGGAGTTGGCACTTCTCATTGTCATCATGCTGCTGGGGCATTGGATCGAGATGCGGTCACTTAGCCAGACGTCCAGCGCGTTGGACTCGTTGGCCGCGCTGCTGCCGGACGAGGCGGAGCGGCTGGTCGGGGACGAAGTCGAATCGGTGCCGACGAGCTTGTTGGCGTCCGGTGACCTTGTGATGGTTCGACCAGGCGGTCGGGTCCCCGCGGACGGGGCCGTGGTCGAGGGTAGCGCCGACATGGACGAGTCCATGATCACCGGTGAGTCGAAAACGGTGCGGCGCACAATCGGTGATCAGGTGGTTGCGGGCACTGTGGCCACGGATTCCGCTCTGCGCGTGCGTGTCACGGCGGTGGGAGAGGACACCGCTCTCGCTGGGATCAGGCGTCTGGTGGAGCAGGCGCAGAACTCGTCGAGCCGGGCTCAGGTGGTGGCCGACAAGGCTGCGGCACTTTTGTTCTGGTACGCACTGGGTGCCGCGGTGCTGACAGCTGCTGCGTGGACGGTCTGGGGAACTCCCGAGGACGCAGTGACCCGCACCATCACCGTGCTGGTGATTGCGTGTCCGCACGCGCTGGGACTGGCAATCCCGTTGGTAGTGTCGATTGCCACGGAACGTGCTGCGCGAGCGGGGATTCTGATTACCGACCGCATGGCGCTCGAGAACATGCGCAACGTCGATACGGTTCTCTTCGACAAAACCGGAACTCTCACGAAGGGGGAACCCGCAGTTGTCGGTGTGCGGGCAGTGGACGGATTCACTGAAGACCAGGTTCTCCGTGATGCGGCGTCAGTGGAGTTCGACAGCGAACATCCGCTGGGCCGTGCGATAGTCGCAGCCGCGCGCGAGAGAAATCTGGTACTCGCCTCTGGATCGGATTTTCAGGCGCACAACGGAATTGGTGTTGTAGCGAACGTCGACGGGGCGAGCATCGGCGTCGGCGGGCCGGGAATGTTGAAAGCGGCAGGTGCTGAGGTGATTTCAGGTAGCGATGACTGGTTGGGGGAAGGCTCGACGGTGCTGCATGTATTGAGGGACAACGTCGTGATGGGGGCGTTGGCTCTGGCCGACGAAATCCGGCCGGAATCCAAGTCCGCAGTCGACGCACTTCATGCCCGAGGCGTCAGAGTTGCGATGGTGACCGGTGATGCCGGCGCAGTGGCACATACGGTTGCCAGGGCACTCGGAATCGACGCGGTGTTCGCGGAGGTTCTGCCGCAGGACAAGGGGGCTGAGGTGTCGAAGCTTCAGGCGGCCCATCGCCGGGTTGCGATGGTCGGAGACGGGGTGAACGATGCTCCTGCGTTGGCCCAGGCCGATGTCGGTATCGCCATTGGCGCCGGCACTGACGTGGCGATCGCGTCGGCGGGAGTTGTTCTGGCAAGCGATGATCCGCGAGCGGTAGCCTCGGTTATCGAGCTGTCGCACGCAACCTACCGGAAAATGGTTCAGAACTTGTGGTGGGCAGCGGGTTACAACGCGATTTCGGTTCCCCTGGCTGCGGGTGTGCTGGCGCCTGTCGGGTTTGTGCTGCCCATGGAAGTGGGGGCAATCCTGATGTCGGTATCGACCGTGGTGGTTGCGGTCAACGCTCAATTGCTTCGACGGTTGGATCTGCGGCAACCACCCGTCCCCGCGGGGCAGTCGAAAGTCCTCACGCCGCAGCTTTGAATGGATCGTGTTCCGCGATCAGTTTGTCGAGCCTGGCTTCATCCATACGAACCCGGACGGTGGAGGCTTCCTGCTGATCACGAATCACCTTTGCCAAGGTGAATGTGCTGGTCACCAGAAACAGTAGAGACATGCCGAGGAATCCGCGCTGCCAGGCGTCGATCGGTAGGTAGGCGATGCCCACGAGGGTGCCTACGAAGCTCACGGCAAACGCTATTCCAGCCTGTGCAAAAAATGCGGCGGTGCTCTTCGAGGGTGTTGTCGGTGTGTTCATGACAAGAAGTCTGCAGGTCCGAGTGCCTTGGCTGGATGCGTAGTCCTACTCGAGTTCTCACGGTACTTACCCTGCAGGTGGCGGGCGGACTTGTATACATACCAACCGGTACTTTGTTGCGAGCCGTCAGTTAACGACAAAAGTAGTTTTCGGGCGAAAGTAACAAAACACTTGCCGTTTCTTTACAGATCTGGGTAACCTGTAACGGTAAGCCTGGTGAACAGGCAAAAAGTCTGCGGCATCCGACGGCGTACGGATGACCGTTGTGGCACGACCGTTAGTGCGAAATCGGTGGAGGTAGCATCATGGAAGGCGTTCCCATGTCTCATCAGGCAATCAGTCTCGGTAGCTCGAATGAGTTGTCCGACAAGCGAAATCGGAAATACGGAGGCGGAGGTTTAGCGGGTCGCCTTGGTGTCCTGTTCCAATCGGCGGCCGAATCGGGGACGGTACTCACTCGTGGGCACCTTGCGGCAGTGTTGTCCTGCTCGGATGCTCAGTGGGAGATGGCTGGTGGAGTGCTGACCGATGGTCGCGAACTCCTGGGGCAAGACCCCCGGAAGATCGTCCTGGAATGGTTGGGCGAGATGGGTGGCAGCAACGAGGTCGAGGAATCGGACGTCTGGGCGCTGCGATTCATGCGTGTCGCGGAGGGGTTGTCAGGTGAGTCACTTGCACTGTTGGTGCAGGCGTGTGCTCATCTGGCGCAGTCGGAACGCAGCGAAAACCACACTGCAGTTTAGGTAGTAGCAGCTAGACCGGTTGGGCCGTGAGTTCGTCGACAAGTGCCTGTACATGGGCCTTGATCTTGTCCCGGATAGGTCGGACGGCGTCGATGCCCGCTCCAGCCGGATCATCGAGAACCCAGTCTCGGTAGGTTGTACCCGGGAAGACCGGGCAGGTATCGCCGCAACCCATCGTGATGACAACATCCGAATTCTGCACTGCATCGGCGGTGAGGATCTTCGGAGTTTGGTCGGAGATATCGATACCCAGCTCCGCCATCGCTTCGACCGCAGCGGAATTGACGCTCTCGGCCGGCGCGGATCCGGCTGAGCGAACCTCGATGGCATCGGCGGCGAGATGATTCAGGAATCCGGCCGCCATCTGTGACCGGCCGGCATTGTGGACGCACACGAACAGGACGCTGGGTTTGTCGGACATGAGTTTTGGGTTCCCTTCCCGAAGCAGCTCTAGGACGATGCGTTCGTAGAGTCGGCAGATGCGAGTGAAATATCTTGCATGGCAAAGCGTTTACGTAGAGCGAGTGAGACGTAGACCAAGCCGACCAGCACCGGTACCTCGATCAGTGGGCCGACAACACCGGCGAGTGCTTGGCCGGACGTGGCGCCGTACGTGGCGATGGCAACGGCGATCGCCAATTCGAAGTTGTTGCCGGCTGCGGTGAACGCGAGTGTTGTGGTGCGTTTGTATCCCAATCCCATTGTGGCACCGAGGATGTAGCCACCGCCCCACATCAGGGCGAAGTAAGCCAGCAGGGGAAGCGCTATGCGGACGACGTCCCACGGCTGCGAAGTGATCTGCTCGCCTTGCAGCGAAAACAGGACAACGATAGTGAACAGTAGACCGTAGAGCGCCCACGGGCTGATCTTGGGAATGAACGTGTTGTCGTACCAGTCTCGGCCTTTCGACCGCTCACCGAAAAAGCGGGACAGGAAGCCGGCGAGCAACGGGATGCCGAGAAAGATCAGCACGGATTTGGCGATCTGCCACGGTGACGTATCGATCGTTGTCTGCTCGAGGCCGAGCCACCCTGGAAGGACGGATAGGTAAAACCAGCCGAGCACGGCGAACATGACCACCTGGAACACCGAGTTGATGGCTACCAATACCGCAGCGGCTTCGCGGTCCCCGCAGGCCAGGTCGTTCCAGATGATAACCATCGCGATGCACCGAGCAAGGCCGACGATAATCAAACCCGTCCGGTATTCGGGGAGGTCGGGCAGGAAAAGCCAGGCAAGGGCGAACATTAGTGCCGGTCCGAGGATCCAGTTCAGGAACAGCGATCCGGCAAGGAGTTTCTTGTCGCCGGTGACCGTGTCGAGGCGGTCGTATCGAACTTTCGCGAGTACTGGATACATCATGATCAGCAAGCCCAGCGCGATCGGCAGCGAGATACCGTCGATCTGCACCTTTTCGATTGCTGTGTTCAAGCCTGGAACCCAACGGCCCAGCAGCAGTCCGGCAACCATCGCGACACCGATCCACGCCGGAAGAAATCGGTCGAGAGTGGAGAGTTTGCCGACAACGGCTGGATTCTTGGTTGTGTCAGCGTTGCTCATGCCGTGACCTCGGCGCATTTGTCTACGGCGGATCCCTCGACCAGGAGAACCGCTGAAAGCTGTCGTAATGCAGCAGGAACAACCCAGTAGTACACCCAGGTGCCACGTCGTTCGCAGTCGAGCAGTCCGGCCTGGCGCAGCACCTTGAGGTGATGCGAGATTGTCGGCTGAGACAGATCGAACGTGTCGGAGATGTCGCAGACGCAGGCTTCTCCACCCTTGTGGCTTGCCACCAGACTCAGCAGGCGTAGTCGCACGGGGTCGCCGAGTGCCTTGAACATCCGGGCCAGGTCACCGGCCCAGTCTTCGGTCAACGGTTCGCGGACAAGCGGGGTGCAGCACGCGTCGGATTCCGGCACGTCTTGATTCGACATTCGTCAATATTGACAGATATCGAAATAGGGCGCAATCCGGCGATCGTCGAACCGTCGATCGAAGGCCTCAGGCAGGCTCGGCCGCCGATCTCCGTTCGAGAAGAACGGTGTCGCGCCAGACGCCGTCGAGTTGGGCGATCTTCTCGCGGATGCCGATGGTGCGGAACCCGGCGGAGTGATGCAGTGAGATCGAAGCGCGGTTTTCGGGGAAGATCGAGGTCTGCAAGGTCCAGAAGCCGTCATCGTCGGCGGACATAACCTGCTTGCGTAGCAACGCTTTTCCGACGCCTCGGCCACGCATCCCGTCAGCGACATAGACGGAGTTCTCGGCAACCCCGCGGTAGCAGTCTCTCCCGGAGGCTTGGCTCAGGGTGGCCCATCCCACGACGACATCGTCGATGGTCGCGACCCAGCGGTGTTTTGGTAGCCACTGCGCATCGAGTTGCTCGCGGGTGGGCACCTCGACGGCGAAGGTGGCGTTGCGGGTGTCGATCCCTTCGCCGTAGATCCGTAGGACCGCGTCCCAGTCGTTGTCAGCCATTGCCCGCACGGTGACGTCGTCGGGCAGATCGCTCGGGCAGCAGGGCCGCGGCGCGAGAACCCCCATGACGATGTCGGCCGGCTGTGGCAAGGCAACGCAGCACGTCGGACTCATCGCAACAACGGTGCTGGTTCCATCCTTGCGCAGGTCTACGAATCCCACGTCGGCGAGCTTGCGTAGGTGGTGGGAGACGGTTGGTTGTCCGATTCCCAGAGCCTCCGCGAGTGCGCCGACGGTAATCCCGCCGGTAGCGCTCGCGACTCGGTGCAGCAGTCGGACCCGCATCGGTTCGGCCAGGCAGGCGAACCACTGCGCGTAGGTGTCGGCGTCACTCTGCTCGAGCAGGTTCGAACCGAGCTGGCCCTGAGCCGAATCGCCGACGCGAACGGTTGGAGTCTGCAGCGATGTCATGTCAACACTCTATCGACATCCATCGATGGTTGCGTTCATTGATGGATGTCAATATAGTCGGGTGAAAGATTGATGACTGTCGATGAAGGGGTGTTTGTGATGGGTGAGCTGCCTGTTGTCGTGATCGGAGCCGGACCGATCGGTCTCGCCGCTGCTACACAGTTGCGCGAGCGCGGACTCACGCCGCTGGTGTTCGAGCGCGGCGATGTAGCGGGCGCAGCGATATCCGAATGGAATCACGTGCGGCTGTTTTCGCGTTGGTCCGAACTTGTCGACCCGGCGGCTCGGCGCGTGCTGGAGCAGAACGGGTGGACCTCGCCCGATGCCGATACTTACCCGACTGGTCAACAATGGCGTCGGCACTACCTCGAGCCGCTCGCCGGTGCGCTCGGCGATGCGGTTCAATTCGGTACCGAGGTCATCGGGGTCGCCCGCCGCGGCCGCGACCTGGTAGTTGACGCCGGCCGCGACACCGAACCTCTCTCGATCCATATTCGTCGTACCGACGGAACTGAGGATCGAGTTTTCGCTCAGGGAGTTGTCGATGCGTCAGGGACCTGGGGAACGCCCAATTCTCTTGGCAGCGAAGGTTTGCCGGCGCTCGGTGAGAATGCAGGCGGGGATGCGATCACGTACCGTGTTCCCGATCTCGACGACGAGGAAGTGCGCGCACGGTTCGCAGGCAAACACACCGTCGTCGCGGGTAGTGGGCATTCTGCGCTGACGGCGATCGTCGCTCTGGCTGCGCTCGAAGTGGAGGGCACCCGCATCACGTGGGCGGTCCGTCGGGGGAGCGTCGGTTCCGCGTTCGGTGGCGGCGAGTCTGACGAACTGCCCGCTCGCGGCGCACTCGGGCTACGTGCGAAGAAAGCCGTCGACGACGGACGCCTCACGGTGGTCACCGGATTCCGCACCGCGAGCGTGGAATCCGCGGGTGACGGCCGGGCGACGCTGATCTCCGATGCCGGCATCCGGATCGAGAACGTCGACAATGTCGTCGCATTGACCGGTTTCCGTCCTGATCTGACCTGGCTCTCGGAAATCCGCCTCGGTCTCGACCCCGTGCTGCAGGCGCCGACGCAGCTCGCGCCGCTGATCGACCCGAACGTGCACTCCTGCGGCACCGTGTATCCCCATGGTGCGAAGGAACTTCGCCACCCGGAGCCGGGTGTGTACCTGGCGGGGATGAAGAGCTACGGCCGCGCGCCGACGTTCTTGGCCATGACCGGTTACGAGCAGGTTCGCAGCATCGCCGCAGAACTTGCCGGCGACCACGAGGCTGCTGCCCGGGTGGAGTTGATTCTCCCGGAAACCGGAGTGTGCGGTGGTGCAGGCGTTTTCGATGAACCTGACGCCGCGGAAGCCGAAGGTGGCTGTTGCGCCGCGCCTGCTCCGCAGCTGATTTCGCTCTCCGGTCCCGCCGGTAGTGCCGATTCCTGCGGATAGAACTCGGCCGAGGGGGAGAATCCGCCCTTGTTGTCGGTGCCTTCCTTTAACGTTGGCTCATGACACTGACTCTGGGAATGATCACATTCGACAGCCTTGATCCGGGTCCACTTTCGCGATGGTGGGCCGAACAACTGGGCGGCTCCGTCACCCAGGAGAACGACGGATGGTTCTACATCGTCGAGGTTCCCGGCGCGTCCACCAATTTTGCCTTCCAGAAAGTCCCGGATCCCACGGCCGGAAAGAACCGAATCCACCTCGACCTGTCCAGCGAGGATCTCGACGCTGAAGTGGCGCGGCTGATTGAGGCCGGCGCGTCTGAGCATCACCGCGAGAACATGGACGGATTCCGCTGGGTGACACTGACAGACCCCGACGGTAATCAGTTCTGTGTGTCCGGCGCCCACAGCTGAGTGGTAGGTAGTCGGGCATGATGAAGGACATGACTTCCCACCCTTCGCTGACCGGGGCCGACGCTACTGGCCTGTGTAGTTTCGTTGATTCGTCGCCGTCACCGTTCCACGTGTGTGCAACAGTGGCGTCGCAGCTCACAGCCAGCGGATTTGTGGAGTTGCAGGAGACTCAGGCGTGGCCGTCGGAGCCGGGTCGGTATTTCCTGGTGCGCGGCGGTTCGTTGATCGCGTGGAGTACCGACGGAGTCACCGATAGTGCACCGTTCCGCATCGTCGGTGGTCATACAGACAGCCCGAACTTGCGGGTGAAGCAGCATCCGGATCTGACCTCGGCGGGCTGGCAAATGGTGGGCCTCGAGCCGTACGGCGGGGCTTTGCTGAACTCGTGGCTTGACCGCGATCTCGGTATTTCCGGCCGTGTGAGTGTCCGGGTGGGAAACACTGTGGAGCAGAAGCTGGTTCGCATCGACGAACCGATTCTTCGTGTCCCTCAGTTGGCGATCCATCTGTCCGAGGACCGCAAGGGCGTCACACTGGATCCGCAGCGGCATGTCAACGGAATCTGGGGTGTGGGTACCAAGCCCAAGTCGTTCATCGGATTTGTCGCCGGTCGGGCAGGAGTGGCTGAATCATCCGTCCTGGGTTGGGAGTTGATGACTCACGATTTGGCACCGAGTGCTGTGGTGGGCCTGGGCAAGGAGCTCGTCAGTGCGCCGCGGCTCGACAACCAAGGAACGTGTTATGCCGGGACACAAGCACTTCTAGCCGCCGCCGAATCTCCGGGGAACCATGTTCCGGTGCTTGCGCTCTTCGATCACGAAGAGGTGGGCAGCATGTCCGATCGCGGTGCGTTCTCGGATCTGCTGAACACGGTCCTCGAGCGAATAGTGTTGGGCCGCGGCGGTGGTCGTGGCGAATTCCTACAGGCAATGGCAGGGTCGGTGTGCGCGTCCGGCGACATGGCACACGCGACGCATCCCAACTACCCCGAACGTCACGAACCCGCGCACCGCATCGAGATCAATGGTGGGCCGGTACTCAAGGTCAACCAGAATCTGCGATACGCGACGGATGCCGCCGGTGCCGGTGAGTTCGCGCTTGCCTGCGACCAAGCGGGAGTTCCGTTGCAACGCTATGTGCATCGGGCTGATCTGCCGTGCGGTTCTACCATCGGACCGATCACAGCATCGCGGACCGGGCTGTCCACCGTGGACGTCGGAGCGCCTCAGCTCGCAATGCACTCGGCGCGCGAGCTGATGGGCGCCGCCGACATCACGATGTATGCAGACGCTCTCGGCGCGTTCCTTACGCCGAGGAGTTAGAAGCCAAGGAGTTAGAAGCCATAGCGGGGAGTTTCTCGAAGAATTCCGTGGTCGGGGTGAAGAACATCGAACCCGTCACGGCTGTCGAGAAGTCGAGAAGGCGGTCGTAGTTGCCGCGCGGTGAGCCGAGGAACATGTTCTCCAACATGCGCTCGGTGATGGCGGGAGTGGCGCAGTACCCGATGAAGAATGTGCCGATCTCGTCATCACCGAGGCGTCCGTACGGCATGTTGGCGCGCAAGATTTCGAGGGAGTTGCCATCGTCGTCCTTGATCGCGTTGAGCGCGACGTGTGAGTTGGCCGGCATGACGTCCTTGGACATCTCGATGTCCTCGAGTTTGGTGCGGCCGATGACGCGTTCCTGTTCGTCGACCGTGATCGCTTCCCACTCACGCATCTTGTGGATGTATCGCTGGATATGGACGTAGCTGCCGCCCGAGAAATCGGGATCTTCGTCGCCGACGGTCACGGCAGCGATCGCGGCGCGGCCCGACGGGTTTTCGGTTCCGTCAACGAAGCCGATGAGATCGCGGTTCTCGAAATACTGGAAACCGTGAATCTCGTCGACGACAGTTGCCGCGCCGTGCAGGCGCTTCGTAATCTGACGAGCCACCTCGAAGCACGCGTCCATGCTCATCGCGCGAATGTGGAAAAGCAGATCTCCGGGAGTCGACGGCGCGTGATGGACGTCTCCCTGCAGAGCAGTGAACGGTCGTAGCAAGGCGGGCCTCGGACCGGCGAACAAACGATCCCAGACGTCCGAACCGATGCTGGTCACCACGTCCAAACCGGAACCGGGAACGCGCAGACCCACCGACCGCTGCAGGCCCGCCACATCGGCGAGCAGTGCACGCGTTGCGTCCTCCCCACCAGGGTTCACCGTCGCAACCAGGAAGATCGCCGCGGGAGTCAGAGGGGTCGTCACCGACTGGGACCTCGCCGCGACGTCCGACTGACGCACATCCTGTGGCATGGGAAACCTTCCGTTCGAGTACCGAGCGACACCGGACGGAAAATAAAAACCGACCGGTTACCGAAACCGTAAACGAGTGTGACGGGGACGACTTCGAAGACCCACTGCTCGCGTCGGTGCTGCCGTCTGCGGAAGTCGTCGGCCCACCCCGATAGACTGTCTCCCGGCACGTTCTTTCGTTGGGCACATTTGTGGTGTCCCGCTCCGCGCCGGCTCGCTCTTGACTCCCGTAGGGAAGGGACCCCTCTCCAGTGTCTGCTCATCAGGTCGATACCGTCACGCACGCATCGGCTGATCCCGATGCCGCTCAGCCGTTCAAGGAGCTAGGTCTCAAGGACGACGAATATGCCCGCATCAAGGAGATCCTGGGTCGCCGTCCCACGGACGCCGAACTGGCGATGTACTCGGTGATGTGGAGCGAGCACTGCTCGTACAAGTCCTCCAAGGTTCACCTCGGATACTTCGGCAAGACCACCACCGACGAGATGCGCGCCAACATGCTGGCCGGTATCGGTGAAAACGCCGGTGTTGTCGACATCGGCGACGGCTGGGCAGTCACGTTCAAGGTCGAGAGCCACAACCACCCGTCCTACGTCGAGCCCTACCAGGGTGCGGCAACCGGCGTCGGCGGCATCGTCCGCGACATCATGGCCATGGGTGCTCGTCCGATCGCCGTCATGGATCAGCTGCGTTTCGGCGCTGCTGACGCCCCCGATACCCGTCGCGTCGTCGACGGTGTCGTGCGCGGCGTCGGTGGATACGGCAACTCCCTCGGCCTCCCCAACATCGGCGGCGAGACCGTCTTCGACGAGTCCTATGCCGGTAACCCGCTGGTCAACGCGCTCGCGGCTGGCGTCATGCGCGTCGAGGATCTGCACTTGGCCTTTGCGTCGGGTGCAGGCAACAAGATCATCCTGTTCGGCGCACGTACCGGTCTCGACGGCATCGGCGGCGTCTCGGTTCTCGCGTCGGCAACCTTCGACGACGAGGGTGGAGACACCGGCGGACGCAAGAAGCTCCCCGCGGTTCAGGTGGGCGACCCCTTCACCGAGAAGGTGCTCATCGAGTGCTGCCTCGACCTCTACCACGCCGGCCTCGTTGTCGGTATCCAGGACCTCGGCGGCGCCGGACTGTCCTGCGCCACCTCCGAGCTGGCCGCAGCCGGCGACGGCGGCATGCACATCAACCTCGAAAAGGTTCCGATGCGCGCCACCGGAATGACCCCGGCCGAGGTTCTCTCCAGCGAATCGCAGGAGCGCATGTGCGCCGTGGTCACGCCTGAGAACGTCGACGCGTTCATGGAGGTCTGCAAGAAGTGGGACGTCCTGGCCACCGACATCGGCGAGGTCACCGACGGTGAGCACCTCACCATCTCCTGGCACGGCGAGACCGTCGTCGACGTTCCTCCGCGCACTGTCGCTCACGAGGGCCCGGTCTACCACCGTCCCGTCGAGCGTCCGTCCACCCAGGACGCGTTGATCGCGAACACCACCGCAGGCCTCAAGCGTCCCGAGACGGATGAAGAACTCGAAGCCACCTTGCTGAAGATGATTGCTTCGCCTGCGCTGTGCAGCCGCAAGTGGATCACCGAGCAGTACGACCGCTACGTCCGCGGCAACACCGTTCTGGCCGAGAACGCCGACGGCGGCGTGATCCGGATCGACGAGAAGACCGGCCGCGGAATCGCTCTGTCCACCGACGCTTCGGGCCGCTACACCGCGCTCGACCCGTACACCGGCGCGCAGCTCGCGCTCGCTGAAGCATTCCGCAACGTGGCAGTCACGGGCGCGACGCCCAAGGCCGTCTCCAACTGCCTCAACTTCGGTTCGCCCGAGGACCCGGGTGTCATGTGGCAGTTCCAGCAGGCTGTTCGCGGCCTCGCCGACGGTTGCGCCACCCTCGGCATCCCCGTCACCGGCGGCAACGTCAGCTTCTACAACCAGACCGGATCCACGGCCATCCTGCCGACGCCGGTGGTTGCCGTCCTCGGTGTGATCGACGACGTTCACCGCCGCATCCCGACGGGCCTCGGACTCGAGCCCGGCGAGACGCTGATCCTGCTCGGCGACACCCACGACGAGTTCGACGGTTCGATCTGGTCGCAGGTCGAGCACGGCCATCTCGGTGGCGTGCCGCCCAAGGTCGACCTCGCCCGTGAGCAGCTGCTCGCGGACATCCTGCTCGCCTCCTCGCGTGACGGTCTCGTCACCGCGGCCCACGACCTCTCCGAGGGTGGACTGGCCCAGGCTGTCGTCGAAGCTTCGCTGGCCGGCGAAACCGGTTGCCGCATCCTGATTCCCGAGGGCGCCGATCCGTTTGTGACCCTGTTCTCGGAATCGTCCGGACGCGTCCTGGTTGCGGTTCCGCGCACCGAGGAGACCCGCTTCACCGGTATGTGCACCGCTCGCGGCTTGCCGTGGACGCGTATCGGGGTCGTCGACGAGGGCAGCGACTCCGTCGAGGTCCAGGGACACTTCTCCGTGACGATGGCCAAGCTCCGTGAGGCCTTCGAGGGAACGCTGCCTGCCCTGTTCGGGTGATAGATGGTCGATTCCGGAGAACTGATTTCTTCTGACAGCCAGCCGCAGGAACACCACCTGCGGCTGGCTGTTCCCGCATCTTTCGAGAAGCTCGACAACCGCTTCACCGAGTGGGCGTGGGGGCTCCTCAAACTCGACTTCACCGGCATTGCCTTTGCCGCGTTCTTTTTCTGCTGGTCGCTGACCCCTTCGCTGTTGCCGCGTGATTGGCTGTTCCAAGGTTTGATCGGCGGTATCAACTCGGCCATCGGTTACGGCGTCGGAACTGCAATCGGATGGGCCGTGGAGCGGTATTTGCTTCGGGGCCGTCGCTGGTGGCCGCTCCCGGAACCGGTGCCGAGCGCGATCAAGATCTTTGTTCCCGTCGCGTCGATCGTGGCCGCGGTCATCATGCTCGTCTACGCCGCGGGGTGGCAGCGGGAAATTGCCGCGCTGACCGGCGCGGAAGGCACCACCACCAGCGGATACATTCGTACTCTCGGGCTGAGCGTGCTCATCGGTGGTTCACTGATCGCGTTGTGGCGATTGCTTCACGATCTGGTGAAACTCATTGCGCGCGTGCTGATGCGGCGCTTCCGCTGGTCGCGGTCGGTTGCAAACGGCGTCGGCGTTGTGGTTGTGACGGTTCTGTTCTTCATGTTGGTCGACGGCGTACTGGTGCGCGGAATCTACGCCGCGACCAACTCGATCTTCAGCCTGCAGAACTCCACCACGCGCGACGGCGTCGTCGAACCACAGGATCCGATGAAGTCGGGTAGTCCCGAATCTGCCGCGCCCTGGGACACATTGGGGTTCGAGGGACGGAACTTCGTCGCACGTGGATTGAACGCGCAGGAACTCGAAGCGGCCAACGGCAAGCCCGCGATGGACCCCATCCGCGTGTATGCGGGCTTGGAAAGCGCCGAAGATCCGGATGAGCGCATGGATCTGGTCATCAAGGAACTCGAGCGGACCGGCGCTTTCGCGCGCAAAGTGCTTGTTGTCATTCCGACAACAGGTACCGGTTGGGTGAATCCCACCGCCGCGCAGGCGATCGAGTTGGTCGGAAACGGCGATACGGCGCTCGTCGCCAGCCAGTACTCGTATCTGCCGAGCTGGATCTCGTTCCTCGCAGATCAAGAAAAGGCGCAAGCTGCCGGACGTCTCTTGGTCGAGCGGGTTCACGAAAGATGGCTCCAGGAACCGGAAGCAACCAGACCCAAGTTCATGGTCTACGGCGAAAGCCTCGGCGTTATGGCCGGCGCCGGAGCTTTCGACACTCTTCAAGCCGCCCGCGAGACCGCCGACGGAATCTTGTGGGTGGGCCCGCCCAACGCGACGTCGTTGTGGCGTTCGATTGTGCAACGACGCGACCCCGGCACAACTGAAGTGGCTCCCGTCTACGCTGACGGTCTGGCCGGGGTCCGGTTTGCGGATCGCGCCGAAGACATTCCGACCGAAGCAATGGTGTGGCCGGACCCCCATGTGCTGTTCATTCAGCACCCGTCCGATCCGGTGGTGTGGTGGTCGCCTGATCTCATGTTCAACCGCCCACCGTGGTTGAACGAGATCCCGGGATTCGACCGGTCACCGTCGATGAAATGGTTCCCGATCGTCACGTTCTGGCAGGTCTCTGCCGATCTCGGTAATGCCGCGGGTGTTCCGGACGGGCACGGCCACAACTACGGAACCACCGTGCTCGACGGCTGGGTCAGTGTCGCTCAACCAGAGGGCTGGACGGCGGCGGACACGGAGCGAGTGCGAACGTCACTGGTTGCCGCGTTGAAGTCGCAAGGCCCGGAGAAGTGAGGGGAGTAGCGTCGATTGCGCTCTCGGTAGCCGCGATCACGTGGAGCAATGCGGTGCTTCCGGCACTCGGACTTTCACCCCGCGCGCGGGCAGTGGTCAACACCGTGGTGGGGTGCTCGGCCATCGGCGCCCTTCTGGCGCGCGGTTACAGCCGTGAGGAACTGGGTCTGGCGCACACCGGTATTCGTGGCGGTGCGCAGTTCGGGGGAGCTGGCGCCGGGGCTGTCCTGACGGGCTACAGCGTCGCCTTGGCTGTTCCGTCGTTGCGCGCGACCCTCGCTGCCGACGAGCGCGCGGACGGCCGCGAAGACTTCCTCGAATGGATCATTCTGCATATTCCGTTCGGCACGGTGTTGTCCGAAGAATTGTTGTTCCGCAGCGCTATGTCCGCAGTCTGGAATCGCGAACTGAACCGCCCTGCAGCGCAGGCCGTACATGCCCTCACCTTCGGATTGTGGCACGTTGCGCCGGCGCGCGGCGCCGGCGACAATGTCCCTGCCGCAGTGGCTTTTACGGGCGCGTCGGCATTGCTGTTCGAGTGGCTGCACCGCAAAGGTGGCAGCGTCCTCGCGCCGGCGTTACTGCACCTGGCTACCAATGCCGGTGGAGCACTTGCCGTTCGAATCGCCACCAATGGACAGGGAGTGAACTGATGCCACCGCGCCGCGCGGTCGACCCCGCAGAATTTCGTGCCGCGATCCTTGCTGTGGGACCGTGGCTTCGAGATCCGGAGTTTCCGAAGCCCACTCGCGCTGAACTCGGTGCGGCAGTGAAGATGAGTGCGCGCACTCTCGAACAGATTGCTCCCGGATCGAGCGTCGAGGTGCGGGTGCCGCCCTTTGTTGCGGTGCAGTGCATCGAAGGTCCGCGTCATACTCGCGGAACCCCACCCAACGTCGTCGAAACCGATACTCGTACATGGTTGTTGATGGTGACCGGCCTGCTCGATTTCGGTGAAGCTGCTGCTGACGGCCGGGTTGACGCATCCGGCAGTCGGGCTCCCGAAATTGCGCACTGGTTGCCGCTGCTGCGTCTGTGACATTGAGCTACGAAAGGTTAACTGTCGCAGGGCTAGTGCTGGACTACTGTTGCTTGTCCGGGGTGCGACCCGCTCAAAACTTCGGGCCCCGGAGTGGGGGGAGTCGTTCAGAGGTGGGTCGGAGGAGGAGTTGCGCCATCTGCCCTCGTTGCAGGAGACGGAAGCGCAGATGTCGGATCTGATTGTGCGGAGGGGGAGGCAGTCGCGAAGATTGCTCCGGCGACGAGTTGGCGGTGGATCCAGCAGAGACAGCACAGTAGCTGCAATATCCCGCGCCTGCCTACGACAGGCTTATCTGTGCACAGCGCGTTCTGGACCTCAGATGTGCCGTGCAGGTGGATCTTGCGGGGCGGCGTGACGAGTCCGAGCTGGGTGGCACTCCGTGAACCATCACTGAATTTTGCCGTGGCCACCAGAGAGACTGATCGGTCCGATTCAAAGGCAAGGTTGCCCTGGGCAAGGCGCGAGGAAAATTGGCCGTAGACTGTGTATGCCCCCCAACCCCTGCCCACAAAGGGAGCGCCACGTGACTCGTGCCGATCTGTCGGTCAACAGTCCAAATCTCCTCGCTACGAACCCGTCCGACGAGGACGAGAACGAGCCCCGCGAAGAATGCGGTGTATTCGGCGTTTGGGCGCCGGGAGAGGATGTGGCGAAGCTCACGTATTACGGACTGTATGCGCTGCAGCACCGTGGTCAGGAAGCTGCCGGCATTGCGGTGGCAGACGGCTCCCAGGTGCTGGTGTTCAAGGATCTCGGCCTGGTCAGCCAGGTATTCGACGAGCAGACCCTCGCAGCGATGCCAGGTCACGTCGCCGTCGGACATTGCCGTTACTCCACGACCGGTTCCACGACGTGGGAGAACGCGCAGCCCATCTTCCGCACCACCGCGGCGGGAACGGGCATCGCCCTCGGCCACAACGGCAACCTGGTGAACACCGCTGAGCTCGCGAGCCGCACCCGTGCGGCCGGCCTGGTCAACGACAAGCGCCCCAACGCTGCGACTTCCGACTCCGACCTCATCGGCGGTCTCCTGGCGCACGCTGCCGGCGACAGCACCATCGAGCAGGCCGCCATGGAACTGCTTCCCACGCTGGAAGGCGCGTTCTGTCTCACCTTCATGGACGAGCACACGCTCTACGCAGCGCGTGATCCGCACGGAATTCGTCCGCTCTGCCTCGGTCGCCTGGATCGCGGTTGGGTAGTTGCCAGCGAGACCGCGGCCCTGGACATCGTGGGCGCGTCGTTCGTCCGCGACATCGAACCCGGCGAACTGCTCGCGATCGACGCCGACGGCGTCCGCTCCTCCCGTTTCGCCAACCCGACGCCCAAGGGTTGTGTTTTCGAGTACGTCTACCTCGCCCGTCCCGACAGTGTGATCGGTGGCCGTTCGGTCCACTCGACCCGCGTCGAGATCGGCCGACTGCTCGCCAGTGAGCATCCCGCCGAAGGCGACTTGGTCATTCCGGTTCCCGAGTCCGGCACCCCTGCAGCCGTCGGGTACGCACAGGGTTCAGGCATCCCTTACGGCCAGGGCCTGATGAAGAACGCCTACGTCGGCCGTACCTTCATCCAGCCGTCGCAGACCATTCGTCAGCTCGGCATCAGGCTCAAGCTCAACCCGCTCAAGGAAGTTATCCGCGGCAAACGTCTTGTGGTGGTGGATGATTCGATCGTTCGCGGCAACACTCAGCGTGCGCTGATCCGGATGCTTCGCGAAGCCGGCGCCCTCGAAATTCACGTCCGCATCGCCTCGCCGCCGGTCAAGTGGCCCTGCTTCTACGGCATCGATTTCGCCTCACCGGCCGAATTGATCGCCAACGGAGCAGGCGGACAGGATGCCACGTTCGAGGAGATGCTCGACGGAGTGCGTCGCTCCATCGGAGCGGACAGCCTCGGCTACATCTCCACCGAAGGCATGATCGCGGCCACCGAGCAGCCGGCAAGCCGTCTGTGTGCTGCCTGCTTCGACGGCACCTACCCGATTGCGCTTCCCAAGGAAACGTCGATGGGTAAGAACGTCCTCGAGGGCATGCTCGAGAGTGCGGCCGGTTCGGCTGCCACCCGCGACAACGACAACGCGAGCGCGCTCAGCCGCCCGTAATCCGCGAAAACGGACAATTTGCCGCCCCGCTTGTCGGGGCGGCAAATTTTTTTATGTTTCCGGTCACTTCAAGTGTCGCGGCTATCTGGCATAGTGCCCTCGTGGCGCAACTGAGAATGGATGGGCATCGAGTCCTGGTCGCGGACTTGATGGGGGACACCATCAAAGCGATCAGCGGATCAATGGTGGCGTACGAGGGTGCGGTCACCTTCAAGAACGCCGGAATGGGCGGCGGCGGCGGAATCCGCGCCGCGCTCAAACAGAAGGCAGCCGGAGAATCGCTGTCATTGATGGAAGTCAGTGGTCAAGGCACCGTCTACTTCGCCGTGGACGCCCAGGACATCACGATCATCGAGCTCAACAACGACGCTCTTCACGTAGAAGCGTCGCAGCTGTTGGCACTTGTGGGCCAGCTACGCACCGACGTGAAATTTGCCGGCCTCCGCGGCGCCGGCTCCGGCCAGGGTTTGTTCACGACAGTTGTCAGTGGCACCGGTCTGGTGGCCGTGCTGTCGAAGGGCGGGCCGATCATCGCGCTCGAAGTCAGCCCGCAGTACCCGCTTGTTGCCGACCCCGACGCCTTTGTCGCCCACCGTGGACAACTGAATCAGAGCTTCGTCACCGACGTCACCTGGCGATCCGCGATCGGCGGCGGCAGTGGTGAGGCGTTCTCGTTGCGCTTCGACGGATCCGGTGTCGTCTACATCCAGCCCGAGGAGCGCTGAACCATGCCGTTGGAAAAGGTGAACAGCAAGGTCGTCAAGTCGACCCTCGTTCCAGGGCAGAACGTGCTGGCCCGCACCGGATCGATGCTCTACTACACCGGCGACGTCAGATTCGTCCCGCACAGCATGGGGGGCGGTCCTGGTGCGATGCCGAACATGGGCGGCATCGCGGGCATGGCCGGCCGGATGATGTCGGGCGAACATGCACGCATGATGGCCGCGGAAGGACAGGGCGAGGTCCACTACGGTCACGCTGGGCTGTACGTCGACGTCATCCATCTGGACGGCTCATCCATGCTCACCGTGGAAGCGGATCGCCTCCTAGCGCATGACGCCTACCTGCAAAGTTCGATCGTGGCCCTGACGTCTCAAGGTGGTGTTCGCGGCGCCGTCCGCGGTGCGATGACAGGGCAAGGACTTTTCACGACACAACTGCACGGTCAGGGAAGCGTCGCGGTGCTCTCGCACGGCGGGGCCATTCCGCTGCAGGTCGGTCCGAACAATCCCCAAGTTGTGGTGGATCCACAGGCCTACGTGTGCCATCTCGGGCAGATCACCGTCGACATCTCCGCCAACGTCGGCTGGCGTGAAGCCGTCGGCAAGGGCTCGGGGGAGTCCATTCAGCTGAAGATGACCGGTATGGGAACCGTCTGGGTTCAGGCGTCCGAGCAGAAGTTCTGAGGGAGAAATCGAATGAGTATCGAAATTCACACTCCGGCATCTCTGCCCGCGAACGACAACGTCCCGGGTAATGACTACGCCTTCTGTGTCGAGCTGACCGGGCAGCCCTGGTTCACGTCCAAAGGCGCGATGATCGCGTACTACGGCATGGTCAACTTCGAGCCACTCGGACGCACCAGCATGTCGGCGATGGTGGCAGCCAGATTCTCGTCGCCGCTGTACGCGGACGACTGGGTAATCGCGCAGGGCCAAGGCAAGCTGATTCTCGGCGACCGGGGATTCAACATCAATTCCTACGATCTCGACGACGGCAACCTCACGATCCGCGCTGCCAACCTCCTTGCGTTCGAGAACGGCCTCGAACTCAAACAGTCAATCGTGCCAGGCTTTTTGACGTTGCTCGGAACCGGGAAGTTTCTGGCGTCGTCCAACGGTCCGGTCATGTTTGCCGAACCTCCGTTGCGGATCGATCCACAGGCTCTCGTCGGTTGGGCGGACTGCCCGTCGCCGTCGCACCACTTCGACGCAGACTGGATGCAGAGCTTCCTCGGATCGGTGCGGGGAACAATGTTCGGCGCGAATACCGGTGAGGAGAAACAGTTCGATTTCACCGGCGCCGGAACGGTGCTGATCCAGTCGAGCGAGAAGGTCCTCAACGACGGACACCTCCTGCGACACATCCAGTCGGAGACTGTTGCACTCGGGCAGAACAGTCTGCGGGCGCTGCACACCTCGATCGGTTCGCAGCTCCAGAACTGAGCTCGAACGGTACGCGAGGTCTCGTCAGCTGCCTGTGTCCGGTAGCGTAAGGGCGTAATCGTCGGTATTTGTGTGCGCTGAGGTCTTGTTCGCTCGAGTCGACCGCCTCGGCACGTCGCGAGGATTACACAACACATACCTGTGCACGGAGAAAACGTGCGCGAGAAATACTAGGGCTGGAGTAGTAATCCGATGACCGAGGACAGTCACCGCACAGCAGGCGCCTCCTACGCAGCAGCAGGAGTCGATATCGCCGCCGGCGACCGGGCGGTGGAACTCTTCGCCCCCATGGCCAAGAAGGCCAGCCGCCCCGAGGTCATGGGTGGCCTCGGCGGATTCGCCGGATTGTTCTCGCTCAAGGGTGACTACAAGGAGCCTGTTCTCGCTGCTTCCACCGACGGCGTCGGTACCAAGCTGGCCGTCGCTCAGGCGATGGACAAGCACGACACAGTCGGCCTCGACCTCGTCGCGATGGTTGTCGACGACCTCGTCGTCTGTGGCGCCGAGCCGCTCTTCCTTCAGGACTACATCGCCGTCGGTCGCGTGATCCCCGAGCGAGTTGCCGAGATCGTGGGCGGCATCGCCGAAGGCTGCATCCAGGCCGGCTGCGCGCTGCTGGGCGGCGAGACCGCCGAGCACCCCGGCATCATGGCCGATGGTGACTACGACCTCTCCGCCACCGGCGTCGGCGTCGTCGAAGCGGAGAAGCTGCTCGGACCGGACCGCGTCCGTCCCGGCGACGTTGTCATCGCCATGGGATCCTCGGGTCTGCATTCCAACGGTTACTCACTTGCCCGCAAGGTGCTTCTCGAGATCGACCGCATGAACTTGAACGCGCACGTCGACGAGTTCGGCCGCACCCTCGGTGAGGAGCTCCTCGAGCCCACCAAGATCTACGCCAAGGACTGCCTGGCACTCGCTGCCGAGACGGACGTCCGCACCTTCTGCCACGTCACCGGTGGTGGCCTCGCCAACAACCTCGGGCGCGTCATGCCCAAGGGCCTCGTTGCCGAGCTCGATCGTGGAACATGGAGTCCCGCCGCCGTCTTCGCGATGATCGCGCAGCGCGGACGCGTCGAGCGCGCCGAGATGGAGCAGACCTTCAACATGGGTGTCGGCATGGTTGCCGTCGTCGCTCCTGAGGACGTCGATCGTGCGCTGGCCGTGCTCACCGCACGCCACATCGACTGCTGGACGCTGGGAAGCATCAAGAAGGCCTCGGACGCCGCAGCAGAGCGTGCGTTCCTGGCCGGAGATCACCCGCGCTTCTGAGCCGGTAAGACCACAAAGCTGCCCCGCCGATTCAGTTCGGCGGGGCAGCTTTTTTGTGCGGATCGAGCACCTGGAACAGGCACGCAAAAATGAGGAAGAGCGATCAGCTCTTCCTCATTTCACAGTCTGCGCAGATGGCAGTGCGCGGTCAACGCCGCCAGTCGTCGTAGTCGTCCTCTCGCGAATGCCCTTCCCTATCGGAAGTCTGGTCCGATCGGACACTGCTCCGATGCGAGTTGGTCGATCCACCTGCGAGCTCTCGTTGCAGGCTATCGAAATCCGTGGTCGGTACGCTGTACTTCAATTCGCGTGCAACCTTGGTCTGCTTTGCCTTAGCCCGGCCGCGGCCCATGGCTGACCCCCTCGCGCTTTCGCGGGGCGGCCTGGGGAATTTGGCGGCCCCGTTTGAGTGTGTAAGTTTCCTGACACACACTCTAGCCTGGAAAAGTCGCTTCCGCTTCCACGTGGCCCTCGTTGCCGTGTCTGTTTGCTCTCACTATGGCCGCGAGCTGCCAGGATGCCGACAGAACTGCTCAGAACTTTGTTAGAACTGCGCAAAAGTTTTCCCGGAACTACTCAGAAGTTCCCCGGAATCGCTCGAATCGTGCCCACGCGGGCATCCCCGCCGAACACCGGAGCCGACGCCAGAGCCGCCAGTTCTTCGGTCCATTCCGTGTTCATCCGCTTGAGTAACGCGGCGGCCAACGGAAGCAGAGCCCGTTCGTGTCCGTCGTCGATCTTGAGAGCAAACGCCGAGCCGTCGGGGAGGGCTCCCGCGTAGATACCGTCGTATCCGGTCTTGGTGAACAGACCGGGCACTGCGGACATCAGACGCTGATCGTTGCGCCCGGTTCCGGAGACGAGAAACGGGTTGGCTCGCACGGCGTCGGCGACAGCGCGCTCCGGGGAATCAGGCGTCGCCGACGGCAGGCGACCGAAGGCCCGCGCCAGATTCGAGAGCGAGAGTGGCACGATCGGCAGGCCGCAGCCGTCGATTCCCAGCTCCTGCTCCTCCTCCCCGCTGAGATCGAAGATCGTCTCGGCGATCGCGAGTTGCAGGGGATGTGTCGGTTCCATGTACGTCTCGAGCGGCCAGTCGTTCACCACGCACGTGGCGAGCATCGCGGAGTGCTTACCCGAGCAGGTCATGTAGATCGGGCTGGGGAGCTGGCCCGCGGCAATCAACTCGGCGCGGGCGAGTTCGTTGCCTGGCAGATCGGCAGGGCACTGTAATTGATCGACGCGGAGGTCGTAACGATCGAGTAGGCCCTCGACGAGTTCGATGTGGTCGGCCTCACCGGCGTGCGACGACGCCGAGACGGCCAGTTCCTCCGGGCTGCTGGGTTCGAAGCCGTTGCGGAGCGCTGCGACGGCCTGCAGCGGCTTGTTTGCCGAGCGGGGATAGATGGGTGTGTGGATTTCGCCCACTCCCACGACCAGGTCGCCGTGGGCGTCGAGGATGACGGCCGATCCGCGGTGTACACACTCGCGGAATCCGGAGCGGACAACTTCGACCAATTCAAGGCTCACGAATGCACCTGTGTTTCCGCTCGTTCTACGAATGTGCTGATCCGCTCGAGGACGTTCGGCGCAAGATCGTGGTGACCGTTCAACAGCTGCCGCAGGTGTTCGGGATCTGCGCCGGTGAATACTTGTCGAACCGTGACGCCGTGATCGGGGACGTGCACTCGCGTGACCGTATCGCCGGCTGCGAGGGTGCCCGTTCGGTTCACTCGCAGATACGCGCCGACATCGGCTCGCTGGGTGAACCGCTTCACCCAGCCCTTCTCGCCCGACCAGAGTCCGAAGGTGCCGCACGGCACGCGGGGCCCGGTGACCTCGAGCTCCACCACATCGGACGAGTCCGCTCCGGTGATGTGCCAACGTTCGCCGATGACTGCGTCGGTCACGGCGATACCGGTGATGCTGAGGTTCTCACCGAACCAGCCCGGATGGAGGGGGCGGCCCAACTCCGTCGACCAACGCTGCGCCTCGGCATGGTCGTACGCGTAGACGGCTTGATACGCGCCGCCGTGGAATTCGGTGTCGCAGACATAGTCACCCCCGAGGCCGAGTCGGCCCAAGGGGACCCGGCCGTCGACGGATCGTTTGTCGATTGCAGTTCGAGTCACACGTTTGACGCCGCTGTCGCGTTCGGTATGTACGACGCACACGGCGTCCACGACGCCGGTCACTTCCCGCGCAATCGGTTGACGGCTTCACGTCCGGCCTGAGGTGCGTTGTCGTCGACTATCGAGTCCGGATCGATCGACGCGGCGCTGGGGCCGGCAACCAATTCGGTCCCCGCGGGGACGTTGCGCTTGACCAGTGCGAGCGCGATAGGTCCGAGCTCATGATGATTGACGACGGTTCCGACGCGGCCCACTGCGCGGCCACCGGCTGTGATGGGGTCGCCCGGTTCGGGGAGGGCTTCGGCGCTTCCGTCGAGGTGCAGGAGAACGAGGTGCCGCGGCGGCTTGCCGAGGTTGTGCACGCGGGCGACGGTTTCCTGGCCGCGGTAGCAGCCCTTCTCGAGGTGGACCGCGCCGTATTCGGCGGGGCCACCGATCCACCGCACTTCGTGCGGGATGGTCTTCTCGTCGGTGTCGAGTCCGATGCGAGGGCGGACGGCTTCGACGCGTAGGGCCTCGAAGGCCCACGTTCCGGCCGGTGCGGCGCCGGCGTCGGTGAGCTTGGTCCACCAGGTTGCCAAGTGCTCGCGGGGTACGAGGAGATCGAAGGAGTCTTCGGTCGGCCACGGCATCCGACGGACGAAGCCGCCGCCTGGCAGGGCCTGCGCGTCGTACACGTCGACGGGCGCACTCGTTCCGACGGCGTCGAGGACCGAGGCGGCTTTCGGCCCGAGAATGCTCAGAACGGCAAGTTCGTTGCCGTCGCGGGGTTCGGCCTTGGACCAGAACACCATCTTCTTCAGGAAGGCGAGGAGTGCGGGGCCTCGATCGGCTTCGGTGTCGATCCAGGTGACGCCGCCGAGGTCCGTCTGGACAAAGTGGTGTTCGACGCGGCCGTTGATGTCGAGGCTGAGATTCTCGGCGCTCTTCCCGTCGGGGAGCGCGGCAATGTGCTGGCTCGAAATGGTGTGCAGCCAGGTGAGTCGCTCGTCGCCGGGAATGGCGATGACAAATCGGTGGCTGCGATCGACGACAATCGCGTCGCGTTGCGCAGTCCGTTGCTCACCGAGCGGATCGCCGTGATGCCACGCGACGCCGATGTCGACCGATCCGTCCGGGGCTGCGACCGCACCGGGGGCAGTCATGAGTGGGCTGTTGGGCACAAGAGCGTTGTCGACCACGTCACCAGTCTAGGAGTGTGGTCCGTGCGTCGGTCGAGTGCGGGGCGTGAGCGGTGTTTTCCGTCGCTAGTGTTGAGGGTATGGCTGATCGCGTATTGGTAACTCTCGACCATGAGGTGCTCGATGCTGACGCACCCTTCCTCCATGCTGACGACTTGGCTGTCGTGCGGGGTGACGGGGTATTCGAGACGTTGTTGGTTCGGGGTGGCCGAGCGCGGGTAGTCGAGGCTCATCTGAGCCGACTGGTTCTCAGCGCCGAGGCATTGGGTTTGCCTGCCCCGGTGCTCGACGACTGGCGTCTGGCGATCGAGATGGCCGTCGAGGAGTGGGGGAGCGAGAAGGAAGGCGCCTTGCGTCTCGTCCTGACGCGCGGGCGCGAGAGCGGGGACAAGCCGACGGCTTTCGTGATGGTCGGACCGGTGGCGGATCGGGTGCGGCAGGTGCGTGAAGCGGGTTTGTCGGTAATCACGCTCGAACGCGGATTCTCGGTGGATTTGTCGGCACGCGCGCCGTGGCAGTTGCTGGGAGCGAAGACGTTGTCCTACGCAACCAACATGGCAGCACTGCGTTACGCCGGCACTTTGGGGGCCGATGATGTGATCTTCGTCAGCTCTGAGGGCAATGTGCTGGAAGGGCCGCGGTCGACGGTGGTGGTCGTGCGGGACAGGACTTTGATCACACCACCGCCCGCTCAGGGCATTTTGATGGGCACAACACAGCGTGCGCTGTTCGACGTCGCCAAGGGTGCGGGCTTCGACAGTCGTTACGAGACCCTGCGACCTGCAGACTTGATCGCAGCGGACGGAGTGTGGATGGTTTCGAGTGTCACGCTGGCCGCGCGCGTCACTACACTGGATGGCTTTGCTTTACCAGAGCCTAAAGTCGCTGCCGAATTCACGAAGTTGGTCGAACGGGCGGTCGACTAGAGAGCGGGGCCGAGATGGGCGAATAGGAATCCTCAACGGTCTCTACTACCTTGAGTAGTAGCAAAGTCCTGCGGTCCAAACCGGACAGCAGTACCGTGTCCGCAGGGGCCGAGCGACTGCCCGCGTCTCGAACCCCGAAGCCTGTCCCAGGGCCCTACTCTCGGAGTAGCCAATGGATACTTTGGACGTCTCCAGGTGGCAGTTCGGTATCACTACCGTCTACCACTTCATCCTTGTTCCGCTGACCATCGGACTTGCACCGATGATCGCGATCATGCAGACGATGTGGGTGGTCACCAAAAAGGACCACTGGTATCGGCTCACCAAGTTCTTCGGCAAGCTCTTCCTCATCAACTTCGCACTCGGTGTGGCCACCGGCATCGTGCAGGAATTCCAGTTCGGCATGAACTGGAGTGAATACTCACGATTTGTCGG
Source organism: Rhodococcus sp. 24CO (assembly GCF_050586165.1). Taxonomy (NCBI): domain Bacteria; kingdom Bacillati; phylum Actinomycetota; class Actinomycetes; order Mycobacteriales; family Nocardiaceae; genus Rhodococcus; species Rhodococcus sp. 24CO. Next base: position 66,959 of record NZ_JAZFNF010000005.1, on the reverse strand, counting down.
TGACGTATTCGGTGCACCGCTGGCTCTCGAAGGTCTTGTGGCCTTCTTCATGGAGTCCGTCTTCATCGGACTGTGGATCTTCGGTTGGGGCAGGCTGCCCAAACTCGTTCATCTGGCGTGCATTTGGCTCGTGGCGATCGGCGTCAACGCGTCGGCCTTCTTCATCATCGCGGCCAACTCGTTCATGCAGCACCCTGTCGGAGCGGTGTACAACCCGGAGACGGGTCGTGCCGAGCTCACCAGCATCTGGGAGTTGTTGACCAACAACACTGCTCTTGCCGCCTTCCCGCACGCCGTCGCCGGCGCCTTCCTGACCGCGGCGACGTTTGTTGCCGGCATCAGTGGTTGGTGGATGGTGCGGAACATGCGCCGCGCCAAGAAGGCTGAGGCCGCCGAAGCCGAGCGTCTCGAATCCGATGCACGGACGATGTACCGTCCGGCAACACGATTCGCCTTGCTCGTCATGATCGTGGCCGGCATCGGCATCATCTACACCGGTGACGTCCAGGGCAAGCTCATGTTCCAACAGCAGCCGATGAAGATGGCGTCGGCAGAGTCGCTGTGTGAGACCGAGATGGATCCGGACTTCTCGATTCTCACCATCGGTACTCACAACAACTGTGACAGTGTGACGCACGTTCTCAAGGTGCCGTTCGTTCTTCCGTGGCTGGCCGAGGGCAAGTTCACCGGTGTCGAACTTCAAGGCGTCAACCAGTTGCAGGAACAGGCTGAGCAGGACTTCGGACCCGGCAACTACCGCCCGAATCTCTTTGTCACGTATTGGTCTTTCCGCGCGATGATCGGTCTTGCCGCCGGTTCGGCAGCGTTGGCTCTCGCGGGGCTGTGGGTCACTCGCAAGGGGCGGGTCCCGGACCAGAAGTGGTTCGGAATCCTGAGCATCGTCGCGATTCCAACGCCGTTCCTCGCGAACAGTGCCGGCTGGATCTTCACCGAGATGGGTCGGCAACCCTGGGTGGTGCATCCCAACCCGACCGGCGTAGACATGATCAGACTCACTGTCGACCAAGGTGTTTCGGACCACGCGTCGGCAACGGTCTGGGCCTCGTTGATCACGTTCACCCTTCTGTACGGCGCGCTGGGTGTCGTCTGGTTCAAGCTGATCGTGCGGTACGCGAAGGAAGGCCCGTTGGAGCACGACATGCATCCGCCGGGAGATACCGATCACGAAGAGCCGGAAGATCCGGACAAACCCAAACAACTGTCGTTCGCGTACTAGGAGGCGATCATGGGACTTCAAGAAGTATGGTTCGTGCTCGTCGCAGTACTGTTCGTCGGCTACTTCGTCCTCGAAGGTTTCGACTTCGGTGTCGGAATGCTCATGCCGATCGTCGGCAGAGGCAGTGGGCTGCCGGCAGATACGCGTCGACGGGTAGCGCTCAACACGATCGGCCCGGTGTGGGACGGCAACGAGGTGTGGCTGATCACCGCCGGCGGCGCGATGTTCGCGGCCTTCCCGGAGTGGTACGCGACGTTGTTCTCCGGGTTCTATCTGCCACTGCTGATCATCCTGGTGGCCTTGATCGTTCGAATCTGCGCCATCGAATGGCGAAGCAAGATCGACGACGACAAATGGCGGCAGCGCTGTGACTGGGGCATCATCTTCGGTTCCTGGGTCCCGGCAGTTCTCTGGGGCGTGGCTTTTGCGAACATCGTTCGGGGCGTGGCGATCAATGCCGACAAGCAGGTCGTGTCAGGGTTCTTTGATCTGCTCAACCCGTACGCACTGCTCGGCGGTCTGACCACCGCGTTGGTGTTCGCTCTCCACGGTGCTGTGTTCCTGGCGCTCAAGAGCGCCGACGAGGTTCGCGAAGACGCAGTGAAAATCGCTGCACGACTGGCAATTCCAGCTATCCCGGTCGCCGGCGGATTCGTTCTGTGGACGCAACTCGCCTACGGCAAGGGGTGGACGTGGATTCTGGTGGCACTCGCTGCCGCAGCACTGATCGGCGTCGTCTTCCTGACGCGGGCCGAGAGCGAAGGTTGGGCCTTTGTCCTCACCTGTGTGGCTGTGATCGCCACCGTCGTGCTGCTGTTCGCCTCGCTGTTCCCGAATGTCATGCCGTCGACGCTCGATCCGGCGTACAGCCTGACCATCGAGAACGCGTCATCGAGTCCGTACACGCTCAAGGTGATGACCTGGGCGGCGGCATTTATGACGCCGATCGTGATCATTTACCAGGGCTGGACCTACTGGGTGTTCCGCCAGCGCATCTCCACCAAGCAGATTCCACCGTCGATCGGGCTGAAGTTCAAAGCCAAGACGTGGTAAATCCGGCATCAGTGCCTCGAAAGAAGTGACGGTCGAATTCAAGTGACAATCGAGGTAGGCGACGCTCCCACCACTCGGGAGCGTCGCCGCGGACCGATCGATCCGCGTCTGTGGCGGCATTCCGCCTCTGCGCGTGGATATCTGATTCTGACAGTGGCTCTGTCGATCATCAACGTCGTGATGGTTATCGTCTCGGCACTCATGATCGGCCGGGTGCTGGCCGGCGTCATCACCACCCGAACCGTCGATATTTCCTCGTGGACAACCGAACTCGGTGTCCTCGCAGGCGCTGTCGGGATTCGAATACTGGGTACCTGGCTGCAAGCGCGGTTCGCTCACCGCGCGTCGACCCGTGTTGTGGCCGAGATCAAGGACGGTGTGCTCGCGTCGGCGACGGCGATGAGTCCCCGCGATCTCGATCCACGTCGCGATGAGATCGCTACGGTTCTCACCCGTGGTGTCGACGGTCTTGCTCCGTATCTGACGGGCTATCTGCCGTCGTTGATCCTGTCGGTGACGCTGACCCCGATCACGCTGATAGTTATTGCCCTGCAAGATATGACGTCGGCAGTAATCATCTTGATCACGTTGCCCTTGATTCCGATTTTCATGATCCTGATCGGATTGCTGACGAAGGGTAAGTCCGAGAAGACCCTGGCTGCGATGACGACGCTGTCGTCGCAATTGCTCGATCTCCTGTCGGGTTTGCCCACGCTGCGAGCGCTCGGTCGACAAGACGGTCCGGCCGAGCGGGTTCGGGAACTGGGCGATTCGCATCGCCGCACCACGATGTCCGCGCTGCGGGTCGCATTCCTGTCGTCGATGGTGTTGGAATTCCTTGCAACGCTGAGTGTCGCTTTGGTGGCGGTCAGTATCGGCTTGCGGCTCGTGTACGGCGACATGTCGCTCGAGCCAGGTGTCGTTGCGTTGATTCTTGCCCCGGAGGTGTATCTGCCGTTGCGGATGGTCGGAATGCAGTTTCACGCGGCCGAGGACGGAATGGCGGCTGCGGACAAAGCTTTCAGTGTCATCGAAGCGGACACCTCTGCACCCGTCGGCGGCGCAGCCGTGGTTGATGCGCGCGGCACGGACATCGTTTTCGACACGCTGAGCGTGAATTCGCGTGGTGGTGTTGCGCCGTACGAGCTTTCGGGAGTGATGCGACCCGGTGCGATCACCGTTCTTACCGGAGCAAACGGTTCCGGCAAGTCGAGCGCGGTGCAGGCCCTGCTCGGGTTGATCGAACCCAGCGGTGGTTTTGTGAGCGTCGGCGGATCCGACGTTCGGCAACTCGACGAGAACGCGTGGTGGGCGCAGATCGCTTGGCTGCCACAACATCCGGTCATGTTGCCGGGAACCATTCGGGAAAACCTCCATCTCACCGGACCCATCGACTCCGATGCGCTGCAGTATTCTTCTGCGGCCACAGGGTTCGACGGAGTTCTCGCCGAACTGTCTTCAGGACTCGACACCGTGGTGGGGGCCGGTGGTTCCGGTCTCTCACTCGGGCAGCGGCAACGGCTGGCACTGACACGTGTCCTGGCGTCCGACCGGCCCGTCCTTGTGCTGGACGAACCCACCGCCCACCTGGATGCGGATTCGGAGACTACGGTTCTGGATGCATTGCGAGCGCGAGCGAAGGGCGGCGACACCGTCATAGTCATCGGACATCGCCCCAGCGTGCTTGCAGCCGCAGATCAGATCATCGAGGTGCACGCACATGAGAACTGACCACCGCGATCCGTTGCTGCGCGCACTGGGTCTCCTAGAACTGCAACCACGACGCGTACTCATTGCCGTCGCGGCCGGCGTGGCGACGCTCGGCAGTGCTCTGGCGTTGGCGGCGCTGTCTGCCTGGTTGATCACCAGGGCCTGGGAAATGCCGCCGGTATTGGATCTCAGCGTGGCTGTTGTTGCCGTGCGTGCTCTGGGTATATTCCGGGGTGTGTTCCGCTACTTGGAGCGTCTCACGACGCACGATGTTGCGCTGCGCGGGACAACGGCAGCGCGGGCCCAGATATACGCGCGCCTAGCAGCGGGTAACCCGGCTGCGGCCGCAGGCCTGCGACGTGGCGACTTGCTTGCGCGCACCGGAGCGGACGTCGATGCAGTCGGTGACGTGGTAGTGAAAGCACTTGTCCCCATAGCTGTATCGGCTATTCTTGCCGTTGTTGCCGTGGGCATCTTGATGTTCATCTCCGTGCCGGCGGCAATGGTTTTGGCGATCGCGCTCGCGGTCTCCGGAATACTGGCTCCCTGGCTATCGGCCCGAGCTGCTCGAATCGCTGAAACCGACAGCTCTTCTGCTGCTGTGCGATTCAGTGCGTCAGCGGTCACCGCGCTCGATCATTCGGCCGAGCTTCGAGTGGCGGGACGTTTGGACGCTGCCGTGTCCGACGCGGTGTCGGCCGAAGGCGACGTGGTCGATGCTACCGACCGCGCTGCGGTGCCGAGCGCATTTGCCGCTGCCGCAACACCTCTCGCAGTGGGAGTCAGCGTCTTGGCGTCGCTGCTCATCGGTATCGTGCTCTACGGGGATACCGACATGACACCGATGGCACTGGGCATCCTCGTATTGCTCCCGCTCTCGGCGTTCGAGGGAACTGCGGCTCTGCCCACTGCCGCAGTGGCATTGACCAAAGCGAGGTTGGCGTCAGCGCGAATTATGGCGGTACTCGACCGCGCAGACGAGGAGATTGCAGAGGGCGACAACGCATGGCCCGAGTCGGATGTCCTGACCGTCGACGGACTGCGCGCCGGCTGGCCTGGAGGCAATGTCACCGCACCGCTCACGTTCGACGTGCTCCCCGGCACGCGGATCGCGATGATCGGCGAGAGCGGATCAGGGAAGACGACGGCCCTGATGACGATGGCGGGGCTCCTCCCGCCGGTGTCGGGGACAATCTCCGTTGGTGGCGTTCCGATTTCAGAGATCGAACCAGCAGAACTTCGCCGACATATCGGGTTCTTCGCAGAAGACGCACATCTCTTCGAGACCTCCGTGCTCGAAAATCTGCGAGTAGCGCGCGGTGATCTCACGGCGGCTGCCGCGGAGACAGTGCTTGGTGACGTCGGTCTGGGGGAGTGGCTCGCTCACCTGCCCGCCGGACTCGACACCGTTCTCGTCGGCGGCATGCGAGCAGTCTCAGGCGGCGAGCGTCGGCGATTGCTGTTGGCGCGGGCGCTCGTGTCACCCGCGCAGGTCCTGCTCCTCGACGAACCAACCGAACACATGGATGCCGAAGCCGGTGCGGAGGTGCTGCGTGAACTCCTCGGACGAGACGGCACCTTGCTGGCTCCGTCCCGGACCGTCGTCGTCGTCACCCATCAACTTCCGGAACACACTGGAGCTGACCAGGTGATATGCGTCGAAAAGTTTTCAGCGGAAAATAAATTGCCGTCGCGGTGAAGTGGGCGTACTTTCTCCTGTACACAAGGAAGGAGGTGGTCTGAAATTGAAGTACAGACGGACGCGTGAGGTGGCTGCCAGCTAGCCGCAATCGCTGACGGAATTCACTAACCGCAGGAGCGGCCGGCGAATCCCGGGCAGCCACCCGACCCCCGAGCCCCCGATCAGTCCGACCGGGACCTGCGCGAAAGCGTGGGTATGGCTCGGGGGTCGCTTCGTGCTGTGTGTAGCAGTTAGCCGATGTAGCGCGTCAACCGCGCCGAGTAGCGCGGTTCGAGCGCGCCGTCCGCGAGGATTCGCTCCTCGACGTAGGCGAGGTCTCCACCTTCGACGATGCCGTACAGACGCTTTGCGCCGCCGTACAGGGCACCGGACTGGCTGCGGATCACGACGTCGGTCGCGAGTTCCCACGACGATTGGGTGAGTGCGGTGCCGTAGTACATTTCGACGACGCCGGAGCTGTGGGTGAGGAGTAGTTCGACTACTTCCTCGTTCACGCTGCCGGGGATACCGTCGCCACCCATGCGCCAGTAGCCGCTTTCGCGGGTGTCGGGCTTGGTGTAATTGCCCTCGGCGTCGAGAACCCAGGATCGGGATTCCCAGCACAGGTAGGGGCCACCATCGTGGGAGATGACGATTTGTTGCCCGAAGGGATAGTCGCCCGTTTCCGGGTCATGACCTTCGCCTTCGCCGCGCCAGACACCGACAAGCGGCAGCAGAGCGAGAAGGGCAGGATTGATGTCCGGGCCGAGTCGCAGATTTGCGGTGTCCTCGGGGACCGGGAGATCCGGGAGAGTGGGAATGTTGAGTGAAGCTGTCGACTTGGAACGTTCGACAGCTATTGCGACTGCCTCATCCCCGCTGCCGCGCCTGATGGCACCTGAAGCGGTGGAATCGTCAGCTGTCGCGTCAGACCCTGATCCCGGAGCTTGACTCACGATTCGTCGGTGACCAAACGGTAAACGACGTACACGGAGAACCAAGCGATCATGACGGATGCGAGTGCGAGAAGTACCTCGAAGAAGATGACCACGTGCCTATCTTAGACGGCCTCGACCTGCCGGAAAAATCGGGAGGCTGTGACAAATGAAACGACAAGAAAAGGTCCCGCATCCTCCTGGGATGCGGGACCTTTGCTGGTAAGTCTGGAACTTACTTGCTGACCGTGACTTCCACGTTGTGGACGCCCGAGGTTTCGGGGTTCACGGTGGCGGTGCCGTTGCCGGAGCTGGAGAGTGCACGCACAGTCCAGGATCCGGGGGCGGCGAAGAATCGGAAGTCGCCGGTAGCGGACGCGACGACCTCGGCGGTGAATTCGTCGGAGCCGTCGAGCAGGCGCACGAATGCGCCGCCGATGGGCTGGCCGTCAGCCGCGAGAACACGGCCGGTGATGACGGTTTCCTTCTCGACGTCGACGCCGGCAGGCAGGGTCTGACCCTGAGTAGGTGCTCCGCACATGTTCTATGCTCCCAATTCGATCGGTGCGCCGACGAGTGAGCCGTATTCGACCCAGCTGCCGTCGTAGTTCTTGACGTTGCTCTTGCCGAGGATTTCCTGCAGGACGAACCAGGTGTGGCTCGAACGCTCTCCGATGCGGCAGTAGGCAATGGTGTTCTTGGTGTCGTCGAAGCCCTTGTCCGCGTATAGCTTTGCAAGGTCGTCGTCGGACTTGAAGGTGCCGTCTTCGTTGGCGGTGGTGCTCCACGGGATGTTGATCGCGGTGGGGACGTGGCCACGCTGCTGAGCCTGCTCCTGCGGAAGGTGCGCGGGAGCGAGGATCTTGCCGGAGAACTCGTCGGGGCTACGTACGTCGACGAGGTTGACGGAGCCGATGGAGGAGATGACCTCGTCGCGGAATGCGCGGATCGAGAAGTCGGGTGCCTCGGCCTTGTACTGCGTTGCGGGACGGGTTACTTCGTCCTTGGACAGCTCGCGTCCGTCGAGTTCCCACTTCTTGCGGCCACCGTCGATGAGCTTGATGTCCTTGTGGCCGTACAGCTTGAAGTACCAGTAGGCGTACGCGGCGAACCAGTTGTTGTTGCCACCGTAAAGGACGACCGTGTCGTCGTTGGCGATTCCCTTGGCCGAGAGGAGGTCTGAGAACTGCTCCTGGTTCAGGAAGTCACGGCGGACGCTGTCCTGGAGGTCCTTGCGCCAGTCGAGCCGGACTGCACCTTCGATGTGGCCGCCGTCGTATGCACTGGTGTCCTCGTCCACCTCGACAAAAACGGTCTTGGGGGCGTTGAGGTTCTGCTGCGCCCAGTCGGCGGAGACTAGGACGTCGGAGCGAGCCATGGTGTTCCTTTCGATGTGGTCGTGCTCGATATGGTCTTGCGGGGGTATGTGTCCGGTGGGGTCACCGGTGATGCGCTTTCACGCGGTGCTTGCTCTTCCGATTGTTCGGAATCGCGTCACGAGTGGGTAGAGCTGGCAGCCGAGGCAGATGCCGAAGGCTGCGTTCAGAAGCGCCGCGAACAAGGCAAAGCCTGTGGCCACGGTGCCGACGACGGTGGATCCGGCAAGGAATCCGACGGTCCCGGCGAGTGCGAAGACAAAGCCGACGAACTGTGCGAAGCGCAGCGGCGCAACAGGTTCACGTTCGCGCACGGGGGAGATGCGTGGGGCGACGAGTTTGCCGAAGATCAGTCCGTACGGGCTGCGCTTGGGTCCGGCGACGGCGCCGATCGCGAAGACGATTGCCTGCAATGCCAACAGAGTGGTGGCAGCGGGCAGCGAGAATGTCGAAAGAATCAGTGTCAGAACAAGTACCGCGGTGGTGATCCACGCGGCGAACCGCGGACCGCGCACATCGACCTGCTCGGATTGCGAAGTGGTGGTGGACATCGGGTGTGCTCCTGCGTTGGTTGCATGGTGCTTGCCTGGGCCGAGAATTCAGACTTCAGGCTCGGAGAAATGTGGGCTGGACAGCCCGTATTCGGCGAGAGTGATCACGTGAGCGAAAGGCTCGAATCTCAGCGAAGGCTGAGTGCTGGGTGATCAGCAACAAGAACAGCAACAACCACCGAGGCGGCACAGGTCTACTGCGCGGCGTCGGGTGAGCATGAGCTCGTGGCGGGTTTGCACGGTTGGGAGTTTACCCTGCAAACGGCGAATTCGGGGTACCGGGTGTTGAGAAGGGGGCGAGCGCGGTTGTGAGGTCCGCGGTGGACGGCACCCCGGACACTCGGAATCGTTCGACCAGGTCGCGGTCGAGGATGAAGGTGGTCGGCAGCGACAGGACGCTCATCTCACGCGCAAGCGCCGGGTTCTTGTCGATATCGAGCTCGATGTCGACGGGCGGATGTGGGGCGTTTGCCATCGTGGTCACCACCTGATCGACGACGCGGCGGACAGCGCTGCACGGACCACACCAGTCTGCGGAGAAATGCAGGACGACTGGTCCGGAGCCGGGCGTTATGCCCGCCGCAGCGAGGAGTTCGATGCGGCTGCCGACGGCTTCGGGGGTACCCGAGCCGCTGGCTCGAACGGCCCCGCTACGCGACTTGAGGAACAGTCCGACCGCCACAACGGCGACGAGGGCGATGAGTAGAACTGTGATACCGGTCATTGGTTCTGCAGATCTGCGAGGTTGATGACTGTGTTTTCCGTGCTGCCTTCGATCACTATGCGACCGCCTTCTGCGTAGACGAGGCTCGGCTTCACGTTGAAGGGAAGTGACTGTGGGTCGATGGTGTAGCTGAACATGCCGAGGACGACCGGCTCGAGAACCGACGGGATCGAGAAGTTCGCTTCGCCTTCGGGGCCGAAGTAGAGATTGCTTGCAACGATCTTGACCTGATCTCCCTCGAGCACGAGGTTTGCCTGAACGCTGACTGCGGTGTCGATGGGTCCGACGGGGACCGTTCCGGTCAGTACGATCGCGCCCGCGGTGCTCGCCCCGGTACCGCCGCTGCCACCCGTGCCGTCGGACTTGTCGGCTGGAGGGGAGGAAACTTGCAGGTCAGGTATATCGAGGAGCTTGCCGAGGTCCGTGGCGTTGATGCTCATTCTGCCGTCGAGCTTGTCGACGGGAAGTTCGGTCACCCTGCCGTTGACCAGGTCCGAGAACGGGACGGTGACGCCCCGCAGATTCGCTTCGACGGTGACTTCGCCGACGATGTTGCTCTGCACTCCGGTCGCCCGGATGTAGACGTCTTTGTACTTTCCGCCCAGAGCTTGGGTGAGGAACGGGAAGCCGTTGAACGTGACTTCGGGGTCGGCGTCGAGTGACGCGCCGGCGCGTAGCTCGCGGGAAACTCGGTATTCCGCGTACGCGGCGGCACCGAAATCGGCGACCAGTCCGAGGCCGAGGAGGAAGACGATGCCGATGATCAGTTTGCGCACAGCACCATTGTGACGGACTCCGTCGTAGGTTCGGTGCGACGGTCCCAACGGCGCGCACGCTAATGTAGTGACCGACCAAAAGGGTCGAACTACCAGAGCGTCGCCCTGTCCGGGGTGCGCGGGCTACTAGATAGGAGGCCGTGTGGAGCTGCTTCTCCTCACCTCCGACCCCAACCCGGATGCAGTTCTTCCGGCGTTGGCGCTGCTGGCGCACTCGGTTAGGCCTGCTCCCACTGAGGTTTCGTCGCTGCTCGAGGCAAGTTCGGCCGACATCGCGTTGGTCGACGCACGCACTGATCTGGCTGCCGCACGAGGGTTGTGTCGACTGCTGGGAAGTACGGGATCCGCCGTTCCGGTCGTGGCTGTCCTGACCGAGGGCGGGCTTGTTGCCGTCAACGCGGACTGGGGGTTGGACGACATCCTCCTGCCCGGTACGGGACCCGCTGAGGTGGACGCCCGATTGCGGTTGTTGCTCGCCCGCAGTGGCGGCGTTGCCAGTCCCGAAGCGTCAGGAAAAATCACGCTGGGCGAATTGGTTATCGACGAGGGGACGTACACGGCACGACTGCGTGGACGGCCCCTTGATTTGACTTACAAGGAATTCGAACTGCTCAAGTACCTCGCGCAGCATGCGGGACGGGTGTTCACTCGTGCGCAGTTGTTGCAAGAGGTGTGGGGTTACGACTTCTTCGGTGGCACCAGGACCGTGGATGTCCACGTGCGTCGGTTGCGGGCCAAGTTGGGCACCGAATACGAATCCTTGATCGGTACAGTCCGAAATGTCGGGTACAAGGCGGTTCGCCCGACGCGATCCAAGAACGGGGCCGCGGCGCCGATTCGATTCGAGGACGACGATGTCGATTACGAGGCTGCAGACGGATCGGTGTTGTGACATGAGTTGGAGCGATGTGCTGACGCCGGATCAGGCTCGGCAGGTGGCGGAACTTGTCGACCGTGCAACGGAATTCGACGGCAAGGCACCGGTTTCCGAGCAGGGGCGGCACGCGATTGCCGGCCGTGGTCAGGCCCGGCACCTCGTGATCCTCGACGACGGTGTTGTAGTTGGATACGCCCAACTGCAAGCCGGTTCGGACGAGCATCCCGACATGGCGGAACTCGTGGTGGATACCGCTCGCAGGCGGCAGGGGATCGGGACTGCCCTTGCCACTTCGGTATTCGACGAAGGCCGTCCGGGCACACGGGTGTGGGCACACGGAAACATCGACGCGGCAGTGGAATTCGCAAAGAGCCTGGATCTGGTCAGTGTTCGTGAACTCCTCCAGTTGCGTCGACCTCTCGACGCTCCGCAGCTTCCGGAAATTGTTGTTCCGGAAGGTGTTTCGCTGAGGACGTACCGTGGCCACGAAGACGATTCCGAGATCTTGCGGGTCAACAACGCCGCGTTCTCGTGGCATCCCGAGCAGGGCGGTTGGACGCAAGCGGAGATCGATGAGCGAACCGCCGAAGGGTGGTTCGATCCCGCCGGTTTGTTCCTGGCATATGCGGACGCTGATCCGCACACGCTTCTGGGGTTTCACTGGACCAAGGTTCATCCGCCCGAGGGGGACGAACCGGAACTCGGTGAGGTGTACGTCGTCGGTATCGATCCGGCGGCGCAGGGACGCGGACTCGGTCGGGTTCTGACGCTCGCCGGCATGCACTACCTGCGTGATCGTGGTCTCGCTACGGTCCTCCTGTACGTCGAGGGAGACAACACGGTAGCCCTCAACACGTACGAGAAATTGGGCTTCGACAGGTTCCACACCGACATGGCCTATGCCCGAAATTCCTGACTTTCTCCGGCGACTCGAATAAATCTCCGGTCTGTTCATTCTCCGTTCACTTTGTGTGGTCCAGCCGGACACCGCGCCCCCCTACTTTTCTCTATGGGCAGCGCCGCGTTGCCTGATGCAGTAATGCGCTGCATCTCATGTCGCCGCCTGATCGTGGGCCCGGCGGTAGCTATTTCCGGAGGACCGAAGGTGAATTTCAAGCGCAGTGGTGCTCTGCTCGGCGTAGTGGCCGTGGGCGCTATGACCTTGGCAGCATGTGGCAGCGACAACAACGCATCGTCGAGTGGTGTGGACACGTCCGCTTCGACAGCAACATGTGAGGGCAAGGAAAAGATCTCTGCGGCTGGTTCATCGGCGCAGAAGAACGCGATGGACCAGTTCGTCGCCACGTACATCGCTGTCTGCCAGGAAAAGGGCAAGACGGTCAACGTTGCTTACAACCCCAGCGGTTCGGGTGACGGCCGCACCCAGTTCCTCGCCAACCAGATCGACTTCGCCGGCTCCGACTCCGCGATCAAGGACGAGCAGGCCGACAAGGCCAAGGAACGCTGCGTCGGCGGCGAGGCCTGGAACCTTCCCCTCGTCTTCGGCCCGATCGCGGTTGCCTTCAACCTCGACGGCGTCGACAACCTCGTGCTCAATGCCGAGGTTCTTGCCAAGATCTTCAACGGTGGCATCACCAACTGGAACGATCCGGCCATCGCTGCCCTCAATCCGGACGCGAAGCTTCCCGATCTGAAGGTCACCCCCGTGATCCGTTCCGATTCCTCGGGAACCACGGACAACTTCCAGAAGTACCTCGAGGCAGCGTCGAACGGCGTCTGGACCTCGGGCGCGGGTTCTGACTTCACCGGTGGCGTCGGTGAGGGCGCCAAGGGTTCGGCCGGAGTCGCTCAGGCAGTTTCGACGGCACCGGGCTCCATCACGTACGTCGAGAAGTCGTTTGCCGATCAGAACAAACTGTCGATGGCCGAGATCAACACCGGCACCGAAGCTGTCGCGCTGACCAACGACACCGCCTCCAAGTCGATTTCCGGCGCCAAGTTCAAGTCGGATGCCACCGGCGACCTGACGCTCGACCTCGGGTCGATCTTCAAGACCACCGAAGCCGGCGCCTACCCGCTGGTTCTCGCGACGTACTCCATCGTCTGCTCCAACGGCTACGACGCCGATACGTCTGCAGCTGTGAAGTCGTTCCTGACGAGTGCCGCCAACGAGGGGCAGGCCAACCTTGCAGAGCAGGGTTACGTCCCGCTGCCGGCAAACGTGCAGGACCGTCTGAACGCGTCGATCTCAGCCATCGGCTGATTCGACCGCGGACTCGTACGGACAAGCCCATGGATCTACATTCAAACGTGAAGGAATGTGAGCGCACATGAGCGACGCGCCCATCACATCAGCATCTCGTTCCTCCGGCTCCGCAACCAGCGGAGCCGGGGTGGGCGGTCCGAACGGCATCACGGAGGACACGATTACTTCCATCAAGGCTTCAGAAGTCGAGCAGCCACCGAAGGACGACGGCCCGGCCGGCGGTAACAGCAAGACCGTGACCCGCCCGGGTGACCGCATCTTCAGTTCGATGGCGTCGGGTTCGGCCATCTTCATCACCGTTGTCATCGCGGCGATCGGCGCCTTCCTGATCTGGCGTGCCGTACCGGCTTTGAGCCGCAACCAGGTGAACTTCCTGACCAGCCGTGAATGGGTCACGCAGGACATCAACGCGATGGCGTTCGGTGTTCTCGACCTCTTCCAGGTCACGGTCCTGGTGTCGCTGTTCGCTCTGGTGCTGGCGATGCCGATCGCGCTCGGTATCGCGATCTTCCTGACGTCGTACTCGCCGAAGTGGCTGACGCGTCCGCTGTCTTACACGATCGACCTGCTCGCGGCAGTCCCGTCGATCGTCTACGGCCTGTGGGGTCTGCTGGTGTTCGCTCCGGCGATCACTCCGGTTGCCGTGTGGCTCAACGACACTCTCGGCTGGTTCCCCCTCTTCGCCGACGGTAGCGGCTCCATCACCGGCGGCGGCACCATCTTCACCGCCGGCATCGTGCTGGCCGTCATGATTCTTCCCGTCATCACCGCGGTGACCCGCGAGGTGTTCATCCAGACCCCGCGCTCGCAGATCGAAGCCGCACTCGCGCTCGGTGCGACCCGCTGGGAAGTTGTGCGCACCACCGTCATTCCGTTCGGTAAGTCCGGCTACATCAGCGGATCGATGCTCGGTCTCGGTCGCGCACTCGGTGAGACGATGGCCCTGTACCTGATCCTGCGCACCACCTCGCAGGCATTCGGCTGGTCCCTGTTCGACGGCGGATCGACCATCGCCTCCAAGATCGCCCTCGGTTACGCGGAGTTCAACAACGACATCCAAGCGGGTGCGTACATCGCAGCCGGTCTGGTGCTGTTCGTCCTGACCTTCGTGGTCAACGCTGCTGCCCGCGCCGTGATCGCCGGAAAGAAGGACTGACCCATGAGCACCACTCTGGACCGCCCGGTCAAGGCGCCCACCTTCCAAGGCGTCGGAGCAAAGCGTCGGGCCACGGACGTCACTGCGACGATCCTGGTCAGCCTCGCCGTTCTGGTTGCCCTCATTCCGTTGGTCTGGGTGCTTTTCACGGTCATCGCAAAGGGCTTGCCCGCGTTGACGTCTGCGACCTGGTTCACGAACTCGATGAGCGGACTGACAGCGTCGGCGTCCGGTGGCGGTGTCTACCACGCGCTGGTCGGGACCCTGATGCAAGGCCTCGTGTGCGCGGTCTTCTCGATCCCGCTCGGAATCTTTGTTGCCATCTACCTGGTGGAGTACGCGGATCGTAAGTCCAAGCTCGGCAAGCTCACGACCTTCATGGTCGACATCCTCAGCGGTGTTCCGTCCATCGTGGCCGCGCTGTTCATCTACGCGCTGTGGATCGCGACGTTCGGATTCCCCAAGTCGGCATTTGCCGTCTCGCTCGCGCTGGTGCTGCTGATGGTCCCCGTCGTCATCCGATCCACCGAGGAAATGCTCCGCATCGTCCCGATGGACCTGCGTGAGGCGTCGTACGCACTTGGTGTTCCCAAGTGGAAGACCATCTCGAAAATCGTTCTGCCGACGGCACTTCCCGGCATCATCACCGGCGTCATGCTGGCCTTGGCCCGCGTACTCGGTGAGACCGCGCCGCTGCTGATCCTCGTCGGCTATGCACCGTTCATCAACTTCGACCTGTTCAACGGCGAAATGGGCACGCTGCCCTCGCTGATGGTCGCCGAGATGAACAACCCGACCGACGCCGGCACCAACCGCATCTGGGGTGCCGCGCTGACTCTGATCCTGCTGATCGCGATTCTCAACATCGTCGCCAAGCTGATCGGTCACTTCTCACAGGTCCGCAGCAAGTGACGCGGCCGCAGAACATGTTTGTACTCGACAGCGTTAACAACTCAGTAGGGAGCCGGTAATGGCCAAGCGTCTGGATCTCAAGGACGTCAACATCTACTACGGCAAGTTTCACGCCGTCGCCGATGTCGGCCTCTCCGTCCCACCCCGGAGCGTCACCGCGTTCATCGGCCCGTCCGGTTGCGGTAAGTCGACAGTGCTCCGTTCCCTCAATCGCATGCACGAGGTCATTCCCGGTGCGCGCGTCGAGGGTTCCGTGTTGCTCGACGGTGAGGACATCTACGGCTCCAACGTCGACCCGGTCGGTGTTCGTAAGACCATCGGCATGGTGTTCCAGCGACCCAACCCGTTCCCGACCATGTCCATCAAGGACAACGTCGTCGCCGGGTTGAAGTTGCAGGGTGAGCGCAACAAGAAGCGACTCGACGAGGTTGCCGAGCGTTCCCTGCGCGGAGCCAACCTGTGGAACGAGGTCAAGGATCGCCTCGACAAGCCCGGTGGCGGACTCTCAGGCGGCCAGCAGCAGCGTCTGTGCATCGCGCGGGCCATCGCGGTCTCGCCCGACGTCCTGCTCATGGACGAGCCGTGCTCGGCTCTCGACCCCATCTCGACTTTGGCGATCGAAGATTTGATCACCGAACTCAAGAAGGACTTCACCATCGTCATCGTCACGCACAACATGCAGCAAGCCGCTCGTGTGAGTGACCAGACCGCGTTCTTCAACCTCGAGGCAACCGGCAAGCCGGGGCAGCTCGTCGAGATCGACGACACCGAGAAGATCTTCTCGAACCCGACACAGAAGGCCACCGAGGACTACATCTCGGGCCGCTTCGGATAAAGACTGCACGAACATGTTTCACCCCCGTTTCCAACAGGAGACGGGGGTGAAACTTTTTGGTGGTGGTGATAGTTCCCACTTCGGCCCGCAGAGCTGAGCAGCGTTGGGCGCGCGAATAATTCGATGAGCAGCGCAAGTGTGTCCATCGGGCGGCGGAGTGGCCGACGGCGTGAATCTCGTAGATACTGGCGACGCTTCGGGCAATGCTAATCTCGCCCCAAGGTGTGCTGTCGAATCTGCGTCGTCAGCACCGTGCCAGATCAATTTTCGTTCCACAACCGGAAGGGCTAGTCAGTGCACCTCACCCCTTCAGATACCGAAAAGCTGCTGTTGAGCGTTGCGGGCATGGTCGCTCGCGACCGACGCGAGCGCGGGGTACTTCTGAATTACCCCGAAGCGATGGCGCTGATCTCGTGTTGGATTCTCGAGCGGGCACGTGACGGTATGACGGTTGCGGAACTGATGAATGCCGGTCGCCAGGTGCTCACTCGCGACGACGTCATGGAAGGGGTACCCGAGATGATTGCAAATATCCAGGTGGAGGCCACTTTCCCGGATGGTCGCAAGCTGGTCACCGTGACGGAACCCATCCGATGATCCCCGGCGAAGTGCGGGTGTCTTCCGAACCACTCGAGTTCGGCACGGACGCAAACAGAATCACGCTTGTGGTCGTCAACGACGGCGATCGTCCTATCCAGATCGGATCGCATCTTCACCTTCCGGCGGCCAACCCGGCGCTGACATTCGATCGCGAAGCGGCCGACGGTTTTCGGCTCGATATTCCGTCCGGGACCTCGGTGCGTTTCGAGCCAGGCGTCTCGCGCACGGTGACGCTGATCGAACTCGGTGGGCTCAAGCGAGTTCCCGGCCTGCAGATCGGATCCGGCGAGCAACTGCCCACGCATGCACGCGAACCCAAGCCGGTGTTGCCGTTCGGGACACCTGGCGTCGAGGTCGAGGAACCGCTGCGGGCGTCGTCGGTGAATGTTCGCATCAGTGACATCGCGGCATCAGACGGTGCACCGACAGCAGACGGTGTGATTTCACGCAACGACGACACAGACGAGGTGACCGCGTAGTGAGCACGATGGATCGGCGTGGTTACGCGTCGCTGTTCGGCCCCACCGCGGGCGACCAGATCCGGTTGGCGGATACCGACATCTGGATCGAGATCGAACACGACTACACCGCAACTGGCGACGAAATGGTGTTCGGCGGCGGCAAGAGCATCCGTGAATCGATGGGACAGGGCACAACCACCCGGGATCAGGGCGCTCTCGACGTGGTCATCACCAATGCGGTGATTCTCGATCACTGGGGAATTGTCCGGGCAGACGTCGGAATTCGTGACGGCCGCATCGTGGCGATCGGGAAGTCCGGTAACCCCGACATCATGAACGGTGTACATCCCAAGCTGCTCATCGGGCCGAGCACCGACGTGATCGCCGGGGAGGGAAGGATTCTCACCGCCGGCGCGATCGATACGCACGTTCATATTCTCAGCGAGATCGAGATGCTGGAAGCGCTCGCGACCGGCACGACAACAATTGCCGGCGGCGGAACCGGACCGACCGAGGCCACCAAGGCCACGACGGTCACGCCCGGTGCCTGGTCGCTCACGATGATGCACCGTGCGCTCGACCACATTCCGCTCAACGTGCTGCTCCTGGGTAAGGGCAGCACCGTCAGCCACGAGGCGCTTCGTCAGGAAGCGCTGGCCGGGGCCGGCGGATTCAAGGTGCACGAGGACTGGGGTTCCACCCCCGCCGCGATCGACGCAGCTTTGCGCGCTGCCGACGAATTCGGTCTGCAGGTCGCGCTGCATGCCGACAGCCTCAACGAAACCGGCTACGTACAGCACACTTTGGATGCTATTGCCGGTCGAGGCATTCACGTGTTCCACGCTGAAGGCGCAGGCGGTGGGCATGCTCCCGACATCATCGTGACGGCCGGTGAAGCGAATGTTCTTCCGGCATCGACCAATCCGACGCTGCCACACACCGTCAACACGGTTGCCGAGCATCTCGACATGCTCATCGTGTGCCACGCGCTCAACCCGCGGGTTCCGGAGGATCTTGCGTTCGCGGAGTCCCGCATTCGCCCGACAACCATTGCGGCAGAGGATTTCCTGCACGACATCGGCGCTATCTCCATCACGTCGTCCGACGCCCAGGCCATGGGCCGGATCGGTGAGGTGACTCTGCGAACCTGGCAGGTAGCGCACGTGATGAAGGCCCAGCACGGCAAGCTGGGCTCGTCCATGCCCGCCGACAACGAGCGTGCCCGCCGATACGTCGCGAAGTACACGATCTGCCCCGCAGTGGCGCACGGTATCGATCACGAAATCGGTTCGGTCGAGGCCGGCAAAATGGCCGACCTGGTCCTGTGGGATCCCGCGTTCTTCGGAGTGCGTCCGGCCGCGGTCATCAAAGGCGGCGCGATAGTTGCTGCGCCGCTGGGAGATCCCAATGCAGCGATCCCGACGCCTCAGCCGGTGTTCGTTCGTCCCGCGATGGCGTCCGCACCGGGCTCGGCCCCGCACCTCTCCACGACCTTCGTCTCGCCGATGGCAATCGAGGACGGGTTGGCAGGCCGACTCGGGCTCACTCGCTCGCTCACCGCGATCCGCCCGACACGTCACCTCACCAAAGCCGACATGCCGAACAACACGGCTCTGCCGTCCATCGACGTAGATCCGGAGACTTTTGCCATCAAGGTCGACGGTGATCTGATCCAACCCAATCCCGTCGATGTAGTGCCGATGGCCCAGCGCTACATGCTGTTCTGACCCCTGGTGTCAGTTGAGATGATGTCCGCCGAGATAGCGTCGATGCTCCTGGCAGACGGGCGTCTGCCAACCGGAGGGCACGCGCACTCGTCCGGGCTGGAACCGGCATTAGCGGCGGGCCTGCACCAAAGTCAGGTTCCGGATTTCATCCGGGGTCGACTCGAGACGGTCGGACTGGTCGAAGCCGCCGCAACGGTGATCACGCGGCGCTGGGCCGTAAGTGAGGGAAGTGCACGCGAACTCGAGGCCATCTCGAACGAACTGCTCGCCCGCACACCCAGCGCACCGCTGCGTGAGGCGTCCATCCAGCTCGGACGCGGGCTGGCCAGGTTGGCGTCGCGGTTGTGGCCGGGGCACCCCGCGGTGCAATTACTCATGGCGCTACCGGGCCACCCGATGCGGCCGTTGGCATTGGGAGTGTTCACCGCCGTCTCCGGCATGGACGATCTGGCGGCGGCGCGATCGTGCCTGTACGACGACGCGCAAACCGTCGCGTCGGCTGCACTGAAGCTGCTGCCGGTAGATCCGGCAGAACCGGTCGAATGGCTGCTGCGGGCAGCCCCGACCATCGAGACCGTCGCCTCGGCAGCCGTCGCGGTCGAGAGTGCCTCGGACATACCTGCAACAACAGGACCATTGGTCGAACAATGGTCACTCGAACACCACGCTCGATCCAGGAGGATTTTCCGTGCTTGACAATCTGAACACCACCGCAGAAAACGTAACTGCCGCACGAGGTTTGAGGCTCGGTGTTGCCGGTCCGGTTGGCACCGGCAAGAGCACACTGATCGCCACCATCTGCCGCGAACTGGCGTCGGAGTTCGAGATCGCGGTTGTCACCAACGACATCTACACGGACGAGGACGCACGATTGTTGCGCGCCGCAAACGTCCTGCCGATCGAGCGCATTGTCGCAGTGGAGACCGGGGCGTGCCCGCACACGGCGATCCGTGACGATGTGACCCCCAATCTCATTGCGGTGGAAGATCTCGAGCGCGAATTTTTTCCCCTCGACATGGTGATCGTGGAGAGCGGCGGCGACAACCTCACCGCAACGTTCAGTCCCGCACTCGTCGATGCGCAGATCTTTTGCATCGACGTTGCCGGCGGCGGTGATGTTGCACGCAAGGGCGGTCCCGGAATCGAGCGGGCAGATCTATTGGTGGTCAACAAGATCGACCTGGCTCCGTACGTCGACGTCGACGCCGTTCAAATGGTTGCCGACGCAACAGCAGCCCGCGACGGACTGCCCGTCCTGGCGCTCAGCCAGAAGGATCACGCCACGATCGATCAGCTCAGCGCGTGGCTTCGTAAGGTCATCGCCGCTCACCGCGAGGGCAATCACGTGCCCCAGGACCCGGGACCGATGGCACCGCACTTCCACGCCGATGAAGAAGACCACGATCACGGTCACGGGCACAGTCACTCTCACGCTCACTGATGAGCACCGGAGCTACGCGGGTTGTCGTCGAGCGAGTGGGCGACACCGCTGTTGCCAAAGAGTTGATCTCCGGGGATTTCCTGGCTCCTCGCCTGGTAAGTGCTCGCGGATTGCACGTGCGCGTTGCATTGGTCGGACACAGTGCGACACTGTTGGCCGGTGACGACCTGCGCATCGAGTTCGACGTGGCGCCAGGGGCGTTCCTCGAGGTACTCGAGCCGTCCGGCACCGTGGCGTACAACGCCCGCGGCGGTCACGCGTCGTGGAACGCCACGGCGACGGTGGGTGCCGGCGGCGCTTTGGTATGGCGAGCGGCGCCCTTCGTGGTAGCCGGCGGCGCGGATGTCGCTAGGCGCATTGACATTTCGCTGCAGTCCGACGCGGTTGCGCTGCTCGACGAGATGGTGGTGTTCGGCCGTACCGGTGAGATCGGTGGTGCACTGCGTTCGGATCAGCGCATCACCGTCGACGGGACACCGCTACTGGTGGAAACCCTAGATTTGCGTAGTGTTCCCGATCGTTCCCGTCCCGGGGTTCTGGGAGGACATCGCGTAATCGGCACCACCATGTTGCTGGGGATGAAAACCTCGCAGACAGCCGAGGGGCATGTGAGCCCCCTGGCCGGTCCGGGCATGCTGGCCCGGGCTGTTGCGGACCAGGCGCATGAGGTGTCCGCGGCCTTGGACCACGTCAGCTCGGATTGGCGTGCGCGCGTGGCGAGTCGGTTCACCGAGACCTAGCCGGGTTGATCGTGCCGCTCTAGGCCTTGACTGTCACGCGGGGTACTCCTGGTTGTGCGAACATCGATCTCGTGAAGATTCTGCTTGTATCCGGGAGCACCCGAGCAGCCTCGACCAACGCCGCTGCACTCGCTGCAATCGCCGAATCAGCCCCGCCGGCGGGAATCGCAACCACCTATCGAGGGTTGGCTCGGCTGCCGGCCTTCAATCCCGATGACGACTGCGATCCGCTGCATGATGAAGTGCTCGCACTGAGGCAGCTGATCGGGGAAGCCGACGCTGTGCTGTTCTGCACACCGGAGTACGCAGGAACTTTGCCAGGTAGCTTCAAGAACTTGCTGGACTGGACGGTCGGCGGAACGGAAATGACCGATAAACCGGTGGCGTGGATCAACGTCGCCGCACCGGGGCGCGGACAGGGCGCCCTGAGCACTTTGGAAACCGTATTGGGTTATGTCGGTGCACGATTGGTTCGGCCGGCATGCATCGCCGTACCGGTAGGCAGAGAAGCCCTCGACGGAGACGGAGCAATTCGGAACGGGGAAGTCATGCGGTCGTTGGCGCAGATCTGGAGTCTGCTGCGATGACATATTTCAATTGCCGGGTCGCACGTCTTCCCACCGTGACGTAAGACTCCGCGCGACACTCTCACACCTGGAGGCCGTTGTCGTCCAAGATGAGGAGAGTCGGAAACTCGAGGAGACATCATGCGGATCGCAGTGCTCGGTGGGACAGGTTTGATGGGCAAGCTCGTGGTCGCGGAAGCCGAGGCGGCGGGCCACGACGTGGTGATCGCGGCCCGCTCGACCGGCGTCGATATCAGCACCGGTGCCGGACTGGCCAGAGCTCTCGCGGGCGTCGACGCGGTTGTCGATGTCAGTGACCACGTCACCAACAGCGCAAAGAAGGCCGTCGCATTCTTCGAGGCTGCAGCGCAGAACATTGCCGCAGCGGAGAATGCGGCAGGAGTGAAGCACCATGTAGTGCTCTCGATCGTCAACTGTGACGATCCGCGATTGAAGGCCTTCGGGTACTACCGCGGTAAGACTGCGCAGGAACGAGCAGTCAGTGCGTCGGGCATCCCGTTCACGATTCTCAGGTCCACACAGTGGTTCGAGTTCGGCGAGAAGACGGTGTCGCTCATGGGTTTCGGCCCGCTGGCTCTCGTACCGCGAATGCGATCGAAGCCCGTCGCCGCCAAGACCGTCGCGAAGGCGTTGGTGCAGGCAGCGGAGAAGGGGCCGTCGGGTCGCGTTGCTGATCTCGCCGGCCCGGAAGTCCTAGAGATCCCGGAGATGACGAGGAAGATTCTGCGTCGTCGAGGCACACGGAAGTTGTTGATCCCGGTATCTATGCCAGGAGCCGGTAAGGCAATGCGCAGCGGTGCGCTCCTCCCGGGGGCGGACTCGGTCAGTGCCGGGCCGACGTTGGACGAATGGCTGGGCTCTCACTGAAGGTGCACAACAGAAAGGCGGCCACGCACATGCGCGGCCGCCTTCTGCTCGTGACGAGGAGTGGTTACAGATCCGGGTAGGCGGTCAGTTTGTCGACCTTTTCGGTGGATTCGGGCTCTTCGGGCAGCTTGCCGGTAACGAGGAAGATCACTCGGCGTCCGACCTCGACAGCGTGGTCTGCAAAGCGCTCGTAGAAGCGGCCGAGCAAGGTGATGTCGACGGCGGCCGCAACCCCGTACTTCCAGTCACGATCCATGAGGACCGTGAACAGGTGACGGTGCAGGTCGTCCATCGCCTCGTCCTCTTCGCGCAGACGGGCTGCACGCTCGGGATCACGGGTCTCGAGGACTTCCTTTGCCGCGGCACCGATACTGACGGCGATGCGGCCCATCTCGGCGAAGTAGCCGTTGACGACCTCGGGGAGGACGTGGTTGGGATGGCGACGACGCGCAATCTTGGCGACATGCAGGGCAAGGGCGCCCATGCGGTCGATGTCGGCGACGATCTGGATTCCGCTGACGACGGAGCGGAGATCGCCGGCAACGGGAGCCTGCAAGGCGAGCAGCGCGAAGGCGCGCTCCTCGCAAAGGGTGCTGAGTTCGGTGATCCGGTCGTGTTCGCCGATCACCTGCTCGGCCAGGGTCAGGTCTGCTTGGAGCAGTGACTGGGTGGCTCGCTCCATGGCGGTGCCTGCCAGTCCTGCCATCTCGCCGAGCAAGTCTGCAAGCTCGGTCATCTGTTCGTTGTAAGCCACGCGCATGAGGTGAGAGCCTACGTGCAGTGAAAGACCAAGTCACAAGCGACAGGTGAACGCAAGGTGAATGATCACCGCAGCGTCGTGCGAAATGATCACCGCAGCGTCGTGCGAAGTGATCACCGCAGCGTCGTGCGAAAGGATCACCGCAGCGTCAGATGCAGGCTGTGTCTCCGGCGTTGACTGAGGCAATGTCGGAGGGCAGTGACGTCGACACGCTGGTGTCCACCGATGACGGTTCTGCGGACAACGACGTTCCCGGATCTGCCGGCGCTACGACTGTGCCGGAAAAATCGCTGCCGATGACAAGTTCGACCATGTCGCCCATGCTCGGGGTGAGAACGAGTACGGCACCGGGAATCGCGGATGCGACGGTGGCGGCCTCGGCTTCGTAACCGGCTGCATACCGCACCACCGTCGCCGAGGCCTGAACGTTGGCAAGTCCTGTTGCTGTGCTGAAATTTCCGATCGTGGAGATCTGGAATCCGTACGCTGCGAGTTGGTCGGCGGCGGTGGCGGCTTGACCGGAAACGCCTGACGCGTTCGAAACATCGATGTAGATGTTGTACGGACTCATTGCCGACACGAGTGTTGCCTCGGGCACCGGCGTCGTGGCGGTGGAGGGCGCCGAACTGGTCGATGTCTTGTCGGTATCTGTGGCACGCTCTTCGCCCGGAAGCGGCTCGTCGTCGATGATTGCCTGGAACAGTGCTTTGATCTCGTCGGTCCGGGGGATTTCATTGCCCCAGTCATTCGTGCCGTCGGTGGGCACGGTCAGGAAGGTGACGGCGCCCGCATCGACGTTTTGCAATGATCGACCCAGCGTGACCAGGGATTTTGTATCGATGTTCTCGACAAACGTGTCCTGGGTGAATGCGTTGATGAACCCGTTGAGCTTGCTGGGATTGAGCAGCACATTGTTGGACAGTGCCGAGCGCAGCAGCGCGGACAGGAACTTCTGTTGCCGGGTGATGCGCCCGTAGTCGCCGTTGCCCTCGGCTTCGACATGCCGGGCGCGGACGTAGTTCAGCGCCGTCCGGCCGTCGAGTACCTGGTTTCCGCTGTTTGCGAGGACGGTGCCGAGAATGCCGTCTTCGATGGGAACCGGAGTGCAGATGTTGACTCCGCCGACCGTGTCGACCATGCTCTCGAATCCGGCGAAGTCCATGCCGACGAAGTGGCCGATCTTGAGTCCGGACATTTTCTGGATGACCTTGACCAGACACTTCGGGCCACCGAGGGCGTAGGTCGCGTTGAGTTTGTCGCCGGAGGCAGCGGGGAAGGACTCGCTGGTGTACGTCCCGGAACTGTTGTCCCAGCCCTGGCAGACCGGCCGGTCGACGTCGAGGTCGCGGGGAAACGAGACGGCGACGACGCGACTGCGGTCGGCGGGAATGTTGACCAGCATCACGGTGTCGGCCCGGGCGCCTTCGGCGTCCTCGACGGTGCCGGCGCCGATTTCACCACTTGCGCCGGCCCTGGTATCGGTGCCGACGATCAGATAGGTTTCGTCGCCGAGCTGGCCGCCCGCGTCGACGATGTCGTCGGAGTTGGTGTCGAGCGCAGCGATCTGCTCGAACTTTCCTTCGGTGGTGCGAAGGTAGCCCCAGACGACGCCGGTCATGGTCAGTGACATCACGGCAAGAAATGCGACAGCCGATCGGCTGATCGTCTTCATACGCTGGCGGCGTCGAATCTTGTTCAGCGCAAGCCGACTACCACCGGTTTCACTGACGACTCGGGGAGAAGCGGGCGACGGCGGGTCGCTGCTGATCCAGTCAGCAGCGGCCGGTGCGATCGGTGGGGGCGGAAGGGGCTTTTCGGGCGGCAGCGGTTTGTTGGGGGGCTGGTTGGGAGGCCGCGAGTTAACGGGCGGCGCTGCCGGGCTGCTCTTTTTCGGGGCCGGCGGTTCGACTACACGCTGGCCGGCTGTATCACCGACACGTTGGACGAGTTCTGCGACGGAGATGCTGTCGCTCGGTGGTGCGTCGCGCCGACCGAATCGGCCGAAGCGATCACTACCCCGACGCTCTGGCACCGCGGCGTCGGACTGCGGCGCGTCGGTGGGTTCGGGTTTGGACGAACGACGATTGCGGTATCGCTGATCTGCAAGGGGGCGCTCCCACGGGGCGCGGCTTTCGGGCGAAGGCGGGCCCGAGTCGTGATCATCACCCACCGATGCAACCTGTCTCGTCGTTGACTGCCGATACGGACAGTGCGTCTTTTGTCGTGCGCCGTCCAACTGCTGTTGACGAAGCTGGGGCCATATTACTGGTGGATCCTGAGTTATTCACTCAGAAACTTGGCGAATTGCCCGAATTCACAGCAATGCGTTATCCGCCCGAATGCATGATGTCCGCTCCGACGGGCACCAGATCGTCCTCGGGATCATCGAGCCAGCCCTCGGGCAGGGCGACCTGACCGGGGGAACCTTGCCGGCCGCGGGGACCTTCGGCGTCCTTCGGGAACGGAACCGAGCCGTCCAGCTGGGCCAGCAGTTCGTCGAGTTCGGTCAGGGTGCTGACCAATGCCATCGACACCCGCAGATCCGACCCGACCGGGAATCCGCGCAGATACCAGGACACATGCTTGCGGAGTTCACGCAAGCCCTTCATCTCACCGTGGTGTGCGGCGAGGAGTTGGGCATGGCGGGCGATGATCGTGGTGACCTCGCCGAGCGTGGGAGGCGTCGCAATGGGCTGACCGTTGAGAGCCGCGCTGAGCTCTGCAAACAGCCACGGACGGCCGAGGCATCCGCGTCCGACGACAACGCCGTCACAGCCGGTCTCGTCCATCATGCGGGCGGCGTCGGACGCGTCGAAGATGTCGCCGTTTCCGAGAATCGGGACGTCGGAAACATGTTCCTTCAGGCGGGCGATCTCGTTCCAGTCAGCCGTCCCGGAGTAGCGCTGCGACGCGGTGCGCGCGTGCAAGGCAATTGCGGCGGCACCTTCGGCAGCGGCGATGCGTCCGGCGTCGAGGTGCGTGTGATGGTCGGCGTCGATACCGACGCGCATCTTCACAGTGACGGGAATGTCGGTGCCCTCGGTGGCGCGAACGGCAGCTGCGACGATCTGCCCGAACAGCCGACGCTTGTAGGGGAGTGCGGAGCCGCCACCTTTTCGAGTGACTTTCGGCACTGGGCAGCCGAAGTTCATGTCGATGTGGTCGGCCATGTTCTCGTCGACGATCATTTTGGCCGCAGCGTAGGTCGTGTCTGGGTCGACGGTGTAGAGCTGCAGGGACCGTGGAGTCTCGGTGGGTCCGAAGGTGGTCATGTGCATGGTGGCCGGCTGGCGCTCGACGAGCGCGCGGGCAGTGACCATCTCGCACACGTACAGCCCGGAGGTGCTGCCTGCACGTTCGAGTTCGAGTTCACGGCAGAGCGTGCGGAAAGCGACGTTGGTGACGCCGGCCATGGGCGCGAGGACCACGGGGCTGTGCAGCTCGAGTGAACCGATACGAAGGGAAGACATGACTACCTCTGAACAAATATTGCTGACAAGTGAAAGTGCCCGGTACCGAATCCGGTACCGGGCACAGAATAGCTGGTGAAACTAAGAGGCCTGCTGTTCACGCTTGGCGGCTTCGCGGGCGAGCATGCGATCGCGCTGCTCCTCGAACTTTGTCGCCTGGGCGCCAAGGGTCTCGAGGAAAGCAGCCAGTTCTTCGCGAGTGTTCTCGCCTTCGGCGCTGAAGTCGTTGCGCTCGAAGATGTTCCACTTGCGCAGCACGGGCCAGATGACCTCGTCGAGGTGCTGACGGAGATCGTAGATTCCGTGCTTGGCCATCAAAACGCCGTTGCGACGGAAGTTGGGCATCCCAGCGCCGGGCATCTGGAAATTCTGGACGATGTTCGACACGGACTTGAGAGTCTGATCGGGTGCAAGATCGAGGGCGGCGGCACAGATGTTGCGGTAGAAGATCATGTGCAGGTTCTCGTCGGCGGCGATGCGCTGAAGCATCTTGTCGGCGATCGGCTCGTTGCAGGCCTTGCCGGTGTTGCGGTGGCTGACGCGAGTCGCGAGTTCCTGGAAGGTGACGTAGGCGACAGAGTGGAGTACGCCGGCGCCGTCATCGGGGATGGGCGGGTTGTAGCCGGTGATCATGTGTTCCATGCGGTAGCGCTCGAGTTCGACGGGATCGACTGCGCGGGTGACAACCAGGTAGTCGCGCATCACGATGCCGTGGCGGTTCTCCTCGGCGGTCCAGCGGCCGACCCAGGTGCCCCAGGCGCCGTCCTGTGAGAAGTTCTCGGCGATCTCGCGGTGGTAAGACGGCAGGTTGTCCTCGGTGAGGAGGTTGGTGATCATCGCCGCTCGGGCGACCTCGCCGAGTCGGGACTGTTCGAGGCTCCAGTCTTCGCCGCCCATGGCTGCGAAGTTGCGACCCTCGTCCCACGGGACGTAGTCGTGCGGGTGCCATTCCTTTGCCATGGAGATGTGCCGGTTGACGTTCTCTTCGGCAACCGGCTGCAGTTCTGTCAGCAGTTCGAGCTGCGTCAGAATCCTCGTCATTATTTGCCTCCGTGTTGAGTGAATGCACGACTTCGCTCCAGCCTACGGCACCGTAGGTTTGGCCTGATCGACATGAACTGATCCCCCTGTGCGAATGTTACCGAGTCGTAGCCAGCGTACGTGGACGGAAGATGGACACAGTCTGAATTGTCCGATGCGTGCCATTCGCTTGTTGCCGAGATCATACCTGCAGATTTGGCTGTACGTGTGAGTTTCAGGACCACATATTTTCGCGGACAAAATCCCGGAAATCACGCGCTGGCCTCGACAATTCCCGATTCTCGGTCCAGACAAGCCCGATCTTGCGTGTTGCGCCGGCAAGGGGAACGAACACGATTCCCTCGGCCCAGATGGGCGGATCCTGAATCGGCATGACGGCCACGCCGAGGGATGCGGACACCAAACCGCCCACAGTTGCCAGCTCACTGCTCTCGAAGACGAAATCCGGAGTGAACCCGGCGGCGGCACACATCTCGTCGAGAATTCGTCGCATGCCGAAATCCAGCTGCATTCCGATGAACTGCTCTCCCGCAGCGTCGGCCAGATCGACCTCGGGCAGGTCCGCGAAGCGATGTCCGAGAGGAACGGCGAGGGCAAGTTTTTGCTGCGCTATCTGTATCCACGCGAGTCGAGGGTTGTCCGGCTGCGGCGACACGAGTGCCAAATCGGAGTCGCCGGTGACCACGCGATCACTCAGGAACTGCGCTCGATCCTGATGGAGCTCGAAACGCACACCCGGATGTTCGGTTCGATATGCCCGAATCATGCGCGGAATCAACCATGTTCCGAATGAATGGAGAAAATCGAGTCGCACGGTTCCGGTATCTGGCCCGGCCAGGGCGTCGATCTGGCGCAACGCGGAATGGAGTGTGTTCAGGGCGTTGGTTGCATGTTCGTAGAGGATGCGGCCGTAACGATTGAGTGTGAGCCGACGGCCGTGTCGGTCGAACAGCGGCACACCAACTGATCGTTCGAGCCGGGCGAGTTTGCGAGAGAGCGTGGGCTGCGACAGGTGAGTGATATCAGCCGTCGCCGTGACCTGTTGGGTTTCAGCCAGCACGACAAACCACTCGAGATCGTCCGACAACATCACAGGTGCAAGCCTATATGTCTTAGAGGTATGTAGAACATCAAATTAATGCATTTTCTTTTGTTGTGATGGGCGCGGAAGATTCTTGCCGGAGGTCGTGTCGATGAGCATGTCGTTAGAAATCAGCGCAGGAACAGAAGCCGGTGCAGGAACAGAAGTCGGCGCAGGAATCGCGTCGTACCGCCGGGGGTCCGCCGGATACCGCGCGGTGACGCTTGCGTTGTTTGCAGCGGGATTGACGACGTTTGTGTCGATGTACTCGGCTCAGGCACTGCTGCCTGCGTTTTCGCACTCTTTCGGAGTGTCGCCCGCGGTTTCGGCCCTGTCCGTTTCGGCGACCACGGGCATGGTGGCATTGGCGATCATTCCGGCGAGTGCATTGTCCGAGCGATTCGGCCGGACCCGCGTCATGATCTTCTCGGCAATCACGTCGTGTGTGATCGGACTCCTGCTGCCGCTGAGTCCGACTATCGAGATTCTGCTGGTGGGCCGAGCATTCCAAGGTGCTGCGCTTGCGGGAATTCCGGCGGTTGCCATGGCGTATCTCGCGGAGGAGATAAACCCGAAGGATTTAGGCGCAGCGATGGGACGCTACGTTGCCGGCACCACTGTTGGTGGGTTGATCGGACGGTTGATCCCGGCGGCGGTGGTCGACGTAAGTTCTTGGCACTGGGCACTTTTTGCGGTTGCATTGCTCTCGACGGTCTTTGCGATCGTCATGACCAGGGCCCTGCCGCGATCGCAATTCTTCCAGCCGCAGCCGGTATCTGTGCGACGGTTGATTGCGAATCTACGTGTTCACCTTGCGAACTCGGCGTTGCGGACGCTTTTCGCGTTGGGTTTCATTGTCATGGGCGCATTTGTTTCCGTCTACAACTTCCTCGGATTTCGGCTAGCTGCAGCGCCTTTCGGGCTTTCCGAGGCGGTTGTGGGACTGGTGTTTCTGTTCTATCTCGCGGGAACCGTGACGTCGACCGCGGCCGGTGCTGCCGCGGACAGAGTGGGGCAGCGGTGGGTGTTGCTCGGCTCCGTATCGGTGACAGCGCTCGGCCTTGCGTTGACCGTCCCCGACAACCTCGCGCTGACGTTGGTGGGGATGTTGCTCTTCACCGGAGGATTCTTTGCCGCGCATTCGGTAGCCAGCGGCTGGGTCGGTCGACTTGCCCGAGCACACCGGGCGGAGGCGTCGGCGCTCTACCTGTTTGCCTACTATGCCGGTTCGTCCGTGGCCGGTGTTCTGGCAGGTTCAGCCTTTGCGATAGCCGGCTGGAATGGCGTCAGTATTTTTGTCGCCTGTTTGCTTGTGCTGGCAATGGGATTGTCACTGAAGATGTTTCGGGCCACCCGGGTTGGCTGATACCAGTTGCGGCGGCTCTTCGGCCGCCGCAACTGGCGTTATCGTTTACTTCTTGCCGCCGCCGAGGAGCCCGCCCAGCAGATCGCCGATGCCACCGCCACCGGAGCCGCCGAGGAGCCCGCCGAGTGCTCCGCCGATGCCGCCACCGGAGTTTCCGCCGCCGAGGAGTCCGCCCAGTAGATCGCCGATTCCGCCACCGCCGGCAGCCTGGGTCTGCGCTGCCGATCCGCCGCCTGTGAACTGCTTGGCGAGGTACGCCAGCACGATCGGCGCGAGAATCGGGAGTAGCTGCTTCACCAGATCGTTTCCGCCGCCGACGCTACCCAGCGTGCTGGCTACCTGATCGGTGTTGTTTCCAAAGATGTTTGCCACGATCTTCTGACCGTCGGCGGTGTCGACCTTGCTGATGTCGATGCCGTCGTCGAGGATCGTGGTGTTGGCGTGCGCCTGCAACGCGCTTTCGAGCGACGCCGCGCCGGCCTCGCTGTCGGCATTGGCGCCGAGACCGCTGACCAGCGTGGGAAGTGCCGATTTCACAGCAGTTTCCGCGGTTGCCTGATCTACGCCGAGTTGCTGCGCGATCTGGTCGATCGGGATCTGTGAGAGAAGGTCGTCAAGCGAAGCCATTCGATGCCCTACTTTTCTGGGGTCCTACTTGTCAGCACCCGGTTGATGCAGACACTAGTGAATGTTCGAGACCGTCGGTAGCTCGGATGTTGCGGAGTTGTCAGCGTTGGGCTTTTTCTCGGGGGACAAGACACATGAGAAGAGCAAGTGCGAGGCCGCCGACGGTCAGAATGAATCCCATCTGATTCGTCAGGATGGTGGAGTAGTTTTCCCTGATGATGTTGTCGAATTGGTCATCGACGCGGTAGTAGAAGGTGCCAAGGCTGACCAGTCCGACAATCACTCCGATCCAGGCTGCGAGTCGTGAACCGAACACTGCCGCAATCAGGATCGCCACGCCGGACCCGAGAAGAAGAATCATCATGGATCGGTAGAACGGTACGGACTGATCGGCGATCTGCTCGATAACCCAGCCGGCCGGAAAGCCATCTCGTAAGTCTTCGAGACGGACATCTCCGGGTTTCACGCCGGCCAATATCGACATGAACGAGCCGACTGTCACGGCGATACCGCAGATCAGCAGAACCACATGTACAAACGTGCGCATATCACTCTCCCGAAGGATCGGTGAACGTCTAACGCGGTCGAGTTACGAGCCTAGCGACGACGCGTGTGCTTTCGACAGGCTTTTCCTGGACCGTCCCAGTTGACCATGCACAATGTGACCATGGCGGACAACATGCGTCGACTCGAAGAGATTTCTCTGAGCCTTCCCGAAGCGCAGCGCGTCGATATCGAAGCGTGGGACGGGCACCCCACGTTTCGGGTGCGTGGCAAGAACTTCGTGTTCTGCAACGGCGACGCCACGTCCGTGACGATCAAGCTGAGCAAACCGGAAGCAGAGGCGGTAGTCGCCACCGAACCCCGCGCAACTGCGGCCGGGTACGGGCTGGGGCGGCACGGATGGGTCACCCTCGATCTCAGTGGCAAGATCGAGGGAGAGTATTGGGATCAACTCGAGGAATGGATCTACACCTCGTTCACCCTGGTTGCGCCGAAGAAGCTGGCCCGAATAGTGCTCGACGGGGATGCACACGGTGGTAACCCGATAGATTCGTGACGACACGCACGCCGCCTAGACGAGGATTTGGTCATGACGACTCCGCAAGCACCATCGGCTACCACTACGTCCGGCATGCCGCCGTGGGCGAAAAAGGCCATCACGATCGGCGTGGCGGCCGTTGTTCTGGTTATCACCTACTTCATTCTGGCCGCGTACCTCCCGCGCTGGTGGTCTCAGCGGATTGCATCGCTCGCAGACGGCAGTTTCAGTGGCGGCATTGCGTGGGGCGTGATGTTCGGGCTCGTGTGTACGTTGGTCCCGCTGCTCTTCTTTCGCGCGATCTGGCAGGTACGCAAACGGAAACATGCGCGGCCGATGCAGATCGGTGCTCTGGTGCTCGGTGTGATTTTTGCTTTGCCCAACCTGCTGACGCTGAGCATCGTTCTCGGAAACAGCAGTGCTGCGCACGCGGGCGAACGGGTACTCGACGTCGACGGCCCGGGTTTCCGCGGTGCTTCGGTTCTCGGCGCGATCATCGGTGTTGCCTTGTTCGTGGGAATCGTGCTCCTGGGCTACATGTACAAGAAGCGTGGCAAAGAGATCGACAAAATGCGCGGCGACCTCAAGCAGCACGAGCCGCAGAGCAAGGGCGAAGCTCCGGCCCCCGAAATGTGAACTACCAGAATAGAACAGGCTTGATTACTTTTCCTGCTGCTTGATCTGTGACGGCCCTGTCGATGTCCGCGAAAGGATAGGGCGTCACCAGCCGGTCGATCGGAAATTCTCCGGCGGTGTAGAGATCGAGCAGTCGCGGAATGAACGTAGCTATGTCGGACTCGCCCTCGACACAGCCTCGAATAGTCTTCCCGTTCAACATGATGTCGGCAATATTCACGGTGAGGTCGTGGGCTCCGAGACCAACCACTACCAATGTTCCGCGGCCGCGAAGTGATGTCACGCCCTGATTGACGACGCCGCCGATTCCGGTGGTGTCGAGGGAATGAGTCGATCCTCCGTCGGTTGCGGCGCGCACTGCTGCCACAACGTCGTCGGAGCCGGGATCGATGGCAATTGCGCCGAACTCTTCGGCCAGCTTCCGACGTTCGGGTACCGGGTCGACGGCAACCAGCGTGGAAACCCCCACTGCTCGCGCCGCGAGAAGAGCCGCGAATCCGACGCTGCCCGCTCCGAAGACCACAAACGTCGAGTCGGGTTCGGGGCGAAGAGTATTCAGAACTGCGCCGGCTCCGGTTTGAAACCCGCACCCGAGCGGGGCTGCGACGGTCAGGTCAATCGCAGGATCAACGACGACGGTGTTGTCTGCTGTGGCGATGGCGTATTGCGCGAAGCTCGACTGACCGAAGAATGCGGACCTGATCGGAGTGCCGTTCTGCGTGATCGGTGTCGAACCGTCGGTGCGCGCACCTGCGCTGTTGAGTTGATGCGAGCGTTCGCAATATGCCCGATGCCCACTTCGGCATTGACGGCACACTCCGCAGCTCCGATAGCTCAGCAGAACGTGATCGCCTTCGAAGATATGGGTGATCGACGAGCCGACGGCCACGACGACCCCTGCACCTTCGTGGCCGAACACGCAGGGGCCAAGCCTTTTCGGTAGTGCTGACTTGGTGAACAGATCCGTGTGGCACAGACCTGTTGCGAAAATTCGTACGAGGATTTCGTCGGCACGAGGCTCCTCGATCTCGACGGTCTCGAGGGCGAAAGGGGAGTCGGGACCGTACGAGAGCGCGGCGCGCATTTTCCGCGGAGGCATCGAATTCTTCTCCGGGCGAATCACACTCGCTCGAGGAGGAAGTAATAGTGCTGGCCGTTGTCGAGGACCAGCTTCGATTTTCCGTTCATGATTCCCATGAGTGTCGTGTCGTCGACCTTCTTGAAATGGTCGAAGATCGGCGCGCCGTCGTAGACCATCGTTGCGGTGACCTCGCCGCGGAACTCGATGTTCCACAGGCTTGCTTCTCCGTTGCCGCCCTTGATGTCGGAGTAGAGCTTTCCGTTCTCGTCTCGGCAGATCAACGGCTTTGCGTCCTCGGCCGAGTTGAAGGTTTTTCCGTACCAGCGGCTTGCCACCAATTTGTCGTGGAGTCGGTGGCCGGTGGCGAAGTCGTCGCCTTTCCATTCCCCGAGGATGTCCGCCGTGTCGACGGTTTCCAACGCTGCCCACACTTCGTCGAGTTCGGTGGGGGAGACGTCGTTTTCCTGCTCGCGAAGTTTTGCGAAAGCGCGACGGGCGTCGTCGAGATGCATGGTTCTCCTTGGGAACGGCGTCGGGAGGTCTTCACGAACCAAACTGTTCGTGAACTCTGGACGCTACGCCGAACCGGATGGTTCGGCAACGGTGGATTCGATCTAGGCTGTCCACATGCGTTCAGCAGGGGAAGCGACCAGGGACCGCATTCTGGCATCGGCAAAGGAAGAATTTGCCCGATGCGGGTTTGCGGGCGCTCGCATCAACCGCATCGCCAAGGACGCGCGAGCGAGCAAGGACCGCCTGTACGCGTACTTTGCCAGCAAGGAAGAGCTTTTCTCCGCTGTGATGGCCCAGTGGACCGTCGAGACCACGGCTGAGACCGCACTTCGGGGGGACGACCTACCCGGGTATGCCGGTCGTCTGTTCGACAACTACTTCGCGCATCCCGAGAATGCCCGCCTGCAGGAATGGGCGGATCTCGAAGCGCCCGAATCCGTGAGCTACCACGACATCCGACGCAACACGCTGCGCCCCAAGATTGCAGAGATTCGCAAAGGCCAAGCCGACGGGCACATCGATCCCAGTTGGAACCCGGCAGAGTTGCTGATCGTGATCACCGAAATCGCCAGAACACTTGCACTTCCGCATAGCGGCGGTGACGTTCGACCTGGATCGTCGAGAGCGCCAGCGCTGCGAAGGCAGACTGCCGTCGACGCTGTCCGGCGACTGATTCTCAGTTCCTGATGATTCTGACGTGCGCCGAAAGTGCAACAGCCTGACAGCAAAACAGCCTGACACTCTCCGAAAAGAAGTGTCAGGCTGTTGTGTGTGCCCCCAGTAGGACTCGAACCTACGACCTGCGGATTAAAAGTCCGTAGCTCTACCAACTGAGCTATAGGGGCGCGGCGCAGAGTCTAACCAGACCGCGAAGAAGGTGAAAACACCGCCCCCGTCAAAGGGACGATTCCGGGACCGGTGTGCCGCCGCCGCAGGGGTGGCGTTGTCCCGAAATCCGTAGGAGTGATGGCTGAAGGGATCAGCGGCTATGACGAAGAGTTCCACTGCAGCAGTAGATGTTTGATCGCTACGGACGTTCGCCGGACGGTCGAGGAGGTGAGTGAACCGAGTTTCCGACGCGCCGCAGAATTCTGCCGGCGATCAAAAGGAGGTCACGTTCGGCGTCTGTGCACTCGGCGTGGATCGCTTCGGTGAGCCATCGATTTCTCAGACGGCGATCCTCGTGGAGTGCGGACGCGCCGGCGTCGGTCAGGTCGATGAGGTGCGCGCGGCCGTCGGATGGATCGGATCGCCGGGTCACCAATCCCCGTGTTTGGAGCGTTGCGACTGTCTTGGCGATCGATTGAGGCGTGACGCGCTCGAGTTGCGCAAGGGATTTGGCCGTCATGGGTCCGTGGCGGTCGAGATGTCCGAGAGCGTGGACTTGGGTCGCGCTGAGCTGGGGCCCGATCCGTTGGTTATGCAGACGCCGTGCGAACACGCCGAGGTCTTCCGCTAGTGCATCAATCTCGTCCTGGGTCATCACCGCTCCTCGGCCGCCTTGGATATTAGACAGCCTAACTGTGTAGTTGATCGGTAAATGTCCGATTTTTGTGCACGTATTGTGAACAAATAGTAGCTATGGTTGTTTAATATTCAGGGGCTTGATGGCGAAGTCTCGTGTTGTGTGTGCTTCGGCGTCGGTTCGAAACAGAGAAGCTCGGATGCGCACCCCCTGTGCCGCACCCGAGCGGCCAAAACGATACCACCCGGTGTGTTCCGGGGGCGCGCTTGCATTTTCGGTGTCATCTGATCGAATGACATCACTAGTACTTTTGGTGGGTGTCACGTTAAGGCTTACATGGCGAATCCGGAGGGGATATTGTGAGCTTCCGGGGGATTGTGGGTGTCGCAGGCGGCACCTTTGGGATATCGACTCGGCGAGAGGCATAACACCGCATATGGCACGTCAACAAGAGCGTGCGCGGCGTACCCGCGCCGCCCTGGTCGAAGCGGCTGCAATCGAGTTCGCCAAGCGCGGTTACGCCGCTGCGTCGGTGAATACGATCCTTGAAGGATCCCGTGCCACCAAAGGCGCGATGTACTTCCATTTTCAATCGAAAGAAGAGCTGGCAAGAGCGATCTTGACCGCTGCGATGGAGATGTTCACCGACGCCACCGATCAGTGGTCGAAACGGACGGACCTGGATCCGTTCCAACTTCTTCATGGTCTGGTGCTCGACATTGCCACACTGTTTCGAACCAGCGTGATCGTGCAGGCGGAGTTCAGGCTGATCATCGAGCCGGAGTTCTATGCCGACGTGAAATCGGGTGCAGGTCAGGTGTGGGGGCGCTCGGCATTCGAGTTCGCGACGCGGGCGAAGGCAGATGGTTTGTTGCGTCAAGGTGTGGAGCCGGAGAAGTTCACGCGCGTCTTGGCGGCAACCCTGGCCGGCCAGCGATACATGGCAGATCTGACGTCGCAGAGTGGTGACCTCGCGCTCTGGTTCGAGGAAGCGCTCGAAGTGGTTCTCGAAGCGATGGCCAGTTCGAATTGGCTCGAGAATTTTCATCGTGAGGGATGGACGGCTGTCGAGTCCTACGTGCGGGAATAGTGCGATTTTTGCTCTCTGACCTGGCGATTTGAGTTTTTCCCGTGGTGTGTCCTAAGCTATCCAAGCTCCCAACGGAATGCCGGAGGGGGTACTTGCTCGGAGTGATCCGGCGCGCCCCCTTCGTCTAGCGGCCTAGGACGCCGCCCTTTCAAGGCGGTAGCGCGGGTTCGAATCCCGTAGGGGGTACGTTTTGCGAAAGCGAAACGATGCAGTATGGTTTGACCCGCACGACACGCTTTGAGTTGCAGAAATACCCAGCTAGGACAGTGGTTTGGGAGCAGCGAGAAGATGTAGTACGGTTTCACAGCAAGGAAAAAGCAAGGCCCTGTGGCGCAGTTGGTTAGCGCGCCGCCCTGTCACGGCGGAGGTCGCGGGTTCGAGTCCCGTCAGGGTCGCAAAGCATTGTTCTCAGCCAATTGGCTGAGGGCAATGCAGTGCGATAGGCATTCGGTTCGGGTGCCGTCCGGCCAGGTAGCTCAGTTGGTACGAGCGTCCGCCTGAAAAGCGGAAGGTCGCCGGTTCGATCCCGGCCCTGGCCACCACAACTCGATAAATCAAGCTCCAGATTCTCGTTTCTCGAAACGATGAAGCTGGAGCTTTTTCTATTGCCTGATTTCTGTTACCCGACGCGATTCTTCAACTGGTCGGTCGGATTACGTCGAAATGGTACCGGTCAGCGGGAACGTGGCATGCGTCACTTCCCGTCGAACATCACTATTAGCCGCAGCGCCCATCCCAGGGCCGCGGGTGGTCCGGCATTCTTCGCGAAGTCCGGACCTCCTTCTCTGCGCAAGAAGGAAGTGATGGTCGACGTGACTCACTCGAGGTCCCGACGTATCGGGAAAATCAGCCGCTCCGCGGTTGCATTGTTCGGAGCCGGCATTCTGCTTGCCGGCTGCGCAAGCAACAACGACGACGGCGGCACTACCGACGGTGATACCGGATCGGCGTCGATCGTCACCGGGATGATCAATGAACAGGGCGATGCGGGCACGCCGGTTGCAGGCGGAACACTGACGTACGGTGTCCAGGTCCTGGCGTCATCCCTCGACCCGACAAAGGTTGCAGCACGCGGCGGATCCGGCGGTGAAGCTCTGGCCGCGGTATACGACGTCCTGATGAGCTACGA
Source organism: Rhodococcus sp. 24CO (assembly GCF_050586165.1). Lineage (NCBI taxonomy): Bacteria > Bacillati > Actinomycetota > Actinomycetes > Mycobacteriales > Nocardiaceae > Rhodococcus > Rhodococcus sp. 24CO. The sequence continues at coordinate 29,185 of NZ_JAZFNF010000005.1, read as the reverse complement.
CACTGCGAGCGGCGAGTTCGAACCGAAGCTGGCCAAGTCGCTCGATACCAGCGACAACGGCAAGACCTGGACACTGAAACTGCGCGAAGGCGTGAAGTTCAGCGACGGAACCGCGCTCGACGCCAACGCTGTCATCGCGAGCATCGACCGGTACAACGCAGTAAAGGGCAACGGCGCAGAACTGTGGGTCGCATCAGTCGCCTCGATGGAAGCCTCAGATGCCGCTACCGTCGTTTTCAACCTGAACACTCCGTGGATGCGTTTTCCGTCGATGCTGGCACTCGGCCACGGAATGATCGTCGCCCCCAGCTCGCAGCAGGGTGACAAGTTCACCGCTGTCGGCGCCGGACCGTTCACCGAAGGCGTGTTCAGCCCGAGCGTCGAGCGAATCTTCAAGGCCAACCCCGCTTACTACGGCGGTGCTCCCAAGCTCGAGCAGCTTCGCATGGTTGCGCTGAACGGTCCGCAGGCCAATCTCGAATCGTTGAACAGTGGTCAGCTGGATGTTGCGTACATTCGTGGTCTGACGTCGGCGATCAATTCCGCCAAGTCCGCCGGCTACCCCGGTTACATCGATGTCCTCAATGCCGGCAGTGCTGAGATCATCAACAACCGTGCGGGCCGACCGGGCTCGGATGTTCGCGTCCGCCAGGCTATTGGTTATGCACTGGATCCGGAGCTGATCGATCAGCGCGCGGAAAACGGTGAAGGTCTGCCGGGTTCGGAGCTGTTCGGCTCGACGTCGCAGTGGCACGTCGACACCCCGGGTATCGCGTACGACCCCGCCAAGGCCAAGGAACTTCTGAGCCAAGCCAAGGCCGACGGATACAACGGCACGCTCAACTACATCGTGCTCAGCGAGCCGAAGGACCATGCGATCGGTTTGGCTGTGCAGTCTTTGCTTCAGGCCGTCGGGTTCGAGGTGAACCTGATTCTTGCGAACAATGCCGGTGACATCGTTCAGAACGTCTACGTCAAGAATGATTTCGACCTTGCTCACGCCGGTATCGGTTTGTACGAGTCGATTCCGGACCTCGGTCTGTACTCGACGACCAACAGCACATCGAAGTCCAACACGGCGGGTTACGCAAACCCGGCTATGGATCAGTTGATCGCTGATCTGCAGCAGGCGAAGGACAACGCGTCGGCGCTTGCCGTGATCAGCAAGATCCAGACCCTGTGGAACGAGACGGTTCCGTCCGCTCCGGTCGGTGGATTGGCTTCTTTCTGGGCTTGGCAGAAGAACGTGCACGGGGTGGTTCCGACTGCGACGGGCATCATGCTGTTCGACCAGGCATGGATGGGCGCGAAGTAGCTTTCACAGCGCGTACCGAGAGCCCCGTCCGACGCGAGTCGGGCGGGGCTCTTCTGGGTCGCACCAAGTGTCGCACCAAGTGTCGCACCAAGTTTTTCGGCGTAGGTGAAGGAGTAACGCCGGTTTTACACGAGAGCAATGCCGTCGACCAATTCGATCTGGAAACTGTGTGTAGTCGCAGACGCTGATCTGCGGCCGACCCGCCCGCTCAGGTTCTGACGCGGTGACGATCCTGTGGTTCGCAGCCGCAGGAACAGGGTGACGGCCCGCGTAACTGTTGCGCGGTTCGTTGCGCCCTGTATCCGTCCCGAGAGAAGAGCGGTGCGAATCGATGTCGCCACACAAACATGTAGATCTTCTGATCACTCACGCGTATCTGTACATTGACCGCAATACCGAACTGGCAGACGGCTGGTTGGCGGTTGTCGACGGTCGCGTTCATTCCTTTGCTCCTGCTGGATCAGCTGAGCCGAGCGCAGATCGGAAGATAGATGCTGCAGGACGTTTGGTCACCCCAGGATTGATCAACGCACACCATCACATGTATCAAAACCTCACGAGGTCCTTCGCGCCTGCGGTGAATGGCACTCTGTTCGAGTGGTTGACCACTCTGTATCCCATCTGGTCGAAACTCGAACCGGAAGCAGTGCACGCGTCGACTTATGTGGCGATGGCCGAGCTTCTCCTGGGAGGCTGCACGACGTCGATGGATCACATGTATGTCCATCCGAGACCAGAGTTGATCGACGCACAAATTCAGGCGGCCACCCAACTCGGATTCAGGTTCCTTGCAACGCGAGGTTCGATGACCCGCTCTACGGAGGGCGGCGGACTTCCTCCGAAATCTGTTGTTCAGGACAAAGATACGATTCTTTCCGACAGCGTGAGACTGATCGAGAAGTATCACGATCCCAATCCAGGTGCGATGACTCGCGTGGCTCTAGCTCCGTGTTCACCATTTTCGGTGACAGAAGAACTGATGTGTGAGAGCGCAGAACTGGCTGAGGCGTACGACGTCCGCCTGCATAGTCATCTCGCCGAGGACATGGACGAGCATGCGTATTGCCTTCAGACATACGGGTGTACTCCGGTCGAATACCTCGAACGAACAGGATGGGCCGGATCACGTACGTGGGTAGCGCATTTCATCTATCCGAGTTCATCTGAGCAGCTTCGTCTGGCTGCAGCCGGAGTTAGCGCAGTCCAGTGCCCCAGTTCCAACATGATGATCGGTGGTGGCAGTGCCGATGCGTCGTTGTTGCGCGGCATCGGTATGCCGGTCGGACTCGGATGTGATGGATCGGCATCCACTGATCACGGGTCGATGTGGCTCGAATCGCGAACTGCGTTGTTGCTCGGGCGGTTCAGGAACGGGCCGGCATCGATGACCGCGCGCGATGTCCTGGACATGGCGACGCGAGGCAGTGCCACCTGCCTGGGGTGGGACGACGAGATCGGCCACTTGCGCGTCGGCGCCTGTGCGGATCTTGTTGTGTGGGAAGCAGAGCCGTTGGCATTGGCGGGTGCGCTGACAGATCCGGTCGAAGCTTGGCTTCGGTGTGGACCTGCGCGAGCAGGTACGACGGTCGTCGCAGGCAAGGTCCTGGTCGACGGTGGGCAATTGTGTGATTCGGCTGTGGCCGGCGTTCTACGAACGCACGACACTCATGCACGCCGGATGCAGTCGCTTCTCTGAAACGAGAGCTTTTCCTTCACTTTTCAGTCCTCCGCAACAAAACCTGACTCGAATCGAGATCACCCATGTCTTTGTCACATGAAAGTACGGACGGCAACCTGTCAGTCGAGGGTGCCGATCAAAGTCTCACGATCGATACCGAACAATCGATTCCCTTGCCGAGGAAGGTCGCTTTAGGCGCGCAGCAGTTGCTCGTCTCGAACGTGTGGCTTGATCCGCTGTTCATCGGCAGTGCAGCAGGTCTCGGAGCTGCTCTGTCCACCAATCTTCTGACGGCGACGCTCCTTGCGGCCGGAGTGGCAACGCTCCTGCAGACCACGAAGCTGGTCAAACTACCTGTGGTGGAGGGGCCGTCGTCGGCTTTCTCTCCGTTGGCGATCGCGTATGCAAAGGCGGGTTCCCTCGCCGCCGCGGGTACCGGTTTGTTGATCGGCGCCGCAATTGTTCTGCTGGCTGCTGCGACGGGCGTCCTCGGGAAGGTTCGCAGAGTACTGAGTTCTGCTGTCACGGGGACAATCATTCTGCTGGTGGGGCTGTCGTTGGCCGGGTTCACGATCCAGGAATTCTTCGGTATGCCGGGCACAGAGAACTTTGCGACGCCCTCGACGATTCTCATCGCTACCGTGACTACCGCTGTTGTTGTTCTAGGCGGAATGTTCACCGGTAAATTTCGCTCATTCTGCTTTCTGATCGCACTTGTCGTCGGAAACCTCCTCGCGTTCGCGTTCGGGCGTCTGGACTTCTCCGGGGTGTCGGCGGCGCCGTGGCTTCGATTCCCGACGCTACTCCCGTACGGATCGTTGACCTTCGATCTCGGCATCACCGTGACTATGTGCATCGTGTTCTTCGTGGCCGTCGTCGAGGCGATAGGGATCTACGAAGCAACGGCGCGTCTGACGCGACTCCCGTTGACGGAGCGACAGATCAACGCGGGTGTGGCCGGCGAGGCAGGCGGTTCGATGTTGTCGGCTCTGTTCGGTGGTTTCGGTACGACGGCATACGCCCAGAATCTTGGTGTCGTTCGAATTACCGGCATCGGAAGCAGATTTGTGGTCCGCGTGGCCGCGCTGATGATGATCGCACTCGCGATGTTTCCCAAAGTCGCGGCAGTTCTGGTCACGACGCCGGCGCCCGTCATCGGTGGACTCTTCCTACCCGCGGCCGCGACGGTCGTCATTACCGGGGCGCAGGCAGCGTTCCGTGATCGTGGTAACTCGACGCACAATTTGATTGCCCCGCTCGCACTGATGGCAGGCCTCGGAGTGCCGGCACTCACCGGTTCGCTTGTCGGGGTGTGGCCGGAACTCGTAGTGCAGCTCGCGACCCAGGGCATCGTTGTCGGTGCCGTCGTTGCAATCGTGCTCGAAGGTCTCTTTGTCGTCATTCCGAATGCGCTAGCTCGACGAGGTAGCCGGAAAAGTGAGGGCACACTCTGATAACGGTGTGGCCTGTGAGACCAGTGTTACCCACGAGTTAGAAGTCGTGGGACGATACTGGTGTGGTGACTGATCGGAGCGATGGCAAAGGGAAGCGTCGTGGGAGTAGCGAATCAGCTAACTCGCGCAGCTCCTCGGACAAAACTGGCCGCGAGTCGATGAAGTTCCGCGCCCGCGCCGCGACGTGGACCAGTCGGCCGTTGTTCGACTTCCACATGATCGTCGGTTTGGTCGTCCTGATCGTGGCTTTCGGTTTGTTGATGGTGCTCTCGTCGTCGAGCGTCGAATCGTACGTCCTATCCGGTACGTCGTACGCGCGGTTCTGGCCGCAGTGCATGTTCGCCGCCATCGGTCTGGTCCTGTTTGTGGCGGTCGTGCGAGTTCCGACCGAGCTGATGCGAAAATATTCGCCCTGGCTTCTGATCTTCTGTCTGATACTGCTTGTGCTGGTCCTTATTCCGGGAATCGGTTCGGAGCAAATGGGTGCGCGTAGCTGGTTTGTCGTCGCTGGAGTTTCATTCCAACCGTCGGAACTCGCGAAGCTGGCCCTTGCAATTTGGTCGGCCGCGACGGTGGCGTCGTTCCTCAACGCACGTATCGACGTCAATCGCGCTCTGCCGGTCATCGGTGGCACGACGCTTCTCGTCCTGATTCTTGTCGTGTTGGAGAAGGACCTCGGCACCACGATCACCATCGGCATCATCTTCATGTCTGTGCTGTGGTTCGGGCTGTTCCGGTTGCGAACGTTTGTCATGTTGACCGTGGGGTCCGGGGTGGCGTTCCTTGTCCTTGCGCTTACTGCCGGCTATCGCTCTGATCGAATCAAGGCCTATCTCAATCCGGATCTGGATCCGCAGGGACTGAATTTCCAGAGCACTCAGGCAAAATATGCATTGGCGAACGGCGGTATCTTCGGTCGTGGGCTCGGGCAGTCCGACGCGAAGTGGAGTTATCTTCCGCAGGCGCACAACGACTTCATCTTCGCGGTTATCGGGGAAGAACTCGGCCTGATCGGTGCGCTGATCGTGGTGGCACTCTTTGCTGCTGTCCTCATTGTCGGGCTGAGGATCGCCAAGCGGTCCACAGATCCCTTCCTCAAAGTCATGACGGCAACTGCGACGACGTTGATCGTGATGCAGGCTTTCATCAACATCGCCTACGTGGTCGGGCTTATTCCCGTCACCGGGTTGCAACTGCCACTCATTTCGGCCGGCGGTACGTCGATGATCACGACACTGCTGATGTTCGGGCTGATCGCGCACGCTGCGTTTCGTGAGCCTGAGGCTGTCGCATCACTCGAAAGCGCAAGCCGTGGCTGGGTGCCGTTCATGTTCGGCAAACCTCGTTTCGGCGAAGCCAAGAAGCCGAGGAAGGCGCCGCAGGGTCGCGTACGCGAACGCCCGCAGCAGCAACGTCGGGGAGAGCAGCCGCGCCGATCCCCGCAGCAGGGACGCAGGCGGCCGTCGCAGCCGGAACCACGCCGGAGCAGTCAACCCGATCGGCGACGTGCCGTCCGACGTGACGGTGACGACGACCGTCAGTATCGCGGCGGCACCCGTCCCCGGCGCGCTTCCTGATTACCGTCGGGCGTCGGGATCCCCGGTAGGCGACTACATTGGAATCTGAAATCGGCGTCGGAGAAGGTTGTGGGCATGGCAGGTGGCGATAAGCTGGATCAGTCTGTGGTGGAACGAAGCTCGGTGATCGGGCGTCGTACGACGCCGTCGCAGCGAGCACGTTTCCATCGGATTGTCGACGCTGCAATGGAATCCGCGTCCGAGGGTGGGTACGACGCGGTCCAGATGAGGTCGGTTGCCGAGCGGGCGGGCGTGGCGATCGGGACGGTGTATCGGTACTTCCCGTCGAAGAATCACATGCTGGTTGTGGCGTTGGTGTGGATGTTCGAGGGTTTGCGCGACAGGTTTCACGACTACGAAATCCCGGGGGACACTCCGTCGGATCGAATTCTGTTCGTATTGAGGAAGAACACGGAAATCCTCGAGACCGATCATCCTCGTTACGAGGCGCTGGTTCGCGCGTACATGTTTGCGGACGCGTCGGCGACCCCGGAACTCAACGCGCTGGGTGATGTCGTGACGGAGATGTTCGCGAAGTCGATCGGTGTCGAGGAGATTTCCGAGCAGCAGATGGATGCGGTGAAGGTCATCAACGACGTCTGGATGTCTTCTCTCGTGTCGTGGGTGGCCGGCCGGATGACCAGTGATCAGGTGATGGCGCACTTGGAACTCGCCGTGCGCTTGGTGTTTCGTAAGTTGGGCGGGTAGCGCGTCAGACGGAGTATCCGCCGTCGACGTTGAGTTTCTGGCCGCTGATGAAACCGGCGGCATCACTCGCGAGGAAATGTACGGCTTCGGCGATGTCGGTTGCGGACCCGAATCGTTTCAGCGGAATTCGACTCATGGTGATGTCGAGGGCGGTTGGATCGAGATCGGCTGACGCGATGAGTCTTTCGGCCATGCCGTCGGTCAGCATGCCGGGGCCGACGGCGTTGAAGCGCACGCCGTAGCGCCCTTCTTCGGCGGCAAAGCCGCGGACCAGTTGTTCCACAGCGCCTTTGGTGCCGGCCGAGAGGCCGTCGCGGACCGGGAAGCGGTCGGTTGCTGCTGTGGTAACTGCCACGACGGATCCCGACGATGCGCGCAGCGCCGGTAAGGCTGTGTGCACAAGGGTGAAGAATGCTGCGGCTTCTTGATTCAACTGTTCGGCGAACGTGGTGGGGGAGACTCGCGACAGGTGGGTCATCGGAACGTGTGGTCCCGCTGCGTGTACAAGAGTGGTCAATGATCCGAAATCGTCGATCGCGGACCGGGCTGCCGCGGTGATGGATGATTCCTGATCGAGATCCATCGGGTAGGAATGCGCGCGGACTCCCAGCGATCGGATCTCTGTGCTCAGCTGCTCCGCGGCATCCGCGTTGCTGCGATAGGTGAAGGCGACGTCGTGTCCGCGGGCGGCGAGTGTGCGGGCGATTGCAGAGCCGATACCGCCGGTTCCGCCGCTGATCAAAACGGTGCGCACTGCATTCATGGTTGTCTCCCGGGTTCCGCGGTTGATGGTCCTCAACTTAAACCTAGCAAGTGCTTGGTTGGCGCGGGTAGGACAGGCTCAGATTGCTATCGCAGACGGGAGCAGAACCCTAATCTCAGTGTTATGTCCGATAGCGTGCAGGTGGCCGGAGAAGTGCCGAGTGACGGATCCGAACCGCAGATCCCCAGTCTCAACAACCGTTTGAACTGGCTTCGCGCCGGCGTTCTCGGAGCAAACGACGGCATTGTGTCTACCGCGGGATTGGTGATCGGTGTCGCCGCCGCGACAACCGAACGTTCCGCGATCTTCACCGCGGGTTTTGCGGGATTGGTCGCCGGAGCAGTGTCCATGGCCCTCGGGGAGTACGTCTCTGTCAGCGCGCAACGCGATACCGAGCGTGCGCTGCTGAAGAAAGAGAAACGAGAACTGCAGGAAATGCCTGAGCAGGAGTTCGAAGAACTTGTCTCGAACTACGAGGCAAAGGGTTTGAGCACCGCGACTGCCACCAAGGTAGCGGAAGAACTCACGGCACACGATGCATTCGCGGCGCACGTCGAAGTGGAGTTGAAGATTGATCCGAACGACCTGACGAACCCGTGGCACGCCGCAATCTCGTCGGCAGTGTCCTTCACTATCGGTGCGGCAATTCCGTTGATCGCGATTCTCTTGCCGCCGACGGGATCCCGGGTTCCCATTGCGTTCTTCGCGGTGCTCGTCGCGCTGGCGTTGACCGGCACGATCAGCGCGACGCTCGGCGGTGCCCGCAAGACCCGAGCGATCTTGCGGGTAGTTCTCGGCGGCGCTTTGGCGATGGCCGTGACGTACGGCGTCGGCCAGTTGGTGGGTACCGGGCTCGATTGAGCTGTGCGCCTTTGTTAACCGCGGGCGGTTGACACAGGCGCACAGCAGTCAGGCTCGAGCGACCATCACCGGGCACGGAGCATGGTGTAGCAGGTTTTGGCTCGTCGATCCCATCACTGCACCGGCCATTGCACTTCGACCGTGGCTGCCGACGACCAGAAGTTGGGCGTCGTCGGCGTATTTCAGCATGACCGGGGCGGCTGCGCCGGGTTCGCTGATACGGGTGACCGGCACGTCGGGGTACTGCTCGGCCATTCCGGCAAGGTTTTCGGCCAACAATGCGGACTCCTCTTGTTCGACGGCTTCCCAGTCGATGAGGATCCCGGCGCCACCTTCACGGAAGGTCGACGCCCCTTGCCACGTGTGCACCGCGATGAGGGGTGCTTCGAACTCGTCCGCAAACCAGAAGGCATGCTCGACGGCCTTCTTGCTCAACGGACTTCCGTCGATACCGACCACGACGGGTCTCTGATCAGGCCCCGGGTTTTCGACGGTTCCCCGCCAGACGGTGACCGGGGAGGTTGCATGGTTGGCGACCTTGAGGGCCGTAGATCCGAGTAGACGTGAGCGCAGAGCGCCGGCTCCGGTGGAACCCATGACGATCAACCGAGCGGTGTCGGCCGATTCGAGGATATGTGTTGTCGGAGGACCAGGCGCGATGTTGGACTCGATGTCCAGCGAAGGGAATTTCTCTGCCACAGCGGTGGACGCCGCCGCGATGATCGCTTCGCCGTCCTCGCGGATCTGATTGAGAAACTGTGACTGCAACATCACGGCGGCGGGACTGTAGATCGGGCCTTCCTGAGGCAGTGCATGTGCCAGGATCAGCCGTGCATTGACCACCTGAGCAACGGCCGCGGCCCATTTCGCGGCACCGATCGATGCCTCCGAACCGTCGACGCCGACAACGATGTCCTGGTGTCCGGCAAGTGTGTCCATGCTTACTCCCTCAGGTGGTTCGAGATCCGTCAGCTGTGGCGATGAGGTCTCATCGCCACAGCGTTGCTGATGATTTTGCTGCTTCCTTCCATGTCTTCTCGAGTAGTGCGGCTTGCTCGTCGGCGATGTCGAGTTCGCGTCGGTACACCATTCCCAAGCTGAAACTGGTGAGCGAGGTGTGCTCGTGCTCCGACGCCATTTCCAGCAGATGGTGACCGGCGACAACGGAATCCTGGTGCTCGCCGAGCACATCTTGGAAGTGGTTGAAATGCTTGAGTGCTCGTTTGGCGCGATGCTTGTTCGACGGTTTCATCACTTCGATCGCGTACTTCATTCGCTTGGCGCCCTTACGCGCTCGATGGATTTTCTCGTCGCGGTCCGAGCGCGACGTCGCTTCGGCGACGTTGTCGACGCGTTTGCCAACCTTGTGAGAGAGATGCCGCAAGGTGTTCGCCAGCTCCTTGGAGGAGATTTTCTTGTCGGTGCGTCGACCGATCGCGTCGAATTCCAGATCGACGACGTACGCGTCGAGGTTCTCGAGCAGGGTCAGGTAACGTTCGGAATTCAGTGTGTCGAGTGCAATTCCCTGGGCGGTTTCTGCTCGGGCAGAGAAGTATTCGTCGATCCGCGCCCGTACTGCTTCCTGCTCGGGCATGTCGATTTCGCCGAGGCGGTCGACGAGTCGCTGCCACTGCACCTCGACGTCGCGAGCGTCACCGAACTTACCGCCCAACCACCGAAGATCGTCGATGAGTGCATCCGTCCGTGGTGACTGTCCGGCGTACGACTGCAGTGCGCTGCGAATCCGACGCGCTGCGACGCGAAAGTCGTGGACGGCTTCCTCGCTGCGCCTACGGGTTCCGAGATCCGCGTCGGTGAGTGCGCGGATCTGTTCGATCAGATAGTTGCGCAGCAGCATCCGAGGGGTGGGTGACTTCGTGGTGGTGGCTTTGGGTGCGGCGTGCGGTGTCACGGAGGTGCCCAGCGCACGTTTCAGTTTGGACGGACTTTCCGAGCGCTCTAGGCCTGCGTCGAACAGCAGGGTTTCGATGGCATCGGCCAGTGGTTGCCCGCCCGCGCCTTGCTCGACCTCGACTTCTTGCCACGTGGACTCTCCGGATCCGTCTGCTTTGCAGGCAATTACGGTGTCCGAAACCACTTCGGCGAGAAGTGTGCCGTCGGCGTCGTTGAGCCTGGTGCGTTCGCGGTCGGTGATGATCAGGGCGACGGGCACCAGGTCGTTACCACGAATGATCGCTCGGACCAGCGTTGACAACGCTTCCGGTACGACAGTTCCGTCGTCGGGTGGCAGTTGAATTTCGGTTCGGGCATCACCGGCGCCGGGGAGTTTCATGTGCCAGCCGGCGTCGTCGCCGCCCTCACGTTTACGCAGCGTGATCTTCTCGGCGAGCAACCGATAGTCAGCGGTGTCGTAGTACGTTGCGGAGAGTTGGATCGAGTCGTGGACCGGTGCGCCGGCTACCCCGGGTAGGTTGTCCAGTGCCGGAACTTCCTGCTCTGCAGGTGCTTCGTACTTGCGCTCGACTTCCTCGACAGCTCCGGGTACTGCATCGGTCTTGCTCATCTGATCTCCTTGTGCGGTGCGATGTATCTGCGTCCATCCTTGTCGGTAACGATGGCGCAGGGAAGGGTGAGCGCTGTCAGGTTGGCCATGCGAGTGTCAGGCGGCTTTCGAATCGGCGGGTTTCGCCGCTGACGGGGTCGTCGAACTCGAGCACACGGGACAGCAGGCGGAGTGGATTCGAATAGTCTTCTGCAGCAACGTCGTAAAAATCCGGGTAGAAGTTGTCGCCGTGGATAGGTAGTCCCACCGATGTCATGTGCAGGCGCAGTTGGTGGGTCTTGCCGGTATGGGGAATCAGTCGATAGCGCGCGAACTCGCCGTGAGTTTCGATCAGTTCGATACGCGATTCGCTGTTGGGATCGCCGTCGATCTCGCGGGCTTTGAGTACTCCGCGTTCCTTCACGATGCGACTTCGCACGACGGTAGGCGTGGCGACGTCGGCGTCGTAGCGTGCGATTGCCTCGTATTCCTTGGCGACGAGGCGATCGGCGAACATCGTCTGGTAGCCGCGCCTGGCCTGCTGGTGCACGGTGAAGAGGAGCAGCCCGGCAGTGACGCGATCGAGTCGGTGCGCCGGGCTGAGCTCGGGGAGGTCGAGGTCTCGGCGAAGTCGAACCAATGCGGATTCCGCGATGTAGCGTCCGCGCGGTGTGCTGGCCAGAAAATGAGGTTTGTCGACTACGAGGATGTTGTCGTCGCGGTACAGGATGTCGATCTCGAAGGGAACTCGTGTTTCGACGGGCGGGTCGCGGTACAGATAGACGAAGCGTCGAGGCGCAAACGCGGTACTTTCGTCGATTCCGACGCCCTTCTCGTCGACGACTTCGCGGGCGGCAACTTTCTCCCGCAGTCGTACAGCGTCCTGCGGGAACCGCTCGAGTAGGTAGTCGAGCGTGGTTTCCCACGTTCCCGTGTCTGGTTGACGGATGCGGCTGGGGTTGAGGCCGTCGCGGACGGGGAGCGGAGATCGAGACACATCTTCGACGGTAGCGCTCCGGCCGGGTATTGGAGCCATCCGTGACAGATCGGGCGTGAATAATCGAGATTCGAGCTTGTGACGTCGAACACCGCACAGTGCTGACCTGTGTATTCGGGCGTTCGTGTTACGCGTACGAGTGCCGACGTAACCTGAACGAAACTGCGAGCTAACCGAAGGTCTGCGACTATTGGGCGATGAACGAGCCTCATCTTCCCGCAGCTGTTCACGACAGATTGGCACAGCTGCTCGACCCCGTCGATTCGAGACTCGCAAGCCAATACCCCGGCAACCGCGGCGAGATTCAACCGGTGCACACCGTGTACGTCAGTGCTGCCGACGCAGGTGTCGACACTCCGCGGTCGTGGGGTGAGCAGGCAATCGAACTACTTGATGCGTATGTTGATGTCTTTGCCGATCTCGACACCGAGAATGCGCTCGACGATGTCCGTGTTCTGTTGGGTCGCAACCCCGTCCAGGACTTGCGCATCGATTTCGAAGACGGATACGGGCGACGTGAGGATCAGGAAGAGGATGTCGCCGCGCGAAACGCGGGTCGGACCCTGGCAGCGATCGGTGAGGATCCCCACGGTCCGAGTTGGTGTGGCATCAGGTTCAAGGGGATGCCGGCGAGTGAGCGTCGGCGATCCATTCGCACTCTCGAATTGGTTCTGGACGCAGCCGGTGGAGTGCCTGCGGGGTTCGTATTCACCGTCCCTAAACTTCGTGCGGTAGAGCAGGTTACCGCGACCGTGCTGTTGTGCGAGGAGTTGGAGAAGGCCCACGGGTTGGCGACGGGATCCCTTCGATTCGAGCTGCAGATCGAAAGCCCGCAGGCCGTGATTGCTGCGGACGGAACCGTTGCGGTTGCGCCGGCCATCCATCGCAGCGAGGGGCGACTGACCGGGTTGCACTACGGTACTTACGATTACAGTGCCGCGTGCGGAATCGCCTCACGTTTTCAATCGCTCGAGCACCCCGTTGCAGATCATGCCAAGGCGGTGATGCTCGCCGCGGCCGCTCAGACCGGGGTGTGGGTGTGCGACGGTTCCACGCAGATTGCCCCGGTGGGAACGCCAGAGATGATTCACGACGCCATCACACGGCACCATCGACTTGTCATGCGATCACTCGAGCGTGGCTACTACCAGGGCTGGGACATGCATCCTGGGCATCTGGTGACGCGATGGCTCGCGACGACAAACTTCTACCGCGGCGCCTTGACCGCCGCAGCGCCGCGAATTCAGGCCTACCTCGATCGTCAGGGTGGGAGTGTGATGGACGAGCCGGCAACAGCGCAGGCATTGGCCGCAGTTGTCCTGCGTGGGTTGGACGCGGGCGCCTTTGCCGAGGCCGGCGTTCTTGCTCTTGCCCCCTCTGCCGACACAGCCTCGCTACGGAGCTTGGTGGGACGTACCACTGTCAACACAGGAGTGAACTGAATCTATGACTACCACTGATTTCACCGCTTACCCGGACTTGGCGTTGCGAACGCTTGGCGGCGCTGTGATCTGGGCGAATGACGAAGCATTTGCCGAGCGTGAAGCGTTGATCCGACCGGGTAAGGCGGGATACCAGCCCGCGACATTCGGCCACAAAGGGCAGGTCTACGACGGTTGGGAAACCCGTCGACGCAGAGTTGCCGGCCACGACGAAGCGATTGTTCGACTCGGTGTTCCTGGCGTCGTCCACGGCGTTGTGGTTGATACTGCCTGGTTCAAGGGCAATTACCCGCCCGAGATTTCGGTGGAAGCAATCAGTGTCGACGGGTATCCGGATCCGGCAGAGTTGGCACAATCGGCCGACTGGCAGACGATAGTCGAGCGCTCCGCAGTCTCTGGTGACTCGGAGAATCCTTTCGACGTGAGCTCGGATCAGCGCTGGACCCACGTCAAGCTCACCATCTACCCGGACGGCGGCGTGGCCCGCTTCCGTGTGCACGGTGAAGCACGACCGGATCCACGTTTCCTCGATGCCGGGCCGCTCGACCTTGCGGCGCTGGAGAACGGTGGACGAGTCACCGATTGTTCCAACATGTTCTACAGCTCACCGCAGAACATTCTGTTTCCCGGTCGGGCAGCGTCGATGGGTGACGGTTGGGAGACAGCGCGCCGCCGCGACGACGGAAACGATTGGGTGCAGGTACAACTCGCCGGCGAAGGTTCGTTGAGTTTTGTCGAGATCGACACGTCGTACTTCCTCGGTAACGCTCCCGGTGCCGGCGCGTTGACCGGCCGCACGCCCCGCGGCGAATGGATCGAATTGTTGCCGCGCACCACGTTCCGACCGGATACGCGTCATCGCTTCTTGATCGAGAGCGATGCTCCGGTTACCGATGTGCGGTTGGATGTTTTCCCGGACGGTGGTCTCGCCCGACTGCGGGTTTTCGGAACTCTGACACCGGCGGCTCGAGCTGTGCTCGACACGCAATGACGGTAAAGTTGTTGCCATGAACAACTATCCGCGTGACATGGTGGGGTACGGCAAGAATCCTCCCCACCCGCATTGGCCTGGCGACGCGCGGATTGCGGTTCAGTTCGTGCTCAACTACGAAGAGGGTGGCGAGCGCAATGTCCTCGACGGTGATGACGTTTCGGAGACGTTTCTGTCGGAAATGACTCCGGCGGAGGCGTTTCCGAGCCGTCACATGAGTATGGAATCGCTGTACGAGTACGGATCCCGTGCCGGGTTGTGGCGAGTTCTCGGGATCTTCGAGCGGCGCAAGCTTCCGCTGACGATCTTTGCGGTCGCGCGGGCCTTACAGCGTAACCCCGAGGCGGTCAGCGCTTTTGGTGAACTGGGGCACGAGATTGCATGTCACGGACTACGGTGGTTGTCGTATCAGTCGGCCGGCATCGAGCGCGAGCGCGCGGATATGGCCGAAGCCGTCGAGATCCTGCGGGACTTGACGGGCTCCGCACCGCTCGGGTGGTACACCGGACGCGATTCACCGAACACCCGTGAGTTGGTCGTCGAACACGGTGGATTTGTCTACGACTCCGATTCGTACGCCGACGACCTGCCGTACTGGGTTGACGTGCCCCGCGGAGAGGAGTCGGTGAAGCATCTGGTCGTTCCGTACACCCTCGACACCAATGACATGCGATTCGCTTCTCCCGCTGGATTTCCCAGTGGAGATCAGTTTTTCGCGCACCTGCGGGACGCCTTCGACGTTCTGTACGCCGAGGGCTCCGCCGGGGCGCCGAAAATGCTGTCGGTCGGATTGCACTGCCGCATAGTCGGCCGCCCCGCTCGCGCTGCGGCCCTCGAGCGATTCCTCGACCATGTTCAGTCACATGAGAAGGTGTGGATCACGCGTCGGATCGACATTGCTCAGCACTGGAAGGCTGTGCATCCCGCGTAGCGGGAGTTCGTCGGGCATCGCACTGCACAGATCTGTCATGTCAGCCCAAACTTAGGACCATCGCGTCCGAACCGTCCCGATCCAGGGCGTCGAAACCTACGGGACGGTGGAATGGTGCACTCGTGAATTAACGGCGTAGCGTTAAGGCAGTTCGAGTAAGGAAGTGAGACGGTCGATGGTGCCCGCGGTGCGGGGAGCGACCGATCCACGCGTGATCGGGAATCTGCCGCACGAGCTGACCAGTTTTGTCGGTCGCCGACGTGAGTTGTCCGAGGCCAGACGATTGTCCGAGGATGCTCGTCTGCTGACCTTGACTGGCGTCGGCGGCGTGGGAAAGACACGGCTTGCCATCAGGCTTGCGGGCGCGCTGCAACGAGCGTTCCGCGACGGGGTCTGGTTGGTGGAGCTGGGTGATCAGTCGGATCCGGATCTGCTCGAGGACTATGTCGCCGTGACTCTGGGGATTCGCCCGGGTTCCTCGTCGGACCCACTGCACGCAATCATCGACCATTGCGCCGATCGGAGTCTGCTGTTGGTGCTCGACAACTGTGAACACCTGGTGGATTCGGTTGCGCGGTTTGCCGGTGCGATTCTGCGTCGGTGCGCCGGGGTGAAAATTCTGGCGACGAGTCGAGAATCGCTGGGTATGGGCGGTGAGGTGACGATGCGCGTCTCCTCGCTCACGACGCCACCGCAACAGTCACGCGAATTCGAGGGACTTGCCCAGTACGAATCCGTGTCGCTGTTCACTGAGCGTGCGGCGTCCGTCGTTCCGGGCTTTGTGCTGACCGACGAGAACAAGGATGCCGTTGCTCGGATTTGCCAGGATCTGGACGGCTTACCGTTGCCGATCGAGTTGGCGGCTGCCCGTCTGCGGGGTATGTCTGTACAGCAGATCATGAATCGGCTCTCGGATCGTTATCGTCTCCTCACCTCAGGTGGACGGGGCGTACCCAGCCGTCAGCAGACCCTTCGCCTGTCGATCGATTGGAGCTATGACCTGTGCTCACCGCTGGAACAACGGTTGTGGGGAAGGCTGAGCGTGTTCTCGGGTGGGTTCGACCTCGATGCTGTCGAAGGTGTGTGCGGGCAGGACATGAGTTCGACCGAAGTGATCGATATCGTCACCGGATTGGTCGAGAAGTCCATCCTCATTCGTGAGGAATCCGACGGTGTCGTTCGCTACCATCTTCTCGATCTTCTCCGGGAGTACGGGAGTGAAAAGTTGGAGGCCACCGGCGAACAGTACGACGTGCATCGCCGCCATTGCGATTGGTTCGAAGATCTTGCTGTCCGAGCGGATTCCGACCGGATCAGCAGCAGGCAGGCCGAATGGATCGCATGGTTGAGGCGTGAACGGCGCAATATCGACGACGCGCTGGAGTTTGCGATTTCGACACCTGGCCAGGTGAGGTCTGCGACTCGAATAGTTGCCGCTTTGCACCAACTCTGGGTGTCCGATGGCCTGATCGACCCGTTGCGGTACTGGGCTGATCGGACCCTTGACGCCACAGCCGCCGAGACGGACATGTATCGCGCGGACGTGTTGTGCGGAGGCTCAGGGGCGCATGCGATTCAGGGCGATCACGTGCGTGCACGCGAATTGGTCGACGAGGGTTGGCGCCTTGCCGAGGTCATGGGAGACGTGCGTTCGCGAGCTTTGGCAGCCTGGGCGGATGGGTACGTCAGTGCGTCTGCGGGTGAATTCGACACTGCTACAGCGAAGTTGGAATCTGCTCTTGCGATGTCTCGCTTCGAGAGAAATCTGCAGGACGTGGTGATCGGTTTGGACGTCCTCGGGCTCGCGTACATTCTTGCCGGTTTTCTGGATCGCGCGGTGGAGTGTTTCGACGAGTGTCTCGAGATCACCGTGCCCCTGAACGAAGTGAAGTATCAGGCCCAGGCATTGGGGTTTCTCGGACTCGTGGCGTGGCTTCGGGGTGACTTCGCGCATGCGAGTGACTATTCGACACGTAGTTTACGGACTGACAATTCTTCGATGAACTCGGCGTGGCGTATTGAATCGTTGGCGTGGACTGCTGCAGAGCAACGTGATTGGAAGCACACAGCGGTCCTGCTCGGCGCCGCTTCGATGTACTGGCAGAAGATCGGGCGGCCGCTCATCGGATTTGCAGGGTTGTCGCGCTACCACGAAAGCACCATGGAAATTACTCGAAAGGCTCTGGGGGACAAAGATTTCGATAAATCTTTTCAGAAAGGCTTTGTGATGACCGAAGTCGAGGCCGTCGCGTACGCGCTCGACGAGGGACCGAGTGCCCCGACTGATTCGTCGGCCGAGGCAGCTCAACTCACTCGTCGGGAGCAACAGGTCGCAGAACTGGTGGCTCAGGGGCTCACAAACCGGTCAATCGCGGAGCACCTGTTCATCTCGCCACGCACGGCGCAGGGGCACGTGGAGCACGTGCTGACCAAACTGGGATTCAATTCCCGGACGCAGATCGCGGCCTGGGTTGTTTCTCACGCGCACGAAGAGGAATCGCAAGGCGCTGCGCGATCCATAGATCGGCAGTGAGGGTTTCTACTGCAAAACGCCAGGTCATCACCGTAGTGCCCGAAATGCAGGTACAGATCCAGGTACCTATCCAGGTAGTTCGGCCGTCGCTCAGACGTCGAATGCACGGCAGTGTCGAGGTCGACCGAGTGTCGAACGCACTTTCCGTACCAGAACTGGATCTGATCATGCTTGTCAACGCCGCCGTGCCCGACGCATCCATCGAATGGAACACAGTCGTGGTCGACTCGCGAAGTGTGGACTTCGCGGCAGGTGGGGATGGCGAGTTGGTTGTTTTCCTACATGGGTGGGGCTTGTCGCCACGCGCGTATCGTTCGTCGCTCGCATCGCTGGCCAGTCGGGGTGCCCGCGTGATCGCGCCCACCCTTCCCGGACTCGCCGGCAGCGCAGAACTCGAGCCGAGTGATCGCACTTTCGACGGCTACGCGAAGTGGGTTGGTCGATTCCTCGATGCGATCGGAGTGAACGGTCGGGTAACCGTCGTGGGGCATTCGTTCGGTGGTGGAGTGGCGGCAGCAGTGGCACACGATCGCCCGACCCTGGTCTCCCGGCTGGTCTTGGTGAACTCGGTCGGCGGCGGTGCGTGGTCGCACTCGTCCGGGCGCGAGTACCCGATCCGCGAGCGGCCCCTGTTGAATTGGTGCGGCTCGGCGATAGCCGAAGCCATTGCGACCTTTCCGGCCCGTGGACCTATGCAGTTGCTTTTGGACGAGGTAGTTCCCCATGCCGTGCGCAACACCGGTTCGTTGTGGCGCACGGCGAACCTCGCCAGGAATGCCGATCTCATCGCACTGTTCGAAACGATGGCAGAACGTGCGATGCCGGTGTCGATGCTGTGGAGCGTTGGCGATCAGGTGATCCCACGCGCAAGCTTCGACGCGATTCGTGCCGCCCTCGTCGATCCGGAAGTTCGAGAAGTTCGCGGCAATCACAACTGGCTGATCGACGACGCCGAACTGTTCGCACAGCTGTTGACGGAAATGCTTCCGGGTTCGGCCGCAGAACTTGTCGGTTGACCGCGCACCACCGTGTATCTTCGAATCCATGAACAGGCAGGGAACGGCGGCGCGATCGTTGTTGCTGCTTCTGCTGCCGTTCATCGCGATGCTCGCTGCTCCGCCGCTCGGTTCTTCAAGTAGTGCCGCGGTTCTGGGAACTGCGATTGCGGTGTTTGTTGTTGCCGCGTTGGCGACGTCGCCTCGCAGCGAAGTTCTTCAGCTGTTTGCGTGCTCGTCAAGTGGTCCGGCCCGTGACGAGCGTTGTCTGCGTGGCTCTTTCCGCAGACAGAGCAGCCCGGACGCCCCTGGTCGTCCGCAACCCCGAGCGCCTGGAATCGGTCTGTAGTCTGGCCACCGCGCGGGTGAGAATCCCGTCGTAGGTCGGTCAGCGAAGCTCAGCCCACGACCATTCCCGCGCTCGCATTCTGTCGCAAGCGTGCCTCTTGGTGAGGTTCATTCATCATGCTCGATTTCATCTATTACCCCGTGTCCGCGATCTTGTGGCTCTGGCACAAGGTCTTCTCCCTGGTTTCGGGAGCACCAGACAACGGTGTCGTCTGGGCACTGTCCGTGGTGTTTCTCGTCTTCACGCTTCGTGCGATTCTTTTCAAACCTTTTGTCAAACAGGTCCGCACGCAATTGGTCATGCAGAAACTACAACCGCAGATCAAGGCATTGCAGAAGAAGTACGCCGGCGACAATCAGAAGCTTGCCGCAGAGATGGCAAAACTCCAGAAGGAACACAATTACAGCCCGCTGCTCGGATGTTTGCCGATGCTCATTCAGGCGCCGGTCTTCATCGGCCTCTATCACGTTCTGCGGTCGTTCAATCGGACAGGAGCGGCCACCCACGTCCCGTTCCTCAGCCCTACCGAACCCATGTCCATCGCCGACAACGCGAACACTGCCAACTACTTTTTCAGTGCCTCGGATGTGCAGTCGTTTCTCGATGCGAAGCTGTTCGGGGCGCCGCTGTCGGCGATGATTTCGAGTCCGGCCGCGCAATTGGAAGCGTTTGGCGATGTGACCAGGCTGTCCATAATCCTGGTTGCCGTTCCGCTGATGATCTTTGCCGCGGTGGCGACGCACTTCACGTCGCGGGCATCTATCGCGAGGCAGGTGGACACCGGGACCGTCAACCCTCAAACGGCGATCATGAACAAACTCGCGTTGTGGGTGTTTCCGGTCGGCGTGATTGCCTTCGGTGCGTTTGTGCCGGTCGCGATCCTGATCTATTTCGTCAGCAACAACTGCTGGACATTTGCGCAACAGCATTTTGTGTACGGCCGGATTGCGGCGGAGCAGCGCGAGGCTGATGTGCAGATCCCGCCAGGTGCGTCCACAGCACCAGCTCCTGGTGCCAAGCCGACCAAGGCAAAACGGAAACCTTGACGAAAATCAGCACTCCCTACCGGCTGGTAACACACGTACGCTGGAATTCATGACCAAGTGGACCGCAGAAGACATTGTCGATCAGACCGGCCGCACGTTTGTCGTGACCGGGGCCAATAGTGGCTTGGGGGAGGTAGTTGCACGAGCATTGGGCAAAGCGGGCGCCACCGTCGTACTTGCGTGCCGCGACACATCGAAGGCTGAACCCATAGCGGCGGAGATCGGTTCCAACGCGGTGGTACGGCAACTCGATCTTGCGGATCTGGCGTCGGTGCGGGCATTTGCCGACGCCACCGAGACTGTCGACGTTCTGGTGAACAACGCCGGTGTCATGGCGATACCATTTCGCCGGACGGTCGACGGATTCGAAATGCAGATCGGCACAAACCATCTCGGGCACTTTGCACTCACCGGCTTGCTGAAGGACAAGCTGACGGATCGTGTCGTGACGATGTCGAGCGCACTGCACCAACTGGGAACCGTCGATCTCGATGATCTCAACTTCGAGCACCGCAAATACAACCGGTGGCTGGCGTACGGGCAGTCCAAACTCGCCAATCTGCTGTTCACGTACGAACTTCAACGCAAACTGTCTGCGTCGGGTTCTTCGCTCAAGGCATTGGCGTCGCATCCGGGATATGCGTCGACGAACCTGCAGGGCCACACCGAGTCCGTCCTCGACAAGCTCATGGGCATCGGCAACCGGATCATCGCGCAGTCTGCGGAGATGGGCGCATTGCCGGAACTGTATGCGGCAACCGTCCCCGATGCATTCGGCGGCAGCTATATCGGCCCGGACGGTCCGTTCGAGCAGCGTGGATACCCGAAAGTGGTTGGCTCGAACAAGAAATCGCACGATACCGAGACCGCAGCGGGCCTGTGGACGCTCTCCGAGAAATTGACCGGGGTGTCGTTCGGACTGTGACGCCGATGGCCGCGAACCCCAGTGGGATTCGCGGCCATCGCAATAGTTGCACTGTTACAGCAGCTCTGCTGTTACAGCGTGACAACCATCTTGCCGGTGTTCGCGCCGCGCATCAGATCGATGAACGCCTGCGGGGCATTGTCGAGACCTGCGACTATGGTCTCGTCCCACGCAATCTTGTTGTCGGAGAGCCACCCCGCCATGTGGGTGCGGAACTCGGGGCCGAGATGGCGGTATCCGCCGACCAGGAATCCGCGCAAGGTGAGCTGCTTGCCGATCGCTGCCGCCAAGTTGTGCGGGGCAGTGGGCTTTTCGGTGGTGTTGTACTGAGCGATTGCCCCGCACATCGCGATTCGGCCGCCAGAGTTCATGGCGTCGATAGCCGCCTCGAGATGTTCACCGCCGACATTGTCGAAGTAGACGTCGATTCCGTCGGGTGCGGCCGCAGCGAGAAGTTCGGTGACCGGTCCGTCGTGGTAGTCGAACGCGGCATCGAAGCCGAGTTCGAGGAGACGAGCGACCTTCGCCGGAGAACCAGCGCTGCCGATCACACGCTTGGCGCCCAGCAGCTTTGCGATCTGTCCGACCAGTGATCCGACGGCTCCTGCTGCGCCGGAGACGAATACGGTGTCACCTTCTTTGAACTCGGCAACGGCTGTCAGGCCCGCGTACGCGGTCAGTCCCGTCATGCCGAGCGCACCGAGGTAGGCGGTGGCCGGGGCAATGGACGTGTCGGCAGGCGTGACCGCTGCCGCGTCGAGAATCGCGTACTCGCGCCACCCGAGGCCGTGGACGACAACGTCTCCGACCCCGCGATCGGCGGACTTCGAGGCGATAACCTCGCCGACTGCGCCACCATCGAGAGCTGCGCCGATCTGGAAGGGCGGCAGGTACGACTTCACGTCGTTCATGCGTCCACGCATGTACGGATCGACCGAGATCGCGATGTTGCGCACCAGGATCTGGCCGTCTTCGAGTTCAGGAAGCTCGACCTCGACCGTGGAGAAGTTCTCGGGTGTCGGCCAACCGTTCGGTCGGGACGCGAGATGGATCTCGCGGCTGATTGTGGGGGTGGAGCTCATTAATCGTCCTTACTTACTTCGAGGGTGACCTCGATGTTGCCGCGAGTTGCATTGGAGTACGGGCACACCTGGTGTGCCTTCTCCGTCAGCTCGACGGCCTGTTCGTGGGGCAAATGGGGGAGTGAAACTTCAAGCGTCACAGCAAGTCCGAAGCCGCCGGCGCCATTCGGGCCGATGCCGACGCGTGCACCCACCGCAGAATCCGCGACGTTGGCCTTCTCTGCTCGGGCGACCATCTGCAGTGCAGAGTGGAAGCACGCCGCATATCCGGCAGCAAAAAGCTGCTCGGGATTGGTGCCGTCGCCGCTGCCGCCCATTTCCTTCGGGATGGCCAGGCCGAGATCGAGGCGTCCGTCGGAGGTTCGGGCGTGGCCGTTGCGGCCTTCGCCGGTGGCCAGTGCTTCTGCGGTGTACACGATGTTCATGGCTTCTTCTTTCCGTCGACAGCGTTGGATGTTTGAAGGTTCTCGCCTAGGCGGACCAAGACTTCCCGGAGTTTCACCAGTTCATCGAGATCAAGTCCGGTTGCCTCGGCGAGCGTGCGGGGTATGTCTTCTGCCTTGCTGCGCAGTGCCACACCGCTCTCGGTCAGATGAATCTCGACGCGGCGCTCGTCGCTGGTCAGGCGTCGGCGTTCGATGAGGCCTTGGCTTTCCAGTCGCTTGAGGAGCGGCGAAAGAGTGCCGGTGTCGAGATCAAGTGCGTCGCAGATATCCCGAACGCCGCGGCCGTCGCTTTCCCACAGTGTCAGCAGGACGAGGTACTGGGGGTAGGTGATTCCCAAGTCCTCCAGCATGGTTCGGTAGGCGGCCGTGGTTGCTCGCGACGCCGAGTAGAGGGCGAAGCAGAGTTGGTGTTCGAGGGCGAGCGGGTTGGTCACAAGAAAGACTGTAGCGCACTGTTTAGTTGTGCACAACTAAACAGTGCAAAATTGATCGAGGAATCGGTGCCATGCGAGGTGGGGATGTCGTGATACCGCGAGCTTGCCCGCGGGTAGATCGCCGGCGATTCGTACGGAATGCTGAAGATCTTGGTATCCACGGACGATCTCAGGCTGCTCGGGTTGCTGCCCTCGACGTGATGAACAAGATCAGGGCTCTCAAACAGTTCCAGTAGACAATGACGTCAGGTGGCGGTGAAGGCGGTTGATCGACGGATTTCCGATCGTGCGCCGGCCTTCGAGCCGCACTCTGCTCGGAGTGGTGCCGTAGTAAGCGTCGAAGGCTCGCACGAACTGCGGCTTTGACGTGAATCCCCAACGGCGCGAGATATCTTCGACGGACACGTCGGCGGAATCAGATGTGGTGAGGTCGCGGTACGCATGCTCGAGTCGCTTACGACGGATCACCTGCGCAATCCCACCGTCGTCGTTGAACGCGCGGTAGAGCTGCGCCCGGGAGACGGCTAGCGCAACGCAGATCGTCGTAGGGCTGAGCCAACTCTCGCCTAGGTGATCGAGAATGTAGACCAGGGCACGCGCTCGAAGATCTTCCGGAGGTGCTCGAAGTGATTGCTCGGGTGCAACGTGCCCCACACTGGCTTTCAGCAGCGATTCGACAACGTCGTCGTACTGCGACGCCGCAGCGAAGTCGAGGTGCGGGAGCGCCTCCGAGATCGACTGCAAGCACTGCGAGAAAACTACCGCGGGCATGCCTGTCAGGACAGTGCCGTGCAGGGAGCGGCCGTGTGACGAGGCCTCGACGAGTGCACGCGGCACAACCAGACTGATCGTGCGGGCTGTGCGCTGTGAGTGTGTACGGACGCTCGCGCGAAGCGGTTTTCCCAAATCGACAAACGAGACCTCGTTCGGCCGGACGAGGAAGTCGACACCGTCGGCATCGCCGTGCATGGCGCCGGCCGTCCACGCCTGGACCACGTAGTGATCGTCCAGTTCGCTTTCCGTGATCAGTCGACGGTTTCGCACGTAGTTCTGACTGTTGACGGTGGTCTCGCCGATCAGTGACGTCCCGGTGGAGGTACCTGAAATCGTCCCGTGAAGCGGGACATCTCGGCCTGCGCGCTCGGTGACGTAGAAGGGCCGAGTCGCTGCTCGCCAGTAGTCGTCACGGTCCGCCGCGTCCACAAATCCCGTTGATATGTCAATCCGGGGTTCATTGATGGGCACGCGGGGATGCTATGTGAAATAGGCCAGGTCAGGGGTGCTTTCCGGAAAATATCAGAGATAAGTGATCGGCGCCACAATGTGAGACAAAACGGGCATGAAGTGGAGACGGTTCGCATTCACCCGGCGGTGAACAAGCGCCTATGGTCGATACCGTGCGCGGATTTGTGTGGAATTTCTGCTCGGGCCGGGGGGTCGCCTCCCGGCTTCGGGGCGCGCCCGCAGTAGGACTCGCGTAGTGCCCGGATCGAAGTCGGACCCGATCGACCGCAAGCCCAGAAGGCATGTCTCCGTGCGCCGCAGGTTGCTCGGTGCCACGTCGTCGACGCCCCGTGCTCGACTCGTCAAGCTGATGCAATCGCCTTCGGGATTGACTGTCCTCGACGCTCCCCGTGGGTTTGGTAAAACCGCGCTCGCCGGGTTGTGGTTGTCGGCCCCGGCGCCATTGCCGAATCGGCCGGTGGTGTGGGTGCCTGCACCCGATGCGCGCACAAACCACATCGACTACTGGGACAAGGCACTGACCGTAATTCAGGATTCTTGCGAGGCAGTTCCGAGAGTCGCGGACAATCACGACCACCCCGAACGCGAGATGCGCGAGTATCTTGCGGCGTCGACTGTGCCGTTCGTGGTGGTGTTCAACCGGGTGGATCTGATCGAGGGGGACGGCCTCGGTGAGCGGCTCACTGCCTTGATCGGCGACGTCCCGGGTTTGAAAATTATTGTCACACTGCAAGATCGAGCATCGGTGGAGGTCCTCGACGATGTCCGTATCGACGAGTACCTCACCGTTGACGATTTGCGGTACACACCTGATGAAGCAGTGGCACTGTTTTCCGGAGCCGGTATTGCCGTGTCTGCCGATGTTGTCCACTCGATCTGTGGGCGGTTAGCGGGTGTGCCGACGCTGATGAAGGTGGCTGTGGATGTCGTGAGCGGGCTTCCAGAGCGCTCCCGTAGCCGCGAGATAATTCTGCAGCGCATCGATCTGGCCCTCTACCGCTATACAAAGCGCCAGGTACCCTCGAAGGCCGAGCGTACCGAGTTGTCGAATTTCACGCTCCGAATCGCTGCGGCACGGACCGTTACCGTAGCAACAGCGCAGTTGTTGGTCCCGGGGGCCGACGTTGTCCCACTGATGAATCGGCTCGAATCGTCCGCCTTGTTGTTCCGCGACCGGCATCGGGAGAATTGGTATTTTCCTCCTGCCGTTCGTGAAGCGCTGATCAGGATCGACGACGAAACCGGCGGTACTTCCAGGGAGCGGTTGCTCCTACTGTCGCAGTATTGCCTCGACCACGCTGATATTGCCGATGCGGTCCACTACGCAATCGACGCGCAGGAATGGTCGGTGGTCGCCGCAATTCTCAGCCGGCACTGGGCGGATCTCCTGGTATCGCATTCCGGGTTGCTCCGAAAAGCTATGTGGTCCATGCCGGAAGAGATCATGTCGGCAAGTCGTTCCATGCAGGTCGGACGCGACATGCTGGAGTTGCGGTTGCGTACACCCTCCACGGGTGTCAGCACGTACAACACGGAGTCCTCGGAACTTGCGGACGTCGCCCAGATGACCGACGTGTTTGCTCACCTGAACAGCGGAACGGTTCAAGTTATCGTTCTGCGCGCGTCGGGAGAGTACGGGCGATCAGCCGAAGTCGCACGCAATCTCGTCGATATCGCGGACTATCTGGATGTTGCCCGGGTCGATGAGTTCAGAAGTCAGCTACCAGCTCTGCGTCTGATCTGGGGTGTTGCATTTCAACTTGTCGGCAATGTCGACGACGCAGCCACACAATTGGCAACCGCGTACCAGGATGCACTTCACAACGGTCCACGTTTTGTTGCGCGACATTCGGCCGGCAACGCGGCGCTCAACGAGGTTCTGCGGGGCAGGCTTTCGGAGGCGTCGCAATGGATACTCGACGAAGGCGTCCTTCCCGACGTTCCCGGGTGGCTGGGACCACCGTCCCATATCGGCGGCGCAATCGCCCGCCTTTTGATTGCGTTGGATACGTTGGATCTTTCCGCGGCTGCGGCCGCGATCGAGACTCTCGACGGTATTTCTCCAGCCGGGGACGTGTGGGCCTTCGAAGCGTATGCCCGGACTCGGTGGGCATTGGCTCGGCGCGATCCTTTCGCAGGGCTGGTCACGCTTCAACGCGCCGGCGCCGCAAACGAACCACCCGTCAACTGTGATGTCTCGAGCGGTGCCGCAATGCTGAGCGCCGCGCGAATCGATCTGCTCCTGGCCGCAGGCGAAGATGCCAAGGCAATTGACGAGGCTGCGGTTCTCGGGAACCACATGCCGATAGTTCAAGTCTCGGCGGCACGTGCCTACCTTCTGACGGGGAACCCTGAGCGAGCCCTGCACATGTGCCGGGAGATCGACTGGAGCGCAGATTTCTACCCGAGGGTGCATGCCGAGGCGAAACTGGTCGAAGCCGCGGCATATCACAGTCTGGGCGAGTGGCCGGATGCCGGCGATTCCTGGTCCAGGGCTTGCGAATTGGTCGAGTACACCGGTGCCCTGTCCGCGTTCTCGACGATTCCGCGACGAGTGATCGAGGATCTCGAAACGCGCGCACAATCAGGTAGCAGCTCTGTTGTCGCGTTTCTCGAATCCGACGCGGTAGAGATGTATCCCCCGACGATCGAACGCATCGTCCTCAGCAGGCGTGAAGCAGAAGTGCTCCGCGGATTGTCGGACGGACTTCCCATCGCCGATATCGCCCGGAAGCTCTTTGTCACCCGGAATACGATGAAGAGTCACATTCGGCGGTTGTACCGAAAGCTCGGTGTCCATTCGCGCGACGAGGCGGTTGCCGCGGCGCACCGGCTCTCCTTGCTCGGCGCAGAGCCGGTGCGTCAACGGTATTCACCGTAGGTTGGTCTCCGCGTACACGGTCATCGCGTCGCGGATCAGCTCTGCCGTACCCGGACCGTGGACGTCGTAGTTGGCGCGGAATCGTGGATCGTCGACGTACATCTGTCCCAGTCCGATAAATGCGTCGGCGCTGGGAGTCTTTCCCTGCCAACCGGTTTTGACCCAGGCGAATTGACGGTGGGTAATGTCCTGGACGGCGTCGGATTCGGGTCCCAGCCCGTCGGCTGCGGCTTTGCCGAACGCCGCCGCGATGTCTTTGTGCGCGGTCAGGTGAGATTTCTTGTCCTGCTCGGACATCGAGCGCCACCACTTGTCGCCGCTGGTGTAGGCATCGTTACCCCACCGCTCGATCACCTCGTCTTTGTAATGAGCGTGGTCGAAACCGTCGAATACTTCTTCGGGCATGAGTGGTAGTCCTTTCTCGGTTTTTCTCAATGTTGTTGTCACCGAATCGATCTGGCGATCGATCCGGGCGCGTTCTTGTTCGAGCAGTTCGAGGTGAGTGTGCAATGCGTTTGCCGTGTCTTGTTCGCCGCCAAGAATCTCCGCTATGACCGGCAGTCCCAGGCCGAGTTCTCGTAGCAGCAGGATTCGCTGCAGACGAACCAGCGCTGTGTCGTCGTAGAAGCGGTACCCGCCCGCTCCTGTTCGATGAGGTTTCAGTAATCCCAGGTCGCCGTAGTGGCGCAGAGTTCTGCTGGTGGTTCCCGCAGCTTTGGCAAGCTCTTGGATGGACCATTCGGTCACTGTTGTTCACTTCTTTCTCTATCGGTGCGCTCTATCCAGTATGTAAGTTGACGTAACGTCAAGGTCAAGGGAAATTTCGCACCTGATTTTCGTAGTCGTCACGAACATGTCTCCAGCTGACCGATTCGATGAACTAACCCGGGTGATCCAGCTCACTTTATGATCATAATGAATAGTTGAAGGCCCCTCTGTTGACGCTTTCTCATACCTCGATAACGATCACCTGAACAGAACGAAATGTGCTGAAGACAGGAACGGTGGTCACGATGACTGAACTGGTGTCGGGCGTAGCCCAGGCCAAGCCCTATGACCTCGACGATCGGTACCGGTCGGGATCGGGCCCGGTGTTGCTGACCGGTGTTCAGGCAATCGCTCGCGGCTTCGTCGAACAGCATGTCCGTGACATCCGCGCAGGCAAACGGATCGCCACCTTTGTCTCCGGGTACCAGGGGAGTCCCCTCGGTGGAGTGGACAAGATGCTTCACGGGATGCCCAAGGTGCTCGCCGAGCACGACATCACCTTCATTCCCGGCTTCAACGAGGAACTCGCGGCCACCGCGGTGTGGGGTAGCCAGACAGACCTTCCCGCAGGAACCGCGACCCACGACGGTGTGACCGGCATCTGGTACGGCAAGGGTCCCGGTGTCGACCGCGCTACCGACACCATCCGCCACGCGAACATGTACGGCGTCAACCCCAGGGGTGGCGTCGTCCTTCTGGTGGGCGACGATCCTGCATCCAAATCGTCGACCGTACCCGCAGTGAGTGAGCGCTCCCTCGCGGCAATGGGCGTACCGGTTCTGTTCCCCCGCAACGCCGAAGAAATCATCACAATGGGCATGCACGCGGTCGCGCTTTCACGCGCGTCCGGTTGTGTTGTGGCCCTGAAGATCGTTGCCGATGTGGCGGACGGCGCGTGGACGGTTGACGGCAGCATCGCCGATTTCGACATCGTGGTGCCCGAGGTGCAGTTCGAGGGCAAGCCGTTCGTCTACAAGCAGCGCCAGATGGCGGCGCCGCCGGACAGCGTCATCGCGGAGGCCGATTTGTACGGACCCCGTTGGGATCTGGTGCAGGCCTACGGCGCCGCGAACAAGCTCGATGTGATCGAGGTTGATCCGTCAGGTGCCAAGATCGGAATTGCCGCTACCGGAACCACATTCGATTCCGTACGACAGGCCCTGACAGATCTGGGTGTCGACGATGCTGCCCTGCATCGTGCGGGAATTCGGCTGCTCCGTATCGGTATGCCGTACCCGGTGGTGGGGGAGTCGGTGCGAGA